>NTJZ01000002.1 GCA_002457215.1 OM182 bacterium MED-G28 | reverse complement strand
CGCCTTGGTGAGCCTTTACCTCACCAACAAGCTAATCTTACGCAGGCTCATCTAATAGCGAAAGCTTCAAAGAGAGGCCCTCTTTCTCCCGAAGGAGGTATACGGTATTAATCCGAGTTTCCCCGGGCTATCCCCTTCTACTAGGTAGATTCCTACGCGTTACTCACCCGTCCGCCGCTCTACTCATATCCGAAGATACTTTCTCGCACGACTTGCATGTGTTAAGCCTACCGCCAGCGTTCAATCTGAGCCATGATCAAACTCTTCAGTTTAATCTAACTGTGGCCATCGCCTTACTACTACCAGTACTACTTAATCTGGCAAAGACAACAACCACAAAAGTATTGCTCAAAGATCACAAACTACTGTGTTAGTTATTTCCTATCCCCCACAAAGAACTCCGAAGAACTCTCTACAAAGAGAAGGATCAAACCAACGCCTATTTCTTCATTTAAATGAATAAACGCAGTTGCTTACTTTGAAAGGGTCTTTTCTTTCACGCCAAATGGCGCGAATTAAGACAAGACCTAATTGCTTAGATCTCTCGCCTAACCAGCAAGCACCCACCTCTATTGCTTAATCTATTTTTTAAAGAGCATTTATATGTGGTCCTTGTTAAGCACAGCTTAATGAAGGAACACGCATTTTGAGAATCACGAAGTGACTTTCAATCCAGGACTCATGAGTAAAACCCTTCAGCCCAACTTCTGGGATTCTACACTTTCAGAAGCCCAAAAAACCCCAGTGCCCAATGACACAGAGCCGACGCATTATACGCGCGGTGGGCCTTTTAGCAAGGAATAACGGAGCGATTTTTCAAGAATTTGTATTTTGAAATAACTACCATAAAAACAATTAGTTATAAGCTCGTTAATAGCTATACAAATTTGGCCAAATGGAACAATTTCTTGCCCCTTTTTAGAAGGAAGTATTTACCATTAAGCGCATTGCTGACGTCGAGCTCAAAATTCACCGAATCGACAAGCTGTCCGTTTACATTTATTGCATTATTTCCGATGAATTCTCGTGCCATTTTATTCGACTTTGCTAAGTCGGTATCAACCAAAACTTCTACAATGCCTTTGTTTCCCCCTGCAAATACTGTGCACGGCAGGCCATCCAATTCCAGTTGATCTAGATCTTCATTGGTGAGCTGGGCGATATCCCCGGAAAAGAGGGCATCACTGATTCTTTTCGCCGCCGTGAGACCAGTCGCACCATGCAAAAGTTCAGTTACTTCTGCCGCCAAAATGCCCTGTGCCTCTCGCCTTCCCTGGGAGTTTTTATCGCTCTGCTCTATCTCTTCAATTTCATTGACAGAAAGAAAGGAGTAGAACTTCAGGTAGCGGTATACATCAGCATCAGCGACATTCAGCCAGAATTGGTAAAGCGCGTAAGGAGAAGTCATATTTGCACTAATCCAAACTGTGCCAGTTTCGGTTTTCCCGAATTTCGTTCCATCGGACTTTGTGACTAAGGGAACCGTAACGCCGTAGACCTGGTTCTGTTCCATACGTCGAGTTAAATCGATGCCACCAGTAATATTTCCCCATTGATCACTACCACCTACCTGCACTGTACAGTTATGTCGCTTATACAATTGAGCAAAATCATATGACTGAAGCAACATATAGCTGAATTCAGTAAAGGAGATGCCCTCACCTTCACGCTCTATTCTTTGCTTAACTGATTCTTTTTGAATCATGGCATTGACTGAAAAATGCTTACCAACATCACGCATAAATCCAAGCACATCATAGCCTTGAGTCCAATCAAGATTATTTACTAATACTGCTGAATTCTCTCCACAATCGAAGTCCAAGAATTGGCTCAATTGTGGTTTTAATCTCTCAACCCATTGCTCAACAACTTCATTCGAATTTAATTGCCTCTCGTCAGTCTTAAAACTTGGATCACCAATTAAACCTGTTGCGCCGCCTATTAACGCGATGGGTTTATGGCCAGCCATCTGAAATCGCTTCAGAACCAAAAGCGGCACAACACTACCTACGTGCAAACTCTCAGCAGTTGGATCAAAACCGCAGTAAACAGTGCGGCTTCCGCTGGAAAGGTGATCTTTCAATTCATTGCCGCCCGCAAGCTGAGAAACGAGCTCTCGATTCTCTAGATCGCTGATTATATCTAGGGGTGATGCTGCCATTTAGCAATCCTAACTATGTCACAAAACTACGAAATTCATGGTTTTTGCCGACCCAAGCAGGAGGAACAGCAAATTAGTCATGGTGAAAAAACAAAAATTTTACACTAGACAGCTGCCGAAGTACTTGAATAGTGACTTTGTAGGGATAAAAACCCCTTTGAAATGGTCAATTGATTGTTGTAGCTTTGCGAATTCGCACGCCAGAACTAAAAGCAGCAGTTATTTATGGACATTGTGCAGATCATTAAACAGTTTTTCCAGGAGCATTATCCTCGGGACCATTTATATATAGCTGGTTTCTTGGGGGTGCTATTCCTACTGCTTATAGCTGCACCTAGCGATGATAAAGAGTCAGCTGTCCCTAATAAAACCCGGCAGATCCCCATACCTATTTCCTTTGAGGCAATTACAGATGAGGATATTTTGCCTAATAACAACCTTGAGCTGTCTGATTTTGTAGTAGCCAAAGAGCCATCTGCTGGGGTAAGCCATTGGAGGAATGTTGAGATCAAGAGTGGAGACAATTTATCTGACATCTTCACTATGGTAGGTCTCACTGACCAAGATTTGTTTCGCGTATTGAATAGTAGCGATGAAGCAAAAATACTCAATCGTGTTTTCCCCGGCTATCAGCTGAATTTTTTAATACCCAACGAAGGAGAACTGGAACAGTTGCGGGTTCTAAAATCACCATTAGAAGGATTTCTGTTTACTCGTAACAACAATGACTACCGTGTTGAAGAAATACTAAAAGAAGCACAAATCAGCCAAGCATTTAAGGTTGGAGAGATTTCTGACAGTCTCTTTATGGCAGGGCAAAGAGAACAAATTCCTGTAGTTCATATTATGGAGATGGCAAATATCTTTGGCGGAGTCATCGACTTTATTTTAGATCCGCGCATTGGAGACCAGTTCAGTATTCTTTATGATGAAAAATTTCTTAACGGTGAATTTGTCGGCAATGGAGAAATTCTTGCGACTCGATTTGTTAACCAGGGTAAAACTTTCATAGCTGTACGTTATATAGATGAAGAAGGAGAGATTGGTTACTACTCTCCTGACGGGGAAAGTATGCGTAAGGCATTTTTACGCAGTCCTTTAGATGTCTTCCGCATAAGTTCAAATTTTAACCCTCGTCGCCGTCACCCGATTCTGAATACTATTCGAGCCCATAAAGGCACAGATTATGCCGCACCAACTGGTACCCCAATTCGAGCAACTAGTGATGGGCGCGTGAAAAGGGCCTCACGAAATGGGTCTTTCGGCAATTTGGTAATCCTGCAGCATGCTGGCGGATTTCAAACTAAATATGCCCATCTGTCACGTTATGCAAATGGTATCAGTCGTGGGGATCGTGTCCGACAAGGCCAGATAATCGGTTACGTGGGCTCCACAGGCGGCGCAACCGGACCTCATTTACACTACGAATTCCTAGTAAATGATGTACACCAAAACCCACGTACTATTCTTGATAAACTCCCTAAAGCGGAATCGATTGACCCTGATAAGATGGCGCGGTTCAATGAGCAAACGGCTCCGTTGCTTCATCGCTTCGAAGAGCTTAATAATTCAAGAATACTAAATTTGAATCAGCCCAGCGCTGATTAATCTATTATGCCTAACAATGAACTTTATATTGGGCTGATTTCTGGCACCAGTATTGATGGTGTCGATTGCTCTTTAGTGTCATTTACTAACAACAAACTCAGCCTTATTGCTACTCATTTTGAAGAGTCCCCTTCTGCGTTGCGAGAAAGTATTTTGACCCTCTGCCAAGGGACAAACATTAGTTTGCAAATGCTTGGTGAAACAGATATCGCAATAGGTAAATTCTTTGCTTCTGCCGTGAACCGTTTGTTAACAGATATAGACTTAACCGCTTCTGACATTTGCGCCATTGGCAGTCACGGCCAAACTATTTGGCATCAACCAGTTAGTGACAATGCTTTTACTCTACAAATTGGCGACCCAAATACGATTGCACAGCTAACTGGTATAACCACTGTTGCTGATTTTAGACAAAGAGATATGGCATTAGGCGGGCAAGGTGCTCCTCTAGCTCCTTTACTTCATCGCGAGGTTTTTCATTCAGAGTTGATAGATCGTGCGGTAATTAATATCGGAGGCATCTCCAATGTAACTATGCTTCCTTCCAGTAACACCCCACTGGCTTTTGACACGGGCCCAGGCAATGTTCTGATGGATTACTGGATTGGAAAACAACGACAAGAACGCTTTGATAAAAATGGCGAATGGGCAAGTAAAGGATCAACGGACAAAGACTTGCTGCGTTGTCTACTTGGTGAGCCTTACTTTTCACGGAGCGCGCCAAAAAGCACCGGCCGAGAATTATTCAATGGCTCTTGGTTGGAGAGAAAATTGAAAGAGCTTGGCAAGACAATCGATTCAGCTGACATTCAAGCAACATTGCTTGAATGCACGGTGAGTTCTATATCAAGTGCGATCAGTGGTCTTTCGTGTCCTCAAGAAATTTACGTCTGTGGCGGTGGAGCACACAACACAGAGTTAATGGAGAAATTGGCACTTGCCAATCCTCAATCCTCAGTCTCGACAACAACTAGACTGGGAATAGATGCGGATTGGGTTGAGGCTGTAGCGTTTGCCTGGATGGCAAAGCAATCTATTGAAGGTAAGAAAATAGATTCTTCAGCATTCACTGGCGCCAGCAAACCCACAATTCTAGGCGGGATCTATCAAGCTTGAACTTAGTTTGAGTTTGACAAAAGCTAAATAGAAAAAGAAGAGCCGCAGCCACAAGTAGCGCTCGCCATCGGATTATCGACCACGAAACGCGAACCTTCTAAGCCTTCAACATAGTCGATCTTGGCTCCCACCAAGTATTGATAGCTCAATGGGTCAACCAATAACTCCGCGCCTTTGTTTTCGATCACAGTATCATCTTCTTGAATAGCTTCGTCGAAAGCGAAACCGTACTGAAATCCGGAACATCCGCCACCAGTCACAAAAACGCGCAGCTTTAGGTTGTCATTAGCTTCCTCGGCGATAAGGCTGTGTACCTTATCCGCCGCATTATCCGTAAAGGACATAATGACCGGTTCTGCTGTTTGGACTACTGACATAAGCGTTTAGTTCTCTTTCCTGCCATATTGGGTCAAATGGAGACTTTAAAACTAGCAAATACCCAAGGAATTTACTCGGGTATTATAGTACCGGGGCAAACTAATTTATAGTCTCGTAATGAAATAGTGTCGTGCTGCCTTAGTCTTTCTGAAGAGACTTACTATCAAATGGCAGCTTTTTCTTGTTTACCGTGAGACGCTTAGTGTCTTGTTGGCCGGCACTAATGTGCATCAGGTTGCCATTGACTTCAGAACCCATCACCATTTCTATCAAGTTGTAGTAAACATTCCCAACTACTACTGCTTTTGCGGCCAGCTCAATGTGATTCGCTGAGCGAACATCCCCTTGCACCAAGCCATTGATAATGGCAGAAGGCACACAGATTTCACCTTCAACTGCGCCTTTTTCCGCAATTCTGATTAGACTAGTGGAATCATCTTCTGCATAAATATTACCTTTAATACAGCCTTCGATAATCAGCTCTCCGCTAAAGTGAATATCACCAACAATCTCTGTGGCTCTCGACACCAGAGTATTAGCAGGGCCGCTTGGTGATCGATTGTTATCATCTCTGCCAAACATCTTACTTTCTCCTCAACAACTATAGTGGGAATTACTGTTTCACTACCCAACTGAAATCTTGATCAAAAGTCTTTTCAAAAGGTGAAGTCTCTACTGCAGCGATTTGAACTAGGTTGGGAACAAACCCTTCTGGAAGGGTCAGTTCGCCTTCTATATTTTGGAAAAACTTAAAACGTAAACGAATATCCAGTTGATCTTGTTCTGCTGAAACTGCATGTAATGGAAATGTAACGACCTCTTCATCTTGTCGGCCAACCAAACTTACATTGACATGGCCTGTTAGAAAGGTATCGCCGTCAGCATCTTGTTGGCGCATGACTAATTTATATCGATAGAGATCATCCTCTCGAGTTGAGCTAATATCCCAATTCGAAATGATCAGCCCAGTATCTTCAGTCTCTTCTGAGACTACACTTCGATAATAAATGATATCTTGTTCTAATAAAGCGACCTGACCTCGCAAACTACTAATCGTATCTTGCACTTCTTCGTTTACTCGCTGATCCATAACCCTAGTTTGATCCAGAATCGCAACCTGTCGATTCAAATCAAAATTTTCTACTCTTAATAATTCAATTTCTTCAATTAACTCGGCTCGATCTGGCTGAGCAATTAGTTGTGTCTGTGAAGTTTGATAATAGCCATAGGCAAAACCATACAACGCACTAGCAACCACTCCTGTCACAAGCGCTAAAGTAAAGAACAGGCGTTTCCATGGCCGATACGGTACAACGACCATTTTTTCCTGTTTACTACCTTTTACAGCCCTGCGCATTCAGATCACTCCGCTATTTTTTTAAGCCATTTATTAACTAAGGAAGCAGTGCAATTCCTTCCAAGCCGGCGGTTTCCGCCAATCCAAACATCAAATTCATATTCTGAATAGCCTGCCCCGACGCACCTTTCACCAAATTATCTTCTGCCGAAAGAACCACTACTGTGTGAGTATCTTTCAGATATGTAACTGATATTTGGCACTTATTTGACCCTTTTACATCTCGAGTTGCTGGAAATTCATCGGTCGGAAGCACCTCAACAAAAGGCTCAATAGCATACCGGTCCTCAAAAATTGATTGCAACTTTTCTTGGGTGAGATTTTCTCCCTGTTTTAAGGGTGCATAGAGAGTGGCCAAGATGCCTCTGCTCATCGGGATCAGATGTGGGATGAAAGTAAGCCCGACCTCAATTTCGCTCACTAAATTCAAACGCTCACTAATCTCGGGATGATGCCGGTGGCCAGTTACGCCATAAGCTTTAATCGATTCCGACGCCTCACAAAGCAGGAAGTCCTCAACTGCTTTTCTTCCGGCTCCACTAACACCAGACTTGGCATCTGCAATCAGTCGAGAGCTATCTATAAGTCGATTTTCTAATAAAGGAAGAAATCCCAATTGAATCGCAGTGGGATAACAACCTGGGACGGCAATTAAACGGGCAGATTTAATCTGTTCACGGTTTACCTCAGGCAAACCATAAACTGCTTTCGATATGAGATCAGGACAGGCATGTTTAGTTTTATACCAATACTCCCAAACTGCAATATCTCGAATCCTAAAATCCGCAGAGAGATCGATTACCCGTATGTCAGAATCCAGCAATGTTGGCACGGTATTCATGGCAACGGCGTGAGGAGTCGCATAAAAAACAACATCACAATCGAAAAGTTTCTTACTATCAGGTGAAGTGAAATCAATTTCGATGTGCCCACGCAAGTTTGGAAAATACTTCGACACTGGGGTGCCTTCAAGCTCGCGCGAAGTCACTACGGTCAGCTCAACATCGTCCCGCTGACCTAGCAAGCGCAAAAGCTCAGCGCCGGTATAACCTGTAGCTCCAACTATTCCTGCTTTAATCAAACTTCATTCCCAAGGTGACTATAAAGAATCGGGGGCAGTATCTTAGACGATCTTTCTAAGAATGCAATAAGCTCGGTCATTTCATCGACTAAAATCAATAACTTAGATGTATTAACGAGTACGCCAAGACATCAATCTAGAGCTGTGATAGCTTCTGATTTCCGCGTTAGGAGCAATCATGCTTTGGCTTAAGTCTTTTCATATTATTTTCATAGTTTGTTGGTTTAGTGGTCTGTTCTATTTGCCTCGACTTTTTGTCTATCATGCCATGAGCGAAGACCAGATTAGCAAAAACCGTTTCGTGATAATGGAGCGTAAGCTATTTTGGGGAATAACTACCCCATCAGCAGTGGCCACTATGTTGTCTGGTGCATGGCTTCTAATCGCCAACTGGAGTTACTTTATGGCTTGGTGGTGGATGCACGCGAAGCTGAGCTTAGTAGCACTACTCGTTGTCTACCAAGTCTATTGTTGGTGGTACATGATGAAATTGCGAGTAGACTCAAGATTTAAAACACACGTGTTCTTCCGATTTTTTAATGAATTACCCGTATTTATTCTAGCCGGGATAGTGATTCTTATCGTCGTAAAACCTACTCTTTAACAAGTCATGATTATCAAAAAGCCTAAAACTAAATTGACGCGGTTTTTAACTTACTGAGAATTTATACAAACTAACCATGAATCAAAATCAATCAAAAGCACTCTACGAACAGGCAGTTCAATACATTCCGGGCGGGGTAAACTCTCCCGTAAGAGCATTTAAAGGTGTCGGTGGAAATCCACTTTTTTTTAAGGGTGGAGAAGGAGCTTACCTGATCGATGCCGATAATAATCGCTATGTTGATTATGTTGGAGCATGGGGTCCCCTTATTCTTGGGCACAGCCATCAAAAAGTTATCGCTGCTATAGAAACGCAATTACAAACTGGCATTGGTTACGGTGCTTCCACGGAAGCCGAAGTTAAATTTGCTAAGAAAATTTGTAATTTAGTGCACTCGATAGAACAGGTGCGACTCGTCACTTCTGGCACTGAAGCAACGATGAGTGCTATTCGCCTAGCACGTGGTTATACGCAGCGCGATATAGTTGTAAAATTTGAAGGCTGCTATCATGGTCATGTCGATGGCTTATTGGTTAAAGCTGGATCAGGCGCCCTCACCCTAGGGGAGCCAGACTCCATGGGTGTACCAAAAGCCTATACCGACTTAACCCATGTATTACCTTATAACGATGTTACTGCAGTTGAAGAGTTTTTTGCTGTGCATGGCAGTGAAGTTGCCTGTGTTATCGTAGAACCTGTGGCAGGCAACATGAACTGTGTCCTTCCTATTCCTGAATTTTTAGAATCCTTAAGAGAACAATGCACATTGCATGGTGCAGTATTGATATTTGACGAAGTCATGACTGGCTTCAGAGTCGCTCTCGGTGGAGCTCAATCAATCTTCGGCGTTCTGCCAGATCTAACCACTTTGGGCAAAGTCATTGGTGGAGGATTGCCAATCGGAGCTTTCGGCGGAAGGAAAGAAATCATGGAAAAAATTGCACCCATAGGCGCTGTTTATCAAGCAGGAACACTGTCTGGCAGTCCGTTAGCTGTGGCTGCTGGAATAGCCATGCTTGAAATTGTTAGTGAAACTAACTTCTATACAGAGCTGAGCGCGAAGACCGAAACTCTTTTAACCGGATTAGAAGAAAGAGCTACAGCAGCAGGCATCCCGTTTACAACAAATCAATTGGGAGGCATGTTTGGTTGTTTCTTTAGTGACGAAGAAAAGGTATCTATGTTTTCTCAAGTTATGGCGTCGAATATGGGTCACTTTCAAAGTTATTTTCACACGATGTTACAGAATGGCGTCTACATAGCGCCATCTGCTTTCGAAGCTGGGTTTATATCTGCAGCCCATGGCGATGAAGAAATTACGACAACCCTAGATGCTGCAGAACAAGCATTTTCAGCTATTAATTAATTTTCAATACGGAATTATAGTCGAGTATGACCAAATACGATGTGTATGGCGTGGGCAACGCGCTTGTTGATACGGAATTTGAAGTGCCTGATAGTTTTTTTGCTGAGCACAATATTCAAAAGGGATTCATGACATTAGTGAGTTATGAACAACAGAAGTTTCTAGTTAACCTACTGATGCAGAAATACCATGTAAAGAAACAATCTGGAGGTGGTTCAGCAGGCAATACTATGTACGCTCTAACTCAATTTGGTGGCAAAGCCTTTTACGCTTGCAAAGTCGCGAATGATGAAACTGGAGATTTTTTCCTTGAACAGTTAGGAGATCACAACATAGATACCAGTGTTAACGAGCGCGAAGAAGGAACCTCGGGGCAGTGTTTGATAATGGTTAGCCCCGACGCAGAGCGAACCATGAATACTTTTTTGGGTGTATCCGAAAGCTTATCTATAAATGAAATTGATTTTGAAGCGGTTAAACAATCCAATTTCATTTATATAGAAGGTTACTTAGTTACTTCTCCTAGCGCCAAATCAGCGATTGTCGATCTAAAAGAATTTGCTAATAAGAATGAAATAAAAACAGCATTTACTTTTTCTGATCCGTCTATGCTCGAGTATTTTAAGGATTCGGTAAATGAAGTCCTTGGTGACGGAGTAGACCTCCTTTTCTGTAACGAACAAGAACTCAAGTTGTGGGCGGGTAACGAAGATTTCAATGAAGCCTGCAAAACAATGGAGAGTATTGCCAATCAATTCGCAGTTACTCGAGGCCCAAAAGGAGCGATGCTTTTTGATGGAGAAACGTATATCTCAATAGCGGGCAACCCGGTACAGGCCATAGATACAAACGGTGCCGGTGATATGTTTGCGGGAGCTTTTCTCTATGCAATTTCTCAAGGCGAAAATTTTGAAACTGCTGGCAAGCTCGCGAGCTTGGCCTCGTCTGAAGTAGTCACTGTTTTCGGGCCACGGCTAAAAGCAGAACAACATAGAGATATTGCCAAACGGGCTTTGGACTAGTTAATAAACGAGGCTACGCTCTAAGACCATCGACGAATTTTTTAACACCGTCAAACCAAGACGATCTCCGCGGTGATTGCCTCTCGCCCTCTGCTTCGTGAATAGTTTGGAACTCTTCCAAAATTTCTTTCTGCTTTTTCGTCAAGTTAACTGGCGTTTCAATAACTACGCGACAGAGCAAATCACCAGCACTGCCTCCACGAATCGGAGTCACGCCTTTATTACGCAACCGAAAAAGCTTGCCTGTTTGAGTTTCTGCTGGGATTTTTAGTTTTACGCGACCATCAAGTGTTGGCACTTCTAATTCGCCGCCGACTGCAGCATCAGTAAAACTAATCGGAATTTCACAATGCAGATCTTTCCCATCACGATCAAATATGTGGTGACGTTGAACTATCATCTCAACATACAGGTCACCGGGAGGGCCTCCGTGAACGCCAGCTTGCCCTTCGCCAGTCAGTCGAATTCGATCACCAGTATCGACTCCCGCAGGCACTTTAACTGAAAGCGTTTTTGTTTCATCAATGCTGCCTCGGCCATGGCAGCTATTACAAGGATCTTTAATTTGTTTACCTGCACCCTGACAACGGGGGCAGGTTTGCTGTACTGAGAAAAACCCCTGCTGCATTCGCACTTGACCATGCCCATTGCAGGTAGTGCAGTCTACAGGTTTCGTGCCTGGTTTAGCCCCAGAGCCATCACAAGGCTCACAACTTACAGTAGTTGGGATTTTAATCTTTACAGTCTTACCTTTGACCGCATCTTCTAAACTTAGATCCAGGTTATAGCGCAGATCAGAACCTTTTCTTATATGACTGCGGCCACCACCTCGTCCACCACCGAAAATATCACCGAAAATATCACCGAAAATATCACTAAAATCTGCATAACCCTGACTCGTTTGACCCTCTACGCCAGAATGACCATATTGATCGTAGCGAGATCTCTTTTCTGAATCAGAAAGCACTTCAAAGGCTTCATTCGCTTCTTTGAATGTATCTTCTGCTTCTTGATTATCCGGATTACGGTCTGGATGATTTTTCATAGCGATGCGGCGGTAAGCTTTTTTAATGTCAGCTCCGGACGCACCCCTATCCACACCTAAGATTTCGTAATAATCGCGTTTAGACACTTAGTCTGCCGTTTTATCCTTGATTTAAAAAACCATTCTCTTTACGCAAAAAAACTAAGTCATCGTGATGACTTAGTTTTCTGCTTTTATGTTAGTGATGGAATAAGGTGTATGTTGTGCTGCTACCGCCTACTCCCTTACTTATTTATCTTCTTCAACTTCTTCAAACTCAGCATCTACAGCATCTTCATTTGTCGACTGTCCTGCTTCACCGGCTTCTGCTTCAGCACCAGCGGCGCCTTCTGCTTGAGCCTGCTCTGCATACAGTTTCTGAGCCAAGCCCGTTGAGGCATCGGTAAGATCTTTAGTCTTAGCTTCGATGTCTGCGAGGTCATCACTCTTAACTGCTTCTTCCAAAGCACTTACAGCATTGTTAATTGCATCTTTTTCTTCATCAGTGGCCTTATCACCTGCTTCCTCTAGAGTTTTCTTGGTAGCATGAATCAAGCCATCAGCTGTATTGCGCGCCGTTATGAGCTCCTCAAACTTCTTGTCATCTGCAGAATGTGCTTCTGCGTCTTTCACCATTTGCTCTATTTCTTCATCTGACAAACCGCTGGATGCTTTAATTACGATAGACTGTTCTTTACCTGTCGCCTTATCTTTTGCAGAGACATTTAAAATGCCATTGGCATCCAGATCGAACGCTACTTCAATTTGAGGCATGCCTCGAGGAGATGGCGGAATATCAGTTAGATCAAACCTGCCTAGTGATTTATTCTGCGCAGCTTGTTTGCGCTCACCCTGAACAACATGAATTGTCACAGCTGTCTGATTATCGTCTGCGGTAGAAAATACCTGTGTTTTCTTAGTTGGAATCGTGGTGTTCTTGTCTATTAAATTACTAGCAACCCCACCCAGAGTTTCAATACCTAAAGACAATGGCGTTACGTCTAGCAACAATACATCATTAACATCGCCAGAAAGTACAGCCGCCTGAATTGCCGCACCTACTGCTACAGCTTCGTCCGGATTAACGTCTTTTCGAGATTCTTTACCAAAGAACTCAGTAACTTTCTTTTGCACCAGTGGCATCCGAGTCTGACCTCCGACCAAGATAACGTCATCAATCTTGGAGACATCGAGATCAGCATCTTGTATCGCAATCTTTAGTGGCCCCAAAGTTCGTTCAACTAGTTCTTCAACTAGAGACTCAAATTTTGCACGGGTTAGTTTTTGCACCAAGTGTTTAGGACCCGACGCATCAGCAGTAATATACGGAAGATTCACTTCCGTTTGTTGCGCAGACGAAAGTTCGATTTTTGCTTTCTCTGCCGCTTCTTTAAGTCGTTGCAGTGCTAAAGGGTCATTATGCAAATCCATACCGGATTCTTTCTTAAATTCTTCCGCTAGATAGTCGATTAAGCGAAGATCAAAATCTTCTCCTCCAAGGAAAGTATCACCATTGGTCGAAAGTACTTCGAAGGTGTGCTCGCCATCGGTCTCTGCAATTTCAATAATAGAGATATCAAAAGTACCACCGCCTAAGTCATAAACTGCAACAGTAGAGTCACCGGCCTTTTTGTCCATACCGTAAGCGAGTGCCGCTGCGGTCGGCTCATTGATAATTCGTTTTACATCTAGGCCTGCAATCCTGCCAGCATCTTTTGTTGCCTGCCGCTGCGAATCATTAAAATAGGCAGGTACAGTAACTACTGCTTCCTTGATTTCCTCACCAAGAAAATCCTCAGCAGTCTTCTTCATCTTCATTAAGATCTGCGCAGCTATTTGTGGCGGGGACATCTTGTCACCATTTACTTCTACCCAAGCATCACCGTTATCAGCTTTGATAATTTTGTAGGGCACCATCTTGATGTCTTTTTGTACAACATCATCATCGAACTGGCGTCCAATTAATCGCTTGATCGCAAACAGCGTATTATCAGGATTCGTTACAGCCTGACGTTTGGCTGGCTGCCCAACCAACGTTTCACCATCACCGCTGTAAGCAATAATTGAGGGAGTGGTTCGATCTCCTTCTGCATTTTCAATGACTTTGGCTTCACCAGCGTCCATCACTGCGACGCAGGAGTTAGTAGTTCCTAAGTCGATACCGATTATCTTACCCATTATTCATTTCTCCACTTAATTCCTGGCTTAAAAGTAGTATTCTCTTTCAACTTTTACTTCGCTTTGGCCTCTCATGGGCCCTACTTTCGCCTTACTAATACCTTGGTTGTGAATATTGGCCCGATTCCAGTTATTTCAAGCGGCTCAGGCAAATTTCCCGCAAAATTATGTGCTTGTATCGAGGCTGGCCAACCCACCGCTCTATTCTTCCTCGTTGACCTTCAAACTTGATTCCTTAGCCACCATTACCATTGCAGGTCGGATAACCCGCCCATGCAGTGTGTATCCTTTCTGCATTACAGCTATCACTGTGTTTGGTTCAACTTCAGGGTTTTCCTGCATGCCCATGGCTTGATGGGTTTGTGGGTCAAACGGTTCTCCCAGCGGATCCAGGGTCTCGATATTGAACTTGCTGAAGCAGTCAATAAAGCTCTTTAGGGTCAGGTCAACGCCGTCATAAATCGCTTTCACAGAATCGTCTTCATGCTCTGATGCCGCGGTAAGTGCTCGCTCCAAGTTATCCATGACGGAGAGCAGTTCAATACTAAATTTTTCTTGCCCATATTTATGGGCTTTTTCGATATCTTGCTCTGTACGCCTGCGCAGATTCTGCATTTCTGCCTGCACTCGCAGCAGATCATCTTTAGCGTGTTCAGCGGCTAATTCCGCCGCAGCCAGCTTTTCCAAAACCTGTTCCAAATCTAAACCTTCAGGGGAACTGCTTTTTTCCGAGGTTTGTGGATCGCCGCCATCAACCAGCTCCCCGGTTTCAGCTAACTCTGGCTGATCTTGACTCTGAATCTCGTTATCCTGATCCGCTTCAGCCCCATTATCTGGAGTGGTTTTACTCATACTACCCTCTGAGATAAGTTAATATTTTTTATAACACTTTCAAAGGCTTGCCTAGCCGGCTTCCCAAATTGTGAAATGTCTCGATGCACTGTCCCCGATATGGGGTTGGGACCGCCAATTTCAAGCACCTCAATGAGGTTTTTTCTTAAGATAATTTGGCTGTCATCCGCAGATTGATCCAATATACTTTAGGCCTATGCTGAACCTGCTTTCCATACTGAATTACGCCACCGTTGATCGACTCGAAATAGAGTTCCAACCTGGTATGTCCGTGATAACTGGTGAGACTGGTGCAGGGAAATCAATCATTTTGGGCGCACTTGGCCTTGCTCTTGGTGATCGGGCCGATAAGACTGTGGTTCGCAGTGGTGTCAATAAAACCGATATCTGCGCCGAATTCGATACCAGCAACATTGAAGAAGCAAATCGGTGGTTGCAGGAGAATGACCTCGCATTAGATGATTCTAGAAACTGCATCTTACGCCGCGTAGTAAATGCTGATGGCCGCTCCAAAGGCTATATAAACGACTCCTCGGTAACTATGGCAAACCTGAAGACTCTTGGAGAAATGCTGTTAGATATCCACAGCCAGCACGAACACCAATCACTCCTACAACGACTGACCCACCAACGACTATTGGACGAATTCAGCGTCGATAAAAAATTCCGCGATAAGTTGTTGTCCACTTTCAAACAGTGGCAACAGAACTTTCGAGAGATGAATAGGCTGAGCAACCAGTCTGAGGAATACTCAGCCCAAACCCAACTTCTAGCCTATCAACTCTCTGAACTGGATGAATTAAAACTAGGCGAAAATGAAGTCACCTCATTGGAGGCTGAGTTTAAGAATTTGAACAGTGCCGATGAAACCTTATCAGGCGTCAGCACTGCCTTGTCGCTTTGTCGAGAGGATGAAGATCATTCCGTTCTGTCCCTTGTTCACTCCGCACTCGTTGCTTTACGAGAACTACCCACTAAGACTAGTCGCATCGACGCCATCATTGGATTACTAGAATCCTCAGAAATTCAATTAGGCGAGGCCGTGACTGATTTATCTTCATTTCAGGACGAATTTGAATCCAACCCTGAAAGGTTGGAACAAGTTAACATGCGCCTAAACGATCTTCACACTATTGCCCGTAAGCATAAAGTAAAACCTGCTGAACTCATTAAGATCACTGCTGACCTCAGAGTACAATTGAGTCGCTTTCAAAACTCTGATGAAGAACTAGAGAAACTCTCTGCCAATGACGGTTTATTGCGAGCACAGTATGCTGCTATTGCAAAAAAAATAAGTGAGCAGCGCAACAAGGGAGCAAAAAAACTTGCCAATCAAATTAATAAACAGCTGCAAGAATTAGAAATGCCTCATGCCCGATTAGAAGTTAGCCTTGCCGCCAAAGAAGGCAGTGATCCATCCATAAATGGACTAGAGACTATCGAATTTCTAGTCAGCACCAACCCAGGACAAGACCCAAAACCACTTGCAAAAATTGCTTCTGGTGGTGAGCTGTCTCGAATCAGCCTCGCGATACAAGTTATTACCGCACAAACATCGCAAATACCCAGCCTAGTTTTCGACGAAGTCGATGTAGGAATCGGGGGCGGTGTTGCGATAGTTGTAGGTGAGTTATTGCGAGGTCTTGGTGAGAAAACACAGGTTCTCTGCGTAACCCATCAAGCTCAAGTTGCGGGCCAAGGTCATCATCACTTCTTTGTCAGCAAACAAAGTGACAAGCAATCGACGCTAACACATATAGAGGAATTAAAGGGTGAACGGCTAGTGAAAGAAATTGCTCGAATGCTAGGTGGTAACGACTTTTCTGAGGAATCACTTGCGCATGCAGAAAAAATGATGGCTTTGAATTAAATTTTTCCTGATTTAGTGACGCGAATTACAGATACAGCTCAAGCATCGCTCTTTTGGCAAATATCGCAAATCCCATACAGATACATGCTGTGGTCAGTAATCTTAAAACCGTAGTTCTCAGCGATCTTATCTTGTTGTGCTTCAATAATCTCATCATAAAATTCTTCGACTCGACCGCACTTATTGCAAACAATATGATCGTGATGGTCTACCGGGGTCAATTCAAATACCGAATGACCGCCTTCAAAATGATGGCGCATGACTAAACCAGCTGTTTCAAACTGCGTGAGTACTCGATATACCGTTGCCAAGCCCACATCTTCGTCGGCTTCAATCAGCGCCTTATAGACATCTTCAGCGCTCATGTGTTTATTAACAGAATTTTCCAGAATTTGAAGAATCTTTACTCTGGGTAAAGTGACTTTTAAACCCGCTTTACGCAATTCCTGGTTTTCAGTGGTCATATCACGCTCTCAAGTATCAGGGATAAGCTTTAGAATTCAAGATTGTAGGTGTTTAACGCTATAGAGAACTAAGTTTAGTATTCATAATTTGAACCGACTTAGTTCAATCATCACGAAATACGCGGTTTTCCTACTTATTTAGGTAAGGTATTATGCCCAGATAAGAGCACTTAGGAAAGCGAGACCCAAACAGGTCTTTCAGCTATATGAAGAAACTTACTCAGCAAATACTCGTCACTTCGTTATGCGGCACATTACTGGCCTGCAATAATATTGGATCAATGGATTTTCCCGGCGTTTACAAAATATCCATCCCTCAGGGGAACGTCATCACTCAAGAAATGGTCGACCAATTACGCCCTGGTATGTCGAAAAGGCAGGTTACTTTCGTAATGGGCACTCCTCTTGTACGAGACCCATTCCACCAAGATCGGTGGGATTACATCTATAGCTTTCAACCCGGTGGGGGCGAACGCGGACAGGAGCGCCTCTCTGTGTTTTTTATCGATGATCAATTAGTTGGCTTCGAAGGTGACTTCATCCCGTCCGCGGTTGCAGACGCAACCGCAGTCGGGAGTCAAGAAGAAGAAACCACTAACTAAAACTCGTAACGCAATCCTAGCGTTACCGCGCGGCCAGCTTCTGGCGCATAGTTCTTAAGTATTGAGGTGTGATTTCTAACCTCGTCATCGAGCAAGTTGTCACCTCTAATAAAAAGTTTCACCTCGCTATCGCCACCAACTTGTAAATGGTAATCAGCATAGATTGACAGAAGAGTGTAGCCATCAGTTTTCAGCTCCAGACGCCCAACGTCATCTTGCTCTCCGTGACGAGTCACGTGGACATGTGCGCTCCAATCGTTTCCAAAGTAACGAAGCTCTGCGCCTAATTTCGATGAAGGTATCCTTGGGACATTCCCTCCTCTATCAAATTCAGCCTCAACCATGTCACCGAAAACAGTAAACTCTGCACTAGCTTCCGAAGACTCGAATAGGTTATAGGTAAATTGAGCCTCAATTCCCTTAAACGTCGCATCTCGCGCTGTCCACCGAGCAACAGACTGCTCTTCGATCTCTTCACCAGTAATATCCAAAAAGATGTAGTCATCTATTTTGTTATAGTAAGCACCTATCTCTCCAGTCCATGATCCCGAATGCTTCCGATAGCTAAGCTCGAAGTTATTAGATGTTTCTGAGTCAAGATTTGCATTACCGATCTCCAGCAAGTTAGTCGCTGCATGTAAGACCAACTCCTCACCGTGCTCATCATGATCATCGTCGTGGTCATCGTCGTGGTCATCGTCGTGGTCAATAGATCCGCACGCGTCTTCAAGATTAGAGGCGTTTGCAAATAGCTCTTCAACCTGGGGTGATCTTTCTGACCGGGAAATGCCAATCATAAAATTTGATTCTTCGTTCAAATCATAAAGCAGGCTGCTGCTGATACTAGATGATGAGTCGTCAAAGTCACATGCAAGGCCAGCATCAATTTCATTATCTTCATAGCGTGCACCTAACTCAAAAGTATAATTCGCCCCGGTAAATCGCTCGAGCGCAAATAGCCCGACTGACGTGATGTCTGATTTTGGAATAAAGGCTTCCTCTCCAATGGCGCTAAACTCAGTGTCCGACAATTGTATTCCCCAGACACCAGTCCAATCTCCCATAGGAGCGTGGGTAAGCGTAAATCTGCTATCGTAACCTTCGGTCTCGTATACCGTACCTACCTCGCTGCCGCCGTCTTCAAAATATTCAATCTCGCCGTGCTGATAATCGGTCAAACCGATATCAGCGCTTATGCTTTCGATCCAGCTATTAGTAAAATTTAATCCGCTCTTGAAGTCATAGCGGGTCTGCTCAAGATCCAGTCGAACAAACTCTACTTCTTCATGACCTTCTTCATGATCATCATCATGATCATCATCATGATCATCATCATGATCATCGTCATGATCATCGTCGTGGTCATCGTCGTGGTCATCGTCGTGGTCTTCTTCATGATGGCCGTGAGAGTGGGTGCCAGGGGGAAGACCATACTCATTATCCAATTCACTCACCGAGACGCCAATAAATCCGCGATCAGTAACGTAAGAGAAACCCGCAGTGACGCCCGATGCCTCAGAATCAGAATTACCAATAAATCCATTTGTATTGGTGAACTCTTCATCGTCGTGGTCGTCGTGGTCGTCGTGGTCGTCGTGGTCGTCGTGATGCATACCAAGAGTCTCTTCGACGTACTCTTCCAACTCCTCCATAGCAAATTCGTCAATAGCAAGGCCATCTATCTCAACATTATTACTTTTTCGCTTAAAGCCATTGAGGTGAAAGCCAAAAGATCCGCTAGACGCGTCCAAGCTAAAAATAGTCTTGTTCTCGTCATTAACCGAATTGTGACTCTGTTCAATCTGGAACTCAGTTTCTTCAACGAGTCGAGTAGGAATTCGATTATCAATAACGTTTACGACTCCTCCAACAGCGCCGCTGCCATATAGAAGTGTCGCGGGTCCGCGAACTACTTCAATTCGTTCAGCAACTAATGCTTCTGCCCCATTCGCATGATCAGGACTTTGGGCTGCAACATCGATTACACCAACGCTGTTTTGAAGGACTTTAACTCGGTTTCCTCCTTGGCCTCGGATGAGAGGTTGGCCAACGCCAGGACCAAAACTAGCGACGTCAACCCCGATTTCATTTTGCAAAGTCGCTCCGAGCGAATTACCGGCTTTTTCTCTAAGCGCCTCTCCAGACAAAATGCCAATTGGCATAGCTGTCTCAGCTTCAGATGTATTAAAAGCTGAAGTAATGACAATTTCCTCTAAAGTATCCTCATTATGAGCTTGCTCAGCAGCATTGACTTGATAGCCCGTGGTTAAAATTACACCTATACATATTGATAGTTTTGAACGTCTAAAAGGCAGTTCCATCGGTTGCACCTATACGAATAACTTTTTTATGAAATTAGCTGAAAAACACGGCCGCCCTACACGAGCAGACACGTTATGTAACGAAAATTAAAAAATAAATTTTTGAGTTATGCGTTAGGAGGAGAACGAGACTTGGTAGGAACTATCCGATAGAGCGGGGCCAGCGCTATTGATTCTGAAAATTCGACTGAGAGCCTTTGGAAATTGAAAGAATGCTCTGTACTACTGGCGAGTTCATTGCTTGAACCGCTTTTTAAACAGATGTTACAGTCAAATTGCTGTTGCAGATCACCGTCATGGTGATGGACTAATCCAGCACCTTGAACGAAAGTAAATAAGAAGGCCAGCAAGAACAATGATAGGTAGCGAGCAGATAAACCTCGCAATCTATTCGCTACTTTTGCCGCTGAATTCTTAATTTTAGTGATATACATCGCCTTATTATTAGATTCTAATTCAAATACGTCAAGATTAATTTTTACTCAAGTTGCTTCGCAAGTTTCTGCACAGCAGCTATACCCACTACGTCATGTGGTTGCAAATAGATATCGTGGCGCTCAGATTCGGGCAGCGATTCAGACAAAGTTTTTAGATGCACCTCTTCTTGAATTCTGCGCTCCTCCATAAAATCGCCACTGTCAGAAGGTGCCCTTTTATTAACGACAAGGCATGAAATCGATACATTTGCCTGCATTAATTGATCATGTAACTCTATCGTCTCGAGAACTGGCAGACGTTCAGCGGCCAAAACGATAATGAAGGAAGTTTCATCCTCATTGGCTATGCGTTCCCGCAAGTGAGTAAACTTATGCCTGCGCCTAAGCAAAATTTGTCGAATTTTACTCTCCCGCTCTTGCTCTTTAATAGTCGCACCACCTATTGTCTTATCTTCCATGGAAGAATCTTGTCCTAACTCACGCACAAACTCAGCGAAACGATCTGCTTTTTCCCTACGCTTTATTAAACCTTCCGTCCAAGCTGACATCATTTCAGGCAGGACCATTAGCCTTGCAGTATGACCCGAAGGTGCCGTGTCAAACACAATTAAATCATAATCGTCATACCCTTCTTCAATAACATCAGCCATTCGCTCCAACAAGGCGGCTTCATGCATACCAGGCGCATCCCGCGATAGCGCTACGTGTTTATCTACTTCACCATAAAGGTTTGGCGGCATCATCTTATGCAGCGAGGAGGATATTTCTTTCAAATGCTTTTCTATAGTTTCTCCTGGGTCTAATTCTAGAGCATCCAGGCCCGCCATAATTCGAACAGGTTGTGAGCCGATAGGGCGATCAAATAAATGCCCAAGATTATGAGCAGGGTCAGTAGATACTAACAAGACTTTACCGCCGGCGTTTGCTCTTGCCATAGCTGTTGCCGAGGAAATCGTTGTCTTTCCAACACCGCCTTTGCCACCGAAAAAAAGAATTTTTTTAGAATTCGCGAGATCTAACAACACCCGATATGATCCAATGGCGAGCGTTCCATACCCATACGTTTGTGCCACTCATGAAACCGATCATAAACAAGAGGCAGCAGCTCAAGAGTATAGTAAGCGGCAGGATTAGGCAGCCCCATGCTTTCAGCAAATACTAACAACATAAATAAGTCATCTTCATCCCGTTGGGCCCGCGCAAAGGATCGACGATATGGTGTTACATAGTATTCGTAAAGGCCTTTCTCGATGCGCTTCAGCAGAGATTCTTTCTGTTTCTTAGTCATGCTTAGTTTTCGCTCGGGTAGAACTCACTTCATGTGCAGTGATTATGCGTGAAGTATAGGTTTAGATAAAGCAGGGTTACTTCTTCTTGGCTCATCATCCATAAACCTGCTTCGCACGAGTCACTAATGAATCAACCAAACTATTTGCAGAAGAGCTAATAAGTTTCTCTGCAGCATACTCAACTAAACCAAAATCAAATTCGAAATCCATTTGCAGCGTCACCTTACAAGCGTCTAGAGCCAGCACCTCAAAAGTCCATTGACACCTGAAATCCTTAAAGTTGCCTTCAATCAACCCCATTTCAATAGAGCGCGGACGCTTCAAAATATTTCGCGTGGTGAATTCCTGATTTATTCCAGCTTTTGCCAAACAGAGTTGGCCAATCAATTCATTCTCATTTTGGCTGATAACTGTCGCCGACTTACACCCGCGCATAAACTCTGGGTACTTTTCAACGTCATTGATGAGATCGAACATCTGCTCTGATGAGTATTGCACGAGAGCACTACGATGAATGCTTGCCATAAATTAAAACCAGCGACAAAAACTAAGCGAAATAGATTTGCGCAACAGTACTGATGAATACCAACAGAAGAACAACAGGGATTACAGTGCCCAATGAAAAATTGATATATTTTTCGAGGTTCGAGCCATCATAGCTCTCATCACCCTTAACTAATTCTGATTTCAAACCACTGACTTTCCAACGATAGGCGCAGAAAATGCAAACTGTAAAACCAACAAAGGGCAATATCGTCTCGTAGAATACATCAGAAACCAGGTCAAAGAATGACTTGGTCGCGCCCCCATAGCTGGTGAAATTAGTAAAAAAATCTGAGATGCCTAGAGACATTACGGCAGGGACAGCGAATAGAGTTAACAAAAATGCTTGCAGCCCGACTGCCTTCTTACGGGACAGTTTCAATTCATCGATCCAGCACGAGATTGGAATTTCTATAATAGAAACTAGTGAAGTCAGTGCCGCAAAAAATACCAAAGTAAAGAAAACAATTGCTACAACACTTGCACCGGTATAACCCACCGCGGCTTGCATTGACAAAAATATTTGCGGCAAGAAGCTAAAGATCAACCCGATACTAGAAGTAGAGAGATCATCGGTATTGGTATTGGGATCAAAAGCGAAAATAGCAGGAAGAATGAGTAAGCCAGCAAAAAATGCGATAGATGTATCAGCTATCGCTACCATGCGTGTTGATTGGGCAATATTATCTTCACTACTAAAATAGGAGCCGTAAGTAATCAAGATTCCCATTCCTAACGAAAGCGAAAAGAAAGCCTGGCTCAGAGCTCCATTAATCACAGAAAGCTCAATTCGACTGAAGTCGGGTACCAAATAATAACGGATACCAATAATTGCATTATCCAAGGTCAGGACAAACAATGTTAGCAGTACCAACATGGCAGCAAGGGTAGGCATTAATACTCGAGCTAATCTCTCGATGCCTCCTTTAACGCCACCTAATAAAATAAAAAAGATCAGTATGAGAAGACCAATCAAGTATCCAAATAAAGAAGGACGTGCGACGATTTCTCCAAATGCTGCCTCGGTAGACAGTATTGCCAATCCCCCGGTAGCAATTTCTTTTATATAGACAACAAGCCAAACGGTAATAACGGTATAGAAAACTGCAATCATAAAAGGCGTTAGAATTGCCAACATGCCTGCGAGGCGCCACCCCTTATGACCATCTGACAATTGAGAGAATGCTCCTACCGGATTGCGGTTAGTCCTCCGGCCCATTGATATCTCGGCCATCATTACTGGATAACAAATAAAGGCAATAAAAAACAAATAAATAATAAGAAAGGCGGCACCACCATTTTTCGATGCCATTACTGGAAATGCGACAAGATTCCCGAGGCCTACGGCTGAACCCGCAGCTGCCAGAATAAAACCGAGTTTTGAACTAAACTGCCCTCTTTCTCCTGCCAACTGCATTCCCCTCTTCTCTATTAAAACTTTATTAAGTTCAATAGATTAGCTTATTTTTATTGAATCACATCAAGGGATTCTATCAGTGCCCCTACTCGCATACAACGACACAATTTTCATCAGTTAGCGACTGATTTTGCTACTCAAAAAGGCTTTTTCTTTCCCTTTAGCGCGTCACTTTAACTTAAGCGCTATAATCACTCCCCATGGCCAAACCAAACAATACAAAGCGAAAACCCAAAGCAGCCAAGTTACCTGACACGACAATCGTAAAGAATAAAAAAATTCGACACGATTTCTTCATAGAAGCTAATTTCGAAACGGGCATTGCTTTGCAAGGGTGGGAAGTAAAAAGTTTGCGCTTAAAGAAAGTGCAGCTGGTGGATAGTTATGTCCTTATCAAAGACGGAGAAGCCTTTTTGTTAGGATGCAATGTCACGCCTTTGGATACAAAAAATACCCACAGTGTTGCCGACCCATCACGCACTAAAAAATTACTGCTCAATAAAAGAGAACTGGCGAAACTCTTCGCTGCGACCCAGCAGAAAGGGCATACCTGCGTTTGTACAAAAATGTACTGGAAAGGACACTTGATAAAATGTCAGATCGCATTAGCAAAAGGTAAACAATCACATGATAAACGTGCATCTACAAAAGAACGGGAATGGAATATAGATAAACAACGAATCGTGCGTCATGCCAACAAATAAAACTTACAACTAGAAATCTAATCGAGAACAAATTATGAGCGAACTGGTTACTTACACCTTTGAAAACAATATTTCTCTAATCACTTTGGATGATGGCAAAGCCAATGTCTTTTCCGTACAAATGTTAACGGAATTGAATTCAGCATTGGACCAGGCTGAGCAAGCAGGCTCTGTAGTAATTCTAGCCGGCAGGGAAAGTATGTTCTCTGGAGGGTTTGATCTCAGTGTTTTTAAATCTGGCGACAACGAAAAAATACTAGAAATGCTTTCTTTAGGTGCCGAGCTTTCTCATCGAATGCTTAGTTTTCCACTGCCTATTATTACTGCTTGCACTGGTCATGCTGTTGCCATGGGTACATTTGTACTTCTATCCACCGATTATCGAATTGGAGCAAAAGGGAATTCCAAATTCGCCGCTAATGAAGTTTCTATAGGATTAACAGTACCCCATTTCGCTATTGAGGTAGTGAAGCAGCGCATAATTAACAAACACCGCAGCAAAGCTGTTGGCCTTGCTCATTTCTTCGATGTCGATGAAGCCTTAGAAGCGGGATTTCTGGATCAAGCTGTCGAAGCTGATCAAGTATTGACAGCAGCGACGCTAAAAGCAGAAGAAATATTAAAGCTGGATTTAGATGCCCACAAGGCAAGCAAATTGAGATTACGGGGCCCAATGCTTTCGTCTCTGCGAGAGGCGATAAATATGGATATCGAAGCGTGGAAAGAGCGGCAATTATGAAAAGCTCGCTACTTCACTGTGCAAGCTCCACCAACAGTGATCTAGGTCAAAGCAAGTAAGCCCCACTCCTAGCTACTTATGCTAAACTTGGTATTGTATTGGGGGTGATTCGGATTCGACGCCGGTATCAAGTCCTGTGGTGCATGTCGAGAGGGTAGTAACTCTCGTAAAACAATTGCTGCAAACTATTAGTTGCCAACGACGACAACTACGCTCTAGCTGCTTAATATAGCTGGCTAGCGATTGCCACGGGGATGCCCGTAAACCAGTGATTGCAATCGTCATATAGAACGGGATCGCAAGTTCGATGCGTCTGGCGTCGAGCTGTTAAAACTTACCAGACTCGCCCTAACTCACCCTGCCCGTCGGGTCGAGAAGGGCTAACTCAATAGACGACGCTAAACATGTAGATCTTTAGGCCGAGAGCTGACGGACGGGGGTTCAAATCCCCCCGCCTCCACCAAATACCTATTAAGAGGTGTCTAGTAGCGTCTTGAAAACCACGAAATCACTAAAAAGTTCTATTTATGTGGTTTGTTTTTTTAGCAGTGCCCCCACTTGTTTCTTATGACAGTAACAATATTTTGTGCCATTTCAGAATATTACGTTGATCTTTCCTTTATTTTCCTCTCGCGTTTTTATACGAAACTCTAGTATCATTCGGCACCTTTTTTTTCCTAACTTACTAACTGGCTAGCTAACTAACCTTTGGGCAGCACAATGACTGATTTATCAATATATAGAAACATAGGTATTTTCGCCCATGTTGATGCCGGGAAAACCACAACCACAGAGCGCATTCTTAAACTAACCGGTAAAATCCATAAAACCGGAGAAGTACATGATGGTGCAGCAACAACGGACTTCATGGACCAGGAGAAAGAGCGCGGAATCACTATTCAGTCTGCGGCGACCACCTGTTTCTGGCGAGATCACCGCTTCAATATTATAGATACCCCGGGTCACGTTGATTTCACCGTTGAGGTGTATCGCTCACTTAAAGTGCTGGATGGCGGCGTTGGTGTGTTTTGTGGCTCGGGCGGTGTTGAGCCTCAGTCAGAGACTAACTGGCGCTATGCCAATGAGTCGGAAGTATCGCGCATTATCTTCGTTAATAAGTTGGACCGCGTCGGCGCAGACTTCCTCAAAGTTGTTGATCAGGTCGAAAACGTTCTCGGCGCAAATCCTATGGTCATGGTTTTACCCATCGGCACAGAAGACGATTTCATAGGTATAGTTGACCTCCTTACACGCAAATCACATGTTTGGCCCGATCCAGGCAACCCAGAGAAATTCGAAATTGGCGATGTGCCGGAAGACATGGTTGATCAAGTAGAAGAATACCGTGAAAAATTAATTGAAATGGCTGTTGAGCAAGATGATGACTTGATGGAGTCCTATCTAGATGGCGAAGAGCCGTCGATAGATGACATTAAACGTTGCATTCGCAAGGGTACAATCGCTCTGGACTTCTTCCCGACCTATTGTGGTTCTGCGTTCAAAGACAAAGGTATTCAATTGATATTGGATGCGGTTGTTGATTATCTGCCCAACCCAACTGAAGTTAAAGCTCAGCCTTTGACCGATGAGAAAGGCGAACCCAATGGTGAGTTTGCTCTGATTGATGAGACTGAACCATTTCGCGCACTGGCATTCAAAATCATGGAAGACCGCTTTGGCGCGCTAACCTTTACTAGGGTGTATTCCGGTGTGCTAAACAAAGGCGACACTATTTTAAATTCATTTACAGGTAAAACCGAGCGCATTGGCCGTATGGTAGAAATGCATGCCGATGACCGTAATGAAATTAATAGAGCGCAAGCCGGTGATATTTTCGCTATCGTTGGCATGAAGAATGTGCAAACAGGCCACACCTTATGCAGCACCGATCAACCCTGCACGCTGGAACCCATGATTTTCCCAGACCCAGTTATATCAATTGCGGTATCACCAAAAGACAAGACCAGTGTTGACAAATTGAGCATTGCGATTGGCAAAATGGTGGCGGAAGACCCTTCTTTTCGAGTTGAGACAGACGAAGATTCCGGTGAAACCATCCTCAAAGGAATGGGCGAGCTTCACCTTGATATTAAGGTCGATATTTTGAATCGTACTTACGGTGTTGATCTGGAAGTAGGCGCGCCTCAGGTAGCCTACCGTGAAACAATTACCCAGGAAATCGAAGATACCTACACCCATAAGAAGCAGTCAGGAGGTTCCGGCCAATTCGGTAAGATCGATTACCGAATTAAGCCCGGTGAACCAGGTACCGGCTACGTATTTAGCTCCAGTGTTGTCGGCGGAAACGTACCGAAAGAGTTCTTCCCTGCTGTTGAGAAAGGTTTCCAAGGCATGATGGAGAACGGTCCAATAGCAGGCTTCCCGGTACTGGACATAGAAATTGAACTATTCGACGGCGGCTTCCATGCTGTGGATTCATCGGCAGTAGCCTTCGAACTTGCTGCAAGAGGCGCTTACCGTCAGTCAATGCCTAAAGCCGGACCTGAGTTAATCGAGCCGATCATGAAAGTAGATGTGTTTACGCCGGATGATCACGTGGGCGATGTAATTGGCGATTTAAACCGTCGTCGGGGCATGATTAAAGATCAGGACACTGCGGCTACAGGTGTTCGCATTAAAGCGGATGTGCCTCTTTCAGAAATGTTTGGTTACATTAGCAGCCTGCGAACAATGACCTCTGGTCGTGGTCAGTTCTCTATGGAGTTCTCTCGTTACATGCAATGCCCAAGGTCAGTCTCAGACGCCGTTGTTGAAGCTGAAAAAGAAAGACAAGAAGCGAAATCCAAGAAGTAAGCAGAAATTCTTGCAAGGGTAGTCACTATTGAACGCATAATCTTTCGGAGGCAAGCTATCACCGGCTCGATCGGTGATAGCGACATCTCCCCCCCCCTCAGTTCTAATCTGGCTACCGTCAGAGCATTTTAGTTAGAACCCACAAATTTCTCTTGCTTACGTCAGGTATTAAGAAATAATTTCAAGCTGATTAGATTCATCTATCATGAGTGAAATGCACTCTTCAATTAAGTCATGTATAAAGGCATAACATGAAGCTTACATACAAATTCCCCGCATGCCTCTTTCTCGCACTTTTAGCGAGTTTTACCTCTGCAGCTCCAGCTGAAATAAAAATAGGTGAGCTCATTATGAGCGACTCGGAGATAGCTACGAGAAAGAGTATTGCTGGAACAGCGAGAATCCTAAATTACTTTATCAATACCGAGACCACTTCAGAATTCAAAACCCCAGAAGAATGGCAATACAAGGTAATCAGAGAATCAACAGCTCGTGCCTCGTCAATACTAAATATCTCTATTAAAGAGACAGCCATACAAAATGAAGCAGATGTGGTTGTCTATATCCATAAAGCCCAATTCAGAGACTCACTAAGTGGACAGTGGAGTGTGGATCTCAGCATCAATATCAGTCATCAAAGTGGGCTTGGAGAGAATAAAGAAGCCATCCATAGTGCGGGTGAGCAGGCTACTTGGCGTAATATTTTCTTACATGAGCTGGGTCATTTTTTAGGGTTGGAACATCCCTGGGATAAAGACGATGGCGATTGGGCTGTAGATGAGTGGTCTGACTCACATGCCTCAACACGCATGGGTTACAACGAGCACTTAGACGGCAGCAATGTTTGGTACTCTAATCTAGATATCGAAGCATTAGAAAGTATTTGGGGGAAAGGAGAATGGCTTTCTTTATACAACGGTGTCACACCCGACTCTTCTTTAGAGCTAGCGTTTAATAACATCGGAATATTTAATTCTTCTGATGCAACAATCTACACATGTTTGCGCGTTTTTACAGATGGACTCCCGGGCTCGGTGGGTGGAATAGGCCAATTTGATATCGGTTTTACAATTTACTCATTACCGGACGCAATCATTCAAGTTGCTAAGAGCAGGGCTTTTAATGCTGCAAATGCCCTTAACGAAAATGCACAGAACCCTGATTGTAGCGGGAAATTTGAAACAACGACCGGAATCTTTACAGATATTATTCAAGCTAACGGCCAGACGCTCGAAACCACCTGGAGTCTAACTGACTCGACTAATCTTCTGTTAACACTGCAAAGTGCTGTGACCCTAGAAGCTCCTGCCTCTACCCCAAAACTCTCAGCGCTTACCTTTAATCCTGCTAAAAATTCTAAAACGATGCCGGTGGAGAACAATATAGACATAACATTTAGTTCTCCACTCACAAAAGGTGAGGGCTTAATTACTCTCAAAGATTCTGACGGTAATACAGTGGAATCTTATCAGGCTAGTTCTAGTGCAAGCATAACGATTACAGGCGCAAGTCTATCAATAAATCCTACCGTTATATTGGCGTCTGATAAAAACTACTCTATAAATATTCCCGTCGGCGCACTGCGGGACTCCGCAGGAAACAATCTTGGGGAAGCAATCGATTATGATTTTAAAACTCAAATCGATATGGCCTACATGCTACTGGGATATAACGGGACTACCCTTTACGAGACTACTGATGCATTTAAAGCCACAGCAGAATTGGCTACCACGCAAATGGGCTTGCTCAGCTTTAATCGGATAGCTTCCTCTAGAACCCATATGCTGCCTGTTAGTTCCTATGATGGGGAATATGCAGATTCAAAAGCCCAGATAGAGGCCATCGACTCAGCGCTCGATAATTGGGGCTCCGATGACGTGTTCTCGAATTTTTATGCTGAATTTAGGACAAACCCGAATGCTTTGAGAGACCCTACAACAGAGCAGATCAGTGTCCTTAACAACTTACGAGCTTGGTTGGTGGAAAATCAAAAGGGAGCAGTTAACTGGAAAGACACAGACCTTGGCAAAGAACATTACCAATGGATTTCAGACAAGGTGTTGCTCGCTAGCTCCTCAGGCGCTCGCTTCTTGCTGGACGGGCTGAGAATGCCCGCTGGTTTTGAAGTGAAAGAATACAGGGCCATCGGAATAATATTGTCCAGCGAAGATTCTTATAACACGGGAGCATTGGCATCTTCTTTTAATTCCTGGGGAGGAAAACACTGGAACATTTCTGATTCTGATGGCAATAAATACACTCATTACCAACCTTTCTTTTACGATGACCATAGCGCTTTATCCCCCGGAGGGGACCCCGAAAAAATTAAGAAGGCTAATGCTCAAGTCATTATGCATGAGTGGGTGCATACGCTAGGTGGAGGCCATGACCAAGATCCTAGTTGTGTTTCACCTTATTCATTTATGGCCGCCTGCGATACGGGAGACTTTTTCCCTTATCCTATTTATAACAGGATTTATATTATGGGGTGGCTGCCAGATACGGCTGTAACCACCGACCCTTCATTAGTAGAAGACAGTTACAATGCAACTGACCCCACCAAAAAATACCTCTTGAAGTTAGGCGATTCCCGATACCAAGAATTATTCAATGGCACCTGGTACCAATACAGAGTTCCATCTTTTGAAAAAACATTAGAAGCCTGTAAGTTGGGTGGATTATCTTTTGCGGACGATGGATACAGCATCGATCCATTAGAAACCTGTGGTCAATTAGTAGTTGATAAATCGTGTGTCGTATCAAGCTCCTTTTATGACAATGAACTCAAAGTCAATACAACCATACGAGATTTTGGAGCATGCGAATTCATCAATGTTGAGAAAGATTTATCGTACGAATTATTTGCGAAATTTCTAAGTAGATTAGATGGAAGTGCGCAAGACTATAGTGGCTCAGTAGACAGGCAGGCGCTTTTAATGGAGCAGACCAATGCTGCAGCCAGGCAGGCGCTAAGTAATTAAATCCCTAAATAAATCTGCCTCTAATTAAAAATGACCGTTTAACTGCCTGTTTACCAGATTTTGGTTTGAGTGTCATGGAGATATCCATGGCCCTGAAGGACCCTGAAACCCTTAACGAGTCACATCGTGCCAAACATATCCTCACCTTGGCTAGAGATATTTTCCAAAGCTTAGGTACTAGGGTAAACCAACCACTAATAATTCTGGCGGTGTGCCACTTATAGTGACAGCAATTTGTTGCTGACCATTATTTAGATAAGTCACGGGAGGGCCTATAGGCTGTGCTGGTAATGCTAGCTCGGCAATAGTGTCTCCAGTCAGTTTATCTCGAGCTACTAGTGGATAGCTACCGCCCTCATTGGGTGTTCTCTGCGCAGAGATTAACAAGGTCTTGGTAACCAAGACTTGATCCCAGCCATTACCCAAGGGAGGCAAATCCACACCCGCAAGGGCAGAATGATTTCGCATTGTGGGAGAGCCCATCCCGTTGGCAACCTGCCAGAGAATCTCACCAACATTCAAATCAATAGCCGTAATTCGACCATAAGGAGGTTTAATTAGAGGAAGTCCTCTTGGACGCAAGTTCGTAGTGACATTGCGGACATAGTTCAAAGTTGCATCTTCTTCCGGCGGAATAGCGAGCCCGGAACGACTCGGAATTGTCGCAGATGGTATGTAGATAATTCCTGTTTCCGGGTCAACGGCCGCACCCATCCAACTTGCACCGCCGATATAGCCGGGCACATGAATAGTGCCAAAACTCGTCTCAGTAGGCAGTGATGGCGGAGTGAAAATATCACCATAGCGATGTTGTTCTAACATTGCTATTGCAGATTCCCGCAGCTCCGGCGTGAAATCGATTAGTTGTTCCACACTTAACTTTTGAGGCTCAAAAGGTGGGGGCTTAGTCGGAAACGGTTGCGTTGGCGACGCCCTTTCACCTGGCACATCAGAAGCTGGTACCGGCCTTTCTTCAATTGGCCAGACTGGCTCGCCGGTGAGTCGATCGAAAACAAAAGTGAAGCCATGCTTGGTTACCTGAGCTACTGCTTTGATCGATTCACCATTAACAGTTATATCAACTAAATTTGGTGCTGCCGGCGGGTCGTAATCCCATAGGTCATGATGCACCATCTGGAAATGCCAAAGACGCTCCCCAGTTTTTGCATCCAGTGCAACCAGGCTATTCCCGAACAAATTATCTCCTAGACGATGCCCCCCATAATTGTCATTCGTCGGCGCGCCGACAGGTAAATAAACAATCCCCTCTTCATTATCCGCACTCATTAATGTCCATACATTAGTATGGCCGCTGTATTCCCATGAACGGTTTTCCCAAGTTTCATTGCCGAACTCTCCAGGCTGAGGGATAGTATGAAATGTCCATAATAATTCTCCGGTGTGCACATCGAACCCTCGCACATGGCCTGGTGGCATTTCTTTGTAGTGGGGCTGATCAGAAATAGCTGCGCCTACAATTATTACATCATCGACGATAATGGGCGCTGAGGTTACAGAATAATTAATTGGAGCCTGTCGTCGCGCTCTTGGAATGCCCGCGATGAGATCAACGCGCCCATCTTCACCAAATTCACGAATAGCTTCACCACTTCGAGCGTCAACTTCGACCAGGTAACCATCACCAGTACCCCACACAACTCGTGACCTTTCCCCGTCAGACCAATAAGCTAAACCGCGGCTACTAAAGCCCAGCATCATTGTTGGTATACCTGAGGCATAGCTTCGAGGGTCATAAGACCACAACGTTTCACCAGTCTGAGCATCGATGGCAGCCGCTTGATACAAAGGCGTCGAAACATAAAGCACACCATCGACCGCCAACGGAGCCGATTTCAAACCATTAATGCTGACATCGGGCACATCATTTTCAATACGTAGATTCGGATACTCAGCTTTTAATTGTTCAAGATCAAAACGGGCGTCTATGGATTGCCAACGCCACTTTATTTCTAATTCTGCAAAGTTCTCGACTCCGATTTGGTCCAAAGAAGAATACTTACTGCTACCACTATCACCGCCAAAGTAACGCCAATCACCGTCGGTCATTCCAGTTTGGCCATTAGCACTAGGAGCGAAACCAAAAATCATCAGAACGAGCAGTCTGAAACTTGAATTTTTCATGGGCACTATTATTGAGTTGGAGTTGCTAATAGTCATACAGAAATTTGAATCATTCAAATGCAATTTCCGAATGTTTCCAAGTTCTATGACAAATTCACTTCAGCTCGCCTGCTCTACTGATTCACTTATCCGACTCTCCTGCAATTAGTCGCTCTTGAGTATTCTCAATTCTGATAATGTGTTGTAATAACAGTAACTAACAAAAACGACGAGCAAAAGAATCAGGAGCTCCCCAAAATGACAGTCCTGTTAAAAAACACACTAAGAACCGGATTCATACTGGCCTGCGCTTCCCTGGCTTGGTCCGGTGCCGTGGCGCAAACCTCTGGGCGTCCGAACCTTGAAGGAATCTGGACAAATGCCTCTTTGACTAGCCTGCAACGGCCGCAAGGCGTAGACAGCTTGATCGTGTCGCCGGAGGAAGCCAGAGTCATTGCCGCAGCGACGCCAATAGCGGGCATTGAAGGTGGTTTGGACGAAGGAGATGGCGTCAATGACACGCCAGAAGCAGGGGCCGATGATTTTGGCACCAGAGCCTATAACAATTTCTGGGTCAGCCCTGGCTCGAATCTGGCTCTAATTAAAGGCGAATATCGCACTTCTTACATTGTTGAACCTGAGAGTGGCCGCATCCCCCGCCTAGAAGCGCCAAATTTTGATTTCGAGCGAGCTAATTTTGGTAATCGCTACGCAACCGGTGTCGCAGACTATAGCGGCCCTGAGGCATTTCCTAATGCGGAACGCTGCCTTTTGGGTTTTGGCAATAAAGCGGGGCCAGGCATGATGGGCGCCCTTTACAACAATACCTACCAATTCGTGCAAACTGATGACTATGTGATGATTTTAGTTGAGATGGTGCATGATGCTCGAATTATTCCTATTTTTGACACGCCTCAAGAAGCAAGAGCTAATCGCCGGCCACAGCCCTTAGAACAATGGTTTGGTGATTCTGTGGGCTGGTATGAAGATGGTGAGCTGGTGGTAGAAACTACAAACATCCACCCACAACAGATGAGTCAAAGCTCTATACCAATTACGAAAGAAGGTCGAGTTATAGAAAAATTCAGTCGTTACGCTGATAACGAAATTTTTTATCAGTTCACTGTTGAAGACAGTAATATTTATCGTCAAACCTGGACTGCTGAATTGAGTTTCTATGCCTCGCCTGAACCCTGGTACGAATATGCCTGCCATGAAGGGAATTATTCGATGCCCGGCTCTTTAGCTGGCGCTCGTCGCTTAGAAAAGGACGCTGGAGAGTAATTTAAATCTATAAGTCCGCTGAAGGAGAGAAGTAAGAGCTTTTTAACTGACTCCATAATGACGGTCGCAAAAACCAAAGGAGCAAAACAATGAAAACCAAATTGCTACTATTAGTTTCAGCATTCATCGCCCCAATTAGTTTGTCCTTCGCTCAATCCAACGAAGATTATGCCGTTCCTCGAACAGAATGGGATCAGCCTGACCTACAAGGTGTTTGGAACTTTAATTCCGAAACGCCTATGCAAAGACCTGAAGAATTAGGTAACCGCGAATTCTTAACCCAAGAAGAAATAACTCAGGCCCGGATTGATCGGGCTGCGAATCGTGCCGCAGCGGATGCTCGGGAAGCCGAGCTTAATGTTAACCCTGAAGCACCCCCAATAGCAGAACGGTCTGGTGGCTATAACAACTTCTGGTTCGAAGGAGCAGCAATTGGCGAAAATATTCGCACTTCTCTCATTACTTACCCACTCAATGGCCGCTTTCCAGAAAGAGTAGAAGGCTCAATGTTGCATACAGCAAATCTGGGCCCCGATGTACCTGGCGATCGTCCAGTACGCGCAGTCTTCGGTGGCATCGCGAAAGACGGCCCTGAGGACCGCGGCCTTTCTGAGCGCTGCATGATCGGCTTTAATGCTGGACCGCCATTATCAGGTGGAGGCTACAATGCCAACATTCAGATAGTCCAGAATCGTGATCATGCGGTCATCATGACCGAGATGGTTCATGACGCTCGCATAGTGCCCCTCGATAATGACCGTTCTCTAGATGACAATATTCGCCTATGGACAGGAGATTCTCGCGGCTACTACGAGGGTGACACATTAGTCGTCGAAACCAAAAACTTTAGCGAGCTGCTACCTAGCTTTCCCCCTTTTGGCACAGCGAAAGATAAGGTCTTAACTGAACGATTTACTCGCGTGAACTACAGCACCATCGATTATCAGTGGACATTAGAGGACCCTTCTACATTTACCGATACGATTACTGCCCAGTTACCAATGACGAAAGTCGCTGGTCAGCTTTATGAATACGCATGTCATGAAGGCAACTATGGGATGATCAATATTTTGCGCGGTGCCCGTGCTGATGAGCGACGCGCCAATGAAGCTGGAAGCGGTGACTGAAGGTCGTCATTGCACTTGATCAATCATTTGACCAAGTGTAACTCTGCCTTGCATCTATTAGACGTAGACGTTAAATAATTTCTTTAGATGCTCGTTCAACATACGCCCATTAGGGTCTAAGGACTCACGAATCGCTATGAAGTCCTCATAGCGCGGATAAAGCTGACTGAGTTCAGTGTGACCCAAACTATGAATCTTTCCCCAGTGCGGGCGGCCACCGTATTTCCAGAAGATTGGCTCGATAATATCGAAGTATGGACGATAATCTTCCCTCGCAGTCCTGTGAATGGATATGGTGGCATGAGGCTCATCACCATAGGCCATACTCAGCCAGGGCGACTCTGGTTTTACGTAGCGGTATTCCAATGGAAACGCAACATCGATAGCTTTATCGTAAATTGTTTTAAGTATTTCCCGTACACAATCTGCACCTACTTCTGCCGGAACTGAATACTCCATTTCGTTGAACGGATTACTGCGAACATTCGATAATAATTTATAAGACAGGTCTACCGCTTCGCTCACTTGGGCATTCATTGCCAAGGCATTGTTCATTGCCAATTTTTCTGCAGGTGCCGCATCGATACCTAAAGGTCGGAGATCGGCAAGTGTTACTTCCTCGGCAGGAATTATTGTCTGGCCTATGGGCTCTTCTGACTCATCAATTTGCAGAACCAAGGAAAAATCAGAGTAAACCAGCGGAAAGATTTCAAAATGACGATGGCCCGCAGCCAACTCATCAAAATTCGCCAGTATGTCTTCAGTTGGCGCTGTCCATTCTCGTTTCTTGAGCTTGTATGCAGCGCGGTTCTGCATGCGAATCTGAGTTACAACTCCCAAGGCGCCGACATTCACTCGCGCGGCATCAAAAAGATCACCATCACTAGCATCAATATCCTTAATATCACCATTAGGAGTAATGAGCCGCAGTGCCGTAATGTAACCAGAAAGGCTATTAAAATTTAGCCCTGTACCATGAGTACCTGTCGCTGTAGCTCCAGCAACTGTTTGTCTATCAATATCTGGCAAGTTGAGCATGCCTTGACCAATCTCATTAAGAGGCGCACCCAGATCGCCCAGCCTGGACCCCGCGCCAAAAGTTGCCTCCATAGACTTGTTATCATATTCCAAAATCCCATTCAGTTGATCGGTAACGACAAGATGTCCATCGGTTGGAACCAGAGGACTGAACGAATGCCCGGAGCCAACAGGTCTTATAGGGCCAGTTGTCCTTTTTAATAATTCGACTAGCTGATCTTCACCAGAAATATCATATCGACCCTGCGGCTGGCAAGACAAGCCTCCGGACCAATTCCGCCAGGGTGTTGACTGAGCCATTGCTGTGCTGTTGATGGCATAAGCACCAAATAGCGCTGCTCTTAAGCTAGAGGCAAGAAATGAACGGCGCGTTAGGTTTTTGTAAGCTTGGCGTTGTAGATAAGAATTTTTCATTGATTGGTTCCGGCCATAAATCCAATCATGGCTTTAAAATCTTTTTCTTCACAAGACATGCAATATCCCAACGGAGGCATTGAGTTATAGCCTTCAAGTACATGTTGAAGAATTAATTCTTCTCCCTGCGCAAGTCGGCTCGCCCATTCATCGATATCACCAACTAGTGGCGCGTCTGCCACCCCACTGACATGACACAAGGCGCAGCTTCTCGCCCATTTCCCCATCACCTCTGAATCAGCAATATCGTCAGCAAATAGACCATTGACTGGACTAATTCGAGAGGGTTGGAGTGAGTTGCTGCAGGCAACTCCAAAAATAAGTACAAAAATTATGACGGAGGTTCTGGCAGAATAATTCATAAAGGGGCTACTTTATTAGAAAGCTCTCTAAGCAACGCGGCCGTAACTGGTCTCGGCCTCAAAGTTCGCATAGCAACATCGTGAGGAGTGCGGCCACGATTATCTTCAGCCATTGGGTCAGCACCCAAACTCACAAGAAACTCAATTAGCCGATTTCCTGATACGTTGGCCGCACCATGAATCGCAGTCTGACCACTTCTGTCTATCGCATATATATTGGCACCTACATCAAGAGCCAACATTTTTAATGCTTCTAAAAGTTTCGCTTCATCAACCATGCGCGAGTCTGATTGCGTGAGTCCGGCGGCTACCATGAGCGGAGTAACACCCCAGGCCTGCCGCAGTTCTGGATCGGCGCCAGAGTCCAGTAGATATTTCATTTTGTCAACATCACCAAGGCGCGCTGCTAACCAAAATGGTGAAGCTCCGTTGTAGGCTTCACGCCCGACATAATCGCCTCTTCTGAAAGGCAGCCCTTGGGTAAGTTGCGCATTCGGATCTGCTCCTTTATCTAATAGGGCTTTCAGTAAAATTGGTTTGTTCATCTCAACGCTGTAGTGCAAGGACGTCATGCCATATTGATCTGCCTGATTCACATCAGCACCATACTCTAGCAACAATAAACCTAGCGTTTCGTGATCACTGTTTTCAACTACTAATCGATAGTCACTGCCTGTTATTGCATCTAGACTGGCTGCAGCAATTAGTAGAGGACTCAAACCGTCAGTGGTTGACGTATTAACCGTTGCTCCTGCCTCTAGGAGTAAACCGGCAACTTCTAAGGCCCCTGCTCTTGCGGCGAACATTAAAGGCGAAAAATTACCTCTGGATTGAGCATTTGTATTAGCACCTGCTTCAATTAATGCCCGCACTGCAGAAGTATGGCCCCCAGACGCTGCCCACATTAATGCAGATTGGCCACTATTGGTTTCTAAGGCGTTAGGATTTGCACCACCGGCAAGTAATTGAATAACGGCTCCTGCACTCCCGGTCCGCGCACAGGTCATTAGTGCAGTCTCGCCACTCGGTTCTTCCGTTAAGGGATCAGCTCCTTGTGCCAATAAAGTTGTAACCATAGCCAAGCTGCCGTTGCGGCAAGCTATGGATAAAGGCGCAACGCCAAGCTCATTCTTAGCATTAATTTCAGAGCCTGCTTCCAGCAGCTTCGCAGCAAGATCAATCTCATTCCAATAGGCTGCCCAATGCAGTGCTGTCGCGCCATCAGTTTGAGTAACACTTACATCAGCACCGTCTAAAAGCATGGCATTCACGGTGTTCGTGTCATTGCTCTCAGCCGCTTTTAGTAGATCTGAGTTATCTCCATGCACAAATCCGATTGCACAAAAGCTAAATGCGGTAAGGTAAACTTTGACCAAGCTCGTATAGCGTTGCGACATTATTTTATCCTGCTAAAACATCTAAATTACCAGTGCTGTCTCCAAATGTTTCAAGCGGCATACCAAGTGTGTTTAACATATCAAGAAATAGATTCGTCACCGGGGTCTCATCCTCGCGGGCGTACTGAATATGACGGCCACCATTGATTGTACCACCGCCGCCACCCACAATTAGTGTAGGTAAATTGTGATGATTATGACCATTACCATCACTCATGCCGCTACAATACATTAAGGTAGAGTTATCCAACAGTGAACCATCACCATCAACTGTATTTTTCATGCGGCCGAGGTAGTAGGCAAACATTTCAGTGTGGTAGGCATTGACTCTAATGAGTTTCTCAATTTTCTCTGCGTTGCCACCATGATGAGACAGTGGGTGATGGGCATCAGGGACACCAATTTCTGGATAAGCGCGTTGACTTGTTTCATGACCAACCATAAACGTAATTACGCGGGTCAGATCGGCTTGGTAAGCCAGTAATTGCAAATCGAACATTATCTTTGCATGCTCTTGAAAGGTGCCTGGCACACCAGCTGGCTGCTCAATTACGGGCAACTCTCTTTCACTCTGAGCTTCCGCCATCTGAATACGACGTTCGGCATTGCGAATCGAATCGAGATACTCCTCTAATTTGAGTTGGTCGCGATGTCCCAGGCCCCCTTGCAGTTTGGCAATTTTATCGCCTACTGCATCAAGGATACTGCTGTCTTCCTCACGGCGGGCCCGCCATACTTCTGGGTCTGTGCTTTCATTCCCGCCAAACAATCTCTCAAAGACAACCCTTGGATTATTTTCCATTGGTAAAGGTGTAGTCGCGCTGCTCCAAGAAAGTGTATTGGCATAGGCACAAGCATAACCAGGGTCACACGAACCAACATTTTCTCGAGATTCGAGGGATAACTCTAGTGATGAGAGCTGTGTATGTTCTCCCAATACTTTCGCTACAATTTGATCCATTGATAATCCAGCACGTAGATCTGCCCCTTCTGTTTTTTTCGGATGCACTCCTGTTAAGTAGGCCCCTGCCGCACGCGCGTGATCGCCTGCTCCTTCGCCAGGCCAAGCGTCACCCATTTTGTTTGAAAGCCCAGTTAGTACTACCATCTGATCTTTAAAAGAGGCAAGTGGCACCATTGTTGAAGGCAGTGAAAAATCGCGCCCTTCTTCAGGTGGCGTCCAATTATCCATATAGACACCATTGGGAACATAAACAATTCCAAGCCTCTTTACTGGTTTCGCCGCAGTAAGTTCTTGAGCAGTTAATGCCGGCACCATGCTATCTAACAACGGTAAGGCAAGTCCTGCACCTACGCCCCGCAGAAAAGTTCGTCGAGGGAGATATTTTTTAGTGATGATCATGGTTCTTGTGACCTCCTCATTTGAAAGGGAACGCTTTCGACAATGCCAAGCACAATCGATGACCAACTATAGTTGTCGTCTGCTGCTGTTCGAACAATGCGCCGCACTGCAGGTGGATCATAATCTTCGAGACCGCGACCTAAAGCATAGGTTAGCAGTTTCTTAGAGAGCGTGGCGACGAATCGCTCCTCACTACCTAGGAGATAGTCTCTGACACCGGCTAGGCCTGTAAAGCTTGACCCGTCTGGCAGACTCGCAGAGGCATCGATAAGTTCGCCGCCGTCATGGGTTCGCAGTCCACCGATGGCATCGAATGGTTCTAGAGCTAAACCAAATGGGTCCATTCTGGAATGGCAGCTTGCACAAACTGGGTTGGTACGATGAGCCTCCAACCTTTCTCGCACTGAACGCGGACTAATAGCATCGCTATCTTCCAAATCAGGGATGTTCGGTGGCGGGGGTGGCGGTGGGGCACCGAGAAGATTATCCAAAACCCATTTACCACGGAGTGTTGGCGATGTGCGGTTTGGGTATGAAGTAGCTGCCAATATGCTGCCCTGCCCTAGTAACCCGCCTCGCTGATTATCGAGGAATGCGATTTTGCGAAAATGATTACCATAAACTCCACTTACTCCATAGTGACGTGCAAGGCGTTCATTCAAAAAAGTGTAGTCCGCTGTAAGGAGTTCTAGTACGTTATTGTCATTACGTATTTGACTCTCTACAAACATTTCTGTTTCACGCCTGAATGCTTCACGCAGATTGTCATCAAACTCCGGAAAAGCATCAGGATCAGGCGTTAGACCCGGGAGGTTCCGAAGATATAACCATTGCCCGGTAAAGTTTTCAATCAATGCCGAAGAGCGCGGATCTGCGAGCATACGCGCAACCTGACTTCTCAATACTATCGGCTCGCTAAGTTTTCCCTGCTCTGCCAATGCTAGAAGCTCTTCATCTGGGATTGAGCTCCAGAGAAAAAATGATAGGCGCGACGCTAATTCGACATCAGTTATTTGGTAAGCCTCGGAGGGCATCGTATCACTTGGTGTTCCTTCGATACGAAATAGAAACTCTGGATCAACTAAAATTGCGCGCAGTGCCCGCTGTATACCACGCTCAAAACCGCCTTCTGCTTCGCCACTCGCAAAAAAAGACAGCAGTATACCGAGATCATCGTCAGTTACTGGTCTGCGAAACGCATTACGAGCTAATGTTGAGAGGATTTGTGAAGCACAAGCTCGGTCCCCAGTAATGGTTCCGTTTGGTTCGCAACTAAATAATTTCCTTCGGCTCGGGGTGCTAACTGGCTTGGCGGCATTATAAGGACCATATATCTCGATACTGCCCAGTGCCATTGGCATGTCTCGATCTCCAGCGAACTCATAAGAAGCAGTAGAGAGTGCTGGCTCTAAAATACCTTCAACCATGCCCCGCTTTTCTGGGAAGGCGACGGTAATTGAATGTGCTCCAGCTTCGATATTTTCTAGTCGTAATTCAAGATGATCATCGGCAGTTTGTTCATACTCAGAAGCATACATAACAGCAGCCCATGGGTTGATAATGCCATCGCCGCCGACTGTGTAATCTGCGATGCGTGAGCGGTCAAACCTAACTTCGATATCTTGGGGTTCTACTAATCCGATAATTTGATTGGCATGTGTTCGGGCAAGTCGAATTTTTACATGGTACTCACCATCTAATGGGAAATAGTGCGAAATCGTATTTCCACCCCGTGTTCCAAATGGCTGCTCTTCACTCATGCGGCCTGACTGAAGTAGAGTCGGACGCATCTCATAAGTTTGCACAGTAGGAAGTAAATTAGGATCGCCGACTGCAAGCTGACTAATCTTAGCCGCTGCGATCATGTATCGCTCAAGCAGGCTTGGCGAGAGTGTCAGTACATCGCCGATATTGTCAAACCCATACCCAGAATCATCCGCAGGCAAATATTCGCGATCATCGATCTCCAAAGCCAGTAGGTCGCGGATTGCATTAGTGTATTCTGCACGGTTAAGTCGATGGACGACTGGTTGCCCCGGATTCGGTGAGGCCGCCGCTGCATCATCAAGGGAAGTTTCAAGCCAGGCGGCTAGCCTATCATAGGCTGGCGCATCTGGGCGCGGCATTCCGGGAGGAGGCATTTCTCTAGCCCGCAATTTAAGAACTACATTCTCCCAAATACCTATTTCATCAAGGCGATGACCGACTTGGTCTAACGCGATAGTTTGTAAGGTGAAATTGGCCTCTCGTGTGACATCATTATGGCACGCAATACAGTATTGGTTGAGAAAAGCACGCTGCCAATCTGCTGAATCCTGCGCAACAAGCTGCACAGGAAAAATGGCACCAAGCCCAAGTAATACGCCGGATAGCGTTAAACTTCGTAGCACGTTTTTTCTCTCCCTCGATCTATTTTTCGATCTGTTTTTATTCTTACTACAAGTAAGTTTTTTAGGAAAGCAGACCTACACTAAGTGCAGTAGGATAAGATTATACCCTCTTTTTACACAGCTTTTTAACGGTGCAGACCTAACCAAGCTCTCATCATGTTGCTGACCATATCAGGTCTTTCATGATGCGGCCAATGACTAGCGCCAGGGATGGTCATAAGCGTCCAATCAGCAGCCAAGTACTCCCACGTGTCATTTAGTGCACCAGGGAGCAAGGCAGTATCCAGTAGACCATGGAACTGCAATACCGGGGCTTGCACTTCAGGTAATTCCGCAAAAGTGCCCGAGTCATAGGGGTCTCGAGGATAATTGGCTCGGTAGTAGTTCATCATGGCATCGGCGCTGGACCGGCTAAATGCCTCCAAATAGCTTGCCCGTATGTCCTCATCGCCCCGAGCCAATGCAGTCGCAAGGCCGTCTGCTGCAATGCTCTGATGGGAATTTGGTAGTTGAAAATTACGCGCGTACTGTGAATTTTCATGCTGCTGCCCGAATAGGGCAAGTTCCCGTACCAACCCCCGAGGGTGGGGAAGGTTCATTATGATTAGTTGCTCGGTCATCTCTGGCTTGTGGGCAGCAAAAGTCCAAGCAATACCCCCTCCCCAGTCATGGCCTACGATAATTGCGCTTTCTTTGCCTTCCGCTCTAATGACAGAGGCTACATCATTTATGAGCACTTGAAGATCATAGCTTTCTACACCGCTTGGCTGATCGCTCAGGTTATAACCTCGAGTATCTAGCGCCGCCAAAGTATAATCATCAGCCAAGGTCTTCATTTGATAGCGCCAGGTGTACCAATAATCTGGGAAACCATGGATCATGACCATTAAGGGTCCATCACCCATAACAGCATAGTGAATCTCCACACCCTCATTATCAGCATAGCGATGGTCAACTAGCTCAGCAACGTCTTGCGCAGCGACATGCAAGTTTGCACAAGTTACGGCAAATAAACCACAGCAAGATACTATATAATTAAGTCGTTTTAGCATGAGGTTTCCTTTTTTATTTCTGTAACAGAATAGCGTAACGATTCACAAATAATTGGCACTTATGCTACCACATCAACTGTGGCAAACCAGCGTGCAGTGAGCGCTTGCGGGTGAAAAATTTTTTTGTGCTTTAGTTTGGCGGCTATAAACTATCGCTTACTCATATTAGGTGAAGACACACAAAACGCTAAACTGTCTCTCTGGCAAGCCGAGCTGTTTCAAATATTACGAGAACAAAGCTACAGTTTTATTGTTATGGTATAAAGGTGGTGACTTTTTCACAGACTAAACACTGCTAATAACAATAAAAAGCTATAAACGAAGAGGAATTTTCGATGAAAAAAATTGCATTAATCGTCATTTCCAGTGCTGGCTTACTGCTCTCGCAGATAGTAAGTGCTGCAGAAATTCCATGGGCTTCTTCTCCCGAAGAAGTTGGTATGTCATCAGTACGACTTGAACAAATTAATACCGTGATGCAAAGGCATATCGAGGCTGGAGATATCCAGGGCGCCGTAACTGCCGTAGCTCGCCATGGCAAGCTTGTACATTTTAAAGCTCATGGATTAATGGATGTTGAGAACGAAAGGCCTATGCAAGAAGATTCCATCTTCATCATGATGAGTTCCAGCAAACCAGTACTCGGCGTTGCCGCAATGATGATGATCGAAGAAGGTCTGATTCGCCCTGAAGACCCTGTGTCCATGTACTTACCGGAATTCGCAGACCTACAAGTAGCGGTACTTAAAGACTCGATTGACGAAAACATTAGCCCTCGACGAGTAGACCGAACAAATATTCCTGAGCATCGCTTAGTCCCGGCGAAACGGGAAATCACTATCCATGACCTACTTACTCATACATCAGGGTTGGGTACGGGAGGACTTGGAACTCTCTCAGGAATACAAGCACCATTCCCACTACCATCAGATAGAACCTTAGAAACTGAAATGTCCCGTTATGCCTCTGGGGCTTTAGATTTCCAACCGGGTGAGCGGTGGAGTTATAGCGGTTTAGTCGGTTTAGATGTTGTCGCACGTATAATAGAAATTGTGTCCGAGCAACCCTTTGATGAATTCCTACAAGAACGCATATTTGAACCCTTAGATATGAACAACACTTGGTTTAATGTGCCAGAAGAATACAGCGATCGGCGAGTCGCTATACATGGTCGTGATATGTCTCCATTTTTCGATCGCACCACTAATTATTTTTCGGCTTCTGCAGGGCTTAACAGCACTGCAGAGGATTACCTTAAATTTGAACAGATGCTGGTTAACGGTGGAGAGCTATTTGGCAACCGCCTACTTAGCCCTCGCACCATCGAGATGATGAGCAGCGATCAGGCTGGCGGCCTATACAACGGTATCGGTCGCGTTCAGGACGGACTGGGGTTTGGCTATACAGTTTATGTTACAGAAGATCCTGTCGCCGCTGGCGCGCGTCGCAGTGCTGGCGCATTTGGTTGGATGGGCGCATTCGGCACTAGAACATGGACGGACCCAGAAGAAGCTTTAACCGGTGTCCTTTTACTACAGCAACCGCACGGGCGAACTCAGTATGATTTCGAAAACGCTATTCAGCAGGCTATTATTGATTAGAGTCTCGTAGATTTTGAAACTTAGAGGGGGAGACGATCCCCCTCTCGCGCCACATTAAAACCTTGAGCAGTAACCCGCTTATAAGCTTCACTTTCTCGATTTAACAATGGGTTGCTGTGGTTGAGATGAATAAACCAAACTTTCGCTTTATCCCCTGCTGCCAATTCTTCAAACATTTCCATGCTTTCGACGACAAAAGGGTGCGGAATATCGGCGATGTTTCTGCCCGGTAGTTCGTTGCCATCGAAAAACGTCGCGTCAACCAAGGCATAGTCCACTGCGCGTATCTCTTCAATAATGCTGCGATCCCAAATCTCCCACTTATTGATGTCAGGGATAAATAGCGCAGTTTTATTAGGTCCGCTTATTTGATAGCCCACGGTTTCTGAAAACTCATCTCTGTGAGGAACAAGCATTGGGGTGACGGTTACATTACTAAGTTTAACCGACTGCTGATCTTTCAGTTCCCGCAAGACAATATTATTCATGGTAACTAACTGACTCCATGGGCCATTAGTACTGAGGTATTCTTTCATTCTAGGCATAACATAAACGGGCAAATTGTCGGCATTCATAGACTCGAAACCAAAAAACATCAAGCCAGTGTAGTGGCCTATGTGAGCATGGGTAAGGAAGATGCCCTCAAGTGAATAACGCTTATCGGGAGCGACCCTCTCCAAATTATAGAGTTGCTCTGGCAGATGCGGCGTCGCTTCAAATAGATACTTGCTATTCGCCACCGGATCAACCGCAGCTATCGAGGTAGCACCTCGGCGCAGCTCGGCGTTTTCCCAAGCCGGCAAACAATGTGCCTGGTAACATCCAGCTTGGGGATACCCAGCATCTTGCACAACTCCTAGCACGTAGATATAAGGGTCGGCTTGAGCCAATAATAGATTGCTCATAAGCGCAAATAGCAAAATGATTAGAGGGCGTGAAATCATAATTTAGATTCTTGGCAGTTAATTACGCTGATTATTGTATTCCGCATATTGATCTAAGCTAGCAACAATAAATTTAAGCTTATAACCAGGAAAAAGACCATTAAATTATAAAAACCATGAGCCAGGGTAACTGTGAGAAACGGCCTACCCCTTTTCTGGGTTCTTTGGGATATAGCAAGTAACGCCAAGGCAATCGCTAAAGGCGCTCGCGTCAAAGTATTAATAAATGCCAAATACAATGAACTTTCCATAACTCCATGAGCGGTTGCGAAAACAGTAGAAGTCACTAAAAATGCAGGGAACCAATTGTCTGCTTGCCCCCACAATTCTGTAATGCGTTTTACTACCAATAATAAAAGCGTTTGAAATAGAAAAGTTTCAATAGGTGGGCCTAAAAAAATCGCTACAACCCAAGGTGCAGTTTCTATACTTTCAGAATCATTTATGTCGAGAACCGTATTAGGATTCAGAAGATAAGTTAGACCGAGAATAAACCCCGTGGCGACTAAGGAAAAAAGCACCGGATAAAGGATTTGTTTTCGCAGTGAAGTCGTTTTGTTTAACCGAGATAGAGCTCTAGCATACATGACTAATTTACATTCCTCAGCGAGTGCCTATTTACAGAAAATTCTCACCCACTGAACATGCCGCTATTCGACTCAAGTGACTAAAGGGCAGTTTTGTTTCCTCATGCCACTCGTTGAATTGATCCTGTACTTTTTTTAAATCTCGTTGACTAGTGGGACGCTCAGCTATATCAAGCCCAGCACTCTTCAATGTGACAACTACGTCTTTAGACAGAATAAAACCATCTTTGCCAACCCTGCGCAAAAAGTACATCCCAGAATTTCCACCTAGGCGGGAGCCGTTTCTTTTCAAATAATCCATCAATCCAATCTGGTTGGTAGCGGGCCAGTTCGCCATAAATTTTCCGAAACTACCAAACTCTCGAACAGTTTCTTGTATAAAAAACACATTTTCTCGAAGGGCTCTAATTTTTTGCCAATTGCGAACAACTCTACGATCAGCCGTGTAGGCCTCCCATTGCTCCGGTGATAGTAAGCCCAGTTTGTTAGGGTCAAATTTAAAAAAAGCTTCTTCAAACTCTGGCCATTTATTTTCAATCACTTTCCAACTGAATCCAGCTTGATTGACAACCTTCGTCATCATGGCCAAATAGCGACCATCACCGAGGAATTCTAACTTTTTAGGTGCTAAGTTCTTTGGTAAGAGTTTTTTTAGTCCTACAACTCCCTTTCGCTTTTCCGCACGCGCTCGTATCTGAACAAACTTCATTAGTTAGGCACTCTAAGGATAGATTGAGAGACTAATTAGATGGATAGGAAAGGTCGAAATCTACTCGCATGACGCCTGGAACCGCACGTACTACACCACCCAGGCTTTGCTGGACAGTACCAATATTACCTGGGGTTCGGAGGCCACCACAATCTTCACAAGCCATGGAACCGCTAATCAACACAATACCTTCGTTAACTTCAACGGTGAATCCACCCGGAAGATCGGCCGCACTTGCTAAAGCTGATTCAACCTGCGTCCGGATGCCATCATCAACTGCAACATCAGCTGCGGACACATTACTTGCTACTCGTGCAGTACTCTCAATGGACGCTGTTTCAGCTGGTTGCGAGCTATCGCCACATGCTGTGAGTAAAATTGATGATGACAGAATAATCAGAAAAGATTGTGTAACTTTATTGATAGTTTCCATGATTGATTCCTGCCTCAAGATAATTCCGCTTGTTTCGTTAATCGTTAGTAAGCTGATTTGTTAGCAATATCCGTTCTTAACGGCGATGTGCGCTTTTCAATCACTTCCTGGTTTTATCAAACAACCGAAACTTTTGTTTCCTTGTTGTTTTTGTACTTAACTTCCCCGCCTCGTGCTTTAAAGGCAGTGAGCAATGTTTCTACTCTAACCCGGAATTCACCCTGAGCGAGCCATTCCATATCTTGGACCTGGATAGCATTTACTTCTTTGAGATCATCCAGCACACCGCGAAAGAAAGTTTCCGGATCGCTTCTGCGTATATGCAGAGATGGCTCACCCGCCCACCAATCAGCGTCATCAGGTATCCCTTCTTCCTTATTCCCCTGCTGAAATCCAGCATTAAGGTCCTGATAATGCATAAATAATTTTTCACAGGACAAATGAGCGACGCGTTCGTTGCCTTCAGTTCGCAGTAGTAAAAAATCGCGCCGCTTCATTTAGGATGCATGAATTTAGCCAGCGGCCAAACTCAATATCGCTCGCTCAATTGCTGCACTCGTCATCGGCAACTTATGTGCATTATTGGACAGAGGCTGTGAATCTTGAATACCAATTTCACCTGCTTCTTGTGCCACCGCTGCACTAATTTGTTTGCCGGTAAGAAAATCTTCCACAGCTTGCACTCGCCAGGGAATTGGCGCCACGCCAGCGAGAACGACTTTCGCATCTTGCACCGAATTGCCGTCTCTTTGAATTACAGTAGCCACACCAATTTCAGCATGAGTCCAAGCCTCTCGATCCATGACTTTGTGATAGGTGCTCACCGTATTGGCAGAAACATTGGGGATACGTACACCTGTTAGTAGTTCGTTTTCTGACAGAGAATTCTCCCGCACTGGGTTAGTAATGGGCAGCAGAAAAAAATCTTCAGCCGATACTTCACGATCTCCATTGGGACCTGTTACCTGAAATACCGCATCAAATGCGACTAGCGCCGGCGCAACATCTGAAGGGTGTACTATGTAAGAAGGACCACCACCAAAAATAGCATGCTGACCATTCTCACCATTAACAGAAAAGCATTCTTCGCCACCAGCTTTAAAACAATTAAAGCCATTTCGATAGTACCAGCACCATGGGCGTTGAGTAACATTCCCTGCCAAGGTGCCAACGTTTCGAATCTGAGGAGTACCAACCGAACCGGCTGCTTGAGCAATTGCGGCTAAACCTGAGATTACTAAAGGATCTTCTGAAACTTCAGTCAGAGTGACTAAGCCACCAATAGACACACCAGCACCATTTGACTCGATAATACGACCATCAGGCACACTGCGCAGATTGATAATGACATCGGCAGCATCGGTGCCGTCTTTGACCTGTTGCAGAAGATCGGTGCCACCGCCAGAAAAAGCGACGGACTGCCCCTGTTCGCTAGCTTGCTGTGCTGCCGCTACCGCTTGATTAAAACTAGTCGCATTGATATTCGTCAGTGATTTCATGCCATTGCTCCTAGAATCTTATCTCGCGTTATTGGCAAAGACGTCATGCGCTTGCCAGTCGCATTTGCTACTGCGTTTGCTACCGCAGCAGGTGCTAGGATGATGCCCGACTCACCTGCTGTCTTGGCACCAAAAGGTCCGTATCCATCATCCACTTCAATAAAGTGCACATCGATATCTGGAATATCTTTGTGAGTTAGATGGCGACCTCGGTAATAACCCGGCGTTAAGGGCTGACCAGTTTTGGGGTCATAAAGCAAGTTCTCATGGAGTGCCTGGCCTATGCCCTGGAGTGTTGCACCGCGAATTTGATCTCGCGCTGTTGTCGGATTAATTATTCGTCCAGATTCATGGACAGCGGTATATTTTAAAATTCGCGTACTACCGACGCGGGTATCTACTTCGACTTCCACGAAGTGTGCACCAAAACATTGTCTGGTCTTCCCATCGGTGGTCGGTGTTGGAGAAGCAGACGCGATTAACACATCACTACCTGACGGCATACCTCCGTCAGCAATCTGGCGTTGGAGATCTTGCACAGCTTCCACTACCGCTATACCTGTCATGATCGTAGTTCGGCTGCCTGACTCACCTACAGAATATGGACAGCGGTCGGTATCACCCCAAACTACCTCCACCTGACTCAAAGGCACATTTAAAGCCTCTGCTGCAATCATTCCCATAGTGGTCTTGGCCCCTGGGCCAATGTCGGTAACACCGACATAAAGTGTGTATTCTTCACGAGCATTCACACGAACAATTGCGCTGGATGTTCCGACACCGGCTCTAAACATCATAAAAGAGAATCCGGCTCCACGCTTAATTGGCCCATCATCTGAGCCAGGTACAACTTTGCGTCGCGCCTGCCAATTAAAGCGCTCAACACCATCATCTATAACTTCTTCCAATGAATAGTTTGTAAACTGTTGCTCTTCGGTGGGGCGACGCATATTTATTTTTGTGAACTCAACTGGGTCCATACCAATCTGATAAGCCACTTCATCCATCATATTTTCTACACCATAAAAACCATGCGGTTCCGATGGTGCTCGAAAATTTCCAGACGTCGTTCGATTAGTATAAACAGGATGAATTTCCCGATAGCGATTTGGGCAGCCATAAGCATCCATGCCGCTAATTCCACCCGAGTTTTTACGATAAGGGCCCATTCCACTGTATCCACGAAGTTCCATCGCAGTCACAGTTCCATCTTCTTTAACGCCTATTTTATAGTTTTGCACTGTTGGCCAGCGACCATGAACACCAAGCCAATCTTCTCGGCGAGAATACTCCAACATCACCGGAACGCCGGCTCGTCGTGAAAGGGTAGCTGCTACAAGGTCTGCGTCTTGATTCTGGTTCTTGTTACCAAATCCACCGCCCATATATTTGGTAATTACCTGAACCTGATGATCTTCCAAACCGAGATCTCGAGCAGTATCATGACGACAATTCGAAATACCTTGCGAAGGCGTGTAAAGCACCAGCTTATCTCTCTGCCAATGGGCCAGAGCACAGCGAGGTTCCATTTGAGCATTGTGAATAAAGCTGGTTTCATAACGTTCCTCGAAGACGCGATCAGCTTCTTCGAAGCCTGCTTCTACATCACCTATATCGGAAACCATAGGATTAAGCTCCCCACGGAAATCTGGACAGAGATTTCCTTCTGGCCAGATTTGCGGGGCACCGTCCGCTAAACTTTCTTCAGGCTCTAGAACGAAAGGCAGTTCTTCATACTCTACCTTTATAAGTGTCAGTGCTTGAGCAGCGATATGACGATCGGTTGCAGCTACTGCTGCTACAGAATCACCGACGAAGCGAACAGGATTATTAAAAATATAGCGGCGATGCAGAGTCGCGTCTTTCGTTGGATCGTTATACTGACGACCTCCGTTTACTGAACCTGACCCCCACACCACTTGTGCATCTTCATGAGTAATAATACTCCTCACTCCAGGAAGCGCTGCAGCCTCAGTAGTATCAATGCTTACTATGCGGGCATGGGGATGTGGACTCCGCAGGACTTTGGCATAGAGCATACCTGGTAATTTCCAATCTCGGGTGTATTTCGCCTGGCCTGTCACCCGCTCTACAGCATCTACACGTGCCGTTTCATTGCCAATAGTATTAAGTGGCTCTAATCCAGTACGGGTTAATTCGCTCATGCCACACCTCCTTCTTCGCCTGCCATAACCACAGCTTCAACGATCGAGTTGTAATTGGAACAGCGGCAAAGGTTTCCTACCATCGCGTCTTTTACTTCATCAGCGGTCGGTGAGGGATTGTTGTTTAAAAGTGCTGTCGCTGTCATTAATTGGCCTGGAGTACAAAACCCACATTGAGGTCCATTATTCACGACAAAAGCCTCTTGCACAGGGCTTAATTCGCCATTGACTGCCAAGCCTTCCACAGTTTGAATGATGGCTCCATTGGCCCACACAGCTAATTGGCTACATGAGTAGATTGGTTGACCATCCATTAAAACCGTACACGCGCCACACTCACTGCGATTGCAGCCAATCTTGGTTCCGGTCAAATCCAACTCATCTCTTAGGAGTTCAGCGAGCGTCCAGTGGTCCGCCACTTCCAAACTGTGCTGAATGCCATTAACTGTAACGCTAATTGCGGTTCTGGCTGCAGAATTCGAAGATTGGGCTTGGGCCGTTGATATTCCGAGTGCTGAGATTCCAGCACCAGCAACTACTGCCGCTCCGGACCCCTCTAAGAAGTCGCGCCTGGACTGTTGTTGTGGGTCAAGGCCCTGGGTTGGATCTGCATACTTCACCACAGAGTCTATATTCGAGTCTAAGTCAGACCGATTGTCCCGCTTATCTTTGTTGCGCATGGGGCTGCTCCTCATTCGCTGGCGATTATCATTATTTCTTGTTAGCTATGGACTATATCCGGCTGGGGATGGGGCTTGCAAGGCATTTCGCCCGGCACATAAAACGACTTTGGAGACCCTTAAATAACAGCTATTGTGCATCTAAAGCGACATAATTTTTTGTTCTCAGATTCCAAGTTAAAAACCTTCGGCATATACTCTTAGTCAGAGCATTCCACCCATTCTCAAAAATAAGAATAAAACTATGCATAAATTAGCTATCTCAAACCTAAATCGTTCGATTTTACTATGCCTTTCTTTGCTTCTATTCGGCAACACAGCTACAGCTGATTCTATTGCTGGCAGCAATGGAATAATTGAAATCACGCCATTGGTCCATTCGAGCGTACAACTGGAATACGATGGATTTGTTGTTCAAGTTGACCCTTGGGCGCCCATAGATATCTCTCATGCTAAAACTGCTGATTTAATCCTGGTCACAGATAGCCCTGGGCATCATTTAGACACTGGAGCAATAGCTGACTTAAGTGATACCTCTACCAGTGTTGTAATAGCAGAGAATGGATTAGCCCAACTTCCTAATGCGGTTGTAGCAATCAATGGAGAACTACTAAAAGTAGCAGGTGTCACAGTTGAAGCGGTAGCCGCTTACGATATTATACTAGGAGCTCCTGAGCACCCAAAAGGCGATGCCAATGGATATGTTCTCACCTTGGGTGGTAAAAAGTTTTTCTTTGCTGGAGTAACCGAATGCGTGGATGAAATAAAAGCTTTGCAAGACATTGATGTAGCCTTCATGCCCATGAATATTCCTCTCGCACGCATGACTCCAAAAGCAGCTGCTGACTGCACCAAAATTCTTAGCCCGGAAGTTGTCTACACTTACCACTTCGACCAAGATTGGGTTCGGCGCCTAGGTAATCCTGATTTTGCCGGCTCAACCCTTCCTGGAGGTTTAAATGTCGCAGAGTCCCTCGATGCATTTGAACGCGAATTAACTGACAGCGGCATCGAATTTCGTCGCGGCGACTGGTATCCAAAGTAGACTGATTCAGTTGTTGCTCTAATACAAAACCAGATTGGCAAAAATTAGCGCTAAGCTTTTTTGTCCTCGCGCATTTACCTTTTTTTGATTAAAGCCTGCTTCACTCCAAATATTTAACTTTTGACAATATTGCTTAAAATAAGAAGCAGGGTTTACTCTAGAAAAAATAAAGGGGCCTCTAAACAAACCTGATTCACTGAGCAGTGACCAGATAAAGTGTTATAGCCGGATCAAATTTCTGTCAGCAATAACCCTAAGAAATCAAACTAAGACTGATGCGCCTTTTTGCGTGCAGTCAGCACTAGATCTAATTGACCATGCAACAGCGCCCGTGCCTTATTGGCGCTCATGCCTGCTGCCATGTTGGCAGAAAGACCATGCAAAAATATAGAAATCATACGCACCGCTTCCTTGGTATCAACTGAGCCTGAAACAAGTTTGACAGATTTTGCCTCATCCACGAGACCAGCCAAGTGTTCATCTAAACGCTGTCGAAATTGTTTTAGTATGCGATCAATTTCAGCATCAAAAGGCGCGACTTCGATTAGCGAGTTGACAGCTAGGCAGCCCTTGCCTTCTGCGCACTGATTTATTGTTGTATCAACCGAATTTCTAATGGCGTTAATAGGATTTTCTTCACCATTGCGACTTTCTTTTTGAGCTTTCGAGGATTTTTTGAAATAGAGCTTAAGCGCAGAAACGAAAAGCTGATGTTTATCACCAAAAGTCTTATAAAGGCTGGCTTTGTGTAAGCCGGTTGCCTCCGTGAGGTCTGACATAGATGTAGATTCATAGCCTTTTTCCCAGAAAGCATTCATGGCTGCCGCCAGTGCTACTTCGGGTTCAGCTTTTCGTGGTCTTCCTGCCATATCTTTTTATTGGTTTCAGCTTATTTTCGAGGATCTACTTAGTAGCTGGTTTTTTGACAGCAAAGAGAATCATAATCATGTGCGAGAAAATTGCCAATCGGTAATTTAACAAATCAGCGATTTTATTTATATTTTTTGTCGGGCAACACCTATCCCTCCAACATATTTAATTTAAATCAATCGGATGACCATGAGGGGTAGTCAAATAAGCTTGGCGCCACTGTTCTGTCTTGTCCATAAGGTCCGTATTTGTAGTCAAGCCTTTCGCCAAAGTGATTTTCTCAAGCGCCCTTAACCAATACTGATAGTATGTGTCGCCGAAATCTAGATCTCCAGTTTGTTGTGCTAAATTAATTTCTTCACTGAGATACTTTGCCCATTCACTCCAGCTAAATTTCCCAGCTTTGTGTAGGGCTAAGACAAGCGCAAAAGCTTGTGCTTCCCATGGCTCATTAAATATAGGGCCACTATCATCTTGAGGCTGGGTAGGAAAGTTCTCCATTAATTTGAGGACCTTAGATAGGGTTCCCACAAATCAATTATCACTTCATCGTTTCTAATATCAGATCTCCAGAGTTCTTTCCCAGAAAATCGGACTGCATATAAATGTTCCCCAGAAACAAGCCCCTCAACACTCTTGTCTGGAAAAATATGTCCCCCATGATGAATTTCTATTTTGCCAACACAGCCTTGCACATAAGCGGGCACGCGACTGTGCCCATGCGTGAAATTTCGTATAACTCTTACATGATCACCAACACAAAATACAGGCCCCACATCTAGCCTCATTTCGGTTGGCCCCCCAGAACTTAGAATTTTTTTTACGTCTTCTCTGGTCGGGACATGAAATTCTCGACTTACTGTTTGTTGCGATATTCCACTGAGAAGTTCTGCTTCACTTATAAGTCCCTTCTCTACTAGTAGTTTACTGACGCCCTCATACCAATTCTCGTAGTAGGAGTTCTCTAGATAGCTGATGGGATGCTGACGCTCGCGGGCATATCGCGACTGATCAATATTCCATTTTCCCAGCATACCTGTTGCCAAGGTTAAGCCAAATATCCTCCGTTCCCATTCCGAATGAAACACAGGTTCTTCCGCTTCAGATTCCGGGTTTATTGGACCCAGCCCTTGCTTACCACCAAGATCATGCCCACCCTGCATTATTCGATGCCTTGATTGGTCTGATTTATTTCGGCTGGGGATTTGGCGAGTTCGACACCAATCATTGAATTTCGAGAAACTAGTTGCTGCAGCTGTGCCTCGGTCCACCCATCAGTGCCTGCTGGTCGCAATGGTAAAACCAAGTAGCGCATTTCTGAGGTAGAGTCCCAGACTCGAATCACGACTTCGTTTTCTAATTCGGTGCCGAACTCACGTAACACTGATCGAGGCTCACTGACAACACGCGAGCGGTAGGGAGCAGACTTATACCAGGCTGGCGGTAATCCCAACACTGTCCACGGATAACAAGAACAAAGAGTACAAACAACTAAATTATGCTGAGAAGGTGTATTCTCGACGACCCGAAGATGTTCTCCCTGCCTGCCAACATAACCGAGCGCTGCTGCAGCTTCAGTTGGGTTTTCTAAGAGCTTTTCTTTAAAATCCGAATCATGCCAAGCTTTTGCGACTAAATGAGCACCATTGCGGGGGCCTACCTTGTGCTCGTAAGTCTCAATAATTTCGTCGAGCGCTGCCGCGTTCACCAGTCCTTTTTCAACTAACAAACTTTCCAGTGCTTTGACCTTTAAAACAATATCAGAAGGTGGTTCCGTGTGATCTTGGTCATGATCGTTTGGCATAAATCAAACAAATCCTCTATAAACTTTGATTCAGGCAAGGTTTACAAGAAACCTCGGTTCAACATCTCGATTATTGGGCGCTACCATTTTCTCCTTTAACCGCTAGCATCGTAACAAAAAGTGTTTTTACTAGCAGCATATTACTAACTATGCCGAGCAAGTGGACAACCAGGGTTAGTATGTAATTTAAATACGTTTTACCTTTACAACTTTGCACACAAGAAAATAATCTGACGCCCAGCTAGCGGCTAGGCTTTTTCTGCATCTAAAAGTAACATAAGGAAAGAATTGAGGAAGAGTAAGCTACTAATGTCAGCACTGAGCCCACTAATGATCGCCGTGGCACCTAATGGTGCTAGAAAAACCAAAGCGGAGCACTCTGTCATTCCGATAACACCAGCAGAACTGGCCAGCACTGCTGAGCACTGTCTACAAGCTGGCGCCTGCATGATTCATCTCCATGTGCGCGACAAGGATCAGAAGCACAGCCTGGACCCTTTGCTATATAAAGAGGCAATTAATGAAATTCGTTCTCGCGTCGGCGATTCCCTGATTATTCAGATAACTACTGAAGCTGTCGGACTGTATCGACCAGATGAACAGATCGAAGTAGTAAAAGCAGTTAAACCAGAAGCAGTATCGATAGCCCTTAGAGAATTTTGTCCTGATGAACCTCATGAGAAGGAGGCTGCTAAGTTTTTCCAATGGATGAGCAGGGAAAATATAGCGCCTCAGTATATTCTTTATGATTTGGATGACTTAGATCAATTCAAGGCCTTCCGCCAGCGCGGGTTAATTCCCGGAGACCGTCACACCATCTTATTGGTATTGGGTAGATACACTAAAAACCAGCAGTCAGATGTCGATGACTTAGAGCCTTTGCTTAATGCTATGCCAGATAAGTGCAATTGGTGGCTCTGCGCGTTCGGTAAGACCGAATCTCTGTGCATGCAAAGAGTAATAGAACTTGGCGGGAACTGCCGTGTAGGTTTCGAGAATAATCTTCACCTTCCAGATGGTGAAATTGCGCCAAATAATGCTTCCTTGGTAGAGGTCATCAATAACAATTCAAAGAAGCTAAACAGGTCAATTGCCAGCGCTGATCAAGCCCGAGACTTAATGTATTTCACTCAATTTTAATTACTTGCTGACTCATCGACAGATCTTCTTGGCCAATAGTCCCTTTCGATGCGTTAAATTGTACTTGTGGACGATTTGATAAAGTCTTTAATTCGAAGTGTTTGATCAATTTTTCACCGATAAATTCCTATAGTAGCTATAGACATAATGAAATTATTAACTCAAATTAAAATTTAAACTTATTATGCGATATCAAGTCACTATATAAGGTTTTAACGCATCGAAACGATAGTTAATTTCTGAAATTTGTTGCGGTGAGAAGCTATAGTTTCCGCGGCGAGACTTCGTAGTCTTGAATACACCGCGCATCTGCATTACATAAAGACGAACACCAGGTATTAAATTGTCTAGGTTCTGAATGAGTAGTAATCGGGAATAACAATCTCTTAGCGCGTCCTCTTCACCTGCTTGATGCAACTCCCAAAGTTTTGCATAAACATCTCCATACATCGCTCCACCTGTCATCACACCATCGGTACCGATGCGCATTTCGTAAAGCCAGCCCCTACCCAATGTTGCTCCAAACACGCTGCGAATCGGATCAGGCTGATATTGCTGTAACGCTAGCATGCGCTCATGAACTCGCCCATATTCTTCTTTTATATAACCACATTGCGGCAACTCTTGGGCCAGGTCTACTAGAAAATCGATAGTGAGTTCAATATCCGGTCCGCCGCTGGTTTGAACAAAAATAGGTTTGTCGGTGATTTCACAAAGAGCTCGATAATAGTTACGAATATCTTCGAGTGAATTTGCAGTAGTTGGTGGAATCGCAATCATGCCATCGGGATTTAGTGATTCAGCCTTCTTTGCATATTCAAGCATACCTTCAGTATCTTCCGCTTGAACTCCAAATACTAAAACCATTCCGGTGTGGCGATTGGCTTCAGCCAAAACTTCAAAGCCCTTTATGCGTTCTTCCATGCTTAAGTAGCGCTGCTCACTTGAATTTTGTGGCCAAACCAAGCCCTGCACACCACACTGTGCACAAAAAGCTACTTCCTTTGCTAAATCTTCATAGTCAACTTCGTCTTGGTCTGTATAGGGTGTACTCAATATCATTAAGGCGCCGCGCATTTTATTTTCTGCAGCCATTAACAAATGCGAATACGGAAGAAATGCAGTGGCACCAATACCTGCCAACAATTTTCGTCTAGTAGTTTCAAAATTTATTGACATTGGCTATGCCTCATTTACAAGAAGATTAACTGGTTATATTTTTTATTATTTGATTTTAGGCGAGTCAATTCATGTCCAACTGCACCAAGGATCTTATCTAACATCTCTCGAGTAGTTAATAACTTGCTTTCAAAAATCTTCGATTTTTCTTAACCTTCGACTTCTCATTTATCTCGGTAATTTTGGATACCTCCATTAACCGATTAGGCAGGAGTGCTTAGAGCCTATGCTGAACTACCCGCTATTTCAAGAGCTTAGCCCTGTATTGGAATCCAGAAATCTGGTTTATTCTTGTTTCTAAAGACGCGTTTTTAGGTAAAATCCCTAGTTGAACTAGCTTTTGTGTTAATTCAGGAAAATGACAGGAATAAAAAGCAGGAACAATAATAATGAAGCCACGCCAAATCGCCGAAATATCTAGCTTTGTAGCAATCTTGTTGTTAGTAGGATGTGATAGCCAGCAGCAAGCCACTCAATCGAATTCCAGCACTTCCAGTTCTGATTCTGCTGCCAATGTCTCCACTGAGACGGAATACCGACCCGTAGGACAGGGAACTACGCCCGGCGACTGGGATGCCTACGGCGCTGAAATTGGCAGCACGAAATATACTCCACTCGACCAAATTCATGCTGATAATATTAATGACTTAGAAATCGTCTGGAGACGCCCTGCTCTAGACGAATATTACGTAACAATGAATCCACAACAGCGATACTCGAATACTTGGAACGCTGCTCCAGTTGTAAAAAACGGAGTCGCTTACGTGACCAATGGTGTCGGCTTGGTTGAAGCATTCGATCCTGGCACTGGCGAAACCATATGGGTGCAAGAGCCTCCCGGAGGCGTAGAAGGTCTGCCAGGTGCTCCAACTCGCGGCATTGCCTATTGGTCCGACGGCGATGAAGAACGGATCATTGTTCAACGAGGTACTTATTTAACAGCTTTGAATGCTGCAACCGGACAGCCTTATCCTAACTTTGGCGAGGAAGGTCGAGTCGATTTACAGTTTATGCCTCCAGAGTTCGAACGCTATCGGTGGGGTGGGGTGCCAATGGTAGTTCGTGATGTCATAGTGCTCGGTCAATCAATGTCCGACACCTTCGATGTCAAAGAAGCCTACCGAGGCGATGTCCATGCCTTCAATGTGCGATCTGGTGAGCATTTGTGGACATTTAATACTATTCCGCAAGAAGGGCAGTTTGGCACCGACACCTGGCAAGATCGTTCTTGGTCATTCACAGGACATGCGCCAGTGTGGGCATTGTTCAGTGCTGATGAGGAACTTGGCATGATTTATATGCCAATCTCTTCTTCTACGAATGACATGTATGGTGGCCACCGCATCGGTGATAATTTATTTAGCCAAAGCATTGTCGCAGTGGATGTAGAAACTGGTGATCGTATTTGGCATTACCAAACTGTCCATCATGGCTTATGGGATTACGATCCCCCAGCCGCACCAATCTTAATGGACATTACCGTCGATGGTCGAGAAATCAAAGCTGTCACTCAACTAACCAAACAAGCATTTGCTTTTGTTTTTGATCGAGAAACCGGCGAACCAGTTTGGGAAATTGAAGAACGGCCAGTGCCTCGATCTGAAGTGCCAGGCGAAGTGACGTCTCCAACTCAGCCCTTCCCCACAAAACCTGCGGCTTTCGATCGACAAGGTGCGACTGAAGAAAACTTAATCGACTTTACCCCAGAATTAAGAGCTGAAGCGCTAGAAATATTTAGCAACTATGTAACCGGGCCTGTATTTACCCCGCCTTCAATTTCGTCGGATACAGGCACCCAGGGAACTATTCAATTGCCAGGCTCGCAAGGTGGTGCCGACGTGCAAGGCGCAGCTTTTGATCCGCAAACTGGTTATCTCTATATTCCTTCTATTACATCACCTTTTGTGGCGGATATTCTTCCGGGCGATCCTGATGAAACCAATCTTGCCTATACCAAAGGCTCGAGGCGTTGGATCGCTGGGCCTCGCGGCTTACCGCTATTTAAGCCGCCTTATGGTCGGATTACCGCCATCAATATGAATACAGGTGATCATGTTTGGATGGTACCTAATGGTGACGGACCTATTGATAACCCTGCAATAGCGCATCTAGACTTAGAGAAACTTGGCGTACCGGGCCGCCCAACTCCTTTGCTAACCGGTTCGCTCTTGTTTTTGGGTGAAGGGTTTACAAACCAACGCCCTGGCGGTCGTATTCCATTCGATATGCCCGTCGAGATCGCTACCAATAGCGGCGGACCTTGGTTTAGAGCCTATGACAAAGAAACTGGTGAAACTGTTTGGGAAATCGAACTTGAAGCAGGGACGACCAGCCCTCCGATTAGTTATCTATACGAAGGAGAACAGTACATTCTAGTCGCCATTGGCGATCGGGAGCATAGCCCTGAAATGCTTGCCTTCAAACTCCCTAGCCAAGATTAGCTACTTCAAATTGCGTTAAAACTTAGCAGCGAGCTTCGCTGCTAAGCTTGCACCTACCTTTAAGGCTCGTTTAACAACTTGAGGTAAATTTAATACATTAAGCAAGAATAAATAGAGGAATTTTCAAAATGAAAAAAATCTCACTCATTATAGCAATGCTTAGTCTTGGGACGATCATGTCTTTAACAACTTATGTGTTAGCGCAAACCCCTGCGCCAGCCATTCCACCCATCGCTACGGACGTAACTGCTGAAGACATCGTTAAATTTATCGATAATCTGCCACGCGACCGAGTAAGTGACCGACCAATTCGTTCTGTAGAAGTTACTGGGGATTACCGCGTTGGTGTTTATGGTGTTTTTCGACCCAAAGAATTTCCAGGTGGTTCCAATCTACATCAGGTAAACACTACCGAAATTTATTACATGCTTAGCGGCTATGCCACTCTGGTGACAGGCGGAGAAATGACAGAGGCAAAGCAAGAAAATGAGAACTGGGTGCGGGGTGCTGAGATCGAGAACGGGGTTAGCAGAAGAGTTGTCCCCGGAGATGTCATTGTCATACCAGGACATACCCCCCATTGGTTCAGCGAATTAGAAACAGACCTTACTTACCTAATATTCAGACCGGACCCTGACAATCGCATACCCCTGGTAGATTAAACAAACACACAAAAGTAAAAGGCTGATACTTTTCAGCCTTTTACAGACACTACCTTTAATTTCCTAGATTTTTACTCAGAAGGTTGTTTGGTAGTTCGAAGATATGGCTTCACAGTATTCCAGCCATTAGGAAACATGTCCTTTGCCTCTTCATCAGATACTGTAGGTACTATAATAACGTCATCACCTTGTTGCCAATTAACAGGCGTTGCAACTTTATGTTTTGCTGTAAGTTGCATGGAATCTAGAACACGCAGAATCTCATCAAAATTCCTACCTGTTGTCATCGGGTAGGTCAGCATTAATTTAATGGTCTTATTCGGGTCTACTATAAATACTGATCGGACAGTTGCATTGGTTGCAGCAGTTCTTCCCTCCGACGATCCCGGCTCATCTGCTGGCAGCATATTGTAAAGTTTTGCTACCGCTAAATCACTGTCGCCAATCATCGGATAATTGACTGCATGGCCTTGAGTTTCTTCGATGTCTTTTGCCCACTCATTATGATTATCGACTGGATCGATACTTAAACCTATTACCTTACAATTACGTTTTGCAAATTGTTCTTCCAACCCAGCCATGTAACCTAACTCAGTAGTACATACTGGAGTGAAATCCTTCGGATGAGAAAATAAAACGCCCCATTTTTCGCCCAACCACTCATAAAAATCTATTTCACCGTGAGTGGTTTGCGCTGTAAAATTTGGTGCAACATCATTGATTCGCAGCGACATGTTAACCTCCAAGAGTTGATTCGTCCCCCGCAACTTTAATCAAAGGGACCAACGAGTTTACGCTGACTAAACAAAGTCAGCAACCAATAAAAAAGGAGCAAATTAATTATTAAGTAACACTACTTAATGCACTCATAAACAAATGCTGGGGGCATATTACGAAAGGTAAATTTAAGCTTAATGTCACGAAAGACAGGTTTCATATCACTATAATTGGCTAAACTATATTGATACTGCAAAAACCTTCCACCTTTTTTCAAGTTAGAATCAACTTCAACCAATATATTTTTGACTACATCGTCATCAATAAGTGAGAGAGGCAAGCTCGAAACAACATAGTCAACTTCAACAAAATTTAACTCATCAAGTATTTCACGAATGGATGAAGCGCAAGCGTTATAAACATGCAAGCGGGAATCTTCAACACGATTTAACTCAGCAACAAACTCATTATTAACTTCAAGGCATATAAGAACACAATCCTCAGACATGCGCTTTAGTAGAGACTGCGTGACACAACCATTGCCCGGGCCGAGCTCTACGATACAGCGTGCCGATGCAAAATCTATTGGCGCTAATAACCGGCGAACTAGATTTTTCGAGCTAGGGGTAATTGTCCCGGTAGTCTTAATATTTTTTATTAGCTTGATCGAATCACTGAACTTAAATCTTGCCGTCATATTCTCAGCCACTCACCGAATTCAGTCCCTAGAAAAATGTAAACAGTTGCTAACGGTAATTGACCAATCAGCAAAGGAACAATCATCTTTTTATAGGTTATTTTTGCCAGTCCCGCTGCGTAACACACCGCATCAGTAGGGACGAGCGGGAAAAATGCCCAGCCCGCAATTACCCAGAAGGCATATTTCCCTTGCATTTTTTCTTTGAGAAACAAGATCTTATCTGGATATTTTTCTTCCAAAAACCGATCGTAGCTGCCAAAAGATGGGAAACTGTATACTAGCAGGGCTCCGACCACAACTCCTGTAGCTGATATAAGCCAGACCACCAGCGGCATCTCAGGAAATGCGATAGCCCCAGCTAGCACAAAAGGAGTGCTGGGAATCATTAGAAAGGCTCTGCTCAATGATAAAAGCAGATAAACCAAAAGCCCTATAGCTCCCAAGCTATTGAGAAAATTTGCAATTGATTCCTGATTAAGCCAGCCAGGAAACAAGAGCAATAGCGGTAGTAAGACGGCAACTAGTGCAAGCCAAATAGTATTGAAATGTTTCCGAAGAATACTAAGCATCTAGATTAAATACTGAATGGGGATAATGAAAAGTTACGACGGCTTGCTTTTATGTGCAAGCGTGTGTGCATTTTGCTCCCAATTCTGACCGTCAAACTCAGTTATTTTCATTTTACTAGGTACTTCTTCCAGACAATTGACGTTTACATCAACACCGTCAGGATTTGAGCGAGGAATATAATAAGGTTTGATGCCACAAGTTTTGCAAAAATAGTGCTTCGCAATACCACTGTTGAATGTATAAGTGGCTAACTCCAACTCCCCCGCTATGAGCCGAAAATGACTTTTAGGAACGATAAGGTGCAAATACCCTGACATGATACAAATTGAACAATTGCAATTTTCAATTTCTGCATGTTCAGTGCTTTCTACCTCAAATTTCACGTTACCACAGTGGCATCTGCCAAAAAATATCATACCAGACTATTTCCTTTCACTAGAATGCATTAGAACAGATGGATATTGAACTGCCTTCTTACATTAGAGATAAGTTTTCACTAGACAGAAAAGGTAGTTGTGCTGACTCTCAATATTTTCATTTAGTTCTGAGTCAGTAATTATATTTTGATTAGAACCATCAAAATTACCCCCTTCATTCTAAGAATTTTCTTATCACTCTAATAATTCTTCGTAGATAATGGGAATGACATCAACAGAAGTCCAACTGGGGATGCCTCCATAGCGCTCATCATGATCTGCCATCGGTTCTGCTGCAATAATGTCTTCTACTGACATACCTTCTTCTATTAATGCCTTTACTCTATCGCGCATGGTAAATAGAAGTTGCTGATAAATAATCATGCCCTCTCTGTCACTTGGTCCCGCACCATGACCAGGGATTACTTTTGTATTAGGGCCAGCCATGCCTATTGCGAGCCCCATTGCTTCGATCATGCCATGGAAACTTCCACCATTATGTTTGTCGATAATCGGATACATATTAGTACGAAATACATCACCTAAATGTAAGACATCTGACCCCATAAAATAAACAAAGCTATCTCCACCCGTATGCGCCGGCGGAGCCAGAAAGACTCTTACCTCCTCCCCATTAAGATGAAAGCTTATTGCCTCACTGTATGTAATTACCGGTCTTGCAGCCGGGTCAGGGGCAGGAATGTAGCTGCCACCCCGCCTTGGAATACGAATGTCTTCCAGCATTTGCAATCTAACGCTGTCGTGAGCAAGAATAGTTACACCATAGGCTGCCAGTTTATTATTCCCACCAATATGATCTGGATGCACATGAGTGTTAACTACAAAATTTATTTCCTGATCACTAACTTCACCTAATGATGCCACCAAGTCTTCAACTGAAAAATCAAAATGAGAATCTATTAGCAGAATTCCGTCGTCGCCTACCAACGCCCCAGGATTGCCATTGGTGTTTGCTGGCTCGAACATGTGAACATTACCTTGCACATAATAGTGTTGAAATGGGGGCCTTCCCGATTGCTGAGCATCAGCAATACTGGTCAGCACTAGCGTGGTAACTAAAATGAAATGGGATAACTTAAGGGGCAGAAAATGGCAAGTCATAACGTTTTTCCCGAATTCCTATCTATAGATCGATTTACTCTAGCATCCCTTGAAGCTTGTTCCAAGCAAGGGTTTTATGTGAATATGCAATCATGCTGCAACACAGATTTATAGATACAGCACGTGCAAATCCCGATAAGTTGGCGATCATAGATCGCACTACAGGTCGGGATGTCACCTATTCTCGAGCACTTATTGCGGCGCTAATTCTCGCCCGACGTTTCCGACAGATTGAACGGGGGAGAATCGGCATTATGCTTCCGACCTCCGCAGGTGGTGCTTTAGCGATACTGGGCGCAATCTTTGCTGATCAAACGCCGGTTATGATTAACTACTCAACTGGTGCAGAAAAAAACTGCCTCTATGCACAGCAGAAATGTGATTTTAGAAAAATCATAACGGCACGCGCACTTTTAGAAAAAACTGGGTGTGCCGAACTGCCAGATATGGTTTTCATCGAAGATATTCTTGAAAATCTTAGTCGTTCGGAGCAATTACTGGCATTGATTAAATCCAAGATGCCCACTTCATGGTTAAAACGGGTTTCTGGATCCCATGACTTGAACAAGCCAGCGGTAGTACTATTTACCAGTGGCAGCGAGAAAGACCCGAAAGTAGTACAACTAACTCAAAAAAATTTATTATCTAATATAGATTCATTTTCAGGCATGATGAACATCTACGGTATGGATAATCTGCTTGCTGTATTACCCTATTTTCATGTCTTTGGTCTAACAATAAACCTCTGGACACCATTATGTTTAGGTATGACTTCGATAACTTATTCGAACCCACTTGAATTTAAAACAATTGCAAAAATAATTAAGGACGACAGGCCATCACTACTAGTTGGCACACCATTATTTTTAGAAGGTTATGCGCGACAGTCTAGGGCGGGTGATTTTGAAAGCGTGGAACTAACTGTTTCTGGCGCAGATAAATGTCCAGAGGCTCTGCGAGAACTCTACCGCGAAAAGCATAATCTTGAAATTTTTGAAGGATATGGCACGACAGAAACCTCCCCGGTGATATCGGTTAATCCGAGAGATGCAAACAGACCTGGAAGTATTGGTATTCCAATTCCTGGAACTGAAGTTAAGATTGAAAATATCGATACGGGTGAAGAATGCTCTGCCGGAGAGACTGGAAAAATATTGGTGAAAGGGGACGGTGTCATGCAGGGATACCTGAACGACATCGAGGAAACCCACTTAAGGATTAAGTCTGGATGGTACGATACAGGTGACCTCGGCTACCTGGACGAGGATGGTTATATTTGGCACAAAGGCCGGTTGAAACGATTTATAAAAATTGGCGGTGAAATGATCTCCTTAGTTATGGTCGAAGAAAGTCTGAATAATGTAACCCCTGAAGAAATTGAGTGCTGCGTAGTTGAACTCCCAGACGCAAAACGTGGCTCAAAAATCGTAGCAGTGACAAATACCGCCATCGATCAGCAAGCGATCGTAAAAAAACTTAGCGAAGAAATTCCTAATCTTGCTCTACCTAAAAAATATGTGACAATTGCTGAATTCCCACGAATGGGCAGTGGCAAGACAGATTTCAGAGGATTAACCGAAATCGTGCGGGAACTTGATAACTCTGACTAGTTAATCTCTCGACTCTTACCATATTGCAATAATACAGCAGATCACAATTACTGCTTGCACAACAAATGTACTACCTATTTGTTAGAGGTAAAGGTGACAAGCGACGCTACGATCGATGTCTTTCAGAGGAAGAAGCTCGGGCGTAGTTTGTAAACACACCTCCATTACTTTCGGACAACGGCTAGCAAAGCGGCACCCTGGAGCCACATTCACTGGAGATGGAATCTCTCCCTGAATCGCCGTCGACGGCCGGTTCCTTTCCACTTTTGGGTCAGGCTCTGGATTTGATCCAATAAGTACCTCTGTGTAAGGATGCTTGGGATCGAAGTACACTTCATTGGCTTTCCCCACTTCCATCAATGAGCCAAGATACATAACCGCCATTCGATCGCTAACGTATCGAACCATAGAAAGGTCGTGGGCAATAAACAACATAGTAAGCCCCATTGTTTCTTTAAGCTCACCCAGTAAATTAATTACCTGTGCCTGAACCGAAACATCCAAAGCTGAAATAGGCTCATCACAAACGATAAACTCTGGTTCTAGAATTAGTGCTCTGGCAATCCCAATTCTTTGTCGTTGGCCTCCTGAAAATTCATGTGGATAACGCGACATATGATCTGCCTGCAACCCTACTTTGCTGAGCCAATCAGCCACTCGCTCCTTAACTTTCACGGCATCACTTTCAGAATGCAGACGTAAGCCCTCTCCAACAATCTCTCCAACTGTCATCCTTGGATTTAGAGAGGAATATGGATCCTGAAATATCATCTGCATTTTCTTAGACCATTTCTGAAAATCTTTCGATTGATATTTCTGAGGTAGAGCTTGACCGCGAAAACTGACGCTGCCGGACGTTTTATTGTGCAACCCCAGTATGGTCTTGCCAAGAGTGGACTTACCAGAGCCACTCTCTCCCACCAGTCCCATTATTTCTTTTTCGCCAACAGAAATACTCACTCCATCTACAGCATGAACAACTTGCTTTTTTCCTATATCGAAATAACGGGTTAGATTCTGCGTTTCTAAAATAGGAACTTCCAAATGATTAACCACGGACTTCTTCACTGAAAGAAAGTTGATTAGGCTTGATTTTGGAGTCGTTGTGATGCAACCAACAACGGCTATAATGACCACTATTAAGATAATAATCCTCTGGATGACTCTTGTGACATATCGACATCGCCCAAGGGCATCGCGCGCAGTATCCACAACCAGGAGGTGGTGAAAACAGGTCTGGAGGACTTCCCTCTATCGGATTAAGCTGGTGCTGATTTGCCGGATCATTAGTAGGCATTGCAGCACGCAAACCAAGAGTATAAGGATGTGCTGAACGATAGAACACATCTTCAACAGTTCCATGTTCGATAATTTTACCTGCGTACATGACTGCAACTTCGTCAGCCATCCTTGCAACAACTCCAAGGTCATGAGTAATGAGAATAATCGCCATGCCTGTTTGACTCTGAAGATCACGCATCAGGTCCAGAATTTGTGCTTGTATTGTTACATCTAGAGCTGTGGTGGGTTCATCAGCAACCAAAATTGATGGCTTACATGAAATTGCCATCGCTATCATGGCTCGCTGTAGCATGCCACCGGAGAACTCAAAGGGGTATTGTTTGGCGCGCTTTGCGGCTTCTGGAATTTTGCTCATATCCAGTAAGTTAATGGCTTCATTAAATGCCTGCCGATAACTATATCCACGATGAATCTGCAGTGGCTCAGCAATTTGATTTCCGATAGTCATAGTCGGATTCAGGGATGTCATAGGGTCCTGAAATATCATGCCTATCTCAGCACCCCTGATCTCTTTCCCTTCAATTATCGTATCTCCCAAAACTTCTTGGCCCCTTAACAAAGCTGACCCCGATGTAATCCTTCCTGGAGGCATAGGTATTAAACCCATCATACTTTGCACAGTAACCGACTTACCGCAACCAGATTCACCCACTATTGCCAGAGTCTTACCACTATCAACAGAAAAATCCACACCTCTAACAGCCTTAACAATTCCTCCATATGTATCAAATTCAACTTCAAGGTTTCTAACCTCAAGCAATTTAGAGCCGATCCTGGATTTTTTTTGCCCCCTCATTCCTGGTTCCTCAGTCGCGCATCAAGCGCATCACGTAATCCATCACCCAAGAGATTAAAAGCTAAGACTGTAACGCTAATAAGTATTGCCGGTAAAATAAGTTCATGCGGCGATGTCAGCATGTTCTTAATGCCCTCATTTGACATCGATCCCCATGAAGGGGTTGGCGGAGCAACGCCCATTCCGATAAAAGAGAGAAATGCCTCGATGAATATTGCACCCGGTATCGCAAACGTTATTGTCACTAATACTACGCCAAGAGTATTAGGTAGCATATGTCTTAATATTAAATAGTTTGTCTTAGCGCCTAACAGGCGGGAAGCTCCAATATAGCCTTGTTCTCTAATTTGTAATATTTGCCCTCTAACTAATCTTGCCGTAGCAGGCCACATTAAGATAACTAAGGCTACCAGCATTGGGAAAATACCACTTTCTCCTGGTCCGATTCCAAATGCTATTTTAAAAAGAATCATAAATAATAGAAAAGGCAACGCTACAACAAAGTCAGCAAAGCGCATCATAATTTGATCAATTCTACCCCCAAGAAAACCAGCTATACTGCCATAAACGATGCCGAATAATATAAATAGGCAAGGTGCACCGATACCAATAAACAAGGATACTCTCGCCCCCGCCATTAGCCGAGCAAGCATATCTCTACCCAAATAATCTGTACCTAAAGGGTGTAAAGCTAAATTGACACTATCACCGATTTCCAAATTAATATTTGCCGCAGATAATCCTTGAGACTCTACTTCAGCTAAAGTCGTAACCCTTAAAACATCAACTGTAATAGTTTGGTATCCATCAAGAAGAATTCCGGTCGCGTCTATAGGAACTACCGAATAGTAGTAACGCCTTGGCTTAAGATCGAGACGATCTTCAAAATACAGTACAGTATTATCAAAATATTCTGCCAGTGGAATTCCGTATGCTCGCTCCGGCCCAACGGGGAAAATATTTCGGTAAATTCGGTATCCAACAGCGCTAGATAAATTATCCCATTTCAGCCTGACAGCCATAGTCGTTGCATTTTCCGCCAAGCGTAACCCAGTTCCTATAGCTTCAGATTCCCCAGCCCATGGTTCATATTCATTTACAATTACTGCCAAACGCCCGCTGCCTGGCGGTTGACCGACCTGATCCAAGTCCTGGAGAGCTGGATCTACATTCCACACGATAGGACCAACTATGGTGAATAGAAGCAAACCTATAACTAGGAAAAGTGAGGAGACAGCCCTTTTATTAGCTTTTAGCCGAATCCATGCATCGCGCCAATAAGACAAAGACGGGCGAGAAATACCTTGGATTTCCTGAGCATGACGAATTGGCTCAAAATCTGTAGAGGTTAGATTAGTCATTTTTCTAATCTAACTCTAGGATCTATAAAGCCGTAAAGAATATCAACCAAGATGACCATAAAAACCAAAAAAGCTCCATAGAATACTGTAGTACCCATAATCACCGTATAATCCAACTGCTGAACAGCCTGAACGAAATATCTGCCTAGACCCGGTATCGCAAACACTAGCTCAACAACAAAGCCGCCGGTAGTAATAGCGGCAATCGAAGGTCCTAATACCGTAACAACTGGCAAGATCGCATTACGAAGTTGGTGTTTGGCAAATATGCGTGGAGGGGGCACACCTTTTGATTTAGCGGTTCTTATATAATCTGAACCAATAATTTCTAACATAGACGATCTCATTAACCGCGTAAGATACGCCATAGTGCCCAGACCGAGCACGAGGGCTGGCACTAGCATGTGCAAAATAGTGCCCCATCCTGCTACCGGCAAGATTGTCGACCCGGCCATATTATTAATTCCGACAAGCATCAATTGACTCATTGCAGCAATGACGAAGCTAGGCACAGAAATACCTAGTATCACAAGAATCATAATAATGTAGTCAGGCAATCTATTGCGATAAAGAGCGGTAAGAGCTCCGAATAAAACTCCACCTGTCGCTGCGAATACAATGGCAAGAATTCCAAGAATGGCAGAGACAGGGAAGTGTTCTCGGATTATATCATTTACCTCGCGATTTTCTTGTGTGAAAGAAATTCCAAAATCACCCCTAGACAAATTTCGTAGATAAATAAAATACTGGGTACTTAAAGGTTGATCTAGGCCATATTTAGATTCAAGGTTTGCTTTTATTGCCTCACTTCCTGCTCGCTCATTAAGCAAAGGATCACCTGGCACATTATGCATAGCAAAAAATGTAGCAGTAGCGATAAACCAGACTGTTACCACGCCCTGAAGTAAACGTTTAAATCCAAATAAAAACATATAAACCTAGTCGTTTGCTTTTTCGCTAGAATTACCCAATTCTAGTTCTGAGATGAATCTATGTAAGCATAGTTATAGTCAACTTGAGGGCCAACTGATCTCCGCTTGAAACCTTTTAATCGAGGGTCTACAACAAAAGAAACACCTCGCTCATACATAGGAATAATAACGACATCTGAATTAATCAATTCCTGAATACTACCGAACGCATCCATCCGTTTTTGAGGGTCTAGCTCGGATTGTGCTGTTCTCACAAGATTATCCATTTCTTCGCTCTGGTATCGACCTCTATTATTAAGATTCCAAGAAGCAAACAAATCTCCAAAAGTCAGTGCGTCAAAATAATCTGGGCCCCATCCCGCCATTACGATATCAAAATCTCCTGAAGTCATTTTTGCCAAACGCTGTTTGAAAATTTGAGCATCAATGCGTAATTCCAGACCTAAATTCTTTTTATAAAGTTCCTGATAGTATTCTGCAGCAAGCAACGACAAAGACGAATCTCCAGTCAATAAAATAATTGGTGGAAAATCTTCAAGACCTAATTCTTGTCGGGCCAAGTCTAAGTATTCCCGCGCTTTTTCCAAATCCAAACTATGTTTCGGTAGAGGATATTCTTTACGGAAAGCTCCTTGAAGACCCTGAATCCATATTGGGAATAAACTCTCTGCTGGTAAATAGCTTGCTTCCTTCAAGACTTTATAAACAAGTTCCGATGGGTCCTGCGCGAAATACAAAGCTTTCCTAAAATTCAAATTATCAGTAACACGATCTTCCCGGTGATTAAATTCTAAGAAAAATAGTGTCCCATCCATAAACCTATCTATCTGCCATCTTTGCTCCATTGCAGTTGGCAACATAGGAGCCGTAAGCCCTGTCTGCACGATCTGACCATCTTTAAAAAGGTTAAGATTTGCATTTGCATCATTTGTTATATACGCAGTTACAATTTCATCCAGAAGCCCTTTCTCACTATTCCAATAATAGGGGTTTTTTTCCCACACCATTGAGGCGCCATGAACCCATTCAGTCAAAATATAAGGGCCATTAGACAGAAGCATTGCAGCGTCAGCACCATAACGGCCATTAGTGCTTTCAAAAAAATCCTCGCGAAGTGGAAAATAAGTATTGAATGCAACGAGTTTATCAAAATAGGGAGTCGGTCGTTCGAAATCAACTTCTAAAACTAAATCTGTCACTGCTCGAACACCTAGCATTTCCTTGGGAAGATCTCCCTGATTCACTGCTTCAGCATTCTTAATTGGATACAAAATAAATGCATATTGTGCTGCGGTATCTGGATCAAGAACCCGCTTCCAGGCAAACTCAAAATCATGAGCGGTTACTGGCTGACCATCACTCCAAGTCGCTTCTTCTCGGATCCAGAATGTTGCACCGTCGTCCCTTATCTCCCAACGTTCTGCTGCTCCTGGCGTGAGCTGATCATTTTGATCATAAGCAATCAATCCTTCCATTGTGTGCGCTAGCACCACAAAACTTACCGCATCGGTCGACCTGGTAGAATCTAATTGTGGAGGTTCTTCTGACAAAGCGATCGTTATACTATTTCTTTCTTCATTTATTGCTCCGCCATTTATAGCAATTCCAGTATTGCCCGCAAAAAAAGCCAAAATGTAAATCAGTATCGCCACTGCTAACAAAACATATGCTGCATATAAAGCCAACGATCTAGCCGCTGAACCTCCATTACTTCCATTTCTATTCATGACTTTCACTTTAATTATTATCAAGGTTTCTTTAGATGAAAAGTGTGTCAACACTCCTCCAGAGCATACCCCACAGCCTCCTGGGCAACAAGATGTGCATCTATCAAAATAGTTAAAGAGCTAGGCTTTCCCGTCTTATAGTTATTAAGGTAAATTTAAGTAATTTTGAGGCTATTTTAGAATCCAATTCCCTTATACTCTGACTATCTAACCTTTTGTGTTTACAATTCTATTTAAAAGAAGCTTTATACTAATGGCGTGGGTTTATGACTAAGAAGAAGCAAGCATCCTTTGATTTTGAAAAAGCACTGGAAAAACTTGAAGAATTAGTTTCTTCCATGGAAGAAGGCGATTTGACCTTGGAAGATTCACTCGAAGCATTTGAGAAGGGAATTAAACTCACTCGAGAATGTCAAGCAGCTCTCAAAGAGGCAGAACAAAAAGTCCAGGTGCTCATTAGCGAAAACGGTGATACAACAGAATTGGAATTTAAGGACGACGAATAAGCCATCTCATGACCGTACAACATTCTCAAATTTTGGATGAATTTTTGGTTCAAAGTCAAACACGGGTTAATCAATCTTTAAAACAAATTCTCTCGCAATCAATACCGAGTCATAAATTGTTGGAGGCAATGCGCTATGCCTGCCTTGACGGTGGCAAACGAATCCGGCCCGTGTTGGTTTATGCCAGCGCAAAAGCGGTCGGCGCGCAAATCAAAACGGCAGATTCTGCCGCTTGCGCCGTTGAACTTCTTCACAGTTATTCACTCGTTCATGATGATCTTCCTGCTATGGACGATGATGATCTGCGCAGAGGCAAACCATGTGTACATAAAGCCTATGGTGAAGCTACGGCGATTCTTGTTGGAGATGCAGTACAGGCTCTCGCCTTTCAATGTTTGACTGAACAAGACCAAGAATTATCTCCCGCAACTAAATTAAAAATGATTTCTATATTGAGCGTTGCGGCCGGTATCTCCGGGATGACAGGTGGTCAAGCATTGGATCTTGCAGCCAGTGGTGACGCTATAGATCTTTCGAATCTGGAAACAATTCATCGATTAAAGACTGGAGCATTAATCAAGGCCAGCGTTTGTTTAGGTGCACTATGTAACGAAAAAATTACAGACAATCAAATGGAGGCACTTGTGCTATATGCAGAAAATATCGGTCTCGCTTTCCAAGTCCAAGATGATATTCTCGATGAAACTAGTGATACAAAAACGCTTGGAAAACCACAAGGGTCCGATCGCGCTCAGTCAAAACCCACCTATGTGAGTTTATTAGGCCTGGAAGCGGCGAAAAATAAAGCTAAAGAGTTGACAGAAAAAGCAATTCAATCCCTTGGGGAGTTTTCTAATTCTGCCAATAATCTTAGGGACATAGCCACCTATATTGTGAGTCGAATTCACTGATTGACGGAAACCATATCCTACATTAACTTACGCACCCCGATCACTTGATTAGCTTGAAATTTGTCGTACCTAGAGTTGAAATACACCCATGTTAGATGAAATCCCAACAATACGACCGGAAACGCCTCTTCTCGACCGGGTCCAGTGCCCAGCTGATCTTAGAGAATTAGATTTAGAACTGCTACCCCAATTAGCAGACGAGCTGCGTTTATTCCTGTTGTATTCTGTGGGTCAAACTGGTGGACATTTCGGCGCTGGACTTGGTGTAGTAGAGCTAACCATCGCTTTGCATTATGCCTTCGAGACACCAAAAGACCGCCTAGTTTGGGATGTAGGGCATCAAACCTATCCTCACAAAATCTTAACAGGTCGGCGCGACCAGATGCTAAGCATGCGCCAAGCCGGGGGTCTAGCGGCTTTTCCAAATCGTCAGGAAAGTGAATACGATCATTTTGGCGTGGGTCATTCCAGCACATCAATCAGCGCGATCTTGGGTATGATGATCGCAGGGCGCATGCAGAAACTGGATCACCATAATATTGCTGTTATTGGTGACGGGGCTATGACTGCGGGAATGGCATTTGAGGCCCTAAACCACGCGGGTCATTTAGATGACAATGTTCTTGTTATTCTGAACGATAATAATATGTCTATTTCCAACAATGTTGGAGGCCTTTCCAGCTATTTTGCCAGGATGTGGGCGAGCAAACCTTACAACTTCATCCGAACTGGCAGTAAAAGGGTATTATCCAAAATTCCTCCCGCCTTAAAAGCTGTCCACCGAGCGGAAGAATACATGAAAGGCATGGTGTCTCCTGGTACCTTGTTTGAAGAGATCGGGTTTAACTATATTGGTTTGATCGACGGGCATAATGTTTCTGGCCTGGTGGAGATATTAAACAATATTAAAACCTTGCGAGGGCCTCAACTTCTCCATATCGTGACACAGAAAGGTAAAGGTTATACCGAATCTGAGAATGACCCCTACGGCATGCACGCCCTAAGTAAAATTGATTCGAAAGCAGATCAGCTGCAAACCAAAGTTACGACAGCAAAACCTTCACAAACTTATTCTCAAGTTTTCGGCAACTGGCTATGTTCACTTGCTGAAGTCGATGACAAGGTTGTAGGGATTACTCCAGCAATGGGGGAAGGCTCGGGCATGCAAGAGTTTGCTCAGAAATTTCCTGAGAAATTTCATGATGTGGCAATCGCGGAACAACATGCTGTAACTTTTGCCGCTGGCATGGCTTGCAATGGCGTTAAACCAATCGTTGCCATTTATTCTACTTTTCTACAACGAGCTTATGATCAACTAATTCACGATGTTGCCTTACAAAATCTAAATGTGCTTTTCGCTATCGATAGAGCTGGCCTGGTTGGAGAAGACGGGCCAACTCACGCAGGAAGTTTCGACCTTACCTACTTGCGCTGTATACCCAACATGATAGTAATGGCGCCGAGTGATGAAAACGAAACCCATAAGCTCCTCTCTACAGGATATGCCCATCAAGGACCTGCAGCTGTGCGCTACCCGCGTGGTAAAGGTCCAGGCGTTAGTGTTGATAAAAATCTTGAGACTCTAGAAATTGGCAAAGCTGCAATACGACGAGAAGGGCATTCCGTGGCTATCTTGGCTTTCGGCAGCATGGTCAGTGTAGCTCTGGAAAGCGGCAACAGCATCAATGCGAGCGTGATAGATATGCGTTTTGTCAAACCAATAGACGAAGACTTAATTGGGGATATGGCGGCTACACACCAACTCATCGTAACTATTGAAGAAAATTCGATTATGGGGGGCGCTGGTTCAGCTATAAATGAGTACCTATTACGCTCAAATTATCAGATCCCTATTCTCAATTTAGGGCTACCTGATAAATTTCTTGAACACGGTAAAGTCCCTGAGATTTTGACAGACATTGCACTAGACAGCACAAGCGTTACTGAAGCAATTAAACAAAAGTTAATGGATTGTAAAATTCAGTCAGAAGCTGTTTAAACCTTCCTTTAGAATTTTTCTTAAGTAATCCCTTTTTCTTGATTGACTGTCCCGATCAAGCCAAATACACTCTGCGCCATTCCATAACGGAATAAGCTTGATTAGGTCCTGTGCTTTGAACTCGTTAGTCTTATAAGATTGTTTAATACTCAATAGAAGCATAGGTTAAATGGGAAGTCGGTGAAAGGCCGGCGCTGCCCCCGCAACGGTGAATCGAATTGTAATTCGATAAGTCCGATACCAACCTAGTTGACAGCTACATTTTGATGCAGCGGAGGGCTCCATCAGTGGCAGAGTTAATTTTCTGACTCTTCTACCTGACCCCTCCCTGATGAATTTTTGTATCGCTTTATAGCGAATTTGTTCATTGGGAGCTTTATGTTTGTCCGAAAACTTGTACTTATTTTCTCTAGCATCACGTCCGGCCTCTTTATTCCAAGCCAGGCGCAAGAACCAGCTCAAACGGAAACACTGGAAGAGTTAGTCGTTGTTGCGAATCGGATTCCTCAACCTATTCGACAAATTGGCACCTCTGTTTCTGTGCTGACCGAGGATATGTTGCAAGCGCATGGTAATTTCTCCCTTGCAAATATCCTGCGCCAATCGCCAGCCATTGCAGTAACCAGAAACGGTGGCATGGGAGCCACTTCTGCACTAAGAATTCGAGGCGAAGAAGGCTTTCGTACTTTAACTCTCTTAGATGGATTGAAAATCTCCGACCCTAGCGCGCCACAAGTTTTTACTCCTTTCGAGCATATTCTTAGCAGCGGCGTCAGTCGAGTCGAAATATTGCGTGGACCTCAAGGGTTAAGTTATGGCGCTGATGCGGGAGGAGTAATCTCAATTAACTCGAAGCCAACTGACCCCGGCGTATCTGTAATATTAGACGGGCAATCTGGCAGCCGCAGTACTGAGCTAGGCAATCTTCATCTAGCAGCAGCTAATGACTCTATAGATTTTTCACTTTCAGCAACTGAATTTGAAACTGGCGGATACAATGTTAGAGCATCGGATACCGTATTAGCCGATAACGATGGTTATGAAAATAGCACTGTTCATGCTCGGCTAGGTACAAATTTGAGCGAAAACTTTCGCCTACAATTGGTTCATCGCAATGTCGAGGGAAAAACCCAATATGATGGCTGTTTTGTCGGGGTCACAGCTTATGATTGTGATTCAATTTATGAGCTTGAAGCAACAAGACTTTCCCTTGACTACAGTTCTAGTTCTTTTTCCCATTCGCTGGCATATTCGGAAAGTAGAACTGAAAGGGATGATTTTGCGCTAGGGTCGCTATCATTTGGATCCAGCGGTGAACTTAATAGAATAGAATATGTTGGGAGTGCCACCAACCTACCCGGATTTGATTTAGTGTATGGGGTCGACTTTGAGGAAGAAGTGAACGGCTCATTGAAGCGCGATAATGATGGTGCTTATCTCGAGTTTCTCAGTGATTTTTCTGACAACTTCTTTATGACTGCAGGTATTCGTCGCGACGAAAATGATGATTTCGGTAGTCACAGTAGCTATCGAATAGCAACTGCCTATCTATTTACTTTAAATGCTTCGGTAATAAAGTTGAAAGGAAGTTACGGTTCGGGGTTTCGTGCACCAAGTTTGTTTGAAATCGATTACAATGCTGGGCCTTTCGCTTTTCCACCGGCAGCAGGTCTGCTTTTATCAGAAGAGCAAAGTGCTGGCTTTGAGTACGGCATAGAATATCGCACAGGGTCAACTAGGTTTGAAATTGTTAGATTCGACCAAGAAGTTGAAGATGCGCTTTTTTTCGATCTGGCAGGATTTAGCGGGTACTTGCAGGACTCTGGCACTAGCACATCAGATGGAATTGAATTCAGCGGCACTATTACAGTTTCTGAATCCTTGAATTTTTCCGCAAATTACACCCATAATGAAACTGAACGACCAAATGGTATGCAACGTTTACGACGGCCGGAACAATTAGCAAATCTTGGTATCAACTTCACTAGTTTCTCTGAGAAGTTTCGCCTTAGCACTTTTTATCGAGTGTCTCATGATTCCGTCGATGAACAATTCGGTTCACCCATCGATCTTGATGACTTTGAGGTTTTAGATATCAGCGCAAGTTATCGAGTTTCGGAGAATATCTTACTCTATGCTCGCCTTGAGAATGTATTGGATGAAACCTATCAAGAAGTTCTAGATTTCATCTCACCTGATCGAGCTTCCTACATCGGGATCAGATTGAATTTTTAGAATCAATAATCTGGAGCACGCACTGTGTCCAATACCGAAAATAGTAATAAGAAAGACAGAAACCAGCGGCACAAACGTGCCATGAGAAGAAAGAAGGAACACGTTGATAGCCGGATCGCAGAAGCGACTATCGATAAAGGATTGCTTGTAGTATTAACAGGGAATGGCAAAGGCAAAAGTTCTTCCGCCTTCGGCATGCTCGCCCGGAGTGTTGGGCATGGTTTGCGATGCGGAGTGGTACAATTTATCAAAGGGCTTTGGGAGTGCGGCGAACAAATGTTGTTTGAAGATCATGCCCTAGTGGAATTTCATGTTATGAAAACCGGTTTTACTTGGGAGACGCAAGATCGAGAAAAAGACATTGTTGCTGCAGAAATTACTTGGGGAAAAGCCCTAGCCTTGTTAAGCAACGACAACATCGATGTAGTAATTCTGGATGAGATCACCTATATGCTGACTTATGGCTATTTGGACAAAACTAAGGTGCTAAAAGCACTTAGTGAACGTCCAGCTCATCAACATGTTGTAGTTACTGGTCGGAATGCCTCCAAGGAACTCATTGAACTAGCCGACACTGTGAGTGAAGTTGCAGATACTAAACATGCTTTCAATGCAGGCATAAAAGTACAAAAAGGTATAGATTATTGAAAACTTTCCGCACAATATTTCTATCTCAATTGTTTTCGTTAGTGGCGACCTCTTATGCCTACTCGATCGTAGAGATAATCGATGATGCTGGGTCAACTATCGTTCTGAGCCAGCCCGTTGAGCGAATAATTAGCCTGGCTCCCTCTCTAACAGAGCTAGTCTATGCAGCAGGAGCGGGTGACAAGCTAGTTGGAGTAGTTGAATACAGCGACTATCCGCCGCAGGCCATCGACTTACCAATTGTTGGTCGTTTCGACTCATTGAACCTTGAACGGATTCTTCAACTCAAGCCAGACCTTGTTGTCGCTTGGCAAAGTGGTAATCCCAGAGCTTCTGTTGCTAGGCTGAAACAACTTGGCCTAACAGTCTATATCGCTGAACCGAAAAAGCTGGAGTCTATTCCAAGCCATATTGAAAAACTTGCTGTACTTGCTGGAACTGAAGCTACGGCCGCAGATGCTATAAACCAGTTTCAAACAACTTACAGTACTCTATTAACAGAGTATGGCGACAAACCACTGGTAAAAATTTTTTATCAGGTATGGGATGCTCCGCTCATAACTTCGGGGGGTAACGAGCTGATCAACGACATCATCAGCTTGTGCGGTGGCAGCAATATCTTTGAAGAACTTAAGTTAGTAGCACCAAAAGTGAGCGATGAAGCAGTTCTAGCAAGAGACCCTGAGGTAATAATCGCCAGCGGCATGGATATAGAACGTCCAGAATGGCTAGATGACTGGAAAAAGTGGCCAAATCTAGGGGCCGTTGCAAAAAACAATTTGTTTTCTATACCACCTGATTTATTACAAAGACATACACCCCGTGCCTTGATCGGAGCTCAACAAATGTGCGCTAACATTGAAAGCGCCCGCTCATCACTCTAAAGATTAAAGCGAGCTGGCTAGGTGCTCTGCACCATTATGGAGAATCAAACTAGCATTGATTTTTCCATTTATGATCTCCAGTTTTACACGGCTAAAACACGCAAACGGAATATATAAGGGAAAGCTTCGATTCAGTGGCATACCAAGAACCGTTGGCAATACAACTCGCAACACACCGCCATGGGTAACAACGAGCAAGTGACTGCCGTCTTCTTTGCTTGCAAGCTCTTGCCAAGCAGATTGTATACGATTTTTGAAGCTTACATAATCTTCTCCATTTGGTGGAGCAAGAGCCGAAAGATCTTTGCGAAAAGCATTAAATTGATCGGCAGCAATTTTGCGCCATTCACTTATTTGCATACCATCCCAATCACCATAGTCAATTTCCTGCCATTGATCAGCAATCGTTATCCGGGATTGCGTATGCTCTGCGACTTGTTCTGCAAAGGAACGACAGCGTTTTAAAGGTGAACTAATAACTTCAGACCAATCAGGTGTTGTTTCACTTGGTTGATGAGATTCAGAAAAACCTGTTGCTTTCTGCATCTGAGTCCAACCCAATGCAGTAAGCACAGGATCAACCCGCCCCCGCAAGATATCACCGCCTTCGGGCTCGCCGTGTCGAATAAAGTCTACAATTATTGTTTTGGCTGGGGAAGGCACAACTAGAACCGCTGGTTTACTCCATATGGCCGAGCTTATCGACTTTTGTTGCAAGATAGCTTGCATTATGGGTATTTGCTTCGGTATGTAATGGAACAATCTTGGGAACTTCAACACCCATTCCTATCAGGGCATTGATTTTACGAGGGTTGTTTGTCATCAACTTTAATGAAGCTATCCGAAAATGATCGAGCATAGGTTTACAAATCTGATATTCACGGCTATCTGGCTCAAATCCTAGTTGAACATTCGCCTCAACGGTATCAGCACCAGAGTCTTGCAAAGCATAGGCTTTAATCTTATTCAGTAAGCCTATACCCCTTCCCTCTTGACGTAAGTATAAGATAATTCCACGCCCTTCTGCAGCGATTCTTTCCATCGCCGCTTGTAACTGTGGGCCACAATCGCAGCGCAAGCTAAACAAACAGTCGCCGGTCAGACACTCGGAATGAATTCTACAAAGTACGGGATCTTCGCCACTTACATCACCGAATGAGAGTAAGACATGTTCTTTCCCTGTTCTCTTTTCTTCAAAACCATGAATAGTGAAATGCCCCCACTGGGTAGGCAAGGAGGCGGATGCTACGAATTCAACTGACAAGTTACTTTCCTCAGACTCTCGAGACCCTGTTTTCAGCCTATTCAGATTAACAGCACAGAAAGGGCCTGAATGCACAGAGCCGACATTATACCCGCTAAAACGTCATCTAGCATGATTCCTAAGCCCCCCTTTACATGTTTGTCTATAAAATTAATTGGCCAGGGCTTCAGGATATCTAGCAATCTAAAAAACAAGAATCCAAGAATTACCCATATCCAACCTGCGGGCGCCATAAACATAGTTATCCAATAGCCAACAAACTCATCCCAAACAATCCCACCATGGTCGTGGACACCCAAATTTTCTGCTGAGCGCCCGCATAGCCAAATGCCAATAGCGAGGCTAATAGCCAAAATCCCGACATAAACCCAGACACTGGTATGCGCCAACACTAAATAGAATGGAACAGCAACAATTGTCCCAACGGTACCGGGTGCTTTAGGCGAGAGACCAGCACCAAAACCAAAAGCTAAAAAATGTATTGGGTTAGTTAGCACTGTTCTGGCAAGCCCAGTCATTCTTGGATTTCTTCCGAAAAATGCATGTAGGGCTCATTGTGGAACTGGAGCTCTGCACCAGAATTGTTGTAACAGCAAATTCTATCGTTATCGTTTATTTCACCAATACAACGTACTGGAGTGTTTGTACTTTCCGCGGCTTGCATAAATGCTTCTTGATCTGTTTTTGATACTGTCACACATAACTCATAATCATCTCCACCATATAACGCCGCCTTCAGCAAATTAGGTTTTGACATACAGCAATTTGCTGATTGAGAGTATGGAATTTCGTCGACAAACAGCGTGGCACCAACGCCGCTTGCTGTACAAATGTGCCCCAGATCTCCAATCAAACCATCAGAAATATCAATAGCGCTTGCGATGTATTTACCACAGCTTCTTGCAAACTCAATTCGAGGTTCAGGTTCGTAATAGATGCTATTAAAATAATTTTGGCAATTTATTGAATATTCTTCCCTATTGATCTTAAAGGAATCGCCCAAGTGAGTTTTTAATCCTAGACTAGCCAATGCAACTGCCCCATCACCCAGACAACCTGTGACGAATATTAAGTCACCAACGCTAGCCCTATCTCTGCGCAAGCAATTTTCAGAACTATTAAGCCCATGAACTTGAATAGATATCGCAGTTGGGCCAGCCACCAAATCACCACCTACCAAGGCAATGTTATAGCGCTGTGCAATTTCAGCCAACCCTTGACTAAATTGTTGCAACCATATTTCGCTTTGCTTGGCGAGGGCAAGAGATAGCGTGAAACACAAAGGTTCCGCTCCCATCGCTGCAAGATCACTAATATTTACGAGCAAGGCACGCTTGGCAATTTGAGCAGGCGCAGCATCTTTCGGAAAATGAACTGACTCTACCAACATATCAGTAGAAATTGATAAGACTTTCTCAGAAGGCACACTTAAAAGTGCCGCATCATCACCAATTCCTAATAATACTTCCTCGCGATCCAAAGCAAGTTCTTTCTTGTTAAAGAATTCTCTTATAACTTCAAATTCGCTAAGACTCATGATGAGTATAAATAGAATTTAGACTATGAGATCGCTACCGACGAGAAACAACTGCCGGTCGCAATTTTGGGATAAGCTTGTCAAGCACGCCGTTAATATATTTGTGACTTTCCGTTGCACCAAATAATTTTGCTAATTCTACACATTCATTGATGACGACTTTATAGGGCACATCGACACGGTGGGCAAGTTCATATGCGCCTAAATAGAGAAGCGCCTTTTCTACAGGATCGAGTTCTTTCGAATCTCGATCCAATACGGGATCTAAGTGAGAATCCAAAGTCTCAATGATTTTTGGGATATCTATAAAAACATTATCAAAGAACTCCCAATCCATCTTGCCTTCATTTTCTTCATGAAATTGTTTTGCAATCTGCTCTGGATCAGCGCCGGCCATAATCCACTGATACAAAGCTTGCAGAACTAGTTTTCTTGCCCTGCGTCGCTGGACGAGAGGGACTTTCTTTCGGCCACCACGAATAGGCTTGGTTGCAGTTGCAGTTGCAGTTGCAGTTGCAGTTGCAGTTGCAGTTTTAATTACTGCCACCTAGCTCTCCAACTGACGTGCAAGGCTTAACATTTCGATAGCAGTAAGAGCTGCCTCTTCACCTTTATTGCCTGCTTTGGTGCCGGCTCGCTCAATCGCTTGTTCAATAGTATCCACTGTAAGGACGCCAAAAGTGACTGGGATGCCGGTGTTTAGACTTACTTGACTAAGGCCTTTAATGCACTCACCTGCTACGTATTCGAAATGTGGTGTTCCGCCACGAATCACTGCACCTAATGCAATAATAGCATCGTAGGATTTGCTTTCCGCCATTTTTTTAACAGCAAAAGGTAACTCATAAGCGCCAGGTACTTTTACTATGGTAACGTCACGTTCCTGAATGCCATGTTTTCGCAACGCTTCAAGTGCACCATCCAATAATCGCTCAACTATAAAGTTATTAAACCGAGCAACTGCGATTCCATAACTGGCGGTTGAGTTAGCGTAGTTGCCTTCGATAGTTTTTATCGTGCTCATGATACTTTCCTAGCAAGTTGAGAAATCTAAAAAAGCGACTTCTATTTTTGATTAAACTGAACAAACTCAACTACTTCTAAATCGAAACCTGAGATTGCATTAAATCGAGCTGGATAGCTTAGCAAGCGCATCTTTCCAATACCAATATCTCTCAAAATTTGCGATCCTGTTCCAATCGTCAGATCGCTACCCGGCCTATTCGCTGGCGCAACCTCTCCGTGTCTTGCCAATGCAGACGCCAGATTATGTTCCAGGTTCTGTCCGTAGTCGTCCCCAGATAATAACACGGCAACACCTTTACCCTCTTTGCTAATCTGTTCTAGAGCACTGGAAAAAGACCAACTTGTTCGTTCTAGATTAAAGGTTTCACAAACATCTCTTACAGTATTCGGAATATGAACTCGAACTAGCACTGAATCACTACTCTGTATCTCCCCTTTTACGTAAGCTAAATGGAGACTGCCACTAATGGAATCTTTGTAGCTATGTACAATGAATTCTCCATACTGAGTCTGTAGTGTGTTTGTTTCTACTCGCGTTACAGTATGCTCATTGGCGATACGGTAATGAATTAGGTCTACAATTGTTCCGATTTTTATGTCGTGCTTCTTTGCAAATACTTCTAAGTCCTCACGACGCGCCATGGAGCCGTCTTCATTCATAATCTCTACAATAGCAGCAGCAGGGAGATAGCCCGCGAGTCGAGCAAGATCGCACCCTGCTTCAGTATGACCTGCTCTACGAAGCACGCCACCAGGCTGTGCCATTATGGGGAATATGTGTCCTGGCTGCACTATGTCATCTGGTTGACTGTCTCTAGCTACCGCAACGCGAATAGTCCGAGCTCGATCCGCAGCAGATATTCCCGTTGTTACACCGGTCGCAGCTTCAATCGACGCAGTAAAATTTGTGTTATAGGGCGTGTTATTTTCATTTACCATTAAAGGTAGTTTCAAATATTCACAGCGCTCTTTAGTCAAAGTAAGGCAAATTAATCCACGGGCATTAGTGGCCATGAAATTAATATCCTCAGTGCGCACGCGTTCAGCAGCGATAATAAGGTCCCCCTCATTTTCCCTGTCTTCATCGTCCATCAATATAACCATCTTACCCTGACGGATATCATCGACAATTTCTTCTATTGAATTAAGTTCCATATTTAGATAGCTAGTAATCAAATCCGTTGGCTTTTAAATATTCTCTATCAAGCAGAGCCGGCTGCCCGGCCTTATCTCCTTGCGTGAGACGTTCTAGATAACGTGCCACTATATCGACTTCGAGATTAACCCGATTACCGATCTCGTAACTACCAATAATAGTTTCCGTTTGAGTATGCGGAATAATATTAATCGAAAATTGCGAACCATTTACTTTGTTAATAGTTAAACTAGTACCATCGACGCAGATGGATCCCTTAGCTGCGATATATTTACAAAGTTCATTCGGCGCTTCAAATACTAATCTTATACTTTGCCCTTCAGGATCTGAACTTACTAGTGTGCCAACTCCATCGACATGACCACTGACTATATGCCCACCAAATCTACTGGTCGCCAACATCGCCTTTTCCAAATTTACGACAGTACCGCTCGTTACTTGACCTAATGCCGTACAGCGAATTGTCTCGCTGGAAACATCCGCCCCAAAACATTTTCGATCCAATTCAACTACTGTAAGGCAGCATCCACTCACGGCAATGCTGTCCCCGAGTTTTACATCAGAGGTATCCAATTGGGCACAATCAATCTTCAAGCGCCATTCGTCTTGGATTTTACTAAGGCTTTGGACTATGCCAATTGCTTCTATTATACCGGTAAACATAAGATGAAAAATTAGCTTCTGATGAGCATAGCTTTAATGTCGGTTCCTATTTGCGTTACTTCACTGATTACAAATTGGGTGCTTTCCGCCAAAGACTCTAAACCCGTGATTTCAAACAATGGTTTCGCATCGCTACCAAGCAACTTAGGCGCAATGTAAACGACTAGTTCATCAACCAATCCTGCGCGAATAAAACTACCGCTTAAGGTAGGACCAGCTTCAATCAATACATCATTGCATGTAAATTTTGAAGCGAGATATTCTAGCATAAAACTTAAATTAACTCCTCGGGAGTCCGAAATGGATTGAATAATTTCAACGTTTTTTGCAAAGCAATTTTGAACATTCATACCTTCATTACAGAATATTTTCACTAAGCCTGGCTCACTTAGAATTTTTGCGGTGCCATGTGTCCGTATTTGACTATCCACTATGACGCGCAATGGCTGTGATGCAAATAATTCAGCATTGTTCATCAACTCACTCTCATTTAATGCAAGCTCATTAGCTCTAACATTGAGTGCTGGATCATCGGATAGCACAGTGTTAATTCCGGTAATTACCGCACTGCTGCTAGCGCGCAGTTTTTGTACATCGGCACGCGCTTCCTTTCCAGTAATCCATTTACTCTCACCATTTGCCAAAGCAGTTCGACCATCCAAACTCATTGCCAATTTTAAGCGAACGAGTGGCAATCCAGATTCTTGTCTCTTGAAATAGCCAGCATTGAGATCACGAGCTTCAGGCTCAAAATCAGTTAGGTGGAATACTTCTATACCGGCGGTTTCTAAGTCTCGAATTCCTTGACCTGCGACTCGTTCATCAGGATCAACGCCCGCAACAACAACTATAGCTATCCCCGCTTTAATCAGGGCTTGGCTGCAAGGACCTGTCCGGCCACGGTGGGCACACGGCTCTAAACTAACGAAAGCAGTTGCTCCTTGCGTAAGATCTCCGGCAGATTGCAAAGCCATTACTTCAGCATGCGCTTGGCCTGCAGCTATGTGCCACCCCTCTCCAACTACACTATTATTATTAACGATGATACATCCGACCCGAGGATTTGGTGTGGTGCACAACACATTACCAGCCAATTGCAATGCTTTTCGCATATAAACTGGCCATTCAAGAATAGCCGGATTAAGCTGTTGATTCTGTAGAGCCTTCATAACAAAAACTCTTTGTCTCCGTACTATGGATAAGGGCTAAATATTTTTGCGAGCAAGATTATATCGTTGTAAGGTGTTACGATCCTAACAGAATTGAAAGTGATTGTTGGAACTAGCTTGAGGTGTCTTTTGACAGCCGATCGATCTCTTCTCTAAACTCATTAAGATCTTTAAAACTTCGATAAACTGAAGCGAACCTAACAAACGCAACTTCGTCGAGCTCTCGAAGCTCTTTCATTACCTGCTCGCCCACATCGCGAGAGTGAATTTCTCTTTCGCCCGTTGAGCGAAGATTGGCTTTAATGCGACTGACTGCTTCTTCCACTTTTTCAATACTGACTGGCCTTTTCTCCAAAGCTTTAGATAAGCCTGCAAAAAGTTTGTCTTCGTTAAACGGTTCTCTAATGCCGTCTTGTTTAATAATTCTTGGCATAACCAATTCTGCTGATTCGTAGGTCGTGAATCGTTCTTCGCAGGTAATACATTCGCGCCTTCTGCGTACGTGATTTCCTTCAGATACTAAACGAGAATCTATTACCTTAGTGTCTACGGCACTACAGAAAGGGCAATGCATATAAAACCTTTTGCTCTAGTTGTTTCTTGTTATTTATTAAATAGCTTAATTGAAAATAGTTATTGGTATACAGGGAATCGCGAGCAAAGCTCTACCACCTTAGATTTTACTTCAGCTATTTTCTCTTCATTCCCTAAATCATACAGGATATCGCAAATCCAGCCAGTTAGTTCGCTAACCTCTGCTTGCTTAAAACCACGAGTAGTTATGGCCGGGGAGCCAATACGCAGCCCACTAGTAACAAACGGTGGATTAGGATCATTGGGAACCGCATTTTTATTAACTGTGATATTCGCCCTTCCAAGAGCCGCGTCCGCATCTTTGCCTGTAATGCCCTGCTTTATTAAACTTAAAAGAAAGAGATGGTCATCAGTTCCATTGGAAACAATATCAAACCCACGCTCTATAAAAACCTTAGCCATCGTGCGTGCGTTTTCGATGGTTTGTTTTTGATAGCTAACGAAACCTTCGTTCATGGCTTCCTTAAAACAAACGGCTTTGGCAGCGATCACGTGCATTAGTGGTCCACCCTGGCTTTCGGGAAATACCGCAAAATTTAGTTTCTTTTCAAGGTCTGGATTAGACCGTGCCAGAATGATTCCGCCGCGCGGCCCGCGCAGAGTCTTATGAGTTGTCGATGTGGTCACATCAGCAATATTCACTGGACTTGGATACACACCAGCTGCAATTAGCCCTGAGACATGTGCCATATCAACAAGAAAATAGGCTCCAATACTGTCAGCAATATCTCTAAACTTTTGCCAATCAATAACTCTAGAGTAAGCCGAAAAACCAGCTATGATTAATTTCGGTTTGTGTTCTTGCGCCAGCGTATCTACTTGATCGTAGTCGACCTCACCGGTTCCGGTTTTTAGACCATACTGAAAAGATTTATAGATCCTTCCCGAAAAACTAACACTAGCACCATGGGTCAAATGCCCACCATCCGCTAAGCTCATACCTAGGAGGGTATCACCTGGCTCAAGCAAAGCCATGTAGGCCGATGCATTTGCTTGCGAGCCTGAGTGAGGCTGCACGTTGGCATAATCTGCCTGAAATAATTCCTTAGCACGGGCAATCGCTAGTTCTTCAACTACATCGACATTTTCACAGCCGCCGTAGTAGCGCTTTCGCGGATAACCTTCCGCATATTTATTAGTTAATACTGAGCCCTGCGTTTCCATTATTAAAGGGCTAGTATGGTTCTCTGATGCAATCAATTCGATGTGTTCTTCCTGACGAGTTTTTTCCGCTTCGATAGCTGCACTAATTTCTGGATCAAATTCCGATAGGCTGATATCGCTCTTGAACATTCACTACTCCCAATAACGAGCTTAGATTTTCGAAGGCCACATTCTACCCGATGACTCTTCGATGAGCATCTATATATTGGGGTTTTGCTACCAATTTTTTCCAAGAAACACGACATGTCGTATGCGATAATGTGGTTCTCATAAAAATAGGTCTCGGAGTTAAGAATGTCGCAGTTTGTTTACACAATGCACCGTGTTGGCAAGGTAGTGCCTCCCAAGAGAGAAATTTTGAAAGATATTTCACTTTCTTTTTTCCCTGGTGCAAAGATTGGTGTATTGGGTCTCAATGGAGCAGGCAAATCGACACTGCTTAGGATAATGGCAGGCAGAGATACGGATATTAACGGCGAGGCCCGACCCCAGCCCGGCATTAACATTGGCTATTTACCGCAAGAACCAGAATTGGATGATTCCAAAGATGTGCGCGGAAATGTGCAAGATGGTATTCGAGACATTATTGGCCTAGTTGAAGAATTTAATTCAATTAGTGACAAATTTGCCGAGCCCATGGAAGACGAAGAGATGAATGCGCTGCTTGAGAAGCAGGGTGAATTACAGAATGCCATCGATGCAGTGGATGGTTGGCAAATTGAACGAACCTTAGAGATTGCGGCCGATGCTCTGCGCTTGCCTCCTTGGGAAGAATCTGTAGGACATTTATCCGGGGGAGAAAAGCGCCGTATCGCACTTTGCCGATTGTTGCTTTCTAAACCTGATATGCTTCTACTGGATGAACCCACCAACCACCTTGATGCGGAGAGCGTAGCCTGGCTTGAGAGATTTCTGCAGGAATACCCGGGTACCGTAGTTGCTATTACACATGATCGCTATTTTTTAGACAATGCTGCCGGTTGGATTCTGGAATTGGATCGCGGTCATGGCATCCCTTATGAAGGTAATTACAGTGCCTGGCTGGAAACAAAAGAAAAACGAATAGCTGTAGAAGGAAAACAACAAGCAGCTCATGAACGTACAATCAAATCTGAATTGGAATGGGTTCGCGCCAATCCCAAAGGTCGTCAATCCAAGAGCAAAGCTAGAATAGCGAGATTCGAAGAGCTGAATTCCCAAGATTTTCAATTACGCAATGAAACTCAAGAGCTTTATATACCTCCTGGACCAAGACTCGGCGACAAAGTCCTTGAAGTCAAAGACTTGTGTAAGAGTTTCGGCGATAAAATCCTAGTCGACAAACTAAGTTTCTCCGTACCTAAAGGAAGTATAGTGGGCATTATTGGTGGCAATGGCGCAGGCAAAACAACGTTTCTTCGGATGTTAGTGGGCAGCGAACAACCAGATTCTGGCCATATGGAATTAGGTGAAACTGTCGATCTGGCTTATGTCGATCAGAGCCGTGACGAACTAAATGGGGCGAATACTGTGTGGCAAGAAATTTCCGACGAACAGGATCTGCTGCAGATCGGTAAATATGAAATTTCTTCTCGTGCCTATGCTAGTAGATTTAATTTCCGCGGTGGTGACCAGCAGAAATTTGTTAAAGATTTATCCGGTGGTGAGCGCAACCGATTACATATGGCCAAATTGCTTAAACGGGGTGGAAATGTCTTATTACTGGACGAGCCGACTAACGACTTAGATGTAGAGACACTTAGAGCCCTAGAAGAAGGACTCCTGGCCTTTCCAGGCTGTGCGATTGTAGTTTCTCACGATCGCTGGTTTCTCGATCGCATCTGCACCCACATCCTCGCCTTTGAAGGCGAGAGCAAAGTGTTCTTTCACGAAGGCAATTATTCAGATTACGAAGCAGAACGAAAAAAACATCCGGGTGACTCTTCTCAGCCGAAACGTATCAAACACAAAAAATTAAATGCTTAGCATGCAGTCCACCGCTACAGTCCCAGCTTTTTCTTCAATTTTGCGATGCGTGCTCTAGCTTCTTCCTTGTCTAGCGTGCGTTCTATGTTGTCTGATAATGCCGCAGGTGTTTCAATGGTGAGCTGTTCACCATTAACGACTCGCCTGCACAATTGTTCGTAGTGATATTCAAAGACTGAAAGTGCGGATGATTCAGGTTCATTTGCTAATAGATACCATCCGGTCGCCTTGCCGGCATAGTAAACAGCCTCGTGGCTCCAGTTATAATGTTTCTTGGGTGAAGGAGCAGAACAGGCTTCTAAGTAGGCTTGTCTCACTGAAGGCAGGCCAAAGAGGCCCGTTCCCTCATCACAAGCACGTGTGAAAACTGCTATAGAGGGCAAATATTCCTGTGATTGAATCACTTTTTTTGCAGCAGCCACGATTTGGCGCGGAGAGTATCGCTCCAAACTACTAAGCCAATATTTCTTAGCTATCACTAAAGCTTCAGATTCTGCAAAGGCCTTATGAAACTGATTATGATAAGCAAATTCGAATTCAGCGAAAACTTGATTAATAGCATCGACATGATCGCGCACCCTATCATTCTCGTAGTCATGATCAGGCTCAGCAATGCGGTCGCGGCTTAGGTCGGGTGATTTACTACTCTGCCCAGCTTCGGTCAGCGATTTGCTGGAATTTCTCTTTAACTCTTTGCTGGCTTGATCCAGCAATGGATTGATTTTCTGCATCTGATGCTTCAGTAATTTCCAAATGTTTTAGCTGTCTAGCCCAATCTTGCTTAATAAATTGTAGAAAAACAGTATTCCAGGAAGATTTAACTTGCTGACTGTCTTTCCAATACAAAACAAATTCAGGTACTCGACTTTTTGCCCAATCTTCATCAATCTCAGCTAGGGCTAAGATTTCGAAGCAGTCCACACTGGGTTGCCAGTCACTAGAGATGGCTTTAGGTGTGTCATCTCTGCCGAAGGAAGCCGCAAACTTTGCCCATTGACGGCGAATATGTTCAATAAACTTCGTATTCCAGGCACCGTGCACGACCCCCCTCTCCTGCCAGTAGAGAACAAATTCTGGAACGGCATCCTCAATGAAACTGCGATTGATATCTGCGTTTTCGAGGATCTCTACCGCATCCGGATTTGGGAACCAAGTTGCCGACATAGTAGTAGCTGATTCGTGGACCCCTTTTCGAGTTTGCTCATTACGCCATTCTTTCAAAACATGTTTGTAGAAGGCATTCCCCCAGGAGAAACGTGATTGCCCACGATCTCTCCAATAGTTCACAAATTCGGGTATTAACGTGTAAACAAATTGTTCTGGGATTGAGTGTTGTTCGCACAAACGGATCCAATTTTGATCTGGTTGCCAATCTATAGGTATTAAAGAAGCAGCTCCACTGCTAGGAACTTTTGGCATTTTCGGCGTTGATTTGGCAATTTCATTCTCGCTCTTAACTTTGGCATGCCCTTGATCATTTATAGCAACGAGGATTTCGTCATCTACAGTCGTAGATTCGACCGTTAGCATACCCAGATTCTCTAGATTTGCCTGAATATACTTAATATCTTTAAGTTCCCAAAATCCCAAAAGAGAGAGCAGCTCTGAATATGCAATTTTTACTCCTTTAAGCCCTGGACTATTTGATAATGCCATCGGCTCACGAAATTCGAGTAAATCTGCTAGTACTTGCAACATAAGAGCTTCTTGTAAACCAATCGTTGCAGCTAAGCTTGGAGAAATTAACAATGGACGTTCTGGCAGAATAGGAAACTTCATTAAAATTAATTAACTCAATAGCCGTCAGAGGAAAAACGAAAAGACACAAAAATCTAACTAGATAGTATCATCGTAACACAGGCTTATTTTACTCAGCACGTAGTAATTGATCCTTTTATTTATGCCACTGTACTATGTCCTGGATTCAACAGTCCTCAACAATTAGCTTGATAGTTATGCACAATGTATTCACAACTCATCCAAGATTTCATTGAACAGGAGTCCTTGCCAGAGTCCTATGGGCGAGATGCTTTAAAGTACTTTGTGCCGTTGGCCAAAAAAATTGCGAAATTGATTTTGAAATCAAAGCGACCTTTGTTGCTGGGTATTAATGGCGCTCAAGGTACTGGCAAAACTACCTTAACTAAGTTGCTTGTCCGATTGCTGGAAGCTCGAGAATTTAATATGACCAGCTTTTCAATTGACGACTTTTATTTCACAAAAAAGGAACGACAAGAGCTCGCGAAAAAGGAACATCCAATGCTGATAACTCGGGGGGTACCGGGTACGCATGACATAGCATTGCTCTTAGAGAAGTTGAACAGCTTGTACGCTCAGCAACCTGGTCAATCTGTTTGCTTGCCAAGATTTAATAAGGCATTGGACGATCGCTATTCTGAATCAAACTGGAAACGCATTAACGGCCGTGTAGACGCGATAATACTCGAAGGGTGGTGCGTTGCCGCACCAGTACAAGACCCTGCTCAGTTAAAAGATCCGATCAATATATTCGAAGCACAAGAAGATTCAGATAGAAACTGGCGAGAGTTCGTTAATTCTCAATTGGCAGGTCGCTATCAGTCTGTTTTTAATCAAATTCAATTTCTGATCATGTTGAAAGCACCTTCCTATGAGCAGGTATTTGAATGGCGAAAACTGCAGGAAGAGAAGCTTAGAAAAATTAGCTCATTGGATGCTTCCGCATTAATGAATGAAGAACAATTAGAGCGCTTCATCCAACATTACGAAAGACTGACCCGTCATAGTTTAAAGTTTTTGCCAGAAAAATCCGATGTGCTACTTGAGCTTGACACAAATCATCACGTGGCCAGCGCAAAGGGGCTCGGCGACTAAATTTGTTCTGCAGTTACTGACTGAGTTTCCTTTTTAGAGAACAGCGGTTGCACCCAAACTCTTGCAATTAGCGCTACTAAAACTACAGCGGCTAACTGTCGCCATAGAGGAAATGCCTCATGCTCAGACATAGAGATTTGCAAAGGCCAAGCAAAGGCTTGGTAGAGTTCATTAAGTATTAGTCCGCAGGCAATTGCAGCTCCTATAACACCCGCCAAATAGGCGATTAGAGAACGCATGCCCAGTTGTTCCTTAATCACTCCCATCGTAGCAATATTTGTTGCTGGGCCTGTCAACATAAACACAAGTGCAGCACCTGGAGATATCCCCGCGAAGAGCAGACCGGCTGCAACAGGCGTTGACGCAGTCGCACAGATATACATAGGCAAACCGACGACTACCATGATTATCATTGCGACTAAGCCATTGCCCCATTGCAAAAAAAATGACTGAGGGACTAAGGCTGTTATTACTGCAGCAGCTACTAGACCGATAACTAGCCATTTTGCGGTGTCAGCAATCATCTGCCCATAACCATATTTGAATGCGCCAATGAATCTCTGAGTTAACGGAGCTATATCCTTTTGCTGTTGTTGCTTGTTGCTGCAGCAACTTCCACTTTGCGAACTACTTGTCTCTGCAATTACTTCTTCTTTATCGAAAGAATTCACTAGTATGCCAGTGATGATCGCACTTACTAATGCACCGATAGGGCGCATCAGGGCGAAAATTGGTCCTAGCACAGCATAAGAGAAGGAAATTGAATCAACGCCGGTTTCAGGGGTCGCCACTAAGAATGAAGACGTTGCCCCTTTTGAAGCCCCAGCTTTCCGAATCGCTAGAGCAGTAGGAATTACGCCACAGGAACAAAGAGGAAGTGGCGCACCAATAAAAGCACCTTTTACAATTGAAACAAATCCCGGTTCTGCCAGTTGTTTTTCAACCCAACTGCTAGGAATCACTTGTTTAATAATCCCCGCCAGCAAATAACCTATCAACAGCCATGGAGCGCTTTCGATCACCAAATTCCAAAAAATAGTTAGAAAATTCATTAAGCAGCACCCCTATCTTTAACAACCGCTCCGGCTTCCAGCGCTTCGATAATTGAACAGTGAGTCGCCTTTTCGGGGCCTCCACAACAGCTCTTTAGTAATATTTGGAGCGTATTCTGCATTGACTCGAGTTCAGAAATTTTTTCATTGACCTCATCTAATTTGTGTTGAGTAATATCAGTCACCTCCTGGCAACTGTGGCTAGTTTTATCTACACGAATCGATAATAGCTGGGAAATATCTTCCAAAGAGAAGCCAATATTGCGCGCAGCCTTCACGAATTCAGCCCGACGAATGTCTGAATCATTATAATAGCGGTAGCCAGCTTCACTTCGCTCACTAGCTCTAATCAGATCATGCTTTTCATAAAAGCGAATGGTGTGCGCTGACAAGCCTGTTTTTGCAGCTAGTTCACTGATTTTCAACATCCCACCAGCCTTATTCTCAATTAACTTAGCCTATAGTATAAGCTTAGAGTTGACTCTAAGGTCAACAGTTTTTACTTAAACAAGAATCCGAGCTATCCAAGCGCCTATATCACTTATTTCTTGAGGGCAAACAGAGTGTTCCATAGGGTAGCTTTTGTATTCAGGCTCAAATTTCAAGCTTTGCAAGGTAGTTAGGCTCTGCTTCCCCATAGACTCTGGCACTACCGGGTCAAGGGCTCCGTGACAGATTAGGATAGGCAGGGAGCTATGCAATGGATTGATCTCGATGGTATGTGCCGTGGCGAAATAGGTTGAAAGGGCCATTATTCCAGCAAGTGGCTTTTCATAGGTTAAGGCAGCTTCAAAAGAAACTGCTCCACCCTGGGAAAATCCTGCGACTATGATCCTCTCACTAGCGACGCCTCGTTCAAGTTCGCGATTTATAAGATTATGTACCCATTGAGCCGATTGTTTCAGTTGCTCATCGTCCACATGGCGATCTATGTCCATTTGTTTTATGTCATACCAAGCCGGCATCACATAACCATTATTGATGGTTACAGGGATAGAGGGTGCATGGGGAAATATAAATCGTATGCCAAAGTCTAAAGGAAGATTCAGCTGTGGAACTATTGGCGCAAAATCATCGCCATTCGCTCCCAGACCATGCAGCCAAATTATCGATGCATTTACTTCAATACCGCTGGGAGATTCCATTTCTACCGCTGGTAATATTTTCATGATTTGAACCCTGACGATTACGATCGCGTTTTATATCAACTCGAAAGTTCTACCGCAACATATGGGGCTGGATTTAAATCTATAGCTATCTATGCTTTACTCTGGAGATCGCCTTACCATAGGACATTGCAATGATCATTAAGTCTCGCCTAGCTTCTCAACTTCTATTCTCACTAATACTTGGTGCAGCGACTTTTGGTGCTATTGCCCAAGGACACAATGATCCTCGCTGGATTACGACTTGGGCAACCAGCCCCAGCACCCTTCCACCGACTAGTGAAGACAATGAGTTAGTGAACAATCAAACCCTACGCTTGATTGTACATACTTCCGTTGGAGGAAATGCATTAAGAATTCGATTAGCAAATTATCATGGAGATGCACCAGTAATTATTGGCGATGCAAGTGTTGCTCTGCAAGCTGAAGGAAGCTCTATTCAAAGTAATACCGAACTGCCGATAACGTTTAACGGCGAAAATTCGATAACTCTACCTCGCGGTGCTGTAATTTTTAGTGACCCTGTTGTAACTAACGTTCCCGAACTTACTAACTTAAGTATTAGTTTGTATTTACCGGATAAATTCGGTTTCCTTACCGCTCACGCACTTTCTAACCAGACGAATTTTATTTCTTCGCCGGGGAATCATAGCTCAAGTACTAATTTACCAGTACAAGCCGAAACGCCAGCCTGGAACCTTCTAACTGCGATCGATGTAATTAATGACGGCAATATAACGACGATTGCAACTGTTGGTGACTCGATCACAGATGGCTGGGGTTCTTCAGATTCCGATAATCAGCGGTGGCCAAATCATTTTGCCCGTAGGATATTCAATGACACAACTATACAAAAATTTGCCGTAATTAACGCAGGAATAAGTGGTAATCGTGTCACAACGGAGTCTAGCCCGCAGTTCGGTCAAAACCTTCAAGCACGCTTTGAGCGCGATGTTCTGGCAATGAATAAAGTTAGTCACATGATTCTGATGGAAGGTATTAATGATATCGGCATGGCTACTATGGAATCTGGCGCGCCGATGTTGGCTGATAAAATAATTAGTGGCTATCGAAATATAATCGCTCGGGCCCAAGCAAAGGGAATAAAAATTATTGGCGCAACGTTAACTCCCTTCGAAGAGGCAGTATATTACAGTGAAGAAGGTGAGGTACAAAGACAAGCTGTCAATAGATTTATACGGAATAGTGGTGAATTTGATGGCGTAATCGATTTTGATGCAGTGGTGAGAGACCCATCTAATCCAAAACACATACTGCCAGCCTATACAGAAGACAATTTACATCCAAATAATGCTGGGTATAAAGCTATGGCAGAGGCCATCGATTTAAATTTGTTTAGATAATAATTCTGTCGACAAGCCAATTTTTTGATCAATATGACGTCGGAGCTTTGTTCCTACTCCATGTTCATGGCTCAGCTATCTTTTCGAGTTTATTTAATGCTTACATGGGTTGCTAATTTGGAAAATAGGTTTGAAGAAAAGCCTTGCCTTGTTTTTGCCCGGCGACCTCGAATAGCCATCCGGACCATAATTCAACATTGCGCTAAGTAGCCTTGGTGATTTAAGATTCTAAGCATGATCAAACAACTAAAAGTGCTTCTCCTCTGTCTGTCAATCATTATGGCCTCGGTGCAAGCTCAGGAAAAACTAGAAACTCCGTCTTTGGTTGGTTCTTGGGAAGGACCTTTAGTTATTGGTAGGGACAGCACGAATTTGGCTTTTACTTTCAGCCTGCGAGAAGGTCAGTACGCTGCAGCTCTAGTAAGCGGCGGTATGGGAATTTACGGAATGCCTGCAGACTCGGTGAGAGTCGAGGGGCGCAAAATTACTATTCGCATTCCTCGATTAGATGTTGAATTTACTGGTACCGCTCGTCTCGATAAAGCTGAAGAAAACATTGTTAGAATTGACGGGGATTGGTTTCAATACAGTGAAATGGTTCCAGTAGTTTTGTTGCCAGTTGATCAACCTACTTTCTAATTCAATCTGCTAAATAAAACAGCTCAAGTTTCTGTTGCATGATCCAACCGTTCTAATAAACAATAAATATTTAATTAAACCTGCACTAATAAGTAAATCTGGTACGATCGAAAACGATCAATAATTGGATAAAGAAGTTTAGAAACTCAATGGAAAGGTCTATGTTATTCCGAAGATTCAACATTCCCCTGATATTGCTATTTGCTTTTGTATATTCTTCATCTGGAATCGCAACAACTATTCTAGGCATGGACATTGATAAACTAGTTAAAGATGCGGAGTTTGTATTTGAAGGTGAAGTTATTTTGCATGAAACTCGACAGGACTCAAATTCGGGCATTGTAAACACCTATGTGACTTTTAAAATCAATGATGTGCTTAAGGGTGATTATTCATCTGATTTGATAGAACTAAAATTTGCCGGAGGAACTTTTAACAATCAAGTTGTAGAAGTAAGTGGATTGGTAATACCTAAAGACGGAGAACAGGGGGTCTATTTCGTAGAATCAACCAGCCGAAATTTGTTAAATCCGTTATTGGGGTGGTCACAAGGACATTTCCTTATCCAGGAGGTGTTGGGCGAACGAAGAATGCGTACGATTGATCAAAAACCCGTTATACAAATTCAGGCCGTATCTTCTATTCCGCCCTCCATAAAAAAACCCCAAGCCCTGATAGAGGGAAATGGTGATGTCGCTGCCGGAGTAAATGTTGATATCAGCGAGCTACCCACTGAGCGCGGTCTGACTGTAGACGAATTTAAAGATAGCATTTTGGAACTAATCGAAAACTAATCTACTCTTTTAAAGCTGCTGTGTTGACCCGGTTACTGACGTCGAGTCTGCAAATACTTTTAGGAAGAGCCGATTCTGATTATAGGCTTCCCTGAACTCTTCACTCATAAAGTACTCACCACTCGCCTGTTTGATATTTGGTCCCATGAGATTTAGTACAATAGGCTCATTGAGATCAATACCTTCCTCTGTATCTATTATAAGAGTCACTGCAAAAACCTCAGCATCATTGTCGGGGTTTTGAGTGACCCTAAATGAAAACAAATTCGTTTGAATTGAGAACTCAGTGTCTAACTGCAGCGAGATTGAATTCTGACTAAAAGTTAATCGTCTAGACTCAACACTTGGAGCCTCTCCATTGATCAACTCAGGAGTCACCGAAGGAATCTGCCGAGGACTATTTGACTCTTCATAATGCTTCGCAATGGCTAGCAATTCGACATCTTGGAAATGCTTTCCAAGAATCTCCATCCCCACTGGCAAATCATTACTGGCAAAACCAACCGGCATGGATAAAGCCGGTAATCCAGAATGGGCTGATAATTGACAACTACTTCCGGTCTGAGGATCTCCAATTAGTGCGGGTGATTGTGTGATAGTTGGATAGACCAACACGTCTAAACTATTAAGTTCAAATAGATCTTCAATCGAGGCCCGAATCATTGAGCGAGCTTCAATTGATTTCTCATATGCATCTTCATCGAACTCTTCTTCCACGCTGCTCTTCATTTGATTCGCCAGAGCCTCATGGAGAAGTCCATATTCGACTACATCATTCACATTTGCTATTTCCTCACTGCCGTTCGCCGCGAGATACCGGTTAAAATCAATCTCGAATTCATGCTGAATTACTCCTGACGAATTGATTAATTCACCTTGTTCTAGTAATTCCACTTCGATAATTTCTACGCCTTCTGCGGCATACCACTCCAAAGCCTCTTCGATTACGCTTCTTGTACTAGAGTTAGCAGCTTCAAAGTAACTTTTTATCTTGCCGAACCGTAGTCCCTCCAAATCAACCGAGTTAAGTGATTCTAGAAACCTTGGCGGTGTTTGCTCTCGCATCAACTCTGTCGCTGCATCATTGGGGTCATAACCAATGGTTAAGTCCAACACCAATGCTAGATCTTCAACTGTTCTTGCTAATGGGCCACCCGTGTCTTGTGTATGTGAAAGAGGCATAATTCCGTAGATACTTGAAATGCCTTTGCTTGGGCGCAAGCCAATTAGATTATTGAAAGCAGATGGAATCCGAATCGATCCGCAAGTATCTGAACCCATCCCAATTGCGCCAAAACTCGCAGCGACTGCCGCCGCTGTTCCACCACTTGATCCTCCAGGCACACGGCGAATGTCATAGGGATTCCTCGTTTGCCCTACCAACGAGGCAATACTGGTTATGCCGCGAGCATATTCATGTAAATTTGTCTTAGCAATAATTATTGCGCCAGCGTCAAGCAACAAATCAACTTGGGTCGCATTATAGCTTGGGAAAAAATTAGCTAGAGCAACCGAACCGTTGGTTGTGGGCATATCAATTGTGTTGTAGTTGTCTTTAATTAAAACAGGAATACCATGGAGAGATGAACGCGCTCCTGTTTGTGCTCTTTCGTTATCTAACTCTACTGCGTGATCTCTAACCCGAGGGTTGATTCTAATTATACTGTTTAGAGCTGGACCTTGTTTGTCATAGGCTTCAATTCTAGCTAAATACAAATCTACTAGCTGCAGAGATGTTGTACTTCCATTTTCTAAAGCAGTTTGCAATTCGCTAATACTAGCCTCAACCACACTAATGGATTGAGAATAAACATGAACTGACTGAAGTAAAAGAACTAAGAAGAGAATTTGCTGTTTCTTTAACATCGAATTATTTCCGGCCTAGCTTTTATCTTTTAATCAAAGGTATAAGTTTGATTAGGGCTATCGACAACGGTTCCATCAATGAATCGGGGAGCGAATCGAAATTTCTGAATTAGATCCAGGAGATTCCGGCCAAGAGCAGAATTTGTCAGCGACGAGACTAGTCTAGGGTTCCTAACGAAACCTTCTTTATCCACTAAAAACTCTATCTGAACTCCCCCAGCTATTCCATGGATATTCAGTTCCTCTGAACGAGCTCTGTAGACAGGTCTTAAGTTCTCATTTTCACTGACCCGGCGGGTCTCTCCAATTGCTACACATTGGATCGTGGCCAAGTCTTGCTGCCCTGAATTCTCGTAGGCATTGATCAATGCAATACGATTGCGCACAGCAACATTAGAGCCAGGATATCTCTCAAATTTTGCCAAAGAGTTAAGCAAAGGCTCTATGGCATTTTGATATTCATTACGGGCTAGAAAGTATTCACCAGCAAGTAATTCAATTCGAGTTAAACCACTTTGAGAGCCTGCATCAGTATATTTGCTGAGAATTATTTTTGCTTCTTGTATGCTTTCCCAAGCCTCAGTCAGCTCTCCCACTCGCAGGCTAATCGCACCAAGTTCTATTTCGATACTTCCTACCTTACTGGAATCTGGACCTAAATGGGTTTCTGCTAATTGCAATGCTCGCCTATAATATTGGCGAGCCAGTACTTCCTTCTCTTGATCATTTAGGGTTCTTCCCAATCGCATTAAAGGATCTATCATCGCCTCCGAGCCAAATCCAAATACAGTTTGGTAAATCTCGACTGCTTCATCAAGAAAAGACTGACTTGCAGACTCATCGGCAATCAAGGTCGCATAGTTTATGGCTAGCATGGCGCTGCGCTCACTCCTTGCACCAAATAATTCCTTGCCTAGTTCATAGGCACGACGAGCAGCTTCTCGAGCAATTTCGGGCTCTGAATTCTTGGTTTCACCGTATTGAAGATAGGCAGCGTTAAAATCGTCAATCTCTAACGTCGATTGGCCAAAGCTATAAGAAGCAGCGAAAGTAAAATAAATAAGCGTGCAGCAATAAAAAAGAAGCAGAAAAGGTGCTGATTTATTTCTCCGATGTTGAAAAATGTTCATACACACAACATACCTTAAGACATCCTCGCACACTAGTTCCCTTATTCAATTCACCTCAAACCTGTGGCGCTGATAGCTAGACACACCCCTTTGGTTGAGCCTTCAATCCTGAAAATCTTCATCGCTATGAAAAGTGCCAAGATAGGCAATAGCGTGTGCTCACCGAGATATTTGGCGCTTGCGGCATGCGAACAGTGTAGGTTCAGATTTTCTGACTTTCTCAGCGCACTCCACATTAGCTCGATTACTGTTCAGAGACTTTAACAATTGTGATGAATTGTTTACTCTGGGTATCCTGAAATGCACAGAAGTTTCTTATCAATCTAGAATGTAGACAGGTCCCATCATGAAAGAAAATTTCTCAAATCAACGCCGTAAATTTCTCAGTCAGTTAATAGTATCAGCCGGAACTCTTGGAGCATTGCCACTTATTCTGAATTCACGCCAAGCACTTGGTCAATCATCTAACCCTTTAAAAATTGGCATCATTGGATCTGGCAGAATCGGCGGCTCAGTTGGCTTACGCTGGGCTGAAGCAGGTCATGAGATTCTATTTTCTTCCCGTAATCCAGATAGTTTGTTAGATCTTGTCGCACAGGCAGGCCCAAAGTGCCGCGCTGGCTATCCCCAGGAAGCGGCTGAATTCGGCGATATTGTTTTAGTGGCAGTACCTTATGCTGCTACGCCTCAAATCGGCAGGGATTATGGTCATCTTATGCAGGGAAAAATTGTAATTGATTGCGGAAACCCTTACGTTCAGCGAGATGGGGACATGGCTGCCGACGCTTTAGAAAGAGGCACTGGTGTTGTTTCTGCTGAATATCTGAGAGGAGTTCGGTTGGTAAGAGCATTTAATGCGTTGAGCTGGAGAGAAGTGCAAGATGAAGCCCATCGCGAAGGGGAACGGATCGCCATTCCGATAGCAGGCGACGATCAAGAAGCTGTGGACGTAACAACGCAATTAGTTTTTGATTCGGGTTTTGATCCAGTAATAGTAGGTGGTTTAGAGCGAGCCCGAGAATTCGATCAGGGCACAGATGTTTATGTGAGGGGGATGACAGCAAGAGAAATGCGCAACGCGCTCGATCTATAGCTTGGACAATAATCTATGAATAGTGACGTTTTACTCCGGCAATGCACTGAGTTCGATTGCGCATTGCGGATGACTTGACCCGTTTCTAAATAGTAAAAATTTTCGCCGTCCGATCGACGTAAAGAATATTCTTAAGAACTTTTCAAGAAAAATCAGTAATTGTAGATTCGTCTATGAATTTGCCACCCACAAAAAGTTCCTTTAGAAAGCAACGCTGAATTTCATTGGGACGTTGGAGGCGTAGAGCAAATATTAAAATATTCAGGAAAATCTATTTCTCAATAAATCTGAAGCGCCAGTATATAAATGAAAAGGACCGAGAGGTGCGCGCACATAAATAATCGATCCTTCTATTAATAACTTTTTCTTAACGTTATGGCATTCGCGCAGCACGTATTTCTATTTCTATCAGCCAGCCCTCGACAACCAAATCTTTAATTTCAACAAACGAGCGTACCGGTTTATTGGGGTTATCTGAGGTCCCAAAAAATTCGGCATAGCCCGCATTAAATCCTGCGAAATCCAAGCCATCATCACCGGCGACAGCGAATGCGCGCACTTGAACAATATCTCTCATTGCCCACCCTTGCTCTTCTAAAGTTTCTTTAAAACTCGAAAAAGTATCAATAGTTTGTTGACGCATGTCGCCCCAAGAATCGTCTGCTTGGGGGCTTGCGCCAGAGCCGCTTAAATACATCGTTTCAGCACCTGGAGGAATAGTAATACTGGTATAGAAGTATCTGCCCTCATTGTTACGAGTAATTTCCTGAGCACTTACAGCCGCAGCGATTCCCGTTAATACAACTAGAATAGCGGATATAGATATTTTCTTAATTCTTAACATGATCATTTCTCCAATACGTACCTACTAACAAAAGTCTTACGAACTAAAATCTAATTTTCTTGCACAGGCTGATTTACTAGGTTGGCATCTGTTGATTCTCCTTCACTGCCTAACAAGCGTGAGGTAACCATTCCAGTTGTAATTGCGCCATTCACATTTAAGGCGGTTCGTGCCATATCGATAAGTGGTTCGATCGTTATAAGCAGCGCAGCAACGGTAACAGGTAATCCCATCAAAGGGAGCACAACTAATGCGGCATTAGTAGCACCACCACCTACGCCTGCTATCCCAAAAGAACCGATGGCAACAACCAAGGTGAGATAAACGATAAAGCCGAAATCAACCTCGACTCCAACGCTAGGCGCTACCATGACGGCCAACATAGCAGGATAAATACCTGCACAGCCATTTTGACCAATAGTTGCACCAAAAGATGCTGCTATATTGGCAATTGGTGCTGGCACTTTTAACTCTTCTATTTGTGCACGAATAGTAAGCGGAATAGTAGCCGCCGAGCTACGAGTCACAAAGGCGAAAGTTAGTACTGGCCACACTTTTTGAAAATAGCTTTTTAAATTGGCTCCTAACAGACTAATCATTAGGGCATGAATGGCAAACATGATCGCTATTGCTATGTAGGAAGCTATCATGAAACTTAGGAGAGTAATAAGTGCACCAAAATCTGAGGTGGACATAACTCTGGTCATGAGGGCTAAAACCCCGTAAGGCGTTAGGTTCATCACTATCTTTACTAGTTTCATGACGACAGCTTGTGTCGTGTCTATAAAGCCTCTAATCCGGTCTCCATGGGTCTTATCTTCTTGTCCGACCAACAATGCAGCGATTCCAAAAAGTAACCCAAAAATTACAACGGCAATTATCGATATGCTTCTAGACTGACTAAGGTCTCTGAAGATATTTGTTGATACCATGCTGGTTAAAAGTTGAGGAATGCTCAAATCGGCCATGCTGTCTTGGCGAGACTCTAAAACTTCAGCCCGAGCTACTTCGGTTTCACCAAGATTAAACTCGCTAGCATCTAACCCAGCAACAGCCGCCATTAATGCCCCGACGAGCGCAGCAATCATAGTAGTGAAGACTAGGATAGCGACAACTGAGCCACCAATTTTCCCCAATGACTTTATTTCACTGACTTTGAGAACGGCAGCTATCATCGTCACTAAAATTAGGGGAATGATTATCATTCGAAGCAGGTTAACGAAAGAATTTGCTACTATGTTGGTCCATTCAATGGTTTCCTGAGAAACCACATGCTCGCGTCCGAAGACTATTTGGAGGTAAGTTCCAAACAGTGTTCCAACAACCAAACCAACTAATACTAATTTTGAAAGCCCAAGCTCTTTCTTCGATAGCTGATAAATAAAGCTAAGTAGAGCGGCGAAGATAACTAGATTGACTATAGCGAGCGCGGGCATATTTTTTGCTCCTGATGGTTTGGCTTTCGCCTAAGTTCAAACTTTCTTATTCGATTTACTTGTTGGTCTTTTATTACTGAGCACACTATCTGCTAGAAATCTTAACAGTGTCTAGTTCGAGTATATAGTTAGCCTAGAGACAGGCCAAGGGCTAACAGGTCTTTCTCTCGATCCCCAAAGCCAGCTATTTTCTACTTAGCGTATTTATATAGCTGACGACATTTTTAATGCCATCATCATTTTGAAGAGATTGCGCCATTAGTATCATTTGCTGACCCAAGCTATCTTGAGGATGACTCCCTCGCCAACCTTCAATAAAGTTTCTTAATTGAGTGGCTAAATACCAATCATTTTGACCCCTCAGCGCCGGCGCACCTAGGGCTTCATTCCCCTCTCCATTCGCTCCATGACAGCTTGCACATTGAATGTAAAGCTGCTGACCGAGCGATTCGTTTCCTTCGATAGTAATTTCTGTGGCCACATAGTCCCAGCTTCCTACCCAAGAGATAATATCGGTGATACTAGAATCACTAAGTTTCACCGCCATTGACTGCATAGCTATGCCTTCGCGGTCACTAGAATGGGTGCCACGAATACCCGCTCGAAAATTCTCTAGCTGACGTTTTAAATACCAAGGCTCCATGCCAGCTAACCTTGGAGCTTTAATACCATAGTTGCCTCTGCCATCAGAACCATGACATGTCGTACAATAGCGATCGTTATATGGCTCTCTTAGATCTGATAAATTTTCAGCAGCATAGGCTTTGATAAAACAAAAACTAAGTGCTGCAAAAAAAACTATAACTTCTCTCTTTCCAATCATGCCATTTCTCCAGAAAGGGTCAGGCATCCCCCGCGAATCCTTAATTTCATTTACTTGGCAATCTCAGAACGCACTCGCACATCAAGATCTTGCATCGCCCAATGGGCGGAAAGAATGGCACTTTCCATCCAAGCGGAATTCATACTCATTTGATCTCCGATAACATAGTGCCTTCCGCCAGCTGGTGCCTGCAAGATGTTATACATTTGTTCTTCTTCGTGCGTCCAGCCAGAGAAACTCTGACGCCAGCGAGCCGCACACCCGAGCATATGATTCATCCGATGCCACGCTATTGTAATTGGCTTTTCCACCATATCTCGATAATTTGAATGGATTTTTTCGCCGTCTTGTAAATGTGTTTCGACTCGTTCTTGCTGAACCATCTTGGTGAAATAACTTCCCCCACCAAAATCGTAAGCCGCCAATACAACACCTTTATCTTTATGAATGCCATGAGGTGGATACCATATTTCCCGACTGGAATTATTCATGCGTGTAATCCCCCCATAGATTCCTTCCTTTTCCCAAAACCTTTCTTTAGCTTGGAATGCTGCTTTATAAGCCTCACCTCGGCGCACATATTTCATGGCTTTAATGTAATCAATCGGGAAATTGTGATCTAAACCAACAGCGAGATGTGTCGGAATACAATTAAAACAGTAATCAGCTTGTAATTTGTGGCGCGCGCCACCTTGATCATAGGCAATCTCCACGCCATCGTTGCGAACTTGAATCCCTGCGACTATCGCACGATATTTAACCTGCCCTCCAATCTTACTCAAAAATCCCGCAATGATTTTGTCCATTCCTCCCACAGGTTGCAGAAGACAAGGTCCATAATCCCCTTCGTAGGCAGATAAAGCAATTCGGCCCATGCTGCTTTGCAGTAAATCACGAAATGCGAGCATGTCTTTCTGCACACCGTGAGTTAAGTAACCACCAGAAGCATAACCATTTCTTGAACTTCCTTGGTATAAGTCTCCTTCACTTAAGTCACCAAACGAACGGATAACACTCAGCAAATTCTCTGCTTCTGTCTCTGTAAATGGCTCATCCATTTGCTGTTCAGACATCGACTTCGCCAACATCTCGCTAAGAAATCCGCGCATATTGGTTTTATAGTCATTCACCCTTAATGGCTTGCCGCTAGCAAGAGCATCATCCTGTAAAAATGCATTGTTATTTTCACCAATGAAAACTTCGAGCTCTACACCGAGTTCTTTACAGTAAGCGAGTAAGCTACGATGGGAAGTTGGAATCCGCGCTGCACCCGCATTGAAATACATGTGAGGATCATCATCGAACTCACAATATTGGCGATTGCCAATTTCGTCGATTAGATCTCCGTGCCGAACAGTGAAAATCCGACCTCCACAGCGATGAGAAGCCTCAAGAACGGTACAATCGTAACCACGCTTGTTAAGCTCATAGGCGACTGTAAGGCCAGAAATGCCACCACCCAAGATAGCAACTTTCTTGTTGGTTGAACCTAATGCTAGCAGATCAAGTGCAGCAGCAGATGCCGTTGCTGGCAGCAAACCCAGAACAGAGCCAGCTTGCAGCACTGCCGCCGTGCCGCCTGTTGCGCCCAGCAAATTAATGAGTTCCCTACGCGTTACTAACCTGCTCATAATTTTATCTCTAAGTCACATCCCTATTTTAAGCCTTTTAATGCCCAGATAAATTCCATTGTCATAGGATTCTAAATGAACAGCACAAACTCAATTAATTTATCTAAGAAAGAAAAATAACCTCATTTCAATATCGATCTGGATATTCAATATCAACATCGACAACAGAGCTAAGGCGCCAAACTTGATCTTGATTGAGTGCCCCAATGACCATTCATCTTCGTCACGATATAAAGTGATTGATAAGTACCAATTATTTCATTTTCGGCATTAAAGCGCTGAAAAACTGTATTGATATGCACTTTATTTGGAGATGCCAAAGAGACCTCGCGGGTTAGCCAATGGGAATGATCCCAGCCCGTGTTTGGTAATCTCTCGAAAGCTTGCGTATCGGCAAACTCCTCAGCAGTTTCCCAAACAGTAACACTGCCACTTGCGAATCGAACATGAGGATAATTTAGTGAAGCAGCCCATCCGTGAGGATCACGAGCATTAAACGCCAGCATAAAGGCATCCATCGCCCCCATTGCGGCAGTAATAGCTTCTTCAGTTTCTGAAGAGTATTGTGCAGAGCTTGCTAACGAGGCAACAAGAAAAATAAAACAGAATAAGAACTTGGTAACTAGCTTATAAGCCACTTGTGCTTCTCCAGTACAGAAGGATGCAGCATATCAATTAACTTTGACTGAGTGAAATACGGTGTGAGTTATTCGGTTGGTATTGCGAGCCTTTTCTCGACATTCCACTTGCTCGAAATCACCGCCTTTGTATTACTAAGGCCATGGCTGAATAAAACAATGTTTTTGCCCATGAATCCCCAGAATTGTTATGCTTGGCAAACTGTCCAAAGGAGTCCCATCATGAACTTAGTGGCCGAGCGTATAGGCACAGGATTTAGATCCCTTCATGGGTTGTTTCTGGCTGCTCTTCTGCTATCAATGTCGGTCTCTAAAGCAGACAATCTCACAGAAATAAGTAATCGCCTCGCGATAGCTGATGTATTAGCCCAATACTCTTATCGATGGGATGGTAAGGACTCCCTAGGGTTCTCGCGCCTATTCACCGAGAACGCAATAATGGAGAGATGGCTGCACGGTGAATACGTCGATGGTTCGCGACTGGAAGGTAGAGAGGCGATTTTCGATTATGCAAAACAATCTCACGAAGGCCGATTGGTAGACCGTCAGAGTCGGCATCATTTTTCTGGGTTAGTTTTCCTCGAACTGGAAGCTGCAATGGCCGTAACGGAAAATATGGCCTTAATAACTCACCAAACAGCAAATGACACGGCCGCTGTAATTCGAAGCTCAGGTATTTATCGGAATACCTGGCGAAAAACCCCCGAAGGATGGCGCATAAGTAAGCGCATTTTAATGACTGATAGATTTAGAAATTAACGGGTTAATATCGCGCAGCTAAGTTCTGAGTTTATAGCCCGTCTTGAACATGTATAGCACAATAGAAAAACACAGCAGCATAAATGCTGTAATGCTGACTAAGCTCACCAATATATTTACTTCAGAAATTTCGTAAAAACTCCAACGTAGACCACTAACCAGATACAAGACCGGATTGAACAGAGTTACCGATTGCCAGAATGGAGGCAGCATATCGGTTGAATAAAAACTTCCTCCTAGAAAAACCAACGGTGTAACAATTAATGAAGGGACTATTGAAAGTTTTTCAAAATTGTCTGCCCAAATTCCTAAAATAAACCCAAGCAAACTAAAAGTGATTGATGTAAGAAATACGAATAACAACATTATTACCGGGTGTTCGATACGCAAAGGAATAAAGAAAGTCGCAGTTGCGAGAATGATGAGACCGAGAATAATAGACTTGGTTGCTGCAGCACCTACATACCCCAGCACTACTTCCACCGTAGAAACTGGAGCCGACAACACTTCATAGACTGTACCTACAAATTTAGGCATATAAATTGCAAAAGATGCATTTGAAATACTATGCATCAATAAGTTCAGCATTATTAATCCGGGGACGATAAAAGCCCCATAGCTTACGCCTCCAACCTCAGTGATTCTTGATCCAATAGCTGCCCCAAATACAATGAAATAGAGCGAAGTTGAAATGACAGGTGCGACTATGCTTTGCACTAATGTCCGCCGCGTACGTGCCATCTCAAATTTATAGATAGCCATCACTGCATAGAAATTCAATTTAAGATGACTCCTCGACTAAATTGACGAAAATATCTTCAAGAGAACTTTGGATAGTATTTAAGTCGCGGAAATAAATGTCGGCGGCTTTTAAATCATCAAGCAGTGAGGTAATTCCTGTTCGATCTCCTAAAGAGTCAAAAGTATAAGTTAACTGATCCTTATTTTCAGAAAGTTCCAAGGAATACCCAGCCAGGCTTTTTGGAATTGTAGCCAGCGGGTCACAAAGATCTAGAGATACCTGTTTCTTACCGAGCTTGCTCATTAGTTCAGTTTTATCTTCAACTAAAATTATTTCGCCAGCATTGATGACACCTACTCTATCTGCAATCTCTTCCGCTTCTTCTATATAATGCGTTGTCAGGATAATAGTCACTCCGTCATTTTTTAGCTCTTGGACAATTTTCCACATGTCCTTGCGCAAAGATACGTCCACCCCCGCTGTCGGCTCATCAAGGAATAGGACTGCTGGCTCATGAGAAAGTGCTTTAGCTATTAATACTCTGCGTTTCATGCCTCCAGAGAGTGTCATTAACATATTGTCTTTCTTATCCCACAGAGACAGCGCTTTCAGCACCTTTTCAATATGTGCTGAATTAGCTTTCTTGCCAAAAAGCCCGCGGGAGAATACAAGAGTGTTCCAGACTGTTTCGAATGAATCCGTGCTTAGTTCTTGAGGAACCAAACCGATAATAGATCGAGTTTTACGATAATCTCTAGCAATGTCGTAGCCAGCAACGGTTACCGTGCCGGAATTGGCCTGTACAATGCCACAAATAGCAGAAATTAACGTTGTTTTCCCTGCTCCATTTGGGCCAAGCAGTGCAATTATCTCGCCTTTCTGGATTTCCAGATTTATATTTTTGAGTGCCTGAAAACCATCGGCAAAGGTTTTGTTAAGGTTTTGAATTGAGAGTATTGGTTCAGTTACAGCATTCATGGGCGAAAGATTATGCAGACAGTTCTAACTAAATACAATGTATTCACTGAAAGCTTCTTTAATGGTTCAACAGATTACCCGAGCCAAGGTACTCAGTTTCTTGGCTGCACAATACTAATGAAAGCTCATGAACCATGATGTTGAGAACAGCCATCAGTATGCTACTTTACATGGCCATCGTGGTCGGTACTGTAATGTTCTTGATCTCTTAATGGGACATTGCTATCGATATTTAAGTAAAGTTTATTAATAATAGAGAGGTGGTTTGGAAACCAACATCTAAGACGCGCCGCCATCGTTTGCTTTCCAATACTGTGTTTTATCGAATTATTCATAGTGGGGATACCCGTATCCCCAGCTATCCATGGTTTAGAGGAGTAATGTTAATGAAGTTCCTAAAACCTGTGTTAAGTATCCTGACACTCACGATATTCAGCTCTGCTGCGCATGGTGAAGATAATATCGAGCCAGCAATCAGTGAAGATGAGATCGAAATTGGAGCCTGGCTTGATTCACAGGAAGAAGACATGTTGGATCTGCTAGAGAGAATTACCAATATCAATTCTGGCACTCTCAATAAGGCTGGAGTCGATGAGTTGGCTGCTATTTTTAGCGCTGAGTTACGCGATTTAGGATTTTCCGTATCCGCATTGCCTGGGGACTTTATCGAAATGCCTAGCTGCCCTGGAAGCGACTACAATATTGATGTTACAGACCATGTATTAGCAAGTAATTTAGGGCAAGGTCAAAGATTTCTATTAATGGGACACCTGGATACTGTATTTCCCGTAAGTAGTCCATTTCAAAATTTTACTCGTGAAGAAGATATACTATATGGGCCAGGGGTAGCGGATATGCATGGCGGCCTTGTGGTGATGCTATACACACTCAAGGCATTTCACGAATTTAATGAACTGGCTGACAAAAACATAACTGTGCTGCTAAACAGTGATGAAGAAATTGGGTCACTTTCATCAAGAAAATATATTGAAGATCAAGCGATGAATCATGACTGGGGAATGGTCTATGAATCTTCTGGAACGAATAATTTAATTAGAAGTAGAAAAGGGTTGGGCCAGGCCCGATTTGTTGTTAATGGCATTGCATCACATGCCGGTGGCGCTCATAACCAGGGTCGATCAGCCATTAAAGAATTAGCCTATAAAATTATCGAAATTGAAACCATGACAGATTATGAGTCGGGAGTTACGGTGAATGTCGGTATCGTTAATGGAGGCGAGGCGCGCAATACCGTTGCACCGTGTGCAGAAGCATTTGTCGATTTGCGTTATCCGACTCCACAGCAAGGAGAAGATGCAAGATTGCAGTTTGAGAAAATCGCCAATCAAGTTTATAGCTATCCTGTAGACACTAGCGAACTCAGCACGGTGAGTTGGATCAACTTGCATCGCCCTCCTAAAATTCCCACAGAGGAAAGCGACTACTTGTTAGAGAAAACTCGCGCGATCGGCAAATTACTGGGCCAAGAGCTTGGAATTTCAGATTCGGGCGGTGGAACTGACGGCTCACTCGCACAAGCAGTTGGACTCCCAACAATAGATTCACTTGGTGTTGCTGGAACTGGAGCACATTCTAACCGTGAAGAAGCTCGGGCAAGCTCATTAGTGGAGAGAGCGAAATTGAGCACACTACTTATACGTAGACTCGCTTCAGAATAAATGCTTACATCCCCTTCGCTAAAAATTAAAATAAAGGCAAAAGGATATGACCACGGACTCTAGGGATAACTCTCGCTCTGAAGAGAATCGAAATCGTGCGGATGATTATTCTGCGCCGTCCGGCAATTCCGATAGCGCCTCGGGTATCGAAGCTTATAAGAATCCCTACTACCGATACTTAGTCTTAGGCATTCTAACTACAGTTTATGTCTCTAACTTTGTGGACCGCCAGGTTATTAATGTACTTGCTCAGTACATTATCGAAGACCTAGAATTATCCGATGGCCAGTTTGGCATGTTGTCTGGTATCGCCTTTGCCTTCGTCTATACAACCCTCGGTATTCCAATTGCCCGCTGGGCAGACATTAGTAATAGACGCAACATCATAGCGATTTCGATTACTATTTGGAGCGTAATGACTGCGCTCTGCGGAGCTGCACAAAGTTTCACTCAGCTTTTCCTAGCCAGGTTTGGTGTCGGCGTAGGCGAAGCAGGAGGCTCGCCCCCTGCTCACTCTATAGTTTCGGATATTTTCCCTGCAGAACAGAGAGCGACCGCCCTTTCAATTTATTCCTTGGGAGTTTATGGCGGGATTTTGGTGGGAACGGTAGGTGGTGCTTATTTAGTCCAGTATTTTGATTGGCGCACGGCCTTTGTCGTTGTGGGCCTGCCAGGGCTCCTACTAGCGATAATTGTGCGATTCGTGATTAAGGAGCCTCCTAGAGGCATGGCCGAGGCACGTAAAGATATAGCACCCCCCGGGTTCTTTAAGGTCATGCATTTCTTATGGGAACGAAAGTCTTTTAGACACCTTTCCTTTGCTTGCGCTTTGCATGCCTTCGTTACCTATGGCATAGGCAACTTTATGCCATTGTTCTTACAGCGTGTTCATGAAATGCCCATCCTAGATGTTGGTTTGTACTACGGCTTGATTGCTGGGATCGGTGGGTTGGCGGGAACGTTTTTTGGTGGCTGGGCATCTGATTACATGACAAAAAAAACCGGTGACAAGAGCTGGTACATCTGGATCCCGCTCGTTTCAACATTATTGGCACTGCCGTTTGCCTTAAACACGTTTTTACTAATGCCTACCGCTTATATAGCAGTCTACTCCTATTTCATTCCGGTATTCTTTGGTGGTTGGTATTTGGCACCCTGTATCGCCTCGACTCACTTTCTAGTAGGCATTCGGATGCGAGCAATGGCATCAGCAGTTCTATTATTTGTGTTGAATCTGATTGGATTGGGACTTGGTCCAGTTGTAACAGGATTTGTGAGCGATTACTTAACACCAAGCTATGGTGTTGACGGATTGCGCTATGCCATGGCGATTACAGTGCTGTTCAATTTTTGGTGTGCTTTACATTACTGGTGGGCTTTGAAAACCATTAAGCAAGATTTCGAAAGAGCCCCCGCTTAATCAACATTCTTTAATAGTCGGGGAACTATGCTGGCTAAAGTAATTAAATAGCATCTAATGCTTGTGAAATTTTCGTTACCCCTAGAACTTCCAATCCCTCGATTTTAGTTTTTGGTAGATTAGCTTTAGGAACGATTGCCCGTTTGAACCCGTGCTTTGCCGCTTCTGCTAGCCTTTCTTGACCTCCTGGCACTGGCCTGATTTCACCAGCGAGACCCACTTCACCAAACACCACAAGCTCTTTGGCTAAGGAACGATCTTTAAAGCTTGAAACTATAGCAAGTACTAAAGCCAAATCTGCACTAGTTTCTGAAACCTTGACCCCCCCAACCACATTGACAAATACATCCTGATCCGCCATATATAACCCCCCATGGCGGTGTAGCACCGCAAGTAACATCGCCAGCCTGTTTTGCTCAAGTCCTACGGTGACTCGCCTCGGGTTTCCAAGAGGGCTAGTATCTACTAATGCTTGGATTTCAACTAACAATGGTCGCGTACCTTCCCAAAGCACCATGACTAAAGAACCAGGCGTATCCTCTTCGGTACGCGCTAAAAATATCGCTGAAGGGTTCTTAACCTCTTTAAGGCCTAATTCTGTCATGGCGAAAACGCCTAACTCATTCACAGCGCCGAAGCGATTTTTCTGCCCACGAAGAATGCGGTACTTCGTATCATTTCCCCCTTCCAACATGATGAAGCAATCAATCATATGCTCGAGTACTTTCGGCCCAGCTAAATTACCTTCTTTGGTTACGTGACCGACTAAGAACAAAACAGTGTTCGTTTGTTTAGCATATTGAATTAAATACGCGGCGCATTCCCGCACCTGTGACACGCTGCCTGGCGCTGATGGCACATCGGCGCTGTGCATTACTTGAATGGAATCAACTACTAATAACTCAGGTTTATGTTCCTCTGCAGCACGAGAAATTTGCTCTACATTAGTTTCTGCAAGCATCTTAAGATTATCAGTCGGAAGGTTAAGTCGATTCGCCCGCATGCCCACTTGCTGTAACGACTCTTCGCCAGTTACGTACAATGCGGGCCTTCCACTGTCAGCAAGCTGACACATAATCTGCAGCAATAATGTGCTCTTGCCGGCACCTGGGTTACCGCCTATTAATACAACTGATCCGGGCACCAAACCGCCGCCAAGGACCCGATCCAGCTCTTCGATTGAACTTGAATATCTAGGTAAAGATTGAAGATCGATATCAGAAAGGCTTTGCACGTTGGACTGATCGCCGGCGTAACCCTGGCGACGAAAATCAGCTTTAGTCACGGGCGAACTGCTTGAGCCCAAATTCACTTGAGACAGTGTGTTCCAGGCTTTGCAGGCTGCACACTGACCTTGCCATTGACCATATTCGGTCCCGCAGTCTTTGCAAACAAACACCGTTTTAGTTTTAGCCATTTTAGTTTATAGACTCACTGATACTCCGAGTTTATGTTCAGCTCGATGACTGCACTCAAACATAAACATAGTGAACACGTTGAGTAATCTTGCAGAACAACTCATAAGATATTGTGTTTGCATACTTTGATACTTCGTCGGAAGAGAGTCCAGCCCCCCATAAAATAACTTCATCATCGATCTGGGCATCTTCAATTCCACTAAGATCAATAGTAATCATATCCATGGATACTCGGCCGATTAATTGTGTGCGTAGGGTTCGTGTTTGTGTTTTCACGAGTACGGGCGTTCCATTGACTGCCGACCTTGGATAACCATCACCATAGCCAATGGAAACGGTTCCAACTCTGGTATCTTTTTCACAAACATAGGTGGCGTTGTAGCCTATAGATTCCCCGGCAGGCACGTCGCTTATCGAGATTAAGCGTGAAGATAGAGTCATGACAGGATGAAGTCCAACTTCACCTCCAGCCATCTTGGCTAGTGGTGAACTACCATAGAGCATTACCCCGGGTCGGACATAATTTAAGTGAGCTTCGGGGAGGCTAAGAATTCCCGCCGAGGCAGCCATGCTTGTCTCAACCGTTTCGTCGCAATCTTTTTGTAGTTGCTTTCGTAGTCCAAGAAAACCTTCCATTTGTTTGTCAGTGAAGGCTCGAGATGCTGGATTACCCATGTCATCAGCAAAAGCAAGATGAGACATCAGGACCAATTCAGTATTGGGATAGGTATGCAATTGAAGAAAACCTTGGCTAGCCTCTTCCCCGGTCATCCCAAGACGGTTCATGCCAGAGTTCATTTTGACCCAGAATTTGTGAGTTCCCGAAAATACATCATCACTTAAAACTTTATTTGCTATCTCTAGCTGGTAATTCGCGTGGACGACTGGCTCTATGCTCTTATCTAAACAAAGACGCAGTTCTGTTTCATTGATATAACCGTTCAAGAGTAAGATTGGTCGACCATAGCCCAACCCATGTAATTCAACTGCTTCCTGTAAAGTGGCAACAGCAAATCCAGAGACCTCTGTCTGGGAGGCACTCATTGCCCGGGCGACTTGCTCCATTCCGTGCCCATAAGCATTGGACTTAATAACAGGGAAAATCTTTGATTCGGGACAATAGGTACCAACCAAGGCAAGGTTTTTACATAGAGCTTCAAGATCGATAGTGGCCCAAGCTCTTTTGGTCGGTTCGGTCATGCCTTGATTAACCTAAAGGTGGTTTAGCCGTGAGTGTAACTATCGTCGTATCTTGGTTGGACATGGCTCTCAAAGCGAGTAAATTGGCCAAGAAAACTAAGACGCACGGTGCCGATTGGCCCGTTTCGATGTTTGCCTATAATGATCTCAGCCATTCCTTTATCCGGCGAATCTTCATTATAAACTTCATCACGATAAATAAAGGTGATGAGATCGGCATCTTGTTCAATCGCACCTGACTCACGGAGATCTGACATTTGTGGCCGTTTATTAGGCCGTTGTTCCAATCCACGATTTAATTGCGAAAGTGCGATTACCGGACATTCGAATTCACGAGCAAGCAATTTAAGCGAACGGGAAATTTCGGAGATCTCATTTACCCGATTTTCATTGGTGCCTTTAATCTGCATCAACTGCAAGTAGTCAACAACGATCATGCCTAATTGCCCGTGTTCGCGGACAATCCTTCTTGCCCTTGCGCGCATTTCCATTGGACTTATGCTGGCGCTGTCATCGATAAATAGTGGACGGTCTTTAAGTTTAGAGACGGCATTATTGAATCCAGGCCAATCTTCTTCTGTAAGTTGACCAGTTCGTAATTTTGTCTGATTGATTCGGCCTATGGAAGAAAGTAAACGAAAAATTAAACTTTCTGACGGCATCTCTAAGCTAAACACAAGAACTGGTTGTTCACCGGTAAGAACTGCATTTTCTACCAAGTTCATGGCAAATGCAGTTTTACCCATTGAAGGTCTGCCGGCAACAATGACTAAATCTGACTTCTGCCATCCCGAAGTCATTTCATCCAAATCTTGGTATCCGCTGGCTAACCCAGTCAGACTTCCATCCAACCCTGCCAATTCGTCAACTCGATCAACTGCTTTGCTCAGAAGGGGATTAATCGGGACCGGGCCTTGGTCCTTTGGGCGCTCATCTCGAATATTAAAAACTTGCTGTTCTGCGCCATTTAGAATTTCAGCCGCTTTCTTTCCGCCAGTGTTGTAGCCAGTATCTGCAATATTGTTGGCGACTGAGATAAGGCGGCGCAGAATGGCACGCTCCCTTATAATATCAGTGTAAGCATGAATATTTGCTGTACCACGCGCATTTCCTGCGAGTTCGCTAAGATAGTCTAAGCCCCCCGCGTTCTCCAATTCTTTGAGACTGTCCAGCGCCTCAACCAAAGTCACAACATCAATGGGGCTTCTGGCCTCACTCTGCTGGGTCATTGTCTGAAAAATTAGTTGATGCTCAGACCGATAAAAGTCTACTGACAGGACAGCATCGGCGACAGTATCCCATTCGGAATTATCTATCATTAGCCCACCCAAAACTGCTTGCTCTGCTTCGACAGAGTGAGGCGGAACTTTCAGGGCAGTCAGGTTTGAAGGATTTCTTCCTAGACTGGGAGTGCTTGGCTCAAAAATTTCAGACATTTAGGATAAAACGTTGGAGATAAGAAGGTACCATCTGAGTTTACAGAATGGTACTTCAATAAGAAAGCTAGCACTTCATTTCAGGAGCTAGGGTTATTCTGCTGGCTTTTCTTCCTCAGGGCTGTCAGAAGATTCCTCCGAATCGTCGGCATTAGCAACAGCTGCTTCAGCTTCATCAATTTCTTCAATAAGGCTGCCATCGGCAGAAACTCCTGCGGTTGACTCAAGCCCAACTACAGAGACCGAAATTGTTGCTTGAACATCATAGCCAAGTTCTAGGTTAATCTGGTAATCGCCGAGCTCACGAATAACGCCGTGAGGCATTGAAACCTCTGCCTTAGTTATATCGCTACCAGCTTTCGCATTAACAGCATCAGCCACATCTCTGGTTCCCACTGAACCAAATAGTTTGCCTTCATCACTGGAATTAACTTCAATTGTTAAACTTATTCCGTTAACTTTCTCCGCTCTAGCCTGTGCTACACCTATTTTCTCATTATGAGCAGCCATTAGTTCAGATTTTCGCTGATCAAATTCTTCCAAATTTATCTTTGTAGCAGGAATAGCTTTACCCTGTGGGAATAAGAAATTCCGCGCATAACCAGATTTGACATTGGCAGTGTCGCCAATTTCGCCAAGTTTACCGATCTTCTCTAACAAGATTACGTTCATCTTGAATCCCTCACGTAGTCTTAAAATTTTTTATTAAATTATAAGTAAGTTTCTAACCTACTTGATCAAGTCTTGCTCGAAAGTCGTACCAACTGTCTATCAATGCCAGCAACACAACTACTTGTATGACTACTGGCAACATTAGCAATACGTAAAACACCACTAACACCATGGAAGACATTTTCCGCTTTGCCACTACTGCGTGCAAGAGCCCTACTCCGGAAAACACCAAAGGTATCATGAAATAAAGCACCCAGGCTTGCGGTATCAATATCCCAAAACTGCACAAAAGCATAAAACCCAAAAGTATTAATGCAACTTTCTGTTTTATGCGCAACTGGTGAATTTCGCTTTGAAAGCCACCTGGATTAAATAAAGATGCTTGCATCCAACGGGCGAGCATCGTTAAAACAATTGCAAGAAACATATAAACCGAACCAATAATGGTGGTCATCGTTTCTCTTATCTCTTCAATCTCCATTCCTTGAAGATTATTCTGTTGAAAATATGGTTGTAACTGCTGAAATACCGCATCTAAAACAGCCGGCTGTAATCGAAGATAAATTTCAATGACTAAACCTATGGCTATCGCGGCCAGGAAGGTAAATTCCCATGACTCAGTTTCTCGTAGCAGCCAAGTTAGGCCGGTAATACCAAACAGCAGAACCAAAGGAACGATGTCACCCAGCATCGCCCAAACGACTAGCGGCAGCGCGCCCCAAATAAATACAAAGGTTGCTTCTTGCAAACCTTTGCGTAGCATCACTATCCCAACAACTGCAGGGCTTAGTAAATTAATCAGCGGTATCAGGCCTAGCAAGCCCGCCGCTATTATGGCCTGCTTTCTTCCGGTCATCACGAATTGAGCGAGGCCGCGCATTAATTAAACCTGTTTAAACCTGGTGACTGTCCGTATAGGGAATCAGTGCTAAATACCTTGCTCGCTTAATCGCAGTTGCAAGCTGGCGTTGGTAGCGAGCTTTAGTACCAGTAATTCGGCTCGGGACTATTTTCCCAGTTTCAGATACATAAGCCTTCAAGGTTTCTAAATCTTTATAGTCTATTTGTTCAGTGCCTTCTGCTGTAAATTTGCAGAACTTACGTCGACGAAAATAACGAGCCATAATCTTTTCCTAACTTAACTATTGGAAGAGTTACTCTTCTTCTGTATCTGCTTCTTCGGACTCTGCTGCATCTGCAGCAATTGCTTCTTCGGGAGCATCGTCCGAAATTTCTTCTGCATCTTCACTAGATGCCGCGGACTCACTGCCAATCTCAGTTTCTTCCAGAGATCCAGAGTCTAATTCAGCTTCACCTGTTACTGGTGCTGTTTCAGCGGCAGAGGCAGCTGCCTCTTCTTCGATCTTACGCTTTTGTTCAGCGCGGGCTTTGCGTTCCTTTCCCTCACGCTCACCCTTTAGAATTAAAGATTCTTCAGTTTCAGCTTTTTTAGTTTTGATGATTAGGTTTCGCAGCACTGCGTCGTTATAACGAAACAGGGTGGTTAACTCTTCCAAAATCTCTCCATCACACTCTATGTTCATGAGGACATAGTGTGCTTTGTGGATTTTATTAATCGGATAAGCTAATTGACGACGGCCCCAATCCTCCATACGGTGGATTTTGCCGTTGTTATCAGCCATCAATTGGGTATAGCGCTCGATCATCCCTGGAACCTGCTCTGATTGGTCCGGATGCACCAAGAATACTACTTCATAGTGTCTCATAGAGACTCCTCATGGATTGAGCCTTCCAGCTAACGCTAGCGCGCGTGGTAAGACAAGGAGTTGTGTAGGATGGAGACAAGCCCCATCGATAAAAGAGCCGGAATTCTAGAGAGTTTCGAGGGCTGATGCAACTGCATTTGACGCTATTTCCCACCTTTTCACGCTTTTTCAAGGGCCATTAGCATTGAATCAGTTACCTATTAGCCTATGCCAAAGCCGGAGATTCTGTCACCCGATGAAACATCGGAAGCTGATCTTGGAGAAAGACCCCATACCAAGAAACTCGCCACTCCTGACACTGGTGCCTAGTTCAGGCGCTGCTCAATAGGAAGCTTTATTCTTAGGGTACTCATACTTTAACGTAAGCCAGTATTTGAATCAGCCAGATAACATCGCCGCTTTAATTAGACATCGATGTCACTTCAAGCGATAAAAACCTGATTTCGACCTTTAGTAAGACGATCCAAGACACAAATACCGGTAAATGCTACTAGAGTTATTGAAACCTTGCTTACTCGCTTTTTCTTTGCCGGATCGCTTCGAATAATGCTACACCTGTTGCAACGGAAACATTCAAACTACTTAAGTCTCCTGCCATGGGAATTGAAATTAAGTAATCACATTTCTCACGAGTGAGTCTGCGTAATCCGCTACCTTCGGAACCCATAACGAGAGCAAGAGGCCCCCGAAAGTCCTGCCCATAGAGTGAAACCTTTGCCTTATCATCGGTTCCAATAATCCAAACACCGACCTCCTTAAGTTTTTCCAAACAACGGGCTAAATTGGTTACCGTTACTAACTGGATTGATTCGGCGGCACCACTCGCTACTTTTCTGACTGTCTGATTTAACGTTGCGGATTTATCCTTTGGAGTAATAACCACATCAACACCTGCCGCATTAGCAGTTCTTAAACAGGCACCCAAATTATGGGGATCCGTCACACCATCAAGAATAAGTAAGAATGGAGAAGTAAGAGATTTAATGTGCTCGTACATGTCTTGCTCAGACAACATATTATCCGAGGCAGCACTTCCTCGCTTTATAACTGCAATGACTCCCTGGTGCTTCCCATCTGTTTTCTTATCTAAGTCAGCTTTGTCCGTTTCTAAAATTTGAATACCCTGCTCAGCGGCAAGGGAAAGAATAATTTCCATGCGCTTATTTTTATGCCCAGCTTGAACTAACACTTGAGCAACATGTCCTGCCTGGTGCTTAAGTAATTCTCGGACGGCATGAAATCCATGGAAAATTTGTCCGCTCATAGACTAATTTCTATCTCTTCCACGCTTAGCTGATATCTGTTTAGCTTTATTTTTCTTTGCATTGCTCTTATTAGAATTTTCCCTCTTCTTCTCAAAAGTGGGATTTTGGCTCGATTTGCTATTGGCTCTTTTATTTGTACTTAGCTTTGCTTTCTTTTGTGTTTTTTTTTCAGAAGATTTGACTGTCTCGTGTTTGGCACCTGATTTTGTTTTTTTTACTTTTCCTCTTTTTAGTTTTCTGGATTTCGATGAAGCCTGCTTCTTATTCCATTTCGATTTAATTTCCTTAAAGCCTTTCGCTTGTAGTTCGATTTTCTTTTCTTCAATGTCCACTCTTACCACTTTGACCTCTAATCGATCACCCAAACGATAAGCCTGTTTACTTCTTTCTCCTTCCAGGCAATGCCTAACCGGATCGAAGTGATAGTAATCATTGCTGAGTTCCGAAATGTGCACCAAGCCTTCTATATAAATATCATCGAGCTCAACAAATAGACCAAAACTTGTCACGGAAATAATGGTGCCAAAGAACTCATCTCCCACATGGGAAGTCATGTATTCACACTTCAACCAATCAATTACGTTGTAACTAGCCGCATCGGCGCGCCTCTCTGCTGCGGAACAATTTACACCAAAACTATCCATTTCAGAGGCACCATAAGGGTAGATCTTTTTCTTATCCAGTTTTTTGGCTGATTCGTATTTCTGGAGGTGTGCGCCAGGCTTATTTCGAATCAGGTAGCGAATAGCCCTATGCACTAATAAATCCGGATAACGGCGAATAGGTGAAGTAAAGTGTGTGTACTCTGGAAATCCCAGCCCGAAGTGACCAATGTTTTCTGGCTGATAGACTGCCTGCATCATCGACCTAATAAGCAGAGTCTGCAGCAATTGCCGATCGGGACGCTTCGCCACAACAGCAAGTAACCGGGAATAATCTTCGGGTGTCGGTTTCTCACCTCCTCCTAAATGGAGATCCAGCTCAATTAGAAATTCTCTAACATTTTTTAATTTATCGAGATTGGGGCCTTCATGAGTACGGAATAATGTTGGAATTTCATTCTGCTCTAACAAGCGCGCAGCAGCGATGTTTGCACACAACATGCATTCTTCTATTAAACGATGAGCATCGGTTCTCTCAACCGGAATGATTTCTTTAATTTTTTGGTCTTTCCCAAATACTATGCGTGTTTCCGAGGACTCAAAATCCATCGCCCCATCATTTTCTCGGGAAGTTCGTAGTGACTTGTAAAGTGAATAAAGGCTTTCGAAATGCTGAATTAAGGGTTTATGTTTCGCCCGCAACTTTTTCTGCACCTTCTCAAGAGTCTCATTAGCCGCAGTCTGCAGAATGTCTGCGACTTCTGTATATGTCATTCGTCCATGAGAATGTATTACGGCTTCATAGAAGTTGAAGCCAGTCATTTCGCCGTCCGCTGATATCTCCATTTCACAAACCATCGCCAGCCGATCGACCTTCGGCTTTAATGAGCACAATCCGTTTGACAATGCTTCAGGCAGCATCGGAATTACGTGACCAGGGAAATAAACTGAGGTTCCGCGATTAATGGCCTCTTTATCTAACGCGCTATCTATTTGCACATAATTTGATACGTCAGCAATAGCGACATACAAGGTCCAGTTTCCACGTTGATGCTGGTGCGCAAAAACAGCATCATCGAAATCTTTTGCATCCTCGCCATCAATAGTAACAAAGGGAATGTCTCGTAAATCAAACCTGTTAATAGTGTCTTTATAGTCTACTGAATTTGGCAGTTTTGCTGTTTCTTCTTTGACCTCTGCTGACCATGTATGCGGCAAACCATGACTACGTATGGCAACTTCAATTTCTAGCCCAGGCGTGCTGTGATCACCCAAGACTTCGGTAACAGTGCCGATTGCTTTGCGTCGACGACTTGGATATTCTGAGATTTGAGCAACAACAAACTCACCACTTTTGGCTTCGCCCATCTGTTTCTCTGGTATAAGAATTTCGTGACCGATGCGTTTGTTGTCAGCCACTACTACACCAAAACCTGACTCCACAAAAAATCTACCCACAATTTGATCATGACGCCTTTTAAGTATTTCAACGACGGTCCCCTCTTTTCTGCCGCGATTATCGAAACCATTCAGTCGCGCCAGTACCTGATCACCGTCAAATAGTTTTTCCATCTCACGAAGGCTCAGAAACAAATCTCCTGACCCATCTTCGGGTATTAAATAACCCACTCCATCCTTTGTGCCTTGCACAACTCCTTTTATTAAATCCATGTGTGTAGCTAGTCCATAGGCTCCTTTTCGATTACTTATAATTTGTCCATCCCGACTCATCGCGATAAGTCGCCGTCGCAGCCCTTCTATTCTTTCTTCTCCATTCAGCCCGAGCTGTTTGCACAGCTTAGAAAAAGATGAGGGCGCACCCCAGTCTTCCAGATGCGCAAGAATAAATTCTCGACTAGGTATGGGGTTCGCGTACTTCTCCGACTCGCGAGATGCGAACGGATCAGAAGACTTAGGGGATTTAGGCATTAACGGGAAAAGGAATGAACATTCAGGAGCAAGTATACACATGGAACTAAATATTGTCTGTGACAATTAAATAAAGTTGTCAGGGCTCAGAACCCATACTTATTCAACCTCTTGGCTAATTAGTGCCATTTTCAGGGGTTAAAAATGCATAGTCTTTGCTTGTTTAAGTTTTTACTGTAAAACTATTTACTGTATAGAAACTACAAAATAAGAAGTGCCTATTCATGCCTTCAACTGCTAGAAACTGGATCTTTCGCCATACAATCAATGCCCGTATCTGTCATTGGATTATGGTCGTTTCTTTTTTTTATCTGCTCTACAGCGGCATCATGATATTTCTACATTTCCCTGAGTTGTATTGGGGAAAGGTTGGGTTTCAAGGCTATCCAGCTATTTTCAGGCTGGAAGATTGGGGTATTTCTTGGGAGCGGGCTGAAGAACTAGGCGATCGTCGCTGGGGTCGCAGTTACCATTACCTATTCGCTTGGGTATTCGTAATTAACGGCATGATTTACTTGATTTGGAATGGCTGGCAAAAAAAGTTCTACCAAAAGATGTTACCAACAAGAGAACAACTTTCAATTAGAAATCTAAAGTCAGAATTTGCGCGGCATATAAAATTAAAAGCAGCAAAAGGAGAGTCAGCTGCTAGCTATAATATTTTGCAGAAAATTTCCTATTTGTTTGTTTTGTTTGCTCTGTTTCCGTTTATGATTATTAGCGGATTTGCTCAAATGCCAGCATTCACTGCAATTTCTCCTGATTTAATTGATTTGTTTGGAGGTAGGCAAACTGCTCGAACATTACACGTAATTTGCTCACTCCTCTTAGTAGTTTTTGTTTTTGTGCATCTTGTCGAAATGATAATTGCAGGGGCAGTAAATCAACTACGGTCGATGTTGATCGGCAAGTATGAAATCCATTCAGAAAATGCTGAGGAATCATTATGAGTACGAAAAAGACTCTTCAAAACATCAATGAAATCAAGTTAACCAGAAGGCAACTAATGTCTGGATCCGGAGCACTTGGTGGCCTTCTACTTACTGGCTGCGACACCCAGTTTTATAAACCGCCGGTTATAAGAGAAGGCTTTATGGGTGTTGCTGACGTGATGACGATGGCGAGCCAAAGAATGCTGTTATCGAATCAGCAATTAGTGCAAGAACACGACGCTAGCGAAATTACAAAGAATTTTCCTGTATGGAATCAGAGCAACCCCGATGATGAAGAGTACCAGCGATTGCGTGCAGGAAACTACGCAGATTGGCGCTTGCCTATTACAGGTTTAGTCAATAATCCTGTATCGCTTTCCCTCGAAGATTTAAAGCGCATGCCGCGGCGCACACAAACTACTATGCACATTTGTGAACAAGGCTGGTCAGCAATCGCCCAATGGACTGGAGCACCATTAATGTCTGTTCTTGAGGCTGCTGGTGGAATCACAACAGAAGCAAAATACATTATGATTGATGCCTACGGTGGTTGGTACGAAGGTTATGACATGTTTGACGCAGTGCATCCACAAACTATTCTCGCCTATGGAATGAATGGAAAAGATGTTCCTCTGGGCAATGGTGCTCCCGTGCGCTTGCGCGTCGAGCGCCACTGCGGCTACAAACAGCTAAAATTTATTAAATCAATTCAAGTGGTTTCGTCGGTTGAAGGTTTTGGAAGAGGCACTGGCGGATTAAATTCAGACTTTGGTTTTCATTGGTATGCTGGAGCTTAAGTAGTGCCATGAAGAAATTATCCAATTTAAGCCGGTCGATCGAAGGAAAAGTAGTATTTATAACAGGTGCCGGCAGCGGCATGGGACGTGCGACTGCAAAATTGTTTGCGGAATATGGTGCTAAGATTGCGGCTAGTGATTTGAACGAATCCGCCGTTTCAGAGACAGTAGAACAAATATTACAAGCAGAATGTGAAGCAAAAGCCTGGCAGCTAGATGTCACAGATGCGCGCGCAATCGAAAATTGTATAACAGAAGCAGTCTTAAGTTACGGTGGGATAGATGTGTTAATTAATAATGCAGGAGTGTCATTAAGAACTCCTATCGATGACGAGGATTATGAGGAAAGATTCACGAAAAGTGTCAGTGTCTTACTGACCTCACACACTCGCACAATTAGAGCTGCCCTGCCCTATCTGCGAAAATCGAAATCACCCCGAATTATCAATATCGCTTCGACCGAAGGATTGGGTGCCAGCGCTGGCAATAGCCCATACACTTCATCAAAACACGGCGTCATTGGATTGACTCGTTCACTTGCTGCGGAATTAGGCAAGGAAGGCATTACAGTAAATGCGATTTGCCCAGGACCCATACTAACTGGGATGACTGATTGGATTCCTGAAGAAGACCGAGAAATCTATTCGCGTCGTCGTATAGCATTAAGACGTTATGGTGACCCCGAAGAGGTCGCCCATGTAACTTTAAGCCTCGCAATGCCTGCAGCTTCTTATATTACCGGAGCAGCCATTCCCGTCGACGGAGGCCTAACCATACGCAGAGGTTAATTTTTCTGATAGTTCTTTCTATTCACGCGAAGATATAATTATACAAAACTAGCCATTTCAAGTGATTGATCTACCTTACTAAAAAGGAAGAGGTTAGGGTAAATCTAGTTTCCACGCACAGAAAAATTAAAATGCCCCGAATATACAGTCGGGTCATCACCCACTACGGCCCTCCATTCCACGCTGTAGTCGCCGGTAGTCACCGGATCCATGATTTCAATCATAAGATCATCCGCAGCCATAGTGTGAAGTCCACGAAGCTCGTGCTCGCCGCTAGGGCCAACTAGCTTTAAACTGCTTTGAGCAACATCTGGCAATGCGTCATAGAAAAGCCGGAGGGTTCGAGGTGCACGAGTCAACTCACTATTTCTTTCTGGCTCTGCTCTCAACAACGGCGAGTAATTTCTTTCACTTATGCAAGCAAACAGCATCGTACTTAGAAGTAAAACAGTCATGATATTAAATAATTTTCGCATTGATTCCCCTTTAAACCTAGTGAACAAGTGTACTCCCTCCGCGGGGAAAATAAACTGAAAGAAGCAGACTGTTTTTTGGAATAAATAGATCAGATGTTGGGCTTTTGAGAAAATTTTACTTTTTAACGAAGAGGGGCGGGGATAAGTGAGTAGAGCAACTATTCACCTTGTGATTTGGGAAACAGCTTTTTTAGTATTTGTTTCGCTGTTTTTTTACTTGAGAAAGTTCTTTTGCAAACTGATCAAGCTTCATTCGGATCTCGTCTTCCTTCTGCTTTTTCAGATAAAGGCTATCGCTATCAAATTCTGCCTCTTGCAGCCTTTCGCTTTCAGTCCCTTCGACTACTATACGAGCGAGTTTACTCATTCGATTTAGCTCCAGCTATGCTAAGTGAATTATCGATGTTTAAAATGTGATTTTCTTAGATGCCTCTGTGTTATTTTCTAAACTTTAAGCGAACCACAAATTTACCATTTTTTTTAAAACCGCTGTTTTTCCTGTGCTTTTATAAATCGCTTATCCAGGCTATTTCTGAATCTTGCCCTGTAAATTCAACATGTTAGCGGACACTTAGGAGCGCAACATATAGTGTTAGTCGACTAAAGTCAAACAATATCTAGTGATTTATGCTACTTGTCAACAGTCTTCAAAATTAACAAATAAAGTGGTGTACCAGCCCCCTCCAATTAAAGCTTAATGCTAGAAAAATAATAAACGTTTGTATATCTGATACTTAGAGAATTTATTTTATCTTAAGCTTTTCAATATAAAGGACATCCAGTTTATATTACAGGACATCCATTTGTTTTTGCTTAAAAGTTAATCAACTTAAATTGAAAAATACTTAAGAAATGATTTTTTTAAACAGATTTTCTCTGCTAATTTGGAAATATCGCTACTAATTAAGTCAGTATGTGAAAATGATGCTGGGGTAACTAGAATGCAGACTTATAAATTTTCTAAGAAGTTATCTATGAGTCGTTTTCACGTGCCATATAACAATCGAGCTGAATGTAAACCTCTAATCCATTTATTTGGATATTTAAATTCTACACCCGCTTTAATTCGATTTTTATGGAATTCAATTAGAGAAGTTTCACTTCCCACTGCTATAGCGTAATGTCGATGGAAATATTTCATACTTTTTAGCCAGGAGTCAGGTGAGATACCTATTCGTTGCAAGACAAGTTGTCTATCCTCGAGAACATTTATTGCTTTGCCAGAACTAGAATCCAATAACTTCAAAGCTTTACTTGTTGATTCCAACAGTGCGAAATAACTTTGTTGAGATAATGATACTGGCTCATCACTCAAGCCCGGCATATCCGCAAGTTGCTTAAGAACAGATTTTTTTATAGTCGATTGACGGCCTATTAAATGCTTTGTAGAGCGGCGTGTTAATAGTCGATTCTGGCGATAACTTCGGTTTTTTACTTTCTTTGCATGATTTATCAATCGTTCCTGGATAGAAGTAAAATCACTCCCATCGAGAGAGTCACTGACTCCAGCACGAATTGGGTTGAGGTCTACATAGGCCATGCAAGTTACCAATGCTCTCTCATCTAAAAGCGCTTGGCTCTTAAATCGACCTTCCCAGAATCTTCCCCTACAGTTATCTTCTTTGTTTGCTCTGCGGGCAACATGTTCGTTCAGGCAGCGCATGAACCAACTGATGTCTGATAATCGTTCTCGCCACAGTGTTACTTGCTGTTTCATCTGCCTCTGAGCAGCACGACTCTTGGAATTTTGACGTAATGTTTCTAGGATAGCTGCATTACGCGGAAACATTTTAGTCCAACGCAGAATAACTTCTTTGTCGCTCAAAGTACTCGCTTTTCCCTGGTCTACGAACAACACTAGATGATAGTGATTACTCATAACTGCATAGGCACAAACATCAATTGCGAAGCTCGCCGATAATTGTTTTATACACGAAACTAACCACTGTTTGCGATGATCAAAATTTTGACCGGTGATTGGATCATTACCACAGAGATGCGCACGACGGACACAACGAGAAATGCAATGATAATAGGGCGTATCATCGAGTGATATTTGTTGGTTACGCGCTCGTGTCACAAATTATCCAAGTAAAATATTAACTTTCAATGTTTGGCGAGGACCGATGATTGTAGAGAGTTTGTAGTACTATGCAAGGCATTGTTATTTAACGTTTTTGTGACACTGACACATATAAGGTAGATATTTTAGAGGAGTTTTTACATGAGAATTGGAGTTGATCTTGGTGGCACTAAGATCGAAGGCATTGTGTTAGCGGACGATGGCACAGTCAAAGATAAAATTCGTATTGACACTCCAGCGGAAAATTATACGAGTACGATTAATTCCGTTTGTGAATTAATTAAGCAGCTACAAGTAACAGACAAACTAACAGTTGGTATAGGAACCCCCGGCACATTAACATTTCCCGAAGAGGTCATGAAGAATTCCAATTCGGTATGTTTAAACGGTCGTTCACTGAAAAAAGACATTGAAGCTATTCTTGGATATCGCGTCCGCATCGAAAATGATGCAAATTGTTTTGTGCTCTCAGAAGCCCATTATGGGACAGCGAAAGAAGTGAAGAACGTATTTGGTGTAATTCTAGGAACTGGATGTGGTGGAGGTGTCGTTATTGATAAGAAGTTGCTGACAGGACCAAATAGCATAGCCGGCGAGTGGGGACATAACTCTATTCCTATTTCGGTTCATGAGCTAATTGACGGCGATAGAATTTGTCATTGCGGTCGAATTAATTGCATTGAAACAGTACTTTCAGGGCGTGGTTTACAACAATCTTATTTCGAGCAAACTGGTAAACAAGCGAGTCCAAAAAGTATTTCCCAAAAAGCTCAAGCAAATGATGATGGAGCTATAGAATGTCTTAATCGTTATTCCATGCAATTAGCCCGCTGTCTATCTACTGTTATTAATATCTTAGATCCGCACATGATTGTGCTCGGCGGTGGACTTTCCAATATCTCTGTATTGTACGATCTGGTGCCAAAAGAACTGGCTGGGCATGTTTTTACTGATGATGCTAAGACGCTACTTTCAAGACCTAGATTTGGAGATGCTAGTGGAGCATTGGGAGCGGCCTGCCTTTGGGAGGTAAATGACAAGAGTCTGCTATAAGTTTTATGGGCTAAAAGGGTGATGTAGGATAATAGTATCTTCGCGGTCAGGACCAGTTGAGACGATGTCTACCGGCACTCCTACAGTATCCTCAATGTACTTTATATAGTTTCTCGCGTTAGGTGGTAAATCATCGACCGATTTCGCACCAGACGTAGACTCGCTCCAGCCTGGCAGTTCTTCATAGATTGGTTCCAAATTTTTGAACAGATCAACATCCATCAAGGAGCTAGAGGTATTCTCTCCTATCCCTTTATATCCAGTACAGACTTTCACGCTCTCCAACCCATCTAAAACATCTAGTTTAGTGAGGCAGATACCAGAAACACTGTTGATCCGCATAGCAAATGATACAGAGGCGGCGTCAAACCAGCCACAGCGCCTGTCCCGCCCAGTAGTCGCACCTTTTTCTGCTCCTACTGATGCAAGATGCTGGCCCACGTCGTCGAATAGCTCAGTGGGGAATGGGCCAGATCCCACACGAGTGGTGTAGGCTTTGGTGATTCCGAGCACATAATCTAAATAGAGTGGGCCATAACCACTGCCTGTAGCAGCCCCACCTGCAGTAGTATTCGAAGAGGTTACAAACGGATAGGTTCCATGATCAATATCTAGCAATGAACCCTGTGCACCCTCAAAAAGTATATTGTTACCAGCTTTGCGATGACCATGCAAAATATCGATTGTGTCAGCAATCATTGGGCGAACTTGCTCGGCGAAACTTAGACAGTCGTCATGGGCCCGCTGAAATTCAACAGGATCAGATTGAAAATACTGTTGCAACAGGAAATTATGGAAACTAAGTAGCTCTCTAAGTTTCGCAGCGAACTGTTTTTCATTTAGAGTTTCCGCTAAACGTATTCCTCGACGAGCAACTTTGTCTTCATAGGCCGGACCAATACCTCTGCCGGTTGTACCAATTTTATTTCTACCCTTTTTTACTTCTCTCGCTTGATCCAACGCTATGTGACTTGGAAGTATCAATGGACAGGCACCACTGATGCTAAGCCGTTCGCGAACTGGAATACTGCGCTCTTCCAGTTCAGTAATCTCTTTCATTAGCGCTTCCAGACTCAGGACAACACCATTGCCAATGACACAATTAACTTCTTCTCGGAGTATTCCGGACGGCAATAAATGGAGAATTGTTTTCTCGCCACCTATAACAAGAGTATGACCCGCATTGTGGCCTCCCTGAAACCGAGCAACTACTGCTACTTGATCTGTTAGTAGATCAACAATCTTTCCTTTACCCTCGTCACCCCACTGGGTTCCAAGCACTACTACAGATTTTGCCATCTCTCGCTACTCAGTGAGCTTCATTGATAGAGAAAATTAATTACAGTGAATCGACTTCCCAAACACCTTCTTTCAGTACTAGCTGACGATCACAATTCATTTCTGATTGAGATTTCTCGTCCAATGGTGTTCCAGTGAGATTTACAATCACAATTTCACCGTCTCGTCGTAACTTGTTAATTGAATCTTGCAATCCTACATCATTGAGATCGGGTGCAAGAATGCCGGCTCTTTGCTGGCATGTTTTCGCTGAGAGTTTTGCCAACACTTTTAGATCGCTATCGAACCCAGAAGCTGGACGCGCACGACCAAATACTTCGCCAATATGGTCATAGCGGCCACCTTTAGACACCGCCCTCCCATAACTCGGTGTATAGGCCGCGAAGACAATGCCCGTGTGATATTCGTAACCCCGAAGCTCACAAAGGTCGAAACACAATACAATGTCGGGAATACGTTGCTTAACTCCCTCAACGATTGCTACCAACTCTTGTAGTTCGATCTTAACGCTTTCTGGAGCATCAGCGAATACGGTAATAGCGTCTTCTAAAGTTTTTTCATCACCGGACAGCTTAGAAAGGCCTTTCAACATATCACGCAAATTTGAATCTTCGAGTGAAGCCCCCAGAACTTCATCGATTTCATCGTATGCTTTACGCTGCATAGCCTCAAACAAAGACTTTTCAGTATCTGTGTCCATATTTGCTTCAAGTACGAGAGATCTGAAAATGCCTACATGACCTAGTACGATATGAATATCAAGAATTTCAAGCGCGCTAAGTGTCTCGTGCATTAGGCAGATCAGTTCGATGTCACAGGCTTCGCCTGAATGACCGTAGAGTTCCGCACCAATGCGAATAGGAACTCTGGAAGTCATAATGCCTCTCGGCTTTGTATGCAGAACATTATCTGCATAACAAAGTCTGACTGGGCTTTCACGATTTAAGCGATATGCATCAATACGCGCTACTTGAGGGGTAATATCCGCCCGAATACCCATCATCTGACCACTGAGCTGATCGGTAATTTTGAAGGTGTGTAAATCCAAATCGTGAGAGGATCCAACCAATAAAGAATTTAAAAATTCTATGAGTGGTGTAATAACTAATTGATAGCCCCATGACTCATACAAATCCAAAAGTTGTCGGCGCAGCGATTCGAGCTTATAGGCTTCGGCGGGCAGAATTTCTTCAACCCCATCTGGAAGTAACCACTTTTTTGCGTCAGTCATAATGTGTCCGTTAATCGAACGAATGTTTGTTAATTAATTAATGATTAGAAGAAGCATAGTTCCGACTAACATAATGGCCAAACCAAAGAATCGAATAGTCCTATCATCAACTTCATACAAATATTTTATTAGGTTTCGATAGCGGTTAGGTGCAATAAAAGGCAGTACCCCCTCTATCACCAAAATTAAACAAAATGCTATCGCAAGTTCATGTAACATATTTCGTACACCTCAAACCAGCTTGGCCCAAAGAGCATTTTCCGATAACGCAGCCCGAAAGAACCTGAGCCACAATTTTGCAACTCAGGTTCGTTTTCCTGTTCGGGAATATTTCTTAGCTCTAGCCGCTAACTTTTCGCACGACGCTAGTTACTTTAGATTTTTACTGGAGCGTGAGCCCACCTTTCAAATATTTGAAATAGTCACTGTCAGGATCAAGCAGCAGCACATCGTTTTTGGAACTAAAGGTTTCACGATAAGAATTCAGACTTCGCGTAAAAGCAAAAAATTCTTCGTCCTTGGAATAAGCTCCAGCGTAGATTGAAGTCGCGTCTGCATCTCCTTGACCGCGAATCTGTTCTGCATCGCGATAAGCTTCTGCTTCATAGATAACAACTTGGCGATCTGCATCTGCACGGATGCCAATGGCAAGCTCGTCACCTCTTGATCGTATTTCCTGCGCTTCTCGATTTCTCTCTGTAATCATGCGGTCATAAACTGACGAGCGGACATCGTCAGGCAAATCAATTCGCTTCACACGCACATCGATAACTTCTATGCCGATATCCGCAGCAGTTGATTCATTAAGTTCAGAAGTTAAATCCAGCATTAGCTGGTCACGTTCACCTGCGACTACTTCGATAAGTGTACGTGTGCCGATCTGATCACGCAGGCCGTCATTGATTCGCTGAGCTAATAAGCTACCCGCGGCTGTGACATTTCCTCTTGTCGATATATAAAATTGCCCTACATCAATGACCCGCCATTTAGCATAGGAATCAACGTCCAATGCTTTTTGCTCAAGGGTTAGAAACCTTTGAGGAGTAGCATCTTCAGTCTGAATTCGTGCATCAAATTTACGTACATTGTTCACCCAAGGAATCTTTACATGCAGACCTGGCTGGATGTCAGCGTTCACTAACTCACCAAACTGAAGCATTACTGCTCTTTCAGTTTCTTTAACAACGAAAAGGGTATTGCTTAGTAAAAATACGGAAATAAATAAAAAGCCTACTGTGAGTAAATTCTTCATGGTCTACCCCCTCTGCCACTATTCGTTAAACGTGATCTATCAACTGCGGTATTTGAAGGCCCTTGCAAATAGGGTGCAAGATCATTAGCAAGATCTTGCCATTCTTGAGAAGTACGTGGCCTTGCAGTCGAGGAGCCGCTCTGTTCGAGAATCTTATCTAAAGGTACATAAAGCATATTATTACCACCTTCGACATCGATCATGATTTTGCTACTGGCGGTCATTACGTCTTGAAGAGAATCGATATACAAGCGCTGTCGAGTTACTGCTGGCGCTTTAGTATATTCAGTTAATAGCTGATCGAAACGCGAGGCATCACCCTCAGCAACCGCGATAACTTCTTCTCGATAGGCGTTTGCCTCCTCCATTTGGCGCTGAGCTTGACCTCTGGCTTCTGGGATCACACGATTGGCATATTGTTGCGCCTGATTCTGCACTCGCTGCTCATCCTCTCGTGCACGAATAACGTCATCGAAAGCAGCACGCACTGCGTCTGGTGGCTGAGCATCAACCACATTTATCCGACTTACAAAAATACCAGTATTGTAAACATCCATATAGTCTTGCAATCGCTCTGAAACATCTGCCGCCACTCGGTCTCGACCAGTCGTAAGAATTTGTTCCATAGTATTACCACCCACTACGTGGCGAATCGCAGATTCGGCGGCATTATCTAGGCTAAGCTCAGGATTTTGAACCGCGATTACATATTTAACCGGATCTTGAATTAAGTATTGAACGGTCACTTCAATGTCGATAATGTTTTCATCAGTGGTCAACATAGCCCTATTTTGATAGGTTTTGTCATTCAATTCTGAAACGTTGACCAGACTCACTTCGTCAATGAGGGGTGGATTCCAGTGCAGTCCAGGTTCTGGAGTCGCATCGAGCACTTCACCGAATCGCAGCACAACACCGCGCTCCGCTTCGTCGACAATATAAAATCCCATGAAGCCCCATACCACGAGGACGACAACGACTAAGCCAGCAACCAATCCTCCAGAAACACCTCTCGGCGCTGAAGTAGACCCACCACTATTGCCGGAGCCACTATTGCCAGACCCTCCAAAGAGATTGTTAAATTTCTTCGTAAGGTTCTTAATTACTTCGTCTATGTTAGGTGGCCCCTGGTCACCACCACGACGACCACCGCCCCATGGATCGTTGTCGTTACCGTTATTGCCAGGTTCATTCCAAGCCATTGGTATCTCCATAGCTTTCAAGGACATAAAAAGTCGATATTAGCTAATAATAATGAATTAACACAGCATTTTACAAAGTTAAAAAGCCCCGGATTCAGTAGATTAAGCGGTCCGCGCCTGTTCTTTCGCAACCCAAACTGGGTCTGAAGACTCTATTAATTCCGGGATTTGTTCAAGTACTGCACCTTGTTGCATCAAGCGTTCCAGCTCCTGTTTAGGTAAGCGGATTTCGAGATGATAAAAACCACTTTCATCGATACGTTCGTCTTCGATGAAACCTTTTTCGTATAACTTACTTCTCAGACGGGTTTGCTCTGGCGCAATGCGTATAGTTTCCGACACTAAAGATCCTGCCAGAATTTCACTCACCGCTTGCTGCAGCAGATCGATACCGATTCCTTTCTGCGCTGAAATCCAAACTCGCTTAGGAATTTGATTTTCGTCATATTCGATCTCAGGCTTGGTTCTCTCTAACAAGTCAATTTTGTTGAGTATCTGTAACTGCGGCACTGACTCAGCACCAATTTCCTTAAGTACATTATTTACTTCATCGATGTAGTCTATGTGAGATTCATGCGCACAGTCGATGATATGTAACAATAAATCCGCCGAAGCAGTTTCTTCTAGGGTTGCTCTAAAAGCCTCAACCAATTGATGTGGAAGATGACTGATAAACCCAACTGTATCAGCTACTATAGCACCACCAAAGTTTGGTAGCTCTACCCGTCTTAAGGTTGAATCTAATGTGGCAAACAATTGGTCCGCAGCATAAGCTTCCGCATTCGTTAAGGCATTAAATAGGGTAGATTTACCAGCATTGGTGTAACCCACCAAAGACACTGTAGGAATTTCTGCCCGGCTGCGTGACCGTCTACCCTGTTCCCGCTGACTGCGAACTTTCGCTAAGCTTTTTCTAATTGACTTAATGCGCTGGCCTATCATTCGTTGGTCTAGCTCAAGTTGAGTTTCCCCTGCACCCCGCAAACCGATACCCCCCTTCTGTCTGTCTAGGTGAGTCCAACCCCTCTTCAGTCTTGTACTGAGGTGTTGAAGCTGAGCCAACTCCACTTGCAATTTACCTTCATGACTTCTTGCTCGCTGAGCAAAAATATCAAGGATTAATCCAGTCCGATCTAGCACACGACACTGTAATTCTTTTTCCAAGTTGCGTTCCTGACTTGGCGTTAAAGCGTGATTAAATAAAACGACTTGTGCTTTATGTGCGCGAACAGCCGAAGCGATCTCTTCAAGTTTCCCGCTGCCTACAAAATAATTTGGTGAGGGTTGTTTGCGAGCGCCAGAGATGAATTCTACTGGCAGAGCGCCTGCCGACAAGGCAAGTTCTTCAAATTCGATGGGATCCTCCCGTTCCTTGTCAGATTCGATCGAAAGTTGAACTAAAATTGTGACCTCGCCAGTCTTTGGCCTTTCAAAAAACAAATATTATCCTCAAATTTTACTGTCATATCTACATTCAAGCATTTCCAAGCTCGCCACCTTCGTCATCCTGTACTTCGCTTCCCGCCATAGGAATTTTAACCATTCTAGCAGGCACAACTGTGGAGATAGCATGCTTGTAAACCATCTGGCTTACCGCATTTTTTAACAGAATCACAAATTGATCAAATGATTCAATCTGGCCTTGTAGCTTTATGCCACTAACCAAATAGATGGAAACCGGAATGCGCTCTTTGCGAAGCACATTTAAAAAGGGGTCTTGCAGTGTATGCCCTTTGGACATTAATTTTCTCCTCGCAATCTCCAATGCTGCCTATTGTGCTAAGAGCCCAGTGCTGAAATGGCTAATATGTTTCTGGACCCAATTGTGCCTAGTAAAGTAAACCGGCCACAAACTCTTATATTGAGATAGATTCCACATATTTCAAGACGCTATCGATGGATTTATCTGATGGGTCATCCAAACTTCGCAGATTTTCCCAACTACGAAGCCAGGTTAATTGATGCTTTGCTAACTGCCTGGTGGCGATAATACTTCTTTCTACCATGGCATCATAGCTTAAATCTCCAGCCAAGTGCTGCCAAACCTGCCTGTATCCTACTGATTTTATTGAAGGAAGCGTCTCATTGAGATCGTTGCGCTGAAACAACCCGGAAACCTCTTCTAATAGCCCTTCAGCTAACATTTGTCGAAATCGTATTTCTATTTTTTGATGCAATAGTTCTCGGTCTGCGGGCTGAATGGCGAAGAAATGCAAATTAAATGGTAATGATTCATTCTCTTGAGCCTTTCGAGCTTGATCTTCCATATAAAATTGGCTCATTGGTTTGCCAGATATCAGGTAAATTTCTAATGCTCTCTGCAGTCTTTGCAGGTCATTTGGGTGAATGCGAGCTGCGGATTTTGGATCCACACTTTCCAGCCATTGATGAACTTCTTCCCAGCCTTTCTCTTTTGCTATGGAATCGATCTCTACTCTAACCCCGGCATCAGCTTGAGGCATCGCAGCCAAACCATCTCGAAGCACTTTGAAATACAACATAGTCCCGCCAACGAGTAGTGGAGTTTTTCCCACGCTAAGGATATGTGCAATTTCATGAAGTGCATCTACCCGAAAATCTGAAGCCGAATAGGGTTCACTTGGATCTTTAATGTCCAATAATCTATGAGGCGCTTCATTTAAAGTGGCCCTGTCAGGTTTCCCTGTACCGATATCCATACCCCGATATACTTGCGCTGAGTCAACATTAATTATGTCAAAACCAAACCGCTTAACTAACTCCACTGCCATTCCAGTTTTGCCAGAAGCAGTCGGCCCCATTAGACATAAAACATTAGGTTTTGAATTGGATAGATTCACGATAGTTGTAAAGTGGTTATAAAATAGTCGCGCGATTTCTTACTGGCCACGTAAGAAAAGTTTATCTAGTTCATCCAAACTCTGATAAATCCAAGTCGGGCGACCATGATTACATTGACCGCTGCGCTCTGTGACTTCCATGTCTCTCAGTAACGCATTCATTTCAGGAATGGTTAGATGGCGATTTGCGCGAACTGAAGCGTGGCATGCCATAGTCGAAAGAAGTTCATCTTGATGGGATTGAATTCGATCACTACTACCGAATTCCAAAACATCTGATAAAACATCCCGTACCATCTGCTCAACATTAGAGTCTTTTAAAATCGACGGAATTTGACGAATGACGATTGCCTGATCGGAGGCTCGCTCAATCTCAATACCAAGATTCAAAAGAACTAGTTGCTGAGCTTCAGCACAGTTCGCTTCGGCTTGACTCACAGCGATAGACAGGGGAACCAACAATGGTTGCATTTTTAGTTCTTCATTTTCGCAGGCAAGCTTCATTCGCTCATAAGTAATTCTTTCATGGGCTGCATGCATATCGACAAGGATTATGCCTTCCTTATTTTGAGCTAGAATATATACGCCATGCAATTGTGCTATGGCATAACCAAGCGGAGGTATTTCTGCATCGTCTGCTCCTAATTTTTCCAGAGCTGCAAGATGGTCTTTTACATCAGTTTGCCATGCAGACGAGTTGTAACTGTTTGTCTGATAACTTAATTCATTCGATTCTTTAAGTGCCAGTGGACTCTGGTTAGAAAATACCTTAACGCCTCCCTGCGGACTATTTGGGAGATTTTGTAAGCCAAGTGATGGCGTGGAACTATTATCTGTCATTTGGTCAGATGGTGTCACTTTTGCCAGTGCCTTGTGCAAAGAACTAAAAAGAAAGTCGTGAACCAGCCTGCTGTCTCTAAAACGAACTTCATGCTTTGTAGGATGCACATTTACGTCAACTAGGGATGGATCTAATTCGAGGTAAAGCACGTATGCGGGGTGGCGCCCGTGAAACAAAACATCCCGATAAGCTTGCTTGATCGCATGAGCAACCAATTTATCGCGAATAATGCGTCCATTAACATAAAAGTACTGCAGATCGGCCTGGCTGCGGGAAAACGTTGGCAAGCTTACCCAACCCCAAAGTCTTAGACCGGCTCGTTCTAGATCAATATGAACAGAATTTTCTAGAAAAGCTGGACCACAAACCAAACCTACTCGGCGCTGTTGTTCTTGTTCAGATTTCGCTGGCAGTAACTTGTGAATACTGCGCTGATTATGTCGCAAAGAAAATTGCACATCGAAGCGGCTAAGGGCAATCCGTTTAACTATTTCGTCGATTCGAGCAAATTCAGTCTTTTCAGTTTTTAAAAACTTTTTCCGCGCTGGAATATTAAAAAATAAATCTCGGACTTCTACAGTAGTTCCGCGGGTATGAGCAACTGGCTCAAGCCGCGCGTCCATATCCTGGCCTGCAGTTTCGACTTTCCAACCATTATCATCCTTGTCACCAATAGCTTTCGACATCATTTTTAAACGGGCAACCGAACTAATGCTAGCTAATGCTTCCCCGCGAAAGCCCATACTGACTATCGTTTCTAGATCTTCAAGATTTGAGATTTTACTTGTAGCATGGCGACTAAGGGCTAGCACCAAATCGTCTTTGAGAATGCCGCTGCCATTGTCTTTTACTCTAAGTAATTTGACGCCCCCTTGCTCTAGGTCGATATCGACCTTGCCCGCACCGGCGTCGAGACTATTTTCTAGCAGCTCTTTTGCTACAGAAGCTGGTCGTTCGACAACTTCTCCAGCGGCAATTTGATTTGCCAGTCTCTGACTAAGTAAATTGATTCGATTCATGTACTAATTTAGGTGCGACGTATCAAATTCCCAGTATTGTAGCACTAACATTCTCCCATCCTACGATGAGCAGATATTAGAAAGGGTAGATTGCCATAAATTCCTAATTTCAAATTTAAATAGTCGGAATTTTTAACACTTGTCCAACGAGTATCCTGTCGTTGGACAAGTTATTTACAGTGCGCAATCTCGCGAGGCTAATTGAATAACGATCTGCGATTCCAGAGAGTGTCTCGCCACTACGGATTGTGTGTTCTGAAATTGTAATTGAACTAGCACCAGGGAGATTTAGAACCTGACCAATTCGGATCATGTTCGAAGAAAGATTATTCAACGATTTAAGTGCGATAGTTGTTAAGTCAAAGCGTTGGGCAATAACCGATAAACTGTCTCCAGGCTTAACGGTATATGTTCCTGGCGTAATGCCATTTTCTTTTTGCCATGCTACTAAAGTATCTACCGGCGGTGCATCGTAAAAATAGTTCATGATCCCTTGAGCTATAGCTTGAGCCATATTGCGCTGATAGCCCGAAGAATTAAGACGTTTGGCCTCATCTGGGTTAGTGAGATATCCCGTCTCTATCAGTATAGAAGGAATGTCTGGTGAATTAAGCACCTGAAATGACGCTTGCTGAACCTTATCACGACGCAGTCGCGAAACCCCATCGAGTGATGCCAAAACATTGGTGCCTGCGATTAGGCTTTGCTCCATACTCCAAGCCATCTGCAATGAAACCAAGGTTAAAGCTACGTCATCATCTAAGCTGCCGATAGCCAAATCACCGCCTACTCCACCCAGCAAATCAGAGCTATTTTCTTTCTCGGTAACGCGCCGTGCATTTTCTCTGTCGGCCCGATCACCAGAAAGAGCATAAATAGTTACGCCATTCGCACGACTGCTGCGGAACCAGTCTGCATGAATTGCAACAAATAAATCTGCTCGACCTTCTCGCGCAATTTGGGGACGGCGTTTCAATTCAACGTAATAATCACCTTCTCTGATCATCACCGGTCTATAGCCAGGAATAGAATCAAAGTAATCTCGCAAATAGCGAGATATTTCCAAGGTTACGTTTTTCTCTTTTATACGGCCGTCATAACCTATACTACCAGGATCCTCTCCGCCATGGCCTGCTGATATGGCAACAACGATTTCTCGCTTGGCATCGGAGGAAATAGGACTAATTGAATTTACGACTGGATTCGAAGGAACAGAGTTCGTCACGCTATCGTAAAGATCAACAACTAATCGATTTCCCAGCTCACTGTTTGGTTGCAAGGTAAAGCTGGATACCTCTATTTGTTTATTCAGGTCAAGTACAATTCTTAAGTCATTATCATTTCGAGAGCCACTCCGCATATTTTCGATTGGACTGGAGACGAATTCTAATTCCGAAAGGTCACCAAGTAGTATTGAGTTTTGAATATCGACCACAACGCGATGGGGATTGTCTAAGGTGAATAAGTTATAGGAAACCTCTTCGCTTAAGTCGAAAACTAGGCGTGTATGATCCGGGGCACGCCACATGCGAACTTCATCAATACTGGCTGCAAAGCTCAAAATTGGCACGAACGAAAGACCCACAACCGAGGTGACTATCCTTAAGTATCTAGAATTACGACGAAAAATCATTCATTCACTACTGACGAACTTCAACATGTCTATAGGTTTCGGCCTTATTTCCACAATCTTTTGGCTATCTTAAGTCCTTTTTCTGAATGAATTTGACAATTTAACTGGCGTCCCGTTCCTTGAGTTTCAAGATCAATTGTTAAGTCAGCCGCTGGAATTACCCTCGCTCCACGATTCGGCCATTCGATAATGCACAGATTTGAAGGAGAAAAGTATTCTTCAGCACCTAGATATTCTATTTCTTGAGGATCAGCTAATCTGTAAAGATCAAAATGGTAGATATGGCACTTAGCAAAATCATAAGGCTCTATAATGGTATATGTCGGACTTTTTACCGCGCCCTCATAGCCATATCCTCGCATAATTCCTCGGGTCAATGTTGTCTTACCTGCACCGAGATCTCCATTCAAATACAAAACTCCGCCGAGTGTTTCAGTCCCGATTGCCTTTTCAATACACTTACTCTGCAGAGAAGCATCAACAAAGGTCGCTCGAGCCAGTTTCTGCCCAAAAGTAATAGTCGCTGCTTCGTCTTCGAGAAACTGTTGGTAGTCTGATATCACAGTTAGGAAAGTGGTTGGTTGACTAGTTGTCGAATAAAAGGGAATAGATCGCTCGCTGTCATACCTTTTTCTCCACCGAATTCCATCGCCAAATCTGCTGCCTCACCATGAATAGAAACTCCGCAGCTAAGAGCGGCAGAAAGATCCAAGCCCTGCCCGACTAGGCTTGCAACAATTCCCGTTAATACATCGCCCATTCCAGCGGTTGCCATTCCTGCATTACCTTCTGTACTCAGAAATCTTCTGCTTGAATCCTCACCATCGCATATAAGGCTGCCACTTCCCTTCAATAGACAAATACCACCCAATAAGTCCGCCAATTTGCTCACCGCAGAAAAGCGATCACTTTGTATTTCTTCTGTAGAACAATTAAGCAGGGTTGCTGCCTCACCAGGGTGGGGGGTTAATATCCAATTGGACCTTTTTAACGGAGCTCCAGTCGCTATTCGTTCTGCTAATAAATTTAAGCCATCGGCGTCTACAACAAGCGGTGTACCATGCGCTTGTTGCGCACTCAAAGCATGTTGGAATAAATGCCGAGACCATTTATTTGTGCCCAGCCCAGGTCCTATTGCTATGGTAGTGGCTTTCTCAAGAAGCGTCCCGGGGTCGCTGTTTTCATCCTCAGTACCCCATACCATTAATTCTGGCTGTCGTGCTAAAAAGGCAGGTCTGTGACTCGAGCGAGTAATTACACTAACTAGTCCTGCGCCGGCACGTTGAGCAGCTTCTGCAGCCAATAGAGCTGCTCCTCCTAATCCAACTTCTCCTCCAATTATTACCACATGCCCGTGATTGCCTTTATGAGAAGATAAACGTCGAGGGAAAAGGTCCCGGCTGACATCATTTATATCAATTCTATGAGTAAAAGGTATCGGAGCTTCATCACTTGTATAAATTTCTTCAGAGACCTCTAAGCTAGCAAAGGTTATTTCTCCAGCGAAATCCCGCCCTTGTCCCGTCAACAACCCCTGCTTCATGCCGACGAAAGTCACTGTTAAGTCTGCCTCCACAGCTCTTCCAAAACATTTTCCGGTATCGGCGCTTAAGCCGGAAGGTATATCGACGGCAACGACAGGGCAGTACATAGCATTAATACGTTCTATCGCTAATTGGTAATCGCCCGTTACATCACGGTCGATTCCTGTACCTAATAACGCGTCAACAACAATGGTGTGAGCATGTCCTGCCTCATCTATCTCACTACTTTCAGAAAAGCTGTGAAAAGATGTTTGTTTATCGGATGCTAATTCAAAAGCAAGTCTGGCATCACCTTTAAGTTGATCACTGTCCTTAAGTTGAATGACCTCTACACCGATACCGGCTCCTTTTGCTAGCGCAGCAAGCGCATAGCCATCACCGCCATTATTGCCGGCACCAACGAATACAATAAGATGCCGAGTCTGTGGCCATCTGTCCCGAATTGCACTAAAAACAACCGCTGCCGCAGTTTGCATAAGTTTAAATCCTGATATGCCTTTGTCTTCAATGGCGATTCGCTCAAGCTCTCGAACTTGGGCTGCTCGATATAAATTTTTCGGCAACTTAATAGTAAAGTTACTCATAGGAGCGGCCTTAATCCTAGTTGAATTTCTTAATGAGACGGCGGATTAATCTGAGAGCTGTTTCTAGTTCTTCTACAGGGATGTCTTGAGTGGCATCAATCGCCCAGGGATCCTGAACTTCTCGCAAAGTGTTGTATATTTCCTTACCTTGATTACTCAACAAAACGAGAACCGAACGCTTATGTTTTGGGTTCTCGTGGTACTCCAGCAAGCCATCTTCAACCATGACATCAGTAATTCGTTGAACAGCCTGTCGAGATTGTCCTAATACTCGGGCGATTCCCGGCACCGTCAATCCATTATTTGATAAAGCGATGGCGCCTATTACTTTCCAGCGCGCATGAGTTAAACCCAAGCCTTCCGTCATATCATCTCCTTGGGCAATGAGCAGACCATTGAGACGAAAAACTGACAGCACCAAGTCGAGAAAAAGAACTCTTTTAGAAGGATGCACTCGGGTAAATCCTAAACTACTGGTTTATGTCAGTATGTTGTCACTGTAATTTAAGGCAGTCAATTGATCCGGTGCAGAAAATCTTCAAAAGAACCAATAATTTCTATTTGGAAACTAACAATTTATCAAACAGAAAAGCTGGATAGTCTTAAAAGAAAAGACAATACGAAAAATACTAATGGCGGCAAACCCCAGGCGAGGATAATCTTAAGAAGAACTGAAAAACCAACTTATTGATAAGTAATAGTCTACATGTCGAAGGTTCTGAGGGGTTTCATGCCAAACGTTGTTAATCAACCTCCTACCAGCGCTGTTGCTCCGAGTATTGTTACAGTAGAATAAAAAACATCCGTTACGTTAGCGTTCGAAATAAATAGTGAAGATAAAAATAAGCCTTTTCTGTGTCTGTCTGTGTTTCGTTTCTACGATTACTCACGCTGATACAATTCGAGATGCGAACCGTCTACTGCGTGTGACCAACCTCGGCAATCAATTTGATTTGATGGCGTTAGATCAGACTCGAAAAATTATCAGGACCTATTCAAGTATCGTGAATATGTCTGTCGCTCTCAGTTTGCCCCAAACAATTAAAAACTTAATTGCTGCCTGCTACGAAGAAGTCTATGCCTGGGATCAATTCGAACCAGGAATCGTGCAAATATTAGCTGAAAACTTATCACAAAAAGAGCTTCACCTTCTAATCGATTTTTATAGCAATCGCGGCTTACCCCCTATGGAAATTAATACGTTTAAAAATACAGTCTCAAAAGCAAATGAAATCGAGCGAATAAGCCTTGAATATATTTTTGAGCACAGCGACTCCTGCGTAGAAAGAGACGCAGAATTGATCGGGGAGTTTCTCACGCAGCAGGCTTTAATTGAAAGTGAAAATACCCAGCGTCCCAACTCCTTCGATTTTGATGAATAAACTCCACGACCCCATGCGCACTAAAGAGAGTGAGCAAGGGCTAGAAGCTATTAAAAATATATACGCGGCTCATGGATCATCCGACCTTCGTTAATCGACCGTTGCTTCTAATCAGGCTCTACCACTTCAATCCGGACACCATCCGGACCTTCGACGAAAGATATGCGGATGCCCCGAAACGGCCTAGGCTCCATGGTAAATTCAACACCGTTTGAGGCGAACACTTCGCCCAAGTCATCCAAATTTTCAGCGGCCCAACCGAGATGATCCATCGACGTTCCCTGAGTAGGAACAATTACCTCATTAGCTCGTGCAACCATCAGCCAGACATCACTATAGTTTATCGCCGGGAGCACGCCTTTCCACTGCACGATGTCGCCACCAAAGTTGCTTTGATACCAGCTTAGAGTCCCTTCAGGATCTGGGGAAGAAAGATGAATATGATGCAAACCTCGGGTTTCCGAGTCGTCTATCAACTCAATCTTAGTACCCCATGGGTCTTCCACGAATGAGAGTTGCATGCCAGAAAATTCGACGAAATCACCCAATTGAGCTCCGCCATCTGCAACTACTGCGGCCGTGATCTCTTCAACATTTGTCATGGAAAAACTGATGTGATCCACGCCGGTTCCTACCGAGCCTCCCATTGGCTCCCTTTCGAAAAAAATCACGGAAAGTTCATCATAATAAACTCGATCAATTGGATACTGAACTGTATCTCCATCACCGCGGGTGAAGCGCCCTGCTTTACCGCCAAAATGTTTTACATACCAGTTAACCGCTTCCTGCGCATTCGTAGCAGTTAAGTGAACATGGTCATAGGGCACCGCAGCAGTTGCGTTGCCACCAAAGAGCAACCCAAAAATTAACAGAGCTAGTTTCTTCATCTCGTGCCTCGTTATTCTATATGTATATATTCCTGCTCTCTTGCAGAGCTTTAAACTCAATGTGTCATTGAATACATCAAGTAATTTATTCCAAGTCGATAAGCAGAGTTTGCATATCGGGTTGGGTAAGCTGAATGATACGTGTGTTCCCAACCGTCTCCCATATCAGAATTCCAATTGATCAAAACCATTACTCGCCCATCATCGTCGAGTATAGCGTGATTACTTGCAAAATTTATTCCTTGCTCTCCATATTCGTCAGAACGATAAAGAGCCGGGATCATTTGGGGGCCGTCAATGTCATAATAAACATGAAAAATTTCATGATCAGGTTTCAGCTCTACAATCTCTCTATCAGGAAATACCTGACTAAATGCCGCATAGAAATTGTTCCACTGTTGTTGACCCCAAAAGTCATCGATTAACAGAAACCCACCTCTTAGCAAATACTCCCTTAGATTATTTGTTTCACCAGGACTGAGTACTAAACCACCGCCTTGACCGACTTCGAGCATATAAAGAAAGGGATAATCAAAAATTTTATCGTCATCGAAACGCAAAACAATGGGTTCGCTCATTACTCGAATATTGGTCAGCCGAGAAACGCCCCGCAGAAAATTCATATCCGCGTCAGGAAAATCTATTGACCACGTTCCGTAGCCAAAGCCTCTGCCGTAGTAAGTGTCAAATTGAACCCTGACGAAATTAAACTCGCCCGCTTCATCGTAACCTAGATCATAAATTTCATCAGCAGTAGCACTGATCTGTGGATATACCTGAGCATTAGCAATGCCAGCCATAAGCAATATCAACATAAAAGTAGAAATTGAAAATGTAGATTTATTCATATGCCTTAATCTTCGCTATCTAACTAGATTGAATCTGGTTTATTCCTCTCACCAGTTTCCCCGGAATCTGCGTTTAATTCAAGCTTCCCTCTCTTTACAGAAAATTATTAAGCGGTCGCCAGAAGGAATGTTGATTTAAAGAAATAACGCCCTAGCGTTTTTGCTGACCGGTTTTAAGCTATATTAAGGAATGCAGCGGATCTCCTTGTTTCTCAAAAAGAAAATTCTGTTAGTCGTGGCGAGATATGAATATTTGTGAACCTGGGTACCCCCCACTTCATTGATCTTCTATTAAGAAATATTTTCACTGTGACCGCAAGGACGCACAATAATCTTCTTCAGATATTACTGGAGTAAACCATACATAATCATAAGCCACGACGTCGCTGTATCTTTGCAGATAACTCTCTGGATTTTCTTCATTAGGCTGAACTTCCATAAAGGCGATGGAAACAATATCATCTCTTGATAAGTTGTTATGCTTAGCAAGCAAATAGTTTGGAACACCTAAATCCTGTCTGGCATGATAATTCCCAGCAACTAAGACTGCTATTTCCCTATCATCAGGTGCAGCCATGTTTTGCGCCATAGAATAGTCTCTTGCCTGTTGAACTCGAGCCATGGCTGGAAATTGAGATTCAGGTAAAAGTCCACAATGACTTTCATCAATATCAACGAGTAACTGATCCATAGTTGCAGCATTAAGAATATCGAATTCAGCCGCTAATGAGCTTTGGCTATAGACTTCGTTCATCCTTTCACTACTTATGTTTCCTGCAGCAAGCGGAACTTCAGCGGTATAAGCCGCTTGAACAATTGGACCATAAAAATTCCAATCCCATCCTTTGTCATCCCAGTTCAAATAATTTTTTATGTCATCAAGTGATTCCAAATTAGCACTCTGAATCTGCTGCAGAGCTGATAAAGATTCACTATCCATCATTTCTAGTGTCAATTGGCTCAACGCATCATTATTTATCAAGAACTCGATGAAATTTAATTGCAGAGCATGATGATCAGGATTGTCATGTTTCTCACCTAAAATAAGATACTTGGCGCTTAGTGAAAGCTCAGAAATCTGCATGATTGAGACATAGGAGCCGGTCGCACTGTTCCATATTTTTCCAACCAGCGAATGGTCCGTATAGAGTTTAGATTCCCATTCCAAAGAATTACTTAGCTGCGCCGAAGTATTTGTTGATAAAATAAAAAATAATCCGCATAGAACAATCTTAATTTGTACCACCCATTTGCTCCCATTGATCATAGATTTCATCAGTCCAATAATTTTGAAAGTACGCGATTGCGGCTAATTTCTCGGCCTCTTCAAGTACATCTTTAAAGGCAGGCATTTTTCCACCAAATGCTGCTCCTCCGTTATCGATTACCTGAATTAGCATCGAATTTGGATGATGCCAGGCATGAGCCGATCCGTTTAAAGGTGGCGGCGGAAAACTACCATCGTCCAATCTTTGTTTCCAATCCTCTGCGATTCCCTCTGCATTTGAACCGTGACAAATTGCACAATTTGCTGCAAATACCAGCCCACCTTGGGCGACCTGATCCCGGGAGTACCAGCGAGCTGAACTCTGAATTAATTCGACTTTTGATGTTTCGGTAATGTCTGGCTCGAGATCACTGCAAGCTATGACAAGCATCAACAATGGAATAGAAGTTAAATAAAATTTTATGGATTGAAATAATTTCATTTGTTGTTAACTAAACTTTCTTTTTTGGATAATCAAAGTCCAATAAGGTCGCAGCCCCAAACTCAACGTCTGACCAGGTATCTACGGGTAGACCTAGCTTTACCAGCCCGCAAGTAGGAATGTTGTCGATGTCGACATCAGCCATCATATTAACGAATTCTGTAATCGCTGGGTTGTGACCAACTAACATTGCCGATGCGCAAGTTTCATCAACTAGGCTTGCGGCTTTTAAGAACATTCCAGCACCTGCAAAATAAAGTTCTGCGTTGCTGATCATATCATCCTGTGGAAAGCCAATGTTTTTCGCCAACCGCTGGGCCGTGGACTTTGCTCGAATCGCAGGTGAGCAAATTATACAGTCTACCAAATTCCCTTTTTCGGCGAACCGGTCGGACATCACAGGCACGTCTTTTAGGCCACGAGAACTTAGGGGGCGTTCAAAATCCTTTAATTCGGGGTTGTCCCAAGATGATTTCGCGTGCCTCAACAGATAAAGGGTCTTCATAGAAGAAAGGTCGTCACCTGACTATTTCGCTAGGATTTATACCGTAAAAAAACAACTAACTCCAGCTTAGTAAGATCTTAGATTTTACTAATAAGTTACCGAGAAATCGGGTTTTTTTGTTAAATTTCTCCTCAATGATTGCTAAGCCATCTGTACAAGTTGCCGAAACATTGTAGTACTAGCAGAATCAACTAAGGAAAAGGATCATGAAATTTTTAGGCAGACCAGTGCTATGCATCTTACTGGCTTTTCTGGCTACTTCAGCATTTGCTCAACAACAGAATAATATTACCCGTGAATTAGAAGTCGGCGCCCTATTCACAACAGGTAATACGGATGAGCAAGCCCTTAATTTTGCCGGAGAGATAGCTTTTACGCGCAACCAGTGGGAATACGGATTCAATCTTGACGGACTCTATGCTTCTAGTGATAACGAAACTAAGGGTCAGCGATTCTATGGCATAGCTAGTGCAAACTATGAATTTACTGAAGACAGTTTTTTCCAAGCACGTGCTTCCCATGAGGATGATCGGTTTAGCGGATTCGACAGCCAATCAGATTTTACAGTCTCTTATAGGCGTGGATTCTTGCAGAACCGATCGGATATGGACTTGATACTTAATACAGGTGTGGGTATCCGCTGGTCTCGACTTAATGGTTCTGACTTTGACGAACCTATTTTGCGAGTAGCAGGAGAGTACGAATGGATAATTAGTAACTCGGCCACCTTTAGCCAGGAACTTGCGGTGGAATATGGTACTGATTCCAACATTTATCGCTCTGATACGGGCATCACAACACAAATTCTTGAGAATCTCTCGTTGCGCTTTTCATTAAGACTTAAGCACCAAACTGAAGTTCCGTCTGGGCGTGACGAAACTGATTCAGAAACGGCCGTTACATTTGTAATGAATTTCTGATCTGCTGGTCCTCTGATTAATTTCTATTCCGAGAGGGCATTATGACTCCTGTTACTCGCTTGTATTGGGCAATCGCTGTAATCTTGATGCCATTGAGCTTGCTATGGTTGCACTCAAGCATTGAGCACACTTATTCAATTCAAGCCCTAATTTCTTACCCATTTCAACTAATTCTCTTTTTGGTACTGCTATCATGGACCTTACTAGGAGCCTTTGAGCTCTTTTTCTGTATTAGTAATCTACGTCGCAATTATCCTGTATTAGCTAATCTTCGTTACATGTTGGAATACATCCGCCCGGAAATTCAACAATACTTTATTGCTAATAATGTTGAAGAAAAACCTTTTAGCAGAGAACGCCGCAACCTCATTTACCGGCGAGCCAAAGGGGCTGATGACACTCTGCCATTTGGTACCGAGCAAGACATTTTGCAGGATGGGTATAGGAGCATTGCGCACTCTTTGAGTACAACCGAGGTCGATGAGGAACATGAGCGGGTATCTATTGGAGGACCTGATTGCAAACAACCATATAGCGCGTCCCGCCTAAATATCTCTGCATTGAGTTTTGGCTCACTCAGCTCAACAGCGATCGCCGCATTGAATCGTGGCGCTGCCTTGGGGAATTTCGCTCACAACACCGGCGAAGGAAGCATTAGTCAGCATCACCTTGAACATGGTGGCGACATAATCTGGCAAATAGGAACGGGCTATTTTGGCTGTCGCAATCCTGATGGCACATTCAATGGTGATGCCTTCCAAGAAAGAGCCTCGCTCGATACTGTAAAAATGATTGAAATTAAATTGTCGCAAGGCGCAAAACCTTCTCATGGGGGTGTATTACCGGGGATAAAAGTAACCGAAGAGATATCCAAGATTCGACTAGTTCAAGTCGGCGAAACAGTTCTATCACCACCAACCCATCCTGAATTTAATTGCCCTGAGGGCTTGTTGAAGTTTGTTGAACATTTGCGAAATCTAAGTGCCGGAAAGCCAATTGGTTTTAAACTTTGCCTAGGCAAAAAAATCGAATTTCTAGCGATAATCAAAGCGATGCTGAAATACGACATCTATCCTGACTTTATAACTATCGATGGAGCAGAAGGCGGAACTGGTGCTGCCCCAGTAGAGTTTTCCAATCGCATAGGAACACCTTGCATTGAAGCAACTTACTTCGTTAATCAGATACTAGTTGGCGCTGATATCCGCGATCGCGTAAAAATAATTAGCTCGGGACAAACTGCGACTGGCTTTGACATGTTAGAAAAAATTATTGTTGGCGCCGATACAGTTAATGCTGGTCGTTCAATGATGATGGCATTGGGTTGTATACAGGCTCAAAGTTGTAATACAAATCATTGCCCGACGGGAATCGCAACGCAAAATGCATCCCGCGCTCGCGCTATCGATGTGCCAGAAAAGTCCGAACGGGTCCGAAACTTTCACCATGCAACTGTGCGCGCATTCTCAGAATTGTGCGGCTCAATGGGACATAGCAACCCCTGTAATCTCCAGCCATCAGATCTCTATACTCGCGTTGGTGGCGAGATGAAAACTTTCGACCAGATCTATAAACCTCTCACTCCAGGCCAGCTGCATAATAACGAACCAATTCCTGAATATTATCGAGACGACTGGCTAAAAGCGACCGCGTCTAATTTCTAGATATTACTTGGAAACCTAGTCAGCTCATATAGGCAGAGGCTATACTCAACCTACCCTATGTTAAGACTCAGTGGACAAACACTATACCTATGTTTCGGCCTTTTCTAATCTGCCTCCTATTTTTGCCGGCATCAGTAATCGCGGACCAATCCGACGAACGTCTCGATGACCTGTTTTCTACTTTACTAATCAGCACTGACCTGACTACGATTCGCTCAACTGAAAATCAGATTTGGGAAATTTGGTTTAATCATGCTAATGACGATGTAGAGCAACTTATACAAATGGGCGTTACTCGAATGAACTACAATCGTTATGCAGAAGCGATGCTAATTTTTACGCAATTGATAGAAAATTTCCCAGACTACGCTGAGGGCTGGAATCGCAGAGCAACCTTGCACTATATTTTAGGCAATTTAGATGAATCAATTGCAGACATAGAAAAAGTTCTTGAGCTTGAACCACGACATTTTGGCGCGCTTTCAGGATTAGGGCTAGTTTACCTGCAACAGAAGCAACTGAGCAAAGCTAAACAAGCTTTTGAAAATCTTGTTGATCTGCATCCAAACAGCCCAAATGCACAGGAAAATTTGCTCAGGGTAACAGAGGATTTGAGGCTAAACGTAATTTAAGAATTACAGGAATAAAAAAGGGATTCTATTGAATCCCTTTTTTATTCGACTTTATTGATTCTACTGACGTGAACCGGATACACCAAATGCTCCGAAATCACTGCCAAATTCACCGTCCATTGAATCACCTTCAACGGTTCCATTAAAATCAAGAACTAGAGTTTGGCCTTGGGCATCAACTTCTGCTTCAAAACTTACAGCATTACCATCAAATGTAATTCCTGAAAGAGGCGCTTCGCCGAGTCCATCAGCTGACATACTGCCAGATCCATCAGCATTGATAGTTAAAACAGCAGGTAGGGCACCTAAAGGCGTATTCATCTCAACACCCCATATACCAACGGCAGGAGGTGCCGCGGCGGCACAGCCCACTAGTATAGCTAAAGAAAGAATCAACCATCCGCTTAGTAGTTTTTTCATAAAATAATCCACCTTTTTTATAATTCACAAGCTCAGACTGTTTTACAACGAAAGCTCGGAGTGCCGTATTGGCTATGCTCCTGGCAGTGTTTAACTCCCAAATCCCCTTCTATGTGGAGTTGCCTCAATTGTGAAACGTTTGCCTATTGTCCTGTTAATCTCGCCGCAGTCAACTGTAATCACCGCCGATTCTTTCCATTCCAACCGAATTCACAGGCATTATGAGAAATTAGGGAATTTTCTGAGCGCAAAACCAATACTGCTAAATTCTCTCTGAGCAATTACCCCGCAGTAATTCTTACTCAATATCTAGCATATTCTATGTATCTATAAGTGCTTCTTAAATTCTGGCGCGATACTATTGCTCCACCGAAGCTTCTAATTCCAAATTCTTGGTGACTACTAGATCATAATATTGAAACCGGATCACCAAGCTATATCTAGAATTTCACGCACCTGGGAAGGACTATTCAAGGTTCTTGGATTATGTTTTACAACAGGGTGTTTAATCGCTCGCTTTGCGATTTCATCCAGCATACTTTTTTTAACTCCTACATCTCTCAAGCAAGTCGGAAGGTCAAGTTTTTTTACTAAAGATTTCACGGCTTGCCCGGCAGTCAAATCAGGACGTCCCAACGCATTAGCAATACCCTTCTGACGTTCAGAAAATTCAATACTATTCCAGTCAAGCACAGCAGGTAACATAACACACGAAGTGAACCCATGCGGAACACCGCAGAGACTTCCTAAGATGTAACCAATACCATGGCTTGCCCCAAAGGGAACTGTTCCGAGTCCGCAGCAAGCTAACCAGACCGCCTGATAGTTTTCCCCTCTAGCCTGCAAATTCAGAGGATTGTATTTTGCTGCAGGAAGCGAGCTCGCAAACAAACCGACTGCTTCTAGAAAATGCGCATCGAGGTATGGTGATGACGCGGCGGAACAATATCCTTCAATTGCATGGTCAAGAGAGCGAATTGCTGTTGAATGCCAAAGCCATTCCGGCGTAAGCGTTGCCAATTCTGAATCATAGATTATGCACTGGGGGCATAAATTCACTCCACGATAGCCTTCTTTCGCCGCACTTTGAGTATTAAGCACACCAGCATTGTTACTGAATTCCGCACCAGAAAGTGTTGTAGGTACAGCTATTTGTCGGATCTTCGCGGGTTCTTCAAATAAGGTAAAGTCTCCCCATTTTGCGCCACAGCTACCGTCACTCAGTTGGGCATATTCGAGAAGCTCATTCGCGCTGTTAATATTTTGATCCAGAGCTAACTGTACTGCCTTGCTGCAATCAATTATTGATCCTCCCCCTACTGATATTAATAAATCTGCTTCTGACGCTTGCACTTTGTTCAAGACCCGAAGCACATCTTCTCGAGGCGTATGAGCTCCTACCTGATCAAATACCCCGACACATTTGCTATCTAATCGCACTTTTATCTCAGCAAATTCGTCGGTAGCCTGACTTACGCTGTTTGAAGCCACTATAAATACACGTGAAGCTCCCAGGCGCTCTATTAAAATTGGCAGGGAATCTTTGACTGATTCTCCAGATACAACAGTGTCTAAAGCGGAGTAATTAAATTCCATACCTAGGAACGTCTCATAATCAATAAGGGTGCACATACTCCCACAGCTTCCGGAGTTAACCTATTGGTATAAAGCTTTTGTATTATTTATCAATTGATGCAGTGGCAACCCTGCTATATGCTGCGCAAATCAACGCGTATTACCCGAAAAGAGGGAAATCAAAATGGCTACTTTTAAAGTGAACGGCATTGAACATATATTGGATATCGAACCGGAAATGCCTTTGTTGTGGGCAATACGAGATGAGATTGGCTTAACTGGAACAAAGTTTGGTTGCGGAATCGCTTCTTGTGGAGCCTGCACAGTCCACATCAACGGCAAGGCAGTTCGCAGCTGCGTAACCCCCGTATCTGCAGTTGAAGGGCAAGAAATCACCACCATAGAAGGCCTAGCGGTCGCTATAGGAGGGACCAATACTTCTCTATCTGGCCTTGCAGCAGTCCAACAGGCGTGGATTGACCACCAGATCCCGCAGTGTGGCTATTGCCAATCCGGAATGATTATGGCCGTGTCGTCTTTGCTTGCGGAGAATCCAAAGCCCAGTGATGCAGAAATTGATGCTGGCATTACCAATATTTGCCGTTGCGGCTCGTATCCTCGAGTGCGAAAAGCAATACACGCGTTAGCGAATGCTTAAGGAGCCCAGCAATGAAAGTTAGTAGAAGACGATTTATAGTATCCACTGCTCTGGTTGGCGGCGGGGTATTAATTGGATATTCAGCGACCCGTCCTAGCAGGCATAGCCGCGCCAACAATGAGTTGGCCAAAGGTTCAGAACGCTTCATCACCTCATTTATAAAAATCGATAAAGAAAATGAAATCACGATCTTTGTACCACACTCAGAAATGGGGCAAGGAATTCACACAGCATTATCTATGATGGCTGCCGACGAACTGGATGCAAGTTGGGAAGACATAAAAATTGAGCAAGCTCCAGCAATTGATTTATTCGCGAATGGAGATCTCATAAAAGGCTTTGCAGGCGAATTTGGGGTTCCTGATGCCCTAATGCCCTTGGTTAATATGAGCGCATTTCCTATAGCAGAGATAATGAACTTGCAAATAACCGGTGGCAGTTCCTCAGTGCGTTACACCGGCGAAACAGCAATGCGTACAGCAGGCGCGGCTGCTAGAAAAATGCTTCTCGAAGCAGCGGCCAATCGCTTGAGTGTTCCCATCGATGAACTAACAACAGAACTCAGCCACGTAAATCACAACGCCTCTGGGCAATCAATGAGCTATGGTCAGCTCGCCACCGATGCCGCATTGCTTGAGCCTCCCGAAAATCCGATTCTTAAAGACCGAAGTCAATTCAATATTATGGGTAAAGCAATATCTCGGAATGACATTCCAGCAAAAGTAGATGGGTCGGCAATGTTCGGAATAGATGCGCATAGCGATGACATGCTCTTTGCGGCAATCAAGCTCGCGCCTGTTTTTGGCACTAAGCTCACTTCAGTTGATGCCACTGAAGCCTTAACCCTAAGAGGGGTGAAAAGAGTAATTGAACTAGAGGATTCATTCGCGGTAGTAGCAGATAGCTACTGGCGAGCAAAAAATGCATTAGCGTTAGTTGATGCTACTTTTGAAGCTTCAGAAAATGACTCTATCTCTAGTAGTGACATCGACGCCCGATTCAGTAAAGAACTTGCCGAAAATAATGGCAGCAAAGATAAAGAGGTAGGTGATGCTGAAGCAGAATTAGAGGCAGCAGCTGACGTTTTAGAAGCAAATTATCGAGTCCCCTATCTTGCCCATGCTGCAATGGAACCCATGAACTGCACAGTTCATTTTAAAGGAGATGCCGCAGAAGTATGGACTAGCACTCAAGACGCGCTAGGCACCGCTGGCCGTGTTGCTACCGTAGCCGGTTTACCTGAAAGCAAAGTAACTTTCCATCAAACATATTGCGGGGGTGGTTTCGGTAGACGGGTACCCTTATTAAATTCTAATGTAATCGATCATGCGACACTTATAGCTATGGAATTTGACGTTCCTGTAAAAACTATTTTTAGTCGCGAAGATGATATGCAACAGGATCACTACCGACCCGCTGTTCACAATAATTTTAAAGCAGCATTTGATGTCAACAATAACGTAACCGCGTGGCATAGCCGTTTTACCGGTCCGATATCGGTGCCAGGTGCATCTCATATACCTTACGCGATTGAGAATCAATCAATACGGGTTGTCGATGGTAAGACCCATGTCCCGATAGGACCATGGCGAAGCGTAGATCACACACAACAAACTTTTTTCACAGAATCATTTATTGATGAAATAGCTAATCGCGCAGGTGTGAATCCGTATCAGTTTCGGATTAATTTACTGCAAGATCATCCTCGCCATAGAAAGGTGTTGGAGGTTGCTGCAGAAGCGGCGGGCTATGGAGAAAACTTACAAGAAGGACGCGCTTTAGGTATTGCTGTGCAAGAAAGTTTTGGAAGTTTTGTAGCAGAAATTGCAGAAGTGTCGTTGGATGAAGACAATCAGCCAATCGTACATAAAGTTACTTGCGCAATTGACTGTGGATGGGCGGTAAACCCAGATATAGTAGAAGCACAAATTGAAAGTGGCATTATTTTTGGATTATCTGCCGCCATGTATGGCGAAATTACTATTGAGAATGGTCGAGTTGCACAGGGCAACTTCCCTGACTATGAAGTAGTAAGGATGTCCTCATCGCCTAAGATAGAAGTACACATTGTTGAATCTGGTGGGGCGCCAGGTGGTCTCGGAGAGCCCGCGACACCACCTATCGCTGCGGCGGTAACCAACGCTCTCTACATACTTACAGGACAGAGAGTTCGTGATTTGCCAATCATGAATCATGAGTTCTCCATTGGAAATCCTGTGGCTCAGGTTTAATTATTGGAACAAAGTTTGGGAATCTTCTTGACCAAGCTATAGGCCTCGAATAATGAAGCTTTCCGCCCTAATTCAGCCACAAGTCATGCTACACTTGACCCTTGCCTATACTAGAGAGTCTCCCCCTCAGTGCTGATACTGATTCTAGGACTACTACTTTTTTTCATCCCACATCTCCTTCGAGAATTCGGGCTTAGAGACTCATTCATAGCTCACATGCCCAACAGGACTGCCTATACAGGGCTATTCTCCTTATTTGTACTCAGTGGGCTAGTGCTTATTATTTGGGGCAAATCCCTCGCACCTTTTACTATGGTGTGGGAACCTCCTTTCAGCTTGCGTTACCTTTCTTCAATACTCATGATTCCCGCGTTCATTCTACTGGTAGCGGGTAATATACCTACCTCTTATATTCACTGGCAGTTGAGAAACCCCATGTTGCTGGGAGTATTTATATGGGGAATTTCTCATCTCTGGACGAATGGTGATTTGGCATCAATACTCCTCTTCGGGAGTTTTAGCTTATGGTCCGGTTTAAAATTTGTAACCCTACGCAGCAATTCTAAGTCAGCGTTAGCGCCAAAACTCAAATGGTTATGGCGAGATTCTATTGCGGTGATTGTTGGGGCAGTGATTTATTTCCTTGTTTTTATTAACCACGGTCAGCTATTTGGGGTCGGTCTTGCACTTAATTAGGTCGAATTTAACACTACTCATAATTGCGGTGCTGCTGTCCCATAAGCTTGCAGCACAAGAAACAAGCGACAATGTTTGGACTGGAAATTGGATAGGAGATGGAACTCTATTCCAAATACAAGTAGAAGTTACGAATGGCATCATGAAGGTCCATCAAGTTGAATCTATGGGTTTTATTTGGACTAGCAAAGATGGATCAGTGGAAGGGAATATCGCAAGGGTTGAAGTTGAATACGCCGGCGTAACTGGCATTATTCAGGCGGAATTAGTTGATGCACAAACAGCCGTTGCTTTTGCTGCGACTTGCACCCCAGACTTCATGGTTGTCTGTGCTTTGGCAAAAGATCGACAGGCTGTATTTAAGAAAATCTCTGTAAATTAGATTTCATCCGCCGACACAACGACTTTTTTTACGATGCCGTAGGCAACAGCCTCATCAACTGTCATCCAATAATCCCGATCAGTGTCCACAGCTACCCGCTCTAGATCTTGTCCAGTTTCCTTGGCTATTAGCTGATTAATTCTCGCTTTGGTTTTGACGATTTGCTCTGCCTGAATCGCGATATCAGTCGCATCACCCTGTGAACCCCCAAGTGGTTGGTGAATGAGAAAACGCGTATTCGGTAGGGCGAAACGATTTTCCTTGTCTGCTGCCAGGTAGATTGTAGTAGCTGCACTTGCCACCCAACCGGTACCAATTACTTTTACCGTTGGCTTAATAAATTTAATCATGTCATAAACGACATCACCAGATTCAACATGCCCGCCTGGTGAACTCAGATAGATAGAGATTGCATCGTCGCTTTCAGCTGCTAGCGCTAACAATATTTCAGTCACAGATCGCGCCACCTTGTCATTGATTTCGCCAAATATTGTGAGTGATCTGGATTTGAACAGCTTCTCATCCATAAAGCCTGAGCGACCTGCTCCTTTTGCTTCCTTAATTTCCTTGTCTGGTGAGTTTAAAGCCATGGATGATTCCTAATTAGGGTAAAAATATTATGAACAAGCTTGCTGGTTGCTACGTAGGTAAGCGATGATTTTCCATAAGTCATCATCGCCTTCTGGAAAATTTGACCCAAAGCCAACCATTCGAGTATTGGGGACACCGTTGGTTACAGTGTCAAAGATCTCTTGATCGCTACCGCCATTTTTCCATTCACAGTCAAAGAGGAATAGGGCATCTGATTCACCAGGTTGAGTGCGATGGCAATAGCCAGAACAACTGCCGGCGAAAAGCGCCCGCCCTCGCCCCACTGCCTCGGGATCTGCCATGAAACCCTCAACAATAGTCGGCTCAGCAGGTGTTTGTGGTTCTCCACCGCAGGAGGCCAACAATCCCAGGATAATTACGATCACGGACAATCTCAAAAACTTCATAGGCATACTCTTTGTAAATTCAACTTTCGTGCGCGAACGCAGCATAAAACAGTCAAGCAAATATTAGCAAGCCGCTCACTGCGATTAGTTTATCTCTTGCTATGATCCTTACAGGGTTTCTTCTCCCAAAGGCTTAAACGTAATCAGCAATTGGGGCAGCAAAGTTAAAGAACCTGTTAATGCTACTAACATTGCGAAACTAGTAAGAAGGCCAAATACAATTGTCGGAATAAAATTTGACAGAGCCAAAATTGAAAAACCAGCCACGATAGTCATGGAAGTAAAATACATCGCTCTTCCAATACTGTTATGACAGAAAAACATGGTCTCCCGGTACTTACCAAATCTCGGAAACTCACGTCGAAACCGGTGCATATAATGAATAGTATTATCTACACCTATTCCGACAGAAATAGCGGCGATAGTTATCGTCATGATATCTAGTGGAATACCTAACCACCCCATGATTCCCAAGACAACTGCGGCAGCAATGGCATTAGGAACGATACAAATTAGAGCAATGGCCCACGAACGAAATAAAGCAAGAAACATCAGCATGATGGCCAGCATTACTACACCTAAAGTAAGAATTTGTGATTGAAACAGGCTTTGTAGCACATTGTTATACATCACAAGAATGCCTGTTAATCTTACTTCTTCGTCTTCGAACCCGAATTCCTGTTCAACGCCAGATTCAATCCGCTTCAGTAGTTCATTCCGATTTAAACCTTCCGCCGATTCAATAACTCTTACATTATACCGCAGTTGATTGTCTTCTATCGAAACAAAAGGATTCAATACTGTATCCTTAAGTGTTTCCGGTATTCGGCTATAGAGTAACGCCCATAACAATCCATCTATAGGTTCATTAGCATTAAGTTTCTCTGCTAGTTGAATAACCGCCCCAAAAGAGAGCACCTTACCTGTTTGTTGATCATTGTCTAAATACTCATGAATTGCTTTAATCTGATCCATTTTGGGCGCGGTAAACCAATAACCATAATTATCTGAACTATCGCCAGAGCCATCATCAAAATCCCCAAAACCATCATCGAAGCCGCCATCAAATTCTTCGTCAGCATCCGGCAAGTCCACCACGACATCAAAGGACAGCGTTCCTCCAAGTTTGTCATCAAGGAGTGTCATGCCTTGAAATATTTCTGTGCTTTCTCTGAAGTAGTCAATAAAACTATTTTCTACGCGAAGCCTGGTTAAGCCAATTACACTCAACACCAGAATCAGGCCATAAATAATAAGAACGTTTCCTTTAAGCTTGTCAGTGAAGGTCGCCAAAGCTGCGGTGAGGTTAAGTCTTAAGTTAGAAGAAAACTGTGCGTCATCAGTCTTAAGCATACTCATGACTGCTGGAAATAAAGTGAATGCCACTACAAGCGCTGTCGAGACGCCCATCACCATCATCCAACCAAAGGTGATAATCGGCAGGATTCCACTAACGACAAGAGAACCAAAAGCAACTGCTGTGGTAAGCGCAGTGTAGAGACAGGGCCGAAACATACTTCGAATTGCATGCCGAAGTACCTTATCATGATTACTATAATGCCTAGTTGCGCGTAATTCTCGATAACGCACAATTAAATGCACGGTTAAGGAGATCATAATAATTAGAAGTAGCGAAATAAAGTTGGAAGATACAACCGTTACTCGCCAATCCATAAGCCCAAGAACTCCGACCATAATAGTGCCGGCTACAACGCAACACGCTAGGGGCATTGCTACCCAGCGCAACTTTCGAAAAATTAGACCAAGCGCCACAATTATGAGCAACACCACTGCAATACTAAAACTGCGTAGATCAGCCTCCACGAAAGTCACCAAGTCATCGGCTATCATTGGTGCACCACCTAGATATATCTGGGCACTATCCTTGTGATTTTCGAGTACATTTCTAATATCACCGATGATTTCATGTTGACGGTCTGCTGCTATTACGCTGTCGGTTGCGTACGCTGCTTCAACATCCACTAATTCCAACACCTCTTCTACAGTAAGACCACCATCTCGCTCTAGATTCCTCAACTCAGTACGACGCGCTAACAAGGCGCGAGAAGTTTCATCAATTGAGAAACCAACCAACAAACCTGCTGTATTGCCGTCAGGGCTTATTAGCGCATTCTGAAAAATAGGACTATCCATGATTTCTTGACGAGCTAATTCTAGATCTTGCTCTTCATCCTGAATGGTAAGATAGTCTTCTGATATTCCTGTTAACGGCGTATCGCCAAACACCGGAACGTTGAGTATTGAGTCCACAGATTCAACGCGATCTAACACCAATAAATCTTCCCGAAGTTCACTAAGTAGTTGAAGCGTTTTGGGATCGAATAGATCAGCAAAGGGGGTGTAAGCCACAATGACTGATTCACCTATACCGTATCGGTCTCCAATTTCGCGAGAAAACTCAAGGTCTGGATCATTCTCTAACAGCAATGAATCCGCCGATGCATCTAGGCGAAAATTTTGTGCATGCCACGCAAAAAAAACGACCAGTAAGAGAAGTACCGAGATTACGAGTGTAGGTTTACCAAACACAATATCGTCATAGAGTTTGGCGGCTGAGGAGGGCATCAATAAAAATTCCGTTTACTATTCGTATTATTTCTATCTGCTGACATTTCTCTATAGAACTAGAGAAAAACACTATATCCAATTAGGCAGCACATTTCGATTCTCTGCTTAATGCTTTAGACAATCCTCAAGATTCATTCGCAAAAGAAACCCAGCGCGAGACAGGTTTTCACAACTCTTGTCAGAATTAGTCGTAAATACCTGACTAACATTAATGAAAATCAGTTCGCAGCGGCTTCTATCTCCAAGCGACGGGCCCCTCCCATAATACCTGGAAATGCATAATTTCCCTCATGACAGGCATATTCATACATCACTTCGTCTTCGGGCTTTCGATTCATTGCGACTTCACCCGTCCATGGCTGGGAATATGTAAGTGGGTCTTCGATAGTAAACGTATACTTAATCTTACTGATATTTAAAAGATCAAAACGCTCAGTGATAATCAAATCATTAGAAGATCCGCGAAAAGATTGTTGTGGATGAAAGTTTTTTGTTTGAACAACCAAGGTATCTCCATCCCAGTAGCCAACGGAATCTCCCATCCATTTCTCTAAATCATTTGGATTGTGATCCTGGTCTAAAGGAATTATGCGGGCATCATGAACCATCTCAACAAATATCATTACATGAGTTGAGGTTTGCACAATTTGGTAATTATTATTGTAAAGAATAGGCAACATAGGCGGCCCAGAGCCAGACCCAAAAGTAAGCAGGCAGCGTTCCGCTAGCGGCCGAATCTCATGCCCATCATAGGCCTCTACCCCCGGACGCGAACGCCATTTCGAACGCAGATCATTACGTGGATTTTCCCCGCCTATAAAAGGAATTTGCCCACTAGGAGGGTCCACAATAATTGATGTACGGTATTGGCCATTTATTTCGATTGTTTGAGTTCGAGGGTCCCACCAAAAACTGTTGTAGCCAGCATTTGCATTGCCGTCAGTGGGCGCTGCTCGATCACCCTCAATGGCCTGACCTTGTCGATCATATCTGTCACGCCAGGCTTGCATTTGAGCCTGTGCTTCATCTTCATTCAAAAATCCTTTGGTCCCGTATTCTTCGGGTCTAACTAGAGGAGTCTGGGAAGCATTCGACCAAATTCCTTGCATATCCGGTTGGCCGTCCGGAGTGCGAGGCATGTCCCAATCTTGAGCCGTGGCGCTAAAGCATAGTATGAGAACTGCAAGGAGAGCCGTGGTCTTTGTCATTTTTAATCTCCGAGTGCCTAGTGAAAGCCAGGTGCAATCAACACACTGCTGACAACATAGAATCTTACTCCTGTTGCCGTCCCGTCTCAATGAACAGAACATTAACTGTCAAATGGTGATCCATTCCATCGCTAATCAGTTACTAAAAAATACCCAAATCTAGTGTGATTTTCTGTGACAAAGCTGATCTAAAAATTAGGTAGAGGCTGGCTATATTGCTACTATATAGCCCTTCTATTGGGAGTCGGCGCCGATTTATCGCATTGATTCTGCAGTTGATCTTACTCTAGATAGACAAACTTTGAGCAAATACACTGTTATCCGGTAGACTTGTACTCAAATCTCTGGTTTAGCCAGAGCTAATAGCTAGTTGCAATTTGTGTAACAGAAAGACGAATACTTAGATTGTTGTATAAAAGGAGTAGAAGAATGAAATTCCTGAGCAAAATATTAATCTGCATCGCTTTGGCTATTTCAACGATGGTTGTCCTTGCAGATGATTGGTTGCGTTCAATGCCTGAATTTGAACTCACCGACCATCTAGGTAAAGTTCACAACTTGGACACTTATAGAGATTTCGAGCTCGCTGTTTTTTATGTGCAAGGCGTTGGCTGTCCAATCGCCCGAATCGCATTACCAAACTACCGCGAAGTTCGCAGAGAATACACAGAACAGAATATTGCCTTCAGCATGTTCAATTCAAATATTCAGGATAATCTTCCACGGATTGCAAAAGAAGCTGATGAGTTTGGAATTGACTTTCCTATATTAAAAGATGATGGTCAAAACCTCGCAAAGGCCTTAGGGGTTGAAAGAACTGCGGAAGTCTTTGTAGTGAATCCAAATACGCAAGAGGTTTTGTTCCGCGGCCCTATTAATGATCAGCTTGGATACGAAACCCAGCGCAACAATGCTAACGAGTGGTATTTAAAAGATGCACTAGACACTATCCTCGCTGGCGGCACTGTTAATATGGAGAACATTCCAGATTCAAAAGGGTGTTTAGTCGCGATCTTTTGATTTTTGAGGCAACATTATTTAAAAAAAGGGGCGCAGTGCGCCCCTTTTTTTGTCTATTTTGTGGCTGCTCCAAGGGTTTACGAGCATCGCTCTTGTTTTTAACAAGATCATTAGGCTAGATTAGCCAAGCACCTGTGGCTTCCACTGTATGAATAATTCTTGATTCCCTGCTTCATTTTCAGTGCAAAGATAAATTATTTTTGCTTTTTAGAGTCCCCACGCTATGCTTCTCCAAATTAATCAATAACGTTTTTTCTGCCATGACAAATTCTTACCCCATCAGTCGAGTCGCATCAACTCTTTGCCTACTTTGCGTATTAATAGTTACTAGCTGCAGCTCTAACTCACTTAATCAAGCCGATTATTCACTGACTCTTCCTAGTGCTCGTATAGAAACCAGAGAAGCACCTAGCCCAGAAGAACTGGCTGAAAAGACCAAAGTGGTTATTCTAGGAACAGGCACACCAATTCCCGACGCTTTCCGCGCAGGCTCAAGTATTGCAGTTATTCACAAAGGACAAAGCTATTTGTTTGATGTTGGCTCAGGTGCTATTCGTCAGGCTACGATTGCACGCTATAAGTATGACATTCCTTCGCTCTACCCCTCTCAAATTTGTTGTGTGTTTCTTTCTCATTTGCACAGTGATCACATCATGGATCTTTCTGAACTTGCACATACTTTATGGTGGCGGAGGGGTAATGGTTTGCAAGCTTGGGGGCCGATAGGTGTTGAACCTATTGCAAATACCTTAGATGAACTAATTTCAATTGATGCCAATTTTCGAATCAATGGTGTGCAACCAGTTTCTAACCCAGACGGTTTTAGAGTCGACGCAGCTACAATTACCCCAGGGATATTGCTGCAAGAAGATGATTTAACTATCGAAGCTTTTCTTGTCGATCATGGTGATATTGATCCTGCATTTGGTTTCAAAATTATTACCAATGATCTTTCTATCGTTATCAGTGGTGATACTGCCTATAGCGAAGTCATTGCGGAAAAAGCTCAAGGGGTTGATCTACTCTTTCATGAGGTAATTTCTCGCCAAGGCTTAGAACAAAATTCACCGGATTTTCAGCGCTATCATAATAGTGTGCACACCACTTCAAATGAGCTCGCGCGCCTAGCTAGAATCGCACAACCGAAAAGGCTGGTACTCTATCATGGCTTGTTTTATGGAACGACGGAGGCATCTGTATTGAATGAAATAGAAGCTCTATACGATGGAGAAGTAATTCTGGCGAACGATCTGGATATTTTCACCACGGACTCTCGCTAGAAACCAACAAAAAGCTAAGCTGTTTTCATTATTTCAAACTTGCTTCTATCTTCAGCAGCCTGGTCTGATCGATCGAATATGGATACCACCCACATGGTAAAGAACGCTAAAGATACAGAAAAAAGAGCAGGATAGGCTTGTGGAAAGATAGGTTGTTCATTTCCCAGCACGTCAACCCATACTGCTGGGCCAAACACCATCAACAGTATTGCAGCAACAAGCCCAATGACTCCACCCGTTACAGCCCCTTTAGTCGTCAATCCCTGCCAGTACATGCTCAATATCAGCAATGGAAAATTTGTCGAAGCTCCGATCGCTAAGGTTAGGCTCACCAAGTAAGCGATATTTTGCCGCTCAAAAGCGATACCTAATAAGGCAACGACAATTCCAAGAGCAACGGCTGCATACTTAGATAATCTAATTTGTTTATGTTGGTCTACTTCACCATTCATGATGACATTCGTGTAGATATCATGGGTAAGCGCAGTGACAGATGCCAACATCAAACCCGCGACCACAGCAAGTATTGTCGCAAAAGCGATTGCGGCAATGATGCCCAAGAAAATCTCACCACCAACGGCGTCAGCTAGATGCACTGATACCATATTACTTCCACCAATTATTCCGCCCGCACTATCTAAGTAAACAGGATTGCCTTTAACCAGTGCAACCGAGCCAACTCCTATGACAAAGAATATTAGTATATTAACGTAGGAAATAGCACCAAGAGCAACACCAGCCGACACTCGTGCACTAGCTTTGTCTTTAACAGTAAAAAAACGCATTAAAAGATGGGGCGATCCGGCCAAGCCTAGACAAAGTCCAACACCTAGAGACACCGCCGACACTGTGGTGAGTCCAAGACCGCCTGCTTTAGTCAGCAAGCCATCTGTACCGTGATTAGATTGAGCGGCCTCATACATAGAGGAAAAACTGAAATCAAAGCTTGCCAGAGTCAGTAATGCTAAGACTGTTACACCAACAAGCAACAAGATAGCTTTAGTGATCTGTACCCAGGTTGTCGCCAACATGCCTCCAACAGCTACATAGATAACCATTAGTGCTGTGACAATAATGACTGACCAGATATAAGAAATACCAAATAATACTTCGATCAATGCACCTGCACCGACAATCTGTACCATCAAATACATTAAGGAAAAACTTAGAGTCGTGGTTGCAGCAAGAATTCGAATAGGTTTTTGTTTTAACCGAGTACAAATTATGTCAGTAAAACTGTATTTACCAAGTGCTTTCAACTTATCTGACATGAGATAAATTACGATAGAGAATGCACCTAATGGCGCACCTAGATAGATAACAGCATCATATCCAGCACCAAAAATTATCGCTGTAATTCCCAATAATGTTGCTGCCGACATAAAATCACCGGCAATGGCGAAACCATTAGAAAGTCCTCCAATCTTGCCGCCCGCTACAAAAAAGTCAGCAGCGCTAGATGTTCTTTTAGAAGCAACAATGGTTAACCCAACTGTACCAATAATAATGACGAGAAAAAGAAAGATACCCACGGGTTACTCTCCTTGGCTTTGCTTTAAATAGCGAAATGCCAATATCGGTGTCAACAAATGCAGAACAAGAAACACGAGCATACCGAGGTTCATCGGGCCAAAAATGTCTATGGCCATGAAGTCAGGAAAGAGCGGAACACCAAAAACCAAAACTAAAAACAAAAATAGAATTATCCCTGTATAAACCCATTGTCGCTGCATAAACAATTCCTTTGGTATTGCTAGATAATTGGATTCCCCAACTGACGTGTATGAAAATCAAAATTTTCTTGTTCTTCTTTCAAGAGTTGGCTGAAGACTTTCCGAAAGTGTATCAGCGCCTCATCCCCCTGCAGCCCTCTGGGTTGAAACTCTTCTTGGTACTCCAACATTTTTTGTTGGGCTTCAATAATTTCTTTATCTTCCATAAAGCCCTCGAGCAGGCTGGCCTTCAATGAAACAGAAATAGTTGGATCGTCTATACGATAATTGTGTAAATAATTCCAAAAGAAATGAGTAGTAGATCGAGTCTCTGGTGTCATGAACTGGCAATTTCGATATTGTTTAACGCCATCGAAGTTCTCACTATTCGGATCCCAGTTCACTGGTGCCATTATTGTAGACATAAAAAAACTGCCCGGAACCAGCATCTGGACGCTGTTGCATCGGTCCAGCTTCTCTGGCGCATCAGGATTCACCTTAAGGTGATAAGGCGCGGGCGCATCGTTTTTACTCCAACGGACTATATTGAACCCTTTGTCGAGTTTCTTGACTTCTGGGTTAGTCACGAAGGCATAATCCTCAGAGCCCCCTAACGTATTGGTGTGCACAAAGGCCAGATGGGAAAAATCCGCCAGATTATCAACGATTAACATCCAATTTGCGTCATAGTGCAGATAGGCTTCTTTCTCAAATCCACGCCAAGTTGGGTCTGAAAGAGGTTCGTAATCGTGAATATCATCAGCACTTGCTAGTCCAGGATCACCCATCCAGATCCATAAGAGATTGCCTTTCTCGACGACTGGATAGTTTTGCACACGATGATTCGGGCCAATAAAATCCTGCCCCGGAATTTCAATAACAACACCGCTGTCGTCATATTTCATACCGTGGTACATGCAGCGTATGCAATCGCCTTCTACTCGCCCTAAAGAAAGCGGAGCGCCCCTGTGACAACATCGATTGTCCAACGCAATGTATTTACCACTTTCGCCTTTGTAAATGACAATAGGTTTCTCGAGATACACTCGTGCTACTTTTGCAGCATCTGCCAACTCATGAACCCAGGCTGCTGGGTACCAGCAGTTGTAGAGAAATGGGTAGGAATTTTCACTCATGCCTTCTACCTTTCACTCGAAATTTCAAATCGAGCGACGGTGCACCCTACTGCAAAAATCGGGAGCTCTGCAGAATAAAACTGCAAATCGCCTTTACCACCAGCAGCTGCTGCAGCGGCAATCAGTGTTCGTATCTCGAATCCACCCTGGCCTGCCTGATCATAAACATCTTCATCCGTATAACTAAGCAGCTTTTGTTTGTCTTGATTCATCAATTGCTCTAAAAACTCTCGATCCCAAGCCTCATTGATTTTGCCGGAATCAGGCGTTGCCGGCCAATGGGAAATACCACCAGTACCGACTATTGCTATTTTCTCCGCTTGGTCATTGCATGCCTGTCTGAGGGCCTCACCAAATCGCCATGCTCTCGTCAGCGGTGTTAATGGCGGTCCTTGACAATTTATATTGCAAGGAATAACTGGCATATCAAAATTTGGTGTTAAAAAATGCAGGGGCACCATGATACCGTGATCACACTTCCATTCTTCCGAGTAAGCGATATCAACTCTTTGCATAACTTGTTTGGCAAGCTTCAGCGCTAAATCAGGCGCGCCAGGAATTGAGGTCTTTGGAATTTTCAACCATTCAGCATCTTCGACAGGACCATAATGTTTTTCTCCAATGCCGATACAGTAGGCTGGCATATTATCCATAAAGAAATTCGCAAAATGCTCAGCCGCTACAACAACTAAGACTTCCGCCCCACTCGCTTCAATTTCATTCCGTTGATCTTCTAAGCAATTATAAAAAGCATCGCGCACTAAGGTATTAGTCGCTAGATTCGCTCGGCCAGTTATCCCCGGAGCATGACTTAGAATTCCGGCATAGACCAAGCTCATTAGTTCGGGTCCCTGGATGTAACGGGAGTTTCTGCAAATTGCTCCCCACCTGCTGTCATCGCATAAATTCCTGCCCGAACTGGGCCATGATTATCCACGCCATCTCGCATAAGCTGCAAATAGTCAAACCATTCCACCTTCAAGAATGCTGCATAGTGCATCAATATCTGACCGTTTACGCCCAACACGTAAAGTAACCCGATATCGCCTGAATGCAATGCTTCATACTCTTCCGTTGACAAATCATATCTTGAGAGTACAGCGGCTTTATCTGTGAGGAAAGTTTGTTGCATTTCTTCGTCACGATTTAAGTGATACAAAATTTTTTGTGCCTGATAGAGGCTCATATTTCAGACTTTCGCGAGTTTGGGAACGTGATGATCATCCGTGGCAATACAAACATTTTTCGTTTCCATGTAAAAATCAAAACTGTAATCGCCGCCATCTCGACCAATACCGCTGGCTTTCATGCCTCCAAATGGCGAAGGTAAGTGACGATTATTTTCAGAATTCACCCATATCATACCGACATCCAAGTCTCTACCAAGTCTTATTGCACGGCCTGCATCGCCGGTCCAAGCATAGCCCGCCAAGCCGTAACGCACGCTGTTTGCAATCTCCACTGCGTCTGCTTCGTCAACAAATTCAATAGCTGTGAGTACAGGCCCAAAAATTTCTTCTTGGGAAATACGCATGTCCGGGGTCGCTTTGGTAAACAGTGTTGGCTCAACAAAACAGCCTTTACCATCTAGATCTGGCACATTGCCGCCGATTGCAATAGTCGCTCCTTCATCTTTGGCAATATCAAAATAGGACGCAACTTTATTGAGGTGAATAGGATGAATTAGCGGGCCAATTTCTGTGGCTGGATCCAATGGATGGCCGATATTCAAGGCTGCGACTCTTGCCCTTACCTTTTCAACAAATTCTTCCGCGATGGTGGACTGTACCAATAGTCTACTCGATGACGTGCAGCGCTCACCATTCAAACTGTAAATCATGAAAACTACTGCATCTAATGCACGTTCGAGATCCGCATCGTCAAAAACGATGACAGGATTCTTACCTCCTAATTCAAAATGAACACGTTTAAGTGTGTCAGCGCCCTGCTTCATAATCGCACTGCCAGTCTGGGACTCACCTACAAAGGCAATTGCTTTAATGGCTTCGTGTTCTGTAAGTGCTTTACCTGCAACTTCACCAATGCCATGAACAGTATTGACGACCCCAGCAGGTAAACCAGCTTCGTGCATTATATTTATCAACAAGGAAGCAGAACAGGGTGACCATTCGGCAGGTTTATGCACGACTGTGCAGCCCGCAGCCAAGGCTGGTGCGATCTTCCACGTTGATAACATAAACGGTGTATTCCAAGGCGTGATGATGCCGACGGGCCCAATTGGCTGCCTAGTACTATAATTCATATGTTGTTGTGCTGGCAGAGAAAGGCCATTGCGTGCATCTGCTGCCATGTCGGCAAAGAACCGATAATTCTCAGCACCACGAATTGCAGCTTTTTTCATAAACCTTAGGGGCTGGCCGGTATCAAAACTTTCAACTAAAGCAATATTTTCCGCGTTTGCTTCGATTGCATCAGCGATTGCATGTAGAAGTTCTTTGCGTTGTTTGCCAGGGAGTGCCGCCCAATCATCAAACTCTGCTTCCGCTGCTCGGCAGGCAATATCGATATCCTCAGCAGTGCCAGCCGATACTGCCCCAATCAGTGAGTTATCCACAGGTGAATGATTGCTAAATGTTTTACCGTTAAAGGCTACTACTGATTCACCATTAATAAAATGTCGAATAGGTTCTGCAGAAAATTTTGCGAGCAACGGCTTTATTTTCTGCAAATTTTCTTCAAATAATTCCCGGCTCATGAAGGATTCTCCTGGTCTGACATGAACTCTGGAATTCGATTGCGGTTCCATCGTGTTTCAGTACTTATCTCCTGAATTTCATAGGATAGGGCTAATGGCACATCGACAATATTCTCATCAACATGTTTGCATAAGCATTCATAAAGAGCTTCACCAACTTCCTTACGAGTCTCTAAGGAGCGCCCTTCAGCGATACGCAAATAAACCGCGATAAACCCATAGTCCGAGGATTGATCTGCTATTAGGCAGAGGGAAGCGACATGAACTCGCGTGCGCAAACCCCTAACAGGCAATACATTTTGTTGGGCAGCGCATTCATGGAGTACTCGAACCAAACCGTCTAGTTCAAGTTTCTCACTAATATTCGAAGAGACTTCTATGATTTGATGAGGCATAAATCAAATCTCAAAATGCTAGCATTGGATTTTTATATTACTTAATATATTAAATAAATCAATACATGTACTTTTTTGCGCTAGATATGACGTTGCAGACGCACAATTAGCAATTGGAATAATTCACTATGAAATTTCTCAGTTTTACAAAGGACAACAAGCCTTACTTTGGGGGAATAAGTAGTGAGGGCGTCGTAAACCTTTCCAAACACTACCCTGAAATTATAGATCTTCGGCAAGCAATTCGTGAGCAACGCTTGGAAGAACTCACTAAATTTGTCACTTCTTCGGAAGCTGATTGTTCATTGGATGACATCCAATACAAGCCAACTATTCCCAATCCTGAAAAAATTATTTGTATCGGGGTGAATTACAACAACCGTAATGCAGAGTATAAAGACGATAGTGATCCACCCAAGTATCCCAGTGTTTTTATGCGCAGTAGAGAGTCTCTTGTCGGGCATGGGCAACAGATTAATAACCCACCAGAATCTGAACAATTGGATTACGAGGGTGAGATAGTTTTAATCATAGGAAAAGAGGGGCGAAGAATTTCTCAAGAAGATGCCCACGAACACATAGCCGGCCTTACTATTATGAATGAAGGATCGGTGAGAGATTACCTGCGGCATGCAAAGTTCAATGTAACCCAAGGAAAGAACTTTGAAGGTTCCGGTTCCGTTGGCCCTTGGATGGTCACCGCCGATGAAGTTAATCCAATGGGTAAGTTACAGGTCGTTACTCGAGTTAATGGCGAAGAAAGACAAAACGATGTTACGGATAATCTAATGTTTCCTTTTCGCTTTCTTATCAGCTATTTATCCTCCTTCTACCGTTTAAAGCCAGGAGACTTAATCGCTACAGGAACACCCAATGGCGCAGGAGCACGATTTGATCCACCCAAGTATCTGCGCGACGGCGATGTAGTTAAAGTCGAAGTCCCCGGTGTTGGAATACTGTCCAATCCAATTATTAACGAACTGATATAACTACAGATTTGATTTAATGGCGAAACTTAGAAACATCAATCGAAGCTTACCCATGCAATTGCTGCAGGCGCGGGAATCCACTATGTTCCTGTTTCGACCAATGCTGCGGCAGTTTGGATTGACTGATCAGCAATGGCGAGTGATTCGCGTGCTTGCAACCAATAAACAAATAGAAGCATTCGAACTTTCACAACAAAGTATGATTCTGCCTCCAAGCCTGACGAGGATTTTAAAGAACTTGGAAGAGAAGGGTTTCGTTAAGCGTTCAACAGATATCGGGGATCAACGCAAAGTGCTGGTTAGTCTATCAGCGAGGGGGCAGAAAAAATATCAGCAAGTAGTTCCTGCATCAGAAAAAATATACCGTTCTATTGAAAGAAAATTGGGCAAGCGAGAACTAACAGGACTTCTCAACCAACTCATAAATCTCAACAACAGTTTGGAAAACGAAAACTAGTTATTCCTAAAAGGAATGTAAAATGAGTAACGTAGTAAAAGGATCAATTCCGCCGATAATCACTCCTTTCTCTAATGGTGATGTGGATTTGGATACCTACGCAAAACTAATTGAGTTCCATGTTAACGAAGGATCTCATGGCATCCTGGTAAATGGCACGTCAGCTGAGCCTTCCACACTGACAGTGGCTGAAAGAAATCAATTAGTTGATGTTGCTATTACTACGTCTAATAACTCTATTTCAGTTGTTGCTGCCACGGGCTCTCAGTCCTTGGCAGAATCGAAAGCGCTAACTGACCATGCTGTCGCAGCTGGGGCTGATGCTCTACTTATCGTTACTCCCTATTACATTAGGCCACCACAGCGGGGAATTATTGAGTATTACCTTGAAATCACTAAGGACATAGATATTCCGTGGATGATCTATCACATTCCCGGCAGGGCTGCTGTGTCAATCACTATTGAAACCATTAGACAATTACAGCAGCAGTCTTCAACTTTCATTGGCATGAAGCATGCGGTAAACGATCTTGGCTTTGTTTCTGAATGTTTGGCTGAGTTCCCAGATTTCAGTGTCTTTGTGGGACTAGAAGAACTCAGTTTTCCTGAATTGGCGATCGGTGCAGTTGGATTAATGAATGCCGTTGGAAATTTGCGTCCTGGAATTCTGGCAGAGATGTGCCACGCGGTTTGGGACAATGATCTAGAAAAAGGAAAGTCACTTCACCATCAACTCTTCGAGCTCAACAAATCAGTATTCTATGACACCAACCCAATTCCAATTAAATACATGATGAAACGCATGGGCCTGTTGCCAAATAATGAGCATCGATTACCGATGCATCCGGCACCATCGGAATTGGAAAAACGCTTGGACGGAGTGCTGGATAGAGCCGGATTGCTATAATCCCTCAATCGCAATTACGAATAGTTCTAATGTTGTCATAGACGTGACCGTCTATGACAACCCCCTTCTACTTTACCAGATGATCAATTCTGCGAAGCTGCTTCATATTCCGCCCGGCGACCACCAGCGAGAATTCCCGGCATTGCGTAGTTACCTTCATGGCAAGCGTATTCGTAGATAATATCTTCCACAGCATTCATAGGTAATTCTCCGGTCCATGGTCTAGAGAACATTTTTGGATCGTTAACGGTAAAACGATAGAGCAAAGTGTTTTCATCAAGTCGAGAAAAACGTTCAGTCACTTTGGCGTCAGGAGACAGAAATAAGAAATGTCGAAGAGCACCACGCAAGCCCTGCTGTGGATGAAAATTGGTGGTTTCAACCACCAAGGTGTCTCCATCATAATATCCAACAGAATCACCTAACCACTTAGCAATTTCGTCATGAGTACTGTCTTTCATGCGCACAATTCTAGCATCATGATTCATCTCAGCCATTATCATTACATAATCTTCAGTCTGCACTATCTGCTTATGGTTGTTGTACAAAACCGGCAACATGGGAGGACCACCGGAAGACCCAAAGCCAACGAGGCAGCGTTCTGCCATTGGCCTCACTTCAGGACCGTCGAATTCACCAACCCCTGCTCGAGCAGCAAAAATGCTTTGCAGGGCGCCTTCGGCCCAAGGTAGACGACCATTTTCTGGCTCGACAATTATCGAAGTGCGTATCCCGCCATCTATTAAAGCCATGCGCTCGCCCGGGTCCATCCAAAAAGTATTGTATCCTCCCACAGCAGCCTCTGCGCCACCCACGCTCTCAATCAACGTATCAAGATAGCTTTCACCAGTCTGACCAATTCGAGCGGCTTCTTCTGGCGTGATAACCAGCTCACCACCAAATTGTTCGCCTCGTTCCAGCATTGTGACAGTGGCAATGTTATATGTTCCTTGTAAATCAGGGACACCAAAACTGGTGCGAGCTACTGCATAGTCCTGGCCGACAGCAATGGCCGGAAAAAGTATTAGAGCTACAAAAGCTTGAAAGCGTATTTTGAGACAAAACAAGTTATTCACGATAATCTCCAATTAGAAGCAAATCGGGCTTGAAATCTAGAACAGAGACAACAGCAGCCTAGTTTACACCAATAGACGATTACAGGCGATTTCGCTTGATCCGGATAAATGAGGATTTTGTTGCCGAGCTGATTACTCTGCAAAAGCCCGCTCAATCACGTAATGAGCTCTTATGCCTCGACGGGATTCTCTGAATCCCCAGACGTTCAATATATTGCAGGTATCTTTTAGCATGCTGGGGCTACCACAAATCATGAAACGATCATGCTCTGGATTGGCTCGGGACAATCCAATGTCTTTAAACAGTTTGCCCGATAACATTAAGTCAGTTATGCGCCCCCGATTGCAGAATTCTTCCCTAGTCACGGATGGATAATAGACAAGCTTTCTTTTTACATCATTACCAAAGAACTCGTTATTAGGAAGTTCGTCATTAATTAGTTGTTGATACGCCAATTCGCTGGTAAACCTAACACCATGTGTAAGGACTATTTTATCAAATCTTTCATAAACAGACGGATCTTGAATAATGCTGACAAAGGGTGCGAGACCTGTGCCAGTACTAATTAAGTAAAGGTTGCGGCCTTCCAAAAGATGATCAACAACTAGAGTTCCAGTTGGTTTGCTGCTAACCAATAATTCATCACCCACTTTAATATTTTGAAGTTTTGATGTGAGGGGTCCATCAGCAACCTTGATGCTTAAGAATTCCAACTCTTTGTCGTAGTTTGGGCTCGCAATGCTATAGGCTCGCATCAGAGGTTTCCCCTGAACTTCCAAACCCAACATAACAAAATGACCACTCTCGAATCGTAGGGATCGATCACGTGTTGTTTTAAAACTGAAAAGCGATTCATTCCAATGATGCACATCAGTCACAGATTGAGTTGATAGATGAGCCACTGTTAATCGCCTCTACTTAAGTGATGCCAGATCGTAAACTTCCATAATATATCTGTAAAATAGATTATTTATATATCTTATATCTATTTATTAGATATACTTTGTCAATGCACTTTACGCTCAAACAGCTCCAGGTCTTTATAGCAATCGCGAATCATCAGAATGTGAGCCACGCGGCAGTTGAGTTGGCGATGTCTCAGTCAGCTGCGAGCACCGCCTTGAAAGAGCTCGAATATCGCTTTGACGTTCGTTTGTTCGACAGGATCGGGAAACGCTTACAACTTAACGAACAAGGCGCTTTGCTTAGACCAAAGGCCACAGCACTTATCTCCCAAGCTGAACAGATAGAATATTCACTTATAAATCAATCAGATATAGGCGAATTAAAAGTGGGTGCGACATTAACTATTGGCAATTATTTGGCAATCGGTATCATGTCGGACTTTATGCAGGATCACCCTTCCGCACAAGTAGAGCTACAGGTAGAAAACACCCTCGCTATTGCCAACAAAGTCCGCAACTTCGAATTAGACATTGGTTTGATCGAAGGTGAGCTTCTGGAAGCAGATCTTGATGTCAGCTACTGGCGCGAAGACGAGCTTTCACTATTTTGTTCGCCTGACCACGCTTTGGCTAAAAGGAAAAAACTAACTGACAGGGATTTAGTCGCTGCAGACTGGGTAGTCCGTGAGAGAGGTTCTGGAACACGACAAGCTTTTGATCGAGCGATGAGTGGTTTGTTATCTGAATCTAATTTGAGATTAGAATTACAGCATACAGAAGGTATAAAAAGAGCTGTTGAGGCCGGACTCGGAATTGGTTGTTTGTCCGAGCTTACATTGCAAGATGCTTTTAATCGGGGAACCCTTGTCCGCCTTACTGCACCACAACGAGATTGGACACGTAAATTTTATTTCATCTTACATAAACAAAAATTTTTAAGCAGTGGCATAAGAAGTTGGATTGGACACTGCAAGACAGTCGGAAATAGTTAAGTGAAAATCGCAACACGAAATTTTTCTTTATCGCAACGAGTTGCGCACTTAACTGTTGCTAATCACAAAATCCTGATTATGCTTGCAACTGTCGTTACACTACTACTAAGCATAGGAATACTACGAACGAGTTTTGATACCTCTTTAAACGCATTACTAACCGAAAGCGACCCTTATCTTGATGAACTTGAGCTTTTAAGTGAAGAGTTTCCTCCCAATTCAGAAATTCGTTTCGCATTCATTGCGCAACCAGGTGAAACCGTTTTCACGCCCGCTGTTCTCTATGCGATCGCAGAGCTCAAGGAGACATTCACCACTATTCCCCGCATTCGCGGCATCACAACGATACTTGAATTTACTTCTCCTGAGACTCAAGCCCGTTTATTTAGCAAACCATTGGAGGAATATTCTACCCCTGAGCTGCTACAAGTCAGCGAAAATGCTAGAAAGGATAGGCTGCTAACGAATAACTTGCTTTCGAAGAATGGTGCTTTGACTTTTGCTGTTATTACGTTAAACAACAGAGATGTTGGCAATGAAGGGCGGCTGGAAATTGCTACTGCTGTGCTGGATCTGCAATCGCAGTTACGGCTATCAAATCCTGAAGTAACGCTATTTGCTAATGCAGATGTTCTTCTTGAGCAATCTAGCCAACAGGCCATGATAGATGATTTAACCACCCTTCTCCCGATCGTAATTCTTCTTTGCGTATTAGTAATTTGTTACTGCTTTAAATCTATTACACTGGGAATTTGTATTCTCGCCCATGTGTTATTCACTGTGCTTTGCACTGTGGGTGCATTGGGCTACTTAAGCTTCGCTTTCAACAATATTTCCATCATTGCTCCTTTGGTCGTCGTCATAATTTCAGTGGCTACCAGTGTTCATATCATTTCAGTCTACAAACAAGCCCTCTATAAAGGGCAATCGAAAGTGGCTTCAATGCGCCATAGTATGGACTATAACTTCCAACCAGTAACGTTAGCGGCGCTTACGACTGCTATAGGGTTTTCGTCACTTAACATGTGCTCGTCGCCAGCAGTGCAAGATTTTGGACGCATTGTGGCAATTGGCATTATTTTTTCCTATCTGCTTACCCTGTCTATGCTGCCCTCCCTGCTTATATGGCTATCTAAGCTACCCAAAGATTCTGATCCTACAGATATCCCCTTTCTGCAGAATCAACTTCAGCAGATCATAGATTTCACTAACTTGCATGACAAAAGAATTTTTTGGACTTGCAGCACCATAGCAGTTGTTACTTTGTTAATGCTGCCTCTCAATGAAACTGATTTTGATCGATTAGATTTCGTAGCAGACGATTCTGAGGTTCGTCAATATTACGATGTGGTAAGCGAGCACATGAATCGAGGTCCAGCATTAACCTATGGCATCGATAGCACTATAGAGAACGGCGCGATAGACCCAATTTTTTTAACCAAGATTGACGAATTTTCACAATGGCTAGTTTCTCAGGAAGATGTTGAATCTGTTATAAGTTTGACCGACGTATTGAAAACAATTAATCAGATAGTAAATGACAATCAAGAAGAATACTTTTTTTTGCCACTTGATACTCAAACTAATACTAACTATCTCAATGCCTATCGGACTGTAGAGAGAAACTACATACCCCTGGCGAGCTTTCTTAACAAGACTAGTTCTCAGTTGACCCTAACAGTGAATGCGTTGCCGTTGTCTAATCAGGAAATCATTGATCTAGATAAAAGGATTACTGCCCAATTTGCCGACTCTTTCGAGACAGCCAATCTAATCCATGGAAGTGGAATACTCTTGTTTGCTCGCATGGATGAACTTGTAACAATTGAGTTATTGCAAGGTTATTCAATTAGTCTATTACTTATTACACTTTGTTTGATAATTGGTTTTAGAAGTTTGTATTTTGGAATACTAAGTGTAATACCAAACTTACTTCCAGCAACTATTGTTTTTGGATTATGGGCATTATTCGTGGGACAACTGGATCCTTTTGTTATGATGTTGTTCAGCATAAGTATTGGCCTGGTAGTCGATGATACAGTCCATATACTAAGCCATTACCTGGAAGGACGTAGGGCAGGCGCTAATAAGAGTGATTCTATTGCGCACTCAATAAAGGTTGCTGGCCCTGCCCTAACTATTACAACGTTAGTGCTCGCTTTTGGCACAACTGTGTTGATCTTTGCGAATACATTATATTTCCAGCAATCAGCGAAATTGCTGGTCCCTATAGTGGTGTTGGCATTAGTGCTGGACTTACTTTATCTGCCTACCATTTTGAAGCGCTTCGATAATAAAATAAACACACAAGAGACTGTGACTTCTTGATTGGTTCGAACTATCATCAAAACCCTTAACAGGAGAATAATAATGATCAATCGAATCAAAGAGTTTCGTACGTTTTCTTTCTTGATAGCCACATTCATGCTCGTAGGAGTACCTCTCATGGCCACAGCACAATCACCCGCCAGTGACTTAGAGTCTGAATTCTTATTAGAATTACTGCTGGATGTTGATCCTCAACTTGATGCGGGGCATACCAGCATTGCGCCAGTAACCGGTGGCACTTTTTCTGGCGCCCGCTTAAAAGGCATGGTGCACGATGGTGGGGCCGACTGGATCACTCAGGTTTCAGGCCACAGTAGTCTCGATGTGCGCATCACCTTGGAAACCGACGATGGCGCAATTATTTATATGACTTACAAGGGCGTAGTAGCCAGAGATGACTCCGGTTTATATTGGCGAGTTACACCGGTATTTAATACCGCATCCGAGAAATACGATTGGCTAAATCATCGAGTTTTCGTTGGTAAGTCTAAGCAGGTAGAAGGCAAAGTTGCCTATGACGTATTCGAGATTCTCTAAGCATTCCGGCAATGAGCGAACCAAGCGAGAATATTATCTAGTGTAGCGATAGAAGCTAGGTTCATAATACGACTTATAATAAATTCCCTCTATGATTTCAGGCCTGGGTAACAAACTAGAACTTTCAAAGCAACCTTTGACCATGCCTGAAAGCTTATAGCCAATATGGCACGGGCACAAAAAAACCCGATCGCTCCGCAGTGATCGGGTTTTAATTTCTGACTCAGAGAGGTAACCCTGAATTAGTCTTCACCGCCTTGGTCGATATCTTTCCATCTAACTGCGCCGAAAAACATCTCATCCCAGCTCTCATTGCCCCAATCTACGTTGCGATCAGGATTAGGATTTGCTGGATTCTGCCCTGAATTATCCCACGCTGCCGTGGCGGTAATCTTGGTGCCGCCTGGAACGAACTTAGGTTCATTGTAGGTGTAGCTTAGCTGCCAGTTGTAATTGTATTTGGCAACATTGATAAGTTCTTCGCTAGTTCCGTCTGGATAGTCAGCAACGAAGCGCATGCGCTTGCCACGAAAATGCATATGTGGAAGGTAGCTATGGATGTGCGCATCGTTCTCAATCACGATACTGGCTGTCTGTTCAAAAGCCGGATCGTTAGCTGGAATTGTAGTCCAAGTATTTGGGAAAACGCAGGCACATTGTCCTGACATTCTCTCTTCAGGCACTTCACCCAGCGGATAGAACCAAACACCTAGCTGGCTGTTATCAACTGTCTCGCGTCCATTTGGCGTGTAGTGCATGTTTAATTTAAGGACTGATCCAGCCTTAACCAATCCGCCAGTATTCGGTGGTGCTAGATCTGGAGTATCGCCCGGGATATAAGCGGTAATGTCTGCTTTGTCCCTATTTCCATCTCCACCAAGAAAACGGCGACCAGATTCACCTGGGAAATCTAAACGATTAACCGTGTGATGAAGGACTGTCCGATCACCAGCAATAATCTGACTGCCCCTCACCCACCTGTCTTCCTCCATGTCGAAGTTGACTTCGACATTCACAAATACACCATTGCCAGTCGCTGGCACGGTGGTAGCAGGTATGTCTAGTACCAAGTCTGGCTCACCAAAAGCCCACTTGGATTCTGGCCATTGCAATAGAGCAAGTGGATCATGGTCACCGTCTTTGGGTGCACCAGCATCAACCCAGGCAATAATATTGCGAACGTCCTCATTATCAACCAGCCGATCGTTAATGAATTCGCCGATATGACCATCAATCTGACCGGGGGGCATACGTCGAGTCATTAATACTTCGCGAATCATCGGAGACCATCCTTGCACCATGGTATGGCTATCCATGGCGAATGGCGCTACTCCACCTTCGCGATGACAAGTTGCACATTGCTCAGCCAGCACCGGTGCAATATCTGCCACATAGGAAGGCACATTTTCCGCAGCCTCATAAGAAACCGCCATGCCAGAACTTTCGACCAATGCCGGTGATACTTCTTCGCCGGCAAGAATCTGTTCAATTGCACCTTCCGCAGCGGTAACTGATCCGCGGAATTCAACGGTAAATCGCTTCGGATCGAAGAGCAGCACTTCACCAACACGAGCAACGCCAAGCGCTTGTGAAATCAAGCGCGCATCATCCATTAATACAGGAATATCGACACCGTATTCAGCAACTTTGTCCTGTACAGCTTCTCGATTCAAACGACCCATTGGATTAATCATTAGAAATTCAACGCCAGCTCCATCAAATTTGGCTTTCAGTGCGTCAAATGCGGGAACTGCCGCTGCATCACTATCATTAGCTTGGACCAGTAATGCAATCGCCTGATGATCATCGTACCAACTCATTCCGTGGTGATAACCATCTTGATCCAAAAGTGAAAAATCTCCAACACGGTCTGCCGCCGCCGCTACCGCAGGCATAAGTACCAGTGCCAGAAACGAAGTTTTTAATAAGCTCACTTTTTTCACTGCTTCCTCCTAAGTCTTCATATTTTTTTAGAATATTAGTCTATAGATCCCGAAAACTGGGGTTTCTCTATCATACGGCCTGAATCGGGTAACCCTACTAGAGCAGGCACTCTTTTGAAAATTCAGCATAAATAAAACCCCACAACCATACGACCTATAAGGGTTTTCGTCAATCGGAAAGATATCCGTTTATCGTTTATAAAGCCTAGCTTAACCCAGCGATTTTAATGGAGTTTCTTTCTCTGCGGCAGACCCTAAGATTCGCTTCAACTCTGGGTATAAAACAGGATTAGCAATTAACAAATCGTCAGGATGGAACTGCGGATCGATGCCCTCCGGCACGTCGCTAAAATGACCGCATTCTGCACCAGCCTCCTTTGCTATTAGCCTCGCAGCTGCAAAATCCCAAATACAGAGGCTTTCGTAATAACCATCTAATCGCCCTGCCGCTACCCAACAAATATCGAGAGCAGCAGACCCTAGTCGCCGAATGTCCGCACAATGATGTAATACGACGCGTAGTCGTTGAATCATAGGTTCCAGATTAGATTTTTCGTAAGGAAACCCTGTGGCAATAATCGCGCGATCAAGCGCTGGCTCATTTACTATTCTGATCGGACTATCGTTAAGAAAGGCGCCCCCTCCTTTCAAGGCTGAAAACATTTCCTTAGTGAAAGGATTATAAACAACACCAATTTTTACTTGCTGCTGCTCGACATATGCTATGGAGATTGCTGACTGATTATGTCCATGGGCAAAATTCACCGTGCCGTCAATAGGATCGACAATCCACACTGATTCCTGGATTTCTTGAAGGTTGCCAATATCTGGAGAGAGCTCTTCAGACAAGATCAAGTGACTGCCATATCGTTTACTAATCTCTTCACTAATAAATTTATCAGCTGCAAGATCAGCATTAGTTACCAACTCATTGCCATATTTAAATTCATGAGAAAGCTTAGCCTCTAGCCTCTTCTTACAAACTATCTCACCTGCTTGCTCAGCAATAGCAATCGCAAAGGTCTGAACTTCCTGTAAATCCATTTCCATCTACCGTTGCCCTCTGCTGAATGAGTAATGAATCTAAGTGCCAGTAAATTAAAGCCAGAGACTATAACTATTAGCATTATACTAGGAAGAGACTAACATAACGCAGTAAACAAAAATGCCAACAATCTCTAGATCATGACATCGCTAAGTATTACCGTTAAATATGCGAGCTTTGCTGTATTCGCTACACTAGCAAATCTTTTCGCACAAGAATTAACAATTAGATTTTATAGTGCATTTCTAAATATCTATGCGGGCATCCTAGCCGGCACACTAGTCGGTTTGATCTGTAAATACTATTTAGATAAGCGCTTTATCTTTGGTTGCCGCGCTTCATCGGCCTTGAATGATATGCGAACGTTTCTCGCTTATAGTCTCACTGGCATAGGCACAACCCTTTTATTTTGGATGGCTGAAATCAGTTTCGAATTACTCTATGGTACAAAATTCGCCAGATATTTAGGTGCTGTCATCGGTTTGACCATTGGATATGTAGTAAAGTATCAGCTAGACAAGCATTACGTATTTCCAAAGCGAGAAGTTTAGATGCAACTACATGGCTGGGGTAGGTTTCCGGGAGTCACCGCGGAATTACTCGAACCCCCCACACGAGAATCGATTCAGAAACTTTTTGGAACTAAAAAGAAACACGGCCCAATGATTCCGCGTGGTGCCGGCCGTAGCTATGGAGACAGCTCTCTCGCGGATACTGTCTTAAGTAGCCGCTTCCTGGATAGTTTTTTAGAATTTAATGCGACCACCGGTATCATAAAGTGCGGGGCTGGAGTGTCTATGGGTGCTCTGCTTACAGTTATCATTCCAGAGGGATTCTTCGCCCCTGTGCTTCCTGGAACAAAATTTGTCTCGATTGGCGGAGCCATAGCGGCTGATATTCACGGCAAGAATCACCATACAGACGGTAGTTTTTGTGACCATGTAAGAAGTTTTTCTTTACTGCTGTCCTCAGGGGAAATAATTCAATGTAGCCGCGATGAAAATAGGGATGCATTTTTAGCTACCTGCGGTGGGATGGGATTAACCGGAATAATCATTAATGCCACGATTTCTCTACATAAAGTATCAAGTGTCTTTATTAAAAGAAATTCTATTGTTGCTAAAGATCTTGATGATTGCATGGATCTGATTGACCAGAACGAAGATAGCAAACACTCTTTTGCGTGGCTGGATTGTTTGGCCCGCGGGAAAAGCCTCGGCAGGTCAATTCTTCATTTGGCAGACCATTGTGCAGATGGTCTACAACAACCAAAATCTAGAGTTAGCTTGTCAGTACCGTTTGGAACTCCAGGATTTTTCTTAAATAGATTTAGCAACAAATTATTTAACAACGCGATCTATGAAATGTGGAAGCATCGCAAGAATCCTTCAATAGTAAACTATGATTCTTATTTTTTCCCGTTAGACAATATTCGAAATTGGAATCGTCTCTATGGCTCCAAAGGCTTTTTGCAATATCAATTTGTCATGCCATCTAGCTCTGCCAGAGAAGGGATTCGCGAAATTCTAAAAATAGTATCTGAATCTTCAACAGGGTCTTTTATTTCTGTCTTGAAGAAGTTTGGCAATGCTAATCAGAACCTACTGTCATTCCCCACTGCTGGTTATACATTGGCGCTAGATTTTAAAAATGAACCAAGTGTTTTCCCTCTTCTCAGTAAACTCGACGAGGTTTTATTAGCCCACGGTGGCCGACTCTATCTAGCCAAAGATTCGAGAATGAGTGAAGATGTGTTCAAGGCCGCTTATCCAAATTGGGAACGTTTTGTGGAGATAAAAAAGACCCTTGATCCAAGCAATACTTTTGTTTCCCACCAGTCGATGCGATTGGGATTGACGCAGTAGAAATCAATCTAAGGAAAAAATAAAACAAATAGATAATGAAAATTCTGATTATTGGTGCTACTTCAGCAATAGCAAAAGCGTCGGCGCGCTTGTACGCAGCACGCAAAGCACAATTATTTCTTATTGCTCGAAATGAAGAGTTATTGATCGAGCTCAAAGAAGATTTAATGATCCGTGGTGCGCGTTCCGTTGCTTATTATGTGCTTGATTTGAGCAATCAGAAAAATCACGGCGAAGCTCTCGAGCAAGCCAGGCAATCGTTAGAAAAAATTGACATTGCGTTGCTTTGTCATGGGTCACTGCCAGATCAAGAAGCTTGCGAAAATGATTACAACAGAGCCAAAAAAGAAATCAATGTTAATGGTCTTAGTATAATCTCACTCTGTACTGAACTATCAAAAGTGTTTAAGGCGCAACAAAGCGGCGTACTCGCAGTAATTACCTCTGTCGCAGGTGATAGAGGCCGCCAGCCTAACTTTATCTATGGAGCCGCAAAATCGATGGTTTCGACTTATCTTCAAGGACTAAGAGGTAAACTACTAGCCCATAAAGTCCACGTAATCGATATCAAACCAGGCTTGGTTGACTCACCAATGACCTCAAAGTTTGACAAAGGTCTCTTGTGGTCAACCCCTGAATTGGTGGCGAATAAGATTGTGCGCGGTATCGATCGAAAAAATCATACGGTATATGTTCCTGGCTACTGGCGTATAATTATGGCGACTGTATGTTTGATTCCCGAATTCATATTTAAGCGATTAAAGATCTAGATAGTTGACTAGCTCAAATCCCCATCTTCCACTGTTTGTTGATCTCGACGGCACATTAATCAAGACAGATTTAATATTCGAGTCGTTATTACTCCTTTTAAAGAAGAATTTTTTCTATTTATTTGCAATTCCGCTTTGGCTTTTAAAAGGAAGAGCTCATCTAAAATTTCAATTAGCGAAGCGGGTAGTTTTGCCTGCAGATCGACTTCCGATAAATGAAGAATTTCAAAGGTTTTTGGAACAAGAGAAAGCCCATGGCAGAAAACTTGTGCTTATCTCCGCATCAAACCAGATTGCTGTAGAAAGTATTAGCCGGCGCTGGGATTTATTCGACGAGGTTTTCGGTAGCGATGAATGTATAAATCTAAAGTCCAGACACAAGCTAAAAAAAATTAAAGAAATAAATTCTGACGAAGCATTTTCTTATGCTGGAAATTCTGCTGATGACTTACCAATATGGAAAGAAAGTGCCGAGGCGCTTCTAGTTAACTGTGGAGATAATCTGGCAAAGAAAGTTGAAAATAAAAAATTAACACGCTTCGATTTACCTTACTCAAGAACGCTAAAGCTTCTAGAAGCTATGCGCCCCCATCAATGGCTCAAGAATCTTCTGGTTTTTTTGCCTTTGGTCTTGTCTCACCAAGTTAATGATTTTGACCTATTGCTTCTTTCAACCACTGCTTATGTAAGTTTTTGTTTGTGTGCGTCTAGTGTCTATCTCCTTAACGATATGCTGGATTTGTTCAGTGATAGACAACATCGATCGAAACGTCATCGAGCTCTTGCGTCAGGTGAGCTTCCACTAGTGGTCGGGTTTATTGCTGCCCCGCTTCTCTTTTTGGGAGGATTTCTTATCGCCTTCAAACTTCCATTCTTATTTTTGTTGGCGCTGTTAGGCTATGGAGTCTTAACTTCTTTATACAGTTTTTACCTGAAACGCTTATTTCTGCTGGATGCTGTTACTCTAGCTATGCTTTATACCCTCAGAATAATAGCAGGTGCTGCAGCAATTACTGTTCAAGCTACAGGTTGGCTAGTGGCGTTTTCTTTATTTTTGTTTTTTGGCTTGGCCCTAGTTAAACGAGTAACGGAATTGTTAAATCTAGTTGCAGAGAGTAAACATAGGATCGAAGGGAGGGCCTATCATGATGTGCATACGCCGTTGCTTTCAAGAATAGGTATAGGCTCCAGCGGATTTGCTATAGCAGTTTTTATGCTTTACATAACTTCGCCAGAAACAACCCAGCTCTACAGTTCACCTCTCGTACTATGGTTAATTTGCCCGCTATTTATGGTGTTGCTGGTTCGTATCTGGCATTTCGCTAATGAGGGAAAACTCGAGGAAGACCCAGTGTTGTTTGCCTTAACAGATAGAATAGGACAAGTAATCGCACTGGTATGCGGACTGCTGATTTGGATCGCGGCTTAAACACCTTTCCCTAATATTCCAGCATGGAAATGTAAGTGCTTCTCGATAAAGCTCGAGATAAAAAAATAGCTGTGGTCATAACCATCGATCTGGCTATAACGAAGGGGATAACCCGTCCGGTTAGCTACTTCTACCAATAGCGAAGGCTTTAGTTGTTCCTCTAGAAATTGGTCTGCTGACCCCTGATCTACCAGCATCGGAATTGGTTGGATTGCTTTTTTCATGAGCTCGACCGAATCGTAGTCAGCCCATTTGCTCTCATCGTCACCGAGGTAGTTCTTAAAAGCCTTGACTCCCCAAGGGCAATTCATTGGAGAAGCAATGGGCGCGAAGGCTGATGCGCACTTGTATTTGTCAGGATTTTTTAACGCAATTGATATCGCTCCATGACCTCCCATTGAATGACCCATTATCGATTGAAGTTTTTCATCTGCAGGAAATTCTCGATTTATTATTGAAGGTAGTTCTTCAACTACATAGTCGTACATCTGATAATGTTTTTTCCAAGGCTCTTGAGTTGCATTTAGATAAAAGCCTGCGCCTAGACCAAAATCATAAGCAGCATCTGCATCATCCGGCACTCCCTCTCCACGAGGACTGGTATCCGGAGCCACGATAATGACGCCAAGCTCTGAAGCCAGTTTCTGAGCACCCGCTTTTTGGACAAAGTTTTCATCAGTGCAAGTTAAACCTGACAACCAATAGATTACTGGTAATTTTACGTCAGCACTGCTGGGTACTTGCTCCGGCAGAAATACTGAAAAATTCATTTCACAGATGACAGTCGACGAAAAATGTTTACATCGAATCTGAGTGCCACCAAAGCACTTATTTCGCGCTATCTCTTCCATTCGATTCTTATTCCTATGTGCATTAACTCTAAAAATTTGAATTAAACCAAGGGTAATTCAATTCGCCGGCCAGATGCAGCACTTCGATGTACAGCCTCGGTCCACTCCATATATTGAACACCAGTAGCAAAACTGTTCAGTGAAATTTCTTCTCTGCCTAATATTGCGTTGATGAACTCTTCTTCGACGCGATAATAGGCTTGCTCTTGAACAGGATTGGGGAGCGGTGATAACTCATTATCACCGCGCCTTCCAACAAATACATTTTGTCTGTTATCAACAAAAATCGTGCCATCACTACCATGTATCCAGGTTTGATTGCCACTTGAGAGGCCCGTAGTTTCACTAAAACGCATGTGAACTTGCGCGCTATTAGCGAGCTCATAGATAACATCAACATGGTCGGGAATTTCTACATCAACACTTTGACCATCACGATTTAAACGTTTAGCCACATGAGTTTTTGTTTGTGCCATGACCTGATTACCCGGGCCTAGCCAACGCATCATCGATTCATAAGTTGAGCCTAAGTTTAGTGTGTTAACGCCACTGAATTCCACATCATGTCGCCAGTCCAGTTCAGCTGGATTTTCAACAAAGGTTCTCCTTAACCGCTGTATCTCAACTGAAAGAACGTCGCCTAAATAACTCTCCGAGACCAAGCGCTGCACCACATTGTCTATCACATAACTCGTGGAAGTTGGCACCAATTGAGATATCAAATCAGGATAGCGAAGAGAAGCTGCCAACATTTCCCGAGCTTCTTCAGTATTATTTGCCATGCGCGCCTGACACATGACATGTTTTCCACTTTCAAGGCTCGCCAGTGTGAGATCTCGATGCATGTAGGGCCAAGTGCCAATAAGCACTGCATCTATCTCTTCGTCAGCAAGCAATTCTTGCCAGGAACCGTAAGCTTTAGGAATACCAAACTCTGAAGCAACTCGCTGACTCGATTGCAGGGTCCTGTTTGCTACTGCAGCAACTTCGCACTCGGCAATGGCTCGAAATCCTGCTAGCTGAACATTCCGTACATTGGCACCAGCCCCTATGATACCAACTCTTATTTTTCTGCCGATGACAGAATTCTGGGCTGTTGATGGCCTTGATGTGAATGATGCAACCAAAGGAATCGCTGCAGATTTCAAAACTGTGCGCCTTTTTATCTTGGTGGTTTTGTTTACTTCCAAGGTTTTGGATTTTTTTTCTGACATAAACGTGTTACCTATTTTGTATCACTAAACATTCACTGCGGTAATTACTTCTGGATCATGAAGCTCTCTTCAATCGGATTCCATTTGCTGGGCTTATCTATTTTGGTGATTTTCATTGGCGTCGATACTTTAGGGTCCAACAAAAATTCAAATTGTTCGACGTCTCGGACTTTCGGGTCCAACCATTTTTCAACCAAGTCTGAATCTTCAAAATCCAGCATCAGTGGCATCGATTTGGGGTGAATTTCGTTCCATTGAGGGACTAACGGTGGCAGAGTGATTATCGACGCTGAATACACTATTTCTCCAGTTTCTCGATTCAAATGCTCTTTATATAAACCGCCAAAGGCAATTGCTGAATCTTCTAATTCGATCTTGTGATATGTTTTTTTATCACCCAAACCTTCGACAAATGCAGAAGCAGGAATAAGACAGCGAGACTCTCGAAATGGTTTATAGGCAACTGCACGTTTACTAGATAATTTGTCTGATCTCGAGTTGAAGCTGGCGTACTTGTAGTTGGGTTTGAGGGATTCCTTATCGAGAAACAACCACCAAATCGCCTCTGATATTTTACGCACACCTGCTTCGTTGTGAATAATCGAAATTTTGTCCCCGGGAGCTATGTCATGGCTTTCATGACTAGCCTGTAAGCTGATTCCAAGAGTTTCACAAAGGCTTTGGATCTCTGGGCTATTGATTAGATTGAATCGTCCACACACAGCCTGTAGTCTCAGTACTTAATGCTGAATTTACAAAAAAGGAATGCAGGTGCTTTTATGTCTCGCTTTGCTAATTTATTAATCTTTCTGCTCTTCTTATCATTTTCAAGCCTTGGCCTTGGTCAGAACCAAACAAATTCCGACGCTCAAGCCTGCGAAGACTTGGTATTTTTGCGCAATCTTACCATTACCTTGGCACAGATAAGAGACAACGACCAGTCAGACAATGACTATTGCTATGTGCGAGGAATTATCTCTCCAGCTATCCATTTTCATGCGCAATTGCCTTTACCTGAAAATTGGAATGGAAGATTTCTACAATGGGGCGATGGCGGTAAAGACGGCGACTTAGACTACGCTAATCACCGTGTCGCCGAGGGTTATGCAGTAACTAATTCCAACTTAGGCCACGACAATGGTGTTGAGCCTGGTGCATCTTTTGCATTCAACAATCGCCAGGCAGAGATTGATTTTGGCTATCGTGCAGTGCACCTAACCGTGATGGCTGGCAAACGATTAGTTAATGAATATTACAATCGCAGTCCTGATTTTTCTTATTTTGAAGGCTGCTCTCAAGGCGGACGTCAAGGTCTCATGGAGGCACAACGATATCCCAATGATTTTGATGGCATAGTAGCTGGCGCGCCAGCCTTTGCATACCAGGCGTTAAATGCCTCCGGTGTCTGGAATCTGCAACGAATGTATAGCAACAATCTTGCCGGGAACTTAGCAGTGGATACCGACGGCAATGGCAGCTTTGATAGCTTGAATCTAATCGATGTTTTACACGAACAAGTATTGGGCAAATGCGATGCTATCGATGGTATTAGCGATGGCGTAATCGATAACCCCATGAGCTGCAATTTCGACCCAACGCTGGATCTGTCAGATCTCATGTGTCCGTCAGGCACCAATTCAGATCAATGTTTTACGAGCGCCCAACTCCAGACCATTATCGATTTTTATAGCGGCCCACAGGATGATGCCGGAAGGCAGGTATACCCTGGGAAAGCATTTGGATCCGAACCCCGATGGACGGGCTTCTATGTTCCCCACGAAGGCAACAATATGGGGCCATCGAAATTAGTTGGTGTCGCGGGCGATCACATGAACTATCTGTTTTATGAAGATGATCCCGGGGTAACTATTCCCAACGTAAGGGACTACAACTATGAAGCAAAGACCGATGGAGTTTTTCCCGAATTTCACTGGAAGGATTACGACATTAATGATTTTTACTCTGGCAAAGGCGACTTAATGATGTCGATTACTGATGCTACTGATCCTGATCTGAGCCAGTTCCTTAAAGATCGTGGCGGCAAGCTAATTGTTTATCATGGCTGGGTAGATACGTTAATCGTGGCAGAAGATACATTGGACTACTTCAATGAAATGGTTAACGCGACTTTTGATGGCAATCTAACTCAGGCCAGCGAGGCTAGCAGATTGTTTATGGCGCCGGGAATGGGTCATTGTCGGGGAGGACCGGGACCGGATAATTGGGACAAGCTCGCGCCACTTGTGGACTGGGTTGAAAATGGTGTGGCGCCAGAATATGTCACTGCCGAGCACCGAACTGATGGCAAAGTGGATAATCAGCGTCCTGTGTGCGCGTATCCGCAGCGAGCACATTACATTGGTCCAGCAAATGATGCGAACAATCCTGACAATTGGTTCGTCGAAAACTTTCAGTGTCGCTAACTAATCGTTCACACCTCCACTAACTGACTGAATATAGTCGAAGTTTTAGCCGCGCGATTGCAATATCGCGCGGTTTACTGTTAGCTTTCACAACAGAATTTTCAAATAACTAAAGCCATGAGGTAATTATGAAACTCGGCCTTAAAATCCCACTTATTTTAGTTACTGGCATCCTATTTTTCTCATCCGCCATTCAAGCACAAGAGGTTTTTCGAGCACGACTCTCACCGATGCCGACTACTCCTCAGACCGTAACTACCATTCTCGGTGAAGGCGAAGTTATTTTAACGCTTAGCGGAAATTCACTCAGTGTTGAAGGCAATTTTACTGGCATGAGCTCAGTAGCCACTGGCGCCCATATTCACAATGGACCACCTGCACAACCTGGACCTGTGATTCATACACTCGAAGTTTCTCAAGCGACCAATGGAAATGTTGGAGGTGAGTTAAGCCTTTCTGACGAACAAGTAGAAGCACTGCGCAATAACGAGTTTTATATTCAAATTCATAGCGAGAGCAACCCGCCGGGCGAATTACGGGGTTGGGTTTTTCTACGTAGCCAATTCGATAATCAGTAGTTACTGGGTTAAATAGAATGCAATTCAATATTGAAGTTAAAAAAAGACACCTGGGCTTTAGTTCACTTGCTATTTTCTCAACAATAGCGCTCAGCGCTTGCAGTGGAGAAAAAACCACACCGGAGGTAGCCCTAGTTCCTGCCGAAATAGAAACTGCACTTAGTTTTGAACTACAGGCTGCTGAGGGTTCAGATCTTTTTGCAACCAATTGTGCAGCCTGCCATGGCGCTAACTTGGAAGGCACGACTCTCGGACCATTACTTTCCGGTTTCTCATTTGTGCAGCGCTGGGGAAGTCAAACTCCTGCGCTACTGCTTGGAAACATCCAATCAAACATGCCGCCTGGCGGTAATGAAAATCTCAGTGACGCTGACTATTTGAGTATCGTGTCTCATATTCTTGATGCCAACGGTGTTGATTCAGTCCGTGATGCGCTTACTGCCCAAACAGATTTTACTATTGCAGATAATATCTCCCAGATTGTTGCACAACGGCAAAGAGCCGATCCGCCAGCGCCGCAAGGCTTAACCGTTGCTGGCAATACTGACGATTTTGTTGAGTTCGTCCCTCTCACTCAAGAGATGTTGCGAGACCCGGATCCCGCTGACTGGCCAATGCACCGGCGAAATTTTTATGGACATAGTTACAGCCCTCTGGATGAAATCAATACTGAGAACGTAAAAAGTCTATCGTTGGAATGGGTCTGGAACATGCATGAAGGTGATTCTGAACCCGCGCCTTTGGTTTATAACGGGATCATCTATCTCATCAACCCTGGAAACGTTATTCAGGCACTTGATGGCAAAACCGGTGAATTAATCTGGGAACATTGGAGTGGGCCCGCGAATCGTCAAGACATGCGCAACATTGCCATGTATGACGACAAGATTATTCAGGCGACCACTGATGCCAGACTAGTTGCCCTGGATGCACGCACAGGCGAACAGGTTTGGGAAACTCAAGTTGCTGACAACAGCAAAGGATTTTCCAACTCTTCTGGACCGATCGTTGCAGATGGCAAAGTAATACAGGGATTAGCGGGTTGTGCACGATACATTCCTGAAGATTGTTATGTAAGCGCCTACGATGCGGACAATGGCGAATTACTTTGGCAATTCGAAACAATTGCGGAAATGGGCCAACCAGGTGGTGACACCTGGGGCGGCCTTGATGATGTGTTCCGAGCGGGCGGTGAAACCTGGATTACAGGCAGTTATGACCCTGACTTGAACTTAACTTACTGGGGAACAGCACAACAGAAACCCTGGGTCCCAGTCTCACGACACATGTCAATTTTCGACGTCGGTTTGTACACCAATTCTACAATCGCAGTAAACACAAACAGCGGTGAATTGGATTGGTTTTTTCAACATGTACCAGCTGAAGCACTAGATCTAGACGAAGTATTTGAACGAGTCTTAGTTAATCGTGGTGATAACAAGTTTGTTTACTCCCTCGGCAAATACGGAATTCTTTGGAAGAATAATCGGGTAACTGGCGAATTTGAAGACTATGTGGAAACAGTCTTTCAAAATGCTTTCACTGATATCAATGCAGAGACTGGAGAAGTCACTTACCGAGAAGATATTCAGAATGCACAATTGAATGAATGGACTTCGGCTTGTCCGAGCAGCGCTGGTGGAAAAGATTGGCATTCCATGACTTATCATCCGCCTTCTGGATTAATGATTGCGCCGTTAAGTCAAACCTGTCTAGAAAATGCTGCTAGAGAAGTTGCATTAGTCCAAGGTGGCGGCGGATTGGCAGCGAGCCGCAAATTTTTTGAAATGCCTGGCACTGATGGCAACTTGGGTAAAGTTGGCGCTTACCATGTAGACAGTATGGAGGAAGTTTGGAGTCATCAACAACGAGCATCTCTCCACACCGGCACAATTTCAACAGCGGGCGACTTAGTGTTCGTCGGAGATCTTGACCGCCGCTTTAAGGCCTTAGATGTCAATACCGGGGAAATTCTGTGGCAGACTCGATTGGGCACTTCTGTGCAAGGCCATCCGGTCTCTTTCGCTATTGATGGCAAACAATATATTGCCGTAACGAGTGCTCTCGGGGGGACTAGTCCCCGTACTGTTCCTGGTGTGATCGCAACAGAGATCACCTACCCAAGATGGGGCAACGCTATCTATGTATTCTCTTTACCTGAAGAATAACAACCAATTAAACTTCTCTGATCAGGTTTAAAATTATGAAAACAATAAAATTATCTTTAGGAGTTTCAGCGCTTTCTTTATTGGTTGCGTGTGGTAGCGAAACGGGCGACAGCTCTGGAGCAGGGCCTGAAATAGAGGCTATAGCTGAAGTAGTGCCGAGTATCACTTTTTCTAGTCAGGCTAATACTGGCGCACAGGCTTATGCAACGAATTGTGCTGCTTGTCACGGTGCTGAAAGACAGGGCAGCGCTCTCGGGCCAATGCTAAGCGGCGGCGGCTTCGTTAATAGCTGGGGGCGACAGTCGCCAAGCAACTTTTTCATCTACCTAAAAGCGAATATGCCTCCAGGCGGCAATCAGAATATGACCGATGACGACTATATCAATATCATAGCTCACATTATGCAAGGCATTGGTGTACCAGATTCGAATCCAGTCATAGCGGCCAATGCTGAATATCCCATGGCAATCAACGTTCCCGATGTCGGCGCGGCCATAGCGCAACAAGCTAGTGAGCCGGCGCGCCCTTTAGGTGTAATTCAAGCAGGCACCATAGAAAACTACATACCAATCACCGATGCGATGTTGGAAGATCCTTCTCCTAATGATTGGCCCATGATACGCCGCACGTATGATGCAAATAGTTATAGTCCACTGGATGAAATTAATTCTGACAACGTCGATGATCTCCAACTCGAATGGGTATGGAGCATGCATGATGGCGACTCTGAGCCTTCGCCTCTTGTCTACAATGGCATAATTTATCTCATTAATACCAGCAACATAATTCAAGCTCTGGATGGCAAAACCGGTGAGTTGATTTGGGAACACCATGCAGGTCCATTCGATAGCGAAGACATGCGCAATATCGCTATCTATAACGACAAGATAATTCATGCCACTACTGATGCGCGATTACTTGCCCTTGACGCACGAACGGGTGAACAGGTTTGGGAAACTGTGGTAGCCGACAATAGTAGAGGGTTTGAAAATTCTTCCGGCCCAATAGTAGCCGACGGCAAAGTCATTCTTGGACTGGCTGGCTGTTCTCGCTACATTGAAGACGATTGTTATATTAGTGCGCACGATGCCAATACCGGAGAATTGGCATGGCGTTTTAACACAGTCGCAGAATCCGCCGAGCCAGGTGGTGATACTTGGGGTGATATTGATGACCTATTCCGAGCTGGGGGAGAAACTTGGATTACTGGTAGCTACGATCCCGAATTAAAACTGACTTATTGGGGAACAGCACAACAAAAACCTTGGATGCCTGCCTCACGCAGTCTTAGCATTTACGATAGCGGTTTGTTCACCAACTCAACGGTCGCAGTTGACGTGGATAATGGTGAGCTAGATTGGTTTTTCCAACACGTACCAGCAGAGGCCCTGGATCTTGACGAAGTATTCGAACGCGTACTCATCAACAGAGGCGACGACAAACTGGTTTTCTCAATTGGTAAACACGGCATACTTTGGAAACATGATCGTGTCAGTGGCCAATTTATCGCACACAAAGAAACTATTTTTCAAAACGCCTTTACTGATATTGATTCGGATACGGGTGAAGTAACTTATCGTCAAGACATTCAGAATGCGCAAATAGATCAATGGATTTCTGTCTGCCCTTCTACTGCCGGAGGCAAGGACTGGCACTCCATGACGTACCATGAGCCGACTGCCTCTCTAATTATTCCTTTGAGCCAATCTTGTTTAGAAATTGCAGCTCGAGAAGTCCCACTAGTGCATGGTGCTGGCGGCACTGCTGCCAACCGAAGGTGGTTTGAGATGCCCGGTTCTGATGGCAACATGGGTAAAATCTCTTCCTTTAATGTTGATACACTGGAAGAGAACTGGAGCTACCAGCAAAGAGCTGCATTCTTAACTGGCACTATGTCTACTGCAGGCAATCTTGTATTTGTTGGGGATCTGGATAGAAATTTTCGCGCTTTTGATGCCACGAATGGTGAAATTCTTTGGGAAACCCGTTTAGGAACTTCAGTTCAGGGCCATCCTGTAACTTTCGCTATCGATGGCAAGCAATACATTGGCGTAACCTCCGCTTTGGGTGCTCGAGGCGTAAGTCCCAGAACAGTACCAAGAGTAATTGCGCCTGATGTTCGACATCCAAGCAATGGAAACGCGCTTTACGTTTTTAGTTTAAAAGACTAGTTTTCTAAAAGCGCCTCTCGAGGTTAGGCTCATCGATCGCATCGTTGTGCTTGGAATATTATAGTTAAGACATAGGAGGTTTCATGGCTAAACGCTATGAAGAATTGTCTGATGACCATATTGAATTTATAAATCATCAGAAGATTTCCTATGTTGGGACTGCCGCTAATGATGGCACTATCAATGTATCACCCAAGGGTTTCAATTCTTCGCGAGTGTTGTCCCCTAATCGTATTATGTGGATAAATATCACCGGCAGCAGCAATGAGACTACTGCCCATCTATCCCAGAATAACCGCATGACCATGACGTTCTGCGCCTTCGATAGGTCGCCAAAAATATTGCGACTTTATGGGAAAGGAGAAGCTATCCATTCTCGAGACTACCGGTGGACTGAGCTGGAAGAATTTTTCAATCCGCATCCTAGTGCCAGAAAATACTTAGACTTTTCCGTCGAGCTAATACAAACGTCCTGTGGTTTCGGCGTTCCTTTTTACAATTTCAAGGAAGAACGTGACAACATGGACAAATGGTTGGAGGTTAAAGGCAGAGGCAGCATCGAAGATTATTGGAAGGAAAAAAATCAGGTCAGTTTAGATAGGCTACCTACACATATCATCCACTAGAAAGGTCAAGACTAAGAGGCACTTGTATGACTGATGAATCAAACCCGGCTGAATCGATCAATGAACAAGCGCAAGCGGAAGAACAAAAAGAAAAGCCAAACAATGTCGGTAAAATCGAGTGGCTGGATTTAACCGTCGACGATGCCTCGCGAGTTAAAGATTTCTATTGTTCAGTGGTAGGTTGGACTAGCACAGAACAAGACATGGGCACGTATAGCGATTACAACATCAATCTACCAGGCACGGTCAATACCATCGCAGGAATATGTCATGCCAAAGGCCCAAACGCTAATTTGCCAGCGCAATGGTTGGCGTATGTTCGGGTCGCTAGCGTCGCGGAAAGCGCTGAAAAATGCGAAAAATCAGGGGGCAAAGTGTTAGAAGGTCCCCGCCGTATGGGGAGTAAGCAATTTTGCGTGATTCAAGATCCTGCTGGAGCAGTTTTAGCTCTACTCTCTGAGGGCTCACTTTGAGCATACTAAACGGTCGGTGTCATTGTGGGTCCGTGAAGTTTGTATTGCGAGCACCAGATGGTGTCCAAGGACTGCGCCGCTGTAATTGCTCGCTTTGTAAACGCAAAGGCGTGGTAATGGCCACTGCCAAACTAACTGAGCTAAGTATTATTGAAGGCGAAGAAAAGCTTAGCCTTTATCAGTGGAATACAAAAATTGCTAAACACTATTTTTGTTCTCATTGTGGAATCTATACTCACCACCAGCGGCGCGCCGCACCTGATGAGTATGGTTTTAATGTAGCATGTATCGAGGGGATAGAACTGTCCAATATCGGTGATGTTCTCATGATCGATGGCTCTACTATGACATTGATGGAAAATGAGTAGGCTTAGGAATTATCAAGCTGGCTTCCGGGCAACTATAGTAGAAGGCGGCGAGTTAAAACCTGCCGATAATACTAACCTAGACTAGGTGTTTTTATGTTCAAACAGCTAAAACAAAATTTCGCGTTACGCCCAATTTGGATGAATGCCGTCATGGGCTTTTGTTTCTTCATGACTTTCATCTATCTACCCTGGGATATTTTTATAAAACCACTCGCCGAAGATCAGGAAGTTTGGTTTGGGGTCTTATTTTATGGTTGGTTAGCAAAACTGGGAGCTCTCCTACACTGGTTTGTTTACGGGGCTGGATTTTTCGGGTTGTGGAAAATGAAGTCTTGGCTGCATCCTTGGATAGAGCTTTACATACTTCAAGTTGCATATAGCATGTTGGTTTGGAATTTTATGGCAACTGAAGGGTCAGCACTCTGGAGCGGTATTACTGTGGCTGCAATCTTCGCATTTCTTGCTTATGGTTTTTATATGAAAAAAGATCTTTTCGACTTTCCCTAACTAAGACTAAAATTCTGCAATCTTCCAAGCCGTTAAAAACTATCTGTTTCTGTTCAACTCTCCTGTCTGTTTAATTCTTTTATTAAAATCTGAGGGTTTTTGTAATAACTTTGGGACCCTGAGGAAAATATTAGGGATGAAGCATGTTTAAAGCGAGAATCGTGTCAATTTTTGTAGGTTTCTGTCTATCTACAGGTGCCTTTGCTCAACTGCAAAGGCCCAATTTCATCGTGGTCATGGCAGACGATCTTGGATTTGGCGATCTCGGGATATACGGTTCCACATTAATCCAAACTCCAAATCTGGATCGTATGGCAGCGGAAGGAATTTATTTCGATTCTTTTTATGCCAGCGCTAATGTCTGTACTGCTTCTAGAGGAGGCCTGCTTACTGGTCGTTATCCAGTGCGATTGGATTTAGTCACTGATGTTGCTCGCCCAACGAATGAAATCCACTTGGCAGAATCTGAAATCACCATTGCTGAAGCGCTGAGAGAAGAAGGCTATAAAACCGCACTGTTTGGCAAATGGCATTTGGGTTCTCGCCTGGAATGGTACCCATTGAACCATGGATTCGATGAATTTTATGGCGTCCTCCACAGTAACGATATGCCTGATTTTGTGTTGTACCAGGATGCTCAAGTCATCGAGAACCCTGTCGATCAAACAACACTGACACAAAGATACACCGCTGAATCACTGCGCTTTATTGAAGAAAACCAGAACCATCCTTTCTTCCTCTATCTCCCTCACAGTTTTCCCCATGTACCTCTATTCGTCTCCGACGAGTTTGAAAACCAGTCCGAAGCAGGTCTATACGGTGATGTTGTTGAAACTATCGACTGGAGTATGGGAGAGATTTTCGACAAACTAAAAGAATTAGAAATCGATGAACAAACGATGGTGATATTCACTTCTGACAATGGCCCTTGGTTTGAAGGTAGCTCCGGTCAGTTCCGTAATCGCAAAGGCAGTTCTTGGGAAGGTGGTCTGCGAGTACCTTTTATCGCAAGGTGGCCGGGCGTAATTCCTATAGGTAGCCATTCTAGCGAAGCGGCAATGAATATTGATATTCTTCCAACGTTGCTCGATTTTGCCGATGTTCCGCTACCGGATGAGCGCACAATAGATGGAGCAAGTATCCGAGGAATCTTAAGCAAGAATGAGAAAACACCTCACGAAAAACTCTACCTTTTTAATAACGATCGAATTGCAGGAGTCCGCAGTGGTAATTGGAAACTCGTACTTGAAAGTTGGTATCGCGGGGCACTTCCAAGTTTTGATAATCCTAATTCCTACTATGGCCCCGAAGGTCTTCTATTCGATCTAGAAAAAGACCCTGGTGAAACATACAGCTATACTCGCGAAAATCCTGACGTGGTTGAGAAATTGCGAAACTATTTAATTCAAGGACAAAAAGAATTGGAATCTTTTGTTCTCCCTGACATGTGGAACCGACTCTAAGTCAACAACGAGAATCCCGAATGAAAACTATAAAAGGACCTGCAATATTCTTAGCGCAATTTGCAGCAAATGAATCACCATTTAATTCTTTAAATGAGATTGGACACTGGGCTGCCAAACTCGGGTTCAAAGGCGTCCAGATTCCAAGCTGGGATGCGCGACTATTTGACTTAAAGCAAGCGGCGGAGAGCCAAGGTTATTGCGACGAAGTGAGGGGCACTCTGGCTGAACATGGTATTGAAATTACTGAGCTATCCACGCATTTGCAGGGCCAGCTAGTCGCCGTGCATCCTGCCTACGATGAAATGTTTGATGGCTTCGCCGCACCGGAAGTTCAAGGCGACCCTACTGCCCGGCAGGCCTGGGCAGTCGAACAAATGTTATTAGCTGCTAAGGCCTCACACAACCTTGGCCTTACTGCGCATGCTAGCTTTCCGGGCGCTCTGGCATGGCCCTATTTTTATCCCTGGCCGCAGCGTCCAGTAGGCCTTGTGGAAGCGGCTTTCGATGAACTCGCTAAACGCTGGCATCCGATCTTAGACGCCTTCGATGAATCTGGAGTAGATATTGGTTTTGAGATTCATCCTGGCGAGGATCTGCATGACGGCATTACTTTCGAAATGTTTTTAGAGCGCGTTAACAATCACCCTCGTTGTAATATTCTTTTCGATCCGAGTCATCTTATCCTGCAGCAATTAGACTACCTTGCCTTTATGGATGAATATAAAGAACGCATAAGACTCGTTCACATAAAAGATGCAGAGTTTAATCCTACTGCCAAACAAGGCGCTTACGGTGGCTATCAATCCTGGATTGATCGGGCTGGCCGCTTTAGATCTTTGGGTGACGGACAGGTCGATTTCAGGGGAATCTTTTCTAAACTCAGCGCCAATGATTTTGATGGCTGGGCAGTACTTGAGTGGGAGTGCTGTCTCAAACATCAGGAAGACGGTGCGCGTGAAGGCGCAGAATTTATACGCGACCATATTATACATGTCACGGATAAAGCCTTTGATGACTTTGCTGATTCCGGTGTAAACGAAGCAATCAATAGAAAAATTTTAGGCCTCAGTTAGTTATACTGTATCGAGAAATTTTTGAAGAAATAATACGGCTAATCTAGGGAACAAGACTAAGCATGCAAAAGATCAAACTAGGCATGGTAGGCGGAGGTAAAGATGCCTTTATCGGAAGCGTCCATAGAATGGCCGCTAGATTAGATGATCGATATGATCTCGTCGCCGGAGCGTTAAGTAGCAGTCCGATCAAAGCTAGCGAATCAGCTGCCGAGATCGGCATAGATAAAAAACGTAGTTACACCTCCTACCAAGAGATGGCCAAAAAAGAAGGAAAGCTAGCAGATGGTATAGATGCTGTTGCTATCGTAACTCCGAATCATTTGCATGCAGATGTTGCTAAAGAGTTCCTTGAGGCCGGCATTCATGTTATTTGCGACAAACCCTTAACAGCAAAATTAAGTGATGCTGAAGAACTCGCTACTTTGGTGAAGGAGTCGGGGTTAGTTTTCGCGATAACTTACAACTACAGTGGCTATCCAATGGTCCGACAAGCCAAAGAGATGATAGCAAAAGGCGAAATTGGCACTGTGCGCTTGGTGCAGTCGGAATACGCGCAAGATTGGTTAGCAACAAATATTGAACAAAATGGCCAAAAGCAGGCTACTTGGCGAACAGACCCAAATCAAGCCGGAGCGGGCGGTGCAATTGGCGATATTGGCACTCATGCATATCAGCTCGCCGAGTTTATTACAGGCTTGGAGGCTAGCTCTTTACTGGCAGATTTGGACTCATTCGTATCCGGTAGGTCGCTCGATGATAATGCCAATATACTTCTGCATTACAAAAATGGCGCCAAGGGCATGCTCTGGGTGAGCCAAATCGCCAGCGGCAAAGAGAACGGCCTAAATATCCGCATTTTTGGCGATAAGGGTGGGCTCGAATGGTCGCAAGAAGATCCTAATTACCTTCAGCACACTACCCTGGGTAAGCCGAAACAAATACTCACGCGTGCTGGTTCAACTTCTGGAGAGCTCGCGAATGCGGCCTCCCGCATCCCGAGTGGCCACCCAGAAGGATTTATTGAAGGTTTCGCCAACATCTATCGCGAAACGGCAGATTTGATACTGGCTCATAACAACAAAACAGAATTTACTAACCTTGTTCCGACAGTTGATGATGGATTGCGGGGCATGCGTTTTATCGATAAAGCAGTCGCTTCGAATCAAGCCGGCTCAATCTGGCAAAGCTTGGACCACTAACCCTATATACCGGGACTGTTACCAATCAAAGTGTTCAGCTACACTGTTTTTCTGCATCAGGAGAAGAATAATGAATGATCAAGTCCAATCCCGTCGTCAATTTTTACTACAAGCAGCTATTACTAGCGCAATGGCTGCTACTCCATTCTCAGTTGCTCTAGCTCAGAGTCGCCGAGTAGACAGGATAGGTTTACAGCTTTACACATTGCGCGCTGAAATGGCCCAGGATTTTGAAGGTACTTTAGAGAAGCTCGCCGAGCTCGGTTTTAAAGAAATGCAGTTTGCTGGCTATCACGGGAGGCCCATCGCAGAAGTCCGTCGGGTATTAGATCGCCTAGGTTTATCATCCCCCGCTGCTCACGTCGGTCTCAACTTGCTCAGAGAAGACGTAGACAAACAAATTGATATTGCTGGTGAACTTGGCCAGAAATATATGGTGGTCCCCTCTTTGCCCGGAGACGAGCGGACACTTGCTCATTATGAAAGACATGCCGAAGCGCTAAACGACTATGGACAACGCTGTAAAGACGCCGGAATAACTATTGGTTATCACAATCATAGTTTTGAGTTTGAAACACAAGGCAATAAAATTGGCTACGACTATTTATTGACTTTGACCGACCCCGATCTTGTAGTTTTTGAATTAGATCTTTATTGGGCGGTCAATGCTGGAGCAGACCCCATTGTCATCTTTAATGAAAATCCAGGTCGCTTCCCGATGGTTCATGTCAAAGATCAAAACGCAGCAGGTCAGATGGTGGATGTTGGCCGTGGCATAATCGACTTCGCTGAAATTTTTACCCATTCTGATACTGCTGGCATCGAACATTATTTCATTGAGCATGACGCTCCTGATGATGGTATTAGTTCCGTTGCTTACAGTTTTAACGCCGTAAACAGCATTCGTTTTTAAGAAACCAGATCATCATGGCTGAGCAAATTTACGATGTTATTATAGTTGGCTCTGGGGCCGGTGGTGGCATGGCTACCCACCAACTTGCTAATGCAGGTCTTAAAGTTGCACTAATTGAAGCTGGTGATTTTTACGACCCTGCCGATGAAGAGCAACGCACTCAACTTCGTTACCCCTGGGAATCCCCTCGTCGTGGTGCCAGTACCCAAAGACGCCCATTCGGTGACTACAATTCCTGCATCGGTGGGTGGGAGTTAGATGGAGAGCCCTATACGCAAAAAGGCGAGACAGATTTCATGTGGTGGCGAGGCCGTATGCTTGGTGGTCGCACCAATCACTGGGGCCGAATTTCTCTCAGGTTTGGCCCATTAGATTTTGGACGCAGAGACATTGATGGTCTTGGTGACAATTGGCCAATAGGTTACGGAGACATAAAACCCTATTATGATAAAGTTGATAAGCTGATCGGTGTTTTTGGCAGCAATGAAGGGCTCTACAACGACCCAGATGGCTATTTTTTACCTGCACCAAAACCTCGATTACATGAGCTTTATTATATTGATGGGGCTCGTAAATCTAATGTACCAGTAATTCCTGCGCGCAAATCTATACTCACAAAACGTATTAATCATGAAAGAGGCCTTTGCTTCTATTGCGGCCAGTGCAGTCGGGCCTGTGGAGTTCATGCAGATTTTTCATCAAGCACAGTGCTTATTTATCCTGCCCTTAATGGCGGCCGAGTGGACTTGTTCACAAATTCAATGGTTCGCGAAGTCACCACAGATCGGGAAGGCAGAGCCACTGGAGTTAGCTACATCGATAAAAAGAATCATCAAGATTTACAACTGCGAGGTCGGTCCGTGATTTTAGCAGCTTCGGCTTGCAGCAGCGCTCGCATATTACTAAATTCAAGAAGCAGCCAACATGATAATGGCCTTGGCAATAGTAGTGATCATGTTGGTCGTTACCTGCATGATTCAACTGGCGCGAGTCGCGCGGCCTTCTTACCCGACCTAATGGATCGTGATATTTACAATGAAGATGGCGTGGGTGGAATGCATGTCTACACCCCTTGGTGGTTGGAGGGCGCCAATCTGGATTTCTCTCGCGGCTACCATTTAGAGATCGGCGGTGGCATGAGCATGCCGTCTTATGGCTTTGGCTTTGCTGCAAATCAATACAATGAATACCTGGGTAAACGAGTCGGCGGTTATGGAAATCAATTAAGAGATGATATTCGGCGATTCTATGGCGCTAGGCTTAGCATTGCTTGTCGTGGCGAGAGTGTTCCGCAATACAATAATCGATGCGAATTAGATCCTGTTGTTGTGGACGAATGGGGAATACCAGTGCTGCGCTTTGATTATCAATGGACCCAGCAGGAAATTAATCAGGCCCGACATATGCAAGACACAATGGAAGAGCTACTTGAAGCATCTGGCGGAGTGACGCTGGGCGATAAACCAGGTGCAGACCAAAATTACGGATTAACTAAACCAGGCGAAATTATTCACGAAGTAGGCACTACACGCATGGGTGTCGATGTAAGGACCAGTGTTACAAATGAGTTCGGTCAGTTACACGATGCCGACAATGTTTTTGTGGTGGATGGTGGTACCTTTGTATCGCAAGCTGATAAAAATCCGACCTGGACTATATTGGCACTAGCCTGGCGAACTTCTGACTACATTGTTGAACAAATGCGGCAAAGGAATATCTAGGCTCGAAAATGGACAGAAGAGAAACACTAAAATCCCTATTTTTGGCCCCATTGGCAGGTTCTGTAATCACCTCTACTGCTTGCAGTAGTATCAGTGGTAACACTCAGCCCCTAATTAGCTGGACTCCCCTTCCCACTAATTACTCCTATGGCCGAACCGAAATCGAAAGGCTCTCTGACCAAAAGCTATTTGCCGAAACCTACTTTCGGGAGCACGAGTTGGTAACCATAGCGGTCTTGTGCGACATAATCTTACCAAATGAAAACCCAAATGGCGGCGCTCTGGATGCTGGACTGCCTGACTTTGTTGAATTTATGGTAAAAGATCGAACACAATACAAGTTACCTGTTAGAGGAGGTATTGCTTGGCTAGATAATTATGCCATTGAGAATCATGGTGCAGATTTTATAAACATCAGTGAAAAACAACGCCTCAGTGTTTGTGATGACATCGCCTACGCAGATAATAGCAATCCTGATTTACAAACCGGGATCCGTTTTTTCTCGCTAATGCGAGACCTGACCTTGACAGGATACTACACCACGGAACGCGGACTGAAAGAACTAGGCTATATTGGAAATAGTCCAAATGTATGGGATGGCGTGCCTGATGAAGTGCTTAAGCGCCATGGCAAATCTTATGAACCAGAATGGCTAGCTAAGTGCGTCGATCAGACCAAAAGGGATGAAGTTGCCGAATGGGACGAGGATATGAACTTACTTGGCTAACCAGCGGGAAAGCAAACTTGTAATGAGACTGATTATGAACAAACTTTTTTTACTACTTAGCTTCCTATCTGTATCTTCAGTTTCAAATGCTCAAACTGCGATTTTAGGCAATCCTGTTGGCCCTTTACCTGAAACAATAACAGGTGTTATTGAAGGCTCACCCCCATCAGATGCAATAGTTTTATTCGATGGAGTAAATATGGATGCATGGAAACACGTGGGGAGTGGCGAAGCATCGCAGTGGCATATCGATGATGGCGTGCTAACCGTAAATAATGGCAGCGGAACACTGGTTAGTAAACAATCCTTTGGCGACATTCAATTACATATCGAATGGCGACCAAGTGAAGAGATAATAGGCGAGGGCCAGAGCCGAGGTAACAGCGGCATCTTTATGCAGTCTTTGTTTGAAATTCAAATGCTGGACAGTTGGGAAAACCCTACTTATGTAAATGGCCAGGCTGGCTCTGTATATCACCAATACCCGCCATTGGTAAACGCTTCAAATCCCCCAGGAGAATGGCAAGCCTATGACATCATTTTCACCGCACCTATTTATGATCGCGATGGCACTCTGCAAAGCCCTGCCTATGTGACATTAATTCATAATGGCGTGCTGGTGCAAAATCATACAGAAGTATTAGGTAGCACATTTCCTGCCGTTCCTGAATACAAAGCGATCTGCGAGCCCTATGAAATTGGAGAAACTATGGATTGCACGGGCAAATTGCCATTGTTGCTGCAGGATCATGGTCAGGTAGTTTCATTTCGCAATATTTGGTTAAGAGAACTGTAAGCGGTTAAATACAGTCCAATCTCTTTAATATAGGAACTAGAACAACCTCTATTCCTGACCCTTGCTCTTTTTCGAACTGTGGTCATTTCTGATTATCTTTCACAATACAGTTGAGCTCGTCTTTTCACCAGCGGTGAATAATGCCTCTACTTTAAGTCAACTACATAGATAGCGCATAGACCAATTATTTCAAGCAGTTAGCCCGCACTATGTAAGACTCTTAGCAATATAGTAAAGTATATTATTTACTATATTGCTAAATTTGGCTGAATCAGCCTTTACTCCAGCAATCAAGAAGAAACTAAGCTATTCTTAGAACTAACTCTCGTGTCACTGTGTCTTGTGATTAACTATATATAGTGGTAAGGTCCCTCTCGCAACACAGCATAATGGTCTAATGTTGTATTGCACTCACCTGAGGCACAGCCACACCACACCTTTTAAACTGTGTATCAGGCACTCCTTGGGTTTCCCGCCCTCTACCATTGCTCTAGAGGGCCGGGATACTCTCTGAAACTCTATCTTCCGCTTCCTTAATTTTCTTATCAATTCCACTGGGCATTTCTAACGCCTATGTTCTATGGGAACGTTACTTTCAAAGCAAGCGTAAGTTTTGTGTATTGCGAGCAGCGTCGAAGTCGCTATGCTGATTTTTCCCCATTTATAGCCGGGCATAAAAAAGGAAGGCAATTGCCTCCCTTTTCAAATAATTTGTTTTGATTAACTAATAAATATTAAGAGCGATTTTCTAACTGCACCGCACGAGCCAAAATAGAATATTCTTGAACTTCGCCCTCAAGTTTCAAGGTTGATTGGGCGCCCGCATCTTGCGCAAAATGCTCAGCTTGTTCACCAGAAAGAGTATGTTGAGTCAGCTGTCCGTAAATGACTGAGCGCTGCATACTAGTTTCAATAGGAATAAAAAATCCATAATCTTCAAAAGTAACACGAGCGTAGGTATCACCATCGATCAAAATCATCCAACATCCTTTCGCCTGGCATACTTCAGTAACTTGTCCGGCAATTTTCACAAACCCTTCTTGGCCTTGGTCAAGTTTAACAATCGCTTGTTTCAGTGAAACCGGATCGCCAGCAGATGGCACTTCCCCACCAAAAGTTTGATCGGCCCTAAAGGTTTGATCTGCTTGCGCACTGAAAATAATGCTCACTATTGCGCAAATTATAAATCCTGTCCGCTTTTTCATTTCTATTCCCTCTTTTTCATATCTTTTTTGCTCATGGTCTTCTTTTACTCCCAGCCTGCGAGAGTCACAAATACTACTGACTCTTGACTAGATTAAAGCAATCTAAAGAACGCCATAAGTTGTCCTTGTTCGGCTGGACCCAAAGTGGCATAAGTTTTTGGCATCAGCATTTTATTAATCTATGGGATATAGTTTACCCTTTCCCTAAAATAAGTCACCTATCCACGTCTCTAATCTTTAACACTAATTCCAATTAGCTTGAGCCATATTAATCCTTAAACCTCTGCCTCTATAAAAACATTTTCTTTAAAATTTATCGAATTCAATGTGTTGCTAGAATAGTTTTGTTTTCATGAGCAAATTGCACTGAACTCAGCCGCGTCATATCATCAGGCTTCGGCCCGCCTTCGTCAGCGCTTAACCGACACCTAACAATAATAAGGAATAAGAATAATGATTGTTTATGGAGTAGCCTTACTTTCTGCATGCCTAATATTAGGCATGGTTATAGGCGAAGCACTTGGTGTAGCCCTCAACGTAGAAGCCAACGTGGGGGGTGTTGGTATCGCGATGCTATTTCTTGTTTTCGCGAGCAATTCTGAAAAATTCAAAACTCTCACGGAAGGTTCAGCCGGCAGCGGCATTAAGTTCTGGAGTGCGATGTATATTCCAATCGTCGTAGCAATGGCTGCTCGGCAAAACGTTGCTGCTGCTGTGGATGGTGGTTTACTAGCACTGTTAGCCGGTATTGCGGCGGTGGTAGTAAGTTTTGCCCTCGTTCCGATACTCAGCAAAATTGGTAATAGTCCCGCTACCGATGATCAAAAAGAACAGGGAGCGGCGTAATGGATATTATTGAAACTGTCTTTGTTCGAAATAATTTAGTCGTTGCTTTTGCTGTGGTTGGGGTAACGATTTGGATTTCTTATTTTCTAGCGGACAAACTCACCAATGGTCGCATTCATGGCTCTGCTATTGCTATCGCGTTGGGTTTGCTTGCAGCTTACTTCGGTGGAGTTGCCACCGGCGGCAATACCGGTGTAGCCGACGTCGCGCTACTCGGTGGGATCGGACTCATGGGCGGCGGGATGATGCGTGACTTCGCTATCGTGGCTACTGCTTTCGGTGTTCAATTGCGCGAACTTAAAAAAGCCGGTCTCGCCGGTGTGATTTCCATCTTTGCGGGAGTCATTGTATCTTTTATTGTAGGTGCTGTGATTGCCATACTTTTCGGCTATACCGACCCGGCAGCCATTACGACAATTGGGGCAGGTGCTGTAACCTATATCGTTGGCCCGGTTACCGGTGAGGCTATTGGCGCAAGTGATGCCGTAATCACCTTGAGTGTTGCAGCAGGACTGGTTAAATCCATCTTGGTTATGATCGGGACACCCTTGGTAGCTAAGCATATCGGTTTGGATAATCCGCAATCAGCTATGGTATTCGGCGGCTTAATGGGAACCACTAGTGGTGTTGCCGCTGGATTAGCAGCAACAGATCCCAAACTTGTTCCTTATGGTGCTATGACAGCTACTTTCTACACAGGTGTAGGATGTTTGTTAGGGCCATCTATTTTATTTTTTATCGTCAGCGCGTTTTATTAACAAATCAATCTATATATAAAAAGAAGGACTACGGTACTAACAATGGCTGAATCACCTTTCCCCTACCTTCACAATGATAGTGAACGTGTCGCTTTAGTTGAAGCTGACAACACTTACACTTACAGCGAAGTTAATTCTCGTGTCAATCGCTTTGCTACTGGATTGCTCGGTAACAAAGATGACCTTCAAGAAGAGCGAATTGCTTTCTTTATGCCCGCTAGTCTTGATTATGTCACTACGATGCATGGTGTCTGGCGAGCCGGTGGTATTGCTGTTCCGCTGAACGTTGCTTCTGCAGTGTCTGAATTAGATCACTATCTTAGCTGTGCTAGCGTAACTCGCATGGTCGCCAATGCTGAGTATCAAGAATCACTTCGGGATTTATGTGCATCACTTAACATTGAACTGATGTCTGCCGACGAGGTGTTAGCTGATGCGGCTGGACCTTTGCCAAAGTTAACGCCCGAACGCAGAGCAATGATGCTATTTACCTCAGGCACCACCAATAAACCCAAAGGCGTGGTTAGCACGCATAAGACTATTCACGCACAAATAACGACGCTCATAGATGCCTGGGAATGGTCCGAAAACGATGTCATCCCTTTATTTTTACCTCTGCATCATATTCATGGAATCATCAACATCCTGAGTTGTGGCTTGTGGGCCGGAGCCACGGTTCACTTATTTGCCAAGTTTGACATTCCAAAAATTTCACACCAAATCGTTGCCGGCACCTACAACGTATTCATGGCGGTACCAACAATCTATGTAAAGCTAATTCAGTACTTCGACAGTATCGATCCCGCTGAAGTGCAAAAGATTTGCGACGGATTCAAAGACATGCGGCTTAACATCTCTGGATCTGCTGCCTGCCCAGTAAAACTCTTTAACCAGTGGAAGGGCCTAACTGGACAAGTTTTATTGGAACGCTATGGGATGACCGAAATAGGTATGGGTATCTCAAATCCTTATAACGGCGAGCGTCGAGCAGGGGCTGTAGGACAAGCATTACCAGGCGTCGATTGTGAATTATTTGATGAAAATGACAGCCTTATAACAGAAGAAGCCGTTGCTGGAGAAATTCGCATCAAAGGCGATAATGTTTTCCTGGAGTATTGGGACAACGCAACTGCTACTAAAGAAAGTTTTAAGGATAGTTGGTTTTGCACCGGCGATGTCGCAGTGCTTGAAGATGGCTATTACCGGATTATGGGTCGCTCATCCGTCGATATCATTAAATCCGGTGGCTATAAACTTTCTGCACTTGAGATCGAAGGCGTACTTCTTACCCATGATGATATCGAAGAAGTTGCCGTAATTGGCGTAGAGGACGATACCTGGGGCGAGGCGGTTACTGCATTTGTCGCTGTCAAAGCGGGTGCTTCCCTTGAGTATGAAGCTCTAAAAGAATGGTGTGATGGCAGGATGTCCTCCTACAAGATTCCGAAATCATTAATACTTATAGAGGCATTGCCCCGTAACGCAATGGGCAAGGTGACTAAACCAGTACTCAAGGAAATGCTCTAGGCTTTCCACCATTTGCCCACGCCTCTTCATGCAGAAAGAAAGGTTCAGCTAATCACAGAGCACTAGCCAGTTGGAACTGAGCTAGTGCGTTCCTGTGCTTAAAACTATAAAATACAAAACTGTTGTTAACCTGATGTTGAGTATCTTGTCCCGTTGAAAATAGAGTTTCTTGGAAAATCACTTTCCGGCCCCTTTACTGTCCCCTCCGGCATCGTCACTTGCTCCGCAAATATCATTCAGCGTTTCTTCAACCAAATCCCTGAGGTAGGCGTGTTAACAACCAAGAGTATTGGTCCAGAACCCAGACTTGGTTATAGAGAACCAGTTCTCTCCCAATTTGAGCCAGGCAGTTTCACTAATGCGGTCGGACTCACCAACCCAGGGGCCGATCGATCAGCTGAACTCTTAAAAGGTCTCGTGATACCTAAGGATCGCTTTTTGCTAATTTCAATCTTTGGTGGAAACGTCGAAGAATACGTCGAAGTGGCAAAGAAACTTGCTCTCTATGGAGACGGACTAGAACTGAATCTGTCCTGCCCTCATGCCAAAGGCTATGGTATGGCTATGGGACAGGATCCAGCGCTAGTGCGCGAAATAGTAGCTGCGGTAAAAACTGCAGTCGACGTCCCGATAATTCCTAAACTTACACCCAATGTGCCAAATATCGTTGAGATCGCCCAAGCCGCAGTAGCGGGTGGTGCCGATGGAATCTGTGCCATTAACACAACTAATCCAGAATGCTATGAAGCCCATGGCCACCCAATATTAAGCAACAAACTGGGAGGCGTCTCCGGGAAGGTCATATTACCCACTGCATTAAGATGCGTGCAGGAAATTCATAGTGCGGTAGATTGTCCGATTATTGGCTGCGGAGGAATTAGCAGTGCTGAGGATGTGAGAAGTTTTCAGAAAGCCGGCGCCTCAATTATTGGTATTGGCTCTGCTTTGGTTGGCATGACTACAGATGATATCGCTGACTATTTTAAAGTGCTAAGTAACGAGTTAGAAAATGGGACTGAGGAAAGTAGTGCTGAAACGTTAGTCCGCTATGATATTAATATGAACTTTAGGCCAGTGGCCCTTGTAAGCAATGAATACATAACAGATGACATATGCATTCTTACTTTCGATCGTAAAATTGAAATACATGCTGGACAGTTTGTTTTCCTTTGGATCCCTGGATTGGGAGAAAAGCCATTCTCCGCATTGGTGGATGATCCATTTAAACTGGCAGTGATTAACCTCGGGGCATTTACCGAAGAATGTATGGCATTGAAACCTGGCGTCGAAGCTTACGTAAGAGGCCCCTATGGCAACCCCGTAAACCCACCAAAGAATTCTAAGATAATCGCGGTTGCAGGAGGCACTGGATTAGCTGCCGTCTACCAGTTAGCTCGCGACTTTGGCAACACTGAAATTTTCTTTGGCGCGCGTTCAAAAGAAAGACTTTATTTTGTAGATGAAGCTGCCGAAGTAGGTAATCTTCACCTTGCCACTGATGATGGTAGCTTTGGTCACCACGGCGTTATTACTGAATTATTAGAAGAATACTTGAAAAAAATGTCCGAAGAAGAATTAGCCGCGCTAATTTTCTATAACTGCGGCCCTGCTCCTATGGTTCGAGCAGCCGAATCACTCCAAAGAAAATATACTTCGCCAGAACAAATCTACAATTCCATCGACTATCATACAAAGTGTGGAGTCGGAATTTGTGGGGCATGCGATGCACCCGATGGCAGACGCCTCTGCGTCGATGGTCCCTTTCTTGATGCAGCTGATTCCTCTCAATAATCTCTCAGTCGAATAGATTAGTAGCCAATTTTGCAGTTAAGGAGATTCTTATACCAAATTTTCCTACTGCCTTCTTTGAGCTCAAAGCGAAAACTTTACTTCATAGACAAGTCTATTTGCTTGCATTAGCATCCAAAGCTAATAATTCAATAACAAAGCCATCAGAGTATTTCATATACTTGATTTATCCATAATTCTATTGAGGTTGCTATGAAGCGTCGTTCATTCCTTGCCGCCACTGCAGCTACAGCTGCATTTCTTCCCAAGCTAACAAACGCGCAGGATCTATCTCCTGCCCAGCCCCGTGATTGGTCAGGTAATACGCCACTGCGTTATCCAGATCCAGATCTGGTGGCTTTGGACGCTCGCTTCCAACGATACATACTATTTAACACGCCTATACAAAGGCATCACGTTGGAACAATGTGGGCTGAAGGGCCCGCCTGGAATGGTGTTGGTCGATATGTAGTTTGGAGTGACATTCCCAACAATCGCCAATTACGCTGGATTGAAGATGATGGCCGCGTGTCTGAGTTTAGGTACCCCTCCGGAAATAGCAACGGCAATACCTTCGATTTTCAAGGTCGACAAATTTCTTGCGAACATGGCAATCGGCGGGTAGTTCGTTACGAATATGACGGCTCCCTCACAGTAATCGCCGATAGCTACGAAGGTAGCCCTTTAAACTCACCTAATGACGCAACCGTTCACCCCGATGGAAGTATTTGGTTTACGGATCCCCCTTATGGGATTCGCGGCGACTACGAAGGAAACAGGGCAGAACAGCAGCACCCGCTTTCCGTGTATCGTGTTGACCCAAGCAGCGGCAATATCAATCGAGTAACTGATGATATCGACGCCCCTAATGGACTCTGTTTCTCTCCTGATTATTCCTTGCTATACGTTGCCAATACTGGCGCTGGTCGAGACATTAAAGTATGGGACGTAGATGGTGAAAGATTGCGGAATGGTCGGGTCTTCGCTGAGCTGGTTGACCCTACTGATAACAGTCGAACTTCAGCCGACGGTATCCGCTGTGATGTTGATGGCAATGTTTGGGCTGGCGCAAGACCTGGAGTGCAAATTATTGCACCAGATGGAGACACAATCGGTGCTATTCGTCTGCCGGAAGTTTGCGCGAATGTTTGCTTTGGTGGCGCTAAACGTAATCGCCTTTTCATGACTGCAAGCCAATCGCTTTATTCTGTGTATGTTGGTGTTAGAGGTGCAGGTGTCGCATAAAGGATTTAGTTAACTCAAGCAACTTGAGAGAAGTTCTTAATAACGGGAAAAAACATAACTTTGTAGTTAGATAGAATCTGAAAGGAATTTGGCAGGACCATAAAGAATGCCTTAACAAACATATATACTAGCGTAAGCTGCTAGCAATGAGATCGTTTGATACGAATATCCTGTTGGTTTTGAATAATACTTTTGAGTTAAAAATACTAGAATATTGAGAGCGAGAAAATCCACGAATCTTATGAAGTTTTTCTAAAATTTCGAGGTGAAGGAGTTCGCAATATTCCACTCAAAGATCACATTATTTAATCATTAATTACCTGAAAGTAAGGCGTTACTGACTACAACACCAAAATCCATACAGACTATATTGTCGCTTAGCCAATATGCCCTGCCCGTAGGGTATTCAGGCCACCTGCTAATTTCCTTGACAGCCCCCTGAGGTCAGTTTACTTTGCCCTATCGAGCGGCTATTACCGCAATAGTTGGACTTTTGGAATATACTGTCTAAAAACTCAGACCCAGCCTGGAGAAAAAATGAAAAAGACAGGCCTCGTTATGTCCGCAGCCATAGCAGCCGCGCTATTGCTTGGCATAATAGTTTTTTTACCAGATTCCCCAGCACCAACTCCAATGCCCTCAAGCAATATTGCAGTTAGTGCTGGTTTAGACCAGAGCAATGCTGCACTGGTTGATCAATATTGTGTGGCCTGTCATAACGCCACACTTAAAACAGGTGGGCTAGAGCTCGATGCCTATGATGTGAATAACATCGAAGCCCATCCAGATGTTTGGGAGAGAGTGCTACGTAAACTGCGCGCTAATGCCATGCCGCCAACGGGCATGCCTCGACCTGATGAAATACGCTTTGCCAAATTCGAAGAAGACGTTGCCACAGCGTTAAACACTCTCGCGCTGACAAATCCCAACCCTGGTCGTACACCGACCTTTAGCCGTTTGAACAGATTGCAATATCAGAACGCTGTACGTGACATCTTGGAACTTAGTGTCGATGTATCAGAGCTGCTGCCAAAAGATGATGCGAGTTATGGATTCGATAATGTCAATTTAACAAATCTGTCGCCAACACTAATGGAACGTTATCTTGCGGCAGCAGAAAAAATTTCTCGCCTTGCTGTCGGCGCTTCTCTAACGAGCCCCCTAAGCCATGTTGAATTGGTTTCAGCGGACCGTACCCAAGAAGACCGCATGGAAGGACTTCCCTTTGGAACTCGAGGTGGCACTTTGTTTAGTTACAATTTCCCTAGGGATGGCGAGTACGTGATCGATGTCACTCTTACCCGGGACCGTAATGAAAATATTGAAGGACTGACAGAGCCTCATGAAGTTGAAGTTACAATAGATGGTCAGCGTATTGATATCTTTGAAGTAGAACCAAACCGTTCTGAACGTTATGCCACTTTTTATTATTCTGACCAGGGAGCGGGTACCGGCTTGCAAACAACGGCTACTGTAACCGCAGGCGCCCATGAAGTCGGTGTAACTTTTATACGAAAAAATTCAGCTTTGATCGAAAGCACACGCCAGCCCTACGAAGCTCATTTCAATCGCGATCGTCATCCTCGACAACAACCAGCTGTACTTTCTGTGGCGGTTGCTGGACCTTATGAGTCAGCAGGGATTTCAGAAACAGCGCCACGTAATCGCATTTTTATCTGCCAACCTGATCCACAGACTTCTGCAGGCGAATGTGCTCGTATAATCGTTAGCAATTTAGCCACGAAAGCTTTTCGTCGACCGATATCTGAGAACGACATAGAAACTCCCCTGTCTTTTTTTGAGCAGGTAAATGGCGAGAAAGGTTTTGAGGCCGGCATCGAAATGGCTTTGCGGGCTTTATTAGTAAGCCCCGAATTTTTGTTCCGCATAGAACAAGACCCTGCTGAGCTCGACTCCGGCCAAGTCTATGCATTAAGTGATGTTGAGTTAGCATCAAGGCTTTCATTCTTCTTATGGAGCAGTATTCCTGACGAAGAGTTATTGGAATTGGCGACACGAGACGAGCTAAGCAGGACTGGAGTTTTAGAACAACAAGTCAAAAGAATGTTGGCAGATCCCCGTGCCGAATCACTCGCCTCAAATTTTGCGGATCAATGGCTCTATCTTAGAAACCTTGACTCGGTTGATCCCAACCTACGACTGTTTCCAGATTTCGATGACAACTTGCGGCAATCAATGCGCAAAGAAACCGAAATGTTGTTTGGACACATCATAGATGAAGATAGAAATGTCATGGAATTGCTGAGCGCGGATTACACATTTCTCAATGAGAGACTGGCACGACATTATGATATTCCTAATGTCTATGGCGATCAGTTTCGTAAAATAGATCTTGATCCAAATAGTCCTCGTATCGGATTATTAGGCCATGGCAGTGTGCTTACGGTGACATCCTATGCGACCCGGACCTCACCGGTGCAACGAGGTAAGTGGGTATTAGAAAATGTCCTCGGCATTCCTCCCCCTCCACCACCAGACGATGTGCCAGCTTTGGCTGAGAATGAGTCTGAAGTCAAGATAGAAACCATGCGAGATCGCATGGCGCAGCACCGGGCTAATCCTGTATGTGCAGCCTGTCATGAAGTCATGGACCCCATTGGCTTAGTTATGGAAGATTTTGATGCCATTGGCCGTATAAGGAATGTAAATAGCGATCATCCACACATCGATACCAGAGGTAACTTACCCGGAAGCGAGCCCCTTGATGGTGTAATCGGATTACGTAATACTCTGGTGAAAAACCCAGAAGCCTTTGTCGGGACTATGAGCGAAAAGTTGCTTACCTATGCTTTGGGCCGCGGCCTTGAATACTATGACGCACCGGCTATTAGGTCGATTCTAGAAGATGCTGCAGCAGAAGATTACAGTTTTAGTTCAATAGTTGTTGCACTCGTTAATAGCACTCCCTTTCAGATGAGGAGAACTCTATGATAATTACCAAAAAAACGCTGCCTCGAAGGACTGTTCTGCGAGGACTAGGCGCGGCGGTTGCATTGCCAATGTTGGATGCCATGGTTCCGGCTTTAGCCCAATCGGGCAGTGCTTCTGAACCCATTCGTCGCCTTGGTTATTTCTATCTACCTATGGGCATGAACCCAGAGCCTTGGGTCCCACGGACGGAAGGCAAGCTGAGCAGCCTTAGCGCTTCATTGGCATCACTTAATCCGCATCTAGACAAAATCTCTGTGCTATCAAACTTAGAAATTAACGATGCACACACAACTGGGAATCATGCTTCGTCTAATTGCGCATTTCTTAGCTGCGTAAAAGCTAAGCGCACGGAAGGAAGTGACTATTACCTGGGTACGACAGTCGACCAAATCGCTGCCAAAGTAATAGGCTCGAAGACACCGTTTCCCTCGCTGGAAATAGGCACAGATATTATTAGTCAGGTAGGCAATTGCGATAACGGTTATGCTTGTGTTTATCAAAATAGTTTGGCCTGGTCATCGCCCACTACACCATTGCCAACTGTATCTGATCCCCGTGTGTTATTTGAAAGATTGTTTGGCGACGGCGGGACTCCGGAACAACGTCAGGCGCAACTCGCTACTAATGCCAGCCTATTAGATGCTGTCATGGAAGATATGTCCAAATATCAAAAACAACTTGGAAATAACGACCGAGTGAAAGTAGATGAGTATTTGGATACTGTACGCGAAGTTGAACGGCGTATTCAGATGTCACAGGCACAAAGTGATAATGTCCAGCTCCCTAAATTGACGCGCCCTACTTCAGTGCCTGAACAATGGGAAGATCATGTGAAGTTAATGATGGATCTACAAACCCTCGCACTACAAGCCGATCTAACCCGGGTTATTAGCTTTCAGTTAGCCCGTGAGGCGTCTACTCGGACCTATCCGCAGATTGGCGTTGCCGAGCCTCATCACCCAATCTCACATCATGGTAATGATCCTGTTCAACTAGAGAAGTTGGCGAAAATTAATAAGTATCATGTATCTCTCTTTGCTTATATGTTGGATAAAATGGAGGCGGTTAACGAAGGTAATGGTACTTTGTTAGATAATTCAACTTATCTATTAGGCAGCGGGATGGGTAACCCTGACGTCCATGATCATAAAAATTTACCCATTGTTGTAGCCAGTGGAAAAAATAGTGGAATCCATGGTGGCAGACATATCCGCTACGGAGATGAACAAACTCCGTTGGCTAACTTGCACCTGACGCTTCTAGATAGCGTTGGTGTGCATCTGGATAGTTTCGCTGATAACAATGGTCGCGTTGATGAGTTGTTTCATTCAGCCTAACAGAAAAGATTGAGCGTGAAGAAAAACATTGCAGTAATTTTTTTAGTCCTTACACCAATCTGGGCGCTAGCTCAGGAGGACTTACGTTTGATACAAGCAGTTCAAGAGCAAGATAATACCGCTGTGCGAGCTTTGTTAGATTCTGGGATAGACATTAACGCAGAAGCGGCTGATGGATCACAGGCGCTGCATTGGTCAGTGCATCGTGATAATTCAGTTATTACCCAGCTACTCTTAAATGCCGGTGCTGAGGTTAACAGTAAAAACCGCTACGGTGTTGCCCCTCTTTCATTAGCTGCCAACAATGGCAACCCCGAAATAGTTAGGCTGTTGCTAAGCACCGGCGGACTGGCCAACACAGCGATGGCAGAAAATGAAACGGTAATCATGACTGCGGCCCGAACTGGTGTTGTTGCATCAGTTGCGCTATTAATTGAAGCAGGCGCAAACGTGAACGAACGAGAAAGTTGGCGTGGGCAATCTGCGCTCATGTGGGCGGCCGGTGAAGGAAATCTTGAAGTTGTTAAATTGCTGGTTAGCAATAATGCAGATATTACAGCCCGTTCCGAACGCGGATTTACTCCCCTGCTTTTTGCTGCCCGGGAGGGAAAAACTGCGACCGTCGAAGCATTGCTCGACCTGGGCGCAGATATCGAAGAAGCGCTGCCTGCAGGACAAGCAGTAGTCACTGAGAATGGGCTGTCAGGTGCTGCTCAGACTGGCATGACACCATTATTACTTGCGATCGGCAGTGCTCATTTTGAAACTGCCGCTCTGTTGCTAGATCGAGGTGCTAATCCAAACGCCGCACCCCTCGGCTGGGCTCCCATCCACCAAATCAGCTGGATTCGTAAAGCCGGACAGGCGGGCAGCAACAATCCAGCACCCCAAGGCTCTGGTGTTATCGGCTCATTGGAGTTCACCCGCAAACTAATTGCTACCGGTGCAGATATCAATGCACAAGTTACTAGGCGCCCTCCCGTAGGCGTTAGCGATCTTAATATGCGGGGAGCAACAGCATTCCTTCTAGCAGCACGAACCGCCGATGCTGATTTAATGAAATTGCTGGTTGAATTTGGTGCAGACCCAACAATCCCTAACGATGACAATAGTACTCCTCTGATGGTAGCTGCTGGTCTCGGTACTGGAGCGCCTGGTGAGGATCCTGGCACGGAAGAGGAGGCCCTGGAGGCAGTGCAATATGTCTTAAGTTTGGGCGGCGACATTAATGCTGTCGATAACATGGGCAACACCGCAATGCATGGCGCCGCTTACAAGCATTTACCAGCAGTGGTTACGTTTTTAAGTGAACGAGGCGCAGAAATTTCAATTTGGAATCAAGAAAACGAAATAGGCCATGATCCCCTGCAAATTGCTGCAGGAATTCATCGTGGTATGAATATAGTGAGTTCGACTATAACCGAAGAAGCCATACGAAGAATTTTAGATCGTTTCCCACTCCCCCAATAAACTACTAACCCAATCTCACTGACCGTGCAGCCCTTCTTACAGACTTTTATTTTTGTCATGTTTGATGCTCTAATACTGCATAGTAAAAATTAATGCTCAATATCATTCTTTAGAGGAACGAGTAATGTCACACTTCCAACTAAGCCAGCGATTAGTCTCAAGCTTACTGATTATGCTTCTATCAGCCTTCAGCGCACTGGCCAATGCAGATATAGATAGGTCTCGCCTAGATGCGGTAGAAGCCGATTTACAGGGCAGAATAGACCAAGGCAAACTTTCTGGTGCCGTTGTTATGATTGCTCAAGACGGCGAAATTCAAATGAATAAAGCCTTGGGTTATCAGAATGTAGAAGACCAAGTAGCGATGAGCACTGATTCAATCTTCCGTATTTTTTCTATGACAAAACCGGTGACCGGTACTGCACTGATGATTCTGTTCGATGAAGGAAAATTTGAACTTGATGATCCGGTTGGTAAATATTTGCCAGAACTAGCCAATGTGGACGTATTCGTCTCTCAAAATGAAGACGGCAGCTGGGAAACGGAACCTGCTAATCATCCAATGACCGTGCGTGAATTGATGAGCCACACTGGCGGACTGCTTTATACACCGCCGCTATCTCAAGGTCCTATTGCTGAAGCCTATGCTAACGCTGGAATTATGGACCTACCCAATTATACTTTAGCCGAGTCTATACCTGCACTTGAAGACATTCCCTTAGGCTATCAGCCTGGAACACAATGGGTTTATTCAATTTCTGTGGATGTGCAGGGTTACTTGGTAGAAAAACTTTCCGGTCAATCATTTGACGAATTTTTACAAGAAAGAATTTTCAACCCTTTGGGCATGGTAGACACAGGTTTCTATGTAAAATCAGAAAATGCCCACAGGCTTGCCCGACAGTATTTTCCCGGTCAGGATGGATCACTGATCCGCACTGATACCGGTGCCTTTCTAAGCCCACCAAAATTCCTTTCTGGTGGTGGCGGACTTACATCTACTGCAGCAGACTACATGAAATTTACGCAGATGCATTTGAACAAAGGCGCACTAAATGGCGAACGCATTCTGTCTGAAGAAGCCGTGCAAATTATGCGTAGCAATCACCTGCCAGAAGGCGTGGAAGGAATTGGCCAGTTGTATCCTGGAAACGTTTTTGGTGTCGACTTTGCAATTGTAGAAAACCCTGATGTATTTCAGGGCGCACCTAAGGGCACGCATTGGTGGTGGGGTATCGCTGGCTCATGGTTTTGGATCGATCCAGTTGAAAACATAATCTTCATCGGCATGATTCAAAATAGTGATGTTCTTTACTCTGTCCAAGTTCATGGAGCTGCTCGTTCTGCGATTTATCAGTAATATCTCTCGAATGACAGATACGATAATTAAAAAAGGCCAGCGTTTTTAAAGCTGGCCTTTTTATACTTTACCTAATAAAAATCTCGGTCCCATAACTATTCGTGAATTATTGTCTGTAAGTATGCTATCGCATCAGACACCGAGCGACCTTCGACATCCACAAGTCGATTTGCTTCCCGCATTTCGAGATCAGAAATCTGATTAACCAAAGTCTGCATGATTTCGACAAAACGATTATTCTCAGCAGCTCTCGAGGAAGCGAGTAGAAAACTATCATAGGGCAACATACTATTTCTCGGATCTTCAATAATCTGAAGATCAAATGCAGCGACACGGCCATCACTGGTATAGGCAGTGATCAAATCGACCTGCCCTTCATTTACTGCGGTATACATCAGTGTTGAATCAAAGGTCAATTTTTCAGCAAAATCAATATTGTAAGTGTCGCGCAAAGTAATCCACTCTAACCGACCAAAAAACTCTAAATCCCCGGCAGCAATCAATCCATCTGCCAAAGGGATCATGTCTTCAATAGATACTATACCTAATTCCTGGGCACGATCTTTTCGCATCGCCAGTGCATAACGATTCTGAAAACCCAGAGTTCCAACATTGATCATGCCATCCTTTCCTTTTACAAAGTCTGTCACACTTTCTAACACCACCTTCCTCCCCGGGTTGTGTGAATTATTCATAATATTCGCCCAAACCGTGCCGGTGTATTCCAAGTAAACATCCACTGTGCCATTAGCCGTTGCTGTGTAAAGAACTTCGGTTCCCATCCCAATTCTTTGATCAACTGTAAAACCAGCAGCTTCTAATTCAGTGGCCAATAAGCCAGCGATAATATACTGCTCGGTGTAGGCTTTACCTCCTATTACAAAATCTGCTTTAGGTTCTGGCAGTAAGCTGTAGGCAGAAAAACTTCCGCCAAGTAACACCGCAGTGATTACTATGAACTTAACCTGTTTGAATTTTCTAGTGGAAGATTTTTGATTGCGCTGTTCAGTAAGCCATTGAATACCGCCAATGATGGAATCAAGAACGATCGCCATTAACGCAGCTGCTAATGAGCCAACAGTTACTGAAACCAAGTTGCTTGTTTGTAGACCAGTAAAAATGTAGTTGCCAAAACTAGTAGCTCCAACCAAAGTTGAAAGAGTCGCGACCCCGACTGTCCACACTGCAGCTGTGCGTATTCCCGCTATGATAACTGGCAAGGCTAAGGGTAAACGCACCTTAGTTAGTATTTGGTTCGAGCTCATTCCGATACCTCTAGCAGCCTCTACCACTTCATCAGCAACGGTTTCTAGTCCAGTAACTGTGTTACGGACAATAGGCAACATGGAATACAACACAAGAGCAATAATCGCCGGGACCAATCCAATTTGGCCTCCGAGAAGGGCGACGACCATAGCTAATATAGCAACGCTGGGAAAAGTTTGAATTATGCTAACCGCAGTCAACAGAGGTCGTTTAACAATTTTGGACTGAGCTGCCCATACACCTAGAGGAATACTGATAATAATTCCCAAAGATAAAGAAATCAGAGTCAATAATAAATGTCCTTGGAAATAGTCTGGTAAAAGAACTAATTGTTCGCGCAAATTATCACTCATGATGAATGCACCAACTTCTCTAATCTATCTGCACGACGCTTAGGCATATCAACCATTTTCTTTACGTATTCATGTTCGGGCTTATTGAGTAGTTCTTGGGGCGTTCCGATTTGCAGAACTTCACCGTCTTTCATCACGGCGATCCGGTCCGCCATAAGTAGGGCTTCGGTCATGTCATGGGTTACGATAATGACAGTCAAATTCAAGTTAGTTTGAATGCGTTTAAATTCTTCTTGTAATTCGGCCCGCGTAATTGGGTCGAGTGCTCCAAAGGGTTCATCCATAAGGATGACATCTGGCTCTGAGGCAAGAGCACGAGCAACACCGACTCGTTGTTGCTGTCCCCCAGAGAGCTGCGAGGAATAGCGAGCACCATATTCCTCGACAGGAAGGCCAACCATTTTCAATGTTTCTTGGCAACGCAACTTAACTCGATTGTCATCCCAGCCAAGTAACTGAGGCACCGCAGCGACATTTTCGGCAACTGTGTAATGTGGAAATAAGCCTATCCCCTGAAAAACGTAACCGATATTACGACGCAATTCTTCTGGATTACTGGCTAACACATTCTGACCATTAACATACACTTCACCAGAAGACGGCTCTTCCAGCCGGTTAATCATTTTTAATGTTGTGGTCTTACCACTGCCAGACTCTCCTATTAATCCGAGTAATTCACCCTTTTCCACGGAAAAGGAGGTATTAGCAACAGCGTAAGTCGCGCCATTATCGAATGTCTTCTGAAGATTTTTAAGTTCGATCATTACTAGGCAGTCTAACAAGTGAATGTTATTTGCTCCAATTGCGGCATAGTTTAGGTGAATCTGGCAAAATGGGCTCTCGAAAAATCAGTCACTATCGGAATGTGCATGAAGTTCACGCCTTTTGACCTTGAATATAGCCAGTCAGTTTGGGAACAGAAAGTTGATTTCAATTTAACTGAAAGCGGCGTCCATCCCATTACCTTGCAGGAACTAATTGGAAACGATGAATCGCTGCTCAATAAATTATTGAGTACAGAGATCAACTACCCCCATGTGAATGGCAGCCCTCCATTAAGAGAGTCAATAGCTTCTTTGTACAATCAAGCTACCATAAATAACGTGTTAGTAACTGTGGGCGCGGCAGAAGCTAATCAAATAGTTGTGCAAACCCTTCTGGAGGACGGAGATGAACTTGCGACGATAACTCCGACCTATAAGCAAGTTTGGGGAATTGCCGAAAATCAAGGGTATAAAGTTAAGACTTTCTCTTTGAATTCCGGGGATAGCTGGTCACTAAACATTGACGAACTAACAGCAGCAGTCAATGAAAAAACAAAAGTTATCGCTGTCGTTAACCCCAACAACCCAACCGGTCATATTTTTACTGAAACCGAAACGCAGCGTATTATCGCTGCGGCGGAACGAGTCGGAGCCTGGATTCTCGCTGACGAAGTTTATCGAGGTGCAGAGCGCGAACAAGAAGAAGAATCTGAATCTTTCTTTGGGCTTTACGATAAAGTGATCTCGGTAGGAAGCATGAGCAAAGCCTATGGGCTTCCTGGATTGAGAATTGGTTGGATAGTCGGCCCGCCTGATACTGTCGAAAAGATCTGGCGGCGCCATGAATATGCAACCATAACCGCATCCATGCTAAGTAATACCTTAGCTGCCCATGCACTATCACCAGAAATTCGACCACGACTCATTGCCCGCGCTCGCAATTATATTCGCAATGGTTTTCCGATTTTACAGAAATGGATGGATGCCCAGGAAGGTTTGTTTTCTTACACCCCACCTCAAGCATCTGCGGTGAGTTTCATTAAGTACAATCTCGACATCAACTCTAACGATTTAATGTTGAAACTAATTAATGAAGCAAGTGTGTTTATTGGTTCAGGTGATTCCTTTGGTATGGATCATCACATGCGTATTGCTTTTGGACAAGAAAAAGAAATTTTAGAAGAGGCTTTCGCTAGAATTCAGCGAACTCTGGAAAACCTCTCGTGAAAAATTTAGGGTCGGCCTGCTGCCTCTCTGCCAAGGCGCAGTGCGTTCGAAGCTCCCGCGTTCAAACCACCATCTGCTCCAACTGTTACAAATCTAAAGCCTTGCTCAATTCGATCCTGCACTGAACCGGCCCCAGTAGTTATTGCGCAGGGTACATCATTGTCCAGGCATGCTCGCAGAACCGTTTGTATAGCTTCTTCCACTGCTGGTGCTGCTGGACTGGTGTAGCCCATAGAAGTACTTAAGTCTGATGGCCCAATAAAAATAGCGCCTAGTCCAGGAACAGAAATAATTTCTTCAATGTTTTCTACTCCCTCAGCAGATTCAATAAACATCATAGAGAGTAATTCACCTTGAGGATCTAGGGGCCAAACATCAGCCTTGGCATGATAATCACTGACCCCCCAATACCATACTGCATTCGAAGGGTTTCTTCCTCTCAATCCAACCGGTTCATAATCTGGAGTACCGTTGTATTGCGGATAACGAGTGGCTCTAACAGCTAGCTCAGCTTGCTCCCGTGTGTGAATTGCAGGAAAGAAAATGCCGAAAACACCAACGTCTAAAACTTGTTTCGCTTGAGCAATTAATTCCTCAGCTCCACCAGCAGCAGGCACTCTCACCAAGGGAATAACATTCGGTTGCAAGTTTCCTTTTTCTAAGATCTCTCGCTTGTTGGTCATCCCCAATAAGAACTGTCGCAACTTCTCAACATCGAAAGGTGCATGTTCCATATCAACAAAAACGAAATCAAGGCCAGAAGTAGCAAGTGATCGCGCATTCTCTAAAGAATAATCGAAGGACAAAACACCAAAAGCTGGCTCATCATTCTCAAACATCTCGATTAGTTTATTTAGGCGTTGCGCGCTAGCATTCGACATGATGCTTAAGACGAAAATTCCTAGAAATACTAAGGATATTTTTTTTGTTATTGTTCCCATTAGTCCTTCCTTATTAATTTGCAGTCCATGGTGGCTCTATTAGCAATTCAGGCCCTACTCCTTCTTTAGGCACAAATTTCTGTGACCGACCATACTGATTATCACCACCAAAAAGATTACCTTCTGAATCTACTGAAAACGTATGAACTTCGATGTAACCATCTGGCAAATCTAATGGTACTAGCCAGGTATATTTCAGATTTCCTTCAAAATCGAAGTTAAGAAATCGCAATGGTCCTAAATCAGTAATCCAAAAATCATCTTCGTTAACGATGATATCTAGAGGCAAGGTCAAAGGCGAACCAATAGAACGTTCGAATTCAATAATCGCCGGGTCGTCGGTGGTACGAAAAAGGTTTACCTGTCCCCCTGAACGATCAAGAACAATGACTCTTCCTTCGGGGCCTATACCAATGGCATGAATTGTGTTGAATTGACCAGGCCCATCACCGAACCCCCCGAACTCACCAAGATAATTCATTTCACTGTCCATGATCATTACGCGATGGTTATCTAATCCATCGGCAATTAGGATTCGGCCGTCTGGCAAAAAGGCAATGTCTTGAGGTCGACCAAAATGGGTCTCATCATCCCCTGGCACCAATTTTTCCCCATAAGTCGCGAGTACTTCTGAGCCATCGTTCGAAATAACATAGATCTGGTGAAATGTTTCATGTACTAACCAGATACGGTTCTCTGGATCATATGGGCTGATGCGAATTCTGTGGGGGCCAGGACCGTCTGAGCCCTCACAGAGATAATCCAGGTGATCCCAAATTTCGATAGGCTCACCATCACCATTCACAACATAAAGACAGTTTTGCCAAGTTCTGCGATTGGTTTCTCTTAGAACATTGATGCCTAGCGCACCGGCATAACCAGGAAAATCATCTGGAATCGGGAACGGCAATACAGTTTCACCGCGTTGCGTGATAATGATTCGGTCTGGTGATTCTGCCCAAACCCCCGAGTTTCCGCCGAAACCAAACCCAAATTCCTGGAAAGGTTCAGCCCAGTGGCGAATTACATTGTAGGGGCTTTCACCAATATTCCCGCGAGCATTGCCTTGGGCATAGGTATGGGCGGAAAGTAGTACTGCGAGTCCAATAAAGACCAACTTAGAGAAATTTCGCATGTGGAACAAACCTCTTAGTGAAGAACCCGGAGGCTCTTTTGTTTTCTTTGCTAGCTGAGCTGCTAATCATGACAACTAACGCGACCAGGTTCAATATTTCCGATGAAATCACTAAATGTTGCAAATGTGGCAGAAAGCCCATAAACAGGGACTTCTCGACAATTGACTTGAACTCTTGGAATGATAAGCTCTCAACGTACCAAGAAATATGCACCAAGACAGGGTTAAATCTTGATTAAGCCTACCCTGCCAACCAATGCAAAACCCTAAACCCCTATTTAAGAAAGCGAATGAGTAGAAAGATGAAAATGAAATCAGCTCTTTTCCTTGGATTAACTGTCATAACATCACCCGCTTTAGCGCAGGATTATGAAATCCCTCGAACTGAGTGGGGAGTACCTGATTTTCAAGCGGTATGGAAACACAGCTCTATCATCCCATTTGAGCGACCGAGAGAACTGGGAGAGAAACGCTTCTACACAGAAGAAGAAGCCCTAGCTATCGAACAAGCAGAACAGCAACGCTTCGATGAGGATAACGAACCCTTGGATCCAGATCGACCTCCGCCCGAAGTAGCTTCATCGTTGCCTCCTATAGGTAATTATGATTTGTTCTGGCGCGAAGATGCACAGTTTATCCCAACAATAAATGGTGAGATGCGCACGTCAGCGATTATCGACCCTCCAAATGGTCGCATGCCGGAAATAGTGCCAGGTGTAATGGATAGAGTGCGTGCCGGTCGCGTCGATCGCCCTGGCAGAAATGATGGCCCTGAGGGTCGAGGCCTACCTGAACGCTGCCTGGTTGGATTTGGTCCTTCCGCTGGACCAGTCATGATGCCAGTCATCTACAATAGTCACCTGCAATTTGTCCAGTCTCCCGGTTATGTCACGATTGTTGCTGAAATGGTACACGATGCCCGTATTATTAAAATCACTGACCAGCGCAATCCTGCTAGTGAACCGCACGAAAAATGGATGGGAGATTCCATAGGCCATTGGGAAGGAGACACTTTAGTTGTAGAAACCAAACACTTTAATGACTGGCACTCTTTTCGTGGCATGCCGACAGACAACCTAACCATTACTGAAACTTTTCGCCGTGAGACAGGCAATAAATTAATTTACGGTTTTAGAGTCAGCGATCCAAGTATTTTTGCTTCGGATTTTTATGGTGAGTTCCCTTTATCCAGACTTGATGGCAATCTTTATGAATATGCTTGTCATGAAGGCAACTACGGTATGACCGGCATTCTAGCCGGTGCACGAGCATTGGAGCGAGAAGAAGCCGAGGAAAGCGGCCGATAAAATTCCTCCAATACAAACCAATAAAAACAAGTCTCTAATATAGAACCCTAGGACGCTCTGTATTTTAACTAAGCTTGTTTTTTCTCAAGCCTACGAGCATGCAGTATCGGTTCGGTATATCCGTTGGGTTGGTTTAGGCCATCAAAAACCAAATCACATGCTGCTTTGAAGGCAATTGAACCAGATAAGTTCGCCGACATAGGTTCGTACAAAGGATCTTCTTTATTCTGATCATCCACTACAGCGGCCATCCGTTCCAAAGTCTCTTGAACTTGTTTTCTGTTGCACAGTCCATGATGCAGCCAGTTAGCCATATGCTGACTAGAAATTCTTAAAGTGGCTCTGTCTTCCATCAAACCAATATTGCTAATATCAGGAACCTTCGAGCAACCTATCCCTTGATCAATCCAGCGGACAACATAACCAAGAATACCCTGGGCATTGTTATCCAGTTCATGCTGAATCTCTTCAGCGCTCAAGCTTGTTGGATCTTCAAGCAATGGAATTTTTAATATGTCATCCATGCTTGCTGCGGAGCGAGATTTCAATTCATTCTGTTTAGCAATCACATTCACGTGATGGTAGTGCATAGCGTGTAAAACGGCAGCTGTAGGCGAAGGGACCCAGGCAGTATTTGCGCCAGCTTGCGGGTGGCCAATTTTTTGTTCCATCATCGCCGCCATCAAATCAGGCATGGCCCACATACCTTTGCCAATCTGTGCTTTCCCCTGTAAACCAGAGGCTAGGCCCACATCAACATTACTGTTCTCGTAGGAAGCGATCCAAGTTGATCCTTTCATCTTTGTCTTAGGGATCATCGGCCCAGCTTCCATACTAGTATGTATCTCGTCACCGGTTCGATCCAGAAAGCCTGTGTTAATAAAAACAACTCTTTCTTTAGCTGCTGCAATGCATTCCTTTAGATTAAGCGTCGTTCTTCGTTCTTCATCCATGATGCCGACTTTAAGCACATTAGCATCAATTCCTATCAACTTTTCAATCGCAGAAAATAGGTCACAAGTGAATTTTACTTCAGCCGGGCCATGCATTTTCGGTTTAACAATGTAGACGCTGCCCGATCTAGAATTACTTAAATGATTTTTTCTATCTACGTCTAGAGATGCGATAGCACTAGTAACTACACCGTCCATAATGCCTTCATAAACTTCTTCACCATTGCCATCAACGATTGCATTATTACGCATTAAGTGTCCAACATTCCTCACTAACAAGAGACTACGCCCAGCTAACTTAATTGTTTCCTCATTTGTGCCAGTAAACTCTCGGTCTGGATTCAGCGTTCGAGTCGTTTGTTGCCCTCCTTTAATAAATGTGTCGGTGAGATCTCCATTTATTAAGCCGAGCCAATTTCGATATATTTCAACTTTGTCTTGTGCATCAACGGCCGCCACTGAATCTTCGCAATCTTGAATCGTAGTTACCGCTGCTTCCAGCACAACATCTTTAACCCCAGCGCCATCTCCCGCTCCAATTTCTGAATGTCGGTCGATCTGAATGTCGATATGTAAATCATTATTAATGATTAACACATTGCTTGGTTCAGCGGCATCACCTAGATAACCTTTTAATTGATCTGGGTTTTTCAAGGATAAAACTGACCCATCATTTAATTGTGCACGTAATCTACCATCCTCGATCTGATATAGAGTGACGTCCTGATGAGATCCATTATTTAGTGGGCACACGCAATCTAGAAAGTTTTTAGAGAACTTAATTACTTTTTGGCCACGGATCGGGTTATACCCTCCCGCACGATCTGCACCATTTTCTTCAGAGATCGCATCCGTGCCATAGAGCGCATCGTAAAGACTCCCCCATCTCGCATTAGCTGCATTCAATGCAAAACGTGCATTTTTTACTGGCACGACAAGCTGCGGTCCTGCTTGGGAGCAAATTTCACTGTCGACGTTAGCAGTGCTTACTTCGAACTCTGTGTTTTGGTCAGTCAAATATCCAATTTCGAATAAGAATTTCTTATAAGCGCCTGCGTCGTGACCCTGGCCTCGATTTTTTCTGTGCCAGTCATCTATCTTTTCTTGAAGCACATCGCGTTCCAGTAAAAGCTCAGTATTGCGCGGAGTAAAGTCATTAATGATTGTTTCGAAACCAGACCAGAAGAGATTAGCTTTAATATCGAGCTTTGGGAGTAGCTCATCATTAATAAAATGTACGAGGGGGGTACTTACTTGTAGTTTTCCAATTAATTTTTTATTTGTCATCGCTCGTTACTTGATTGTTTGGGATAGTTGCAACTATCCACAATAGGTTATATTTAATCTTAGAAATTATAGGTTTCTGAATGATCTAGGACTGACTTAATTTTTCTAGCTTTCTTCATCTTCACTTCTCTGAATATCCTCTTTTGCTCGATTATCCTTAATAGGTAGTGTCACGTCGCCTTGCACTTCAACTAATTCTGGTTGACGAATTATTAATCTGTGCTTTTCATCTAAGATTGCTTGAAATTAATTTGTATCGTCTACCCCTATATCTTTGGCAAACACACCTAGCTTTTAAAGCTCTTATCAAATTTAGTATCTCGTTACTTGCGAAACACAGCCTAGCAAACCTTCAATCGGACATAAAATCGCCACCAAGCGATAGCTGCAGATGCTAGCTTTTGTCACTTATTCTTACATAAAATATTTTCGCCAGAAGAAGGAAGAGTGCGCAATGCTTTGCACAGACAGGTCTATTCACCAGTCCTCAACTTTAACTCCGCGGTAAACAACATGCTTCTATCTAAGTCTTTGCTGGCCCAGTGTAAAAGTGTTTGTTTATCTTGCGCGACAATTTCATCAAAAATATTTTCACTGTTCACATATACCTGAATTGCTTGAGAGAAGTTCACTTCCTCAGGATTAAGAAGCAGCGTGAATTCGGAGACCCCGCGCGCCAAAACACGAAATTCGTTGCCATTTCGATTTACCTCTAATAAACCCGGAGTTTGAGACATAGAATCAATTTGGACCCAAAGATTTCGATTGAACTTATCAGTTCTATCCGCAACCCACTGCACTCTTTCTGGCAAGGCATTCCGTGGATTATCTTGCTTGAATTTTTCGATCATCGGGGCTTCATCTGGAAGCCAATTAGTATTATGACCCCCTTCGGGAACCACTTTCCAAATGTGGTCAACGCCTTCTTCTGCAAGAATTTCAATAAAAGGCGCAACAGAAGAAGCAGGATAGAGTCGGTCATTCTCACCATTAACTATGTAGAGTGGCTTCGACATCAGATTTTCAAAATATAGGCGATAACCACCCCCACTTTGTTGGTTTCTTAAAACACCTGGGTGGCCAATGTAAGGCAGAAAAGCAGCCCAGGGTGTTGGCTGTTTAAAAGCGAAAAAATAAGCGCCTGTTCCTCCGTCGGAAACGCCAGTCAATGTCACTCGATCTTCATCAATATTGTAGCTTGCTTTAAGCGTATTCAGTATCGCTGGCAAATTCTCCGCTTGATTCTCGTGCCACCAGAATGCATCAACCCAAGAGGCAGGAATGACAACTATGCGGTCTGACTGTTCCAAGGAGTCAAATCCCCGGCGCCACCATCCTCCGCCTGGTTCCCATTCAGGGCGACTTACTCCTCCGTGGAGCATAAACTCGACCGGATATCGGTGTGTCGGGTCATAGTTGTCAGGCACTAAAAAGATGAAGGGAAATCGAGTCCCGTCTGCAGCGATTCGAATACTCTCTTGTTGGCCTGTTGGCACGTCAGACCTGTAAGTCGGTCCTGTTTTTAGCAACTGATATAGCGTCGACACATCAGACGAAGAGCTAATTAGCTGCGATTGAATTTCAGCATTCTGCGCATTATCGGGGGTAGACCAAAACTGGTTTACCAAGGCGGTATTGTCAGCCGCGGCCAAATAGTTGGCCGAAATTGAAATACTGAAGGCAATAGTTAAATTGAGTGTTAGTCTACTTAATCGTAAATTCACAGGTTTTCTCTTTATTCACCGAGCTTTGTTTATTGGACCTAGTTTACCGATCATTGCTAATTAGTCTTCATGTTCTTATAAATAAGTTTTCTAAAGCTCTCCACCAAGCTCGGTATAAACTGCTCTTAGAAACCGATCAGGATCTCCATAACGATCGTTATAAGCCGAAGTAGGGGAGGCTACCGCCACCTCTTCGTAGGTCATACCTCTGGCAAGCATCGCTTCAACTGCATCAGCAACTTCGATAACCATATCTCGAAAACTCATGACATCCATTCGATTAGAAACCACCCCATGACCCGGCACGATCTTTGTATCTGGCCCTGCTGTTCCAACCAAGATTGCCAGAGCTTGCAAGGTGCCTTGCAAAGTTCCGCCGTTGTTGATGTCAATAACAGGAAACGCAGTCGTCCTGAAGACATCGCCTGTGTGAATAACGTCGGAATCCCGAAAATGAATAAAGCTGTCTCCATCTGTATGGGCTGGAGGGACAGGAAAGGCATGAACTTCTTCTTCATTAAGATGTATGGTTATCGAATCACTGTAGGTCAATATTGGTAAAGCATCTCTCGGCGAAAAAGCACTAAGGCGAACCCTCACTTCATCTCGCGCCAGAATAACTATTCCCATCTTGCCCAAGTTTTCGTTACCACCAGTGTGATCGGGATGTACATGGGTATTAATAACGAAACGCAGTTCACCATCATTGAGTCCTCGAATAGCGTCTAGGATCTTGTCTGTTAAGGGGGCAAATTGATCATCGATCATGACCACACCGTCGTCGCCAATGCTAAGCCCTATATTGCCACCCGCTCCCTCCAAATAATAAAAAGTGCCCGCAACATGGTGAGGCACAATTTCAACGTCGCTGAAATCTCGCTGCGCCTGAGCGCTTGAGGCGAAGAAAATACCACAGGAAAGAAAAATTACCGTGAAATTAGGAAGTTGGAAAGACTGAGAAAATCGGCCATAGATTGAATGGATCATTATTGGAATCTCCTTCTACGTCAGTTTCACTATTTTTGGAGCATAGGAGGCTCTGGTGATAAAGTCCATTAAGAATAGTCAATTCATCGCCTTTCTTATATTGACTAAATAGAGCGCGTGTTGGAGCATTTGAACTCTAATTGAAGGGTTATTTTCCGGACTGACTATAGTTAGAAAGTACATAATCTACCCAAAATGAGAGTATTGTGGCAATGGCACATATTCAGCGAAAAACTCAAAACTCGGAAATCGGCGAAAGCGCTAGTTTTCTTCTAAGTTTGCTGTTGCTCTTACTGAATGCTCCTAGCTATGCCCAACCTAGCGAACTAACTAATGACGGAGTCAATTTCGAGATCAGTGCGCAAGCTAGCACCGAAGCTGAAGAGCAACCTGATATGCAAACCCCTGCTGACGATTTGCCGGTTTTAGACTTGGACACCCCCATTCGAATGAACTTCTCAGGGAACTGGGAGAAAGACTTTGCCCGCAGTGATAATTGGGAAGAAGAGCTTAATCGTCGCATGAATATGAGACAGCAAAATGCGGCAGCTCAGCGGGCTGGAATTGGGCTTGGAGGTGGTCCGTCCGTCACCTTGGGCAACACTAACCTCAATTCACCACGCAGGCGGGAGGCGAACCTGTTTGTTCTGGCTCGCCTATCGGAATACATCAACCGTAGTTCTACCATGGAAATATTTCAAGATCGGGAACGAGTAAGAATCGAGCGTCGAGGAGAGGCCCCGCTAATTTGTGGTATGGATACTGGCCCTACTCAAACATTTTCAAGTCAACACGGTGCAGAGATCTGTGGTTGGGATCGCCAACAACTTGTCTTTGAAATAGCTCTCCCTGATGGACTCTATATTATTCATCGCTTCAGTGTTGCCTCTAACAGTCAGACCCTAAGAATGATTACCAGCATATCGAGCAACGGATCTATCCCGTTCAATCTCGTCCAGTCTTATAATAAATATCAAGCCCCTCCCAACGAATATAATTGTATACAAACTATTACAAGAGGTAGAGTTTGTAGTCAACGAACTCCATTAAATTAAAGAGACATGGCCCTTAATAAAGTCTACGGATTTTTGATACTACTACCACTTGTGGCACCTTTTGCGAGTTGTTCCCAACCTTTTCCGCAAGAACCCATCGAGCCGCCTATTCCCGAAGTTGGTATCGTAGAGCTAGAAGCAACGGTTCTTGAACCAGAACAATATCAACTACTTGATATAGGGATAAAAGTCTTTGATATAGTTATTAGTGAAGAGGAATCATTAGATATTGGTGAGTGGATATTCACAGAAATTAGAGAAAATGAAACTCACTACCTACCTTATGTGCTGCGCAGCACACTAGTTGCATCGAATCAGTGGGGGCCAGTTAGAGTTCTGCCCCTTGAAGATCCATCGATGGACTTGCTTATTAGTGCAACAGTTCTGGCTTCAGATGGACAGCGACTAACTATGCAAGTCGAGGCTAAGGATAGTACGGGCCGTTTGTGGTTAGATAAAGATTATACCGATCAGAGTTCGGCAGCTGATTTCCCGGTATCGACTCGGTATACACCGAGCAATCAATTCGATTCAGCTAACTTCACCGAACCGTTTCAGGATATCTATAATCAGGTTAATAATGACCTAGTCGACGTGCGTTCCACACTATCCACCCAAGAATTAATAAACATTAAACGAGTCTCTCAATTGGTTTATGCTGGTGATCTTGCACCAGAATCTTTTGCGGAGAACCTGGGCAGAAATGAACTTGGTCGATTAACCGTAGTCACACTCCCCGCACCCGATGACCCTCAACTTGGGCGAGTAAATGAGATGCGACAGCGTCATCACTTATTCATCGATACCGTTGATCAATATTATGAATCTCTCTATGAAGAAATGCAGGCAGCTTATGTGATCTGGCGAAAATATTCCTATGATCAAATTGAAGAAGAGATGGCTGCTAGTGAGAGTTACGATTTTAATAGTTATGGTCGTTCACGAAGCTACTTAACCCTTACCCAACGTTACGATAGATACCGCTGGAGTAAAATATTTGAAATGGAATACCAAGATCTTTCACTAGGGTTTAGTAATGAGATCGCCCCTGCCATTCTTGAACTCAATGAACAAGTGCATGGTCTTAGCGGCACCATGGAAGAGCAATACATTCAATGGCGCAGAATTCTGCAACAATTGTTTGAGCTGGAAGAAGAAGTTCCTGATTAGATTCAAGCTTTTTTGAATTTTTGATGCCCATACATGATATTGGTATTTGAAGTAGCTAGGAAAAACTGGATAACCAATGCATAAGAAAAATAACAACCAAAGCAGGAGACAGTTTTTAAAAAAGGCAAGCGCTTTTGCAGCGTTATCAGCTGCTGCTGTTGGCGCAGTGTCTCCAACTAACTTGCTGGCTCAATCTTCAAGCCTTCGTATTCGCGAAGTTAAGGCTTATCCAATCTATATAAATCAGCGATCCGAAGGATTGCTTGATGCCCCCAGCTTCGATGGTGATGATGATCCCCGTCGATGGCGCTTCGGCGGTCCGTTTGAACAGCTTCCCTCAGCAATAATTACCATCATTAAAACCAATGAAGGCATTACCGGTTTCGGAATGGGCGCTGGAGGCAGTGCTTCAGTGGAAATAATTGAAGGACATCTCCAGCATTTGTTACTAAATGCAAACCCGCTCAATGTTGAACAACTCTGGGATCAGATGTACACCTCCAGTATTTTTTATGGGCGACGTGGCCTTTTTGCCATGGCTCTTAGTTCTGTAGACAATGCTCTTTGGGATATAGCTGGCAAGCACGCAGGTTTGCCGGTACACCAATTGCTCGGGAGGGCCAATCGCGATCGCATTGAAATCTATCAAACTAATGGCGATTTCGTTGAAGCGCGATCGAGAGGAGTTAAAAACTTTAAACGGACTACATATGGTGGCCCGCGCACACCTTCTGCCGTACTCGATAATTTTGTGGATTCCGTGCTTGAAGCGAGAGATGTGCTCGGACCTGATGTAAGAATAATGACCGATTGCGTATCTCGTGATGGAACTGTGGAATGGGCAATTCCTTTTTGTGAAAGGCTACGCGAAGCGAAGTTGTACTTCATGGAGGAGCTATTATCTCCAGATGATGTATTCGGTTATGCAGAACTCGTAAATCGCATTGGCGGAAAAGGAGAAGGTTGGACGCGTATAGCATGTGGTGAGCACGAATACACCGAACATGGGTTTAAAGTACTGGTGGGAATTGGTTCAGCAGAAATTTTACAGCCTGATATTACTTGGTGCGGAGGTACTACCGCTGGTCGCCGTATTTCAGCCTTGGTAGAAGCGGCTGGTTTGGAAATAATTCCCCACCGCGGCGCTAGCTCTTGGGGCTTCCCTATTGCTTTAACCTCCCCGAGTTGTACTATGGCTGAAAGCTTTCCCGAAGGATCAGCCATACTTGATGCCATGTCCTGCCGGGTAGAAAACGGCTATGTTTTTGCCCCGAGCGAACCAGGCTTTGGTCATTCGCTCAGTGAAGAAATGGTTTTAGATTTTCAGTTAACTCTTAGACAATAAACTTTAAAAGAGAGGAAGCGCTATGTCGGAAGAACAAGTTGTACCAAGAAACTCAAAAGTTAAGGTACTAGTAGGTGGCTCTCTTGCTGCCCTGCTTGCTATTGGCATTGTTGGATTTATCATTTATTCCGCGACTTGTCCTTGTGTGAGAACACCGGGAGGCTTCCTCTTCGGTGAGAGTAATAATGAACCGGTCTCAGATTGGTCATTCGCAAACCAGGTGCCGCTGTGCCAGCTACAGATTTATGCAGGGATTCGGCCACACTCGATTAACTTAAATTGCATGTCAACGCCTGAAGGTGAAATGTATTTAAGCTGTTCTGTTTGTGATACCAAATACTGGGCTAGCAAAGTGGATGCAGATGAAGTCGGGGTAATGCGCTTAAATGGTGTTACCTATCCGGTTTATGTAAATCGTATAACTGACCCCGCCCGTATGGATCAAGCATGGCGTGCGCGAGTCGCAAAACTACAAATATATCAAGCACTGGATAATCCAGCGCCAGATCCCAATGCAGAACGTCCAGACCGATGGTGGACATTCCAAATTACTTCTCGCAGCTAAAGAGGAACATTATGAAAGCAATGTTTTCTTACCCAAGCCTAATCATTATGCTTAGTTTTATTAGTTTCTCTGCTCAAGCTCAAGAACGCAGTTGGATCGATCTGGCCGTCCATAATTTTGGTGCACCTATTAACACCATGTGGGCAGAGGGAGAATTATCTTTTGCCGATGACGGCACCATGGTTTATTGCAGCGCTCGTCAAGACATGGCAGTAGCACCCGGTGACCCAAAAGATCTCTATTTAGCAAGCTTTAACGAAGAAAAAGGAAGCTGGGATACCCCAATTAACATGGGAATTCCCATCAACGCGGCGCCTGCGACAGATGTCCACCCCCTGCGCGCCGGGGATGATCGCGAACCATGGATTACGGCAGACGGCAATACCATCTATTTTAGGTCGGATCGATTGGCCTCAGATGGCAATGCAATTGACCTCTTTGTTACCAACAAAGTAAACGGCGCATGGACGGAACCTGAATTACTCCCCTATCCCATTAGTACTGACGAAGGTAACGAGCACTGTCCAGCGATTCTCCAGGATGGCGTGACACTATGTTTCGCTTCGATGCGAACTGGAGGCTATGGTGGTTCTGACATTTATTGTAGCCAAAAAGATGAGGCCGGCAACTGGATGGACCCTATAAACCAAGGCCCGAACATAAACACAGCTGCAGAAGAATTTCACTTCACCCAGGACACCGACGGTATGGTGTATTTCACTTCAACGCGTCCAGGTGGTTTTGGAGGAAGAGACATTTATGGTGCAATGCAAATGGGGCCTAACAGCTGGGATACTTCCTTTAACCTGGGGCCAACGGTAAATACCTCAGCCGAGGATATGTGCCCTGCATTGCCGCCTGGTGCTGACTCTTTTTCTTGGTTCTCTTCACGTTCCGATAATAATTTAGGAAGTTTTGATATTTACTGGACAAAGAAAGCCAATATAGAAAATCGGTAATTCATACAAAAAAGGCGATGAATTCTCACCGCCTTTTATACTAGCCTTCTCTGTACAGCTATAACTAGCCTAGATTGTTTTCAAACAAATTCAATAACCGACTCCAAGCTCGCTCTGCCTGGGCTTGGTGGTAAACCTGTGAATCGATGGCGCACCAACCATGCATCGCGTCGTCGTACACTTCGATTTCTGCGTTAATGCTCGATGCCGCATAAGCTTCGCGAAGCGTTTCTTTTGCTTGCGGATTATTATCATCGTCATTCTGGGCAACACAATGCAGCATTGATGCTCGAGTATCTGGAATGAGCAAATGCGGGCTGTCCGGATTCCCTGTCGCCAATCCACCGCCATGAAAGGTTGCACCTGCGGCCAATCTGTCAGGAACTGCAGCTACAGTTCGCATAACCATTGGGCCACCCATGCAATAGCCTGTTGTGCCTATGCCTTTGTTGGTGTCGACTTCAGGCTGATCATCTAACCAACTAACAAAAGCCCGAGCATCAGTAACATGAGTATCTGCGTTCAGGTTGCCCGCCATTGGCAATACAATCTCTCGAATTTCAGGTTGTCCAAAACTTGCACCTCGACCCACAACTGGCGCACGAGAATCACGATAAAAAGGATTAACCGTTAAAACCGCATAACCAGAACGCGCCAAGCGCTTACCCATTTCTCGGAAGGCTGGTCGCAAGGCAAGAATATCGGGCCACACCAAGACAGCCGCATGGGCTCCTCTTGAAGGAGTCACAAAATAACAATCTGCAACGCCATCGGGTGTTCGAATTTCCACATCACGTTCCGTCACCGATTGGGCGTTAGCCATTGGTGGGAACATCATCGCCAGACCAGCACCTGTTGCTAATTTAGTGAAATCCCGGCGCGTCATTTCGGGGTGGCGGCTTAAATACTCGTCTACATCTTTTTGTGTATCGTTATCGCACATTGAGCTTCTCCTTCAATCTTTCTTTCGCTCTCATTCGCATTTGCTTGCCTACTTCAAACAGTAAATGCACGGGAGCTGTTCTTGTGTTTGTTCTAGCGTTAGTGCCCTCATCGGTTCTTACAATAGCAGTAACAGGAGAATATTTGGGACAGACTTAAAACACAAGCCCTGTTTTCAGCGTTACTGTGGCCTTATCATTTCCTTTGCCGAGCAGAATAGTGCTCACAGCGGTATTGTTAGCAAATGTCTTACGTAGTCGCGGCGAAAAAACAGTCTAGATGATAACAGCAGAAGTAGAACAGTGTTTTAGCGGGAGAGTAAAAGTAACCCCACTAATTACAAGTTTTAATTCCAAGTTTGATACCATTACCGGAGACTTGACTAACGACAAATAGAAGGCAAACTTAAGAGATTCAATAAATTCACTCCTGGACTAACGCTAACCTAGAAAGGTGAAATTATGACTAATTCAACCAGGCGTTCTTTTTTACAAGCGGTAGCAGTCGCTTCCACTGCTTTTGCTATTCCGCGAATAAGTATCGCACAACAAAGCTGGCGAGTGTCTACTGTTGCTGGAACTGGAGTTGCGGGCTACGAAGAGGAAGGTCGTGGCGGGATCATCGCAACTGAAACGCCTGTAAATAATCCCTATGGAGTAGTCATCGGTCCTGGCGATGACCTTTACTTCTGTGAAGTCGATACGGGAAGAACCCGCCGCTTAAATTTGGAAACCAATAGGTTAAGTACTATCGCTGGTAATGGTGAAAAAGGATTTATAGCCGAATCCCGCAGGCCTAGAGAGACATCCTTCAATGCACCCCATGAAATTCGCTGGGATGAGCAGGGCAATCTCTATATTGTTGAACGGGACTCACATAGCGTAAGACGCATCGCTGCCCAATCTGGTTTAGTCACAACCCTGGCCGGTAATGGTGAACCGGGTGACAGTGGTGATGGTAGATCAGCAGTCTTGTCGCAGCTCAATCGTCCTCATAGTATCGCTTTTGATTCTAGTGGCAACTTACTCATATGCGATATCGGTAATCACCGCCTCCGGATTGTAAGCCGCGAGACTGGAATTATTAGCACCTTGTCTGGCACTGGCGAGCGCGTTCAAACACCAGATACCGGCCCTCTAGAAGGAACACCATTATTAGGGCCGCGATCTATAGATACTGACCCTGATGGCAACGCCTATTTGGTATTAAGAGAAGGCAACGCGATTTTTCAGATTGACATAGCGGGCAACCAACTGCAGCGAATTGCTGGAACTGGAGAGCAGGGATACACCGGGGACGGCGGCCCTGCAATCAACTGTACTTTTAATGGGCCTAAGGGAATCGCGTACTCACGCCAGGATCATTCCTTGTACATTGTAGACACCGAGAATCATGTAATCCGCCGCATGTCTTTGGCTACCGGACTCATAGATACCGTGCTTGGCAATGGTGAACGAGGTGATGGACCCGATGGCGATCCACTAAACTGCATGACGAACCGTCCTCATGGTGTTTGTGTTCACGACGGTCTCGTATATGTCACCGACAGCGAAAGTCACCGTGTTCGTGCCATTTCCGGGCTTATCTAGACAAGCCTGCCGCTCATCACGTATGAGCGATAAGACTGGTCGAACAATCGCACGATATCGAAAAACTAAGAATTCTTATTTTTTTTACGCGCAAGAAATAGAATAAAAAAAGCCGATGTATAGATTAGCCCATTAGCCACAATGGTGATAATAAAATACAGCAGACCACTTGATCCACCAAGAATTAGCTCAGACAAATAAGTGCCTGGAGCAAGAATAGGTTTCAAACTTTCTATAAACGATATGGCAAGACCAAGTGGCGCAATTGTTAAGAATATAATACCCACTAAAAATCCACAAAATAAGGACTTAAACCAGAGTGAGTAAGTAAACAAAGAATTCTCCCATTCGGGGTTAGTACTAATTAGTTTTAAATCCTAATCGTAATAGTAAGGCGCCAAATTTAGCGAATTTGCCAGTTCCAAACTATGCTCCATCCAGAAAGTCGCACCGGCTTCTTGAGTCAGCACTTCTACTCTGTTCATAGAGCGCAATGTTTCTTCAGCATCGGTATTAAAAACAGGCGTTCTACGTAATTGACGACTAATTTCGAAATGGTAGAGATCTCCAGAAAGCACAAGAGGACCAAAATTTTCTAGTTCTAATTTGAGTACCTGATGACCTGGAGTATGGCCAGGAGCGGATATTATTATGACACTACCGTCCCCAAAAACATCGTGATCTCCTTGCAATAAAACTTTAGTAGAATTTATTAATTCACTGTACAACGGTGGACGAAAAACAGGATTAGATTCTGCATCGTGAAAAGCCGCCATATATTCTGTTTCTTGTATCAGCAACGTTGCAGCACTAAACTCATTCGCCGCACCAACATGATCATAATGAAAATGAGAGTAAGCAGTGTAACCAATGTCCTGTGGAGAAACACCGATGGCATCAAGCTGGTCAATTATTGAATTTTCGTACCAACTAGTGGCGTCTTGTTGCCTAGGACCAACAATGTCGAGTGGAAGTCCTGCATCCCAAATCATTTTTCCATCCGGATGATCTATCAAATAACACGGTACAAATAATTCCCTTACTTCTGTTTCTTCATTTGTGATACCAAAGTTGCTGACGTCGGAAAAGCTTAAGTGGCCACAATCAAACACATAAAGTTTTAGATCTGCGTTGGCATTGGATACAATTAATAGAGCGATCGCTGTAAATAGTATTTTTTTCACCATTATTCTCCGTAGTTTCTTCAATGCTGTACTGCCATTTTGTCTTAGGCTTCTGGTTTGAACTTCTCGGAAGCCCGGCCCATACCCTCCGGAACTCTTTTTTCCATTATTTATTAAGCTGCCTAATCGTGCCACTTTTTTTATTGCATGCCCAATTTACAAATCTTTCAAGAACCATTTGAATCAGCAAGCATAATTCATCTGTCTAGGAGGATGTCATAAAGCGCCTAACCTTTCAGTTAACAAGCTAGTAGGATTATGAGTCCTTTACAAGCATTTTAGTTAGCCAAGTGCAGTTCAACTGGAATAGAACCCTCTCGACTCCCAGTCATGATCGCAAAGAATGTATCGCCCCAAGTATACTTCTCTTGCATCAAGGCATTTATTCCTAAGCTCTTCTCTCCTCTTAATTTAGCTGTGTAAGTGTAACGGCGACCATTACGCGTGACGTCAAATTCATTGTTTACCTGTAAACGGGTAAACCAATCTGATCCAGTTGCGCCGACGCGCAAATATTGATAACCATCGTCATCGACTACCCACAATCTCGTGGTCACCTCTTCTCCTAATTCATCAAGGGTATGCAACTCAACTACTTCTATCCGTTCAGAGGCAATGGTTTGCAGTACGAGTAATAGCGCGACTAATCCCATTATTGAACCTAAGAACCATTTGAATCTTTTCATCATTGATTTGCTTCCCTTTTCCCGCCGCCAGCCTATTGATATTACTCTAATCAATTAAAGTCTCTATTGATAGTGAAGGTTCGCCGGATTAAACATCAATATTACTCTCATTGGGCCTAGCCAATCCGCTCAATACCGCGTAAGTTTCCAATCATACATACAGGGGGTTTCTAATGAAAAAAGTTCTTAAATGGCTGGGCATTACGGCTTTCATGGTTGGGGTATTTCTATTCAGTATGCGCTTTACCGATGGCCCAATAGAAATATTCACAGGAGGTCCCTTTTCAACTGGCGAACTAACCGAGGCTCCAAGTGATTGGAGTTATTTAACTGATCGAGATCTCATCGAGTTCCAGACTCTTGATCCAAACCGTTCTCGTACAGTCTGGCTCGCAGTTCATGAGGAGCGTTTATTCGTTGTTAGCGGCTACATGAATACCGCCCAAGGCAGAATCTGGAAACAATGGCCACATTATCTGGAAAATGATGACCGCATCATTTTGCGGATTGATGGCAATCTCTACGAACAACGCCTTGAGAGAATAACGGAAGGGACAGAAATCGTTCCAGTACTGAATGAACTGGCAAGAAAGTACTTCAATGGCAACGAAGGGTTGGGCTCCTCAGAATCAGTGACCAATGGCGACACATGGATGTATGAAGTTGTGTCCAGATGAAACATTGCCAAAAACCTTCATTCAGAAAGTCAGGCCAAAAAATGTTTTATTATCTAACTAACAATTTAGCGCTATAACTTTTCATGTCATTATTGACGCTAGACTAAGCGAATCAAGATATAGGCAAAGAGAGAATAACTATGAATGTATCAGCAAAGCATCTAATCGCCTTTCTGAGCATAAGTATACTTGCAAGCTGTGGTGAGGCTGAGCCACCTGCTCCAGCGCTCGAACTTAGTTTTGAGGAAACCTTGCAAATCCAACTTATCGAAGCCCGGCCCGGTGATATAATCGAAGTTCCAGCCGGCACTCATAATTTTGTCCGAAGCCTTTCTCTAACTGTTCCCGGTATTACTATTCGTGGTGCGGGCATGGACGAGTCCATTCTATCGTTTTCGAATCAGGCTCAAGGTGCTGAAGGTCTATTGGTCACCGCGGATGATTTCATTATTGAAGATCTTGCCATTGAAAACACTGTTGGCGACGCACTTAAAATAAATGAAAGCACAAACGTCACAATCAGAAGGGTACGCACAGAATGGACCAACGGGCCCGATCCAGAGAATGGGGCTTACGGAATTTATCCGGTTCAGTCGCGCAATATATTAATCGAGGGCTCTGTCGCTATTGGCGCGGCAGATGCCGGCATCTATGTTGGGCAATCCAGTCAAATTATTGTGCGCAATTCAAGGGCAGAGTATAACGTTGCAGGTATTGAGATTGAAAACTCAACCTTTGCTGATGTGTATGGCAATGTCGCAACCAACAATACAGGAGGTGTTCTGGTTTTCGACTTACCAAACCTTGAGGTGCAAGGGGGCCAAGCTACCCGTGTTTTTAATAATCAAATCTATCTGAATAATACAGAGAATTTTGCACCAGAAGGCGCAATTGTCCGCAATGTCCCACCAGGAACTGGCTTATTAGTTTTAGCTAACGACAACATCGAAGTATTTGAAAATGAGTTTTGGGACAACAACAATGTAAACATTATGGTTTACAGTTTTACGTTGGGTGGCCGCACCATCGATGATCCTAACTACGATCCTTTCCCTGAACAGATTTATATATACGACAATGAGTATCGCGGCGGTGGCACTGTTCCCAGACATCGCAATCTAATGGCTTGGCATGAAATCTCGCAAGTAAATACCCCCAACATTGTCTGGGATGGATTAGTAAAAGACAGTGAGGAGGTTTCTAATATTATCTGTCTCGGCCCGAATACCAGTGCCAGTTTTCTCAACTTAAAAGGTGGCGAAGACCCAGCAGATGTTAGCTATGATCCAGAGCCTCACAGCTGCACTATACCTCACCTACAGAAAGTGGAATTCGATTTCCCGGGCGACGACTAGACCAGACAGTTACTTCGAAATTGTAACGTAAACGGCTAGAAAACATCGCTTCGGACTTCGATTAATCCTAAGCCCTAATAACCCCAACGTTATTGTAAGGTCCAAACGAGTGAGTTTGCCGAATATCGCAGAAGTTAAAGCCAAACATATGGGGCAGCTAAGTACAACTAGTCAAATACACTTTCCATATGGTTTGCAATATCCATGTACACAGCTTTAAAACCTGGCAGTAGATATCCAGAATCAATCAATAGATCTGTTGCTGCTTCATATTTTTTCAAGTAGTCATCGAATGAGCGGTAGAGCCCTTCGATAGAACTGCGCCGATCTCTGTCCGCTAACGCAGTCACTGCATCTCTCGCATAAGGAATATAACCGCCTGACAATCTCGCCAGTGATTTTTCTGCCCCCGTTTCAATGGCACGCAAGTTCCATGAAGTAAATGTGGCAAGTGGTACTTCTGCGGTGGGCGGTAAAATTGTACTATGACTCAAGTCATTATTATCAGAATCTACTGCGGGTACGAGAGAATTGTAGTAGTGATCCGATGAAATTGGATGCTCATCGATTATGCGCTCTTCTTCCCAGCGACTACCGTAATTATTATGACTCGGTTGATAGATGGCAGTTGGGTGGATGACAGAGTTTAGTCGATTCCAGGCAGTACTATTTATTCTGCCGTCCACGTGGGAGGTGACTAGTGAACCATCTTCGATGCGAGGGTAACGAGACGCTGGAGGCTCAATACCCTCTGATACCCAGGCATACATGCTAACTATTAAGGACATCCCAATCGGGTTCCACATGCTGGGATTTCGTGGTAGTTGACTACTTGAGGCCGCACTCGGAATACCATTGCCGGACCCATGCTGTGAGCCACCGATGGTGTAAAAGCGCACTTCTTCAGGAAGTGGCGCATCGGCAGTTCCCTGCGGGTTAGTGTGTGGTAGCGACCCGGCTCGTCCCCAGTATTCATTAGATGTTTGGATATGCATAACCTTCGGAACTGTGTTTGTTTCTCTCGCTTTCTTTAACACACCGTCAGTATTGCCAGTAAAAGGGTTGGTACTGTCTCCGTAGGTAAAAGGAAATAAATCATTGGGATAAAGGTAATTTGAATGGTGTCCATTAGTTCGAGTCGGCATAGCGAAGCGGTTATTAAACATTCCATATCCACCACCGGCTATAAACGGAACTACACCATCGAATACCTGTCGCTGTTCTAGGTCTGCATTAAACCCATCGTACATGAACTGGCGCAACAAGCGGCCACTTTGAGAAAATCCATAGGCAACACTATGCTCGATTGTAGGAAGATCAAGATTCTGTAACTCTCCACTTCCTTCGCCGCCATAACGAATTAGTGATACAAGGTCTCTAATCCCTGACATACCTGCTCCTGCTAGCACGGGATTCATAGCCTCATAAATTAGTTCATAGATGTAGCCTGGCTTAAATCCACTCTCCAGATTCAATGTAATATGCTTTTGATTGCTGTTTTGAGAATCAGCTACATCAAGCGAAAATTGAGACCGCTCTATCGGCACGCGAGGATCGGTTGGATAAAGTCGCTCGCTTAAACTAGCATTTTCCAAACCTACCGCGGTAGGTTCATAGGCAAGGTGTCCACCACCCGCAATATTGGACTCTAAGGCCGGTCGAGAGACAATTACTTCATAGCGCACGTCTCCCGTAATTCTTTCTTGCGCTGAGCCAACGATTGGCGCATGCAAACGAAGACGTCCAGGCCGCTCATCAATCTCATTAATCCAACCGGTTAACAAGTAGGTAAATCCGTGTTTGGACAGTGGATGTAGCAAAGAATTTTCGGGCGGCGTCGAACCACCGCCACGATTATTTACCATGTACATCAATCCGCCATTAGCAATGGAATCGGACGGCACTACAAGCTTGAAATCCGCTGAATACTCCACCAGTCCTCGTTCATTAGTCGGCGCATACGCAATATCCGTAATAGCCACATTGGATGGGTCCACAGGGTCCAAGGTGAAGTAGACAACCCCATGAATAGCTCTATAACTAAAATCTACAGCACTATCAGATAACGTTTCCTCATTAATCACCTCAATACGAGTGACTTCCGCAACAGCAGCTGGGCTGAGGACAGCATAGATAGCAACAAGCAAAAGGACATGGGGTTTTATTTTCAACATAATCTGATCCACTCGTCTTACTCTTATATCGGGAGATACGTTTTTTAAAAGGATTTTAAATACAGGCAATTTGCCTACACGCAACTGGCAATTCGTTAAAAGTCGAGTTTTCCGCATTTCAAGCAGTTAGTCAATGGAGTTGAAAGTTAGGCTAAGCAGCCTAGTTCGCCGTACCACGCGAGTCAGGGTCAGCGCCTTTGGCTCGCTGAGAGAGAACGGGCATTAAAGCCGTAAGAATTGAGCCCACCACTAACAACAGGGCACCGATAATGGAAATCCACGAGAGCCGATCTGAAAAGGCATAGTCAGGATAAAAGAAGACCGTAAGCTTCAAGGAACCAATTGTAAACAGCGGAGCCAGGGCTAAAACTGCGCTCACTTTTGAGGCATCCCAAAGGTTTAGGGCTTCTGCAAAGCAACCGTAGGCAACAAGGGTATTGATACAACAAAATAGTAATAATGCGAGTTGAAATTTGCTAAGCGCGAAAAGACTCATCGGGGAGATAAACGGCAGCAACACCACAACAGAAAATAAGTATATAAGAAGAAGAATTTGCGGCGAGGTATATGATTGAAGTAATTGTTTTTGCAAAAGAGCATAGGCGGTCCAGGTTATAGCTGCAGCGACTACAATCAATACACCAATAGTCTGACTATTCTCCAAGCTGGTAAATTCTGTAAGTCGGTCATTAAAAAATAGTAGAAGCCCAATTACAATTAGCAGCGTTCCGATTTTTTGAATTCCCACAAATGATTCTTTATAAAAAATGACTCCACCAAAAATTAAGAGAAGTGTAGTAAGTTGAATAACAGCTTCGCTTGTTTCTCCGTTCACATAATTTAGAGAATTCGAGAATAAGTAATAATTGCTGCACAGTCCTGCCGCGGCAACCAGAAGAAATAATCGAGTCCTCGCACTTACCGCTTTCAATTTGGGGATTTCTTGCCTAAAACTTAGCCAAGAAAGCAATACGACTCCGGCACTCAAGAAGCGGAACCAAACTATTGTTGAGGCATCCATGCCAGAGAGCAATTCTTTCAAAGCAACAGGCAGCATTCCCCACATAGCTGCTGCTATGAGGGATAGAAAAAATCCAGAGAAATGATTTTGACCAGGCTTACCCATTTAAAAATACAAGGCTTTCTAGAAAGGAACTGCATGCTAGCATACAAGGTAATATATTTTTTGTGATTCCTCCGCGTTAACCGGCTAAATCACGATAATTTAATATGCCGGGAGAAGCGAGCGCTTAAAAATTCCATTTGGTCTGCAAGCACGTTGCGATTAGAGAGGTAAAGAAATTCATACTGATTCGGTACGAATGGGATAGCTAGCAATTCCATTCTCGCGTCTTCCGGCATCCTGTCTGCTTTGCGATTATTGCAACGGCGACAGGAAGTTACAACATTAGTCCAAACATCATAGCCACCCTTTGATAGAGGTTTTACATGGTCTCTGGATAAATCAAGAACCGAAAACTTCACACCACAATAAAGACAGATATTTTTGTCGCGGCGGAAAAGAAATTTATTCTCTAAAGGGGGGTCGAAGTTTTCTTGGTGCAGTTTGCCTTCACAGGCAACTATGCTGGGAAGTTTAAGTATAGATTGAATACCACTGCGATTATAGCCACCACGAATTTCCATTACTGTGTTGCCAAGGGTCCAGATAATCTGATTCTTAACTAGCAACGTGGCGGTTTCTTCCCGAGTAAGCCAGCTAACTGGAATGCCAGCCTTGTTTAATCGCAGAATTTTTGCGCTCATACACAATAACCTTTCACAGCAATCATGATATAGATTCTATATACTATTTCTTTCAGTGCAAATATTAATAATTGGGACTTGCGACTCATTTTAAACTGGTTGGTTAATTTTTACTTTCTTTTTAAGAGAAGAGCTTCTCTTTAAATTTTTCGGCATGTGAAAAAACCAACCAAAAAATGTCAAACTATACTTCAAGATTTTGAGCCTGCTCCTTTTCTTTATACTTCTTATAACCTCCACTGCTATACCAATATCCTCCTTGCACTATCAATAATAATGCAACGAAATAAGGAATAGTGCCCCAGTCACGGCCTCCAACTTGAAAGTAAAACACAGCATTATAGTTGCGATCTTCAGTTGGATGTTCTGCAGTAACAACACCTATGTAGGTGCCTCCTTCTTCAAAAGCATAGCTAGCTCGATAGTAACCGCCATCTTCAATAGTAGGTGGCTGGTAGAAAACAGTTGCCGCTTCCAGGTCGTCTAATTCTTCGATATCTTCCCAACTGGCGTATTGACCGACATTGTTTATATCGCGCACAATACGAAAATCAATATACATTTCCTGGAGTAAATTATGCAGGTATTCCATTACAAATACTGAAGTCGTTGCGTTGGGAATGTCTTCGCAGAATTCTTCATTTTGGCTTACTTCCGGTTGAAATACTGTAAAGTGGGCCTGCATAAAATTAATAGTGATTACGCAAAGATCTTCTTCGAAAGCAACACCACCATGAGAAAAGCTAGAATTTGAATTCAATAGCGCGAAAGTACAAGAAAAAACTAACATCAGTTTTCGTGCTGAAACTAGTTTAGATTTTAAGGAAAAAATCATATTGTTGTAGGTTGACCTCATCTGGAAATGAATGCTGAGTAATGCTCACCAAGGAATAATCGTTCCATCATAATTAAAAAAACTACCTGTATTATCACTGTTTAGATTATCGATAACAGAAATCATACCTATAACACTCGTTTCAGTGTCGATTAGCCCGTTAGGTCCCCCCATATCGGTTCGCACCCAACCTGGATGGAGTACTGCGACATCAAACCCTGTACCTCCCAAATCCACGGCAATGCTTTTGACAACGGCATTTAGAGCCGCTTTGGAACTACGATAGACATAGGAACCACCGCCATTGTTATCGTCTATGGAACCCATCTTCGACGTAACGTACAACAGTTTTTTACCTTCACCCTGTTTCAAATTCTCGATAATGTGCTGGGTTAGCAACATCGGTGCTATTGTGTTTACGCGAAGCACTGGCAGCCAGTTTTCTGCATCAACGTTGTTAAATACAGAATTTCTTGGTCCATAAACTCCCGCATTATTAATAAAGATATCTATAGGAATATTTGCGAGTTGCGCAGGGAATGCCATTAGAGATTCATCACTGGCAACGTCAAGCGTGAGCAATTGTAGGTTCTCATTGTTTGCGCTTAATTGCGCCAGCGCCTCTGCAGCTTCAATATCACGACAAGTGCCAATCACCTTTTCGCCGCGTGCTAAATATTGTTTTACAAATTCCAAGCCAATACCGCGGTTAGCACCTGTGATGAGTACAGTAGCCATAATCCCTCCTTAATTTTTTTAGATACCTCGAGCAGATCATCAAGCAGCGGAAGGCTTAATTTGAACTAATCTCATTCTAATAGACCTGTCGAGGTTTCCAAGAGGTGGTTAATCTACCTGCCTCGAACCCCGAGGTCAAAGCCTGAATAACTTGAACTTCGAAATTCAATTGTAGCTTTTTATAACCTAGGCCTTTAGTTACATAGGGGCTTATGAATAATGGGCCTCTTTGCTATACTGCGGCGCTCCTAGACTAACTGGATCTCCTAATTAATTGACTAGGTTTAACAAATCTTTATGAAAGCTTCCTCTGTTTCAATGCTTGCCCTTTTTATATCGTTTGGCGCAGCAGCCCAGGAGCTAGAGGAAATAGTCGTTGTTGGCGTCGTTCCTGCAGGCTCAAGCATAGATACCGACAAACTTGCCTATCCTGTTCAAACTGCGACGAATGCCGACTTAAAAAATATTTCTGCTGTCAGCATTGCTGATTTTCTCAAACAGAGCTTCTCGAGCGTCTCGCTAAATGAAGCGCAGAATAATCCGCTGCAACCAGACCTCCAGTATCGTGGCTTCACTGCCTCACCACTTCTAGGTTTGGCTCAAGGCCTTGCCGTATATCAAAACGGAATCCGTATTAATGAGCCTTTGGGAGATGCAGTGAATTGGGATCTGTTGCCTCAATCGGCGATTCAAGAACTATCCCTTGGTGGAGGGGCTAATCCACTATATGGACTGAATAGCCTCGGCGGCTCCATAGTTATTGATATGAAAAATGGGTTCGATTTTGAGGGTGCGAATGCTGAAATTAGTGCGGGCTCATTTGGTAGACATACAGCAAATCTGGAATTTGGTGGCAACAACGGAAAGCTGGCCTACTACACTAATATTGAATATTTTGAAGAAGATGGTTGGCGTGATCACTCTAATTCTGAAGCAATCAATTTTTATAGTAGTCTCAGCTATCGTTCAGACTTCACGCAAATCAATTTAAATTACCAACACGGTGAATCAGACCTAATCGGATTTGGCTCCTCACCTGTCGAACTTCTTGACTTCGATCGCGCGGCTATTTTCACTGGACCTGACATTACCGAGAATGACATGGATATGTTTAGTTTCGATTTTTCGCATGAAGTAAGTTCGTCAATTAGCTTCAGTGGTAATTTATTCTATCGCCAGAACGACACCGTTTCTTTTAATGGCGATGGGTCAGAATTCGGTATCTGTGAGTTTGGTGGCATAGATTCCTTAATAGAGGGGCTGGAAGACGACGATCTAGAAGAGCTAGGGCTTGATGATGACGATGTCTGTGAATCTCAATTTACAGGCGCTGAGGGTTTAGAAGATTTTCTGAACACCACAGCGATGGCGATGGGGGTGAATGAATCTTTTAATATCGAAGGTTTTGAAAATGATGAGCTTTCGGGAGCAGGCCTCCTTTCTGATGAAGCGATCAATAACCTAAGTAATCGAAGCCAAGAAAGTACAGGCGCTGATTTTCAATGGACCTTTCTCGGAAACTTTTTTGGTTACAATGGACAGTTAGTAGTCGGTGGTGCTTATTTCAATGGAGAATCGGCATTTGATTCGGTAGTGGAACTTGCGAGCCTTAATCCTATTACCCGTTTAACTACTGGTCTGGGGACAGGTACTTTTGTTGATGATCAAGCCACGCTAATTTCAACTCAAACAGAATCCACGAGCTTCTATATTTCTAATATCTTAGACCTGACAGAAACTCTTTCTTTAACTTTATCTGCCCGCGGAAACTATACTAACGTTGATCTAAGAGATAAATCTGGTGAACGACCAGAGCTTAATGGCAGTCATCGCTTCTCGCGAATTAACCCAGCCATCGGGCTCACTTGGCAGATGAATCAAAATCATAATTTCTACAGTTCGTATTCGGAATCATCCCGCGCACCTACCCCTATAGAGCTCGCCTGTAACGAAGGGGTTTTCGATCTAGCTGTACAATATGCCATAGAAGACGGCGAAGATCCTGGTGATGTCGATTTCGAATGTCGCCTTCCTAATGCTTTTTTAGCAGACCCTCCTCTGAATGATGTAATCGCAAAAAGTTTTGAACTTGGTGGCCGGGGTTATATAAATGCTATTCGTTACAACCTAGGACTGTTTAGCACTACCAATCACAATGATATTCTTTTCCAAACTACGGGGCGATCAACTGGCTTATTTGCCAATGTGGACAAAACACGACGCCAAGGTTTTGAAGGTTCATTAAGTGGAAGAATCCAAAGAGTAACTTGGTTGCTAGCTTACAGCCATATCGCTGCAACTTTTGAAGATAGTTTTAGCGTACTCAGCCCAAATCATGATTTTGCCGATGACGAAGGAGAAATCCTTGTCCGTCGTGGTGACAGTATTCCAGGAATTCCACAGAATCAATTTAAGTTCTCAGCAGACTATGCAATGTTTGAGGGACTAAACATTGGTTTAGATGTTGTGAGCAATGCGGAACAGCATCTTAGAGGCGATGAGTCGAATCAACTGGATGAAATTGATGGCTATTCAGTAGTCAATTTGCGGGCTCGCTATCAGATTAGTGAAGATCTAGAAATTTTCGCTAACGTACTAAATTTGTTTGATGAAGAGTATGAGAGCTTTGGTTTGCTCGGAGAAGAACCAGGAGAAGTGGAAGTTCCGATCATCGAAGATTTTGAGATCCCAGTATTTCTTGGTGCTGGGCCGCCACGTGCAGCATTTATTGGTGTACGTTATAGTTTTTAATCCGTAAAAAGGTAGCATTAAAAACTAGAAGGCGATTTTTTAAAGTTTATTTAACAATGAATGAATCAGAGAAAGGCTCTTGAAATTAGCTAATCAATTAGATTACCTCGGCACTGAAACCGCTTTTACTGTTTCTGCATCAGCGGCTGCATGGCAAGCAAAGGGAAACAAGGTTTATCCTTTCCATCTTGGTGATATTAATCTCCCAACGCCTGAAAATATTGTTGAAGCGATGAAAAAAGCCATCGTAGATGGTTACACTGGCTACTGCCCTGGGGCTGGCATCCCAGAACTACGCGATGTATTGGCACACGACGTGGGTATAAAACGTGGCCTGTCTTATACCGCCGATAATGTGGCGATACAGCCGGGCGGAAAGCCCGTTATCAGCAAATTTATTGCAACAGTCATGAACCCGGGTGATGAGGTGCTTTACCCAAATCCTGGCTATCCAATTTATGAGTCACAAATCGAGTATCAAGGAGGCATTGCGGTACCTTATGGCTACAAAGAAACTAAGAATGGCTTTAGTTTAGACATGGAAGCCATTAAAAATGCCATAACATCGAAAACCCGTGCTCTAATCTATAACAACTTTCAGAACCCAAATAGCGCAGAGTCTTCTCCAGAAGAGATGGCAGAGTTAGCAGCCCTGTGTATTAAGCACGATCTTTGGGTGTTAAGCGACGAGGCCTATTTTGAAATTCAATACGGTGGCTCGCCGCAATCAATTGTTTCCTTGCCTGGAATGCAAGAGCGTTCAATTATTCTTTATACCTGTTCTAAAAGATTCGCAATGACCGGTTGGCGATTAGGCGCTGCAATAGGCCCTAAATCTGTGATCGATATCATTAGTAAATTCAATACGAATGTTGAATCATGTACCACGCATTTCATTCAGCGCAGTATGCTTGAAGCAATTGAAGGTGACACTGCAGGCCCAGCTCAAATACTGGCTGAACTAAAACGTCGACGAGATGCATCAGTTGAAGGACTAAATGCTATTGATGGTATTTCGATTCAGGCACCTAATAGCACGTTCTATTTATTCCCAAACGTAACGCAGATAACTCAGCGCAAAGGCTTTCCCGATGTCAACCAATTAATGGAGGGAGCCTTGCGAGAAACTAATGTTTCTTTTTGTACCCGAAGCCACTTCGGCCGGGCAGTCGAGGGTGAAACAGAGCACTATCTCCGGTTAGCTTATTCGGGTATTAGTGTTGAAGACATTAACGAAGGAATGGCAAAGCTTAAGATTTATTTTGAAAGCTAATACTTCAAAAACTTACTCAAAGTTCTGCCATTCAGTAATTAGTATCCGCGCCAGGGGAGCGGCAATAGATAGAGTCGGATCTATTATTATCGCTTCACCCTGAGAAATATCAGGATCAAGATCGGGAAAGATTGCGCTTATATTTCCTGAATGACTAATAAGTAGACGATTGCCAGATTCTGATTTTAATTCAAGTTCAGCCCTCAATGTTATTAGCACAGGATCTGGAATTTCACGCACTTCCTGCAGCAGAAATTCCTGAATTATCACATTATTAAACCCCGCAAGGCGCGCAGTTTGACGCGTTCTATAGCTGGGGCTGCTTTCGATAGACCCGAGTGGTATTTCTAGCCAGCGAATAGCCTCACCAAAGGCAACTGCATCACTGCGCCCTTTTTCATCCAGCTGTCTTTCCAGGTTCAAATTGCCGGGGCTTGCCGTTGTCGTAGTCGGCAATTCGGCTGGTGCTTGAGCATGGCGCATGAAAATCACGTAACCGCCGTTTTTTAGCAATGGAATGATTTCTTCTTTTGTAAGAATTTGACTTATTGCCATATTAGAAACTAGCAATAGAAAAAGCGCAGTTAAGAGTTTGGAGGCTGCTAGTCGCATTACTTTTTTCTCACTAGTAATTACAGAATTTTTCACATTTGGCCAGGCTTTCCAATCTACCCTGCATAGATAGTTAACACCGCTCTTGAGTTGACTACCCATTTAGTGTGTTATGTTTTATTAAGTTCCTTTGAACTGAGGTCTGCGCTTTTCCATAAAAGCCGCTCTTCCTTCTTTGTAGTCTTCGCTCAGGAAACAATTGTTAACCAATTTGTTAATGTGTTCAGGGCTAGACTGACTCGGATCTTTAATCACTTCGGCAACCGTAGCTTTGACTGATTTAATGGTGAGGGGTGCATTGGAAGCGATGCGATTTACATAATCTAGTACTGCCCCCTCCAGTTCTCCACGGCTAACGATGGAATTAATGAGTCCAATGCGCAGGGCTTCCTCTGTATCCAGGAATCTGGCTGTGAACAAAATATCCTTGGTACTGGAAGGCCCAACCAGAGATTCCAAAGTTTTAATTGCCTCAAATCCATATCCTAGTCCTAACTTTGCTGCGGGTATACCGAACATAGAATCTTCTGTCGCAATACGGATATCCGTATTAAGTGCTATTGCTAAGCCGCCACCTATGCAGAAACCTTGAATCATGGCAACTACAGGTCGTGAAAAATTAGCTAGTGTATTAAGGGCGTCATCAAATGCGTCTTCATAAGCATCTCGATCTTTCTGGCTTGAGCGTTTCTCTTCAAATTCAGAAATGTCTGCACCAGAAACAAAAGCCTTGTCTCCAGCTCCTTTCAGCACTACTACGCGCAAGGAATCGTCAAGGCTCATTTGTCTAAGGATGTCAGCCAAACCTTGCCACATATCGAGAGACATGGCGTTGCGCCTTGCTGGCGAATTAAAAGTTATCCACCCTATTCCCTTTCCAACTTCCACTAGCATTTTGGGTGTAGATGATTCGACTGAGATTTTAGATAACATGATTTTCCTTAAGCTTCGATTGCAATTAATTGCTTAACTATTTAATCGTTCCATTTTTTTCTAGCTCAGCAATTTTTTCTTCACTATAATTTAGCTCCTGCAGTATTTCCGCGCTATGTTCTCCTAGCTCAGGACCCGGTCTCTCAAACTCGCAGCAATGATCAAATTTTGAGAGATTAATAGGTGAACGCAGTAAATCAATGTCACCTAGGTCGAGGTGCTTCACCGACTTCGTCATATTTAGCGAATTAACTTGCTCATCTTCGAATGCTTGCCCAACGGAATTAATTGGACCACAAGGAATTCCTACTGAGTTCATCTTCTCTACTAAGTAAGTAGTAGAATGCTGAGATGTAATGCCGTTGACATGTTGCCAAAGCTGTTCCCGTTTTTGCAATCTACCTGTAACAGATTGATAGTCTGCATTGTTAGCAAGATCATCTGCATTCATTACTTCGCAGAACGCTTTCCACATTTTGTCGGTGCTAGCCGCGAGATTGACTAAACCATCGCTAGTATGGAAAACACCCATAGGTGACAGAGTCGGATGATTATTACCTTCCTGTCCTGCTATTTCACCACTCATGGTGTAACGAGCCGCTTGGAAATCTAGTTTGCAAAGCATCGCTTCTAATAAGGAAGTGTGAACCCATTGTCCTTCGCCGGTGTGTTCCCGATGTAAAAGTGCCAACAAAATACCCTGTCCCAAAAACATGCCAGCAGAAGTATCACTTACTGCAATACCAGCACGCATGGGGCCTTTGCCCGGTTCGCCAGTTATAGACATGAGACCACTCATACCTTGAATTACTTGATCTACCGCTGGGCGTTTGGAATAGGGACCAGTTTGGCCAAAGCCTGAGATACTTGCATAGACTATCGCGGGGTTTATCTGTTTAACAGAATCATAATCTACCTTTAACCGATGCTTAACATCGACTCTAAAATTTTCGACCACAACATCAGACTCTTTGACTAAGTCCGCAAATACCTTGTTTCCTTCCGAAGATTTTAGATTAAGACAGAGGCTGCGTTTATTGCGATGGAGGTTTTGTGAATCAGGTCCCTGCCTGCTACCAGCTATATCTCCTTCAACCGGCGCTTCAATACGGATGATGTTAGCACCCCAGTCTGCAAGCAATCGCACGGCAGTTGGGCCAGCTCGTGCAATAGTCAGGTCCAACACAGTGTAACGCGAAAGGGGGAGTGCTTGTTGATCCATTTTGAGAGCTGTTCGAGTTTTTTAGCAAGAATAAACCTGCTGATTAGGCAAGTCTACGTGGAAAGTCTCTGAGATGAGCAACTATAGAGTGGTTTTCATAGTGCTTTATACGATGCCTATTGAGCTAGACGAGCGTCAGCTTCTTGTCTTCTTGCGCCAGCTAGAATGCTTGGCAGTGAGTAATTACCTTCATGACAACCAGATTCATAAAGTTTCTGGCCTTCTGGCATGCGTTGCAATGTCATTTGTGCAGTAACTCTCTCAGTGTAAATCTCAGAGTCCTTAATCTGATACTCGAATACGATTTCAGTTGGAGATACGGGCGTAAATCGTTCAATAACTTCCAAGGCTCTACTGGAACGTAAGCGGCGGTCTGACTGATCGGGTTTAAAGGACTTAGTATGAATTACCAAAGTCGACTCCTCCCAATACCCAATCGAATCGCCGTAAAATTTTGGGTAAGCAGGTTCTTGATGACTCCCATTCAAGCGAACGATTCTAGCCGTCACGTGATATTCACCATAGATCAAAACATAATCTTCGTTTTGGACAATCTGCAAATTACGCCAGGGGCCATCAATAGGTAGCGGCATTATTAACGGTAACTGACCGGGGATGCCCAGACAGCGTTCGTTAGGCGGTCGGTTCTCAGGACCATCGAATTCGCCAAACCCTTCAGCTGCACGTTTGGCGAAAATATCCATTGGCGGATCATCTTTATATGGTAACCGGCCATTTTCTGGTTCGATAATGATGGACGTACGATATTCTCCATTGACAGGGACATAGGTAGTTACGAAGCCATTAAAATTCACGTCGGGTTGATTAGTAATAGTAACTCCAGCAGGAGGCGCCCCTCTTCCTGCGTCCAATGGTTGTTGTGTCCGTTCCGCTGCACGTTGAGCAGCACTGATTAGTTCAGCTATTTCTGTTTCAGTATAATTGCGCTTAGTGCCAAGTGCGGTTGGTCTTTCGAAAGGTGTGCGAGTTTGATCGGACCATAGGCCTTGAAGGTCCGGATGGCCATGCTCTGTTAGAGGAACATTATAAGTACTGCTTGATTGTCCAAAACTTGATTCTGAGAACCAACAACCAACAACCACAGGGATAACAAGCCGAAGAGGGATTACTGAATAAAACAAATTCCTATTTCTCGCTGATAGTGACGCAATTGAATAGTAAGATTGCATAGGCTGTTTTTTTAAGGTGCTGTGAAATTATAAGGTTAACAGTATTATACTGACCAAATCTTGGCAATCGATTCAGGTAGCTCTTATGAACATCCTCTCCCGTCAAATCAAGCGATACAGTATTCGTTTTCTCGCTGTATTGTACCTGGTGAGTTCGATGCAACTATCTCAGGCCCAGCCAACTAATCCCATTAACCCACATGAACCCTGGAATTGGCCTGAAGAATATGTGCTTAATCAAGTCAATCAGGTTCGAGCAGGCAGAGACCTGACTCCAGAATCGTGGCCTGATGGCGCTCGAGTTGCTGTTTTGCTTTCCTTTGATGTAGACAATGAAACGACCCAGGGGCTTCGGACAGGAGAAATCAATATCGGTCCGCTTTCACAAGGACAATATGGATCAAGGGTTGCCCTTCCCCGGATAGTAAACTTAATGGATAAGGAAAATATTCCTGCTTCTTTTTTCTTTCCTGCTTGGAGTTTAAAGATAGCACCCGAACAAGCAGAACTAATTCTTTCCTCCGGGCTTCATGAAATTGGTGTGCATGGCTGGATTCATGAATTAAATACCGTTCTGGATAGCGAAACTGAAGAGCGGCTTTTAAGGCAAGCGATGGAATCGATACAAGCAATTACCGGAATAACACCAGTTGGTTATCGAGCGCCATCGTGGAACCATAGCCCTAATACTTTGCGAATAGTCCGAGAATTGGGCTTTCTCTACGAAAGCTCATTGATGCATGATGATCGACCCTATGAATTACTACAAAATGGTGAGGCAACCGGCATAGTTGAATTACCAGTTGAATGGATATTAGACGATGCACCATTATTTAATCCTTTAGGTCCTCGCTATATGAACCCTCGCGATGTCATGGAAGTGTGGATCGATGAATTTAATATGGCCTGGGAAGAGCGCACAATGTTCTTACTCACAATGCACCCTCATGTCATTGGCCATCGTTCACGTATGATTGCATTGGAAGGGTTAATAACGCATATCAAAGCGAAAGGTGATGTTTGGTTTGGCACCCATGAAAAGGCAGCTCGTTGGGTGCGGCTGCAAGCAGGAATGGATTAAACACTATTAATGTTTGTAAACTTTCGATTATGACTTTACAGAACGGGGTAGAGTGAAGGTTAGCTGTTATAGCTAACTTCAAGAAGACTGATCGGATTTAGTTGCCTAGGTCGAGACAGAAAAATACTAAGAAAATTAGCAAAGCTAATTAGCGCGAACAAAAGGAGTAACTAGAACTGAGAATACTATTTACCGGGTGGATTCTAAAAACTTTACCGCTCTGTCAGGAAAATCTGTAAACAATCCATCAACGCCCGCTTCAAAATAGTGTTTTTGTAATAAATCACTGAAATCACTGGCATAGCTAGGCACTTGGCCGGGGTCTAATCGATAAGTATAAGGGTGTACTTGCAAGCCTGCAGCATGAGCTCTTTCAACCAAAGGTGTAATCTCTAATTCAGATTGCGTCGAAGAGCGACCTATTACAAGCGTTTTCTCTGGCCCAATACCATCAGCGAAAATAGCAAGCTTATTCATGCCGTCAGCCTCTAGCATCCAAGCATAAGAAGACCCGCCGCCAATCAATTGAACAAGTTTTATGTCGATACCTGCTTGGGGTAGAATTTCTTGCTTGATGATTTCCAGTTCAGAAAAACTAAACGTCTGGAGGAAAACTTTGTCTTGCTTGGTAGTGTAACCGTAGCGCTTCAGCATATTTATAACTGCGGTACTAATATCTCTTCCGGCTTCTCGATGAAACTCCGGTTGCTTTATTTCAGGATAGATACCGATATCACCGCCAGTAGATTTATTGAGTCCCTGAATAAGCTGAATTTCTTCTTCAAAGGTTGGTATACGAAAGGAAGATGAGCCAATGGGAAATCTGTTTTCGTATCCTTGAACTTTCTCACCATCGCGAATTTGAAAACTTTCGCTGACATTCAGTTTACGAATTTCTTCCAGACTAAAGTCAATCGCATAGAATCGACCATCATCTCGAATGCGTTCTGGAAACTGACTTGCTACATCAGTGGTTCTATCAAGCGTGATGTCGTGTAAAACGATTAGGTGATCATCTCTAGTCAGGACTAGATCTTGTTCAATGTAGTCGGCACCCATACCATAGGCCAAGGCTTTAGCTTCTAGGGTGTGTTCAGGCAAATAGCCACTCGCGCCGCGGTGAGCAATAACGATTTTGTCTGCAGCTGATAAAGAAGAAGTAATCAATATGGAAACCATAAGACTAGCAAGAAATATTCTACGCATACTTTCACCTATAGCACTCGACAATTATGTCTGAAGTCGGTGTTTATCGCTATTTATGACTAATAGTTTACACAGCGATTAGGATTTACTCTAGAGCTACCTCGACTAACTGCCAAAGCGATAACGGAGTTTAATTGCGAAGCTGTCCACTATACTGTCATTCCAAGATTGCTCGAACAAGTCCTGAAAAGTGGAAAAACTATTGCTTGGCAAATTAGACCCCCGTGTATATACAATAAAAAGATCAGATAGTGGGGCAATTTCCCAGCGATATCTTGCCTGGAAAGTCAGTCGACTAATTACAAAGTCATCAGGCTCATTATCGGGATTAGCTACCGGACTCAGATGCTTTAGGCGCCCTGGATTTACTTGCCAGAAACGATCTTCGAATGCTTTCAAAGAATTCCACTGCATGCTAATTCGAAATTGTTGCTTCGCAGAGATGAAGAAGTTCGACTGGAGTTTTGGGGCCCATTGATGCGCCTCGAAACTCGTGTAATTCCCATTCCCCTGGTGAACAAGCAGAGCTTCTTGATCAGTATAATTCAGCGCAAGATCAAACGAAAAACGATCATCCGGGCGCCACACAATTCCCAACCCACTAGTGATTTTTTTCGGGCCCAAGTCTTCTTGGCTAGCTTCTAGATTAAGTGTCCAAGCAACTTTTTTAGCCGGATCAGTACTATAGTTAGACCGGACTCCAAAACGTTCAGGAATACGAAAAGTACCCGTACCTCTGCCAAGTCGGTCATCGACCCGTTTGGGAAAGTACGTCAGCGTCACATCAAAACTATCGTTGTTTAAATAGTTCCAAGTTCTTCCAACAAATTGGCCTGATAATACTGAATCCCCTTCAGTATTGTATTTGTTAACAGAAGTAAGCATCGTCATCCGTGATGTCAGACCAGGTATGTTCGATTCGGTAAGGACTAAATTATAATCTAAGTTCATCTGGGAGTTTCTCGAAATAAAACCAAGGTCGTTCATATCGAACTCATCATCGATATAAGTAGAAGTCAGGATATGTTGCACCCCACGCCTGGGTATATAACTAATATCGCCCAAAAAGCCAGTACCAGTTTCTCCATTTACATCACTGTGCATAAACTGACCATCCACTATCCAGCGCTGATCAGCCGAAAAATAATGTGCATCAATGGCATTTACCGTTGAATCGATATCAGGGTGAGAAACATTTGTACCCATCCATCCAATCGAACGCCTACCTCCACTGCCAGTATCTTCATATAATAATCTTCCCACTGTATAGTCGCTTCCAGTCGCTTGAAGATTCACCCTCGTACCATCGGATAAAGTACCGCGAATTTCAGAATCATCTTCCGACGCTATTAATGTCCCGTATCGCAGATTCCCATTTTGGCCGGTAAATTTAACAGCCCCCAGCAAATCCGTAGGCTGGCTCAAATCTGTAGGTCTAACCCCTATCCCATCAGGAACTGAATATCTCGATGCACCTCCAATCCTTCTTGTATTTAAGAGAGTAATAGGGCCACCCGGCCCTCGGACATTCTGAGCTATCGACCGTGGGCTGGTATTAAACACATCTTGTCCCTCTAGAAAAAAAGTCCTTTTTTCTGGAAAGAAAGTCTCGAAAGCCGTTAAGTTAACAACTACATCATCGGACTCTACCGTTCCAAAATCTGGATTTAATGTACCAGATAACAATGTGTTGGTAGTCGGTCGCCAGTAGAGATCGGTGCCAATTTTATTCTCCGCTTCATGGCTAACCCCATCAAAATCTGTTGAAATGAAAGGGTAGATCGTCAGTTGCCGACGCGGCTCGATTTCACTTAATTCGTATTTTTGGAAACCGCTTAAGAAGACATTCTCTGTTCGGGGTAATGCAGGCGTACCCCAAAGCTCCCCTCGCTCCATCACATTCCGGATAAACGCGAGGCCTATTCTGCGCGTATTTCCTGCTTGCGGTAGCGGCATCATCGACCAAGGTACGAAAATCTCTGCGCTCCAACCTTCATCGATAATCTGAGTTCGGCCATCCCAAGCCCCGTCCCACTGCAAATTCAATTGACGCTCCGGAAGCAAGGACATATCGGTCATGCTGTCGCCAAGACCAAGGCGCACACCATAACCATAACGGCCATCTCCAGAAGCATCGATCACCACTCCTATCCCATCGTTCACAGGCAAAAGTGGGGATGCGTCACGGTCTGTCATTCGAGCGATGAGAGAGTCAGCAGGTTGGTGGTTCACCATAGAAAAATACATGCCTCGCTCCGTATAGAAGAAACGAATGTCTGTCCTATATGGCGCGTCTTCCAGTGTGTCTGGATCGGTAATTTTCATGCCATCGATAACAGGGATACTTTGCCACGCGGGTTCATCGACAAAGCCATCAAGCAAAATATTGATATCACCTTCTTCGACTTGAGTTATGCGCGGAAGAGGCAATTGTGCAATAGATTGCGCGCTCGAAAAAGAAACAGCGCTAATCACCATTAAATTACAAAATTGCGAAACATTTTTGATGATTGACACAAGTACCTTCAGTGCGTGAATTTGTGACGTGCCGAAATATAACGGAATCTGTGCTGCCTGGGTCAAATAGCAACAATTAGTTGCATTTGTTTCTTGCTTAAGGGCTAGTTAATGCAAAATCTAATCAGATAACGATTGCCATGTTTCATCAGAATTCTTCTCTATTTTGCCTTTATCCTGACCCACTGATAGCCGATTGATGAGTTGTAATTAATGTTATCAATCAAGGTCAGAGGAGACCGGGCGTGAAGTGGCATAAGAAATCTCAGAATGTTTTATTTATTGAAGATGAACAAAATTATAATTGGGCTTCCGCTAGAACGAGTGTAAACCGACGCCTGGTTTATATGTCGATTCTTTTTATGATAGTGGCAGTATTATTTAGCGCGCTACGATGAGCTATTCTACTCAATCCTATTACTAGGCTAGCGCGCCTTTAAAAAAACTTCGATAGAGAATTGTTCGTCGACCCGCAATACTTCGATACTTACTTTATCTCCTGGTGCGGATTGCCTTAGAAAATTCGAATAGGATTGCATGTCAACAATAGGTTCTCCGTTGTAATTAAGTAAGACATCGCCCGCTAGAAGGCCTGCTTCCCCAGCGGCACCGTCTGGGGTCACCCCCGAGATGCGAACACCTTCGCCACTATAGGCAAAGTCGGGCACGGTGCCCAGGCCGGCAGCGCGCTCGCCTTGAGGACTTGCTATCTCAATAATCTCTGCACCTGCAAGATTCACCCGCAGTGGATCGGCACGATTCCCCAAATAAATAGCAGCTTCTTCTAACCACAGTGCAATACTAGACATTCCATTTGAATCGAGCTTTTCCGGGGTATCTGTCGGTTGATGATAGTCTAAATGGGTACCACTGAATAAATGAATTGCAGGCACGCCAGCATTAAGAAAGCTTACATGGTCACTGCTCGCTATTGTGTCCTCAGGAAACTCAGACTCGACACCAATAGTGAAGCCTATACCTTGGGCCATGAAGGGCCACTCATAAGCCGATTCGGTTCCAAACACTTGTAAAGTACGACCATTCAACCTACCGACTGCATCGAGATTAATCATGGCAAATAAGTCTTCTGTGACAAATCCGCCGGGCGGGTTCTCAACAAAATGTTGAGATCCCAAAAGTCCTTGCTCTTCTCCGCTGAAGGCAACAAAAAGTATTGGGCGCTGAGGAGTGAAGGCCCTGGCCAATTTCGCAGCAACTTCTATAAGCACACTAACGCCTGAAGCATTATCATCTGCTCCCGGATAAAACTCGCCTTCATCATTAACGCCGAGATGGTCATAGTGCGCTCCGATAACAATAGGCTTGGCACTCAACTCACGATTCGTACCTGGGATAATCCCCACCACGTTCGCTAGTTCTAAATTAAGATAACCAGGGATTGAATCCCGCCAGCGCTGAATGTAAGTTCCGTCTGCAGGCAGCAAACCGGCTATTCGAAACTGATCAGCAATATAGAGAGCAGCTCTGTCGATACCTTTACTGCTTATAGCTCTCCCTTCCATGGCTTTGCTAGTAAGCTCATTAGCATGACGAAGTAATTGTCCAGGTAAATATTTTGGTGGCAACTTGGTCAACGGCGTTATGGAAGGAACCGATTCCCAATTTATCTCATCTAATAGGCCTGGTTTTTTCCATCGCAAAGGGGAATTAGGGCTAGTCCATATGCCTTTCACATCATTCGTAGGCTCGCTGCCAACGAAACTCAAATAAGAATATTTACCATAATGGGGTAATTTTTCGATCATGCCGGGCATCGCAATCATGTCTTCTACATGAATCCAACCGACGGCTAAATCCTGATCTTGCGGATGACGCCCAATGACAACAGTGCTTCGGTTCTCAAACTCAACTTCACTACCAGCTATCACTACTCCGGCTGGAGAACTGGATACTCCATAAAGTGCAGTATTAGAGTACGCTACTTCAATAAACGGGTTATCCCGGCCGAGTATCCAGACGGAACGGTCAGAAGGAATCGATTCGATGTCATCAGCATAAACAATATCCGCGTCAACACCGTAACTAAAGGCTTCGGTCATTTGTACCCAGTGCTGCCTTTCTGAGCTTGGTAGAACAAAAGCAATCTCACTTGCACCAAACAATTCACCGATGGTAGGCGGTGTCTCTTTTCTATCTAACTGACGGAACACATCGAAATATGGATCAACTAACACTGCCTCCAAGCGTTCGAAGTCATCAGCAAAAAAACCCTCGAGCTTTTGTGATAAAGCAATTTCATAGATCTCTGGTTCAGGTTCACCTTCGTAATAAAGCGCGATTGGTACTCTCAATCGGTAAGGATCCCCAAACTGAGTCTGTGCGAACATAATGCGCGCTCGATTACCCGTCGCTTCTTCAACAGACAATGAAAGCTCTGGCGCGCCGATTCTATTAACCCACTGATCAAAAAAAACTGATAGATCGATACTACTGATTTCAGTAAACAACTTTTCAATATCAGCAAAAGAAGCACGCTGATATTTGTAATCAGAATATAGCTTACGTAGACCTTCAAGAAACAAGTCATCCCCTAACTCGATCCGCAACATATGCCAAAGCATAAGTGTTTTCCCATAGCCCACTGCCTGTGATGCCGCTGAATTTCGCGAAGCGAACCGCGCCAAGGGAAAATCTGATCCTTCGGCAACATAGTTTTTATAACGAGCTAACATTTCTTTACGGTACTCGTGACCTACTCCATTCATTTCTTGAAACAAATGATCGGCGAGATAGGCGGTTAAGCCTTCACTCCAATTACCAGATTCGTAATCAGGGTAAACACCATTGCCCCACCAATTATGCAATATCTCATGAGGGTAAGAAGACTCAAGAATAAATGGAAAACGAATTACCTGTTCTCCAAGTAAAGTAAATGACGGCATGCCATAGCCGGTCTCCCAAAAATTTTCTACCAATGCAAACTTGCTATAAGGATAAGCGCCCAATAAAGGCTCATAAAGTTTCAAGTATCTTTCAGTGGCATCCATATATTTGGTCGCCAAATTGGAATCCGGCGTTCGTAGGTAGGCTAGCACCTCAACATTATCTGCTTGGGCTGAATATTCAGTGAAATTTGCAGCGATTAAAAAGATCTCTTCCATTGGGTCATGCGTTACCCAAGCGTTTTCACCATTTCGATCCCCTTGACTTACAACTTTCCAAGTGGATGCTGTATCAGCAAACTCAACTTCTAAATCGAACGTGACCAGTCCGTTGTCAAAAATAGGCACCCAAGCACTGGCGTGATTTAGATAAACACCTTGTTCCCCAATAATGCCTGATGTTTCAGAAAAGCTTTGGGCATATTCAGGACTGGATTGTTCTGCCAAATCATAAATAGAACCGCTATAGGCAAAAAAAGCTTGGCCATTATTGTTTGCAGGTAAAGTGAGAGAATATTCATTTGTAGTCGCAGCAAGCCCACCGGTCGCATTAATTCCAATATTTTCTTGGGACACATTGTTGGAGAGTTGCTGCAGCGAACCGGAATTTTCACTAATAATTAGATTATTGTTCAATTCAAAGGTCTTTGAAGAATCTCGCAACTTCTCCGGGAAGCTAATGGTGTCCTCAACTGTAATCCGTCGCGCGATCGGGTCGAGCAGTATCTTCAGACTGTGATGAGTCGAAGGTATTGGTTCTGGCTCGGCAATTTGGACAAATTGAGGCTGAGCCTGCCCGAACCCAATCAAAGGCAAGCTAATAGTCAGAAGAAAGAAGAAAGAAAGTCGCTTCATCGAGGCTCAGTTAACTTAATCGAGGCCAAGGATCTCCAAGGCACGGCCATGGTTCCAGTCTGACATATGTATCTGGGAAGTGCCGTCTGGGGTACGAGTAGTGCTCCAAGCTAATTTGTCGCCAGCAGGCGAGAATACCGGAAGAATATCAGTACCTTCCGTGTTGGTTACCCTCACAGGTGGATTGGCTCCTTCAGGATCAATCATAAACAATTCAAAATTTGCATGGCCAAGTATATTGCTGGAGTAAATAATGTAATCACCACTAGGGTGAAAGTAAGGCCCCCAAGATACCATCACATCGGCGGTAAGTTGGCGTTGATTACTGCCGTCTATATCCATGGTCCATATTTCTGCGCTATTGCCATCAGGATTAAAGCGGCGCCAGACTACTTTAGTGTTATCGGGACTAAAGAACGGTCCACCGTCGTAGCCTGGAGAATGGGTTAGTTGTTTAACATTAGACCCATCAGCATCCATCATGTACAAGTCCATAAAGTAGGAGCTGTCATCGTCAAACAACTGCTGCTCGGCTTGGCTGAGAGTATAATTGTAAGCATTGCGATTTGATGCGAAAAGGATTTTCGATCCATCGGTGGAATATGAACCCTCTGCATCATAACCATCTTGGCTCGTTAGATTAACGATATCGCTACCATCACTATTGGCTTGATAGATATCATAGTGCCGGTCATAGTCCCAACCATATGCTCTCTCAATACCGCTTCTACGAATCTGCATTTCTTCAGCTTGTTTTGCGAGGGCATCAGGGTCTTCATGTGTCGATGAGAACATCACTCTATCCATTGTAGGATGTATCCAGGCGCAAGTAGTTAATCCAATGCCAGGGGATACTCGATTTGTTGCGCCTGTCTCCAAGTCACGCACAAAGATTTGATAGAAGGGATTATCACTTGGCACTTCGCTCTGAAAAATAAACCGATTACCATCAGCTGAGAAATAGCCTTCACCCGAACGCAAACTATCAGTGATTAATTGATAAGTGCCACTAAGTAGCTGCGACTCGTATTCTGTATCATATACACTGGAAACGGTTGGCTCGTCGTAGCTACTAGCTCCGGCAGCGCCGTCAGCCGCCGAATATGCTCCAGCAGCATCATCAGGTTGTGCAGACGCTGACAGATGAATCAACATTGGTAGAAAAATACTGGTATAAAAAATACTTTTCAATACAAAGGCTTTCATTGCTTCCACCTACTACATTCCAAATTTTAGAAAACTTAATCAAAACTAAAGTTTTGTTGCTGAGGAAACACACCAAATAGGCCTCCAGTGTGAATAAATACCACATTGCGTGCCCCTGACAGTTGACCGGCGTCACCTTTCTGGATTTCACTCACCATGCCATGAAAGGCTTTTCCTGTATATACCGGGTCAAGGAATAGGCCTTCGCTCCGGGCCAATTCCGCGATTATATCAAAAACTTCTTGGCCCGCGACTCCATAGCCTGGTCCGACATAACCTTCAATAGTGGCTATTTCTAGCTGATCCTCATTAAGCTGCTGATCATATCGTTGTTTCCAGAGAGTTACATCGTCTCTGATTTTCTCCTCAAAGTAGGCCGCGTCGTCACAAACGTTAAAAGCCCTTATTTTAACTGGCAGATCAAATAATTGTGATCCCACAACCAAGCCGCCCTGAGTGCCACCTGAGCCGGTCGCGGTAACAATGTAATCCGGTTCTATCTCATGTAGTTTAAAATCATTTTTCAATTCCTCGCAGGCCGCAATATATCCCCATAGCCCGATTTCATCTGATGCTCCGGTTGGAATAAATAGTGCCTTATCACCAGCAGCGAGATATTGCCTCTGTAGTTCAATAGCAACAGCTTCATGAGTTCGCCATTCTTTTTCTGATAGATAGGAAATCTTTGCGCCGCTTAAATGATCCAGTAGCAAATTACCGTCAGGATGTTCGGGTTTTTCACCACGCAATATCAAATGAACCTTTAATCCCAGGCGAGCGCCCAGAATAGCGGTTGCTCGGCAGTGATTGGATTGCACACCGCCACAAGTTATGAGTGCGTTGCAACCTTCTTCCATCGCATGCGCGATAGAAAACTCGAGCTTACGAATTTTATTACCTGACACTTCAGTACCAGTGAGCTCATCGCGCTTAACCCAGACTTTGCCGTCGAATCCATCAATCTCGAATCGTTTTAATTCGCTTAATGGAGTAGGAAGATTGGCTAGTGTCAGCCGAGGTGGGTACTCGATCATTTATTAATACCGGCGTAAAAAAAAGGAGCTCAAACTCCTTTTTATCAATCTGTCTAGAGTGAATCTTTACTGAGACGTTACTGCTTCTTCATCGCATCATGAGCCATGACTCCACTCTCTTCTTCAGTAGCCAATGGCCTTAGCGCTTCACTGTATAAAAAGAGATCGGTAAGAACAGCACGTAAATGAATCGATGCGTTTAGATTATCTACGACTTCAGAACCGAGCTTCTCCTGAGACAACATAAAGCCCATTGCCGCTCCGGCTTTCTTGCAGTCCTGCGCAATAAGTTGCTCGAAATCATCATTACTGTTGGCAAAAACCTCTGTAACATGTTTCATTGCAGACGCCATACCTTCGATAGTTGGTCTCGCATGAGGACCAGGTCCACCTGTCTCGTCAGAAGCTGGCCTTCCCTGCGCCGCATAAGCTAATAAAAACTCATAACCAGACTCAATAGCCTCAATGCTTTCTTCTATATCCATATACTACTATCCAAATACTGCAGCTTTATAAAAAAGCGCTCTGATAATTAATCAACTACTCGGCTTCTTTCGGCGACCACTTTGAAGTATCGTGATTAGCTGCCATCTCGTCTTCTGACATCCATCCGGAAATCATAGAGCGAGTGTAAAAAATCTTTTCAGGACGAAGCGCAAAATAGATATGCGTTGCTGCAAGAGCTACCAATGCTAGGGTTGATAGACCATGCAACAAAAATACTAGTCCTAATTGATCTTCCGCCATGCTGTTAGTGCGATCCCAAAATGGCGAATCGATCTGCATGAACATTAAAACACCAGTCACGATGACCGCTAGGGCAACAACTGTAACGGCCCAATGCATGCCTTTCTGCTCAAAGTAATATTTGCCAGGCTTTCTTGACGAATCGAATGGTTCAGCAAAATCTTTTGGCATTAGAAGCATGGATTTAAAATCTTGCCAAAATGACGCACGAATAATATGCGCAACAACCAAAAATGTGAGCAAAAGACCACTGATCCAATGAATATCTAGCCAGGCAACGCGTAATCCGAGAATGGGCGCTACACCAGTGAAAATCAATACCAGAATACTCGCTGCCATTAACCAGTGAAATAACCGATCAATTGACTCATGCCTCACAACGCGTCGACCGTCTCCAGTCGGTCTGTCTAAATTTTTCTTAGCCAGTGCTGCCATAATAATTGCGTGTGCAATCAATAGAATTACAATGGCCATGAAAACGACGTAGAGCAAATCCCAAGAAACACCGAGGATAACTTCTTCCCCCCAAACGTCGCGTTTATAGCGGACTATTTCTCCCACTGTACTACCCTCTTATTCTAATTAGTTTTTTCAGCTAGCGGAGATGACCCGAGGTTTACCCTCGGATCGCTCTTTTAACCAGGTTTTGCATTAATGGTATTTTAAAGTTGTTGTAGTTCAGTGCACGTGCGCCATCTGTTGCTATTTCACCGGCGCTAACCGCAAGCTCTTCAGAACGCTGTTGACCGCGAACTTCGCTTTCAACTGCTTCCAACCGACGCGGTGTGCACTCAACTGCTCCGCAAGCAAAACGTGAATCTTCGATTGTTCCACCAGACACTTTGAAAACTGCAGCGATATTAACTAGAGCAAAATCCCATACATTTCTATCGGCTACCTTTTCCCAATAGAACTCTGCATTCGCCCAAGTGTTTGGAATTCTAACCGCTGTCAGGATTTCATCGTCGTTAAGCACAGTCATGTTCAAAATGTCACGATCAGGCCCAACGAAAAAATCTTCTGCTGGAATCAAGCGTTCACCACTAGAACTCGAAACAACCATTGTCGCATCAAGTGCGACTAAAGCTGGCGCAGTGTCAGAAGGGCTAACTGCAACGCAACGGCTTGCTCCAAATAAAGCATGCTCGCGATTGAGTCCTTCAGGTGAATCGGCATAGCAAATATTGCCGCCGGCTCGATAACAATCTAGTCCGCGGCGGTAGTACCAGCAACGAGCATCCTGATTCAGGTTACCACCTAGAGTACCTACATTACGAATTTGAGGACTTGCTACTACGCTGGCTGCTTTTGCTAAAACACCATAACGAGACTGTACGAGAGGATTGTTAGCGATTTCAGTCAATGTTGTGACTGCACCGATTTCAATTCCATCGCTGATTTCCTTGATGCCTTTCCAAGCGTCAATTTGTGTCAGCTCAATCATGGCTGCAGGCGTCTTATTGCGGTCTTTCAACCAGCCATAAGTATCCTGACCACCACCTAGTAGCCAACCTTCGTTACCTAGTCTGGACGCAAGGTCCAACGCTGTTGCTTCATCAGCTGGCTGATAAAGCTCAATATCAGGCATTACGTCATGTGATGTGGCTACCATATCAACCTCGGAAGTTGTTCTGAGCAAGAGGTACCGCTTCTTCGGATGTTCCTGCTACGTGGTTAATGATCATGTCTGCAGTAATTGGCGAAGCACCAAAGATGTGACCATCTAGTGCGTCGGTGATTGCTGCGGTAAGAGCGGCGGAAACTGAGCCCATGGAAGGCTCACCAATACCACGTGCACCAACTGGGTTCTCAGGATCAGGTAAATCCACCCAGCCAGTTTCTATTTTTAGAGGTGTATCGAGATAGGTTGGCACCTTGCTCTGCCAGTAACCGGTGCTTGCCGGTAATCCATTTTGCGGGTCATACAGATGACGCTCGTAAACTGACAAACCGATACCCCAAACAGCTCCACCAACCAGTTGGTTATCCATGCCTTTAGGGTGCATGATAGTTCCAGCTTCGCCGATACTGATCATCTCAAGGATGTCAATCTTACCGGTTTCCTTATCCAGTTCGATTTCGCAAGCCGTAACGGTAAACCCTGGAGGGTTACCTTCGTGGCGAGGATCATGGAAGATTCCCATAAAACCAGTACCTTCCAGACGGGAAACTGCTATCTGCGTCCACTCGGCTAGTTCTTCAGGAAGTTCTGCACTGCCAGTATATTTACCACCTAGCTCAATTGCTCGTTGCGCAACTTGCGCATAGCTGTAGCCAACTGACTCGTCAGCAATCTGATGGACGCGCTCATTAGAGATATCGTAATCAGCAGGATCGCCACCTAAGTCCGTTGCAGCAATCTCTTTCATCTTCGTTAACATATCCTGAGCTGCTCCGTAGCAAGTTCGGGTGTTCGTGAAGATTGAGTTACTGCCATCCTGTGGCGAGGTAATTGGCAAATGCAAGTCTGTGCGTCCAGTAATAATATCGCAACTCTCCCAAGGCATTTGCAGAACTTCTGCGGCTGCTCGGGAAGTTGATGCGTAGGAATAAGTGCCGAGATTTCCGACTCCGTTATGGATTTTAAGTCGTCCATCAGCACCCATCATGACTATTCCGTCCATGCCTGAACGACCTGCATTGTGATAGCCCTGGCCTATACCTAGACCTATTACTTTGCTGCCGTTGGTCTGGCGACGCCGCGATTGACGACCTTCCCAATCAAATTCAGTTGCAGCTTGCTCTAACGCCTCTGGCATGTAGGCGGAAGTAAATGGCGTGCGCTGTGGGCCGCCAACATCGCCAGTCATTGCCGCGTTTATTTTGCGAATATCGAGCCGACTAACACCGAGTTCGTCTGCCGCAACATCCAAGATCGGAGAGATGATCGGCGCGATCTGATTTTGACCAGGACCACGTTGGGCACCACGGTGTGCAGTGTTTGTTCCGATAGCAGTGCCACGGAAACGAACTGCGTCGGCTTGATAAAGTACGCTTATACAATCAGCTGCTGAGTAAGCGTCTGCCCCACCGCCTTTGCCTCCGTTGTCAGATACGATCCAAAGATCACAAGCTGCCATCACGCCATCGGGCTTGAATCCCACCTTGATCCAACCGGTAAGACCCTGACGAGCACCACCCAAGGTGAATTCTTCTTCGCGGGTTGCACGCATCATCACTGGACGATTAATTTTTTGGGAAAGTTTCGCTGGAACAGCATAGACGGGAACTGACCCTGCTCGGGCGCGTTGACCAAAACCACCACCGGTTGCCGCGTTAACGAAGACTAAGTCTTCTTTTGGAACACCTATAATACCGGCAATACCATCAGCAAAAGCGGTTAGACTCTGCGATCCACCATGCAGGTATAGCTTGCCGTCTTCCCAGTAAGCTAATGCACTACGTGGTTCCATCGAATGGTGTGGGTAACCTGCGTTGGTGAAGGTTCCTTCGTAAACATAAGAAGATTCACCAAAAGCTGCGTCAAGATCGCCATATTCAACGGTCTGCTGCGGTTCCGCTGTTGGTTCATTACCAGCGCGAAAACTCGCTACTTGGTCAGCAGTCCACTTCTCTTCAGCAAATCCCTGACGGAAAACGAACGTGTTGCCGCCATTATAAGCGTCGGCACCACCTGGCTGTAAGCTGTCTAACGGATCGAGAACGAAAGGAAGTCTTTCGAAAGTAACAGAAATTTGCGCGATAGCAGACTCTGCAGTTTTCTCGTCCACCGCTGCCAGGGCAAGAATTGGCTCACCGACCAAAGTAGGTTCGTTAGTGAGAATTTTTAAGCCAGTGCTTTGCGGCTCTCCATCCGGATAAACATCATCCGCTGTGAGTATGCCAATAACACCATCCATCGCTAGTGCCGCTGACGCGTCTATGTCCAATACCCGTGCGTGAGGAATTGGACTTGTTAGTAAGCGTGCATAGACCATACCCTCGCGAGTGTAATCTTCTGCATACTTAATCCTACCAGTCACCTTACCCGGCACATCTGGTGGAGTAAAATCTTTGCCAATATGCATATATGCCATGATAATTATCCTATTAATTCGGTAGCGCGCATAACGCCGTCGAGGTAAGAGTCATAAGATCCACAGCGACATATATTGCCAGACATGGCGTGTCGTGCTTCTTCTCGGCTTGGATTAGGATTAGCGCGCAACAAACCTACTGCTGACATTACTTGTCCTGGTGTGCAGTAACCGCACTGTGGGGAAAGCTCTTCCACAAAGGCCTGCTGCACTGGATGCAAATCGCCGTTAGCACTTTCAAGACCTTCCACGGTCTCAATGCGCCCATTCTTCATAGAATGAGTGAGCACTGAACAAGCGTAAGTTGTTACGTCATCAACTAACACTGTGCAGGCACCGCACTCACCGCGGTTACATCCGAGTTTAGTTCCTGTTAAGCCAAGCTTATAACGCAACGTTGATGCCAAAGTTTCCTGTGGCTCAACGTCAACACTGCGAACTTGACCATTTACATTGATTCGGACCAGACGTTCAACAAATCCTGAAGGGCGTTCTTGGCCAGTTGCCGAGTACCAAGCTGCAGTGCTCGTGGCAGCCGCACCAGAGGCAATTACCCCTTTGATGAAGCGTCTGCGGGTTAGTTTTTGATTCACGGGTTCGTCGCCTCCTTTAATAGGCTTTTTAAATCGGTTTTTGTAAAAAGTATTCGAAAGACTGTTAATTCTTTTTTATTAATATTGCTCGCTACAAATGTAAATGAGAATCGTTTGCAATTAGCCTTTTTTTCTGTTAAGGCGAATCTGTCTGCATGTAGATTAAATCACCTATCCTTTTTAATCAAGCAAGCAACTTGCGTGGATGGCTCGTGTTTTGGCCGTTTCAGCGCAATCGCGGGAACACAAAAAAGACCGCTAAATCCACTTACAATTGCGCAATTTTTACTGGCAAATTCAATAGTAATCGATGGTAAAAATCTTTCCAGATTCTGATTAGAAAATTGCTGAATTTAGAATATTTAATGAACAAAATGGCCGCCGTCTACATCTTAAAATTCTCATCTAATGAAAGTTAAAAATGACAGTTTGTTTTCAATTTCTTTAGTCCCAATTAATCTATAAGCGACTAAAAATCAGCTACTTAGTTAGTCAAGGGTCGTGCGGAAAGCCGCGTAAACCTTGACATATCCTGTCGTGATGTTATTTTGTCCGGCTCGCTATTTTGAGCTCGGCTAAGCACAAAATTCGGAGTGAGAAACAAGTTATTCACCAAGTCCTATCAGGCAAGATTCAGCAGTGTTACGCCTACCAACCCGAGAGGCATTGCCTTTACCGGGGAGGGAAATACCGGATGAAAATTCGAGTTTGCAGCATGGCTAAACAAGAAGAACTGAATCACGAAACAAGTGTGAGACTCTTAACATAATGAACGACATGAAAAAATTGCCGTTGAAGTTTGGTTTTCCCGAAAAGACCGGACTCTATGACCCTTCCATGGAGAAAGATTCCTGTGGTGTAGGCTTCGTCGCCAATATTAAGGGTCAACCCAGCCACCAAATCATGCTGGATGCTTACCACTTGAATTCTAGAATGGATCACCGCGGTGGTTGCGGTTTCGAAGCAAATACCGGTGACGGCGCTGGCATTCTCATGGCCTTACCCCACGGCTTTTTCCAGAAAACTGCGAAAGAAGCCTTCAATGCTGAAATTAACCCTGGTCAATACGCTGTGGGCAATATTTTTCTACCCCAGATAGAGGAAGAAAGAGACCGATGCCAGGAAGTCATAAGCAAGATTATTAAGGAAGAGGGACAGCGCTTGCTGGGTTGGCGTGAAGTCCCAATGAACGCCGACGCGGCCGATGTCGGCCCGGCTGCGCGTATGGCTCAACCATTTATCACTCAGCTATTCATCGCAGCGGCAAATGACCTCGCGCATGATGAATTTGAACGAGTTATCTATATCATTCGAAAGCGATTTACCCACATGCTGCGCAATGACAAATCATTGACGGAGAGAAAACAAGTTTATGCCTGCAGCCTTTCAACTAAAGTAATTGTTTATAAAGGCATGCTTACACCAGGGCAGTTGTTTCCTTTTTATAATGACCTAACCAACAAAGATTTTGCGACTCACCTAGCTATGGTGCATTCACGTTTTAGCACTAACACTTTTCCATCCTGGGATCGAGCGCAACCGAACCGTTTTATGAGTCATAACGGTGAAATTAATACTTTGCGAGGTAATGTTAACGCCATGGTCGCACGCCAGGGAAAAGTCGCAACTGATGTCTTTGGCGATAAACTCGGCGATATTTTCCCGGTGATTGATGGCGACCTCTCCGACTCAGGTAGCTTCGATGCAGTTTTGGAATTCTTACTACTCTCTGGCCGATCCCTCGCGGAAGCAACCATGATGATGATTCCTGAAGCTTGGCAATCCGACGTCAATATGGCGCAGGGAAAGAAAGATTTTTATGAATACCACTCTGCACTAATGGAACCCTGGGATGGACCAGCCTCGATTGTGTTTTCTGATGGTCAATATATTGGAGCCGTGCTTGATCGCAATGGGCTCAGACCAAGTCGTTATTACATTACTCACGATGACAAATGTATCATGGCTTCTGAAGTAGGGGTCATCGAGGTCGACCCCGCTAATGTGAAAGAAAAAGGTCGTCTACAACCGGGCAGAATGTTTCTGCTGGATTTCGATCAGGGTCGCTTAGTTCCTGATGAAGAACTGAAACAAATTATTTGTAACAAACGACCCTATGGCGAGTGGATAAGTGATCAAAAAGTTTCCTTAAATAATATAAGCTCTAGCAATATTGCCCATTCATTAGATTCAAGCGACACCTTGCGTCGAATGCAAGCGTTCGGCTACACCAGTGAAACTATGCAGTTCATGCTAATTCCTCTAGTTACAGAAGCGAGAGATCCACTGGGCTCCATGGGAAATGATTCTGCGCTAGCTTGCTTGTCTGACAAGCCGCGCATGATCTACGACTATTTCAAACAACTCTTTGCGCAAGTAACCAATCCTCCGATCGATTCGATTCGCGAAGAAGTAGTAATGAGCCTACGTTGTTTTATTGGCCCAGAAGGAAATCTATTAGAATCAACGCCTGGCCAAGCACATCGATTAAGCTTAGAACATCCGATTTTATCTAACCAACAATTAGCTGACATAAAGTATATGGATTACCAGGGAATGCGTTCCCAAGAAATTAATATCACTTATACTGCAGCGGAAGACAATGGTTATGCCAATGCCATTGATCGAATCTGCATTGAAGCAACTCAAGCGATCGCTGCCGGCTATTCATTCATAGTTCTTACCGATCGTCTTACTTCTAAAGCCCATATTCCGCTCAGTGCGCTTATTGCTTGTGGTGCCGTTCATCACCACTTAGTTCAGCAGAAACAACGCGCACAGATTGGTATTATTTTAGAAACCGGCGAGGCAAGGGAAGTTCACCATCATTGCTTGCTAACTGGTTATGGTGCAGACGCAATTAATCCTTATCTAGCCTTTGAAGCCCTATGGCAAGCCAACAAGGAAGGGTTGTTAGGTGATAAATACTCTGATGAAGACATGTTAGTTGCAGCCTACAAAAAAGGCGTATCTAAAGGAATGCTCAAAGTTATGGCCAAGATGGGCATCTCTACTTTGCAGTCATATAAAGGTGCGCAAATTTTCGAAGCGGTTGGTCTGGCAGATGAGATTATCAATAGATGTTTTGTGGGAACCGCTAGTCGTGTTCAAGGCGTTAACTTCGATGTGCTAATTGAAGAGTCGAATCGTCGTCATAGTATTGGATTCCCTACCAAAGAAAGTGAGCTCATTCCAGTTCTGAATAACCCCGGCGATTTTCACTGGCGCATCGGCGGCGACATGCATATGTGGAATCCGAACAGTATTTTCAACTTGCAGGTAGCAGCGCGTAATAACAATGTCGAAGCCTATGACGCCTTTGCTAAGCACACTAATGAAGAGGCGACCCGTCACTGCGCGTTTCGAGGGTTACTGAATTTTCGTACAGATATTAATAAAGCCATCTCTATTGATGACGTAGAGCCTGCAAGTGAAATTGTAAAACGCTTTGCAACAGGTGCTATGAGCTTTGGGTCAATCTCCGAGGAAAGCCACGAATCTCTGGCGATCGCAATGAACCGGCTCGGTGGGAAATCAAACACTGGTGAAGGCGGTGAAGATCCTGCACGATTTGATCCGTTGCCCAATGGGGATTCTAAGCGCTCTGCGATTAAACAAGTGGCGTCAGGTAGATTTGGAGTTACGGCTTGGTATCTTACCAATGCCGACGAGTTACAGATTAAGATTGCACAAGGCGCGAAGCCTGGTGAAGGCGGCGAGCTTCCGGGTGGCAAGGTAGACAAAAACATTGCACGCATTCGCCATTCTACTCCTGGCGTAGGACTTATTAGTCCACCTCCACACCATGATATTTACTCCATCGAAGATATTGCTCAACTTATCCATGATCTAAAGAATGCAAATCGCGAAGCACGCATAAGCGTGAAACTTGTTTCTGAGATTGGTGTTGGAACTATTGCGGCAGGTGTAACCAAAGCGAAAACAGATCACTTGGTGATTTCTGGTCATGATGGCGGCACCGGCGCCTCACCTTTGACATCAATAAAACATGCAGGACTACCATGGGAGCTTGGTATCGCAGAAACTCACCAGACTTTAGTAATGAATAACTTAAGATCACGAGTTGTGTTGCAAACTGATGGCCAATTGAAAACTGGCCGTGATATCGCCATAGCAACATTGTTAGGTGCTGAAGAATATGGTTTTGCAACTGCCCCTCTAATTACGCTAGGCTGCATAATGATGCGTAAGTGCCATTTAAATACTTGCCCGGTAGGCATCGCCACACAAGATCCAGAATTGCGCAAAAAGTTTAAAGGCAAGCCTGAACATGTGGTCAACTATTTATTCATGGTGGCCGAAGAAATGCGCAACATCATGGCGGAATTAGGGGTAAAGACAGTCAATGAGATGATAGGTCGTGTTGATTTATTGGATACCAATGATGCGATAGAGCACTGGAAAGCTAGTGGCTTAGATTTAAGTTCGATGCTAGAACCCGCACAAGTAATTTTTAATGACACAGGTTTTTTTTGCAATAAGGCTCAAGACCATGGTTTAGACAAAGCATTGGATAATGAATTAATTCGATTAGCACAACCCGCATTGGAATCCGGCGAAAAAGTTTTCATTGAGCATGAGATTATTAACACTAATCGTGTAGTGGGCACCATGCTCTCTAATGAAGTAGCGAAGAAGTGGAAAGCAGAAATGCTGCCGGATGACACAATCAATATTAAATTCACTGGATCCGCTGGCCAATCATTAGGCGCCTGGCTAGCTAAGGGCATAACCCTCACTGTCGAAGGCGACGCCAATGATTATGTGGGCAAAGGCTTATCCGGCGGAAAAATTATAATCTACCCACCAAAACAAAGTTCTTTTAAGGCAGAAGAGAACATCATTGCAGGCAATGTTATTTTGTATGGTGCCACTAGTGGAGAAGCCTATATTCGCGGCATCGCTGCCGAACGTTTTGCTGTGCGAAACAGTGGCGCAAGTGCAGTGATAGAAGGAATTGGTGATCACGGATGTGAATATATGACTGGTGGCTCTGTTGTCGTTTTGGGTAACACTGGCCGTAACTTTGGTGCTGGCATGAGTGGTGGCACCGCATTTGTATGGGACCCTGAAGGCGCATTCCCCAAACAATGTAATAAGGAAACTTTTGAATTGGAATCTGTCGCTGCAGCTAATGACATATTGCGGTTAAAATCGCTGATTAAAAGTCATCTTGATTATACTGGTTCAACAGTTGCTAAATCAGTATTGGATGACTGGGAGTCAGCATTGGGACAATTTGTAAAAGTTATGCCTAAGGATTACAAACGCGTTTTGGAAGAACAGGCGGCGGATACAGCTGCATAATTGCATCGGTCGAGATGTAGGCAAGGGAAAGTAGGATTAAAGATGGGCAAGCCCACTGGATTTAAGGAATTTGAACGCAAAACTGAGCCTTATCGCGATGCGATGGAGCGTTTGATTGATTTCAAAGAAATCTACACAGATCATCATGAAGAACATCTCGCCAATCAAGGCGCGCGCTGCATGGATTGCGGTGTTCCTTTCTGCCAATCTGCAGAAGGTTGCCCGGTTTATAATCTGATCCCCGAATGGAACGATCTGGTTTATAACAAGCGCTGGCAGGAAGCTTTAGATCGTTTACACAAAACTAATAATTTCCCTGAGTTTACAGGTCGAGTTTGTCCAGCTCCTTGTGAAGGCGCCTGCGTATTAGGGATTCATGAACCTGCTGTCACTATTAAAAACATCGAGTGCGCAATCGCCGACAAAGGCTTCGAAGAAGGTTGGATCGTTGCAAAGCCACCACATTTCCGCTCGGGAAAAACAGTCGCCGTTGTGGGGTCGGGTCCTGCTGGACTAGCTGCGGCAGCGCAACTCAATCTGGCGGGACATGAAGTCACTGTCTATGAGCGTGATGATCGCGTCGGTGGACTATTGATGTACGGCATTCCAAATATGAAATTGGATAAAGGCGTAGTAGATAGGCGGGTTAATCTATTGAAGGATGAAGGCATTAATTTCATCGTTAATGCTGACGTGGGTGGAAATGGAGACAATGCAATTGCGACTGATCAGCTACTTAAGGGGTTTGATGCAGTTCTACTTGCGACCGGCGCCACTAGTCCTCGTGATTTACCAATTCCAGGGCGTGAAGGCGACGGTGTGCACTTCGCAATGGAATTCTTGCTTAAGAATACTAAGAGCCTTTTAGATTCAAACCTAGAAAATGATGATTACATTGATGCTAAAGACAAAAAAGTTATTGTTATCGGGGGCGGTGACACCGGCACTGACTGCATAGGCACATCTTTGCGTCATGGTTGCAAGTCGTTAGTAAATTTTGAAATCATGCCGAAACCGCCGGAAGATCGAAGCGATAATAATCCATGGCCTACCTGGCCTTTAATTTTTCGCGTGGACTATGGTCACGAAGAAGCAGCCGCACGCGATGGCCAGGACCCGAGAGTTTATTCGATTTCGGGCAAGGAATTTGTTAGGAATGATTCGGGCAAGCTCCTTGGCATTAACACAATCGGAGTTGATTCTGAATCCCAGCCTGTCGAAGGAACAGAAAAATTCTGGGAGGCTGATCTAATATTTCTCTCAATGGGATTCCTTGGCCCAGAACATTATGTAAGTGAACCATTTGGTCTGGAGCTAGATCGGCGTTCCAATTACAAAGCTGACTATGGGAGTTTTCTTACATCTCACGAGAAAATTTTCGCTGCTGGCGACTGCCGTCGTGGGCAATCATTAGTTGTTCGTGCCATTGATGAAGGTCGATTGGTTGCTGACAACATAAACAAATTTTTGGAAATCTAAATACTGACCAAATAATACTAAGCCTTACAAGAAAATTCCCTGCAGCTGTTCATTTTCCTCTCCCTCTTTGCCAGATGGCTCCCTATGGAAGCCCAATGGGATAGGGGTGATAGCGATTTACCCAAAAATCTTAATGCTAAGCCAACATTGAATATAGGTACTGAAACCTAACAGATCCTGGCACTGGATAGCCCTATAGATTGGAGAGCCTTATCAATTTCATCGAGTATCAATGGGTCCTCAATAGTTGCTGGCATCCGATATTCCTCATTGTCTGCGATTTTCTGCATGGTCCCACGCAAAATTTTCCCAGATCGAGTTTTAGGCAGGCGGTCGACAATGACAGCTTGCTTAAAAGATGCGACCGGACCTATCTGGTCCCGGACTAATTTTACACATTCCGCAACGATGTCTTCGCCTTCCTTTAGTGCGCCTGATTTCAATACGAGAAAACCAACGGGCAATTGACCTTTGAGTTGATCTGCCACACCAATCACCGCACTCTCAGCTACGTCAGGGTGGCAGGTTAAGACCTCTTCCATTCCTCCTGTTGATAATCGATGGCCTGCAATATTAATAATGTCATCGGTACGACTCATTACAAAGACATAACCCTCTTCATCAATGAAACCGGCGTCAGCAGTTTTGTAATAGCCTGGAAACTCTACAAAGTAACTTTCAATGAATCGGTCTGGCGCCTTCCAAAGAGTCAGCATAGAGCCTGGAGGCATAGGTAACTTGCCGCAAAGTGCCCCAACTTCGCCTGCAGGAAGTGGATTGCATTGCTCATCTAGAACATCGAGCTCCCAACCTGGCACAGGCTTCGTTGGCGAACCAGCTTTTATCGGCATCATTCCATAGCCCATGCAGTTTGCTGCAATTGACCAACCAGTCTCTGTTTGCCACCAATGATCTATGACCGGCCTGCTCAATTTTTCCTGAGCCCAGAACAGTGTATCAGGATCAGTTCGTTCACCCGCAAGAAACAAAATTTCGAAATTGCTTAAATCATACTGCTGCAATAGTTTGGCATCTGGATCTTCTTTCTTGATAGCACGAAAAGCAGTAGGCGCGGTAAACATTGCCTTCACTTTATGCTCCGCAATAACTCGCCAGAACACCCCCGCATCCGGCGTGCCAACGGGTTTGCCCTCGAACAAAATCGTAGTGCACCCTTTTAGCAGCGGCCCATAGACAATATAGGAGTGACCTACTACCCATCCCACATCGGAGGCAGCCCAATACACATCACCTGCTTCGACATTGTAAATGGATTTCATTGTCCAATTTAGCGCAACTGCATGGCCGCCATTATCTCGAACAACACCCTTCGGCACGCCAGTCGTACCTGATGTGTAGAGTATGTACAAAGGGTCTGTTGATTTGAGTGCTACGCAACCTACTGGCAATGCGGTTGTCATCGCCGATTCCCAACTAATATCTCTGCCTTCAATAAGTTTAGCTTTTTCTTCTGGTCGTTGTGCCACAATTACCGATGCTGGCTTATGGGTTGCGAGATCTATCGCTCCATTTAAAAGTGGCATATAGGGGATAATGCGATTTACTTCGACGCCACAAGAAGCGGTTACGATTACTTTTGGTTTTGCATCATCTATGCGCACTGCTAATTCATTCGAAGCGAATCCTCCGAAAACAACACCATGGATTGCTCCAATCCGAGCACATGCCAACATCGCTATTACAGTCTCTGGAATCATAGGCATGTAAATAATGACTCGATCGCCTTTCTTTACATCGAGAGATTTAAGCACTCCTGCAAACTTCGCGGTTTTATCCTGAAGTTCAAAAAAAGATACTTTCTTGACAGTATTACCAGTCACTGGGCTGTCATAGATAAGAGCTGTAACATCGCCACGACCAGCTTTTACATGTCGATCTACTGCGTTAAAGCAAGTATTTAACTCCCCATCGATGAACCAGCGCCCGTGAGGACTTTCACTAGTATCTAAAACCATACCCGGCTTTTTGGTCCAATCAATCTCTTCGGCCGCGGATCCCCAAAAGGCAGCGGGATCTTCAAGAGATAAAGCGTAGTCTTTGTTAAACGCATCGCTGCTATCTGATGACATTTGTTTCTCCTAATTCTTAATACAAGAAGAGTATCAGATGCTCCCTCGAAAAAAAGCTGCAACAAACTAACTGAGAATTACAACTATTGAGAAGCATGAGACTTTAAAATACTTGAAGCAAGGAGTGTGGCATATATGCCAACCAATAGGAGCTGCGTCGGCTCATTCCAACTAAGCACTAGATGATCGGTTTCTCTTCACTATTACTTGTTGTGGTATGGATATCTAAGCCGCAGTGTAGGCATTTCCGCGACATCAAATTTAACAATATGGATTTTACATAAAACTGCCGCGAGCACGCCGGGCATTTTCGCCGCGCCATGTCCAACCAAAAAGCTGCACACAAACTAAAATAGAAAAACATGAACAGATCTACAGGTTGCCGATTACTAAGTAAAACCCAGACGGTGAACATGTACACCGGCAGCGTCCATAGACAAACAATGAGCCGAATACGTGCTCGAGAAATTTTTTTCAGAGGAATACTGAAGTTGGGCCTTTTAGCAAGATCTGGAGTAATTGTAGGATCACCAGCATTTTTCCGCTGCGGTTTTTGTGAATTCATAATTGACCGACGGTTTCTCTTGATTAGTTCTAATCCAAAGTGGTTTTTGCGGGGATTATATTAAACGGTCCGAATAGAACTCTACCAATGAAATATGTAATAAACACTGCAACAGAATAAAAAGTTGGGCTTTTCATTCTTATTCCCGCTAAATTGAGTATCACTCAATTATGTTACTGATAGCCTTGAGCTTGTAGGCGGAAAAGTGTGGCATAGTGACCTTCTTTATCCAGTAGCTCACTATGGCTTCCTTCTTCCTGTATCTCACCTTTTTCTAAAACGATTATATGATCCGCCCTGCGAACTGTAGAAAAGCGATGAGAGATAATTATTGAAATCTTATTGTCAGTAAGATCACCGAAATGGCTAAAAATCTCAGCCTCTGCTTTAGCATCAATTGCTGCGGTTGGTTCATCCAAGATGAGGATGTCGGCTTTACTGCGCATGAAGGCTCGAGACAAAGCTATCTTCTGCCATTGTCCGCCTGAAAGTTCTTTGCCATCTTTAAACCATGTACCCAACTGAGTTTTATAAGATCTTGGCAAGTCTCTAACAAAAACGTCAGCCATCCCTTTCTTTGCCGCCTCTTCTATTAAAGGGTCTTTTTCAATTTCATCGACATCGCCTATGCCTATATTTTCACCCACAATTAACTGATAACGCGCAAAGTCCTGAAATATCACGCCGATCTTTTGTCTTAATGTTTCTATGTCCCATTCTTTGAGCTCTAGCCCTTCCAGAAATATTCTCCCTTTACTTGGCGAGTAAAGACGAGTTAACAACTTTATAAGAGTAGTTTTACCACTTCCATTTTCTCCAACAATAGCCAATGATTCCCCGGGCTTAATATGTAATGAGACTTTATTTAATGCAGGTATCTCACTTCCTGGGTAAGAGAAACTCACATCTTCAAATCGAATACCATCATCTCGATCAAATCCTAAAGTTTCAGTACCAGTTTGTTCCGGAACTTTGTGTTCTAAATACTCAGTAAGGTTTGATAAATATAGATTATCTTCATACATGCCATTAATCGCAGTAAGACTGTTGGTGACTGCATTCTGCCCTAATCGGAATTGCGCGATGTACATCGTCATTTGTCCAATAGTAATAGCGCCCGCAATCGTAGCGAAACCAACCCAACCATAAGCAAAGTAGAAAGCAGAACTAGCGAGCAGCCCTAGCACATAACCCCAGAATCCTCTTCGAAGCACAAGGTTTCTATCTTCTTTATACATACTCCGAAAAATATCCACATAGCGTTTTAGGAAAAGCTTGCCCAGCTGTAAGAGCTTTACTTCTTTAACACCATCTTCTCTGGTTAACACCATTTCCAAATAAATCTGCATCCGCCGTTCTGCAGAACGGCGTCGGTGAATCCGAAAGGCTTCACCTGAAAATTTTGCTTCGGCAAGAAACGCAGGGATCCCTGCAATAGCGAGCAGAGCAACTGCCCAAACTGAAAATTGAAAAAGAAAAATACCAATAGTAATTAATGCAATTAAGTCCCTGAGAAGATCAAAGGTTTTAATCACCAGAGAAAGTGGACGGCTTGATGCCTCTCTTCTCGCGCGCACTAGCTTGTCATAGTACTCGGCATCTTCGAAATGTGCTAACTCCAACGTTAAAGCTTTTTCTAAAATCATTACGTTAATCTTATTTCCGAGCAACACCCGAAGAATTGATTGACAAATAGTATTCAAGCGTTGAGCTCCTGTCATGAAGACAACTAGTCCCAATTCTAGAAATACATAGAATAAAACATCATCGCGGGCTTGTTCAGCGGCTGCACTATCTTGCTGAAATGCGGAAGCTACTGCGTCGACGAATAGTCCACCCACCGACGCGATGGCAGCTGGTAGAACTCCAGAAACAAGCGTAGAGAAAGCCATCGCCATAGTAAGTGCGGCGCTAGTGCTCCAAACAATTTCAAGTGCAACACGGCTGTATTGAAAAACAGAAAAAAACTTTCGTACCGAACTTGGCGGCTCTTGATTGTTAACTTGATCGATCAATGCGTTCTCATTAGTTGGTAGTCATAAAGACAGAAGCAAAGTAAAGACAAAAACCTACTGAGTACTTCATAAAAAAAGAGGAGGGAAGTCTAACACAACAAAAAACCCGATCATGTGAATGGCCGGGTTTTAGTATTTTAGCTAATTCAAACTTCAACAAGCGGCACCTCAGTCGCGACTAAAATCAAACAAAGTTGTTTTCGGAAATGAAGAGGGCTGTTATGAAAGTTTTAGTGGAGGCGCTTGACTAGTTTAAGTTCTTCCTCGAAAAATTCCTTCACCTGAAGGAGCTGAGTTTTGTCTTTCTCGCTTTCCATTAGTGGCATATGCTGTTCAATATCATTGAGGATATTTGTAATACTTCCTGTGTCCAGAGTACTTAGATCCAGATCGAAAGGGAATTTTGTTGCCTTAGTCATGCCAAATACCGCTCCATACTGCTGGAATGCCCTAATTTAGGGTAGTCAACGTTTGCAAGGAATAGTATCGACTGACTTTAAGAAATCTTCATAAGAAATTATAAAATAAGGATTTTTTATATATTTATAATTCAATAATCTATATGAACATCGTAAACTTTATGCGGTTAATATACAGATTACGCTATCCCAAAAATTTAGTGAAACCTGATTGGATGATTAGCCCTAAGACACCAAAAAACTCCCATTGAGCAACCTATAACAAAAAGCAAGAACAAAATAACAATGCAGCCAGACGAAAATAAGCCTCAACAGCACTACCATCACGGAAATGTGAAAGAATCGCTCATCGATGTAGCAGTGAAACTCATCGATTCTAATGAAGTTGAATTGCTTTCGCTGAGAAGCTTAGCCAAAGAAGTGGGTATAACTCCATCAGCGGTATACAACCATTTTCCAAATAAAGATGCTTTGATGTTGGAAATTAAGATTCGTCTCTATGATGAGTTCAATAAGTTTTTCGAAAGCAGATGTAACCGTACTAATGACCCAGAACAAGATTTGTTAGAGGTTTGTATAGTTTATTATTATTTCTCTCAGGATTATCCCTCGCGCTTCCAGTTCCTATTTAGTTACATCTTTCCCATGGAATGGTCGAATCCTGAATTGGTAGAGCTTTCTTGTCGCACCCTAGTGCGAACAAGAAAGCTAATCCTAGAAATTTATGATAAGTACAATGTGCCTGTTTCTGATGAGAAAGTAGTTAACACTTCTTTGTTGGTTTGGGCCCAATTGCATGGATTGGTTGCCCTAAAAAAATCTGGCTCCATTAAAGCCGCTGTTGCCTTTCAGGGCTGGCCGGAGGCCTGCTCACTAGTTAATCATGAACAGGCGGAGGGACTTATTCGTAACCACTTGAGGATGACCGTAAACGCAATATTGAATACGCTGCAAGGTGAGGGCCACCGCTAACTACCAATCCAGCCCCATGGCTCTTCTTACCAGGTGGTTTTTCACTACAGATAGATTGTCCACACCGTTCATACCAATGTTGCGTAACCACCGAACTGGCAATGCCTGTTCTGCAAACAAATGTTTAAACCCTTCCATCATCCACATCATGCCTAAATTTTGGCCGATTCGTTTGCGTTGATATCGTTTCAATACCATTAAATCATTTAACTCTCTGCCGATCTCACTGCCATGTAAAAGTTCGTTAGCAAGTACGGCAGCATCCATAAAGCCAAGGTTTACCCCCTGCCCTGCCAAAGGATGAATGCTATGGGCAGCATCACCAATTAGAACGACATTGGGTTTTACATAATCGATGGCATGGCGCTGCCTTAAGGGGAATGCAAAACGTTTATCACACCATTCTATTGTCCCTAAACGATACTCTATAGAGCGACCTAACTCGAGACAGAATGCTTCATCGTTAAGGGAGATGAGTTCTTCTGCTCGATCTGGAATTGAAGACCAAACGATAGAACAATAATTTTGTTCACTATCATTTGCGTTTATGCTCAGAGGTAGAAAAGCTAATGGGCCGGTCTCGATAAACCTTTGCAGAGCAGTTAGTTTATGTTTTTTTTCAGTTTTTACAGTGGTAACAATCGCGTGATGATCGTAATTCCATTCCCGTGTATCAAATTCACTGAGTTCGCGGACCTTTGAATTTGCTCCATCTGCTGCGATTATCAGCCTTGTTACAATAGTGGTTCCACACTCAGTAGTTAAAGTAGAGCCGCTATCATTAATTTCTAATTTATCAATACTAAATGGCGCTAGCACCGTAAGATTTTCTTGGTGAACTATTTTTTTATAAAGAGCAGCCGTTAAAACGGAATTTTCTACAATTGTTCCCAATTCTGATTGGTCGAGCGCATTAGATGAAAAACTGATACTGCCAGTTCCATCTGCATCCCAAACATGCATATTTTGATAATCACAACTCCGAACTGCTTGAATATCCTTCCACAAATCCAATTCTTCAAAAATTCTTTTAGTAGCGGAAGTAAGTGCGCTTACCCGAGGATCGAATTTTGAAGTCTCCAATTGTAGGCTAAACTGATCTTCATCAAATTTAGCTCGGTCTATCAACGCTATGCGCAAAGACATGCTGCGCAGCAGGGATGCCATAGTGGCACCGACCATACCGCCGCCTACTATTACGATGTCAAACTCAAGATTTTGATGAGATGTCATAGGCCCTTATTATAAGCGTCAGAGCTCGAAGTCCCTAACTTCAAATTGTTTCACGGTGACAGAATTGTTGGTAGACTGCTGCGCTCAGTTGAAACAACCACCGCCTGGAGAAGATGTATTATGAGCAATGTTGTCAGCACAGATCAATTAAACGATTACATTGGCAAAGAAGTAGGTCTTACGGACTGGTTTGAAGTGGACCAAGAACGCATTAATAACTTTGCTGAGGCGACAGGTGACTTCCAGTACATCCATATTGATGAAGAGCGTGCTGCTCAGACTCCTTTTGGAGCCACAATTGCACACGGTTTCTTAACACTATCGTTATTAAGCAAGTTGAGTTCCATGGGCGGCGGACTAAAAATTGCAGACTCTGTGATGGGCATTAATTACGGCTTGGATAAAGTACGATTTGTAAACCCGGTTAAGGTTAACAACAAAATTCGCGCCAGGTTTGAATTAGTCAGCGCAGAAGAAAAAAAACCAAAACACTATCTGCTTAAGCACAATGTTACGGTTGAAATAGAAGGCGAAGATAAGCCTGCACTAATCGCAGAGTGGTTAGGTATGAGTGTAATTGCCTAACCCACATGTTTTTGTCACGGATTGAAAAATAATAGTAAACGTTAAAACTAAGAGATAAGGCAACAACTGATGAAGCGGATTTTCCTTTCCCTACTTGCATTTCTTCCCCTAATGACCGCCTGCATGGGAGAGCGGCCTAGGAACATCGGTGTGCAAGAAGGCCGACTTGCAGCATGCCCGGACTCCCCTAATTGCGTATCGAGCTTTGAGACTAACGACGAGCATGGCATAGCGCCAATAGCTGCAACTCTTGATCAAATTGAACAGGTTTTGGTTGAGCTAGAAGAAGCGAACATCGTCGGCGAGTCAGAAAATTATCTCTACGCAGAATTCACTAGCCGTCTAATGCGCTATATTGACGATGTCGAATTTCTCTACGACGCGGAGGCTAGAATCACTCACGTCAGATCTGCGTCGCGCGTAGGCCAAAGTGACTTTGGCGTAAACCGAGATCGAATTGAAAAAATCCGCGAATCAGTTCGTTAGAACTTTCTACTTAAGCCCATCGCCTGTTCAGCAAAGCGTTTTCTTACTGCTGGGATCAACTCCAAAGACAGTAATCCGAATTTGCGAGTAGCAATTCTTGCAAGTTTTTTACTGGAGAATAATTTGGTGAGAACATCAGTAAAACTGATTACCTTTTGTTGATCGAATTTTTGGGAATTCACATAAGTCTGCAATGTTTGCATGCTACCAAAAGACTGCTGATTTTCGCTCGCAGTTTTTAGGATTGTGACCAAGGCGTCAATGTCTCGCAAAGCGAGATTCAGGCCCTGTCCTGCGACTGGATGCAAAGTGTGGGCGACATTACCCAACAAAACCAGACCCGGTCTTATCTGTTCCTTTGCTATAGAAAGACTTAACGGAAAGCAGAATTTTTCGCCAATACTAGTGAGCTTTCCCAAACGATTGCCAAAACTAGCTTGTAGGTTAGAGATTAACCCACTTTCACTAAGCCCCATAAGGTTTTCGCTTTCCCTTTCTGCTGTAGTCCATACCAAAGAGCAACGATTCTCTCCTTCAAATTCTCTTAAAGGAAGAACTGCTAAAGGACCATTTTCAGTAAAGCGTTCAAATGCTATGTTGTTATGTGGTTCTTCAAATGTAATATTGGTAATGATTGCATGTTGTTGGTAACTTTCTTTGGACTGCTCAATTCCTAATTGCTTACAAATCGGTGAGCGCCCACCGTCTGCAAGCACCACTAAATTTGCACTCACATTGAAGCGCTTGCTTTCGGTCGAAATTGATAAATCCATCCCACCCGGTGTAGGTGAAATCTGCTGAATGCTTGCGGGTATTAGGAAATCGATATGATTGGATACCTTTAGCTTTTCATTTAGTACCGCACCCAGGTCTGCATTTTCAACAACATATCCCAGGGCCTCCACACTCAATTCTTCGCGAGTTAGCTGCGTTGAACCAAACCTGCCCTTATCAGAAACATGGATTTCATGAATTGCTGAAACTTGAGGTTCAAGAATTTGCCAGAGATTCAATGCCTCAAAAATTTGACGCGAACCGAAAGAAAGTGCAGTAGACCTCGCATCGAAACTCGGTTGTAGAAATTTGTCTGATAACGGCGCTGAAGCCTCTACAACAAGTATCGATGGACAGGTTCCACCGAATGACTGACTTAAAGCATAGGCAAAGCTTGCACCGACCATGCCTCCTCCAACTATTACAATCTCGTAGCTGTTATCAGGAGAAGTGATATCCATGGTGTAAAACTTAAACTGCGGTGGTCGACATGAAAGATTCTATTTCTTGGATAGTCTTGGGGATGCCTACGCTAAGAATTTTATTACCTAATTTTGTCACTAGCACATCATCTTCAATACGAATTCCGATACCCCGCCACTTTTTTGCAACCTTTGTATTATTCGGTGAGATATAAATTCCTGGCTCAATTGTGGTTACCATACCAGGTTCAAGCAATCGCCAATGGTCATCGATTTTGTAGTCACCGACATCATGAACGTCCATTCCTATCCAGTGCCCAACGCGGTGCATATAAAACTCTTTATAAGCTTCACTTTTTATTAACTGTGCGGGCCGGCCTTTCAACAAACCTAGCTTAACTAGCCCCTTTGTGATGACTCTAACCGATGCATTGTGGGGTGCATCCCACTGCGCGCCTGGCTTTACTTCGGCAATTGCAGCCTTTTGAGATTCCAGGACGATTTCATAAATTGCTTTCTGCTCTGGAGTAAATTTTCCACTAGCGGGAAATGAGCGAGTAATATCAGAAGCATAATGTTGATACTCGCATCCTGCATCTATGAGCACCATGTCTCCATCTTTAACTTTGGCATTGTTGCTGTCGTAATGAAGGATACATGCATTATCACCAGAACCTACAATAGAAACATAGGCTGGCGCACGGCTTCCATTGCGAGTAAATGCGTAAAGTAATTCAGCTTCAAGTTCATATTCCATTACGCCAGGCCTGCAGTGAGCCATGGCTGCTTTATGGCCCTCAGCAGATATATTTGCTGCCTTCTCCATTAATTTAATTTCTGTAGGGCTTTTATATAATCGCAATTCGTGAAGTAAATGATCAAGAACCTGAAATTCACTGGGAGGATGAGATCCTATTTTCGCTTTACTACGAATCACCTTGACCCATTCCATAACACAATTATCGAAATCATCATCTTTGCCCATCGAATAGTAAACTCGGTCCCTGCCTTCGATCAGGCCAGTAATGATGTCATCTATGTCATCTATAGGATAAGCGTCATCGACGCCCAATTCCTCTATGGCCGCATCAGGTCCTAGGATATACCCGGTCCATAACTCTTTTTCTTTATCTTTTTCCTGACAAAAAAGTACAACTTCACCCTGTCGCCGCCTCGGAATTAACGCCAATAAAGCATTAGGTTCAGCAAATCCCGTTAGATAAAAAAAGTCGCTATTTTGGCGATATTGATATTCAGCATCGTTATTTCGCACACTAGGGGGCGCAGAAGACAGTAGCGCAATGCTGTTAGATTCCATTTGCACCATCAAATCCTTTCTACGCTTGCTAAATTCCCGATTACTTATGCGCATACTGCTCCTCTTGGAAAAAAATTATAATTGCACCCGGCAGCTTGTAAGTCTTTGCTTTTATAAGACTTAAAATTAGATGGACAAGCATATAGAGGACTGGATAAGGAACCAAGCCCCAATTTTTCGATTTCCATTATTGACCGACTTTAAACTCGGCTCTATAGTTACGTCACATTTAATGTAAACCCTAAACTTATGCTAATAGTCCATTGCAGCTATTGCATTTTAGATAGTAGATTGAAGATAAAAAATGGCCGAAATTAGCGAAAATAGATTCGATACTTTGAATGACAAGGTTGATGACTTAATTAAACTTTGTGCAGAAATGAAGCGTGAAAATCAAGCACTTAAAGCTAACGAAGGCAGTTGGCGAGCTGAGCGCAAACAACTTCTGGACCGTAACCATGAAGCTAAATCTAAATTGGAATCAATCTTGGCGCGATTGAAGGCCATGGAAAATTCTTAAGTATTTATGGACTAAGATATGAGTGACCAACCTTCTTCAGTACAAGTAAAAATCCTGGACAAAGAGTATCAGGTAAACTGCCCACCTTCAGACCAAGAAGCTTTGATGAAATCCGCGCGTTATCTTGACGAAAACATGAGGGAAATTAAAGGTCGGGGAAACATTCATGGTGGAGAGAAAATCGCCGTTATGGCAGCACTTAATATCACCCATGACATGCTAAAAAAGAATAGGCTGATCAACGAAACACGTCATGTGACTTCACAGCAGGTGAAGGGATTAGAAGAGAAAATAGAGCTAGCTCTTGCTACCTCCCGGCAACTTGAAATCTAGGGTGTGATGTCATAGTGGCTAAGTTGGGACGGCGTCGACGGTTCACGTGCTTCGATTAGTTCGCTTATAAATTTCTTCTATCACGGTTTTTCGCCCCAGCTACTTTGTCATCGTTGGTTCTTTACTAACTTCCTCTTTCGATCACACCTTATATGGGAAACATAGGTTGCTAGATATATATAATGTGTATTCATGGTCAGTGGTTTAATCTAGTTTTTTCTCCTACTGTGACATTAATGCCAGCGACTGGTTCCGAGCCTTTCCTATCTTGCAGTGCACGATATATACTACTCACAGAGTTCCCTAGAGCATTTGCCAGTCAAAAGTGTTCTTGAGCCGATATTGTAATATCCGGAGGCAACTCGCCAGATGTTGGTGTGCACGTCCGCAAGTCGGAAAGCCTTATGCATCGCGAGAGCCACCACCTGAACCTTTCGGTTCAGGGCAAGTTTGATAGCGGTGTTCCGGGGGACTTGATACTTTCTGTGTGGCCTCTGCTTTAACTTTTATTATGAACGAAGAAGAACGTCAAGTATTACGGGGCTCGCTCCGGCATGCCCGCCGAAACCTTAATGCCGATCAACAATCTGAAGCCGCACAATGCCTTCACGATTTGGTCGTAGGACAAGATTTTTTTGTCGATGCTTCTCATATTGCTTTCTACAAAAGCATAGATGGTGAAATAGATCTCGAGCTATTGCTCAGTAAAGCGCTAGCGGAAGGTAAATCCTGTTACCTGCCGATTATTCCAATAGAAAATGTCGATCAGATGTCCTTTGCTCCCTATGACAACAACACTGCGCTCACTCAGAACCAATGGGGTATAGGCGAACCACCGGCACCGGATGAATTAATTTTACCAACAAGTTTTGATGTAGTCTTTGTGCCATTGGTCGGGTTCAATACCAATTGCTTTCGTCTCGGTATGGGTAAAGGTTTTTACGATCGTACTTTTAGTTTTAAAATCTCTAATCGTCATAGCCGGCCATTACTCGTAGGATTAGCCCATGAATGTCAGTTAAACGAAACATTTCCAGTAGCAAGTTGGGATGTAAGACTGGATGCGGTGATCACCGCTGAGAAAATATACCGCCCCGATACTGCATAGGGCAGTTAGAGCCACTTCACTACCTATCCTTGGTAAAGCTTTCCTTTTTCGTTATCTTGGAACTCAATCAATAAAGTTTCCTTAATTCTTCTCTTGCTTACATTAGGGCGCTTTGAGCGACGCTGCTGGCGAATACACTGATCACAAATAATGTAATCACGACCATAACCATATCCGGCTTCCTTCTCATCTGCTTCTCCGGTGCTGATCCAATGTTCAAGTGCCTTAGCGGCCCAATTTTTCAAAGCTTTAGATTTAATTTTCAATAAAAAACAATAGGCTAGTGCAACTAGTTAATGTGTACTTAATGTGATTGGTTTTAGCATTAACTATTGCTTTCCGAATTTTGCTCTCTATAATACTGTATAAAAATACAGTACTATTTTTATATACTTTAAAAAAAGAACAGTGAAACCTTATTCGGAAAGTTCAGCGAAGGCCCCAGAACCCTTGTTTAATAAGGCATACAGCCATGCGGATGTCGGTAATCAGGATAATCTAGCTGACTCTCCCAGCATTGAAGAATTACTTAATCACAATGCCAATCTCTGGCGTGGATGTGATATGGCCGGCCAAGGCATCCATGGTCGCAGTACTGGTTATCCTCAATTAGATAGCATTCTGCCTGGTAGAGGCTGGCCGCAAAAAGGCTTGATTGAAATCATAAGCCCTCAGTGGGGTATGGGCGAACTCCAGCTATTGATTCCCTTAATGCGTTCAGTTATTGAACAAGGGCATTGGATTCTGTGGATCTCCCCCCCTCATCTTCTTTATGCTCCGGCACTGGTACAGGTAGGCATCAGTACTGATCAGGTATTAGTGGTGAATTTGGAAACTTCGTGTAAAGACGCTCTATGGAGTATGGAAAAAGCCTTACAAACTAATAACTGCGGCCTAGTATTGGCTTGGCAAACCTGGCTTCCTGGTAAAGTGTTGCGTCGTTTACAACTCGCCGCGGAAACTGGTAAAACCCTCGGTGTTCTTTTTAAGAACCGTGATAGTAAGTACTCACAATCAAAGATGCGCCTGCAAGTAAAGGGCTTTTCACCTCAAACTGGTAGCTTTAATAAAGCAGAGGTCACCATTATCAAGGCTCGAGGCAATTTCCAGCCCCTCACCACCCAACTTGAGCTGTACCGGCACCATTCGCAACACACAGCCTGAGGCCAGATTGAAAGATCCAAACGGCACCTCACAGCTCCCTCTTCCGTCTCCGTTCAGTGGCAAAGCTGAGGTGATTAAACTACCTCTACGAGACAGACCCAGCCTTGCACTCAAAAATAAAGTCGGAAAAGCCCATAGCAAGAAGCCAACAAGCCTATGGTATGCAGTTTACTTCCCACAATTAGCAGAACTCAGTGAGTCGCAACAGGATGAACAGCTCAATGTTCTAGCCGCACCACTAGAAAATATTAGTGACACGGTCAGCTTTCATCCCCAGGCATTAATCTGCGAAATTCGTAGCAGCTTGAAATACTTTGGTGGCATCGAAGCCATTCATAACAAACTCAAAGGACCCCTTGCTGAGCAACTCAAACAGTTAGCACTACCAGAATACTTTTTATATGCCGCATGCCCTACGGTTACCGGCAGTTTGTTACTTGCTCGATCAGGACACAATGGGCTGATTTATCAACAAGATAATTTACGATCAGCCTTGGGAAAATTGTCTACGGATGTTTTAAATCTAAACAAGGAACAAAACCGACGTCTCTATAATATGGGTATACGTCATTTAAGGGATATTTGGCGCCTTCCAACTAGTGATTTATATAAGAGGTTCGGCAGTGACTTTATAAACTTACTCAACAGAGCCTTAAATTTAGCACCAGAACCAACGCGGAACTACGTGCCCCCGCCTGCCTTCTCTACTACATATGATTTACCCTATGAAATCGATAGTCTTGATCGCCTTTTACCCGTCGCGGACGAAATGTTAGAGCAGCTTTCTGAGTTTTTGCAGCGTCGCGACTTATGCACGAGCCACTTATTATTCTCACTAAAACATGAGAAGCGCAGTAGTACTGTTATTAATATGAGCTTGCGTCAACCCAGTCGCTCTAGTGAACATTTATTAATGCTATTAGGAACTCACTTCAGCAATCTTACAATTCCAGCGCCAGTAATTGCGGCGAAGATAAAGGTAAAAAAATTTGATGCCTTCATGACCCACAGTGAATCATTACTATCTGAAGATAAGTCTGCCAAAAAACAATATAGTGACAATAATCTCAATCAATTTATGGAACAGCTAAAGGCGAAATTAGGCGGGCACTTCATTAACAGTATCAAAACTATTGCAGAACATTGTCCAGAATATGCTACACAACAAATGACTTATGAAAAAATGGAGAAAATTGGAAAACCATATAGGGTAGGGCAGGAGCTAAAAAAAATTCCAATTTCGCCACGCCCACTTTTTTTATTGGAAAAGCCAGAGCAACTCGTTCTTAGAAATGGCAAACTTTATCATCGAAAATCCATAGAGATTATTAGCGGACCAGAGCGGATTGAAACCTATTGGTGGTCCGACGCCGATATTCGCCGTGATTATTATGTGGCCTTAGAGCAGAACGGCAGTCGCCTGTGGATTTATCGAGAACGAAGTGGCAAAAAAAATTGGTATTTACATGGATACTTCGCGTAAAAACATGCTATCGATTCTAGAAAATCCAGCAGCAAAGACTGCACAAATTATATTATTAGGTAAAGTTTCGTGATGAAAGCTCCATAGAGCCTAACCAGTGACTTAGATCTACTAGTTCCTGTGCAATCAGATGAATAACTCCATCGCTTTTTTGCACTTTACCTACCACACCCATTAACATTGCTTTTCGTACAATAGACCTAAAACGCTCCTCAATTTTTGGCCAAACTACAACATTAAAAATTCCACTTTCATCTTCCAAAGTTATAAATGTGACACCTGCTGCCGTCATTGGTCTTTGTCGACAGGTTACTAAACCTATTACCTTGGCATAGGCTTCGTTATCTATAGCAGCTAAGTAGCTGGCTGGAGAAACCTGATATAAATTCAAATGGTTACGGAAGAGGGCTATTGGATGTCGGCGCAGGGTAAAGCCAGTCGAACCATAATCAGCAACAATATTCTGACCCTCATTCACAACGGGCAACAATACATCAACACCGAAATCGATATCAGCGAAATGGAGATCAGAGTAAAAATTCATTTGTGTAGTTAGCCCAGCGTTTTCTTGACTAGTATTTCTATCCTGGCATCTTGCATCAACGCCAGATGCCTGCCAGAAAGCTCGATGACGATCTCCACTCAACTCTTGCAAGGCATCGGCGGCAGCCAATGACTCCAAGTCCTTCTTATTAATACCGCTACGAAACACCAGCTCTTGAATAGTCCGAAATTTACCTGCCTGCCTTGCTTCAACAATCGCCAATGCTCCGACACCAGAGATACCTTTCACTTGCCTGAATCCAATACGAAGCATAGGATCCATTGTCTGTTCACAAGGGGAATAAAGTCTTTCGAAGCCACTATCAAATTCTAGAGTGCTTTCATAAGAACTTTTATTGATATCAACAGGGAGTATGTTTACTCCATGATATCTTGCATCATTAATTAGTTGTGCAGGAGGGTAAAACCCCATGGGCTGGCTATTGAGTAGGGCGCAGCAAAAGGCGGCAGGGTGATAAAGCTTAAGCCAGGAAGATACATAAGCGATCAAGGCAAAACTGGCAGCATGGGATTCAGGAAAACCGTAATCACCAAAACCCTTAATTTGCTTAAACAATTGCTCGGCAAACTCTTCTTCATATCCTCTTTTGAGCATGCCCTTAACCAATTTTTCTCTATAGGACTCTAAACCAGCTTTACGTTTCCAGGCAGCCATAGCTCGTCTTAATTGATCCGCTTCGCCACCGGAAAACCCCGCTGCCACCATGGCAAGTTGCATGACCTGCTCTTGAAAAATCGGTACACCCAAAGTGCGTTCTAAGACATTTTTGACCTCATCACTAGGATAGATAACTTCTTCCTTGCCATTTCGCCGATTCAGATAAGGATGCACCATGTCTCCTTGGATAGGGCCAGGCCTCACTATTGCTATCTGAATGACTAAATCGTAATAACTGCGTGGCCGCAATCGGGGCAACATGCTCATTTGGGCTCGAGACTCAATCTGGAATACGCCGACAGTGTCAGCATCACTCATCATGTCGTAAACCTTAGGGTCTTCTGATGGAATGTTTTGAATGCTTAAGATCTTGCGACTGTAATCACTAATTATATCCAGGCACTTCTGCACTACGGTTAACATGCCTAGAGCCAACACATCGATCTTTAACAGACCTAGTGATTCAAGATCATCTTTTTCCCACTGAATAACTGTACGATCAGCCATGCTGGCATTTTCGATAGGAACCAGATGAGAGAGCAAACCCTGGCTGACAATGAATCCACCCACATGCTGAGATAAATGACGGGGAAACCCTATTAACAACTGCGTCAGAAACAATAGGCGCTGAATAGCCGTATCAGCATGATCAACATTAGCATCCACCAGTTGTTCTTTCAGATTCGAATCCCCAGAATAAATAGACTTTGCTAAATGGTCGAGAAGTTCTCTATCCAAACCTAATGCCCTACCCACATCACGAAGAGCACTACGAGAACGATAAGTAATAACCGTCGCCGCAATAGCGGCGCGACTGCGGCCATATTTTTTATAGATGTACTGAATAACTTCTTCTCGTCGAGCATTTTCAAAATCAACATCAATATCTGGTGGTTCGTCCCGCTCTTTGGAAATAAAACGCTCAAACAACACTTCAACTCTGGCCGGATCCACCTCGGTAATACCCAGACAATAACAAACCGCAGAGTTGGCGGCAGAACCCCGACCCTGACAAAGAATGTGTTGGCTATGGGCAAAAGCAACAATGTCATGCACTGTTAGGAAGTAGTGCTCATAATTAAGCTCTTTGATTAACTCCAACTCATGCTCGATAAGGTTGCGCACTTTCGGTGTCGCGCCTTTTGGCCAACGATGGCGGACACCAGCCTCAGTTAATTCTCGTAACCATCCATGCGGAGTGTAATCAGGAGGGACCAGCTCACGGGGATATTCATAGCGTAATTCATCCAATTGAAAATCACAGCGACTGGCAATCTCGGCACTAGCCTCCATCAGCTCAGAGGGGAATAGTTTTGCGAGTTGTTCTCGATTACGTAAATGACGCTGACCATTACTCTCTGCGTTGAAACCCAAGTCTTCGATAGGTGTAATCAGGCGAATTGCTGTTAGCGTATCCTGCATAATGCGCCGGCTCGCATCATGCATATAGACACCACCAGCTGCGCATAGAGGAAGTCCGAACTGTGCTCCTAATTGTTGTAAAAACTCTAGTTTTAAACGGTCATCGCCACGCAGCAGCAACTCAGTAGCAATCCAAAGTTTGTTAGAAAACTGACGTTTTAACCAAACAGCCTGGCAAGCCAATAACTCTGGCTCTTGCTGTAAATTGGGAATCCATAATGCCAAACAGTCCTCGGGCAGATTGTCTTCCACCATAGAACGATCTATAAAATAACTTCCCTTCTCTGTTTTACGACGAGCACAACTTATTAAATGACTTAAGGCTCCATAACCTGTTCGGTTGCACGCAAGCAAAACTATGTGGCAACCCTTATCCATGACAAACTCGCTACCAATAATGAGTTTAATATCTCTTTCTTTAGCAGCCATGTGGGCACGTACCACACCACTAAGAGAGCACTCATCAGTAATTGCGATAGCGCAGTAACCGAGATCATCAGCACGTTTCACTAGCTCTTCTGGAAAGGAGGCTCCACGTAAAAAACTAAAATTTGAAATACAGTGCAACTCTGCATAGGCAGGCAGTGGCTCTAGCTGAGAGGCGAGCTCTGTTTTCCCTGGGGACTGTAGGGCCATAATAATGATCTAATATACTGTATATTTATACAGTATATTTATTGCCCCTAAATATCAACTACCAGCTTAAATTAGAGAAAGGTAAACGCCCTTGAGAAAGAGAGGCAACAAGCAAAACAAGTAAACACAGAAATAAAGAAGCACTAAAAAGGGCTCCATAGGAGCCCTTTTTAGGGAGACATAATGGATAAACAAAAAGCTCAGCTTAGAAAGATTTACCGATAGTAAAAACAATAGCTTCACTTTCAGTTGCCTGCCCAGCTGAATTCAACTGATCTGAAAGCTCATCACTACTGAAAATACCAGCAATACTAATATCAATTTCAGAAATTGTAGTACCCCAACCAATTTGAATATAGTCGCCGTCGAACTCATCACCGAAAGTACCGTATGTACCATAAATACCATTCTCAGCAGTAAAGGTGAGTTCTAGAAAATCATAATCCTGTGCCGCCCCGAAACCTTCCCATTCTCCTACAGAATAACCAAGACTTAGTGGTCCATAACCTAAGTTAAAGTTAACTTCTTCATAAGTGTCATCAAACTCACCCGTGTAGTAGTAACCAGTAAATCCTACTCCTGCTGTAAATCCTGAATCGAATTCAAAGTTGTAACCGAAGTAGCCATCCACTTCCGTACCATCACCCACATCGGCAGCCCAGCTGCCTGCGTAAAAGCCACCCTCACTCCAATCGATACCCGCTGAACCTGAAGAATCGTTTTGAAAGATTCCACGGTAATAATATTCAGATGCCCACCCGATGTTGTAAGACACTTCTGCAGATGCTGATGTGGCAATCAATGCGCTCGAAGCTAAAACGAGACCAGCAGCCAGATGAGTTAGTTTTTTCATTTCTTCCTCCCAAAGTACACGATGCAGCAAGACAAGCCTGCCAGTAAAAGTAAATGTTGCTTAGGTTCTGCAAAGAGCTTGCCAAAATCGTGAAAGTCTCGCATTCATTGGTTTGTAGAGGAATAGAATTGAAATTAGCAGATTTTATCGCTACAAAATGGTGCATTAAGAAGACGAGACTAACAAGGCGCACCATAAAGAGGCACGGTTCGCCTAAGGGTGCTGTAGCAATTGACCTTAAGCCCACGATACTATCTACACAACTCTCCTCCTCACTCTCGATCTCTTTTGTTCTAGCGAGATTGGGGAGAATCACAATTCAAGCGCGGAGGATTTTTATGCATTCAGATAAACCAACATACTTTGGCAAGTTAGCCACAAGCATACTCGCCACTTTTATCTTTCTAAACGCCAATGGTTTTGCTGATACTTCGTGGCCGCAAACTGCGGTTGGAGCTGGTACGGCAGGTTTTAGTGAGACGGGTATTGCATCTTTAGATGCAGCAATGGAAAAAATCGTCGCGGATCAAGATGTGGCCGGCATGATTTGGATGCTGGCAAAAGACGGTGAAGTGGCTACATTCGAAACTGCAGGACTTGCTAGTGTCAACGATCAAGCCCCTATGACAAAAGACACACTTTTCCGAATTTATTCCATGACAAAACCAGTTACCGGTGTCGCACTCATGATGCTTCACGAGCAAGGTCTTTGGGATTTTGATGATCCAGTTAGCAAATTCATTCCTGAGTTTGAAAACCTTCAGGTGATGACAACTTATGACTCTGATGGCAATATGGAATTGGTTCCAGTAGATCGCCAACCCACAATGAGAGAGCTATTAAATCATTCAGCAGGCTTTGGCTATGGCCTGAGTGGCAGTGATCCGGTCAATAATGCTTTCCGCGATTCTGGAGTACTCGCATCAGACGACTTAGACCAACTCGTCAATAAGGTAGCAGCAATTCCTTTGCTGTCCCAACCTGGTGAGCAGTGGTATTACTCCGTGGCAGTTGACCTTCAAGGTTACATCGTACAGCAAATCTCTGGAATGCAATTTGGGGATTTCTTACAGCAAAAAATATTCGAACCGCTTGGAATGGGAGATACTACATTCTATGTCCGCGAGGAAGACCAGCATAGATTCGCTGAAGTTCATAACTGGGATTCAGAGCGCAATCGACTGGTTCAGCGTCCTCATCGTACTGATCGCGCAAGTTATTTAGATCCAAATAGAATCGAATCTGGGGGCGGCGGACTGGTTTCCTCGACTCACAACTACGCCAGGTTTTTACAAATGCTGGTTAACGAAGGTGAACTCGACGGCGCTAAAATTCTTTCGCCAGAATCAGTTCGCATAATGCGCACTAATAGTTTGAGAGATGAGCTAGATATTCGAGGCGGACCCAATAGGCCAGGCCAGCCTGGTATTGGTTTCGGCGTAGACTTTGCTGTTATCTACGATCCAGAACTAGCGAATTCACCGCAAGGTCCAGGAACTTATTATTGGTCTGGTGCGGCAGGAACTTGGTTTTGGATAGACCCAAGTCAGGATATGTTCTGGCTGGGAATGATCCAGGCTCAAGGTGCACGCCGACCTGGAGCAGCTAATATGCGTGCTGTCGCAAATGATATTATCTACGACAGTTTCTAACGATTCATTCTAGGGCATGACTAGATGCATAACGCATCTAGTTGTCTCCCAGCATCCTTCCGCCCTGCTTAGCAATCGCACCATTAGCCTGGAATAGGGACCAATAAATTTTTAGGCACGGCGTATCCCCTTTTCACCGCGGGCCTTTCTGCAATTCGTAAATACCAAGTTTTGAGGCGAGGGTAGTCGCTCAGATTCATTTGTTGAAATTCATATCGGGAAATCCAGGGCCACGTTGCGATATCTACAATGGAGTAGTCATCGCAAATAAAATCTCGTTCCTGTAAGCGATTTTCCAACACTTCATAGAGGCGGGCATTCTCTTTGCTATATCTTTCTTCTGCGTAAGGGGCTTTCCCTGGATTGAATTTCACAAAATGGTGCGTCTGCCCCAACATAGGACCCACATGCCCTGTTTGAAACATCAACCATTGCATTTGCTGCCAATACTTTTCGCCGGAAGACCGCATAAGTTTGCCGGTCTTCTGTGCCAAATACATAAGTATGGCACCTGATTCCATCATCCCCACGCCAGTCTCATGGTCAATTATGGCTGGGATTTTATTGTTGGGACTAAACGCTAAAAATTCGGGCCGGTGTTGATCACCCTGAGTAATGTCAACGGAAAATACCCGGTAGGGTAGTTCCAGCTCTTCTAACATAATCGAAACTTTACGCCCATTTGGCGTTGCCCAGGTATAGAGATCTATTCCATTAAAATCTTCTTGTTGGCTTGTCATTATTCTCGCTTCCAATCCTCGATCGGTCTTTGCTAACTAGTGGGTTTGATAGGTAGACCGGGTCAAATTCAAAAAATGTATTAACTACTAATGCAGGCCAGAATTCACAAGAAATCATTTATAACTGCGTGATTAAGATCTACTTATAAAGTCATAGTCTATTGGCTTACTAAGGTCGATGCTCTTATGCTCTGATTCCATCGGGTATTTCAATCCCGTCGCACAATTGAACAACATGACTTGTTCATTCGGATTAATGCGCCCAGTTACTAATTCTTGTTTTAGAGCTGCCAATGTTGCGGCACCTTCGGGGCACAGCAAAATCCCTTCTTTAAGAGCACATTCTCTCTGGGCTTCGTTTATCGCATCATCACTTACAGCAACCGCAAAGCCTTTACTCTCTCTTACTGCATCAAGGATAAGAAAATCGCCAACTGCCGCTGGCACTCTAATTCCAGAAGCAATAGTCACTGCGTTTTGCCAAGGTTCAGCATGGCGTTCTCCTGCATCATAAGCTTGAACAATAGGCGCGCAGCCTTCTGCTTGGACAGCAACCATGCGTGGACGTTTTGGCCCAATCCAACCAATTGCTTCTAACTCATCAAAGGCTTTCCACATCCCAATAAGCCCCGTCCCACCCCCCGTTGGGTAAAGGATGACATCGGGAACTGTCCAATGCATTTGTTCTGCCAACTCCAATCCCATTGTCTTTTTGCCTTCAATTCTATAAGGCTCCTTCAGGGTAGAGGTGTCGAACCAATTCATCGCTGCCTTACCCTCTCCGACGATCTTCCCGCAATCATTAATATAGCCGTTGGCGAGAAAGGTCTTTGCACCTTGAAATGCGATTTCTTCAATATTTACTTTAGGAGTGTCCTCTGGGCAGAAAACAAAAGTCTCAATGCCTGCTCGAGAGCAATAGGCGGCAAGTGCGGCACCTGCATTGCCATTGGTAGGCATAGCCATACGCGTTACACCTAATTCTTTCGCCATTGCAACAGCCAGAGCGAGCCCCCTAGCTTTGAATGAACCTGTTGGTAATCGACCTTCGTCCTTTATAAGTATTTCGCCACATCCCAGTTCCTGCTGAAGCTTCGTAGCGGGAAGAATAGGCGTCATCAATTCACCAAGACGAACTACATTTTCAGATTTACGAACAGGCAAAAGCTCGCGGTAGCGCCAAAACTCTGGCCGCCTTTGTTGTAAATCGTTCTTGGACACCGCTTTCGCTATGCCTTCCATGTCATAGCGCACTAACAAAGGCTTACCTGCTTCTGAAAGGCCATGCAATTGATTAGCAGGGTACAGTTTCCCGGTGTAACTACATTCGAGGTGCGTGACAAATGTTGAAAATTCTTGCATTAATTATTAATCCTAAAACCTTATAAGTGCGCGACTACAAACGAAACATTTTGATAATAGCTTCGTCGTTTCGAAAAGTATGATACAGGGCTGCGCCAATATGTAAGGCAATAACTGCTAACAAGGCCCAACATGTCCACATGTGTATGTCAGAAAAAAGGATATTCAATACTTCATCTTCTTCGGACCATGTCGGGAAATTGACTAGCCACCACCAAGTGGTTTCCCAACCGCTGAAAGAAGAAGAAAGATAGCCGCTGAGACAACAAGCAGTAATAAGAAAATAGGTAAGCATATGATCAAGATCAGCAAGTTTTTCTAATCTTGTTCTAGCCAGTTGGGGTTTATTCATTTTAGATTTTATCCGCATTGTGATCATCACAATGACCACAATCAATACCGTAATTCCAATATTCTTATGCAATTGAAATGGCAACTCTCGGTAGGTAAAGTTCTCAGAGGGCAGAGGCAGTGCTAACATCCACCAACTTGAAACGAAAAGAAAAAATACCGCTGCAGCAGTCAACCAATGTAAAACAACTTTGGACTTTGGTAATGGTCCTTCCATTAGCTGTTTTCCTGTTCAATGGAAGTTGAGTAACTCATCACCACTGCAAAAATTGTCAAGTGTATGAAGAACCAGAGTAGTGTCGGCCATAGATACTGTGCGCGGAGCAGTGGGCCTGTATTCACGGCAGCGATGAAAGTGCAAAGATCAACAGCGACTAAGGCAGCGAAAAAAAATTTCGTCATTGTGAGGTTCATTTTTCTTCCGCCCACAAAGGCAATCCCAGTACCAATTGAGAAAATGGCAAAAAATATACCCAGCGCTGACAACCACAACATTGCTGGACGAAACCATTGTGGAGAAGATGCTAGTGCGATTTGCACATTACTTACCATTAACTCACATTCTTGCTGACTAAGGCCTTCCTCGTCTAATTCATCTACACGACAGTCCGCAGGTACAAACAGTTCCGCAGCAGATCCAGGAGTTAGTACAGATTGTTTCAGTAATTCGTTGCCATGATTAGCAAGCAGCAAAATGCCGAATAGCACTGCGATTATGCCCAACCATTTCGGATTGATCCCATTTCCCTGTTGCACTGTCATTGCTGGATTAAGATTTCTGTTTACTCAATTTGTTTCGCATACTTCTCTCGGAAGCGTTCATAGAGTTCTTGCTGAGTGCCATAAAGATCAATATCTCTTCCTTGGATATAGGCACCAAGAACTTGACTAGTGCGCATATCTAGGGCATCACCTTCCGAAATAAATAGCGTCGCATCTTTCCCAACTTCGAGACTGCCAACCCTGTCGGCAACACCTAATATTTCTGCGCTGTTTAAAGTTACTAAAGAAAGAGCCGTTTCCCGATCTAAGCCATAGGCTGCTGCAGTACCGGCAAAGAAGGGTAGATTACGCTGTCTATCTAATGATGTTGCGCCACCTCCGATGCCAACTTTCAGTCCTGCATCGTGGAGTAGAAAAGGAGTTTTGAATGGTGCATCAACATCATGCCAGGCCTGCATTGGAAGTTCATGGATTCGTTCATAAATTATGGGAATATCTTGCGTAGTTAGAAAATCGACAACTTGCATTGCCTCCGCGCCACCAACTAAAACTATTTCTTCAACACCATAACTTCGAGCAAATCTTATTGCACTGATAATTTCCTTTGCTTGATCAACATGGACAAATAATTTCCCAGAACCATTGATAATTGGTTGCATGGCAACCAGATTAAGATTGAGCGGTTCACCAGTATAGGTTTGTGCTGCTTGGAATAAAGAGTGAAGTAGTTGAGTCTGGGCCTCGTAATCTTCGTTATCTGTAGTTTCAAATAAACCAGTTTCAGGGCTACGGCGCCGAATTCTTAGTGCAGGCCAATGCATATGCATGCCGACATCTTCAACTAACATTGCGTCTTCCCAATTCCATCCATCCAGTTTAAAGACTGAAGAAGAACCTGAGATCAAACCGCCTTGCGGCGTTGATTGAGCTGTAAGAATGCCATTAAAGCGTTGAGTAGGAATCATTTCTGAATCAGTGTTGTAGGCAATAGCCGAACGCACACTGGCATTTATATCTCCTTCTTCCAGAACGTCCTGAGTAGCACGGATTGATCCAACCTCCTCTAAACCTAATACAGTATTCGGTAAAACGAAACCTGGATAAATATGCTGGCCTTGCACATCTAGGACAACATGGCCCTGCATGTTTATGCCATCGGATGCTGAACCCACCCCCGTGATAATTCCTTCGTTAAAGGTAATAACGCCATCGCCAATGACTCTACCATTACCTATATGAATAATTGCACCTGTGATTGCGATAGGTTGAATCTGATCCGGTGCTGGAGTTGGAACAATTGCGTTTACGTTATATAAATTTAAGTTCAGCAAAAGGAAAAGGGGAGCTGACGCCAAAATTCTTCTCAGTATTTTTTCCATGTCCACTCTCCTAGTTACCCGCCGCATCGTCAGTTATAGCAGCGATGATCCGCGCCCTTTCATCTTCAATCTCACGCCTTAATTGTTGATCGTCTCGTCGATCATAATAAGGAATGCCTTCTATCCAAGTAGTCTCAGCTGCAGCATAAACTGAGAGGGGGTGATCGCTCCAAAGTACCAGGTCCGCGTCCTTGCCTACTCTTATACTGCCCATACGGTCGTCGAGGTGCAGCAATATCGCAGGATTTAGAGTTACCATCTTGAGCGCGTCAATTTCACTAACATCACCATACTTCACAGCTTTCGCTGCTTCTTGGTTCAGGCGTCGCGACATTTCTGCGTCGTCAGAGTTAAGGGCAACTACCACACCTGCTTGTTGCATTAATGCAGCGTTATAAGGAATAGCATAACGCACTTCCCATTTATATCCCCACCAGTCGGAGAAGGTAGAACCCCCGGCTCCATGCAATGCCATTTTATCAGCGACTTTGTAGCCTTCAAGAATGTGAGTGAAGGTATTGATGTTGAAATCAAAAGTGTCAGCGACATGCATCAGCATATTTATTTCTGATTGCACATAAGAATGACTGGTAACAAATCTTTCACCATTTAAGATTTCCAGCATGGCTTCATCAACAAGGTCGCGTCGAGGAGCGGCAGTATCCCTTTGCTGATTGCGAGATAGATTATTGTAGTCATCCCAGGTTTTTCCATACTCCTGTGCCTGCGAAAATGCATTTACAAATACTTGTTCAACACCCATACGGGTTTGAGGGTAACGAACCGAAGAAGGATTGCGCGAGCGCTTAACATTTTCGCCGAGGGCAAATTTAATATATTCGTCTGCACCTTCAATTAGGAGTTCCTGCGGCGGGGCGCCCCAACGCATTTTGACAATCGCTGACTGTCCTCCTATAGGGTTAGCAGAACCGTGAAGTAGTTGTGCAGCAACAACACCCCCAGCTAGGTTTCGGTAAATGTTGATACTTTCAGAGTCAACCACATCTTTCATTCTAACCATGCTGGAATTAGTCTCTGTTTCGTTGATACTAAAAAGTGCTATATGTGAATGTTCGTCAATAATTCCAGGTGTTAGGTGTTTACCAGAACCATCAACCACTATTGCACCATTGGCAGACAAGTTATCGCCAACTTCTGCAATTTGGCCGCTTCGCACTAGCACATCAGTTACTACGTTCCCGATTTCTTCATTGGTCCACACAGTTGCCCCTCTAATTAATAAATCCTGTTGCTCAGGCTGTTCTGTGCGCCCGTAAGCAGAAAAAGGGTAGATGAGTGCGCTGGGTAAATCAGCTATTGAACGAGTTGGCGTAGCTTCACTCTCGGCCTCATCATTTTCAGCGCTTCTAGTCATGCGCCAGGCCATGCGGGCGCCGTTAGGGGAACGTCCATTTCCTTGCCAGCCCACAGTGCCGTCTATCGGCCAACCGCTGAGGCGAACACGATTACCATCTTCGTCAATAGCAAAGTTCAGCGTTATCAGATCCTCTGTAACGTCAATATTTGCTGTACGTGTTTTTTCTTCACTAACTATGAATTGTGCTGAAACAGAACTATTTTCAAAGCTTAGTTCGATTGAATACTGTTCTCCATCGACCTCGAGGTTGTAGCGGCCGGCCCTATCATCAAAATCTTCCGCCAAAACAAAGCGTTCGCCTTCTATCCAATTCTCAAGAATTTGCGCATCTTCCGTGAACAATGGGTCAGTGGTAATGACAAAATTTGCAAGTGCGTTAGGCGTTAGTTGTCCCACTAGATTTTCCAAGCCGAGAATCTGAGCTGCAGAAAGTGTAATAGCAGCAATCGCTTTTTGTTCGGACAAACCGTTATCAACAGCTGTCTCAAGATTCTCCCAGAACTCGTCACTACCTCCAGAAGAGGTGATAGCAAAATCAATCTTGTTATCTTCAAGAATTCTTGGGTTAAATGGTGCGAGCTCCCAATGCTTAAGATCTTCGAATGAAACACTGTCAGCAGTTAAAGGGTCTGCAACATTTGGTGCCTCTGGAAAATTAATGGGAACAATAAGATTGGCATTTGTAGCTTTTATGAGGGCGGTCTGACGAAAGCTGTCTCCACTGGTTTTCAGGATATACTGAGTTTCGAATTCATCCCCAACGCGATCAGCTGTCAATGCTTCTTGCCAGTTTTCCACTTCCATAATCTGAGGCAATATTTGTATTGTATTCCAAGCTTCTAAGGTGTCGTCAGTGAATGGTCTTGGTTGCTGATTTCCAAACCACTCGGCGTCGAGATAAGTTTGACGAAGCAACGCAAAGGCACCCATTAGCGATACTGGCATGCTCTGTGACGATGTACCCTTATCCAAGGAATAATGAGCTGCCACATCAGGCACTACAATCGATTCATTGGCATTTTTGTCACCTAGAGTGATCAGTGCTGACGTACCGCGGGCAATGCCATCAGGCCTTAAGCTGACTACGGCGGAGAAGCCTAAACGTCGGTATTTCTTACGCTCATCTTCATCGGGAGTGAATCCCGTGCTGGCTCGAAAATTTGAACGTATAGCGTCATTAACGTTAAACGCACTTTCACTGGGATAAAGATTTTCAGCAGCGCCATTCTCGTCTCGGCGTTGTAATTCTGCTAAGCCATAATCTGTGTTGAGATCGATGAAGCCAGGGTAAACATATTTACCGTTCAGATTTATTTCAAAAAAACCAGAAGGAACGCTGGTTTGTGCCACTAAATCTACAATTCTCCCTTCTCGAATAAGCAAACTACCACCTTCTAAATAGCTGCCATCGGCTTGGTAGAAATTTCCGTTTGTAAAGGCGAATGCAGCCAGGCGATCATCGGCAACCCCATTTGGCGTTGCTGTTTCTTGCGACTCAGCGGTCACCATCGAAAGCGAAACTAGTATCGCTGCAGATGCAGCTGTCCCATTTCTACTGATTCTTGCTATGAATCTACCAATAATGTTTGATTGTTCTTGAAACTGCATTGGTCTTCCCTCATCAGAAATGTTCACGAGTTGGATGCAGTTTACAACCAAGCTTCTGCAAATATAAGAGCCGGAGTTTTTCTGGATTTAGTCATGGCTTAACCAGAAATTCAATTCAGGTATACTCCGGTTTCGCCAAGCAATAATGATGATTGGAGGTTTTTATTATGGCATCTTCAGCTGCCAAATTTTCACGCGCACTTTGTCTATCCGTGGCAGGCTTTTTGAGCGCGTGTAGTTCAGACGAAACCAATGTTGCACCAACCACATCAAGTACAGGCAATGAAGCAATAGCCAGTATACAAAACCCAGCTGCTTCACTAGAAGCCGAGTCACCAGAGCTGGGCTCATTTGGCATAGATCTGAGTCATCAAGATCCAAATACACAGGCTGGTGATGATTTTTTCCGCTATGCCAATGGTAAATGGCTAGATACTTTCGAACTTCCAGCATCACGTAGTAACTACGGGTCATTCACAGTATTGGGCGATCGCTCCAATCAGCGTGTTCGGGACATTATTGATGATCTAACCAATATCGAACCCGCGGACGATTCAATCGAGCAGAAAATTAGTGACTACTATCTCAGTTACATGAATACCGAGGCATTAAACGACCTGGGTATTAGCCCATTACTCCCTGGCCTTTCAACCCTCGATGCAATAGATACGATCGAAGAGCTTATTCAGGGATTCGGCCGTGCTTTAATCGATAATACCGCAACACCATTTGGATTTTATGTTGGAGCCGACCGCAGCGACCCTGACAAACATCAGTTGGTGCTGTCCGTTGGCGGTATTGGTTTACCAGATAGGGACTATTATATAGTAAACACTGAGCAATACGAAAATGTCCGCTTGGAATATGTTGCTCATATCGCCAGAGTTTTGGATCTTGCAGGCATAGAGAATACACAGGCAAAAGCTGAAGCCGTGCTGAATTTGGAAACACAGATTGCCCAGCATACTTGGCCTCGCGACCAGAGGCGTAACCGCGACCTGACTTACAACCCTATGAGTTACGAAGATTTTAAGAGCCAATTTCAGGGTTTGGATTGGGATAGCTATTTTGCGGCCGCCGGCATCACTGATCTGGAAGATCTCAATGTTTCCTACCCAAGTGCCATGTCGCCTATTATTGAATTGGTAAATACAGTTGCAGTGGACGATTGGAAGAATTTCATGACCTATCGGTTTATTGTCGATAGTGCTGCCGTGTTGTCAGAAGAAATTGATCGTGAGCAGTTTAATTTCTACTCAACAGTACTGAATGGTGTGCCAGAACAAAGAGAGCGATGGGAAAGAGGCGTCGCTCGAGTTGGCGCCCTAAACAGTCTAGGTGAAGCTGTTGGCCAGGTATATGTAGAGCGCCATTTCCCTGAGTCTGCCAAACAACAAATGGAAGAGCTGGTTGAGAACCTGCGAGCCGCAGTTGCGCAAAGTATTGATGAGATCGATTGGATGGGAGCGGAGACTAAACAAGAAGCTCTCAAAAAACTCGAGTCATTCCGCCCTAAAATTGCATATCCCGATGTATGGAAAGATTTATCTTCGATTGAAATTAGTCGGGATAATCTCTTCGAGAATGCACAAAACATTCGAGAATTTAATTATAAAGATGAGATTGGTCGCCTGGGCCAGCCAACGAATCGTGAAGAATGGGGTATGACACCACAAACTGTAAATGCTTATTACAATTCTTCCTTTAACGAAATTGTTTTCCCTGCCGGAATATTGCAGCCCCCGTTTTTCGATCCCTTGGCAGACGCAGCCGTGAATTATGGCGGTATCGGCGCCGTTATTGGCCATGAAATGGGACACGGTTTCGATGACCAAGGGTCTAAATCTGATTTCGCTGGCGTCCAGCGCAACTGGTGGACTGAGGAAGATCGAGCTAATTTCGAAGTACAAACCACAGCACTTGCTGCACAATATGATCAATTTGAGCCAGTGCCAGGTTTTTTTATCGATGGCAACTTTACCCTTGGCGAAAATATTGGCGATGTTGGTGGGCTGTCCCTTGCCTTTCGCGCCTACAAGATGTCGCTTAATGGTGAAGAAGCACCAGTAATTGATGGGCTCACAGGTGATCAGCGATTTTTCTTAGCCTGGGCCCAAGTATGGCAAAGAAAGTATCGTCGGGACGCACTAATACAACGCCTCACTTCCGACCCACATTCACCATCTGAGTTTCGAGTCAATGGTGTAGTGAGAAACTTCGATGAGTGGTATGAGGCTTTCAATGTTCAACCCGACGAAAAACTCTACCTTTCGCCAGAAGAACGCATTCGAATCTGGTAACGATAGTAATTCAATATAATCATCCAAAACAGGAGCACAGCAATGAAAAAAAAGCTAAATCGATTATTGTGCTTCCTGACCCTTTTAGTCCCTGCGGCAACTAACGCTCAAGAGTTCGACACCATTATTAGAGATGGCAGAATCGTGGACGGTTCTGGTAACCCGTGGTATGTCAGTGACATCGGTATAATTGACGATAGAATCACACACATAGGCGATTTATCCAGAGCTATTGCTGGAAAAATTATAGATGCCAGTGGACTTGTTGTATCACCAGGCTTTATCGACCCACATACTCATGCACTAAGAGGCATCTTTGATGTGCCCAATGCAGAAAGTGCATTACTGCAAGGAGTTACCACGCTCACTGAGGGTAACGATGGTAGCTCTCCATTTCCAATTGATGAACACTTTGCTGCAATCAAAGCAAAACAGATCAGCCCTAACTGGGGGGTATTTGTTGGACAAGGCACTGTCCGCTCACTAGTGATCGGCGCTGAAGATCGAGCGGCATCCTCAGCGGAACTGCTAGAAATGAAAGCCATGGTACGCCAGGCGATGGAACAGGGTGCCCTGGGCATTTCCACTGGTTTATTCTATGTACCTGGAAGCTTTACACCAACCGAAGAAGTAATCGAACTTTCCAAAGTCGCTGCAGAACATAAAGGTATTTACATCTCACACATGCGCGAAGAAGCCGCGCAGCTCTTAGATTCAGTACAAGAAACGATTCATATTGGGGAACAAGCAGGCATTCCCGTACAAATGACGCACCATAAAGTTATAGGCGTCGAAAATTGGGGAGCATCCAGGGAAAGCTTACGAATGGTCGATGAAGCTCGTGCTCGTGGTGTAGACATTACCATCGACCAGTACCCTTATACGGCTTCACAAACTGGTATTACTGCACTTATCCCACAATGGGCGCAGGAAGGTGGGCGTGATCAGTTATTAGAAAGAATAAATAGCAATGAGACGCGGCAAACTATTAAAAACGAAGTTGTTTTCAAAATTCTTTATGATCGCGGAGGCGGGGATCCGAGGAATGTGTTTATTTCTAGGAATTCCTGGGATCCTGAGATGGCGGGTAAAAATCTTGCAGATTTGAGTATCGAGAGAGGATTACTGCCTACCCCGGAAAATGCCGCCGACGTAGTGTTCGACATTATTCGCGGCGGCGGGGCTACCGCTGTTTATCACGCAATAGGCCCAGATGATGTTGACCTCATAATGCAACACCCGGCAACTGCAATAGGCTCCGATGGCCCAATTGGAATCTTTGGTGAAGGAACGCCTCATCCTCGTCAGTATGGGACGTTTGCCAGAGTGTTAGGAGTGTTCGTTCGAGAACGCGGCATTATTACTCTCGAAGAAGCCGTGCGTAAGATGAGCAGCCAAACTGCTCGACGATTAGGCATACACGATCGTGGACTGATTACAGAGGGCTACTTCGCGGACATTACTATATTCGATGCCGATGAGATTATCGACAAAGCAACTTTTGAAAACCCACATCAGTATGCAGTAGGCATGAAATACGTGCTCGTAAACGGTGAAATTGTGGTCGAAAATGGACAACATACTGGCGCAAGACCTGGAAGAATCATCAACGGGCCAGGCTATATTGGAGCACCCTAATTTAATCCGACTTAATTAAATATTCTAAATTCTATTCCAAGAAGGTTTGTTATGAGTACAAAGCTGCAATCGCAAGCATTATGTCAAACTGTCACAGTAACGGTGACAATCTTAGATTATTTGTACTATAGTCTATTCGAGCTTGGTTCCATGAAATGAAATTCTTACAATAGCTTCCGTATTTGTGCTTTAGATTTTATAAAAAAGGATTGGAGAAATAATGATGAAAAAAATAGTACTTCTACTTTCTGCAGCAACCATAACCGTCTCTGGTGTATTGTTTACAGTGTCAGCGCAAGATCAAACACCAGAAGAAAGTGCGGCGGCGGCCGTTGATCAACGCAAATCACTGTTTAAGACGATTCGCTATAATATAGGGCCAATTGCCGGCATGGCGCAGGGCGCTCCATTCGATGCAGAAGTTGCAGAGCGCAATGCGAGAAGAATTGCGTCAATGGCAACGATGATTCCAGAAATGTTAGCGGTGGATACCAGTGCATTTGATAACATCGAAACTACGGCGCTAGACAGCATTTGGGACAATCAAGGCGATATAGCCACGAAATCACAGGCACTGATCGACAATGCCAATGCCTTTGCTGATGCCGCAGCAACTGGTGATATGGGAGCGACACTCGGCGCTTTCCGCGCACTCGGTGGGTCATGTGGTAACTGCCATGATACTTATCGAGTTGATACCGACTAGTAAATAAATTGAAAAGGAAAGGGCAGCAGTACCTGCCCTTTCTTATTCCGATGAATGATCTTCTATCTCCACGCCGAACTTACTTCCAAATAATTCTTTCTGCGACACCAGTTAATCTTCTATTGCATGATGACGAGTAAAGAATGCGGCTAATGCATCTCGATCCTCATCAGTAAGCTTGCTGGTGTTATGTTCGATCACTTCATTCATATCACCACCAACAAATTCTCCTTCAGGTTTTAACCCCAGTAATAAGAAAATATCGAAGTTGTTAGCTGTCCATTCTTCCAATGCTTCAGCATCAATTGCTTCAATGACTTCGTCACCAACCTCTGCGCCTGCATATTCTCGAGTATAGTCAGGAATACCCATATCGTTCCTCGGCGTATGGCACTCCCCACAGTGCCCTAGGTTGCGAGCCAGGTAGGCTCCACGAGCGAGCGTCTCATCCTCAAATTGGTCCTGGCTCGGTTTGCTCAGATCTGCCATCTTATTCCAGCCAGCAACTGTCCATCGAAATAACCATACAGGTAGTTTGGGTTGCGGTGCTGCGTAGCTAACGGGTTCGAGTGTCAGTAGATAAGCGGCCATGTCAAGCACATCTTCATCTGACAGCCCAGCATAAGCCCGATAAGGGAATGCTGGATAATAAAAATTACCGGATGGAGTGCGGCCGTGTTTGAGTGCAGCAATAAAGTCTGCGGCTTGCCAATTTCCTATTCCTGTTTGTTCATCCGGTGTAATGTTAGGCGCATAGAAGATACCAAAATCAGTTTCAAGCGCTAAACCTCCACTCAGTGCTTCTGAAGTTTCTTCCGTTTGACCGCGATGACAACTAATGCATCCACCTGCGGTAATCAGATATTCCCCTCGAGCAATTGCGTCGGCAGAATTTGAGACTTGCGCAGATGACGAGATACTCGGCGGAATAAACAACCACAGAGCAATTAGACCGCCAGCAAAGAGCACTGTTGCTAAAACAATATTTCTTCTACGCATAATAATTAAAAGCTCACTAGTGATTCTTACAATTTGAAAACCATGCTGGAGAACCAGAATTCAATTCTGTCTATTCTAGACAGTGCTCGAAACCTTGTCGAACTCTCTGGAACATCGGTAAACCGCTAGCACAGACGATCTAGTGGATTTTAGCTTGTTAGAATTCGAACATATTGTACAAGTCAATGGCCTTAGAACTAGGCCATTACCCCCATTACAAGAAGTCAACTGTGGCAGGGGCTCGTTCTTTGTGCTCGCAGTCCTGAGAAATTCACTCATGGACTGCAATGTGATTCTGATGAGCTAATTAATAATAAGTTCAAAAGGATTATCAAGGCTGGACAAACAAGCTTTTGCGAGCAAGTCGTACTTTATCCAGAACAAAAGATTTTTACGAAAACTGCAGGCAACCTCGATCAAATCAGTGCTCAAAGCACTGCTTCAATTGAAGAACCTGACACCGGCGCTCTTTTTGTGCGTTTTCGCTATAAGAGAGAGTTGGATAATTCTGATAACCACGTAGACTTTGGCGCCCCCATAAAAGCGGCTTACGTTCAGCTTGATCGCGATGCTGTTGCCCTCATACGGATGTTGGCAGAAAGCGAGCTGTCCAACCAATCAATCAATTAGAACGACGGTTTCAGGTGCAGCAACCATAGAGGGTTTTGCGTCCATTCCACGAATTGTTTATGCTCTACTTCCCCTATTTATGATTCTGGCGGACGAATAAAATGCTTAAGATAACAAATCGAATAATATTTGGTGCGCTCCCACTATTTTTCATCTGCTCTTTCGCATTAGCCGATCGACAAGAATCTGACGATGAAAGTCATATCAGTGATCCTCGAATTCAGCACCGCAATTATAGCTTTCCACCCACTGGAGAAGAAATTCCTTATGCCTTGTTTATACCTTCTACATATAATGAGGGTGACTCGGCACCTTTAATAATTTCTTTGCATGGCTTAGGAAGATCATATGACTGGCTAATGGGGTATCATGGCTTCCTCGATCAAGCTGAAGCTAACGGCTACATCGTAGTGACACCTCTTGGGTATATTCGTCGTGGCTGGTATGGATCACGTGTTACTGAAAATCCAGATGATGCCAAATACAGCGAGCAAGATGTCATGGAGGTCATAAAGCTCGTACGTGATGAATTCTCAATCGACAATAATCGGATATATTTATGGGGCCATTCAATGGGTGGCGTTGGAACTTATCACATTGCCGCAAAGCATCCCGATATATTTGCAGGCCTAGGTGTCGCGGCACCAGCTCCAGAGGACAACCACGATATCATGGCAACGTTAGAGAAAATAAAACATATTCCAATTTTTGTCTTGCAAGGTGATGAAGATGGCCTAGTCACTCGTACCCGAGAGTGGGTAGAGAAAATGGAAGAAATTGGTATGCAACACGTATATGCCGAAATTCCTGGGGGAGATCATTCTTTAGTCATTTCTCAAAACAGCGAGCACATGCAGAAATTTGTCGACTTTTTTAATATAGTGCGCAAAAAATATTAGAGAAGAACTGCGATGAGGAAGCTTAAGTCTATTTGTTCAGTATTTTCAGTTATGGTTACGTTTTCATGGACAGCGTTTGGGGCTGAATCTGATAGTTACGATGCCGGGCAAGCCTATCAAACAACTTGCTTTGCCTGCCATGGAACAGGTCAAGCCCACGCACCCCTAGTTGGTGACATTATTGAGTGGGAAATTAGACTAGACAAGGGAATCGATACATTAGTGCAGAATACGATTAATGGTCTTAACGGTATAATGCCGGCCCGAGGACTTTGCACAGATTGCAGCAATGATCAATTACGTGCAATTGTTGAATATATGTTGGAGCAGAGCAAATAAGAAATTTAGTAGCTACAATCAAACGAAAGTTAATTGAAATAATCAGAACATTGGAGTTAGCCGATGCAACTCATCGAATCACGTATTAATCATGAGGCCTTAAAGTTCCGAATACTGCTAGTAAGTTTCTTGTTCCTATTCATTAGTTGCTCTCCTGTGCCTGAAAACATATCGATCACCGTGCCCACTGGCAGCGCCAGTACTGGCGGTGCAGTTGAAGCTGAAGAGCGTGGCATATCTGCTGTCTCCGATCTGGAGTGGCCGCTGCATAATTTCGATTTGTATGGTTCCCGTTTTGCCCCTACCGATCAAATTACCAAAGATAATGTTGCAAACCTAACTCCACGATGGCTGTTTCAGCATGGTGTTATCGATGGAGTTAGTAACCAAACCACGCCAGTCATTGTCGATGAGATAATGTATGTAACTGACTCGCGTGGAAGTGTTTACGCGGTTAATGCACGAGACGGTCATTTACTTTGGACTTATGATGTCACTCGCCTTTTAGGCGGCGGTCGCCGAGAAGGTTATATCTTCCGTCATCGCGGTGTTGTTTATGATGACGGTGTAGTCTACACCGCCGCCGGCTCCTTTATGTTCGCTCTGGATGCAAAAACTGGTGAGCCGCTGGAAAGCTTTGGTGAAGGTGGGCAAGCATCTGTCATCCTCGATGTATTGCATCAACGTGATCCAACTATCGATACAGCAATCTCAGCAGGTTATTGGTTCACTACCGCACCACAAATTTATAATGACGTAATTTATATCGGCACTACTCGCAGCGAGAGTCATATCGCTGGCGGTTACGTACTCGCCATCGATGATAGAACTGGTGAAGTACTTTGGCATTTCAACACCGTTCCTCAAGATGAAAATGACCAGGGATGGGATATCGCTGGCCCAACTTGGGTAGGAGGAGAGCGAAATGGCGGCGGAATTTGGGAAACCCCTTCAATCGACCCTGAGTTGAATATGGTGTATTTCGCCGTGGGCAACCCGTTTGGCGATAGTACTAAGCGCGATGGTATGAATCTGTTTACTGATTCATTAATCGCCTTGAGTCTGGATGAAGGCGAATTGATTTGGTATTACCAACAAGTACACCATGATGTTTGGGATTATGATTCCGGTAATCAACCAGTGCTATTCGACATGGAAATCGATGGTGAGCCAGTGAAAGCGTTGGCTCAGGCAAATAAGAATAGTTGGCTCTATATACTAGATCGTGAAACCGGCGAACCGGTGCATCCGATACTTGAAACTCCGGTGTCGGTAGAAACTGATGTAGAAGGAGAAGAACCCTGGCCGACCCAACCGATTCCTCATAAAAAGAATGGGGATCGTATGGAGCCGGTCTCGCCTGTTTTCCCTACAGATATTCCCGCCCAACACATGGAACAAAATGAATTAGTAGAGCAATTCACTCCGATCGGGCCAAATCAAATTTTCGCGCCGGGTTTCGGTGGTGGCTCCAATTACGGGCCATTAGCCTTTGGGAAGGAAACTGGCTATTTGTATGTAAATGCAATCGATCAACCTTTCAATTCAGGGCGAGATCCAAAAGGCTACTTCTCAGCCTATGATCCAACTACCGGCGAGCTTATCTGGCGCCAGATCTATGAAGGCTATGGGCAAGCTGGGCCAGTAGTCACGGCGGGTGGTTTAGTTTTTGTCGGTGCTGGCAGTAATACAGCTGGCTACTTCTATGCCTTTGATGCAGAAACAGGCGAAGAGTACTGGCGCTACAATACTGGCTCTGGAGTTTTCGCCTCTCCCGCGGTGTATTCGATCGATGGCGAAGAGTTTATTACCGTTGCATCCGGTGGCGGATCGCGTGGCCGTAGAGGAGGTGACCTAATCCTTACCTTCGCTTTACCCAAAAGAAATTAGTTTTCAATTCTCACAAAGGAGCGCTGGCTTTTATGAAAAACAACATTTCGAAGACAGTATTCCGGATTAGCGCCATATTTGCACTAGCGATCGCCTTTTCTGGTAACGCCTTCTCGCAAAGCAATTCCGACGACTCAATGATCGGATGGACGCCTGAATTATCGATGCAATTTCGTCGTATTCAGGGCACAGCAATCTCACCTGATGGGGAATATATTGCATATGTAGTAAATACGCCGCTAATGGAAGGTAGTGATTCAGAATTCCAAACCCACATTTGGATAGCCACAGCCGATGGTTCACGAAATACCCAATACACTCGTGGAAATTTTTCTGCCAGTGCACCTGCATTTTCGCCAGATAGTGAACACCTAAGTTTTATCAGCAAGCGTGGAGAAGGTGATAGTGCGAAATCGCAAGTGTGGGTTATGCCGTTATTTGGTGGAGAAGCACGACAGCTTACTGATGCAGAAAACAATGTTAGTGCATACAAATGGTCACCTTCGGGAGATCGCATAGCATTCTTCATGCAAGATCCATTCAGCGAAGAGCGAGAAAGGGAGATAGAAGAAAAACGCGATGTGATTCTCGTCGACCAGCAACCTCGGTTTAGTCATCTGCATGTTGTTCCTATGAGTGATAGGATTTCCAAATCTTCAAAATCGGTGCAGATAACTGCGGGAGAGCTTGTTGTAGGTGATTTTTCTTGGTCGCCCGACGGCGAGGAAATTGTGTTTTCTCACAAGCCCACGGCAGATCTGAATGTCGCAAATCAGCATGGAGACATCTCAATAGTAACCGTACCGAGTTCATCCTCGATTATTGAAGCCAGCGCAAACGACGGGACAGATATAGAAGAGCCGAAAGAACTACTCCACCTAGGTCAGGTACGGTCGCTGGTTGCCGGTAATGGCGTAGAAAGCAGTCCTTTTTGGTCACCTGACGGTAACTGGATTGCTTATACCTCATCAGGATCTGAACCAAATTTGATTTCACTTAATGATGTTTATGTAATTCCATCCAGTGGCGGCGATAATAGAATGCTAGTGGAAACTCCAAATCGCAGCGCCAACATAGCCGGATGGTCTAAAGACAGTGATGAATTGTTTCTGACTGAAACTATAGGCACGGGGAGAGCCATCATTGGTTTGCCTCTTCGCGGTGACAATATTAGAACAATTACTCCGAACAGCGGAGTAGCCGGCAATTTGTCGCTAGCGCGTGACAGTGATCGCTTTACTTACACTTGGGAATCGACGGATAAGCCATGGGACATCTTCGTTCAAGGTACAAATTCAAAAGATGCTAATCAGATTACAAATATCCATGCTGAAATTGAAATTCCAGCTATGGGAAAAACTGAGTTGTTAAATTGGACTGCACCAGATGGAAAAGAAATTGAAGGACTGCTGACGTATCCCATCGATTATCAAGAAGGTCTTAGCTATCCCATTATTCTGAATGTCCATGGCGGGCCATCGGGTGTTTATACAGAAAGATTTACTGGCGGACCAGATATCTACATGGCTCAATATTTTGTGCAGAACGGTTACGCTATCCTCCGACCAAACCCAAGAGGTTCAACTGGTTATGGCTATGAATTTAGGGAAGCTACTGCCTTAGATTGGGGTCAAGGCGATCTTCAAGATTTACTAGCAGGTCTGGATTTAGTGATTGAAATGGGAATTGGAGATCCTGACAATCAATTCTTAATGGGGTGGAGCTACGGCGGGTACATTACATCATATGCTGTTACCCAAACAGACCGCTTCAACGCTGCAAGCATGGGAGCTGGGCTTTCAAATTTAGTCAGCATGTCGACGACCACCGATATTAGAGATTATTTAATTGAACATATGGGTGACTTCTTTTGGGAAAACCTCGAAATCTATCAGCGCTCTTCTGCTATTAATCATATTCAAGATGTGGTGACACCAACGCAAGTCATTCATGGTCAGGAAGACTTGAGAGTACCAATCGGTCAAAGTCAGGAATTTTACAATTCACTAAAATGGCTGGAGGTCGATACGGAAATGATTATCTATCCCAGAACTCCCCACGGACCAAGAGAACCTAAGTTTATGATGGATGTTTCTCAAAGAATCATGACATGGTTTGAGAAATATCGAGTTAACTAGTTTAAAAAATGATGGTGTATTTAGAGCTCTCCACCATTTTTTGTTTGCCTTTTATCCTTAACTAGACTCAATTAGCCGGAGGCGCAATTTAATTGCGTCAAATCCATTTCCATGGAGAGAGTAAAACGAGTAGGTAGGGTCTGGTTCTACAAGGAAAGTAAGTTTGGTCTATCAGAGTTGACTTATTACCACTCGAAACCCAATAGTTGCGTTGCGGACGCCAGGGTCCACTCCACCTCGTACGGCAGTTCGGATATTGTTCAGCCCATCGGCAAAAGAACCGCCACGCATGATCCAAAGTGCGTCTTCGTCAAGGTTCTCAGCATCATCGTCGGAATTATAAGGATATTCCTGGAATGGGCTGCGGGTCATTTCCCATACATTCCCCGCCATATCCGATAGGCCATTGGCACAGCCGCTACAGACCACTTCTCCCACGCTACGAGGGGCACCGCTATTGAAATTCGCGTATTCAGAAGTAGGTTGTGATCCCCAGGGGAAAACACGCCCATCTGTGCCGCGTGCAGCTTTTTCCCACTCCGCTTCATTTGGTAACGAGACCCTTGCGCCATTATCCAGCATTGATTTTAATGCAACTGGCGTTGTTGCAGAGCTACGCAATTTCATATCCAGCCATTTTGCGTAGGCTACAGCTTCAGGCCAAGTGATATTAGTTACAGGATGGTTGAGATCTCCATTGCCGGCCGATAATCGATTTGGCATGTTTTTTTCTGCCAAATATGCGTTGAATTGCGCGTGTGTAGTTTCAAAGCGATTAATGTAATAGATAGGCAGTTCAACCCTTCCTCGCCTTTGCAAACTCGACCAGCGTTCATTCTCATAAGCCAGCCGATCAAGAGCAGGGTTACTTCCCATTATAAATTCACCGGCAGCAATTTCGACAAACCCGAATAGACTGTCTTCGGGAAGATACCATGCGTCGCTCTTGAACCCAGGAACATCAACTAGTGAGCCTAGCGCTGTATCCAAAAATTGATTAGAAGCGCTTTGCAACTTCATCCAAAAAGCCGCTGCGATGATAAGTGTTGACATTACGCTAAACCCTACTGTACGACCTGGCACTTTGCCTGAGACTGATTGTTTATTATTAAAACTTTTCAGATTTTCTTGAGTAGTGCTAGATACTTTACTGTCTTTACTCACAATCTTACCAGTGTATTGTCGCAGGCGAATGACCAATTATGATCACAAGCTCTTGCATACAATTCATTCAAGGGTAGCTCCATTAAATTGAGCCCACCTTCTCTTAGTAATAGGCGTAAATCAAGTTCATGCGGGTTTCTTTGTAAGAAAGAATTTTCACTGAGTAAATTTACACACGCAGCTCTGAATTTAAGTTCGCAAGATTGAGAAAAATAATCAAAAGCTAATGCTTCATCTTGCTCAACAATAGAACCCTCCCTATATTGAACACCTAATTCGTTGCAAGCCCAAGCCGCATTATCTGCGCAGTAAGTATTTTCTAATTGCACCAACCTTGTGCAGGCATTTGATAAACCATCACTGCAGGCTTGCTGCCAAAAAGGAAGGCTGTCTCCAGTATGCTTGCTATCTGTCTTTCCAACAAACGACATTGAGCCGAATACAATTATCCAAACACCCATATGCGCTAAATTAGCTCTACCTCCAAACCAATTTTCTTTCCATAGATTTAATAGATTTCTTGATCTGATTGAACGCACTGCGTTGTCGATGGCGATAACACTCAGGTTTAACAAGGGCACACAAAGCAGCTTGTCATAAAAAGTAGGAGCACCTAGCGCACCTAGCAGTGTATAGAGCGCAAATACCCCCAATCCATAAAGAATTCCAAATAGTGTTTTACCAAGCGGTGTGCGGGGGGATGTCGATGGGTCAGTGACTAGTAAATGCAAGCCAAGAAATACTGCTGCTGGAATTTCTGAATCCAAGAAGTAGGGAACTCCGCTTGCCGCACTGTAAATCGCACTAAGCACAAACAGTGAAATTGCTGCCATACCAGCAACAAGAGTGATCGAAAAGAAATACATTACGACTAGACCAATAAGGAATAAGAAGGCGTAAATATTTGGAGCAAGAGTTAAAGTAGATGCAATTTCCTGACCCCAGGTTAAATGGGTGGTATTTGTAAAAATAAGCACCAAAGAAAACAATCCGAGGGCAAAAGCAGATGGATTGAAAATATGAACATTTTGCCCTTCTCGCTGCCACCGAACATATTCTTTACCCATGAATCCCAATGCAATCATCAAAAACTGCATATAAAACCAGTCGTCTCTAAACCAGAGAAATAGGTTAATGCTGAAAATGATTGGGATCGGCCCAAAACCAAGCGTGTATTTTTGGCGGCGTGACCAAGCCAGCATCATATCGAACGCATAGGCAAAAATTATTTGAGCAATGATCAACCAGGCATGGTCATAAACAGGACGCCAATAGTAGCCCCAATATGCATAGACGCTGAATTGCACCATAGCTTGTATGTAGTGCTGAGGTCTAAGAATTACGTCAAAGGAGCGTTCTTCCCCCAATCTCCTGCTCATCAGCAACAAATAGGTAAACCCGGCCGCTAGAAACAATAATGCCCCTACAAAAGACCAGAATAAAACGTCATTACCTTGAACACGGGGAGTCGCCGCGAGTATCGCCAACGCTACGATAAGCGTTAGGGGAATTTTGAAACTGCCTAACAGACCATTAAGGCCTAATGGAGAGCCTGAAATCGTCCTATCTGCTGGATTAGATCTATATTTACCGCGATTACGCATAGCTTTAGACGACATATAAAGATCTACTTAGCCATTGAATTGATAGCTTTTAAGAATAAACCAGCTCCTGAGGCAATTCAATTTAGCCGCAAAGCCTTTTTTGCGCTATGCCCAAATTAGGATGCATGTTTTTAGTAGGCATTTGCAGACCAATAATTTGCATAGTTTTAGTCTACGATTTAACTATAACGCCATGGACATGATAAATATTTAAAGATTAATGGGAATTGGATGAAAACTCGATAAATTCAGGAATAATCTTGGTCCTGCCAGCTCTACGAAAAGCCTAAAAAATAGGTAAAAAATCTAGGGTTTCGAAACAATTGGTGACTAATTTCTCCTTGAAAATCCGCTCCAACCCGCGTATTTTCAGTAAATTAGGTCTTTCCCACCCAGTTTTAGCATTAGAACAAGATTTGGAGGTTCCAATGAAAAGCAGAGCCCTAACCAAACTGTCTTTGGCATTAGCCACTGCATTGGTTACACCCCTTACTCTCGGTCAAAACGATGACTTTCCGAGAACAGAGTATGGCCACCCGGATTTACAGGGTACTTACACATTCAGGACCATTACTCCCCTGAACCGCCCGAGAGAATTAGAGCATTTAGAAACACTTACTCCTGAGCAAGCGGCAGAATGGGAAGAATTTGAATTACGCAGACAGAATCGAGACTTGATCATCGATTCTGTCGGCGGTGCTGGCTATCCTCCCGGTGTTATTTCCTACAATAACTTCTGGTATGAACGAGGAGAGAATACCGTTGCCGATCGCCGAACTTCACTGATTTATGATCCGCCAAATGGACGGTCTCCGCGGACTAATGCGGCAGGACAGGCGCGCCGTGCAGCCTACGGACAAATGGTATTCGAGAGTGCAGGGCCTGAGGGAAGAACTACAGTAGATCGCTGTTTAGTTGGCTTTGTTGCAGGTCCGCCAATGATTCCAGGTTCGTATAATAACAATATGCAGCTAGTGCAGACTGAAGACCACATCATGATTCTTAATGAAATGGTGAATACAGCTCGCATTATCCGGTTGGAGAGTGAGCACCATACTAAGCAGTTAAAATGGGAAGGCGACTCTATTGCCCGTTGGGATGGTGACACCTTGGTGATTAATACTCAAAATTGGTATCACGACTATAACCTTCGAGGGATGTCTAAAGAAGCCGTTGTAGAAGAGCGGATTCGAAGGCTTGACGATAATACGCTTGAGTATGACTTTACTGTTAGCGACCCTCTTTCATGGGACCAACCTTGGTCTGCAAAATTTCCATTACGTGTATCTGCAGACCCGGTGTACGAATATGCGTGCCATGAAGGCAATCATGGCTTAGTCGGTATACTGGCTGGCTGGAGATACCAAGAGTCTCTAGGTAATAATGGCGACGGTTCACCAAAGTCTGATACTGGTGTTGTTGAAACCGAGGAAAACTAGAAAACCTCTGCCCTTTTAAGAAAGGAATAAAATAAAGGCCAGTAGGGAAAAACCTACTGGCCTTTTTCATTGAGTAACCTATTTGTGAAATTTATCAGCAGCGTTTTTGCAGTAATAACTATTTTACTTTTTGTCAGTAATAGTCGGGCCGAAGTGAATTCACTTCATATTTCATCTCGGCTAGACCCAAATGCGATCATCATTACTCAGGTTGATGTTGTTTTCGTCTACACACAAAAGCTAGTAGACGAATTTCCTGCAACGAAGACCGACTGGTATTCCAGCCAGCGTCAATTTATTGCCGAAGCAGGTACCGATATCGACTTGGTAAGTATATTTATTCCTCAAGGATTCGATTCGGAGACTGCGAGTCTGCCTACTCGCCGTAATGAAGCGCTTAAAGTTTTTGTGTTCGCACAGCATGATGATTCTATAGCTCCACCAATTGATATCACTGAATTAGGTAATGTTCTAGTGGAAATTGATGCGTTCGGCATACTTGTCAGCTCGCGCACTTAAATATTTTTATCAACTATATCATATACTTACTTTGATTTTAGTCTCTAAAGCGTGTTCGAGACTTAAATGTTTGCGATGATCTCATTCAGAGTTGCGCTTGGTTTCATTGCGGTATTAGCTAGCTCAGTATTCAGTTTATAGTAGCCACCCACATCCATAGCAATTCCTTGGACGGAGTTTAGTTCTTTAACAATTTTCTCTTCATTGGCAGTTAGTGCCTCGGAGACTGCAGTAAATCTTGTTTGCAAATCTGCATCTTCAGATTGAGCCGCCAAGGCTTGAGCCCAATACATGGCAAGATAAAAATGCGAGCCTCGATTGTCGAGTTCGTTTACTTTTCGGGAAGGAGACTTATTAGTATCAAGAAATTGGCCTGTTGCACTATCAAGAGAGTCTGCTAAGACTTTTGCCCGCTTGTTATCAGTTACATTTGCAAGGTGTTCCAGAGAGGCTGCGAGCGCGAGAAATTCGCCTAGAGAGTCCCAGCGCAGATGGTTTTCTTTTTCAAACTGTTGTACGTGTTTAGGTGCAGAGCCACCAGCCCCAGTTTCAAACAAACCGCCACCATTCATTAATGGCACGATAGATAGCATTTTCGCACTAGTACCCAATTCCAAAATAGGAAAAAGGTCAGTGAGATAATCTCTTAGTACATTCCCTGTGGCAGAAATCGTGTCTTTACCTTCTTTAATTCTCTCCAATGAAAATCGAGTTGCTTCAGTCGGCGCCTTAATTTGAATGTCTAAGCCATCGGTGTCATGACCGGCAAGATACTGATTCACTTTTTTGATGAGTTCAGCATCGTGCGCACGATCTTCATTGAGCCAAAAAACCACCGGCGTATTCGACAAACGGGCTCGAGAAACTGCAAGCTTTACCCAATCTTGGATCGGAGCGTCTTTAACCTGGCACATTCGCCAGATATCTCCTTCTTCTACCGTATGCTCTAGCAATGTTTTGCCGTCAGCATCGGTTACTATCACTGAACCATTTGCAGGAATTTCAAAAGTCTTGTCATGAGATCCGTACTCTTCAGCTTTTTGTGCCATTAAACCTACATTGGGGACACTACCCATCGTAGAAGGGTCAAAGGCACCATGGGTACGACAGAAATCGAAAACTTCTTGGTAAACACCTGCGTAGCAACGATCAGGAATGATAGCCTTCATATCTTGAAGCTTGCCATCAGGTCCCCACATTTGACCGGAAGTTCGCAATGCCGCCGGCATCGAAGCATCGATAATTATATCACTTGGTACATGTAAATTTGTTATTCCACGATCAGAATCCACCATCGCCATTTCCGGGCGATTTTCATAACAGGCTTGAATATCAGCTTCGATGATAGCCTTCTCATCTTCGGACAAATTTTGGATCTTGGCATAGACGTCGCCAATACCATTGTTTGCATCGACTCCAAGTTCTGCAAATTTATCTGCATGCTTTGAAAATGCTGCTTCGTAATAAACCATTACTGCATGACCGAAAATTATCGGATCCGAAACTTTCATCATGGTGGCCTTAAGGTGCAATGACATCAGCACGCCTTGATTCTTTGCATCATCAATTTGGTCCATGAGAAATTTTCGAAGTGCATTTTTATTCATGCAAGATGCGTCAATAATTTCACCTGCTTGAAGTGATATCCCTTGCTTTAATACTGTGGCGTTACCATCACTACCTTTATGAGTAATAGATGCCATTGTCGCGTTTGCAATGCTTTTCGATTGTTCGCTTCCGAAAAAATCGCCATCTTCCATGCTTACCACATGGGATTTGCTAGAACTTGACCAAGCTCCCATGGAATGTGGATTTTTCTTTGCATAAGATTTTACCGATGCAGGCGCTCTTCTGTCAGAATTTCCTTCTCGTAATACTGGATTTACTGCACTCCCTTTGATTTGATCATAGCGAGATTTAATGTCTTGTTCCTTGTCATTCGCTGGCTCTTCGGGATAATCAGGTAGTCCATAGCCTTTGCATTGGAGTTCTTCAATTACAGCTTTCATTTGAGGAATTGATGCTGAAATATTGGGCAATTTGATGATATTGGCCATTGGATCTTGGGTTAACTTACCAAGCTCTGCTAATGCATCAGCTTGTTTTTGGTCATCACTAAGAAATTCTGGGAAATTAGCAATGATACGACCAGATAAGGAAATGTCGCGAATTTTAACGTCTACATCTGAAGCATTAGTAAATGCCTTAATTATTGGTAAGAACGAATAAGTCGCAAGTGCTGGAGCCTCATCTGTTTCCGTGTAAATAATTGTGGATTTTTGTTCTGACATCATGTTTCCTTAACTGTGAATGACTGCGTCATAGTCCAATCTGACCTTAATCGGTTCTTAGATTCTTGTTCTATGTGCCTTGCTTTGGTTAATCTTTCAGCTGGCGATGCATTCTATTATTGGCTTTACTGCTTAGTAAGAGTGAGGCCAACTATTAATTAATTAAAAGCCGGGCCAAAAAAAGGCGCGTATTATAACAGCCCTAGGAATCTGCGAATAGTAGACAACATCAGTCTATAAGCCAGCAATCTTCCTACAAACAAGGTGTTTAAAAGTATCCATGATTCTCACAACGACAATTGATAACTTCGTGCTGCGAAGCACCACTATAGAGGACTGTCCGCTTATTCTTAGATTTATCCAGGAATTAGCAGATTATGAGAAACTCAGCCATGAGGTTGTGGCTACTGCGGAAATCTTAGAGGAAACCTTATTCGGCGCCACAGCTTATGCTGAAGTATTTATTGGTGAGTTCAATTCCCAACCGGTGGGCTATGCTCTCTTCTTTCATAACTTCTCAACGTTCACTGGGAGGCCTGGAATTTACTTAGAAGATATTTATGTGAGGCCAGAAATGCGCGGCAAAGGATTTGGCAAAAGTATGCTTTCCTATATTGCCAAACTTGCCGTTGAGCGCAATTGCTCGCGAGTAGAGTGGTCGGTACTCGATTGGAACGAACCTTCAATTCAATTTTACCGTTCGATTGGCGCAATACCAATGAATGGCTGGACTGTCCAACGCTTACATGGTGGCGCATTGAGAAGTTTTGCAAATGAATTTAACTGCTCCTAAGGAAATAATTGCATGAAAAATAGTCTTAACAGGATCGTTTACGTGAATGGCGATTATGTAAAAGAGGAAAACGCGGTAATTTCTGTTTTTGATCGTGGTTTTATTTTTGGTGACGGCATCTATGAGGTAGTGCCAGTAATAAATGGAAAACTTGTAGATAAACAATACTTTTTAGAACGTCTAGAAAGATCACTTGCTGAACTCTCGATTGCCTGGCCATGTTGCAAAGAAGAATATATGGCAGTAATGAATCAACTTATTATTAAGAATAATTTAAAAGAAGGAATCGTGTATTCACAAGTTACTCGTGGAGTGGCCGACCGTGACTTCCCTTTCCCTAACGATACTGATTCAAGTTTTGTAGCTTTCACTTCGGTAATGAATATATTAAATAGTCCTGACATAAAAACAGGTATCTCGGTTATTACTACAGCCGACCTTCGTTGGAAGCGCCGTGACATTAAATCGATAAACTTACTAGGCCAAGTTCTGGCTAAACAGGATGCGATATCAAAAAATGCAATAGAGGGATGGATGGTTGAAGATGGAAAAGTTACCGAAGGGGTTTCGTCCTCAGCTTATATCGTAAAAGACAATTTACTAATAACACGTCCTTTATCAAACTCTATTCTCCCGGGTATTCGACGGCGAACATTGTTGGAAATTTCAAAAAGCGCAGGGATTGACGTTAATGAAAGGCTTTTTACCGTGGAAGAAGCAATGGCCGCTGATGAAGCATTTATTTCCAGCGCAACCACGATGGCGTTGGCTGTTATTTCTATTGATGGAAATAAGATTGGAGATGGGAAACCAGGCCCAATAACTCAGCAACTGCGAGCTCTGTATCAAGAACGTATGCTAAAAGAAGCATCTGAATAGATCAATCTGGGACAAATCATAATTTGCTAAATCCGCTCAAGAGCAAAACTTATTGCTTGATCAATATTGGTCAGCTCATGCATAGACATTAGTAATCTATCAACGCCAAGGGCAACTCCTGAACAAACTGGTAACCCGGATTCTAAAGCGCTGAGAAATTTTTCATCAAGTGGATAAACGTCCAAGCCTTTCTTTTTTCTTAGTGCATTGTCTTGCTCGAAGCGTTTTCTTTGCTCCTGCGCGTCGGTCAGTTCAAGGTAACCATTGCCGAGCTCCATCCCTCGGCAGTACACTTCGAAGCGCCTCGCAACCTGATCCTCATCGCTATCTGCTTCAATCACCGACAAAGACGCTTGCGCTTTCGGATAATCATATACAAAGCAGAATTCAGGTAGTGCAGGCTCGATCACAGAAAACATCAATAACTGTAAGCAATCTGTATCGGTTAGATCTGTATTACTTAGTTCAAGTTGTTTTTGTGTTAGAGCCAAGAGCTCATCAGAGCTAACGCGATGAGGATTGATTCTAAAATATTTTTCAAACAGCTCTCGATAGGAGAAAGCTGGTATAGAATCGCAAGCTAATAAGCTGCTTAGTAACTCTGCCACTTCATCCATTAATTGGCCCATGGTGAACCCAGGACGATACCATTCCAACAGGGTAAATTCAGGGTTGTGGTTTTTAGTTAGTGGATCATGCCGGAATACTTTAGCAATCTGATAAATGGGCTCGGCATTGAAAGCGAGTAATCTTTTCATTGCAAACTCAGGCGAAGTTTGCAGATAGAAAGTCTTAATTATATTAGCGTCAAGGATTTCTGTAGTTAAAGATTGAATATGCAGATCTGTAACCGGCGCTCTGGCCAGGGCTGGGGTTTCTACTTCTAGTATTTCTTTGCCTTCAAAGAAAGCACGAAGTTTAGCGAGCAAATCTGCTCTGTGTCTAAGAATTTCTAAAGATGCACCTGGCTCCCAATTAGGCATGTGAATTCGCTAAACCGAATCGGATATTACTTGTTAACACGGTTCTGGTATTCGGCAGTGCGTGTGTCTACTCGAAGTACATCCCCAATATTGATGAATAAAGGTACTTTCACTATAGCACCGGAGCTAAGTGTCGCTGGTTTAGTGCCGCCCTGCGCAGTATCGCCTTTCAACCCGGGGTCTGTGTCAGTAACTTCTAATTCAACAAAATTTGGAGGAGTGACAGATATGGGCGCTTCATTCCAGAGGATGACCTGATAGACATCTTGTTCTTTAAGCCAGTCCTTTGCTTCGCTTATCGCATTAGAATCGGCCGCTACTTGTTCATAACTGTCGTCCGTTTTCATGAAGTGCCAAAACTCACCATCACTGTAGAGATACTCCATATCTGTTTCCATAACATCTGCTGCTTCAATCGACTCACCAGATTTGTAGGTTCGCTCCCAAACACGCCCATTGAGCAAATTGCGAAACTTAACCCGATTAAACGCCTGGCCTTTACCGGGTTTTACCATTTCGTTTTCCATAATTGAGCAAGGTTCAGCATCAACTAGCACTTTTAAACCTGATTTAAATTCGTTGGTGGAATAACTGGCCATAGATTCCTCTTGTTCTTCAGCTTCTCATTTATGTAGTTTATTGGGATTTTAACAATAGTTCTCAGCGAGATCTCTTCCAGATCACCACTTGGGACAAATTATTGCTATGATCCATCCGCTCATAATAACCAAGAATCATGAGGCTTTAGAAATAATGATGCAGCCTGTAATTTCAATTATTAACTCAGATCGACTAAAAACTGGCAGGAAATCTTATCCGATGCGGTAAAAGATCCAAAGGAATAAGTGATAGTTCTTCATTTGAATACTTTGCAGCAGCCTCTTAGGCTGCAGGCAATAACACAGTTTCCACTTAAAGTTCCAGGGCTTTTTGTTGATGCAATGGAACCTAGCAATTGACAAGGCCCTCTTCTGCTTCAGGTTTGGCTTTCTTACCTAGAAGAAGAACAAATAAGCGACTATGGTGCCGACCTTTTAAGGGAGGCGGAGTTTAATCCCATTCCCAAATTGCTGCAACGACATAAGCTCCCAGAGTATCTAGTATCGAAGTTAGTTCAAGAGGAAACCAGCCAGCCAGAACGGGCTTCACTATTCCATTCTAATTTGAAATCTACAACCGGAAACCATAACTTGGCACACTGACGAATTTTTTATGATTGGGGATCAGGCCAGGTCCTGTTATTCTTCCCAAATATGGTTGCTATCAATTCTCGGTAAACGTGGAAACATTTCAAGACGGACAGCAGGAAAATTTGCCTACTACTTCCAAAAAATCATCCAACCAACAGATTTCTCGCAAGTTTGCGCTGGCGATTTGTCTGTTATTAATTCTTGCCATGTGTGTATTTTGGCTAATCAGTAGTTATAGCACTCAAAATTTAATGCGCCAGCAAGCCGATGGCTTAGGTCAAAGCCTGGCTCGACAAACTGCATCCCAGTTAACTGAGTTAATGCTCGCTAACGATTTGATTAGCATGAATGTAATACTCGCTAACCTTGTTCGCGATTCCTCCATTGCTGAGGTCTCAGTGGTAAATTTAAATAACGAGATACTTGCAAGTGCGACGGGCACCAATAGCGAAACCCAGTTACTGATTCCTCTGCCGTTTGAGCTAACTAGTCTTGAGGCTGAATACTCTGCACCCATTACCCTGGCTGATTCCATTGCAGGCTTTGTCTGGCTAAGACTTGATCTTACCTATATAGAAGTGGGTACGCTCAATAGTCTTATTTTAGTGATTGGAGCTACAGTATTACTGCTGATAGTCGCATCCACAATAACGGCTACTTATTATCAATATTTGGTGAGCTTTCCCGCAAATCTGCTGTCTTTTTCGCTAAGTAATATACGCAAAGGAGAGATCGAAGCATGCCCAGAACCCTCAACCAATAATGAAATAAGTAGTGCAATAAGGCAGTTTAATGCAACCGCTGAATTTCTAGCACAGAACACGTTTCTAAGTAATTTTGGTACGCAGAAACCGGAAACAGACGATCGATCTTATAAGGCACAAGCCGGAGTTCAGGATGCTACCCTGCTCGATATTAAAATGAGCAACTTTCAGTATCTCGCATCGACTATTAGTGAGGAAAAAATGGTCAAGCTCCTGAACAAATACTATTTTTATGCTGACAAAGTAAGTCAGCTTTACAATGGAACTGTAAGCTATTGCTCAGACGACGAGGTGCTAATTAATTTCAGCACTGCTCAATTTATAGAAGAACAAGCATTCTATGCAATCTGTGCGGCACAACTCTTCCTTTATCTCGCTGATGATATTAATGATATTGATGACAGTACCGCGAATGCGAAATTCAAGTTGGCGGTGCACAGTGGCAAAACTATAAGCGGGCTGTACTCGCCGATTACCCAAAAAATCGATAATCTCACCGGAAAGACTCTCGATTTAACGCGAGCAATTTGTGATGAATGCCCTAATAACTCTGTGTTAATAAGTGCTTCAGCCTTTGAGCATGCTGGTGCAGGTACAAGAATTGAAGCGGATGAATTTGGGGGGAGCGAACAAGACCGGATTAATATTTATATTGGTTTGGAACCTATGTCTGAATATCGACTACTTCTGAAAAGACAGGCTAATCAGTTAGTGTCTCTATTCAGTAAATAGTTACTCAGCAGCGTCCTTGCCTGAGACTTCAATTCGATCAACATTCTGAAACCCCCGTGGCAATTTATTTCCACGACGCCCTCGCTCTCCTCGGTAATGTTCAAGATCTGAAGCTCTAAGCCTGTGATGTCTGCGACCAGCATAGACTATTAGGCCCTCTTGAGGCGAGAGCACGGCAATAGCGACAACAAACTCAATTCCATCGGTAACTCTCATAGTTGGTATGTTGATAATTTTATTGCCTTTTCCTTTAGCCAAACGTGGCAATTCAGCTATTGGAAACATCAACATACGACCTTCATTAGTTACCGAGACCACTAGATTTTTTTTATAATCGCTGACAGCTAGCGTTGGCAATAACTTGCTGCCTCTAGGACAACGTAATACCGCTTTACCAGATTTTTTATTACTGATGAGATCACCAACTTTGCCGACGAATCCATAGCCGGCATTGCTCGCTAAAAGTACATCCTTATCATCTTCGCCTATGACAACTCCTTCAAAAGTCGCGCCTGATGGGGGATTCGCTCGACCAGACACTGGCTCTCCTTGTCCCCTTGCTGAAGGCAAGCTATGAGCTGGGAAAGAATAGGCACGCCCTGTCGAGTCCATAAATATGGCGAGTTGATTACTTTTCCCACGGGCTGCTAATTTAAAGCTATCACCAGATTTATACTGTAAAGACATAGGATCGACTTCATGACCTTTCGCTGCCCGCACCCATCCGCGGTCGGAAAGTACTATTGTTATTGGCTCTGTAGAGAGCAGCTCTGTTTGACTAAAAGCCTTCGCCTCGTCTCGTTCAACAATTGGTGTACGCCTCGCGTCTCCGAACTCTGCAGCATCAGCTTTGATTTCGTTCTTAATAAAAGTCTTCAAGCGTGTAGAAGATTTTAGTAGTGCGTCAAGAGCTTTTCTTTCTGTATTTAGTTCTTTCTGCTCTGCCTTGATCTTTATTTCTTCCAATTTAGCTAACTGGCGTAATCTTAGATCTAAAATTGCATCGGCTTGTCGTTCAGAGATTTTGAATCTTTTAACAAGAGTAGATTTTGGTTTGTCTTCTTTACGGATTATCTTAATGATCTCATCAATGTTTAAGAACGCAATGAGAAGGCCATCCAAAATGTGAAGTCGATCTAAAATTTTATCAAGTCGATATTGTAAACGGCGTTTGACCGTAGTCGTCCTAAACTGTAACCATTCTTTCAGTAAAGAGACGATGTCTTTTACTTGAGGCTGTTTGTTATTGCCTATCATGTTGAAATTTACACGATAGTTCTTCTCCAGATCTGTAGTAGAGAATAAGTGTGACATGACTGCATCCGCATCGATGCGGTTTGATCGGGGGACTATCACAATACGAGTTGGGTTTTCGTGATCTGATTCATCGCGCAAATCCACAACCATAGGTAGTTTCTTTTTATGCATTTGTGCTGCAATTTGTTCGAGCACTTTTGCACCCGAAACCTGATAAGGAAGAGCAATAATAACGATCTCACCATTTTCTTTTAAATAAATCGCTCTTGTCTTAAGGGAACCGCGACCGGTTTTATAAAGCTCTATGATTTCGTTCTTAGGTGTGATCAGCTCCGCCTCGGTCGGAAAATCTGGCCCCTTAATGATCTTGCAAATTTCTGTCAATGGCGCTTTGGGATTATCCAGTAAATGAACACAAGCTTTTGCTACTTCGTTCAAATTATGAGGGGGTATGTCAGTCGCCATTCCGACAGCAATCCCGCTACCACCGTTTAGCAACACATTTGGCAATCGCGCTGGCAATATTTCTGGTTCCTCGAGAGTGCCATCGAAATTTGGTCGCCAATCTACTGTCCCTTGACCGAGCTCGGCCAGAAGCATATCAGCATAATTTTGCAGACGGGATTCGGTATACCGCATTGCAGCGAACGATTTTGGGTCATCCTGAGACCCCCAATTCCCTTGACCATCTACCAATGGATAGCGATAAGTGAAAGACTGAGCCATCAGCACCATGGCTTCATAGCAGGCAGAATCACCATGAGGATGGAATTTGCCTATCACATCGCCAATAGTTCGAGCCGACTTTTTAAATTTAGCACTAGCCTTTAGGCCCAGCTCAGACATCGCGTAAATAATTCTGCGCTGAACTGGCTTTAAACCATCACCGATATTCGGTAAGGCTCTGTCATTTATTACGTACATGGAGTAGTTCAAATAGGCTTGCTGAGTGTAAGTCTTCAGTGCTATTTGTTCGACGCCATCTTCGTTGACTGTTATTTCTTGATTCATGATTTACCCAGTTCGATTAGTCAGCATAGTCCGCTAGGTTTCCGCTCGATTCTAACCATACTTTTCGATCAGGTGCTCGATTCTTGGCGAGAAGTAAGTCCATTATTTCGAATGTGCCACTTTTGTTTTTTGCTCTAGCACTTTCTTCGAGGGTTAATTGCACCAAGCGGCGCGTGTCTGGTGACATTGTGGTTTCCCGCAATTGCAAAGGATTCATTTCTCCCAGACCTTTAAACCGTTGAACATTCACTTTGCCAGACTTCTTCTCCGCAACAATGCTATCTAACACACCTTTCTTCTCATCCTCGTCTACCGCATAAAAAACTTCCTTGCCTACATCGATTCGATACAGCGGAGGCATTGCAACATAGACATGTCCTTCTTCAACTATATGGCGAAAATGTTTAACAAAAAGCGCACAAAGTAACGTTGCAATATGCAAGCCGTCAGAGTCGGCGTCAGCCAATATACAAATTTTCCCATAACGTAATCCGTCAATCTTAGTAGCACCAGGATCAACTCCTAAGGCGACAGCAATGTCATGTACTGTTTGAGACGCAAGAATTTCTGATGAATCCACTTCCCAGGTATTCAATATTTTACCACGCAGCGGCATGATAGCTTGAAACTCCCGATCACGGGCTTGTTTAGCAGAACCACCGGCGGAGTCTCCCTCTACCAAGAATAGTTCCCCTGCCATCACATCTTCGGTAGAACAATCTGCAAGCTTGCCGGGTAAGGCAGGACCTGAAGTGATTTTCTTCCGTGCAACTTTCTTACTGGCTTTTAACCTTTTCTGCGCATTGTTTATACAAAGTTCGGCGATAGCCTCAGCTTCAGCCGTATGTTGATTTAGCCATAGACTGAAAGAATCTTTTACTACACCGGCAACAAAGACACTGCATTGTCTCGATGACAAACGCTCTTTGGTTTGCCCAGAAAACTGTGGATCAATTAACTTTGATGAAAGTACATAGCTACAATTTTCCCACACATCATCTGCGGAAATTTTTATACCACGAGGGATCAAGTTTCTAAATTCACAAAACTCTCTGAGGGATTCCGTCAAGCCTGTCCGTAAACCGCTGACATGGGTTCCTCCTAGCGGTGTCGGAATTAAGTTGACGTAACTTTCGCTGACAACCTCGCTGCCTTCAAACAACCACTGAATGGCCCAATCCACTGCTTCGTCATTGCCTTGCACCGAGCCGACAAACGGTTCAGACGGCAGTGTTTCAAATTCTTCTGTAGCTTGTATCAAGTAATCAACTAATCCATCTTCAAAATACCATTCTTCACTTTGTGCTTTTTCTTTGGAAACTGTGTTGTCAACAAATACTACTCGGAATCCTGAACAAAGCACTGCTTTCGCTCTCAGCACATGTTTCAGCTTTGGAATAGAGATTTTGATAGAGTCAAAGTATTTTTCATCAGGTACGAAAGTGACAGTAGTGCCTGTATTACGCTTTCCAACTTTTCCTATCACTTTTAATTCAGAGGCCTTATTGCCACCTTTGAATTTCATACCATAAACTTTACTGTCTCGTTTAACTTCTACCTCGAGGACTTTTGATAAAGCATTTACAACGGAAACACCAACACCATGCAGTCCGCCAGAATACTGATAATTTTTACTAGAAAATTTACCGCCAGCGTGGAGACGCGTCAGAATAAGTTCGACGCCACTCACTTTTTCCCCTTTATGTTTATCAACAGGCATACCACGGCCATCGTCAGTCACGACGATTGAACCATCTTTGTTTAAGATTAGCGTTAAAGTATGGGCAAAGCCCGCGAGGGCTTCATCGACGCTGTTATCTATTACCTCTTGAATGAGGTGATTTGGTCGGGTCGTGTCGGTATACATACCGGGCCGTTTCCTAACTGGATCAAGTCCCGTCAGTACTTCAATAGCATCGGCATTGTAGGTATTGCTCATTTAAAAAAATCTAGACCAGGGGGTTAAAAATTACTGCAGATCAATAGTATTTTATCGCTCAAAATGGCCAATTCTTGATAGCAAGAACTCAAAGATCATCGGCAGCTCGGCCATATAATTTTCATAGCTGTGATTGCCATTTTCTCGGACTATACAGTGTGCTTTTTTAAATTTTTCAACTGCCAAACGATAGTCTAATGTCTCATCACCGCTTTGGATTAATGCCATTATATTATCTGGCTTAGTTAGTTCTTTAATAAATAAATTTCGCAATTCGTCTATGTGTGATTTGGTGACCACATGAAAGTCATCAGAATAGTGGCTTTTATGCTCGCCAACATGCTTTTCCCAGTACTCAAAAGGCCTAACCGCCGGATTAATCAATACAGCCGGTGCTCGATAAATCTCGGCAAGATACGTGGCGTAAAATCCCCCTAGAGAGCTCCCTATGAACATCAATTTCTCTCTGTCTTGTGCTTCTAGTAATGAATTTATCATAGCGATGATTTCGGCAGGACCACCGCTAAGTCTGGGGACTTTAATAAAATTTCCGAAACCGATTTGTTGGCAATATTTAATTGTTTGCTGCGCTTTTTGCGACTGTGGAGAGCTGAGAAAACCATGTAAATAAAGCAAAAGTGGTTTATTTGACAATTTAAATCCCCGGCTTATATCCAAAGCAGAACATTAATAGCCATCAGAATTGAGATCAGCTTCGTACGTGTAACCAGAAACTCGAATGACTTCAGAATCAATTGAACCGTCTTCATACAATTGAATAGTTCGATACCCAGGATTCAACTCATCTAATGTAAAGTTAGTTGCATTCGGCTTAAATTGTACACAAGTCGAAGGAGTGCAGAGGCAACGAATACCCTCATATTGAAAATCAAGCTCTTGATGCACGTGACCATAAACAATGCACGCTACTTTAGAATTCTGCTTAACGATCTCAAAAAATTCCAAGCGATTATGCAACCCAATATCTTTCATCCAGTCTGCATTTCCTTTAATCGGATTATGATGCAAACAGATCAGACAGTGGTTGACTTCTTTACTCGCTTCCGCCGCAGCTAATGATTCTGAAAGAAAATCTAATTCCTTTCTAGCAAGCCGGCCATGCACTCTTCCTTCCACGGTAGTATCTAAAAACAAGATTTGCCAATTATTAATGTATAAAAGTTTCTCGCAGGCGTTGGTATCATAGGCAGCTTCCGCCATAACATCTGGGTTATCGTGATTCCCAGGAATCCACCTAAACGGAGCACCAAGTTTTCCTATTGCCTCCATGAAATTATTGTAAGCTTCAAGGGAAGCGTCTTGAGCTATATCGCCAGTTGCCAAAATAAAGTCTATTTGTTCTTCGTTTTTTTGAACGCTCTTAACAACGTGATCCATACTGTCTTGAGTATTTATTTCTAGAAGCTTACCAGATGAGGATCCATACAAATGTGTATCGGTAATCTGAAGCAATCTAATTGGGTGTCGTGTAGTCAGTGAAGTCATGACTGCAAAGTAGGCTTTTATATTATGAATGTAGTTCTAGTGTTTTTATACTTCTACCTACCTTAAGACAATGCGTTAGCCAGTCTCCTAAAAATGAATTCACCTGCATTTTTTCATCAGAATGATACATATCAGGATTAGGTGTTGAATACCTGGGCTTCAAGTTCCGATGGCCTTGATAGGAAACGACTTCGGCAGTACTAGCATCATGATAAACTCTTACTAACATAGATGGATTAGTCATCCATTTTCTGAGCTCTGGCCTTTGCACAATTTCCAAAGTTGTTGTGTATTTGAATGCTTCCACAATTTTAATCTCTACCATGACTTTCTCATTAGAGTCATCAAGGTCGGCAATACAAAATTCTGTAGTTAAGCCTTCTAAAACTTTCGCAGGTTCCTCGCGATCAACTGTTAGATCACCACATAAAGTTGAATCGCCCGATCTAGCATATTCATCGAAAGACATAGTTCGGTAGGCTAATAATTGAGGCACTAACTTCAGCAGTCGAATATAATTCGCATCACATTCAGCCATCTGCTTTATCAAATCAATACTATAATTAGTTCTAGGCATGCTTTTGTTTCTTTTAAAAATTATCTTCAGTGCTTATAGATTTATTGCTCTATTTAGAGGTTTCCAGTTTCCTCTATTATAGTGAAGCCGTCATTTTTTAACTCTTCGTAAAAACTGTAATTGGCAGACTGCAGGCTCTTACTGAAAAACCTCTTAATTGTAACGCTTTGGGGGCTTATTACGAACCCAGTAAAATAACTTTTTTAGTTGACAAATATTCCTAATTAATTCTTAAGAATTAATCCCAAGCATTCAGCAGGGATTTCTTGTTTAGTGCCAACCATTGTAATGCAATAATCGACATTGCGTTATTGATGACGCCAGATCGCACCGCATCCTGTGCTTCATTGTATGACAGCACGACAACTTCAATGTCTTCATGTTCTTCAGCTAATCCGTGGACTCCTCCGGTATTGCTTGCATCAATTTTTCCACAAAATAGCGTCACTTTTTCATTGCTAACACCAGGACTGCCGTAATAGTCACAGATTTTAGTTAATTTGATAATTTCACAATTCGATTCTTCTTGGGTTTCGCGTCTTGCGACTTCTTTGAGTTCTTCATTAGCGCCAACCATGCCCGCAACCAATTCAAGCAACCAAGGCGATGCATCATCTTCCAGCGCCCCAACTCGAAATTGCCTAACTAGCGCGATTTGATCTCTGGTCGGATCAAAAAGAAGCACTCCCACCGCATCATCACGCACCAGAAGCTCGCGGTTAATATTATCGCTCCAGCCACCAGCGAAAAGCCGATGTCTTAGTTCTATCTTGTCAACTTTCAGAAAACCGTTTTTGACATTTGCTCTTTCTAAAATTTCAACATCGGTTCCTGAAAAAATAGCTTTGATTTTTTCCATCTAATCTCAGATCCAAGCACATTTACTCAAACTTGACAGCCTGGTGCTAGTTGTTTGTTAAAAACAAGGGCATTTACACAAAGATAGAAGAAACCAGGACACGAATAGAACAGCTCGCTCGTTCTAACCGTGTTTGCCTAGTCTCGGCTAGTTACTTCCAATAGATGAAAGCCAAATTGAGTTTTTACAGGACCCTGCAATGTATTCACATCAGCGCTAAACACAACCTCGTCAAATTCTTTTACCATCATACCCGGCCCAAATTGACCCAGGTCTCCGCCTTGTTCCTTCGATGGACAGGTGGAGTGGGCTTTGGCGATATCAGCAAAATCCTCTCCTGCGGTAATTCGTCCCTTTAGATCTAAACATTTTTCTTCAGTATCAACTAAAATATGTCTTGCGCTAGCTACAGTCATGATTTTTTGTCTCCATGTTAAAAGCATATTATGCATGATCAAGGATTGTCGAGCACACAAATTCTGCGACATAAGTTATAATAAGGGTTGAATTGAGCTCAGCACCTAGAATGAATCGTGTAACGACGCTACATCAAAAGAAAATCAATTTTTTAGAGATCCGCAAGAGAAAAAAGGTAGAAAGAGTGCATTATGCCCTTGCCAGAAGCATCGCATAGAAAACATGTACACACTCGTACTATAGATTGCAGAGGATACGAGCGTGAAGATGGGCTTTGGGATATTGAAGCCCATATGATTGATACAAAAACCTATCAGTTCAGGAATAATTGGCGTGGAGAAATGCAAATAGGCGAACCTCTACATGAAATGTTATTACGGGTGACTATTGATGATGACTTTCTCATTCGAGATGTTATTGCAGTAACTGACAATGCTCCATTTAAAATGTGTCCAGATATCTCGCCCGCCTACAAGGCACTGATTGGAGTGAAAATGGGACCTGGTTGGCGGAAGGCGATTCGAATGAAGGTAGGAGGTATAAAGGGTTGTACCCATTTGACTGAACTGTTATTCCCCATGGCTACCGTTGCCATGCAAACTATTTGGCCGCTGCGAAACAAGCGTAAGAAAAAAGAGAATGAATCAGAACAGAAATCCTCACGCAGACCCGTCATACTGAATACCTGCCATGCGTGGTCAACAGATTCACCAGTGGTTAAGGAAAATTCGCCAAAGTATTACAGTGGAGAAGATTAATTTCCAGTTGAACGAATCTATCTCAAGAGTAGTTATTTATCTAATTAGCGCTAAGTAGCTATAGATTAAATCAGCTATAATACAAAGGCATAACCACAGTCATTATCACGCCTTCACAATCTTTCCTATTCTCGGCACGTATTTGACCGCTATGAAAATCCGTAATCAGCCTTGCTATATGCAATCCCATACCGAGATGAGGCTGCTTTTGTTTTTCCTGGGGGCGTACTGAAATCATAGAATCGAATAGTCTTTCTTTCATCTCCTCTGGTAAAAATGGCCCTGCATTAGATACCTTCATCACAGCATGATCTCTCAGTGTTCTGCAGTAAACAATGATTGAATGGTTGGGATAGGAAAACTCAACAGCATTGGCCACCAATTTATCCAAAAGCTGAGCAATATATTCAGGCACACCATTTACATGAATTCCGTATTCAGGAAGATCTGATTCAAATTTGGATTCCGGATAAGCCAATTTGTATCCCTCAACACAACCATGCACAACGGCGTTCAATTCAATCTTCTCTTTTTCAGAGGTCTGCAGCATTTGCTCAAGACGAGTTGCCTCACTCATATTTGTCAGAATGAGATTTAAACGACTAATTCCTTCTTCGGCGCGCTCTAAATAAACCGCCGATTCCTCGTTATTCTCATGCATGCTTAAGTTTTCGAGTGAAGAACGTACTACAGTAACTGGTGTTCGTAATTCATGCGAAAGTCGAGAAGACATATTTTCTAGATAATTAGTGTACTGAGTTAGACGATCAACAATATTAGAGAAACTTCGAGATAGGTCACCAATTTCATCTGAATTGCCGGAGGGCACAATTGTGTTCTGTACTCTTCCTGTGTCATCAATTATGCCTTCTGCCTGATTCCTTAATCCACGAATGCGAGAAGCAATACGGGAAGCGAAGAAAAATAATCCCAATGCACTAATCAACATCACAGCGAGAATTGTATTGAACAATTGCTCCAACGCTTGATTCCGAAACGTGCGTAGGCCATTCATATTTTGATCAACCACAACAGCACCCATCACTTCACCTTGGGAGACGATAGGGTTAGCAGCTTCCAGTAATCGAGTTTGGGTATCCGCCAATGTTCTAAACTGGGTTGCTGGATTCCCTCGCAAAGCAGAGTTGATATGGTCACCTTCTCGAGCCACATCGGAATACAGTTCATCGATAAAATCGTTACTAGGTTTTGTGAGAATCTGATAATAGAGTGGATCTAAGATTCGATTTTGTAGATAGGACCAGTATTTGTTAACACTCTCCTCTTCCGCTGAACGCGCCAACTGAAGGCCAGACGCTGATTGAATATCGCCAACGGTCAATAAAACGCGTCCGCTGCGATCTACTACCTGGATCCGGGAATTATTGTGATTCATGCCCGCAACAATACGGTCAATTTCTGGAGTTGGCAGTCGCAGAGAGCCCAAACTTTTGGGATTTGCAAGGGTATAAGTCGCAACGACGGTGCTGATGGATCTCTCTACAGAATCGTCGACATCGAATATTGCAAACCCTAAACGCTCCCCAAGCATTTGCATGGGAATTTGCAATTCTACTTCATATCCACTCTCCACCTCATACCACTGTCCTGTAATTCGGCCTTCATAGGTGGGATTTGAATAATCACTTTCTACATGGAACGGATAAATTGGCTCAGGACCGTAGGGGGCAATGACATAGCGTGTAATCTCATTTCCATCTTGAGACAACATCGTTAGCTGCAGGAAGTCGCTTCGAAATACGCTTAAGGCTTCGCGATCTCGATAAACAAGATGGTCATCTTTAACTTTAAAATAGGCAAAAAGGGAGCCATTGTATTCACCCACCATGTTTTTAAATTGAACCGACCCATCTTTATCATAGTAGCGAACAGGGTTAAGCGGAGTACGTAGATAATTTCTACGATCATAATCTACTTCATACTGTTGATACTCGCGCCAATCGAGAAGCGAGCCATCATCTAGTTCTAGTGGAGAAAATATAGGATACACATAGAGATCTTCGCTCCGCCGCGCCGGACTATAGCTACCTTCATCAAAGAGTTCAGGGCGCTCGTTTAGTGCAGTAGCAAGGGCTTGCGCAGTACCAAGAACAGTTTGCTCTTGTCCACGTTGCAGATACTCTTCCATGACAAGAATATATTGATAACCAAGCCAAGGAATTACCAACAAAAAGCTGGAAAGGAAAACTAGTTTGAAACGAATTCCAAAGGGATTTTTGAATGTAATTTTCATAATTGGAAATAACTACTATTTAGTGAACATTATCACTTCGAACTTATTGCAAAAATTAAACCAGGTTGATTGTGTCTTTAATAGTACGAAAAATGTATTCATTAATTACTTGCGGCTAGTTCAACATTCCAACGGTAACCCATTCCATAAACAGTCTCGATGCAATCAAAATCGTTGTCAGCTTGTAAAAACTTCTTACGAATCCGTTTAACATGAGAAGTAATTGTGCTTCCATCGACGAATATTTTTGATTCTTGCATAAGTACTTGTCGACTTTTTACGTGGCCAGGATATTTTGCTAACGCATGCACCATCCAGAATTCGGTAACCGTTAAAGGCACAGCATCTCCTTTCCATTGAACTGTTAGCCGACCGATATCTAGAGTGAGCTTATCCCGTTCTATCAAATTTTCTGGAGACGGAGGCTGATCGATAACGTCGAGCCGCCGAAACAAAGCGGCAATTCTTGCTGTTAAATGCGGAAGACTTATGTCCTTGGTTAAATAGTCGTCAGCACCCATGCGCAGTCCACTAACGGTGTCGAAATCATTATCTCGCGCTGTTAGGAATATGATAGGCAAGGTATCAGACAAACCCCTTAGTGCCTGACACAGAGTAAACCCACCATCGATTTCAGTCTCCAAGCCTATATCAATTATGGCTAAATTTGGTAGTCGAATATCGAAAGCCGACATCGCGTCTTTACGGTTTGCATAGGTCTGCACTTCGTAGCCTTGCTTGCGTAAGACATCAGCATAATTTTCCCTGATGGCGGCCTCGTCCTCAACAATTGCTATTCTTCTGCTCATATATCAATTCATCTACTGATATTTCAGTTTTTCCGAAACTAAGGGATTTTTTTATAGCTCAATAAGTTAGCGCTGAGTTGCTCGCGACTATACCTCATTTGCACGCCGATAAAGAGAGACGGAGGCTGCTTTCGGCCAATTGTCACTATTCTGCCATATTTAATCACCACATAGCCCCAATCGCCGCCCTGCGGTGCAAGAAACATCTTGTTTAATGCGTAATATGAAATCAGAACAGAATGCCTTTGAGAAACCTCTTTCTTGATTGGACTCTAACTAACTGATTTTTGTTCCGCCCAAAACAGGAAATGACTATGATTAGAAAACTCTCTCTATTACTAATTCTCTGCACCGTCAGTAGTACGGCATTCACCGATACCTCGCACCAAAATTATGAAGAACAGCAGCTAAGAGGAGAAACTCGTGGTCTTTTTAGTGGCGCAATTCTAGGTGGAGCATTAGGGGGTCCGCCTGGCGTCGTGATTGGAGCAGGTATTGGCGCCTTGTTCGGAGACGCATGGAGCACCGCGAGTCAAGTAAATAACTTGCAGGCATCGCTTAATGAGTCACAAATCCAATTTGCCGCAGTAGAAAATGAACTAGAAATTATTAAAAAGGAATATCAAACCGCAAAAACGGAACTCGATCGTTTTAGAAAAGCCCCTCCAAAGATATTACCTGCATTTTTATCAGCCCAACCAGTAATTACTTGCTGTGACAATACTGTCAGTTCTATTTATTTTAGGACTGGGTCCAGTGATATTGAACTCCATTACAATGAGCAACTCGAGAGCATAGCATCACTTGTTAAACAAATGACAAATGCGAAAGTTGAAATCACTGGCTATTCCGACCGTACTGGAGATCCGAGTAGAAACTTGAACCTATCTCAACAACGTAGTGACTCAGTAAAATCTTTTCTTATAGGGATGGGAATAGATAATGCTTCCATTGCAACGCTGGCGCATGGAGAAACTCGCCCCCTCCAAGCAGTGCAAAATTTCGAGACTGATTTTTTTGATCGACGAGTGATCGTACGATTAAGAGACAATAGTCAAACTATGATCACTCAAACACCCGAAGATTAATAAAATTAAATTAATTTGGAGTCATAAAATGAAAGACATCAGACTCGTCATTGGAAACAAAAATTATTCGTCCTGGTCGATGTGCCCATGGCTATTGCTAAAGATGTTTGATGTAGATTTTGAAGAAATTCAGATTGCACTTTTTCAGGACAATACCGCTGAAAAACTCGGGCCTTATTCTCCTTCGTTGAAAGTTCCTGTTTTATTACATCAAGATACAACAGTTTGGGATTCTTTAGCGATTTGTGAATATATTTCAGAAAGTCTCCTCGCTGGCGCAGGTTGGCCCACTAGTTCAAAACGCAGAGCTAATGCGCGCTCAGTGAGTGCAGAAATTCATTCAGAATTTGTGGCACTTAAAAAAGAATGGCCACTAAACTGCAAGGCTTCTTACAGACTAAACCCATCTAATGATTTAAAAAACGAAATCGCACGTATTGATGCCATATGGAGCTGTTGTAGAAGACGTTTCGGAGAAAACGGTAATTACCTTTATGGCCGCTTCTCCATTGCAGATTGTATGTTCACACCGGTAGCGGCATGCTTCGAAACCTATGGCGCAGAGCTGAGCAAAGATGCGAATACCTACATGAAAAACCTACTAGATAACCCCTTCGTCCAACAATGGATAAGCTTGGGGAGGAAGGAGAAAGAACCTCTCTCGATTGTTTACGCCAGTAGCGCCTAACGAAATGCTAACCTTAATAGCACGATCCAAAACAAAAAGGCCCTCTAAGGCTTTTTTGTTGCCTCCGAAAAACCGTTACCGAAAGTTGAATATAAAATTCACAGGATAGCGTATTCGCATAAAAAAAAGTAAATGAATTCTTTTCTCAATCTGGATCCACTTTCTAATTGAGCTACCGCTTCGTTAGGACATCTTTTAATCTTTCAGCCATTTCCAATAATGACTGTTCAGTAGTCTCCCAATCCATACAAGCATCTGTAACTGATACTCCATATTTCAGTTTATCCAAGTCTTCAGGTATTGCTTGATTGCCGGCGTGGATAAAACTCTCCAGCATAATCCCAATAATGGAAGTGTTTCCCTCCAGAATTTGATGGGTCACATCTTTTAAGACTAAGGGTTGCACATCTGGGTTCTTACTCGAGTTTGCATGGCTACAATCAATTACAATGTTACTACTGACCCCACCATCGGCTAGAGCTCTCTCACATTGAGCAATATGGTCAGAGTTATAGTTAGGACCATTACTTCCACCCCGGAGTACAACATGAGCATAGGGGTTGCCTTTAGTCGTTACTACTGAAACTTGACCTCTGCTGTTAATTCCCAAAAAGCGGTGGGGGCTAGATACAGATTGCATTGCGTTAACTGCAACAGTTAAACCACCATCGGTTCCATTTTTAAAACCAACTGCTGACGAAAGCCCTGATGACATTTCGCGATGAGTCTGAGATTCTGTTGTTCGAGCACCAATCGCAGACCAGGCAATTAAATCTTGTAGGTATTGAGGCGAGATAGGGTCAAGAGCTTCGGTTGATGTTGGCAACCCAAGCTCATCAATATCCAAAAGAAGCTTTCGCCCTTTGCGCAACCCTTCTTCTATTTTAAAGGAATCATCAAGATATGGGTCATTTATGAGCCCTTTCCAGCCAATAGAAGTTCTCGGTTTTTCGAAATAAACGCGCATAACTATGAATAAAGAATCTTGAACTTTTTCGGCGAGCTCTTTCAATCGTCGTGCATAATCCATTGCCGCATCGGTATCATGAATCGAGCATGGACCGACAATTGCAAACAGACGTGGGTCCTTGCGATCGAGTATTGAAAATATTGTTTCTCTGCCACTCCGCACTGAGTCCATTGCAGCGCCAGCTAAGGGCATTTCCTGCTTCAGTTGTTCAGGGGTGATGAGAGCGTCATTTGACATAATATTTAAATTGTCTGTGATAACTGCCATAGTATCTGCCGTAGCGGAGTCTAGTTTCGTAGGCTCTAAGAAAAGGGCGGCAATGATAGCAAATTGTTGTTTATAAAGTCATATTCTCATCTACTGGCATTTTGAATTTGATTCAAATGTAATGAAACGGGGAAAAGCCATGGAGATTAATCAGAATTTTGATGCGGGAAATATTTCTGTAATTGACTGCAATGATGCTAGCAATATTCAATTGGAAATTAATCGGGACAATAATTCTGAATTTTTTCAATGGTTTTACTTTCGACTTAGCGGCGTCAAAAACCAGCAATGCACGTTAAATATTACTAATGCGAAAAGTGCTGCCTATCCCTTGGGTTTTGAAAATTATCGTGTCCTTTATTCATACGATAGAAAAGAGTGGTGCCGTCATGACACTGATTTAAAAGCTGATGTATTAAGTATCGTCTTCACCTCTAGGCATGATTCAGTCTATTTCGCTTATTTCATTCCCTACTCCATGGAACGCCACCATGATCTTATTGCGAATGCATTAAGCTATGAACACTGTACTCATGAGACGATAGGAAAAACACTTGACGGACAAGATATGGACCTACTCGTCTTTTCAACAGGAGATATTAAATACAAGAAAAACTGCTGGCTGATTGCCCGACAGCATCCAGGTGAAACTATGTCAGAATGGTGGATGGAAGGCTGTATCGAATTGCTTGTCGATATCGAAAATTCACAAACTCAACGTGTTCTTGATAAATGTAATGTATTTATTATTCCCAATATGAATCCTGACGGCAGTCGACGGGGGCATCTACGGACGAATGCTGCTGGCAATAATCTAAATCGTGAATGGCAAATACCATCTCTTGAAGGAAGTCCGGAAGTGTTTTTCGTGAAAGAAAAAATGTCGGTGACTGGCGTAGATTTTCTTTTGGATGTGCATGGAGACGAAGCACTTCCTTATTGTTTTATTGCTGGCACAGAAGGCTTAAAGGGCTGGAGTAAAAGTCGACAAGCACAACTGGATTTTTATAAGAATCGTCTCGCTGAAGTTAATACAGATTTTCAAACCATAAGAGGTTATCCATCCAAAGCTGCCGGGCAAGCAAACATGACGATGAGTACCGCACAAATTGCAGGTCTACATAACTGCTTGGCCATGACATTAGAAATGCCGTTCAAAGACACTACTGCAACACCAGATGAGAAATATGGCTGGTCAACTTTGCGTTGCAAACGACTGGGTCATTCTTGCTTAAAAGTAATGGAAGAGTTTATTGGACGCTCTTTTTGACAGAAATATCTGTTTAGGGGATAAGGGATTTATAACATCTAGTGGGTATAGGAATGCTAACTGTCGCAAACGGTCTGATTAAATTGTCACTTTTCGTTACGCTGTGTAGAATGCCGTCTTGCTTGAAAACCGCCAGCTTGAACCTTATTTAGATCATCATATTTTACAGAATAATCAATACACTATTTTTAGCACTTAGGTACGAACTATGGGACGTATAGCGAAGTTTATCGGAATTTTATTAGTCAGCATTATCAGCGCTACTGCCAGTTATGGAGACGACTTAGTCACTATTCTGAATTTAGCGCTGGAAAATGACCCTACGTTAAAACAAGCCAAGGCTAACTATCGGGCTAATCGAGAAACTATGGTGCAAAGCAGATCTACTCTGTTGCCATCATTTGGGCTTCAAGCTTCCACAACGCGCTTAACCTCAGGACCTACTGATTCTCGCTATGTCAATATTCCAGACCCAATTTCAGGGAATCTTGTTAGTACCAGAATCATTGATGATCACAGTTTCCGTCCGGGAATTAATAACCACAACTGGGGTATTGGGTTGAATCAAAGCGTTCTAAATCTTTCTAATTGGTATAATTTCCAAAGCTCCCAAGCAAGCGATCGCGCTGCTGCCGTAAATCTTGCTGCGCAAGAGCAAGATTTGATAATGCGTGTTGCTATGGCTTATTTTGATGTGCTCCGTGCACAGGAATTACTCGAAACCAATCTGCAAGAAGAAGAAGCTGCACAAACGTCCTTGCAGCAAACCCAACAACGCGAGGCTGTTGGTTTGGTGGCAATTACAGATGTCTATGATGCACAAGCTGCGTTTGATTTGGCTCGCAATACCACAATCCTACAAAGAGATTTCTTGCAGGCTCGTTTTGAAGCATTGGAAGCATTGACTGGCCAAGCTCATCCCAACGTAGATGAGCTTAGGGAGGATTTCCCGATTGTCGAAGTCGAAGGCAACCTACTCGAATGGGAAAACCAGTCCGACGATAATAGTTTAGCTGTTGCTGCTGCAGAATTTAATCTAACTGCTTCGCGCAAAAATTTGAGTGCGCGAAAATCAGAACATCTTCCAACTTTGGATATTTCGGCCTTTTACGGACACGTTGTTACCGCTCCCATTGTCAATCAAGGTATTGAAATTGGTGGGGGTGCTAGTGATCGATCACAATTAGCCTTGAACTTATCAATTCCAATTTATTCGGGTGGCGCAACCAGATCTCGTCGTCGAGCAGCAGAGTATCAAGTTATTGCTGCTCAAGAGTCATTAGAATTTACCAAGCGACAATTGACACAAAACATTCGCAATGCTTATCGCCGGGTCAATACAGATGTACTTGTTATTGCCCAACGTCAGCAATCTATTACTTCTGCACAGAGCGCACTAGATGCGACTGAACTAGGCGCTGAAGTTGGAACTCGTAATATCGTTGAGGTTTTATTAGCACGAGAAAATTTATACCGTGCACTGCGTCTTTATGCTGATGCGCGTTTTGATTATGTAATTGATAGCTTAGTACTGAAACAGGTCTCGGGAATCCTGACCCCTCAGGATGTATTAGATCTTAATGAATGGCTAGCGGAAGAAACCTAATAGGGCTTGATTAACAATCAAATTTCAGTATTTAAAAAAGCCATAATCTGGGTGTCTTTCTTGTGCCAATAACAAAGTAGTAAAAATAAGCTTCATAGTTAATGCGAATTGCGGCTCTGAGTTCTTAACCAAGTTATAATATTGCTATGAGCGAAATCGATTTTTCTAAACTCGCAGCAGACATCAAAGATTGGGCCAGGGATCTAGGTTTTCAAGAGACTGCGATTACTGACATAGACCTAGAAGAATACCAGTCACTTCTAAAATCCTGGATAGAAAATGACTATCATGGCGCTATGGATTACATGGCCCGCAACCAAGATAAACGCTGCAATCCGGGGCAGTTGGTCCCTGGAACCATTCGGGTTGTTTGCGTGCGCATGGATTATTCTTTAGAGAAAGAAAATTCATTTTCACCTCTTTCCAAACGCAATACTGCCTATATCTCCCGCTACGCTCGAGGACGGGATTACCACAAACTAATTCGTAAAAGGCTGCAACAACTTGCGCATAAAATCCAGATCACAGTTGGAGAGTTTGGTTATCGTGCTTTTGTTGATAGTGCTCCAGTCCTAGAAAGAGCCCTTGCCGAAAAAGCAGGTTTAGGATGGATTGGCAAAAATACAATGCTACTGAATAAGGAGGCAGGTTCCTGGTTTTTCCTGGGCGAACTTTTTACTGACCTGCCGCTGCCCGTTGATAACGCAGTGACTCATCACTGTGGGAGTTGCAGAGCGTGCTTAGATATTTGTCCAACTAAAGCCTTTGTCGGGCCAAATATTTTAGATGCTAAGCGTTGTATATCTTACTTAACAATCGAACTAAGAGATGCTATTCCTGAAGAATTTAGGAAAGCGATGGGTAATCGAGTATTTGGATGTGATGATTGTCAACTCGTGTGTCCTTGGAATAAATTTACCAATGAAACGGCTGAAGATGACTTTAAGCCAAGACATGATTTTGATGATGTTGCGCTGACTATACTTTTTATGTGGAGCGAAGAAGAATTTCTCACAAATACTTCAGGCTCTGCGATTCGAAGAATAGGTTATGAATGTTGGCAACGGAATTTAGCAATCGGCCTGGGGAATGCGGAGTCCAGTGATGAAGTAATGAATGCTCTACAGAGCGGAATAAACAATTCTTCGGAGATGGTTAGAGAACATGTTAGATGGGCGCTAGATCAACATCAAAAGGCTCAATAGCTGCAATTGCGCTTCCTTATGCGTCTATAAAGTGCTCTCGATAATGAACAAGTTCAATAACAGAATCTTTTATGTCATCCATGGCGATGTGGGTTCCCTTCTTTACCAAGCCCTCCAGTATTTCTGGTTTCCATCTGCGTACAAGTTCTTTAATGGAACTCACATCTAAATTCCTATAATGGAAAAATTCTTCAAGTTCTGGCATATAATTGGCGAGGAAGCGACGATCCTGACAGATGCTGTTGCCACACATTGGTGATGCTCCTTTTTCAGAATACTGGACTAAAAATTCTATTGTTTGTCGCTCGGCTTCTTTGTCATCTATTCTACTATTTTTAACTTTTTCTATAAGTCCAGTTTTACTATGATGTCGCTGGTTCCAATCATCCATTCCGTCCAAAAGCCCGTCACTTTGCCTCACAGCCAAATTAGGACCTTCAGCAATAATATTGAGATTTGCGTCAGTGATCAATGTAGCTATCTCTAGGATTCGATCTGCATTAGGGGCTAATCCCGTCATTTCTAAATCGATCCAAATCAAATTCAGTTTTTTGTCCATGCTAAAAAATCAATTGCCTTTTAATCTAAATATTGTAGCAAAGCTTCAATCAAGGGAATATGTAATAATCATATCCTTTATGACTACCCTTTTGTTCACTAACTGGCAATGAGTAAGAGACGCCTCAGCAAACAACAACGACTTCGCATTGCTGAAAATCAGCAAAACGAACTTAGCAGCGCTGACAAAGATTCCCCAATAAATGAGTCCGATTACAACGGAAGAATCATTAGCCACTATGGACAACAATTAGACGTTGAAGTATTGACGGGAGAGAACTCCACAGCAACTATTCGCTGTCACCAGAGAGCGAATCTTCCCCCTCTAGTCACAGGCGATTTGGTTCTTTGGGAACAAGATACAGAAGAAGCTGGGGTGATTGTTGCAATAGCTAAACGCAAGAACGTTTTTGCGCGACCTGATTCCCAAGCCAAACTCAAACCGTTAGCCGCAAACATCGATTATGTGCTGGTGGTTTTTGCTGTAGTGCCAGAACCATTCCTTAATCTTATTGATCGATATTTGGTGGCAATTAATAGCCTCGGCCTCGAGCCTCTCTTAGTTCTGAATAAAGTTGATTTACTTAGTACCATTCCTAGTGAGCAAATTACCAATATGCTGTCAATTTATCGTGGTTTGGGTTATCCAGTATTTGAGGTTTCAGCCCTTCAGGGTACCGGGGTAGCAGCATTGCAGGCCAATCTCAGGAATAAAATCGCGGTTCTTGTTGGCCAGTCGGGCGTTGGAAAATCCTCATTAGTGAACCGTTTAGGTTATGATCATCTGGCAGATGTGGGAGATTTATCAAAATCTAAATACAAGGGTACCCATACCACGACAACGTCACGTCTATTCCATTTGCAGGATTTTGACCTCATCGATTCACCGGGAATCAGAGAATTCAGCCTCGGCCATTTGGATGCAGATTCAGTTCTAGCTGGTTTCCTTGAACTTAGGTGCTGCGCGGCGGAATGTAAATTTCGCGATTGCAGTCATAGCAGTGAACCCGGTTGCGCAATTCAAGCTGCTATCGAAAATGGAGATGTTACTGCGGATCGATTCGAAAGCTTTCAAAGTATTCTGAAGTCCATGGAATAATTCGTTAATAAAAAGAGGTTTAAAGTAAGATGTCGGTTGAAAAAACACTCGCTATTGGAATGTAAATAATTAGCACAATGAATACTATTCCCTGTCCATTCTTATTAATAGAACCAGAAGATCTCGCTAAAAAACTGCCGTCGAAAGAACTTATTATTATTGCAGTTTGCTCTGAAAAGGTCTTTTCTGAAGGGCATCTTCCGGGCGCGATACTTGTCCAACCAGGAGAGCTTGTCTGTGGAGTAAAACCTGCTACTGGAAAACTTCCATCACAAGAGTCCTTAGACAGATTATTTTCCCGAATTGGCCTAAGTCATGACAAACATCTAATTGCCTATGATGATGAAGGGGGGGGGTGGGCAGGTCGGTTATTGTGGACTCTCGATGTGGTTGGGCACTCGTCCTACTCTCTTTTGAACGGTGGGCAAATATCTTGGGCTCAAGCTGGGCTCCCACTTCCAACCGAGGTGGTATCTCCAAAACCATCTGAGTTTCATTGTATGATTGATAAAAGTTTCATTGCTGAGCTCGACGAGGTAATTGCGAGCATAGAAAATAATGATGTCATTGTGTGGGACGCTCGGGCAAAAGAAGAATACGAAGGTTCAAAGATCACAGCTTTAAAAAATGGCCACATTCCCGGCGCCGTGAATCTTGATTGGCTTGATGTCATGGACCGTGACAATGGCTTAAAACTTAAGTCACTGAATTTATTAAGACAACAGTTGGCATCTATCGGAATAACTCCAGGTAAAAAAGTTATTACTCATTGTCTAAGTCATCACCGTTCTGGGCTCACTTATTTTGTCGGCAAGCTTTTAGGTTTGGATATTCAGGCTTATGATGGTTCCTGGTCAGAATGGGGCAACCACCCCGAGACGCCCGTTGAAGTATAACTATTTTTTGGAAGCGGTAAATGCCTAACCTGCTTACCCTAATACATTACTTATTACCCCATCATTTGTTATCTCGCTGTGTTGGACTTCTTGCTGAAGGCTCGCTGCTTAAAAATTTTCTTATCCGCAACTTTATTCGCCGCTATAAGGTGGACATGAATGAAGCGGTGATTTCTGATCCACTGGAATACCCGAATTTTAATAGTTTTTTTACGCGGGAACTTAGAGCCTGTGCACGCCCGATAGCAAGTGATGAAGGTGCCATAGTTAGCCCTGCCGACGGCACAATAAGTGCACTGGGGCTCATTAACGATGAGAAGATTCTGCAAGCCAAAGGCCGAGACTACTCAGTAACAGATTTGTTAGGCGGCGATCAAAATTTAGCTGATGAATTTCGAAATGGCACTTTTGCCACGGTCTACTTGTCTCCTAGAGATTACCACCGAGTGCATATGCCATTATCCGGACAACTTCAGAAACTAGTCTATGTCCCTGGACGTCTGTTCTCCGTTAACCAAGCAGCTGCAAAAGCTGTTCCGAATCTGTTCGCTCGCAACGAGAGAGCAATATGTGTATTCAACACAGAAGTCGGGCCAATGTGCGTAGTATTAGTAGGTGCAATGATAGTAGCTGGTATCGAAACAGTTTGGGGAGGTCAAGTTTGCCCAAACATCGGTAGTCGTACTATTCGACAAACTAAGTATTTAGAAAAGGAACCACCAATTCAACTTGCTACCGGAGTGGAACTAGGACGGTTTAAATTAGGTTCCACCGCAATTGTTTTATTTCCTCCAGAAGCAATCGAGCTAGACCAAAATTTGCGAGCCGATAGCGCTGTAAAAATGGGACAACGAATAGCGAATCGAGTAAGGCATTCATAGAAAACTACAATCAAAAATCGATTAGGATGACACTATGTCACAAGATAATTTAAAAAAAGCCGCCGCCAGACAGGCTTTTGAATATGTCGAATCACTGCTTGAAAACGACTCGATCGTAGGAATAGGAACAGGATCAACTGCCAATTTTTTTATTAAAGAATTAGGCGCGATCGCTCAGAAAATTGAGGGCACGGTAGCAAGCTCTGAAGAGTCAGCAAAGAGACTTAAAGAACTCAATATTCCAGTGTTTGACTTAAACAGTGTTGGCGAGGTTTTTGTTTATGTGGATGGAGCAGATGAATCTAACGAATATTTGCAATTGATAAAAGGAGGTGGCGCAGCACTGACTCGAGAGAAAATAATTGCCGCTGCTGCAACGGAATTCTTGTGCATTGCTGATGAATCAAAGCTGGTATCAATCTTGGGTACATTTCCCCTGCCGGTGGAGGTCATTCCGATGGCAAGAAGTTATGTCGGGAGACAGATAGTCAAGCTCGGTGGCGACCCAGTGTTTAGAGAAAACTGTGTGACCGATAATGGTAATCACATATTGGATATTTTTAATTTAGAGATTCTGGACCCAAGAAAATTAGAGAACGAACTCAACCAAATTACTGGCTTGGTAACCAGTGGTTTATTTGCAAAAAGGCCGGCAGATCGACTATTTCTTGGCACAGCCACAGGGGTCAAGACTATAGAATCCTGAATTACTTCGGGTGATTCAGTTCACCTTTAGAATAAGACAAGTAGGAAAGTGTTGATCTTAAATTGAACGAAGTCGTAATGCTTTTGACTTCTCCTGGACCAATTCTCTCAAGCAATAATTATTCTGGTAGGAGTCGGCATCGCCGCTGAACTTTCTTATAACGGAGTAACGTTCTCTGCTTGTGGCCCTTTTTGACCTTGACTTACTTCCATGGTCACTTTTTGCCCTTCGTGAAGAGTCCTTCTTCCAGAACCGTTAATGGCACTGAAATGCACGAACACATCTTTACCACCTTCTTGTTCAATAAAGCCGAACCCTTTCTCATCGTTAAACCACTTAACGGTACCCTCTGCTATGTCTGACATATTTCTCTCGTACTAAATATAAATTGGAAACTTGAACTACGTTTAAGTAATTCAGCGATCTACAACAGTCGCTAAATCAGTTTACGCTGTAAATCTAACAGATGGAAACAAGAATTGTTTTAAATTGTAACGGAGAAAATGGAGAATTTTGTGTGCCCAATTCTTCCTGTAGCGCTTGTCATCCGGTCGTTTAGTTCTACAGATCGACCAGTTTCCCAGGATTCATAATATTTTGTGGGTCGAATACCTGCTTTATCGCCTTCATATAATCTAACTCTACTGCCCCACGAGAATAATGGAGATAGGGTTTTTTCAGCATGCCGATTCCGTGTTCGGCAGAAATGCTTCCACCAAACTTTCTCACTAGATCGAATACCCGTTCTGAAACCTCATCACACCTTTTATAGAAATCTTCGACTGCAAGGTTAGCAGGCTTCAATATATTTAAGTGTAAATTCCCGTCGCCAATGTGCCCGAACCAGATTATTTCAAAGTCGGGGTACGCCTCCGATACCAAGGCCTCTGACGCTTCTAGAAAACTTGGAACTTGGGAAGCCTTTACCGAAATATCGTTTTTATAGGGGGTAAACTTAGAAATAGTCTCGGAGATATCCTCCCGCAGACGCCAAAGGCTATCAGCTTGGCCAGCGCTCTGACTAATTATTCCGTCTGATATCCATCCTTGTTCCAAACAATGTTCGAACAACTCTATGGCATCTTTAATATCTTGTTCAGCCACTTTTTCAAATTCAATGAGCACATAGAACTCTGAGGCCAATTCAAATGGCCGCTGCAGACCTTTTTCCTCTATTACATATTGCATAGCCTTGTCAGAGAAAAACTCAAAGGCGGTCAGCTCCATCCTGTTTTGAAAGGCTTTGAGCACTTCCATGGTCTCGACCATGCGCTCAACACTCAACAACAAAACCGTAGGGTCATTAGGCTTGGAACACAACGCGAGCGTTAGTTCGACGATAAACCCTAGTGTGCCTTCTGAGCCAATGAACAAATGACGAAAATCATAGCCAGTCGCATTTTTTGTTAGGCCACGATTAAGATCAAGCACTTCGCCTGTGCCAGTGACAACCTTCATTCCAAGAATCCAATTTCGAGTCATGCCATAACGAATCACTTTGATCCCACCGGCATTAGTCGCGACATTGCCACCTAACTGACTCGACCCTGAAGACGCAAAATCAATTGGATAAAAAAGGTCTTTATTAGTAGCAAATTCCTGAAGCTGTTCAGTAATAACTCCAGGCTGACAAACCACCTGCCTATCCACAGCGTCAAAACTAAGAATTTTGTTCATACGATCAAATGATACGACGAGTTCTTGTTTCTCAGCGACTGCACCACCACTCAACCCAGTTCGACCCCCGGATGGAACCAGGGCAACTTCTCTTTTATGGGCAAGTTTTACAATGTCTTGTACTTGTTCGATGTTACTCGGAAACACGATAGCGGCTGGGTCAGGCACGTAGACTTTAGTCCAGTCTTTGCCAAAATGGTTCAGGTCAGCACTACCAGTTTTCACGGCATCAACACCGACGATTCCAGCAAGCTGATCGATTAGCCCCATGGTGTTGCTATTCATTAATGGACCTTTCTACAATAGGATATTGAAACTTAAGCGCTAAAAAAATATGGCGCGGGGATCGTTCGCAACTGAATGCTTGTTTACCGGTACTCAATCCAACAACTGATTTATTAGCGAAAAGACACGTTCGCGATAACCTCGAGATTCGTTAACTAAATGATGCATGCCTCCATCAACTAAGTAAACTTTAGAGCCTTCGAATTTTTCCTCTATTTTTCTTATATTGTATTTCCAGTCGACAGTCTTATCAGCAGTTCCTTGAATAATACTGAGTTTCTGAACTTCTGTAGGGAACGTAGCGAATCGTTTTTGATAGTCCACCATTGCCAGTAGCCAATCAACTGGTAGCCGGCTGCTTTGCAAGCTATCGCTAGCACGCAGGAAATTCAGGAATTCTTGGTCATGACTATTGGTTGAAAAATTTCTTTTCATTGATGAAAAAAAACAGCGCACCAAAGGAAAAAGAAATCGCATGGCATTCCGTTTTCGAGGATACAAGAGTGGAGCGAGCAGAATAATATGCTCAAAATCTTGAAGAGGAAACGTCTTTTCAATAATACAATTAATTAATACTGCTGCCCCCATGCTTTGCCCAATAGCGAACCAAGGTTTATTAATCAGTTGTTTTTCCGCTTCATTAACACAACTTAGAAACGCCTCTGAGTATTGATTGAAGGACTCAATACTTGAAAGTTTACCGCTAGACAATCCATGTCCAGGTAGATCGAATACAGCTACCGCTAAACCATGCATCAAACAATGTTTAATTAAATTTCCATAAAGTCCTGCATGATCGAAGTACCCATGGACAAGAAAGACCGTACCACGTTGACGTTTAATAGAAACTGAAAAATACTGACAAACTAGTTGGAAACCGCTACTTTCAATAATGCCGATACGATGAGATTCCAAATGCGAATTCTGATTAAAGCGCAAACCATAGTGGTCACGATAAGCGATGGCCAAAGAGCTAAGATTAGAGGGGCCAGCAAATTCTATGGGGCTTAGATTAGCTCTGAGTTCAGCTGCGTCGTCTCGCGAAAACATTGCCAATCATCGACTAGGTAGAAAGTTTCACTTTAAGCAGCGTTGGCATAGCGCTGATACATCTCCTCCAAGCTGTGAACTTTTTTAATCTTCGAAGCTTGCCCCGCAGCACCAAATGCTTCCAGTCGTGCTTTAACGATATTTTTCATCGCTGTCATAGTCGGAATGAGAAACTTACGCGGATCGAATTCTGATTTGTTTTCTGCAAGAAATTTTCTTGCAGCTCCAGTAGAAGCGAGTCGTAAATCTGTATCAATATTTACCTTTCGCACTCCGTGACGAATACCTTCTTGAATTTCTTCCACAGGCACTCCGTAGGTTTCAGGAATTTCCCCACCAAATTCATTTATTATTGCTAGCCACTCTTGAGGCACAGACGACGACCCATGCATAACCAGGTGTGTGTTTGGAATTCTTGCATGAATTTCTTTAATTCGCTCAATCGCCAATATGTCACCAGTGGGTGGACGGCTGAATTTGTACGCGCCATGGCTGGTTCCAACCGCAATCGCCAACGCATCTACTCCTGTGGCATTAACAAAATCCGATGCTTCCTCAGGATCAGTCAACAATTGCGACATAGATAATTTCCCTTCCGCACCAATGCCGTCCTCTTCACCTGCCATACCAGTCTCCAATGAACCAAGGCAGCCAATCTCACCTTCAACCGATACACCACAAGCGTGGGCCATATCTACGGTGGCTTTGGTCACGCTGACATTATAGTCAAAATCCGTAGGCGTCTTACCGTCTTCTGCTAAAGAACCATCCATCATCACAGAGGAAAACCCCAATTGGATAGAGCGCTGGCAGACTGCTGGTGATACACCATGGTCCTGATGCATTACGATGGGAATATGAGGAAATTCTTCGATGGCACCTTGAATTAGATGTTTAAGAAAGTTTGCTCCCGCATATTTTCTCGCGCCGGCTGAGGCTTGCAAGATGACAGGACTATTAGCTTCATCTGCTCCTTCCATGATGGCACGAATCTGCTCTAAATTATTGACGTTGAATGCGGGAACACCGTAGTCATTTTCTGCTGCGTGATCTAGTAATTGTCTTAAACTAATAAGAGCCATGGCTTTGCCTTTTGTCTTCTGACTATAAATTAATGACTGATTCTAATGCAGTAAGTTTAATTATTTTCAGACAAAGCTTAAATCCCTTTGCCTTTTTTTTTCAGTAGCTCCACAGCGGGAAGATTGGCTCCCTGCACATACTCAAGAAACGCACCTCCCCCGGTTGAAATATAGGTAATTGCGTTAGTTACCTTAAACTTATCTATAGCAGCGATCGTCTCTCCACCCCCGGCAATAGAAAAGCCCTGATTACGCGCCACTGCAAGAGCTATTTGTTCCGTACCATTAGCGAACTGCTCAAACTCGAAAACGCCCACGGGACCATTCCAGATAATGGTCTTTGTAGCAGCAATAATATTGCTTAAGTTTGCTGTGGTTTCTGGGCCTATATCAAGAATTAGATCATCGGCAGCAACCTCTGTGACTGACTTTACCTTGGCAACGGCTTCTGCGCTGCATTCCTTGGCCACAATCACATCGGTGGGCAAAGGAATTTCAGTAGTCTGCATCAACTGTTTTGCCGTTGACACTAAGTCAGGTTCACACAATGAATTACCAATACCATGTCCAGCCGCTAGTAAAAATGTATTGGCGATACCCCCGCCCACGATTAGCTGGTCGACTTTAGTAGCCAATCTTTTTAAAACTTCGAGTTTACTCGAAACCTTAGCGCCCCCAACAATTGCGAGCATTGGTCGTTCTGGATTGGAAAGCGATTTTTCTAAGGCATCCAGCTCGCGAGACAATAAAGGGCCGGCGCAAGCTAAGGGCGCATATTCCGCGACACCATGCGTGCTCGCTTGAGCACGATGAGCTGTTCCAAATGCATCCATTACGAATACATCGCAAAGTGAAGCATATTGCCTGGCCAATATTGCATCGTTAGATTTTTCACCAATATTTGTTCGCACATTTTCTA
>NTJZ01000019.1 GCA_002457215.1 OM182 bacterium MED-G28 | reverse complement strand
GGTGTCTATCCTGGGCCTATTGATACAGATATGACTGCAGGCATGGAAATGGGGGATAAGGGATCACCCGAAGAAGTAGCCACCAATGTATTCGAAGGCATTGCTAACGGAGAAGAAGATATTTTTTCTGACACTTTTGCTATCGGATTTGCTAAGGGATTAAAAGCAGACCCTAAAGGCATAGAAAAAAGTATCGCCGCACAATTTCAGACTGTACGATAAAGGTTCTTCACAAAAACAAAGGGGCCTATAGCTCAGTTGGTTAGAGCGCCGGACTCATAATCCGTCGGTCCGAGGTTCGAGTCCTCGTGGGCCCACCAACTAAATCAGTAACTTACGAGTTTCCCGCAAGATATCACCATTCTATTTGGACCAAATTTGGACCAATCAGGGTATAGATTTTTTCTTGATTCCTGACTGCTTAAGAATTAAAGGTACGAGAAAAATCTCATATCAGACTTTCAGAAAGAACGCTTAAACAGCCTTTGCTTTGAATGGAATACTAAAAAATAACCTACCCCCTCCCCCTAGGTTTTCTCCCAACCATCCGACCCTCAAACATTCCTATTGACCTACCAAGTATCTCAAGCTCATAAAGTTCAGCCAGCTTAGCACTACGCTCTGCACGTTTAGCTCTCGTTTCCCTACCATGAACAGTATGCGCTTTTGCTATCCGCGCCCTACCCTCTGCCGTTCGAGGCCCAGTAGATTTACCGCCATGAAACCGACATTTAGTCTTGCCTTTAATCGCAGGAGCCTTACAGCGTTGCCGAGTCCGTTTCGACAGCGCATTACACTGGGTGCATGTCACATGCCCACCGAGAGTTGTGTAGTTAGTCATAAAGGTAAGCCGATTTATCTTGATGCAATCAGAAAGCTAGGTAGTGGTTAGTTTCTTCATATTCATACTTGAACGATACTACAAATATCAACGATGCAATAACAGCGGCAACTCCAAACAGATTAGTCATTCCCTCCATACATACCTCCCAAAATCGACATCAAATTGCAATTTTTTTGAAATGGGTTTGTAACAAAGCGCTATTAAGATGTTCACCGTCAAATTTGGACTAACAAGGAATTGATCGTGCGAAAAATTATCAAAAATTCTCGACTAATCATAGAAGCAATCTTAGTAAGTACAGGTTTTCTAATTATATCTTTGGTCGTTCCCGCGGTGATCGTATACTCAGTAATATAATATAACGGCAGAGGAGAAAAAATGTCCGATAAAAAATATATTGATGCAGTCTTAAGTATGTATGAACTAGACAATATTCTTAAAAGAAAGAACGATTCACATCTGTGGGAGTTATGTAAGCAAAACGAAAAGCACTTAGATGAAAATAATAACACGAGAAATAGATGGCTCTTCGACACAGAAGAAAAGGCTCTAGAGCTGGCTGAGTTATTTGATAAAGCTGGTCAAGCCTCCTAAATAGATATCCTTCCAAAATTAATTTTTTTGAAATTCGGCTAAGTTCGCGTACTCGTTTCCTCACGTTTTCCAACATGGGAAGAGTGACATCTTGCCACCACCAATCCGTTTGTAGTAGAAGCAATAATTCCATCTGAGCTGCGACCATAGGGATCGCTGCCTTTTCCTCGAGAATACCGGCTATTTTACGAATAGCTTTCTGATAATTTTCCTGGTAGGCATCTGATGTGATCATCGAGATAAAATCTCGGCGCGATCGATATCGAACTAAAAAAACCTCCTGCCAGGATTCTTCATCATTTACTTCATTCCTATTTGGGGTTTCTTCGTAATTAAGGATGCCGCGTGCAAATAAATTCGGAATTTACTCGTTGATAATTTTATAAAGATATTGGAATACAATTGAATCTGACCAGTCTGCATGCCCCTCAAGAGTATCCAACCAAATCTGAATAGTGCCTGCTTGTTTAGCTTCTGAAACTATTAGTGTCCCTTCCCAACTCTAGTTTATGCCGGCAATGTATTGATCGCGGACTCTTGATTGATGGACATGCGCTTTATGGATGTCTGAAGCAAGATAGAGCTGATACTCACTGATAGTTATGCTTTCCTGTAGGAAATCAAACTTTGGATGATCTTCATCCAACGTAAGCTCCGCTATTTCTAAACGACGTTTGAGAATCTTATGGGCCTTTCGAAGATGCTCCAGGCGCTTAACGTTGAGGTTTGAAATAAAGGCATGTACATACCAGGAAGAAAGTTTTTGTAATCCAGATTCCAATTTTGGATCATCGACATCATAGATTCGATAATAGAGATGCTCCAGGTAGTCATAGTGCCTGCTTACGTCATCCCAATTTTCCAGTTCAATTTCACTCTCAATCATGTGTTCTATCAGACCGATTTGTGATTCATTGTAGAGCCCACTAGATACTCTATTCACCTGCCAAGCTTTCTCCATGACATCAACAGCTTCAACGTGCTGATCATTTTCCTGTAATTGCAAAGCCATTAGCACCAAAGGTTCGAATGCGGATTCATCGAATTGACTGTATTCGATTTCCAGACTACTTGCCTGTGCCATTAAAAGAGGCGGAAACAGGAACCAAACACACATCCAGGTTCGAATCCAAAATAGCCGCGAATTATCTGCTGACTGTTCTTTTTGCCTGCTAATTTTGCTGTCTCTAACCTTCATAAAATTGCCGTTATTGCATTGAAAATATTCATAATTTTGCGCTTTCCTAGTGAATACTATGGACCAGAAATTCGGCTTTTAGCAATAGAAATTTAGGCTTGTTTTACACCTGTGTGACATTACTGTGACAAACGAAAAGATTAACTCGATTTATATCAACGAGTTAATAATGGGCGCCCAATTTTGGTGCAGTTAAAATTGTAATATTTCTGAAATGTAAAATTTCTGTAATTTGATCAAGTTTTGACCAAACGAGTGAATCGGAGCAGAGGATTTGATTCGACCCGAAAGGAGAGTAGCTAAGGTGGAATAGTTGAAACGGCGCTGACCGGCTTGATCACTGCTTAAACAGAGCTAGCACTTAGTCTTTAAGTTGTGCGTCTATGTTTAGAGCTATCGAAATTCTTTCCCTATTGCCATGGTAGGGCCGCACCCCATGCCGTAACCAGGCGGGGAACACTATTAGATTCCCTCGTTGCAAATTGAATTCCACTTGATACTGCTGTGGATCGCCATTGCTATCATTCATGCGAAATCCGGTGTTATGCATGGCGGCCATTGGAAAGCGTGGATCCTCGATGTAAAAGGCGCCGCCTACTTCGTCATTCCTGTCCGGTTGTTCACCCATATCGATATACAACACGGCTGCCCATAAATTACCTGGGTGGACATGCATATGGTTGAGTCCTTCCTTAGGCATAACGTTAGCCCACATGCTCACGGTCCATTCGTATCGATCTACATCGGATTCGAGAAAATGGCTCATTCTTTTAGCAATGTTTACCGCGGATTCTGCAAGCTTTTTCGCTGCATCGCCTCCCCACTGCATCATGTCGGTTCTGGAATGCCAGCTACGGATATTTGATCGAGTAAGCCCGCCGTTTTGTTTCTGATTCTGACGGATATCAATTTCTAACTCTGTTAACAACTCCTCACCATTTTTCAAGCGGCCGTAGGCAATCGGAGTTTCAAAAAATCCGATCGGCTGCGCCTCTACTTTCAAATTAGTGTCTTCTTTGGAAATTGTCATTCCTGAAAAAGACTAGCTTCAATTCATTACAATTTAATTACAACTGAATTACCAAACGACTATTGTAAATAAATTAAATTATAAATATTTTGATTGTTACACCAAGCAATTGTCACAAAACTGCAAAACAATCGTCGCAGAACTGAAACATGTCCCTCCTAATATTAGCTAACAGAATTGCTAGTACTTTTTTAAAACTAAGGAGTCGACATGAATTTCAAAAAACGTGAATTGGGTGCACTTGCTACCGGTATTACTTTAGCAATTGCTTCAATGTCAGCTCAGGCGGCTGATCAACCAATACTTACAGTTGAAGGCGGGCAATCAAGCGCTGTCATTACAGGTGGAGGTACTATTAACGATGGAGCGAGTTTTCTAACAACCGTTCCCGCTGCCGATGCATTAGACATAGTTGCTACTATCAGTCCTCCATCGGGTGATGTTGGCCAGACCGGATCACTTATTGCTGTAGTAAGGGCAGATGGTATTGGCGATTTTGTGCGTTTGCCGGATGGATCCTTCGAACTATTTGACCTTGCCGCTCCTCAAACATTCGCAACTAAGACTTTGACAGCAACTGAATCTTTCTCCGTGTTAGAAGGTATTGTCGGATCTGATATCGGTGTTACCGATGTCACGCTAGATGTTTATGTTGGCTATTGGGTAGGCGATGATTTTGGGGGCATAACTTACAATGCCAATCCAATCTCCGTAACGATTGACGAAGTACCGCAGGATGGTTGTCCAACTAACACTACAGCAGGACAAGGTAAGTTTGCAGATAAACCAGTATGTATTCTTTCCAGCGCTGAGCGTATTACCACTAACACTCACCTGACAGCTAACAATTCTTACTTAATCGATGGCACAGTTTTCATCGGCGAAAATGTTGATACGCCAAATGATGACAAGATTAGCCTGACAATCGACGCAGGAACTACACTAGTCGCACCGGAAGGTGTAAACACTCTGGTCATTGATCGCAGCGCGAAGATATACGCTAACGGCACTGCTGCTAATCCAATCATCATGACATCGGAACAGGATGTAGCTGGAGTCGATGCGCTAAATCTACGAGGTACTTGGGGCGGACTGGTAATAAATGGTTCTGCCACACTAAATACTCAAAGCGGTACAGACGAAGGTGAGGGTTCAACTGGGACTTACGGTGGTGGTTCTAGTCCTCGTGATGATGATGACAGTGGCTCTGTTACTTACGTTCAGATCAAGTACGCAGGCTGGCCAATTACTTCTGAAAACGAGCTAAACAGTATTTCTTTGCAGGGTGTAGGTTCTGGAACCATTCTCGATTACATCCAGGTGCACAATGGTGCTGACGATGGTATCGAATTCTATGGTGGAACAGTAAATGCGAAACACCTGGTACTTACAGGTAACGATGACGATGCCCTGGATTGGACTACAGGTTATCGGGGTAACCTGCAACACATTGTTATTAAACAAACATCAAGTGGTGATAACTGCATCGAAGCTGATAACCTCGGATCAAATCCGATTGCAACACCTCGCTCAATTCCTACTGTTTCAAATTTAACTTGCATTGGCAGCCCGGACCAAAAAGGAAACGGTCATGCCTTCGAGTTGAAAGCAGGTACAGGCATGAATATGAGCAATTCGATAATTGGTGGAACATTTCCACCGGTTGATGAGGGTTGCATCTTAATAAAGGGTGAAGAGACCTTCACCCAGTCCGGTGCCAGCATTGCAGAACTAAACGGTACCTTGACTATGGAGAATAGTTTAATCACTAGCGAGTGTGCTGCTGATCTTCAGGAAAGTGGCGATGCGCCATGGACTGCGGCCAACTGGTATGGTGCACAGGCAAACAGCAGCTTCGGCACTGTCGACCTGGGTGTAGCCCCCAACCCCTTCGTGGGCGCCAGTGACTGGACTAATGGTCCAATCATAAACGCCATTCCGGCGAACATCCCAAGCGCTGACTTCTTCGACGATGTCGATTACATTGGCGCCATTAAAGATGCAGCTTCTGATTGGACCTCCGGTTGGACTTTTACTGATTTCTAGTAAACATCAAAGCGAAAAAAAGGAAGGGTGCTGATTAGCACCCTTTTTTTTAGCCAGGTTTCAATTTTATTTCAATTGAAATATTACTGACACATTAACGTAATTTTCTCGTAATAAATCGGCAATAAACTAACGCCGAAATTGATTCTTTCCATACTTGGGGTCCTCTAAATGACATCTCGTTTTTCTAAAAAAGCACTTGTGCTTGGTATTGCCGTAGCGTCTTACAATGCGCCTCTTTCTGCACAAGTTGAACCTCAGATCGAAGAGATCTCAGTAATTGGACAATTCGTTCCCGACGAGAAGCGAGGAACAGACCAGGTATCAAACGTAGTTGGTGAAGAGCAATTCACCCGTTCCGGTGATTCCAATATTGCGGAAGCTTTAAAACGGGTAGCTGGATTGAGCACTATCGGAGGTAAGTTTGTTTATGTTCGTGGCTTGGGTGAACGCTATTCCACTACTCTGCTCAATGGTGCAATTCTGCCGAGCCCGGAACCCATTAACCGCGTAGTACCAATGGACCTGTTTCCAACCGCGGTGTTAGACAGTGTTCTGGTACAAAAAACTTATTCTGCGGCTTTCCCCGGTGAGTTCGGCGGTGGCGTACTACAATTGCGCACCAAGAAATCTACCGACGAGTTTTTCTGGAATTTCTCCAGTAAAGTTGGCGGCCGAGACAATACTGCTTTTCAAGATGGTTTTACTTTAAGTGGCGGTGACCGGGACTGGTTGGGTTATGACGACGGTCACAGAGCAGAACCTGGACTCTTACAGAATGCGGTGGGTAATAGCGAAGAACTTCGACTTCTAAGTCCATTCACTGGAGTTGGTGTGCCGAGAGAAGAACTCCAGGCAATCGGTCAGAGTTTTAACAATGAATACATTCCCAATAGAGAAGACCTTCCAGCAGACGTAAGTTTTTCTACATCACTGGGAAATTTTCATGAAATCGGTAATAACGGGGCCAAGCTTAACTACTTTGGCGCAATTGATTATTCCAACTCCTGGGATACGAGTGAAATTGAAAGAAACACCTGGGTTCCAAGCAGCAGCGAGCTTGGTCTTTCTCAACAGGAAGGTATGACTTACAACAGGTCAGAAAACAGTATCGATATAAGCGCAATCTTTTCTGCGGGATTCGATTTCAATCCCAACCACAACATCCGTGCAACCTCGGTAATGTTAAGAAAAACCGATGATAGAGTTGGTGCTTCCACTGGGTTCACAGAAGCTGCATCGGATCTTGAAGTAACAGAAGTCGAATGGATTGAAAGAGAACTTTTCTCCAATCAGCTTCAAGGCGATCACTATTTTCCAGAATTTAACGAACTAGTAGTTAATTGGCGTTACAGCCATATTAAAGCTGAGCGTGATGCGCCGGATACCAGAACATATCGCTACGACGGCGGTGAATTTTCCTCTCGAGTCGATGGTAATCTTAGAAATTGGAGCGTGTTGGATGACACGGCAGACGAATTCGGCATCGATTTTACCATGGCATTCTATGGTCCTTTGAATTCAGTCATCACACCACAATTGGGTTATGTCTACAGTGAGAAAGAACGGGAATCAGAAATTCGGCGATACGGTTATGCCTTTACCGGTGCTATCGCGAATAATCCAGAATTACTTATCTTGCCCATAGAACAGATCTTGACTCCAGAGAATATTGTACCAGGCGGATTCCGGATTCGTGAGATCACCCGACCAACAGACAACTACCAGGCACAGAACGAGTTAGAAGCTTATTACGCTCAGGTGGAAATCAATTTTGATGATCGATTCAGATTTACTTTAGGTGCAAGGCAAGAAGACTTTAGTCAAAGCGCAGACACTTTCGATCTGTTTCGACCGAGTGTTGATATTAATTCAACTCAAGATCAGAGTGAATTGTTACCCGCGTTTAGTGCAACCTTTATAAACAACGATCATCAATTCCGCCTAGCCTATAGTGAAACAGTTTCGCGACCTGATTTCCGAGAGCTTTCTCCCGCTGCTTTTACCAATCCGACAACAGGTAAAGAAGTCGTTGGAAATCCAAATCTCAAAATCACCGAGATTACGAACTATGACCTTCGCTGGGAATGGTACTTTGGCTATGGTGACTACACTTCTTTGGGTGTATTTTTTAAAGAATTTGCCAACCCAATTGAAGCTTCCATTGTAAGTCCGGTTGATCGTAAGTCGACTTACATTAATGCACTTGCGGCAGAGAACCAGGGCATCGAATGGGAGCTGCATAAGCGTTTGGATTTCCTGCCGGGCGACTTTTTGAATGGCATCGGCGAAGATTTTTATGTGCAAACAAACATCTCCTACATCGATTCTGAAGTGACTATTGCCCCTGAAGATCGAGGATCATTAACCAGCACATCTAGAGCATTGCAAGGTCAGTCCGATTGGCTGTTTAACGCGCAAATCGGTTATGAACCGTTCAGCGGTACTACAGCAACCTTGCTTTATCATTACTATGGCGAACGTGTTGCAGAAGTCGGCATCGAAGGAGCTCCGGACTTGATTGAAGATCCGTTTGGAGAGCTTAATTTCGTTCTTAGCCGTGAGATTAATGAAAACTGGAAGGCGACATTAAAAGCCCAGAATATCCTTGATGAACGTAGCGAAATCAGGCAAGGAGGAATGGTAACCACGGGATTGTATTTTGGACGCTACGTGAGTTTAGAAGTTGACTTCACCTTTTAGACCCATTGCAGCACCACTCTTAGCTGATTTGAATGGAATTCCGACAGATTTTGAGAAAAACAGGCTACAGCTTCCACATTGTCATAATACTGTAATATAATACTGATTAAATACTTAGCTATATCAATAGCTTACTTACAAATTGAGACACGAATAAATGTCAGAATCCACCATATTAATAGTTGATGATGAAGCTGCGATCCGCGACATGGTAGGAATCACGCTGGATTTGGCGGGTTTCAATGCCATAACTGCATCCAATGCCCATGAAGCTCATATCTCCATTGTTGATAATAAGCCCGATCTGGTCTTGCTCGACTGGATGCTTCCAGGTGGCAGCGGCATTGAGTTGGCGCGGCGCGTTCGCCGGGATGAAATTACAACGAACCTTCCAATTATTATGCTTACTGCAAAAACCAGTGAGGACAATAAGGTTCAAGGCCTTAATGAAGGCGTAGACGACTATGTCACCAAACCATTCTCGCCAAGAGAATTAGTTGCACGAATCAAGACTGTGTTGCGCCGCGTTAATGGTAAGCAAAAAGATACGGTGCTGAGAGTGTTTGATCTTCAATTGGATCCAACTAGTCATCGAACTACTATTGAAGATAAACCGGTTGAAATTGGACCAACTGAATTCAAATTGCTTAGGTTTTTCTTGCTCAATCAGGAAAAGGTATTTAATCGCGATCAAATTCAGGATTTCGTTTGGGGTTCTAATGTCTATCTTGAAGAACGTACCATCGATGTACATATTAGGCGGTTACGCAAAGCTCTTTCGGAGCCCGAAAATACAAGTGTCGACTATGCTAAACTAGTCCAAACTGTGCGGGGCGCGGGCTATCGCTTCTCTGTTCGTCCCGCATAATTAGATTTGCTTGTTCAAACTATAGACTATAGGTACTGACTATCAAAACCACGGAAATTTGCCCCACGGGCTGATTCTCTCAGTGGTCATTGATAGATATACCGCGAAGAAGGTTCCCTCTTGTTCCCATCATGGCGCAAAGAACTCAGTAGACTCATAATCATCATGGCGAGCGCAGGTTTCGTCGGCTATTGGTTTAACCAAAGCTTAGCGGCGATTCTACTCATCACTATCGCTTACCTCGGCTTTGCGTTCTACCAGATCAAGCGTATCCATTTGTGGCTCATACAAGACCACTCGAATTCAGAAGCTAACCCACCTGAGAGCTTTGGCCTTTGGGGTAATGTGTTTGATGGCATTTACCACCTACAGAGACGAGAAAGACAGGCTAGCGCAATCCTGAAAAATATAATCGAGAAGGCTCAGGAATCAAGCGCGGCTATGGAAATGGCAGTTGTAATGATTAATAGCAAGAATAGTCTAGACTGGTGGAATACGGCTGCAGAGAATCTCTTAGGTTTCAAAGACCCCCAGGACAGAGGTCGAGCAATTTCGAATCTATTGCGCGACCCTGAATTTCTCGACTATTACAATAACGAAGAATTTTCTGAGCCATTAAAACTACCTTCACCCAAATCAGCCGATCAAATATTGGAATTCAGTCTTACCCGTTTCGGCAAAGGTGAGAAGTTGTTGCTAGCACGCAACATTACCCAACTACATCGACTAGAGCTGATGCGTAAAGATTTCGTTGCCAATGTGTCACACGAACTGCGCACACCCATAACAGTCATAAAAGGGTACTTAGAGGCGATAGTTGACAACAGCAAGGATCTCGATGAGAAATGGCGGAAGCCAATATCACAGATGCAGCAGCAATCCGCTCGAATGGAGAACATAGTCCAAGACCTGCTCCTACTCTCATCGTTGGAGACCAGCAACATTACAACTAGCCAAAGCGATGTGCGAGTCCAGGAATTGCTCGAAGAGGTCCTCAACGACACCGCGCAGTCCCAAAGGAAGAAGGCGCATCACTATAGAATCGAATGCAATTCCGAAGATACCATCCATGTCGAACACGCAGAATTTTACAGCGCGGTGTTAAACCTCGTAGTAAACGCCGCCAAATATACACCCAAGGGGGGGGAAATCATTCTCAGCGGCAATAACAGCGATGCGGGTTACAAAATCAGTATAGAGGATAACGGGCTGGGTATTGAAGCCCAGCACCTACCAAGACTTACTGAGCGCTTTTACAGAGTCGACGCGAGTCGTTCATCGGATACGGGAGGAACCGGTCTGGGGCTCGCCATTGTCAAGCATATCCTAGCCCGCCATGGCGGCAGCTTAGAAGTCACCAGTGAGACCGGTGAGGGCAGTTGTTTTAGCTGTGTGTTACCCGAATCACGAGTGGTTAGATCGCATCTGGAAGGGAAAGAAATTGACACTGAGGCTGAAGCGCAAATAAATCCTTCAAGACTCTAGCAACGCAGAGATCAGTCTGTTTTATTAACACTGACGACAAAGTCTTCGATGTTACTGTGTCGCACATCCGTGCCATTTACCAAATAGATTACTTGTTCGGCAATGTTTCTCGCATGGTCGCCAATTCGCTCCAAGGCTCTTAATGCCCATAGCAAATTTAGCACTCTAGTAATGCTCCGCTGATCTTCGATCATATAGGTAATCAAGGCTCTCATCGCGCTAGCGTATTCCATATCTACCGTACTATCTTCCTTCGCGACTTCTACCGCTGCGGCGACATCGCTCCGAGCAAAGGCATCGAGACAGGACTTAACCATAGACTGCACTCGTTCCGAGATACGCCGAAATTCTGCAAAACCAATCCTCGATTCAGTTTCCTCACTTAGCCGAATCGCCATCTTTGCAATCTTCGAAGACTCATCACCCATTCGCTCGAGATCTCGTATAGTTTTGATAATCGTTAACACTAACCGGAGATCTTTGGCTGTCGGCTGCCGTTTGGCTATGATCAAATGCGCGGACTCGTCTATCTTGCACTCCAGGCTATCGATCTCGTCATCACAGTCGACTACTTTTTGAGCGACGCTAGTGTCATATTCCAACAGGGAATACGATGCCTTGGCCAACTGCCTCTCAACGAGGCCTCCTGCTTCGAGTAACAGCGTCTTAAGGTTATCCAGCTCCAAATCAAACTGATTCGAAATATGTTCGCCCTGACTATCCATCATTCAGTTACCTGTAATAGGCCTCGGGATTGCGAAGGCAGAATAGAGCCAAAGCAAGGTTAATCTAGCCATATCGGCCAGTGATGTAATCTTCTGTCTCGCGCAGACTAGGTTTGGTAAAGATAATGTCAGTGGAATCGAATTCGATCAATTCACCCATATTCATGAAGGCGGTGAAGTCCGAGACTCTGGCCGCCTGCTGCATATTGTGGGTAACGATAACAATGCAGTAGTCACGCTTCAATTCGTGAATCAAGGATTCGATCCTCAATGTAGAGATAGGGTCTAGTACAGATGCAGGCTCATCTAATAGCAGCACCTCTGGCTGCAGCGCGATAGAGCGTGCGATCACCAAACGCTGCTGTTGTCCGCCGGAAAGCTTCAACGCATTGTCACTTAGCCGATCCTTAGTTTCCTCCCATAGACCCGCCGAGATCAATGCATTTTCCACAACTTCATCTAGTTGTCTTTTCTTCTTCATCCCGTGCAATCTTAAGCCGAAGGCCACGTTCTCATAGATACTTTTCGGAAATGGGTTGGGCTTCTGAAACACCATACCCACAGCCGTGCGCAGTGCGATGGCATCCATCGTTGACGCGTTTATGTCCTGGCCCTTTAATGAGATCTTACCCTCCATTCGGCAACCGTCGACCATATCATTCATGCGATTAAAACAGCGCAACAGACTGGATTTACCACAGCCGCTAGGACCAATAAAAGCAGTAACGCACTTATCAGGGATAGTTAAGTCAATGTTTTTCAGTGCATGAATATTAGGATTATAGAAAAGGTTTAAGCCTTCTACGGTGAAGCATTCTCTTAGATTCTCAGTTTCCTCACGCTTATCAGAGAGTACAGCTGAAATATCTAGCCTTGGCACCAATCGCGCAGCGTCATCTGTAATTCGTGCACTCTCGCCTAGATTTGTATTGTGATCGATCATGATTGAAACGCACCCTGAACGTTTGTCTTAATGTATGGGCTTGGAGATGCTCAATGTCTGAGAGAATAGAAGTCGAGAAAAAGCAGCTCGCACTATAATTCCTTAATATTACACTAATGTGACAAAGGCCGAGTATAAGTAGAATAAGAGCTATCAGGGTAAGCGCCCACAGACATTAGTTCACCTTACAGCGGCAGGCCGCAAGGCTTGGATTCAGTATCTGGAAGCGATGAAAGAGCTGCTGGGAAACTAGCAGCTACTTTAAAATATATAGACGAAGCTTCAGAAATAGAGTTCGTAAACCTAATCTTAGCAGAAGCGTTCGTCCAGAATAATATGTATAGGGGTGCGATGGAACCTGCTTGGACAAGTGGGGGGGGCACCCCGGGGGTGGGGTCTGCTAGTTAGCCTTACACTGGGTGCATGTCACACGCCCACCGAGAGTTGTGTAGTTAGTCATCGTACAGCGTTAGATTGAGACGACCTTCAGTACTCCCAATTCAATCCTCTCAACTCTAGGATTGATTGCTAAAAAGTGCCAGTAATCCGCAGCGATAAGGTGGGGCCAGAGGCACTGCACTGGTCTTCGATTTCTTCCAATATACCGCTGGAAATTCTTCCTACGAATCGTTGCCGCTCTCGGCAAAACTCAGCGTCACTGATGATACGATCGGCATCCAAACGGAAGGTAATATTTTGAGGGCTGACCCATTCAACGAATGCTGACCAGAACGGATCTCCTGCCGACAACTCGATATCCACAAGATCGTAGGTCTTACGATTACCGTCAAAAGGGTTGCTCCACCGCATACCCCAGTTTAAATTCCTTTCAGGAATGTCGTGACGGAAACTCCAGGTAGTGCGTCCGCGCCGACTGAATTGCATTCTTCTTTCAATGCCTAGGAATGGATCCTTAATCTTCGAATCTTCGACATTAACCGAACCAGTGACTAGCAGATTGGGCATACCAATCATTCGCATCCTAGTGCTGCTGTTAATATCGATTCCGTACTTCTCACCATCGCCGATGTTTCCGTTTGCTCCCTGCAAATCATCGTCGGAAGGAGAAACATCAATCCGCTCAATGCGATCGTGCCAATCCTCAAAATAGAGCCGACTACTTACAACCCCAATATCATTTGGCAATCGATACTCAGCATTGAACTCATAGTTCCAATACCATTCCTGTCTTAGGTTTTCATTGCCCAACTGTACGTTGGAATCTTCGTCCCGATTATCTGTCGCAGCAACGAAGTCATTAAAAGTTAACTGCTCTACTATCTTCTCAATTGTTCCACGAAGTTGGATCTGCGGAGTCAAGTCATATCTGAAATCCATTTTCGGTTTTACAAAATCGAAATCACGAGATTTTGAAACATCGCCCCTCTGAGTAATTTCCGAATCTTCATATAGCACTGAAGTTTCCAGTGACATTCTTGGACTAAAAATCCAGTTGTGAATTACAAAGGGCTCGTAACGCATCTCTTCGACCGATGAATTTGAATTAGAAATTGAAACTGGGACCAGTCCACCAAAGTCAGATGAAGCTGTGCCAGGTATACCCCCAATTCCCAAGGCTAGTTTCGAATCGAGAATAGTTTGTGCTCGCTCGGCACCAAGTTCGATATCTTGTGAACCACCAAACATATCAAATGTATAGGATCCACGAATAATGCGCTCACGGGTAGTGCTGCCAGAATCTAGAAACAGATTTTTATCTTCGCTTTGTGGACCAGTTAAGTTCCAACGTTCTCTGGTTCGAGCCTGGGTAAAAGCATTGCTAATTGCCAATACTTTGAATCGATCTCCACGATCGGTTACATATTCATAGTCCGCACCAATTTCCCAATTTTCAATTGAACTAGGATTGTCTTCTCTTTGAAAGAAATCCACATTAGGTGAGACTTTTAAATCGGTAGTACGACGAACCGTGTCGCTCTCACCAGACCCCTCAGTGAATTGCGCATTGAATCTAGCACTGCTACTAGGACTAATTTCATATCCCGCATTTGCACTTATAGTGCTGTTATCGCCATTAGTCTGTCTGATTTCTCTGATACGATCATTTGGAGAAAAATCACCTAGTATTGAATTTTCTTTACTAATGTTTCTGGAATAAACCTCTCCGGATCTAGCTTCAATTTGATAATCAAGCGCTCCAGTTTGGCCGCTAAAAGATAAACTACCGGAAGGTGTAACGGTGTTGTTATCAGATTGCTGTGCACTTAATTCATACTGAATGGACCTGTCGGCAAAAGTATCGTAAAGAATGACATTGATTACCTGCCCGCTTCCCCGCACATCCAATTCACCTGAAGTGCCACGAATGATTTCAATATAGTCGACTTGATCTGAGGTGATACGGGTGAGCTGTCCTCCCGTGCTATTGTTTTTCCCTGCAGTACGCTTTCCATTAATGAGGACTTCAGTTCCTCGAGAGCCGCCACCGAAACCACGACCGCCTCCACTACGATAACTTCGGGAAGCCCCTGCTACACCACTATAACTGCTCCCACCACCACTCAAACCAGGGATGCGGTCTAACATGTCCTGAGCAGTTACTGGTGTCCATTCATTGAAATAGTTAGCAGGATACACAACTGTGGAGTCTTCACCCACGTTATCCTGGGCATTTACAGTCTGACTTCCAAGCACAAAAAGGGAGGACAATATTATTCGGGCAGAGCAACGAAACATCTGGTGCTTCCTCAGTTGTTAGGCTCGAATCTGCGTCGATTCAACCCAAACTCCGATTTCTTAGCGGGCGAGAATATCACGCCGCTGACTGAATACGTTAGTTACAAATTGTGGGTAAATCAATGATAAGAAATTAAGGTAATTGAAATAAGTCTTCAACTTGTCCAAGTAGGTTCCATCTGCACCCTATACATACTATTCTGGACGAACGATTTGGTAAAATCTGGATTGCGCAGCGCGCCTCTTGGGAACTGGTTTCGAGGGGCAAAATTTTTTAAAATTCAATATTAAATATCCATAAAAGTGATTAAACCACGTTAAGATTTTTTAAAAATATCAAGGAATAAATAATGATTACTAAAGAGAACAATTCGTCTCTTCCTGGGAGGCTTGGTGACCCTAATTCTTCCCTCCGCGTGGATGAACGAGCGGACCCACGATTAGTAAATGCTTTAGCTCCCTTCGGTCTTGATATCCACCCCGCAAAAGCATCTGTAGATGGTAATTCTAGTGCTACAGATTGCATAAATTGGGCTTCGGAAGCTGAGCTCAACTACGCTAGTGTTTTTAAAACTATATTTACTGACTTGACTCCAATATCAAGCGTTGAATCAAGTGAAGAAATAATAATTGGAATGGATGGAAATGAGATAAAAATCTACATACATAGGCCTACCAATGTAAAGGGTAAAATTCCTTGCCTTGTTCATATGCATGGAGGTGGCATGGTAATACTTAAGGCCGCGGACCCTAACTATGAAAGGTGGCGCCAAGAGATAGCAGCAAGAGGGCTATTAGTTATTGGAGTGGAATTCCGAAATGCAGGCGGGGCACTTGGCTGTCATCCATTTCCCGCTGGGTTGAATGATTGTGCGTCTGCAACCCGCTGGGCTTTTAAAAATAGAGATAAACTAAGAGCATCATCCATCGTAGTTTCAGGAGAGTCAGGCGGCGGCAATCTCTGTTTAGCTACAGCCCTTAAAGCGAACAGAGAAAACTGGATTAATGAAATTTCAGGGGTCTATGCCCAATGCCCTTATATTTCCGGACTTTATGCAGATCCGCCTTTAAACTTACCGTCTTTAAAGGAAAACGATGATTATTTTATTAGCAATGCAACAAGTGCAGCTCTAGCTAAAGCCTATGACCCACTTGGCGAAAATTCTATGAACCCACTAGCTTGGCCTTATCATGCTGTAAAAGAAGATATGGTCGGCCTACCACCACATGTAATTTCTGTGAATGAGTTAGATCCTCTAAGAGACGAGGGGTTAAACTATTTCCGTAAATTACTCTCTTCAGGAGTGCAAGCGCATGGCCGAACAGTGCATGGTACTTGTCACGCAGGGGACTGCTTATTTCCAAAAGAACTCCCTGACATATATTCGACAACAATCAATGATATTTATGGCTTTTGCAAATTTTTAAAATAATACGTAAGTAAAATATGCCTGTCATGAAGGCAACTACGGCATGGTGAATATTCTGCGCGGGGCACGGGTACAGGAAGCGCTCGCAGAAGAAGCAACAAATTAAGAGAAGTTAAGATGACTCAACACGAATACATCTTTATTGTCATATCAATCACTCTTGGTCTAGCAATAACACGAACTCTGCAAAACTGGGCAATGATTACCAGAGCCTATTCGCGCGTTATATTTCATTGGTCCTCGGCAATCTGGACGTTCAGTATTATGCTGTATGTTTTACAACTTTGGTGGATAGGCTGGGAGCTGCGCGTAATAGAAGAATGGGCTTTTCTGGATTTTATTGTGCTGGTTTTTGGTTCTTCATGTATTTACGGCGCAGCCGAAATGGCATTGCCTGCACCTAAAGAAGGTGTTATGAATATGCTGAAGGAAAGCCAGCATCTGGGCCGCCTTTCTGCGCTATCTATGTTGTTGTATTACCTGGTTGGACCTTATGTAAATATAGTTATGTACAACAATGCGATACTACCTTCTATAGTCGTACCTTCTTTAGGGGTTCTACTAATGGCGTTAGTAATAATGTTTCCAGTGCGATTCAACTTATGGTCAATACTGTTTGTTCTCTACTCGTTAAGCGTGCTCTTTTTAACAGTTTGATCACGCGCGTTTCCCTCCCATGAACAGTATGCGCTTTCGCTATCTTTTTTTATTTATGCAATCGAAGGAACTATTGATTGAACATTCATCTTGATTCACCTCTGATATGTATCAGAGATCACTTCATTAATATGCAGCAAGTCATCGATTCGAAGCGAATAGACCTAGGGAATATTGTCTGATGTTGCCCTTGGAAGGTGTCCGCATTCTTGCAGTCGAGCATTATGCAGCTGGACCCTATGGAACTTTGCAATTGGCTAATTTAGGTGCTGAAGTCATTAAGATCGAAAACCGAGCTCATCAAGGTGATCCGATTCGACAGATGGGACCCGGGGGTGATTTAGGTGAGCTGGATAGCTTATCTTTCCAAGCGTTTAATCGGAATAAACGTTCATTGACTCTGGACCTCAAGACTGACAAGGGCAAAGAGATACTTGGCAAACTTGTGTCAACGGCAGATGCCTTGCTGTGTAACCTGCGTGGAGATCAACCAGAAAAACTGGGACTGACTTATCATCAGCTCAAAGGCAACAACCTTAAAATTGTTTGTGGCTTTATATCCGCTTACGGTCGCGATGGACCAAGACGGGACTGGCCCGGCTTCGATTATTTGATGCAAGCAGAAACAGGCTACCTTTACATGTCTGGTGAACCAGATGGCCCCCCAGCGCGCATGGGTTTGGCGCTTATCGATCATCTCTCTGGGCTTACCACTTCACTGGCTCTAGTTTCGTCGATTATGAAAGCACGGGAAACTGGTGTGGGCCGCGATATAGACGTTGCCTTGTTCGACGTCGCGGCCCATCAATTAAACTATGTCGGCGCTTGGTATCTGAATGAGAGTATTGAAACCACCCGCTCTCCGCGCTCGGCCCATCCCAGTGTAACTCCTTCCCAGTTATTCAAAACCTCTGATGGATGGCTATTTGTCATGGCACAATCGGACCGGTTTTGGGAAATATTTTGTGACCGGATTGGTGCAAAGGAATTGGCAGCAAAGGAGTCGTTCCGGACGGGTCAAGCACGCCGGGAAAATCGAGATCTTTTAACGGAAATGCTCGACACGTTTTTAACCAAACAGACAACAGCGCATTGGATGGATACGCTGGGCGGCAATGTGCCGTGCGCACCTGTCTATGGCATTGCAAAAGCACTGCAAAATCCCTTTTTACTTAACCGCGACGGTATTGTCACTACCGAACACCCCAATCGTCCTGACCTTAGAAATCTCCAAAGCCCAGTGCGAATGACCGACCCTATCCCCAACCAACCCGGCCCTACTCTAGGTGCCGACACAAAGGAAATCTTGCGGGAGCTTGGGTATGACGCTGCTACTATTGAAAATCTTCGCCGAAGTGGTGTCACTTGATTCGCTACATTGAAATCTAATTACGCCATGTCATACTGAAAAAAGCTCAGGATCGATCGAGTGATAAGCGATCAATAGCATTAAATCTTAAACATCTCGAGCAAGGCAGACTACCACTGACCGCTTTCTTGACCCACTGAAAGGATAACGGCCATGCATCACCCGGTGATTGTCTAACAGGGCAACATCGCCGTCCTTCCAGTCCAGTGGTAAAACGAACTCTTTGGCTATATTGGCTAACTCAGCGGGGGCTTCATCATCGATAGCCTCGTCGTTGCCAAAGGTCAGAGGTTCTTCCTGCTCTTCCCCCACCGGTTTCCAGCCAAGATGGGCTGCAAGTACCTGGTTGTAAAATGATTCACTGCCATCGGGGAGTCTTTTCACCGCGGGCATTACGGGTGTGGTGGTAATAAGAGAGCCATCTTCTTCCCAGCGCCAGGAATAACCCAAAGTCTCAAGCCGTTCTTCAGCCTCAGCGACAGTTTCCACACTAAGTGTGCTGGCCCAGCTGCGTCCTTGGCCCGAATCCTCATCTGCTTCAGCCGGCATCTGTATCTTGTATTTCAAACCAAGCGTAGCGAACTGCTCAGCCCACTTTGGATGCCGCTCTTTAAATTTTGCGTAAAGCCAATCCGAGCGACAAAGCGGTGTGGCGCCGCCCTCTTCCGCGGCTCTCAGGCAGCAGAAAAATATCTTCTCTGGCGACAATGGCGTCTGCGCCATTTCATGATGGAGGAATATCTCTACATCCGGCGGCGCCTCATTAGCAGTGAAAACACGCGGCGTAAAATTTAGCCGCACCGCGTTGGACAGAGATTCTTTGTAGGTGAAATTGCCATAGCCGAACGCCGCACTGAACGCATCAAAGTCTTCAGCTGTTTGAATCGGAAATCCTCTAAACAATACGGCTCCAGCACTGGCCAGTTGATGTTTAAAACTCTCGGATTCAGTAGCAAGCCAATTCAGTACATCAGACATCTCAGTCAGACCGGTCTGATTTTCAACAACAAAAGGGAAAGCCGAATCAGTCATAGATAGGGTGAAAGGTATTAAAAGCGGCTTCGCAGAAGACACCAGGATCGTTATAACGTCGATTTCTGTTTAAGGCAGAAATACTGGCCATATCTTCGTCACTGAGCTGAATGCTCTCAGCGTCCAGATTATGTTTCATGCGTTCTGGATTCGTACTCTTTACTACTACCGAAGTGCCACGTTGCACACCCCAGCTCAGCAATACCTGGGCAAGCGTGCAGCCAACTCTGTTGGCGATTTCTTTAACGACGTGCTGCTCAAGAATTGACTCGCTCTGCTCCGCCATATCCAGCTCAACATAGGACAGGGAACCCAAAGGTGAGAATGCAGTAACTTCCAATCCATAACTCTTGGCCAGGCGTATGAGATTTTCCTGCACCAGATAAGGATGGGATTCAATCTGCAGTACTTCTGGAGGGACATTGCTGTAATTCATTAGGTCATGAAGGAGGCCGCTATTGTAATTGCACACACCGATATATTTGACTTTCCCACTCTTCTTTAAAGCTTCCATGGCATGCCAGGTATTGCTCAATGACACTTTTGCTAGCTTCATTGCTGGCTGATCCGAATTGGGGTCGTAAAACCACTCTGCCGGATACCTTGTCTCAAAAGGCACATATTCCAGAGCAATTGGAAAGTGGATGAGATAGAGATCCAGGTAGTCCAGTTGTAAGTCACTAAGAGTCCGCTCCAAGGCGGCAGGCACATGCTCTGGATCATGATAGGTATTCCATAGTTTTGAAGTGATCCAGAGTTCTTCTCTGGAACACAAGCCTTCAGAAATACCACGTTGGAATCCGCGACCTACTTCGGCTTCATTGCCATAGTCACTGGCCGCATCGAAGTGACGATAGCCACATCGAATGGCCTCAACTACGGTTTCTTCGCAGGCGTCCGGCGCTATCTTCCACAAACCGAACCCGATGGATGGCATGTCTTTAACTGATTCGAATGACATAAGAGTTAATTCTATTGATTACTTGTTAACAGATTCTGGATATCGACTGCCTGTCCAGTCTCGATGGATTCCTGCGCAGCCATGCCAACTAACACTGACATCAAGCCGTCATGGGTCGTGACCGAAGGTGGCTTTTCTTCCCGAATCGCATCGATAAATTCCCGATGCTCGAGAAAACTCGACCCGTGATGGAAGCCTTCATGCTTTACTCGAGCATCTATTTCAATGGGAACGGACTTGCCCGAGTTCCGTTCACGCTTGCTGATGAAGACCTCGTCTCCTGGTACCGTGGTTTCCAGTTTTCCTTCGTCGCCGGTCACAGCGATCATTTGTTCAAACTTGGAACCTTCAGCGAACATGCAAAGATCCAGCATAGCCCGGGCGCCAGTGTCGTATTCTACGATCACGTAGGCGTTATCAAGAATATCCGGAACTTTGCCATTGTACACTTCATCGAGGTGATTTACTGACTGTGCACCAGACGCAATAACTCGTTTTGGATTACCAGGCACTACCAGATTCATCAGGTCAAAGAAGTGACAACACTTTTCTACCAACGTGCCGCCGGTATTGCGATTGAATCGATTCCAATCTCCCACTTTTCGCAAAAACGGAAAACGGTGTTCCTGAATGGCACACATTTTCACATTTCCCACTTCAGGCAAGTGCAGCAGAAGCGCACTAGTAGTCGGCATATAGCGGTATTCCAAACCAATCCAGACTATACCTTTGTGCAAGGCTGCAGAATTGTCCAGCTCCAGTGCATCAGCAAGGGTCGTGCACATGGGTTTTTCCAACATCACGTGCTTGTCTGTCTTGAAGACGTCCCGCATCAAGTCGATGTGAGTGAAATTCGGTGAAGCTACGACCAGAGCATCAATATCGTCATTGTCGAGTAGATCTCTGTAGTCTTCATGAACACTTGGTGTGAATCGATCCGCGCAATATTTTCGCGCCCATTGCCGTGGTTCTTCGTTAGGGTCTGCGACCGCAAGGATGTCGACGTCATCCATCGCCGCCAGATTGCGAATATGCTCACAGCCCATCATACCGGTTCCGATAATTCCGTACCGAATAGTCACGCCTTGTCCTCCAGGGAGTTGAGTGCTGCTGCAGAACTACGTATTAAAGCACAACTATATTAATGGGCAAGCTGCCCCGAATTAAATATTCTAATGAACTGTTCAGATTTTCAGGCTTGGTCTTTACAACATGTCGTGCCAATTCCTAAAAAGACACTTATCTTCAAGAGGAGCATAGGTTCAAGGCAATTCTCCAGGCACCCGTTTATCGATCTTTTTTTAATATCGGCTATTAATAATTAGTTTTTGATTGTTATTTTGGCAATGAATAATCTGAAATATTAATACCCGCCTCTTTCTGACAAATCAAATCAGATAACGCTTTCCCTGAAGCTGCAGCTGTTGTCCAACCTATCTGGCCATGGCCAGTATTTAGATAGAGATTCTTGATTTCCGTTTGACTAATTATTGGGACGCCTGACGCCGATACAGGTCTTAAACCGCTCCACTTTTTAGTCGTCTCATGATTTATATAGGGTCTTGATTCAGGAAAAATACTTCCGAGCAGGTTATATAAGTTTTGTAATCGGTCTTCGTGTAAACTGACATCATATCCAGTAAATTCCGCAGTACCAGCCACCCTTATTTTAGGGCCTAAGGGCGTGACCGCAGCGTGCAGTGATTGATCGATAACAGGTATTTTAGGCGCACCAGTCCAACCATCAGGCTCAAGTGTTAGCGAGTAACCTTTACAGGGTTTAACTGGAATTTTTACCCCTACTGTATCGGCAATAATCGTAGAATAAGAACCTGCGGCTATGATGAAAGTATCAGCACTTAAAGAACCCTGCTCTGTGTCAATTTCACAAACATGATCCCCCTTTTTTTTCATATTTATTACATTGGTATTAAATAAAAATTGAACACCATTATTTATTAAATACTTTGTTAACTCAGCACAAAACTGATGGGCGTCACCAAATCTATCTTCTGGAAAATAACTGCCGCCTGCGACTTTATCCCCTAATGGTTTTAGTGCAGGTTCTAATGCGAAAATTTCATTTTTATCAAGCGTTTTAAAACAGATATTTTCTGGAGATAAAAACTCAGCCATTTTGTGTACTTCATCCAATTCTTCCATCTGCCGGCATAATTTTATTGTGCCTACGCCTGCGCCGCCGCCAAGCTCCGATAGTGGAATGTTACTTGCCATCTCCTCTAAAACAGCTAGATTATATTTAGCCAGCCGGAAGTTTCGGAAGATATTTTCTTCATAACGGCGACGGGTTGAACTTCTTAGAAAAGACAACCCCCATAAGAAAAGTGAAGGTAGCGCCTTGGGTCGCAGTAATAACGGGGCATCCTCACGTCCTATCCATTTCAGCAGGTCGAATAAAACTCCGGGCGCATTCCACGGCTCACACAGACTAGGAGTTAGCAACCCACCATTCGCGAAGCTTGTCTCTAAGGCAGAATCCTTTCGCCGTTCGACAATAGTAATTTGATGACCTTCTTGCGCTAAATGATAGCCAGTGGATAGACCTAATAAGCCACTACCAATAATAGTAATCTTCATGGAACTACCTTTATTAGATATAGTTGAACATGAGGATTAGGGCTTGATTGCTAGCGCTTCAATTTCTATACGGGCACCTGATAGCATTAAATCAGAGCGAACTGTTGAACGTGCCGGCGGACTTTCTGGGAAGTAGAGTGCATATGCCTGATTAAATGCTGGAAAATCTTCAACATCGGTTAGCCAGACCGTATTTTTCACTATCGCATCCATTCCTAAGCCTATACCCGCAAGTATGCTTTTGATGTTGTCTAATACTTGCCTCGTTTGAATGGTGATATCGCCGTCCCGCAACTTATTATCAGAACCAAATGCCATTTGACCTGATAAAAAGATGAACCCTCCAGCAGATACTGCTGGGGAAAATGGTAAACCTAGCGAGTTTTCACCGATTATTTCTTTGCTCATAGCGTTCTCTACTTTCTTAGTTAAATTTGATAATGAAAACTTTGTTACCGGAGCTGTAAAAAGCGAAATATAACCATTATTGAAACCTTATTACTTTAACGACGCCTAGCGTACACACAGGAATAATATAGACCAGCGCGAAACCGACAGATAGGGCAGAATATCCCTGCGCTATCAGAGCAACAATACCAAGCGATCCGACCAAGCTACCAAGTAGGTAAGTCAATGATAAGAAATTAAGGTAATTGAAATAAGTCTTCAACAGAGCAGTTTAGAATTTCGGCAATCTTCAGCGCAAGAACAGTCGAGGGAACATAAATTCCATTCTCAATTGCGTTAATACTTTTTCTTGATACGTCTGCATTCTAAGAAAGTTCTTGGTGAGTTAAACCAGCAGATTTCCTAAGTTCTGCAAGATTGTTGAAAAGTTTTTTGTGGTTTTTGCCCACTTTTTATTTCTCTTCATATTTCTCAACAGCATTAGTTAGTTCTTCGCTAGTATTTGGATAGAGATATCCAGCAATCAAAGTGCCTATCCCTATGGTGCCAACTAAAAGCCCAATCCCTTCAAAGATAAATCCTAGAGCAACAAATCCAAAAAGAAAGAGGCCAACACCTACAGAAAGCGTTATTACCCCTATTCTTCGATAATCTAACGGTCTTTTTGGTTCTTTTTTTCTTTCTTCGAACATACCTAGTAATTCCTCCACTTTAGAGGAATCGTTCATGTGTTTGGCTATCTCTAGTGCAGTTTCTCGCTTACCCTTATCTGCATAATGTTTCCAGACAAATGGGGCTGTGGAGATGGCGGTTGCCCCCAGAATCCCTGCAATAACAATTAGAGTGATCATAGTTGGAGTAATCATAGTTTTCCCCTGCGCAGCTATGTAACGTAAACTTACCATACAAAGAAAGATAAGCAAAGGTTACATTGGTATTTTATGAACGGTCTAACTCCCCAAAGTAAGCATATTGTTTGAGCGGGTTAGTACGTATATGCATGCTGGGACTCCTTGCTGTGCAAAGGGGAGGTACCCCGGGGGTGACTAACACTAGAGTGGCGGGAAGAATTGGGGGTCCTAACGATTAGTTAGCCGTCTCATCACAAGCGTTGCCAGACCATAAATAGTGGCTAGCGCGAAGAAGATGACAAACCTCAATGAGCCGATGCTAAATACGCTTCGTGTCGGGAAAAACTCATCGTATTTTATCCCGGCTGTTCGATAGGGCAAATTTTCCTGGTAGGCATCTGATGTGATCATCGAGATAAAATCTCGACGCGATCGATATCGAACTAAAAAAACCTCCTGCCAGGATTCTTCATAGCGTGGACTCATCAAGGTCTGGATACCTACCGTATAAAAGACTGGATGCGAGGCGCGGGACAATAGCAGTGGCATGGTTCCTCGCCCATAGGATGCATAGTCTTCAATCCCCGTGGAGTCTTCACCAGCACCACCTTTATAAACATTGAGATTCATCATGAACATTTCTGCGCCGTCATCGGTAATGCCGAGCTGACGCATTTGTTCTCTAATCTCATCAAATTCACTATCGTCGGATAAGTTCGCTAGATAGGCGTCGACCTCAGACTCTGTGAGTGGCGACATCCACCAGCCGTCATACCATGCCAGAAAAACAACATAGGTCACGCTCAGTAGGAGGAGAAGAGCTCGTTCATTTGTCATAGAATATTTTCATCGAAATGCTGCTCGGATTCTTATTGAGGAAATAATGAATCCAAAGATTATGCCAAATAAAATCATCTGCTGCGTTGCTATGTAATATGTTTGTAAATATATTCTACCGACAAATTTATTAACTTTTGGAAGATATTATGAAGAGCTTATTTGCTGCAATTATAATTTTGTTGCCTTCTATTGCGTTTGCACAAAATTTACCAGAGCCTGAAAACATGTACGTTGCGACCAATTGTTTTTTAAATGATGGTTATACGCTGAGGGATGCTGTAGAAGAGGGCAATAATGGGTTTGAAGGTCCCATCAACGTTGCGTTTCGTCAGCCAATCGCGACTCCAGATGCTGCAGAGAATCAATTTATGCGGATTGTTGTTTGGGAGAATATGGAAGCTTGGGTCGACGCTGATGCTGCTAGTACGGATATAAATGTTTCAGATTCTTATTTCTGCGAGGATTCTCAACGACGTTTTTTTACTAGCCGTCAATTAGGCGAAAACAGTAGATCGTCTGCTGATGGAGATTCTACTTTGGTAACCATAACAGCATGCACGCTTAAAGATGGAGTCAACTACAGTGAAGCCTATGATTGGATAAATACTAGGACTCTTGCTAGAGAAGCTGCGGGAGATACTCGCGTCTCGTCCATGGTGCTTGGAGTTCTTGGTAGATCTGCCAACGGTAATGGCCTTGGAAGGCTTATGGGGGTCCGTGCAATTGGGCGATCAGCAGCTGAAATGGCAAGAGCGATGGATAGGTTATGGGCGAATGATGGTCAATCGCCTGATTATGCGATGACCCCAGCCGAGTCTTGTCAAGATCCGGTTCTTTACAGAAGTTATTTTGTTGACTAAAACTAAAATTTTCTCACCAAAAGTATTCGGAAATTATTGTTAATCGGTTGGCTTGATCGATCATCAAATAGAAGAGGAAAAATAATGAAAAATATAAAAAAAATGATTCTCTGTGTGTTTTGCTTCTCTGCTTATACAAATGGATACGGAGACGGTATAGCCGATGTTTACTGGTATGAGGCGAAGCCGGGCAAAGTTGCCGAGGTGGAGGACTTGATGAGAGAGGGACGAGATATTGCTGTGGCTCGTGGGCAAGCGACCATTGTACACAAACAAAATATCGGGATTGGTGGCGAGAATCGCTTTTTGTGGGTCGATTTTTTTGAAAGTTACGCGCAAAAAGCAGAGCAAGCATATTCTGATGTGGGCAACATCTATACAGAGGATTGGAAAGACTACCTCGATAAATTTGAGTCTTCAGACGCGTTTACTACAGTAGCAAGTTATTCGATGACCTCGCTCGATGACATTAACCCAGGAAACTACATTGTGCAGGTCTATACATGGGAGCCGATGCCTGGTGAGTTCGCCAAAAGCCTTGCGGCCATGCAAGAGGCTAAAATGATTTTTGAAGGGCATGGATACCTGATTGATATTTGGCAACATGGTCTGGGAAGCGGCAATTATCTACAATTTGTGATGCTTTCGACATCCCGTGAGGCGCAAGCTAAATCCTTCCAGGCCCTGCTCGAGGATCAGGAATGGGCCCCCAAACAACAGGATTGGTTCGACAAAAAGAGCTACGGCCGGCTAGTAGAGAGTTACGAAGTGACCGCACTGGATTAATGATCTGACTCGGGTAACTTGATTGGTCAGCTTCATGGGGCTGGCCATTTTGAAGAGCAGACATTTGGAGAGAGGCTGGAGATTGAGTACTTTTAGGCTATTAATAATTAGTTTTTGATTGTTATTTTGGCAATGAATAATCTGAAATATTAATGCCCGCCTCTTTCTGACAAATCAAATCAGATAACGCTTTTCCTGAAGCTGCCGCCGTTGTCCAACCTATCTGGCCATGACCAGTATTTAGATAGAGATTATTGATTTTCGTTTGATTAATTACTGGGACACCTGATGCTTAGAAAGGTCTTAAAGAAAGCGCAGTAGAAATTTATGCAAGCCAAACAAAGTAAACTCGACACGATCCCTGAAGTCCTTAGAAATACCGTAGACCTATTCGGGGATTCAACTGCGTTGATCTATGAGTCCGACCAAATCAGTTATGCAACTCTGCATAAGCTGGTCCTTAATACGAGCTGCGGATTATCGAAACTGGGAATAAAAAGTGGCGATCGAGTCGCGTTCTGGCTACCCAATACACCGGCCTATCTCGTACTTTATCTGGCATGTATGCAGCTCAATGCTATAGCTGTCGCAGTAAACACCCGTTTTCGCAGTACCGAAGTTGCTGACATCGTAAACCGCTCTGGGGCGAACAGCCTGATATTGTGGCCTTTGTTTAAAAAAGTAAATTTTCTAGAGATTCTAAACGCGATTGAAGATGCCGCATTTAGCCAATTGAAATCAGTCATCGTTTACAGTGAAGCAGAAAGCAATGTACATCTCGAAAATCAACTGCCCAGGTCATTGCATTCTAAAAAAATTGCCAGCTATCAGGAATTAATTGGCCAGTCTGGCGCAGAAATTGACAATAGTAGCGCGGACGCTGGCTGCAATATTTTTACTACCTCTGGCACAACCAAAGCCCCTAAATTTGTACTCCATAGTCACCGCAGCATTTCCAATCATGCCGCAGAAGTGTGGCGCAATTTGGAACCCTTGATTAAAAATGAAGCTTTTTTTCATACGCTACCTTTTTGCGGCGTATTTGGTTTCAATCATTTTTCTGCTGCTTTGATTGGTGCAAGGCCAAACGTAATTCAAAGCACTTTTGATGCCCATGAAGCGGTAAATTTAATCGATCTACACAAAGTCCACTATATTAGCGCGACAGATGATATGCTGCTGGCGCTGTTGCAGGCAGATGTCCGCAATCCTGCCTTGCCCTCCCTTACTTGCTGCGGGTATGGCGCTTTCAATCTACCGCCTGAAGAAATCACTCAGCGCGCAAGCGCCAGAGGACTAAAACTGGTTGGGCTGTATGGAATGAGCGAGATTCAAGCGCTGTTCGCCCGACGAGAACATACTCAAGCCGACGAAGAACGATATCTTCCGGGTGGCAAACTGATATCACCTCACGCAAGGGTTAGGGCTAGAAACCCTGAGAACAAACAAATTTTGCCCCATGGTGAAAGCGGCGAGCTTGAATTTAAAGGTCCTAGCCTTTTGATTAGGTACTTCGGGGATGACAGCGCGACGGACGAATTAATCAGACAGGATGGATATCTCAAATCAGGCGATCTCGGCTACACGTGCTCTTCATCTGAATTCGTATTTCAAGCACGGATGGGAGACACATTGCGGCTTGGAGGCTACCTGGTAGCACCGGCAGAAATTGAAAATCATCTCATTGAACATGATTCTGTCGAAGCAGCACAGGTAGTCGCCGTTCGCATTCAGGATAAGATGCGAGCTTATGCCTTTATAATTTCAGCTGAAAACAAAATTCTTGAACAAGAAGAACTAAGAATTTATTGTCTGAGCGGTCTGGCAAAATTTAAAGTGCCAGCTGTCTTTCATTGCTTAGATGAATTTCCAACCACGAAAAGTCCCAATGGCACCAAAATCCAACGAGCTAAACTTAGAGAAATAGCAGAAGCCAAAACGCAAAATCAATCGGTAACTTTACTATCAGAAAGCTAGGGGGTTAGCCTAAGACCATGGGATACTCATGGGATACTCATGGAATAATCAAGTGAACTACTATTCTAGTTGTGGTCGGCGCTGCACATAGTCTGTGACTTGTTCATAGGCTAAGGCGAATTCCAGGACACGTTTGTCCTCACCATCGAGTCAAAGGGCTAATCTCCAGTAAGCAAACCTTGTAGCTTGGTTTTGGCTTCTACTGGCCCGATTTAGAATTCTGGTGGCGGACCACCTCGCCTTCTTCCATAAATATCACATCCTCGGCAATATTGGTGGCAAGGTCTGCGATTCGTTCCAGATAACGCGAGATAGACAGTATGCCCAAAGCGGTCTTACTGATGCCCGGGTCTTGCTGAACCTGAGCGTGAAATGCTTCATACATTTGGCGGTTGATGCTGTCTACTTCGTCGTCCATTGCTATAACTTTACGAGCGAGCTCCACGTCCAGACTGACTAAGGCGTTGAGACTTTTCTTGACCATTTCTTGGATTCTGTCAGGCATATCACTTAGGAGATTCAACAGACTGGGGAGCGGATCCTGACTTGAGAGATAGAGTGAGCGCTCAGCAATACTAACGGCTATATCCCCCATTCGTTCCAGATCGTTGTTCACCTTTAAAACCACCACCATGAAGCGCAAATCCATGGCCATGGGCTGATGCAAGGCGAGAGTTTTCAGGCAGGCTTCTTCAATAAGAACTTCTCTTTCATCAATTTGCTTTTCTTCAGCAATTACATTTTGAGCCAGCTCTGGCCGGCATTCATTGAAAGCAATAAGAGCATTCTTGATAGCGGTTTCTACAAGGCTTCCCAACTGCAGTAGATTTTTCTTGATCTGGTCCAGGTCTCTTTGTAAGTGTCGTGACATTTATCTATCCCGCTTTAGCCAAATCGGCCAGAAACATAATCTTCAGTACGTTGATTGCTCGGGCGTGTAAACAGCCGCTCGGACTCATCGAATTCAATCAGATTTCCCATTTCCATAAATGCTGTGTAGTCAGAAACTCGAGAGGCTTGCTGCATGTTATGAGTAACAATGACAATGGTATATCGAGATTTAAGGTCGAACATCAAATCTTCGATATGCGCTGTGGATATGGGATCCAACGCAGAACAGGGCTCGTCCATTAAAAGGACGTTTGGCTCCATGGCCAACGCCCTGGCAATGCACAGTCGTTGTTGCTGCCCGCCAGACAAGCCCAAAGCCGAGTCATTCAATCTATCCTTCACTTCATCCCACAGCGAGGCTTGTTTGAGCGAACGCTCTACCAGCTCGGTTATCGAACCCTGATATCTGTTAACCGTTGGACCCCAAGCAACATTTTTAAAAATTGATTTAGGAAAAGGGTTTGGTTTTTGAAATACCATACCCATGTGATGCCTGACTTCCACAGCGTCTACTTCCCTAGCATAGATATCTTGCCCTTCGAATCGAATCTTGCCTTCGATAGACACATCAAGAATGAAATCATTCATGCGATTAAGACAGCGCAGCAAAGTACTCTTTCCGCAGCCCGAGGGTCCGATTATCGAAGTTATGGCGTTTCTGGCAACATTAAAGGAGACATTTTTCACAGCATAATTCCCAGCATAGGCAACACTGACATTCTCCATCTCAAGAATATTGTCGAGCTCGGTAGTAACAGTTTCTGCATTGATTGACTGAGAACTCACTGCAACTTTTTCTCCATTTTGTGGCGAATAAATATCGCCAATGAATTCATTGATAGCAATACAACGAGCAATACGATAATTGCCGCCGCCGCCAGTTCGTGAAATTCTTCCTGTGGCCTGGAGACCCAGTTAAATATTTGAATAGGCAGTGCCGTAAAGGAATCCATTGGGCCTTCTGGCACGAATGCCACGTAGGTCAGCGCTCCAATCATAATGAGAGGTGCCGTCTCACCGATTGCTCGGGATAGACCCAGGATTACGCCGGTTAAGATGCCAGGAAAAGACGCAGGCAAGACATGGGACCAGACCGTTTGCCACTGAGTAGCACCCAACGCAATTGCGGCATGGCGAATGCTGTCAGGTACCGTGCGAATTGCCTCGCGGCTGGCGATAATAATGACCGGCAGTATCAACAGACTCATGGTAAGCGCCCCGGAAATCAAACTTCTCTCGAGCTGCAGTCCCCGCACGAAGAGAGTTAGTCCGATGATGCCATAAACGATTGAGGGTACACCTGCAAGATTGGAGATATTGATGTCGATGATCTTAACCAGCTTGCCCTTGCCTCCAAATTCTTCAATATAAATAGCTGTCGCAACACCTACAGGTATAGCAATGATCGCCACCAAAGAGATCAACCATAAGGTACCTGCCAGAGCAGACAGTATTCCTGCCCGCTCAGGAAATCGCGAAGGAAAGCTGCGCAAGAAATCGATATCCAACCACCTTAAACCATCGGAAAATATCTGCCAGAGCAGGACTAGCAGTAACGCAGTACCTAGCCAGGTGACCAGGCCACAAAATTTGGCAAAAATACGCGCTTTGGCATGCCGACTTCGCATGTGATGTGCTTGCTTTGTGGTGGACCGAGTCAATGAAGCCGTCACTACTGATACACCTCTCGGTATCGCTTTAATATGAAAGTTGCTATGACGTTCAGTAATAAGGTGATCACAAACAAAAGACCGGCGACAGCGAACATAGTCTGGTAAGCAACTCCTCCCGCGGGCGTGTCACCCATACTGACCTGCACGATATACGCAGTCATGGTCTGGATACTCTCGAGAAAAGTAAAAGACAAATTCGGCGTTGCCCCGGCCGCCAATGTGACTGCCATGGTTTCGCCGATAGCTCTGGAGATTGCCAAGAGAAATGACGCAATTATTCCTGAAAGACCAGCCGGAACCACTACCTGTGTCGTGACTTCGTAAGAAGTTGCGCCCAATGCATAGGCGCCCTGACGCAGTGAATCGGGTACCGCCCTGAGTGCGTTATCACTTAATGTTGCCACCATCGGCAACACCATAATTCCTACAACTATGGAACCACTCAGGGCATTGAATACCTGTATGTCGGGGAATAAGTATTGAAGAGCCGGTGTTACAAAAGTTAATGCGAAATATCCGTACACTACAGTCGGGATACCTGCCAACAACTCCAGCACTGGTTTTATTATGCTACGTTGTTTGGCTGATGCGTATTCGCTCAAATAGATGGCGCTGGCCAATCCTATAGGAATACAAATTAGTGCAGCACCGACTGTGATCACAAGGGTGCCCCACAACAGAGGCAACACACCGAAAGAACTGGGTTCGAACATCGGCACCCAACTGGTACCAAACAGAAAATCTTTTACAGGAATGACCTGAAAAAAGCCCACGCTCTCACGGGTCAGAATAAATATTATAGTTGCGGTGGTAATTATCGAGATCAGCGCACAGAATCCCAGACCACCTTGGATCAGGGATTCATGCCACCTCACTTGGCCATTGGTAATACTTGGCAAATGCCTGGCTCTACTCATGAACAAAACATTCCATGCTTATTCGCTGGAGCCTATTAGTGTGTCTTTGATGTTATCGGGTCCTTCGACATAAGCAGAGCCGGAAATGCCAAGGGCTACACGCTCTTCGGCTCGACGATAACTGTCATCGGGCAGCGCGATATAGCCAACTTCTTCTGCCAGCAACCCCGCACTTGCGATGTAAAAGTCTACGAAGGCGCGAACTTCAGGTCGCTCCAGCGCCTGTTTTCGCACATAGATGAAGATTGGGCGAGACAATGGCGAGTAACTACCATTGTTTATCGTCTCTGGGGTAGGTGAGACTGCGCCATTACCCTCATCGATAGGAACAATCTTTAATGCGTTCTGGTTTGCGGCGTAATAGGCAAATCCAAAATATCCCAGGGCATACTGATCGCCGCTGATTCCACGCACCAGTGCGTTGTCGTCTTCGTTGGCAGTGTAGTCGGGTCGGGAAGCGCCAGATGCACCATTTATTGTTTCTGTAAAATAGTCGAATGTGCCTGAATCTGTTCCAGGACCATAGAGCCTGATTGGCTCGTCAGGCCAATTCGCGCGGATGTCGCTCCAGCGCTCGACGCTGCTGCCCGGCTGCCAGATTTTGCGCAATTCAGCAACGGTCAAATAATCGACCCAGCTATTGTCTCGATTTACGACCACAGATAGCCCATCAAATGCCACAGGCAATTCAATCAGATCCAGACCCGTTGCTTTCGCTTCTTGCCATTCGCTCTCTTTAATAGACCGGGAAGCGTCGTTAATATCAATTTCTCCAGCGAGGAATTTTTTAAAGCCTCCCCCGGTGCCAGATACTCCCACCGTGACACGGACTCTTGGCTGCACGGCGTTGAATTCCTCTGCGACTGCTTCGCTGATTGGAAATACTGTACTGGAACCGTCTACAGACACCGTTCCACGCAGCTGTTCCGCCGCTGAGAGCGAAGAAACTGCGGTCAACGAGCAAATTATCGAGAGTAATAGTTGAGAGAGAAAATTGACTGGTTGCTTATTGTTGCTTATGTACATTTTTATATCCTTTGACGTAGGTCATATTTTCCATTGTTTATGTTAAGAACAGATAAATATTGTTTGGTTAGAATGGGTTTGGGGTTAAAAAGAGGTTCTAGAAGGTGAACCTTATTCTCATTTGTAAAATATTCGGATCATCGCTGAATCCAGCCAGATCAGAATCTGACATAATGTAATTGGCGGTGAAGCGCAAATCTCGTGTCATGTAGTAATTTACGCCCAGGGTGATTGAATCTACTTCTCCACCCTGTATTTCATTATCATTGAGCTCAAGATTGCTAAACCTCGCGGCGAGCTCCCAGGCACCTTTTTCCGACGAGGGGGTAACCGTGCCAAATGCAGCGTCAGATATACTATAGGGACGGCTATCTTCTGTGAGGAAGTAACTAAGGTACGCGTAATAGCCATTAAAACTGAGATCAGGGTCTGTGTGACGCTGAATATTCTGACTAACGTATTCCGATTGCGCGGAAAAACGACCTCTGACAAAGGCGGCTTCGAAACCAATTTTGTCAAAATCGTCAACTCCAGTGATCGTGCCCGTATTGACAATGCGATGACTGTCCTGATGAGATTCGGGTCGGGCACGTCGCCGGATGCTGTCGTTATCATCGCTCTCTCTGGCCAGTGCTACACCCAGATGCAGTAAGGTCTCATCACCAAGATCGGGTCGATAGACAAAACGACCTGCAATTCCCTCACCTCTTATGGCATTGTTTGCGTCATGGGTATAAGCCGACACGGCAGCGCTATAACGATCGCTCCAGTTCTGGAAGCCGATACCAAATCGACGGCTGGATACCAGGGCATTGGGCAGGGATCGCTCTGTAAAGGTTATATTGTTGGAACTGGTTAGTTCTTCCAGACTGGAAAACTGTTTGAAATTGCCCAGGGTAATTCGAGAATTGGTAAACCCGTTGTACCTGATGTAACCATCTTTCAGTTGTGCGTGATTCGGCGCGAAGTCATACTGCAATTTATAATCCCAATCTTCGTTGAGGTCACCCCGAACAAAGAGGCGGGCACGGCGCAACTCGCTACCTTCAGAGTATTGAAAATTGTCATTGTCGTAGTCGGTCGTATCCGCGTGCAACCGGCCACCAAACTCTATAGTTGGGCCGTTCTCTGCTGCAAAAATGGTGGGTGATATTAATAGACAAGCTGCGCAGGGCACAGCAATTTGTTTCAGAACATTCATGATTTTCCTTCATATTGATTTAACGTATGGTGAAATTATGCTTAAGCTTTATGAAGGTTTAATTAAGGAATTGTAATAATTTACTTAAGGGAAGGATATTTTCTTGCGAGAACTATTTATTTGGCACTTTCTGGAGAGCGACTATGCAGCGGCAGTGCCACCTTGAAAGTGGAGCCAATTCCAGGCTGACTCTCCACCGAAATATTACCACCATGTCGATCCGCGATATTCTTGACAATGGATAGCCCAAGACCCGTTCCACCCAGTTCGCGCGAACGGGCTTTATCAACACGGTAGAATCGCTCGAATATCCTCTGCTGATACTGTGGACTTATGCCAATACCCGAGTCTTTTACGGTCAGAATTGCCAGCTGCGCAAGCTGCTCCAGACCTACAGAGATCGACCCTGCAACGTCTGTATATTTGATGGCATTGTCTATCAGGTTGTCTGCCAGCTGACTAATGGCTTGCCGGTCCCCAAAAAGCAGAAGGGGTTTCTCGGATAACGCGCTGTTAAGCTCCAGTTGTTTCTCATTCCTCGCCGGTTCTGACTCGAGCAGGGAGAGTCGGACCAGTTCAACGATGTCGAATACACTTGAACTCGTCTGCTGCTGATCTGACTCTAACCGAGAAATTGTCATCAGGTCAGTCACTAGAGTTGAAAGGCGTAAACTTTGGGCGTGCGCTTTTTGAATGAATTCGTCACGCGTAGTTTCTGGCATCTCCTTGTCGTCCAGAATAGTTTCAGTCAGCCCTCGAATTGCTGTAATGGGCGTCTTTAACTCATGGGAAGCATTGGCAACGAAATCACGACGAATTCGCTCCAGATGGTCAAGCTCAGAGATATTATGCAGCACGACAACAGCGCCGATCGCATCGCCGTGCTCGTTTTGTAGCGAAGCAGCATAAATGTCAACGACTAGATCGTCCTCTTCCGAAAGATGGCGCATCTGGGCTTTTACAATTTCCCTGTTGTTTAGCGCCTGCTCCAGCGCATCAATTATTTCAGCAACCCTCACCACTTCCCAGATTGGTTGCCCGATACAGCTCTGTACCGATAAGCCCAACAGATCTGCTGCTACCTGATTGATGTGGACGATTTTCTGACTCTGATCCACATCGATAACACCCTCTACCATACCCGCAAAAATGCTACTGAGCCGGTTTCGCTCGAGTGTTATCTCGTCCATGCGTGTGGCTGAGCTTCGCGCCATGCGATTAATCGCCGAAGCCAGACTGCCAATTTCGTCAGTCTCGGATACGTTTATGCGCCTTTCATAGTCACCCTGGGAGATGGCTTCAGCCACCTGTGTCATTTTCGATAACGGTTCGGTAAACCGATTTGCAAAGTACAGTCCGATCAATAGGGCAATAATGGCCACAATGCTGGCACTTATTAGAATTATTCGACGCAATTGAGTCAGCTGAATATCCACTTCTGCGGCAGCAAGTGAAACTCGAACAAAGCCTAGTAATCGAGCCCCATCTCTCACAGGCAAAGCCTTATAAATCATCATCTGCTGTTGCGTCTGACTGAAACGAGAAGTTATGCCACTGCCTGTATCTCTGGCATCTATAATCTCGGGCCGTTGCAGGTGATTGCCCATGGCCACTGGTGACTCTTCCGAATCTGCGATTACCCGGCCATCCGGTCTAATTATGGTCAGTCGACTTTGGGTACGGGTGCCCAATTCTTGCAGGGTTGCCTGCAAATCCAGCTCAATGACCTCTGAAGGAACTTGAAGAAGCATTTCCTTGCCGATTTCGGTCAACAGCTCGGACCGTACTGACAGCGAATTTTCAATATCTTGTGTTGCGTTCTCCGAAAGTTGGCGACTCAGTAATATGCCTACGATGAGTGTCGAAAACACGATTATCGCCGCGTAGCCAGAGTAAAGCCGCCAGAAGAGTTTCGATCTAAACATGCTTTAGAGCTACGCCTTAAGGATTAGTGGGGGATTGCGCTATTTGTGTGCAATAAGTGACAGCAGAAATACACTTGTAGTTGCAGCACAACGAGATTATGTAGAATCTCGGAACCGATAGCCAACACCCCGGACTGTTTCAATGTAATACTGATCTGCATCGATCTTCTTACGAATAGCGCGAATATGCACGTCTATATTCCGATCGACGACTACCATATTTCCATCGAAAGCCTGATCGAGTAGTTGATCACGGGAAAATACCTGTCCTGGGCTGCTAGCCAAATAGGTCAGCAGACGAAATTCGGTTGCGGTAAGTTTAATTTCGCTGCCTTCGAGTACAACCTTGTGCTTCGTCTTATCGATAAGGAGCTTACCCCACTCGAGTTTCTCACTTTTTCTCTTGTGGTCAGATTCCCTTGATCGTCGCAGAACCGCTTTCACCCTTGCAATCAGTTCACGTGGGCTAAAGGGTTTGGAAATGTAGTCATCTGCACCAAGTCCTAGCCCCAGTACGATATCACTCTCTTCACCCTTGGCAGTAACCATGATTATGGGGATATGCTTACTGAGCTCGTCATTTTTAAGGTGTCGACAAACATCCAGACCATCCATGCCAGGTAACATGAGGTCGAGCAAGATCAAATCAGGTTTGAACTGTTGAAGGAGTTCAATAGACTCAGCTCCATTAGGGGAACTTTCTACCTGGAAGCCTTCGCGATTCAAGCTATAGCTGATTACATCCAGAATATCGGGCTCGTCTTCGACGATGAATATTTTTTCGTTGGACACTATGACAGTCAAATTTCGTAAAAGGGGAAGCCTACCATGTGTTTGTAAAGATTTGTTTAAAAGAAAAGCTCTGGAGACTCCTACAAAGACAGCGATGCTTCATTCGTTGTTATTCCCTTTTTCTATTAAGTTCGGAAACTTCTTCAGCGAGGTCTTCTAAAAGGTTTGTAATCTCCTCATCCGAAATACCTGATTCTTTCAATTTAGAGATTATTTTCAGCCATTCGTTAAGCGAACTATATGTGACACCGGCAACTCGCAGTTCTTTCCATTGATTTTTGAATGTATCGCGATTCATGATTTATTTGTTTTTATAGAGTTCGGAAAACTAATCTTAGCAGAACCGTTCGAGTGTATTAATATGCAGAGAGTACGATGGAGTATACTTGCACAAGTGGGGGGAGGTGCTCCGGGGGTGAGTATATAAACTGAGCGGTCTATAAAAATAGAGGGCGGGCCTATTTCTTGGACCAAATTTGGACCGCTGCGCAACAACTAACTATTCTTATCTAACGCAAAATTAGGATGCTATTTCCAGTCCAACAGGTTGACGGGCTTCTACCCACTGAGAATTACATCTAGGAGAATCTGTCCATGCATCAGAAGTACGATTTCGCTATATGCGGCGCGGGTCCTGGCGGGGCGGCTCTGGCGCATATTCTAGCCTCTAGAGGTTTGAGAACAGCCCTAATCGAAAAGCAGTCTAATTTTTCGAATGAGTTCAGAGGCGAAGGAATTATGCCAAGCG
>NTJZ01000018.1 GCA_002457215.1 OM182 bacterium MED-G28 | reverse complement strand
CTTTTGTATGAACCTAATTAGGGTAATTGAAACAACTGTGCGAGTGACGCTTTCTCTTCATCGCTTGCTGTGTGGTTGAAGCTTGCAATAATTGCCGCTAGTGACTTTATAGCGTCTGGAGCTCCAGGAGCTGCTTGAATCTGAGACATTACTTGTTTGCCCTGCTCATTCGGGGAGTGCTGTATGTCAGATACAGAGCTTGCGATAAGACGTACGCCCTGCGGTAGGTTGTTGTTGCCAGAGATTCTTTCCAATACAGTTTTATTCTCATCAGATGGAAAATGATTTATTGAAATTACGATACTTGCAATTTCTTGGAGGGCTTCAGTTACTTCTTGATTCTGCGCCATAGAGGCTTGCGAAAAAACACCAATTAAAGTTATTGCTAAAATATTTCTCATAATTTCCATTATTTATGTGTCCTCTAAATAGAGTCGGAAGTTTTTATATATTTTTGAGCTCAACATTAAATCATTCATTAGTAGTTGCCGTACACAGACAATCGACAAGTCAGGGCTTAAAAGGGATAAGAAGTTGAACACCTATGTAATCCAAAAATAAAAATAGATCTGATATCTAATGCAAAATGAGTTATTAAAGTTCCTCGTTAATTTGATTCAAAGCTGGAGTCGCATAATGTGAATAATTATTGTATTTTTGATTTTCTGTATTAGCATCCGAATGAGGTGGCGACTCAAATGTGGATTCTCGTAGCATAGGAATTAACAGTTAACATTTACCGAATGGACACTACTTATGTTTTTTTACTTTCATCTTAAACCTTATTTTTCTATAGCCGTGCTACTTACTATTGCACTTGCCGCTACTCAGCCAAACTTGGCTCAGGAACAGATCGCACAAGGAGAGGTTGATAACTGGGTGGCCGACACTATGTGTGCGGTAGATAATCGCGCGATAAACCTTGAGCACGCACCTTCCTTCACTTTTACTCAATCCGATGGAAATAACCCGCGACATCTAGAAGCAGCACAGGCAGGCCTTTCTACGGCCGATTTATCTAATTTGGAATTGGCTTGGGTGGTCGCTTTCCCTGACACCTCGGGTTTACGAGCCGCTCCAGTGATTATTGGCTCAACTATTTTTTACTCTGCTACTGATTCAGGCCGGGTCTTTGCACTAGATACCAATAGTGGGTGTGCTAAATGGGTCTACGAAGCAGACTCGCGCCTTCGCTCTTCTTTGGCCTATTCAGAAATCGATGACTTGCGGCTGCTGGTGTTTACCGATTCAGGAGGCATGGTTCATACCATTGATGCGAAAACCGGCGAGCTGATTTGGATCGCGAGCGGACAAGCTTCGAATAATCAGGGAATGCTGACCGGTACACCTGTTATTCATGAAGATAAAATTATCGTACCAGTTTCTGGTTCTGGCGTTATTACTGGGGGCAACCCAAATTATGAATGCTGTGAGAATCACGGTGCAGTCACTGCACTGAATGTGCACACGGGTGAAAAGCTCTGGGAATACCACACTATGCCAGCAGCTGAATACACTGGACAGCTCAGCTCTACCGGCGTCAAACAACGTGGTCCTTCAGGCGCACCTATCTGGACTACACCTACCATTGATGCAAAGCGTGGTCAGGTTTATGTCACGACCGGTGAAAATACTTCGCATCCTACCACCAATACTAGTGATGCAATTATTGCCCTGGATATTGAGACAGGAGAGGCAAACTGGGTTTTCCAGGCGCTCGAGAATGATATGTGGAATTTCGGCTGCAGTGCTCGTGGTCCAAACTGCATCATTCTAGAGGATACTAACTCTGTGGATTTTGATTTTGGAGGTCCTGCTATTTTAGTAGGAACAGATGAGGGGGAGTTGCTTATTGCTGGTCAGAAATCTGGTGATCTTTGGGCATTGAACCCCGAGACAGGTGCGCTGGTCTGGAATCAACGCGTCGGAGAAGGAACGGCGTTGGGCGGCAATCATTGGGGTATCGCCACGGATTCTGAGCGCGCTTTTATGACTATCAACGATCCTGGGGGTATGAATGGAAACAGCCGCCCGGGGCTCTTTAGTTATTTTGTTGGCACGGGAGAGCCAAGCTGGTTCTACGAAGCCCAGCCTGAATGCAATGACCGGCGCAGCGAACGGCTTAGACGATGCGAATCACTCTATGGTTTCTCTGCCACGCCACTATCTGTGGATGGAGCAGTCATCACTGGAGGACTCGATGGACGATTGTTCGTATTCAACTCGAGTTCAGGCGAATTGATTTTCCAATATGACACAGTGAAGGATTATGAAACTGTTAATGGAGTTGAAGGTTATGGAGGCTCGATTGACAGTCATTCTATTGCCGCAGGATCGGGCATGGTGTTTGTTGGTTCCGGATATGGTCAGTTCCGTCAAGTGCCTGGCAATGTATTACTGGCCTTCAAGCCAGCGGAATAACGCTTTTATCGAACAGCATTTAAACACGAAGGATGGATAGAATAAGTACTATATTTACAGGCTTGACTCACAATTAATTTATATTGCTGCTTCGAAGTTTACCCTTGGGAAAGGTTAGGTAATTCATGACTAAAAGAAAGGATAAAAATCAGACTAAACAAGATTTGTACCTACCCCGCGTGAAACGGCGGGAGTTTCTGCGCGCTAGTGCTGGTGGAATGGCTGGTGCTTGGATGTCTGCCTGGCCTTGGCAAAAGCTCGCCGCACAACAGGGTCTAGATCCTCTTGAAGAAGATTGGGATTCCGGAATCGTCAGGCACTTATTGCCAGCAGTCAATGAATCAAGAATTTTGATAAAGGCTTCATTTGATAGAGCACTCGGTCAAACTCCTCAATTGCGGATTCAGAATGGTAGTACCAACAAATCAGTCGAAGGATTTTTGAACGACACAGCTGGTGAATTCTGGCAGTTTTATGCGACTGAGTTGCAGCCCGATACAGAGTATGAATTGTCTCTGCAAGACAGCGATGGTAAGTCACTCTGCGAGTCATGGCCTTTATCAACTTTCCCGTCACCACAGCAAAATCCCGAACGTGTCAGAGTTTTATTTTATACCTGTGCAGGGGGGCGAGAGGGTGAGTATTTCGGCATTGGAGATCGACGCGACAATCTGCCAATCGCCATACGCCAAAGACTCCTAAAAAGAGGCTTATCCTTTGAGCCACAGGCAGCTGTAGCCAATGGCGATCATATATACTGGGATCTTCACACCTGGCAGGGCGAGCAAGCTGGAGAATTAAGCCCACAGGGCCGGCAATCAAACTTTGATTTTGCGGCTCGAGTCATGGGAGGAAGCAACGAAGAGGCCATGAAATTGGCGGCCGGTCCTCAGATAGTTCCACTTTATGGCACTACCTTTAGATCTACACCTGTATATTTTCTTCAGGATGACCATGACCACTGGGAAAATGATTCACCGCTTACCTATCCGGTTCCATGGTTTCAATTACAACTGGCTCGCTCCACTCAGCAACTTTATTACCCTGAGTTTCTCCCTGATGTCACGCGATCGCCAGGCTTGCCATATTCCACCAGTTCTGCTCGGGGAGAACTTTCCGAGAGTTTTGGCACGTTGCGTTATGGTCAGTTATTAGAGGTATTACTCTATGATGTGCGTCGCACATTAAATGTTGGTGAACTTAATTCAGTTTTTCTTGATAGTAATGTTGAAAATTGGTTAGCACACAGGACAGCTTCATCCGATACTCGACACCTCGTTCACGTGCCCTCCAACCCCCCTGGCTGGACGGCCGGAAAATGGGGAGAGTGGTACCCAGATGTATTGCATCCAGAGACAGGCCAATTGACTACCCAAATACCCAAGCCTCATTGGCGGCAGGGCTGGTTGGATCAACACGATCGAATCATGCAGTCACTGGCGGACATGAAACACCGAAATCCGCTAGTGATAGCTGGAGACCTTCATGCTACCGGTCTAGGAACAATGTATGCCGCTGGTAATCGAAATTTCGATGACAATCCCATCACAAATATTCTCTGTGGTCCCGTAAGCACATCAAATCGGGGCTTCCCATCAGTTGTTAGAGGTGTGCCCGCGGCCCCATCACAATATTTAAATTTTCAAGAACAAGTCCCACCGATTGAAGAGCATGGTTTTACTATCGTAGATTTTGAGCAGGATAAAATTGTGGCCAAGCTTTTTAAATGGGATGTGAATAGCCAGCCGCTGGATGCTATTGATACTTTGCAGCCTTATTACACAGTGGAGTTAGATCGACCCTAATCTGATTCGAGGAAGCCATTTTTGGCAGGCTTTTGCGGTATTTCAGCTGGCGCTGTCCTTAAAGGCGCTGAGCGCCCTAGCCCTGCCAAACTTGTGATCTACGAGCGGGGATGGATAATTGGTCGGGCGTCTGTCGCCAGGCTCGTGTATACAGCTATCGCTCAGTTGGGCTAATTCAGGTATATAGCTCCGGATATAATTACCTGCTGCGTCGAATCGCTTTGATTGGGTTACCGGATTAAATATTCGAAAATAGGGTGCTGCATCCACTCCTGTAGATGCGCTCCATTGCCAGCCGCCATTGTTAGATGCGAAATCCCCGTCTATTAGATTTTGCATAAACCAACGTTCCCCCCAGCGCCAATCTATTAAAAGGTGCTTGCTAAGGAACATGGCAGTGACCATGCGCACCCGGTTATGCATCCAACCTTTGGACAGTAATTGGCGCATGCCAGCATCTACCAATGGATAACCAGTCTGGCCTTGACACCACATTTCAAATTCTTCTTTGTTATGGCGCCAAGGGATGTGATCGGTATTTTCTCGATAGGATTTATGCATGCAAACATGAGGGAAATGAACCACTGTATATCTATAAAACTCCCGCCAAAGCAGTTCGTTCTGCCATGTCTCGACGCCCGTGTTATCAAAGTATTTTTGCGCTGCCCTCCAGCAATCAGCCGCAGAAATTACTCCAGCGGTAAGATAAGCTGATAACTGACTTGTTGCATTAACGGATGGTTTGTCGCGTTGTTCTTTGTAAGCAGAGATTTGATTTTGTATGAATGCTTCAAGCCGGTCGCATGCAGCAGATTCGCCTGCTGGCCAATGCAGTTCCCATTGGGATTTAGCTTCTGGCCAATTAATGCTAGTTATCTCGACTTGATCTTCGAGACGGCTGGGCATTGGTAGTAGCTCTCGATTTTTCTCTATTCTAATAGGCGTGTTAAGGAGGTTAGAACTATTTTGGATTTCAATAAGTGCCTTTCGGGCGAAAGGCGTAAAAACTTTGAAAGGTGAGCCCGATTTGTTCAGAACGAATTGGGGGGGACCGAGGAGTAGATCATCAAAACTTGAAATTGATACCTTCAGCTTTGAACATTCTGAATCAACTAGTTGGTCGCGCATTCTTTCGTTTAGTGGATATTCTCGATTATAGTGAAGTTGTGCAATGTTGAGTTGTTGCAACACCTTATTGATAAGCTCAGGTATTTGCTTGTAACTAGCCACCTCAAAAATGAGTAAGTCTACATCTAGTTTCTGCAGTTCGCGCTTTAGTTCGATTAAATTTCTGCGCCAGAAGTCTATCTTTATTGGAGCATCGTCATGCAATTGCCACTGACCTGGAGTCGCAATGTAAATTGCATAAGTAGGCCCAGTCTCTAACGCGCTGGAAAATGCTGGGTTATCCCGAACACGCAAGTCGTTTCTGAACCAGCATAATTGGTTATACATGCTACAGATTCACTGTGGTTGCCATAGCTGCGCGTCTAGATGCGGTTTCGAAGGCTTAGGTCTTCAGGGTAAGGTTGAAGAAACGCTTGTTGCTGAATGTATTTGTTCGGATGGCTATGAAAGAAACCCTTCAACAACGAAATAGGTACGATAATGGGTAAGATGCCGACTCGATATTGTTCAATCACTTCGCACAAAGACTCCGTCTGTTTGCGATCGAGTTTGTTTTTCAAGTAACCTTGCAAGTGCATTAAAACATTTGTGTTCGTCTTCCTGGTTGCTTTGCAGCTTAGGGTTTGCATGAACAAGTCAATATAGTTGTGAGCGAGCTCTTGAATAGTAATCGTTCCAGGGTTAGCGAGCATTCGGCCAAGCTTCAAGCAAGCGTCAGAGTTATGTGACATTAAAGTGTACTTATAGCGGCTATGAAAATCTGTTAAGTCACTAATTTTAAAGTCACCTTGAATTAGTTGCTGCCAGGCATTATAGGCGAACACTCTATTGATAAAATTTTCTTTGAGTACTGGGTCGCTAAGACGACCAGCTTCCTCAACCGGGAGTAGCGGGAAGTTTTCCATTATTGCCTTTGCAAAAATACCGGATCCTGGATTTTCGTTTGGCATCCCGTTTTCTCTGTAGACTTTGACTCGAAATACGCCGCAGCTAGGAGATCCTTTAATGAAGATATAGCCAGAAATATCTTGTAATTGAGGTACGGTTTTTTTCGCAAAAGCTTTTAGCTTGTCAGTAACATCGATAGTCGAATCATCCACTGCTACCGCCCGAGGTTGTTGTGTCTCACCAACTAGCCTAATTGGCTTTCTAGGTACTCCTAATCCAATGCCCATTTCGGGACAGACAGATTTGAATTTAAAGTACTTGGATAATTCTTTAGTGCAGATAGAAGAGTGTTTGTGTCCACCGTTGAAACGAACCTCCTCTCCTAACAGACAACTGCTGATACCTATCTTAATTTTTGACATTCTTACTCAACCCTTCACTGCGGCTCATATGCAGCTACTTAGCTTTTGCTTAAGAACCAGTGGCTGCAGTTAACTGAGTTGCTGGGGCTGATTTAACTTCTATCATTACCTCATTTCTTCTCAGGAACGGTAATACATATGGTGCATCGTATGCGGCCGACTCAAACGTGCCAATCGTCTCGACTGCAGCGGCATTAAGGCTTTCCGACAAACGCTCCTTGTGCTTGTCGTAGTTGCGTTCAGTCCACCTTCCAGAGTAGCGAACTACAGCCATTAGTTGACCTTTTACTAGCCTAAGACTAATGCGCTCATCGCCAGGCGTCGGAGCAGTTTCCATCGAAAACTTGCTGGGCAGCATGAACGAGATCCGCCAACTATCGTCAGTTTCGACTCGCTGGACAGGCGCGGTCATAGCAATCTCTTCACTGGCCGCAACTAGTTGAACGGGCGCGGTCATATCTATATCTGCCTGGACATTATTGTTGCCGGTAATGTAGCGGAACAGTCTCATGAATCCTTCGTTAGATGCCTTCTTGTATTTGACTGACTTATCGACAAAAGTTTCCGCGACGATATAAGGCTCATATTGCCTGTATTCGACTGTTTCATCTTCATAAATGACAGTGTATTGCGGAGTCTCGATTCCGTGCGCACTAGTCGCCATAAGAATAACCATAAAAGAGAGTATGAGTTTGTGCTGTAAATTAAAAGTAAGGTTCATTCTTAACTCCAAGTTCGGTTTCTGAATATAAAGTTTAATACGCGACAGCACTGAAGTTGGATCAATACAGGGTAGTGATTTTAGTTAGTAATAAAATTTTATAGAGAGTTTTTGATGACGCCAGAGGTCTGTACCAGCACTCTTTGCAGAGTGCCGTCACTTCTTTAGTGTTTGACGCAAAGTTCTTACGACTGGTGCGCGATGGTTTTACGAAATTTGAATCGGTTGATAGGATTGAAAAGCCGGGCGAGACCCTGAGTAAATGTTAGAGGACTATCAAGCACCGCGAAGCAGAGGCAGCCCTCCTCACTCACTGGCTGATGCTCATCTTCGCTATTTCTGATAACAAAATCAGCAGCTTCATATGTTCCTGAAGCGTCACTGAAAGACCCATCGAGTACGAGTGTTATTTCATTCCCTTGGTGCCTGTGCATTGGCGTCTGACTGCCAGGGCTCATATAGATAAACTCACATTGTGTTTCAGTATCTATATTTACCTTGGCCTGATTAATACCACCAGCTAACTTCTTCCACTCTAAACCATCATTAGCTGCTTTAGCGAGAACTCGAGGCAGTGTAAAACTGTGGTCCAGCATATGAATCTCAGTTATCGAAGATTCCTGGGGCAGTGGAGTGTCTGCTGCAGCATGCTGCGGCTGTTGAATTATATTGGATACCAGATCGGAGAAGTCATTTGCCACTTCTTCAACAGGGCCTTTGGACCAAGAAAGTACTTCAGCCGATTCCAAGTCGCCGTATTCGTGCCTGCATTTTTGACATAGCTCCAAGTGAGCCGACAACACGACGTTCCATCCAGTAGGAAGACTTCCTTGTACATATTTGTTGAGTATTTCTGTCGTGGGATGACAGTCTAGATCGATATTCATAGATCAACCCCAATAAGTTGTCTTAGCTTGGAAACTCCCAACCGCAATCGCGACTTGAGTGTTCCTAAAGGTATTTTCAAAATTTCCGCCGCCTCGTCATGAGTGCGATCGAGGATATAAATTTGCTCAATGACCGCCTGCTGGGGCTCCGGTAATTGCTTGCAGTAACTAGCAATGATCGAGGTTTCCGCCACTAAACTTCCCTGCTCCTCATGGAGGGCTTCCTCAGGGAGAATTGCGGATTCAGAGCCATTGTCTTGGGGCCAGATGTCGTCTGCAGTGACGCAGTTCGGCTGGCGCTTGAGCTTCCGGAGCATGTCAAAGCAGCGGTTTCTCGTGATTGTAAAGATCCAGCTCTGAGCAGTTCCGCGATCGAGATCGTACAACCGCGCCTTTCGCCAGACGTTTAACATAGCCTCTTGAACCAGATCTTTTGAAAGCTGCTCGTTTCGGGTTAGCTTCATACCCATAGCATAGATTCTGCTGGAGTACCGCTGGAATAGGCGATTAAAGGCCTCGGTGCTTTGAGAATTACCTGTCTCGACTAGCAAAGATTCATCGCTGTCAGGGTCTACAGGAGCTGTTAAGCGGGCATTTACAGAATTCACTGCGGACTGATCTCGGTCGGACATAGGCCGGAGAGTTGGATATTCCTTTCTTAGAGCCGCACTGTTCATACCTACATAACGCAAGCATTTCAGTGTTGGATCACAAATTATTAAAAAAAAGTTCTCTTTGTGATCCAAACTTTAACAAAAGCCGTAATCCAGAGATACCTATTTATAAAAGACGGGATTCTAATGAAAGCGAATCGTGTATTAAGATCGGCTTCCCAGCTATCCAGTGCCGAATATATAGCTGACCGAGTTAAAATTGCTTACCAATCGCTGGGCAGTGACGATATACCTGAGCTTGAGTCCCTTTATACTGAAGATGTGCACTTCGAGGATCCTGCGCGAGCATTACAGGGGCGGAGGCCCTTGATGGATCACTTTGCGTCTCTTTTTGAGAACCTGGAGAGCTGCAGCTTCAAATTTCACCAGGTTCTGATTAATGAAACCGATATCTTCATGTCTTGGACCATGTTTGTTGCGCATCCGAAGTTAAGAAATGGGGCAACAATTCGTGTAGAAGGCTGCAGCTTGTTCAGGACCCGGCATGGCCGAATTTACTATCACCGAGACTATTACGACTTAGGCGAGATGGTATACGAGCAATTACCAGCTATCGGACTCTTCATCAAAAAAATTAGGCAACGGTTAGGGCGATGAACATCCTAATTACCGGGAGCACTTCCGGTATTGGTCTACAACTGGCTCGAGATTACCTTGCCAGGGGAAATACTGTCTACTGTTGCGGTCGAAATACAGCCTCTCTGACAAGCCTGATCCGCGACTTCCCTGATTTTGCTCAAATTCTTTGCTTCGATACCGCAGATCGAATTGATTGTTCGGAGCGATTGGAAAAGCTTCCAGCTCTAGATTTGGTCATATTAAACGCTGGGACTTGCGAGTACATCAATGCCGCAAACTTTGATTCTGAATTGTATGAACGTGTGGTCAAAACTAATTTGATCGGAACCGCAAACTGTCTCGAATTCCTAATCCCGAAACTTAAGCCAGGCGGATCTTTGGCTATCATGGGCAGCAGTTCCTGTTATCTACCCCTGCCGCGAGCTGAAGCCTATGGAGCCTCAAAAGCGGCTATTGAATATTTGACTAAGACTCTTTCAATAAGTTTAAAACCTAGCGATATTAATGTTAGTCACATTGCGCCGGGATTCGTCGAGACCCCATTGACTGCGCTTAATAACTTTCCTATGCCTATGAGTGTGTCGGTCGAGTTTGCATCAAAAAAAATTCGCTCTGGACTAAGCAAGAAAAAATCTGAAATTCATTTCCCCATTTCTTTTACATGGATTCTGAAAGCCATTCGTTTGTGTCCTTTTGGAGTACAAAAACTCCTGATTGAGAAGCTATTCCGATCTTCCGGTCCAACACTGAATTTGGGGTAGGTATCGATGGGCGCCATGAAAATAGCAATTGTCGGGAGTGGGATTTCCGGCCTAACGTCGGCCTATTTAATAAGTAAAAAGCATGATGTGACTATTTTTGAAGGCAATGACTATGTCGGTGGTCATACTCACACCGTGCCGGTGACGTTGGACGATAAGAACTTTCAAGTAGACACAGGCTTTATCGTTTGTAACGATCGGAACTATCCGAACTTTTTAAAACTTATGCGACAGCTAAATGTAGACATTCAGCCGACTGAAATGAGTTTTAGCGTGCGAAACAACACCCTCGGTCTTGAGTATAATGGCCACAATGTCAATACTCTATTTTCACAACGCAAGAATTTCCTTCGCCCTTCTTTTTATAGCCTTGTCAACCAAATACTCAGATTCAACAAAGTCAGTAAAATCGCGATCGAAGGTGGACTAATTGGTGATACTACATTGGATGACTTTGTGGCTGAACATAATTTCAGCGATGTATTCAAAGACAACTATTTGCTTCCAATGGTGGCGGCTATCTGGTCGTGTAGTGTCGATCAAGCTGGAAATTTTCCTCTTAGTTTTTTCCTGAATTTTTTCCTTAACCACGGTTTGCTAGATATCAAGAATCGACCGCAATGGTATGTCCTTAAAAACGGTTCGAGTAGTTATGTAGAACCCATGACCACTGATTTTTCTATGCAGATTAAGTTAAAAACTCCTGTTCAATCAGTGAGGCGCACTCAAACAAAAATTCAGTTGAAAACTAGGGAAGGTATGGAAGAATTTGATGAAGTTATAATGGCTTGTCACAGTGATCAGGCGCTCAGTTTATTGCAGCAACCAACTGATAGTGAGGAGGCAATCCTTGGGGCAATGAAGTATCAGAAGAATGACGTAATACTCCATAGTGATGAAAAAATTATGCCTCGTAAATCGCTGTCCTGGGCAAGTTGGAATTTTCTAGCTGGGGAACATGAGTCCAAAGAGCCGCCTCTAGTGACCTACTGTATGAATATATTGCAGGGAATTAACAGTCAAAGGTCTTTCTTGGTTTCATTGAATGCAAGGCACAAGATTAACCCACAGAAAATTCTCCAAGAATTCAGTTATGATCACCCTGTATTTTCTAAACTATCCATGGAAGCGCAGCATCGCAGGCATGAGATTTGTGGCACCGATCGGATTCATTATTGCGGCGCCTATTGGTATAGCGGTTTTCATGAAGATGGCGTGCGAAGTGCTCTGGATGTGTGCAAACGATTTGGGTTAGGGCTTTAGAATTCTGTGAAAGTTGAATCATCAACTCCGGCTAGTTTTGAAAGTGCGATCTATAAAGGTGTAGTACGGCATCGTCGTTTCACGCCACGAAAACACGAATTCAACTATCCGATATTCATGTTGCTGCTAAAAGCCGATGAGATTCCTCGCGTAATGCAAAAGTTCTGGCAACTTGGTACTAACGCATTGCGATGGGCGCGGTTTAGTAAGAGAGATTATATCGGAGGCAAGAGTGAAGATTTCAGCCGGGCTGTTAAATCTAAGATTGCAGAGAAACTCGGCATAAAAGCGAAAGAAGTAAATGGAGACGTTTATTTTCTTGGCCACTTGCGTTACTTCGGACTCTACTTTAGCCCCTTAAATCTATACTACTTAAAGCAAAGTGAAGAATTCACATACATGCTGGCTGAAGTTAGTAATACTCCTTGGAATGAGAAGCACTACTATCTAGTTGACCTGAAGCAGGCCCAGCAGCATGCAAAGGAATTTCATGTGTCTCCATTTATACCGATGGGACAAGACTACAAATGGCGGGTCGTTCCCCCCTCGCCAGATCAGGAGCGGTGCTTAGTGCACATCGATGTATTAGGTAAAGGTGAAAGCCAGGATAAAATTTTTGAGGCAACGTTAAGCCTTAGTCGAGTGACACTGAACCAAAAACATTTGATGCACGCACTAGCGAAAACTCCAATTCAAACGTTCAGCATACTGACTGGAATTTATTGGCAGGCCTTGAAATTATTTATAAAGCGAGTTCCTCTTCATAAGCATCCAAACAAAAAGATAGAAAAAATCAAGAAGGGCATTGTATGAATCAAAAACAATGGACAATTAGCTCGAGCAGGGCGAAAAATCTCAACGGAAAGTCTGAAAGATCAGGTGACTTTTTACGCAGGATGTTTGTAAGAATACTTCTTGGTGCGCAACATGGCCATTTTCTATTGAAAGAAAATGGTAGTGTGGTTGCAGAAGTTGGAGATAGAAATGACTGCTTAAAAGCAGAAGTTGATGTCCTTGATTCTAGAAGTTATGCAAGGGCTCTGCTGGGGGGCAATACCGCTGCCGGTGAGGCTTTTGTGGATGGTTGGTGGACTTCACCTGATATCACGCAAGTGACTCGGTTTTTTTCACGCAACCTCGAAATGATGGATCGATGGGATAAGAAATTTGGGTGGCTTTTAAAGCCTTTTAGTTACCTGCGCTTATTGCGGCGCAACAATACGACGAGCCAGGCTAAAAAAAATATTCTCGCACACTATGATTTAGGAAATGTTCTGTACCAGTCTTTCCTAGATGATCGAATGCAGTACTCTTCGGCTATTTTTCAAAGCCCGACTGAAGGCTTGGCTCAAGCCCAAGTTAACAAGTTAGTGCGCCTTTGTGAAAAACTTGAACTTTCAGCCGAAGATCACTTGCTTGAGGTTGGCTCGGGTTGGGGTGGGTTGGCTATCTTTGCAGCGAAAAACTACGGTTGCAGGGTCACCACCACCACAATCTCTGAAAAACAATATAGTTTTGCTAAAGCGGCGATTAAGGTAGAGGGCTTAGAAGATAGAATTGAATTGCTAAAGAAGGATTATCGTTTGCTAGAAGGGCGTTATGACAAAATAGTATCTGTAGAAATGATAGAGGCAGTTGGCCGCAAATTTCTACCTGAATATTTTGAGAAACTAAATGATCTCATGAAACCTAACGGTTTGCTTATGTTGCAAGCTATTACCATTGCAGACCAACGATTCGACTCTTATAGAAAAAATGAGGACTTTATCCAGAAGCACATCTTTCCTGGTGGTTTTCTCCCATCTATGAATTTAATATCAGAATTGATTTCTGAAAAGACTGAATTTGTAACTCGAGATCTAAAAGATATCGGACTTGACTATGCTTGTACTCTTGATCATTGGCGTAAGGCATTTCTGGAGAATCAAAATGAATTGCAATCACTGGGCTACGATCAAAGGTTCAAGAATCTTTGGCTCTATTATCTAGGCTATTGTGAAGGAGGTTTTCTGGAGCGCCGCATTAGCGCAAATCAACTACTTTTTAGTAAATCGTCACGTTTTTAGTGCTTTCATACAATGAGCATAATTAAGAGGCTCTTAATAAGTAAGCCATTCAACTTTATGGCGAACAATCTGATTTGGGTCGGGTGCGTGATTGGCCGCGAAGAATATGTGTGGATTGTTGCTCCATTAGTAATCATCTACATTTCCATCTTGGTAGTAAATAGCAGTATAAGGATAGAGCAAGTTTTTATTCCTGCATTCATTGGAATTACAATTGACTCGCTTCTCACTTTGGTAGGCGTATATCAGTTCGCTAACGCAAATATTCTGCCTCCTCTTTGGTTATTAATCTTATGGATAGCCTTTGCATCTAGCCTGACCAGTTCTTTGAGCTTTCTTGGACGCAGGAAAATAGTTGCATCAATCTTTGGAGCGGTCGGTGTTCCGATAAACTATCTTGCAGGAGCAGGTTTAGATGCTGTTAGTTTCGGTCATTCGTATTTTATAACAGCTATTGGCCTCTGTGCCTTATGGGCGGCGTGCTTACCTTTACTTTTTTATGCGACTCAGGTTCAAGTAGCTAAAATTAGAGGCTCGCTTTGGGATAAGTGGTCAAAAACAAAGAGTACCAATTATTAAAGTGCCCCTCTAATTAGACTAATTTAAATCTAATCAGTTATTGTGGCCAAGAATATTTCTGCAACTTGAGTTGTTTGCTTTCTGAATTCTGTTGTTGTTTTTGCTTTCTTTTTTATGCCGCCGAGCGCGGTGATTAACAGTTCAACAAATGATTTTGGTGTAAGTGGCGTATCCTGAAAATTTGCTTCTCCGCATTTTTCAGCTTCCTTTAGCGTATTAGAAAAAGCCGTAACAAGTTTTGAAAACCCTTTCGTTAGAACATCTGCTGCAAGGCTTTGACTAGTGTCCATAAGCTCTGCTCCGTGGGGTGAGCTTGAAACAGGCTCATAGAAAGCTTTTTCAAATGCCAATAATGCATCAATAAAACGCGTGTTCAGAGTCGCCTCAACAGATAAGGCAGATTTAGCCTTCTCTATTGAGATATCAAGCCGATTGGCTACCAGCTCATAGAACAAGTTTTCCTTATTATCAAATATCAAATAGAGGGCTGGGCGGGAAATATCGGCGGCTTGAGCAATATCGTTCATCGTTGTGCGTTTATAACCATACTGTGCAAACACCTCGGCAGCGGCCTCAAAGACAATGTTTTTTTTAGCTTTTGCTCGCACAGTAGTTTGTTTAGATGTTGGCATTTGTAAAAAATTTGGTCTCGAGTAGATTGTTTTTCTGGATAAAGTTTATTTCGTATTATATCATTACATTCTGACAAATTAAACTTAAAATGTCAGATTATTTGACCCATTGTAAACTATGTAGCGAAATTTTTTCTGTAAACGCTTTGACTAGCAACTCGCGACTGATGTTCCTAAAAAAGCCTTTGAAAAATTCGATCTGAATTGATTGTTGGAGAATGTGATGAGTACTTCTTTCTGGGTAAATGGCATCAGGCAAACGGTGGATGTGGATCCGTCTAAGCCGTTGCTATGGGTTCTGCGTGAAGAATTGGCGCTTACGGGAACAAAATTTGGTTGTGGCATTGCTCAATGCGGTGCCTGTACTGTCCAGGTTAATGGTCAGGCAGTGCGCTCTTGCGTAACGCCAATTTCTAGTATTGAAGGCAGTCAAGTGGCAACAATTGAAGGTCTAGGCTCAGATTCAGGTGATTTACACCCGTTGCAACAGGCTTGGATTCAGCATCAGGTTCCACAATGTGGCTATTGTCAATCTGGGCAGCTGATGTCAGCCTCGGCGTTACTCGACAGTAACCCAAACCCAACAGATGCAGAAATTGATGCGGCCATGCAAGGCAACATATGCCGATGCGGCATGTATGGGCGTATTCGCAAAGCAATCAAGTCAGTCGACGTTGCTGCATCCTCAGAAGATAAATTGTTTTACAACGTAGCGGGGGTTGATCATGGGTAAGTGGACCAGGCGTGCATTTATAACAACCGGTCTAGTTGCCGGTGGTGGAGTTGTAGTTGGTATTTCCATGCGACCCGGCAATCAGGTTAAAGAACTTGCTGGAAAAGTAGGAAACGAGGGCGGTCAGTTAATTCACTCCTATGTCAAGATCGACAGCGAGAATGTAATCACTGCAATTATTCCTCATTCTGAAATGGGCCAAGGAGTGCAAACCTCTCTGAGCCAAATGCTTGCGGAAGAACTGGATGCAGATTGGGATCAGTTGCGTATGGAAGAAGCGCCTGCCATAGGTGAGTATTCTACCTATTCTGCAGGGCGGGGCTATCTTCTTGCCGGCATAGACTTTCCAGAAATTTTAATACCAACGGTTGATGGTGCAATGATGCGGGTTGCTGATTCGCTCAATATGCAAATCACCGGTGGCAGCATGAGTATTCGCACGACAGGAGCCATGGCGATGCGTATTGCGGGCGCAGCGACTAGAGAAATGTTGCAACAAGCCGCGGCAAAATCATGGGGCGTGCCGGTAAATGAAATAGTTACTGAAGATAGTCATCTCTTTCATGCGGCAACTAGCCGAAGAGAACCGTATGCTAGTTTTGCGTCAACAATTGCAGAAATGACTCCTTCACAAACACCTTCTTTTAAAGATCCATCAGAGTACAAAATTGTAGGCACTCATAAGCCACGACGTGATATTCCGGCAAAAGTGGATGGTTCGTTAAAGTTTGCATTGGATGTTCGTCTACCAGGTATGCTTTTCGCTTCGGTTGTTCGCTCGCCGGTGTCAGGAGGCAGCATCGTAAATGTTAATGATAGTGCAGCCCGAGCAATAGAGGGTGTTGTGGATGTCATCGTGATTCCTGAATCTTCAGTAGATAGCATGCTAGGAGCCACGATATCTGGGGAAGCTGTGGCAGTTGTAGCCGACAGTTATTGGACAGCTAACCGAGCCCTGCAGGAACTCAGTGTCCAGTGGAGCGAAACCGGATTCGAGTCTGTTTCTAGCGACGACATCTTTGCCCAATTTGATCGCGATATTTCTTCAAGAAGAGATCGTCAGACAGATCGCCTTGAAGGCGAAGCTGATTCAGTATTCTCGACTGCAGCTAAGGTTATCGATGCTGACTACCATGTCCCTTATCTTGCTCACACCTGCATGGAGCCATTAAACGCGACTGCAGATGTGCGCAACGGTCGCGCCGAAGTTTGGGTTGGTTGTCAAAATCCGTTGGGATTCCGTCGTGATGTTGCCAATGTTCTGGGCTTGGATGAAGAGAATGTCATACTTCATAATCATGCTATGGGTGGAGGGTTTGGACGCAAGTCACGACCTGACTACGCAATTCAGGCAGCACAGCTGGCGCAAGCAATGGGCAGACCTGTGCAGTTAATCTGGTCACGTGAGGAAGATGTACGCCAGGATTTCTACCGTCCTGCGGTGCAGAGTCGCTTTCGTGCAGCTTTCGATGCGGATAATAAACTTGTTGCTTGGAAGAACACTTATACAAATAAGAATGAGCCAATCGAAGCTCCTTTAATTCCCTATGCTGTTCCAGCTCAAGACATAGGTTTTGTGAGTAGTCCTACGCATGTGCCATTTGGTGCATGGCGGAGTGTGGATCATTCACAGCATGGTTTTTTCACTGAATCGTTTATTGACGAGGCCGCCAATGCCGCTGGTAAAGATCCTTTTGAATTTCGTGCTGACTTACTTAATGACAGTCCGCGGCACTTAGTTGTGTTGACAAAAGTTGCAGAGGAAGCGGAGTGGAGTAAACCTCTGCCCGCGGGTCGCGGTCGGGGAATCTCTCTGCAGGAATCGTTCGGCTCGATCGTTGCGCAAGTTGTGGAGGTGTCGATTATTAATGGTGAAGTTTTCGTAAATCGAGTTGTCGCCGCAATAGACCCGGGCTTAGCTGTTGCGCCAGATGGAATAGCAGCTCAAGTCGAGTCTGGCATAATCTACGGACTATCAGCCGCACTGCATGGTGAAATCACGATTGAAAATGGTGCCGTAGCCCAAAGCAATTTTGATGATTATCAAACGTTAAGAATGAACGAGGCTCCGGTTATCGAAACTCACGTTATTAATAGTGGACATGATATTGGTGGCGCCGGCGAACCTGGAACCCCTGGTATTGCGCCAGCACTGGCTAATGCTGTTTTTGATGCGACTGGAATACGTGTACGTCAGCTTCCACTGAAAAACTTTGATCTCGATTTTCAGGTCAAAGAAACAGGTGTGGCTGGTTAATCATCGTAATAGAATTGGGTCTGGGTAAAATTTAGTTTTTGCTTTGGCCCATTTTCTTTTTTGAGGAAACAAGCTTTTAAAGCATTCTCTATTCTCTAATAGAAACTAGAGAATTTCTAATGGCTGCCTTAAGTAATTAAGAATTTTTCTATTGTCCTTACTAGTGATCGCCTCGACCCATGAGTAACAATCTGGAATTATTGTTCTTCCATCTTTCCCGTCAGCACACAGGCGTTGTTTTGAAAAAAGCGATCTGGTGGAATGCCTCGCATAACTGTCATGGCATCACCCCAGCTATCAACAGAAAAATTCCCATTGTTACCTAGGGGACTGCCCACAGACTGTTCGTAGAGAGCGCCGCAGTCTTTATAATCATAGGCACTAAAACACCCAGATAGTGAAAATAGAATGATTGGGAGGAGAGCTTTCATTTTTTTTCCAGTACCAATTGTGATCTCAATTAACATAACTTCTTAGAAAGTATTTACTCATTAATTTCTTCGGTACTAATCTATGAGCCGGTAACCTGAAGGAGTGTATTCAATAGAGCTAGGAAAATCCAGCTCTTCGATTTCGGAGTGGCCCACAAAGACGGCATCTTCTGTTGATCTGCTGGCTCCATAACTCCTCATAAATCTACTCTCAGTTTCGCGATCTGGTATCTGATCAGTTAAAGCCATGCGAACTATTTTGGCAACCTCTTCAGGGTTGTCGCGTTGGGGGTAATGGCCTGCTGTTGGCAAAACCCAATAGCTACTCTCGACCTCTCGATCGTTCAAATAGGTGTCCCAGACGTAATTTGGTATTCGAATTGGATTAACGCCATCTGCCAGCCCCCAAAGATAAGCCACTGGTACTGGGCTGCGAGGTAAGTTTTCCAACCAGCGCACTTCATTTGCCTGACGTTCTAACAAGTAGCGTCCAACGTAGAGTAAGGAAATATTGCCCTCATTGAAGGCGAAGATATCGGAGTAGGCTAGTGCCTCTGGTTCGCCTTCAGTGACTCGTGGTAGTTCCGAACGCGCTGCTATCATGCGCTCGCCGGCTTCGGCGTCGAGCAGAGCCAATTGAAAAGGGACTAAATTGGCCAGTGGGAGATACATGCCACTGTTTGATAAAAAATGATAATTGACCTTATAGCCAGGGCTAGGGTTATCCAAGTAATTACCGAGGAAAGCCAGGCCGATGCTTACACCACGATCGTGGGTGAAGAGCGCGAAGTCTTCGAATTCCAAGACTTCGCGCACGAAATGATCCACGATCTCTGCATTTTCTGCGAGCATATAATTGTAGCCATCAAGCGGTTTATCTGAGAATCCGGAACCAGGAAAATCCAGCGCGACGATATGATATTCGTCTTCAAGAAAGGGAATCATCTTGTAGTAATCGAAACTGGAATTCGGGAAGCCATGGATCAACACGAGTTTTGGATTGGATTCATCACCCCAGGTTCTATAGAAAATATTTACTTTCGCAGCATTATTATCAGCTGTCGTTGATGTCCATTCGAAATAGTCTCCACCTCGGTACCAGTCCCGAGCTAGGTCTGAATAGAACACAAAGTCATCATCTTGTGCCTGTGAGATTTGCGCGCTGATTAGCAGCAGATAGAGAAATGAGAAGAGCAGAGAAACTTTTTTCCATGACGTCATGATCGGCACCTAGTGTTCTGAGTAATGGTTTGTCTTTGCTAAGGATTGTAGCGAATAGCTTCAGTATACGGTATGTTTACCAAGAGTATTGTTACTAAAAGTTTCACATTCGTATATGCTTTAATCGTTACTCTTAGCTAATTGGAATTAGCGACTTCCACCTAATGGTATTTTTGTGTTGGTCCGTTTCCAAACAAGTTCTTCTAAGTTTTTACTTCTTTCTGGTAGCGCCCTGTGCGCCACTATTTGGTGATGGCATTAGTGGAAGTTTAAGTTATTTACTTAATGATCAAAGCTATAGCGAAAGAGCGAAAATTAAATTGAATGATTGGATAAGTATATTTAGATTTTACTGATTATTATGCTTGTTAATTGACTATAGAATTTAAACATACTCGTTTTAAGGAATAATAAAGGGGAATTAATGCAAAATATATTGATAAAGGTATTAGCAACTACGTCAATTCTTTTCGGATTTGGCTCACTTATCTATTCACAATCAGCAATGCCACCGGGCAGATATATCGCTAATGACGAAACAGCCGGCGCTTTGGCAAATTCCTTGGCAGAAAGGCCCAGTTTTGGTGTTAGCCGTATCGACAACGGCGATGACTTTGACATTAACTTGATTAGTCGCACGACAGGTGCTGGAGCGATAGTTCATCCCGATGCCACTGAATACCATTATATCACTGAGGGTGCAGGCGTGCTTGTGACAGGTGGCGTTTCTGTGAGGCCTGCTGATGGCGGGTCGGCTAATATTGAAGGCGGTCTCGCGCAGCGGGTAGCGGTCGGGGATATGGTCGTTATCCCACAAGGTACGCCCCATCAATACACTTCGGTTGAGGGCGCCGTAACTTATTTGGAAGTACGCTTCCACACGGAGAAGTACTCTGGTGGCAACTAATAACGTCGTTGTCTGCAAGTAGAATATCAATTTATCGAGGCCAGAGTATTCCGAGCCGAAAGACCGCTGGCAAGATCAATTAAATCTGACCCTTTTGCTAAATCACTTAGTGAAGTGAAACGCTCAATTTGAAAATGTGTTTTCGCATGTGTCCAGTAATTGCCTAATTTAAGTCGGTCGAAGGATTAGGAAGAAGCAATATAGACTTTGCTGTATGTCGACATAGGTTGACTTAGACAATAGCTAGCACGGCGATGATTAAGTTACGATCACGCAATTCGATCTGCTCCAAACTGGACTATTTTTTCTACTAAGACAAACCTTGGCAATCCAAAAAAATAAATCTAGCGTATTACATCCTCGTATATCGGGGAAAATATGTTGTCTAATCAGCGATTAATTTCGAGCCTCGCATTCTTCGGATTGCTTCCATTTTTCGGTGCCACATTCCTGACGATGGCTGGCATGTTACCGTTAATGATGGACCCAAAAAAAATATTCGTGGGATATAGTGTGGTCATTCTAGCTTTTTTAAGTGGTTCACTTTGGGGGCAGGTGCTTGATCTAGCGGATTCCATTCCCAGCAAAGTTATACTGGGGGCTAGCAATCTTATCGCTTTGTTGGGATGGGCTAGTCTTGGGCTTTCAAATTATTCTCTTGTAATCGCCACACTGGGTTTGGGTTATATCTTAATTCTTAGTTTAGAGTATTCGTTTGCAAGCTTGTTGTTTGGTAATGTTAGCCATACATATTTTAAACTCCGATTTAAGTTAACAAGCATTGTATTGGTAACTCACGTGCTTATGGTCGCGTTCAGCATATGAAAAATCTCAATTTCCCACTAACCCTGTTTTTCGATAGTTACTGTCCCTTGTGTGTCGCTGAAATGAATCAATTAGAGGCATTAGATATAAAAGGGAGATTGCGCTTCGAGGACATACATGCGGAAGATTTTGTTAACCGTTTCCCGCACATAGATCGGAAAGCTGCTGACGAAAAATTGCATGCAGAGTATTCGGACGGGCTATTGATTTTTGGATTAGATGTAACCTGTCAAGCTTGGAGCGCTGTTGGTAAAAAACGTTGGTTAGTAGTGTTGCGATGGCCTGTAATCCGCTGGTTTGCGAATATGGCCTATTGGGTGTTTGCAAGAAATCGTTATTCTCTTTCGTATTTATTTACCGGTGTTCGCCGTTGTGAACGCTGCTCAATATCGCGTTCCAGCGACTCGCACTTGCAACAATGAGTGACGCTAGGTTTTCATCAGTTCTAGTCATTGGTGCCAATAGTGCGATTGCTAGTGCCTTAGTATCGAAATTATTGGAGAAAAACCCAAATACCAAATTGGTGGCTATTAGTCGATCAGCGGAGCCCTCGGGCACTAGTAGCCACGAAAGCCAAATTCGCTGGATCCAGTCAGACTATTCTGAGCAGTCGATGTCTAGCATTTGCGCCATCCTTGGTTCCAGGGAAGAAAAATTTGATCGTGTGTTTATCTGCAATGGAATCTTGCATGAGGGAGAGATAGGTCCCGAAAAGCGCTTGCAGGAGGTTAACGTTTCCTCACTAAATAAAATATTCCATGTAAATGCCTTTATACCTATTTTGTGGTTAAAGCACCTAGTCCCCATCATAGAAAAGGACCTACCATCGGTGGTGACTGTCTTTAGCGCTCGAGTCGGAAGCATTGATGACAATCAGCGAGGAGGCTGGTACGGATACCGTTCTTCAAAGGCTGCAATGAACATGCTGCTCAAAACTGCGGCAATAGAGTACAGGCGGTTCTCTGACAATATAAAATTTTTAGCCTTCCATCCGGGCACTACCGATACCCCGTTATCAAAGCCTTTTCAAAAAACTGTGCCGAGTGGGAAACTCTTTAAGCCCGAATTTGTTGCTGAGCGACTAATTATGCTTATCGAAAATCTACCTGAGGAACCAGCACTAAATTTTCTTGATTGGGAAGGTAAAACGGTAACTTGGTAAGGTGTCAGGTTGTCTGTTTTTGACTGAGGAAAAAACAGGCCCTTCTCTAAATAATCGGCTCAACTTCTCAACCTCTATATTTTTCATATTGGAGTCATCTAATTCAGGTATTTGGGCGTACAACCCTACAAACGCAATGAGATACGCCGAGATGATTAGTTTAGAGGTCAGTCAGTTAAGTAGAATCAGAAAAGTGTTCGCGATCCTTGGGGTCAGCTTGTTATTCCTGGCGGCTCTGATGTTAATAAGCACGTTGGTTGGGGTGATCGAGCTTGAATATTTTGAGTTCTTTGGTCATTCCGGGCTTCGAACGGTCGCCGCCATCGCAGTTGCTGGCTGCCTATTGGCTGCCTTTGGTTATCACGAAGAGAAATAGGAGTTTTAGTGTGTTCAAACAATCAGACATTTTTATTCTTTTGGCAGTAATGATTTCGTTTATTGTCTCCGCCTACCTTTGGTTCGCAGGTCAGCAAGAGGAAGGTCTTTTTACCGCCATATGGGTTCCTTCAATTTTGTGTTTTGGGATCTACTTCAAACTCATGGCAATAAAGGGAGCTAAATAATGAGTGCGGATATCTTATTCTATATAGCTATAGTTGTTTTTTTGTTGATGGTGACTGGCTTGTACTTTTCGGTACAGGAGTTTTTAAAAGCTAGCAAGGAGCCTTCGCTAGCGAAGGAAAGAATGGGCTCTAGTAACTATGGAACCTGACTTGTTGCGAAACTCGCCAGCTTATCTGGTCAAGGATCTCTGCAAAGTGGGAAGTTGTATTCAAAAAATAATCGCCACTGGGCCGGGCTTATTAAAATCAATTCTTTCGAACTCGCTGAGCGGGATTAGAAAAATCTCAATACGCAACCCCTTCAGTGGTTATTCATTTTGACTCGCTAAGCATCAAAGACTCTGTCTCCCCTCCCTCGGCCAGAAGGGACACCTCACTGCTGAAAGGGACCTCTCCAATAGTAATTCCTGCACTTATAATCTAATTATATCGCTATATGGGTAATCCTTGACCGACCAGGCGCTTGTTGGGAGAATCTACCGCCTACAGACCTCCAATCCATAATAAAAATTAGCAGGGAGCCCGGTAATGGTAACCCGATTCAAAACAGCAATTAATACGCTTGCTTCGGCGCTGGTTGCCCTGATCCTCACTGGTAACGCAGTTCTTGCACAACCTACCAATAATTATGAGCCAGAACTAGCCTGGGATGGGAACCCTGATCTCAATGGTATTTGGCAGGCTATTGGTACCGCTCATTGGGACCTTCAGGATCATGAGGCGAGCGCAGGATTGCCGGAGATGGGCGCGATTGGGGCAGTACCGCCAGGTCAGGGAGTTGTAGTCGGTGGAGAGATTCCTTACCAGGATTGGGCGCTGGAACAAAAACAGGAAAACTGGGCGAATCGGCTCGGCGCAGACCCGGAAACCAAGTGTTATTTGCCTGGAGTGCCAAGGGCGACTTATCTGCCATATCCCTTTCAGATACTTCAAGGTACCGGCAAGATCATGATCGTATACGGGTACGCTGAAGCGAATCGTACTATTCACATGGATAAAGAAACTCCAGAAGCGGCGCCGCTGGACACCTGGATGGGCCGCTCTCATGGCCGCTGGGAAGGTAGTACTCTGGTAGTGGATGCGCAGGACTTTAATGGTGAAGCCTGGTTTGATCGCGCAGGAAATTTTGCCAGCAGTTCTTTAAAAGTAACAGAGCGTTATACTCCGATTAGTCCTGATGCAATGATGTACGAAGCTACAATTGAAGATCCGGCTGTGTTTACCCGGTCTTGGCAAATCAGCATGCCGTTATATCGGCGCTTAGAAACTAATGCTCGAGTTGTTGAATACAAATGTGTCGAATTTTCTGAAGAAATTCTTTATGGCCATCTAATGAAAAAAGCGGAAGAATAAAAAAGCTTATCAGCACAACATAACATTAATAGTGAAGTTCTTTTTCATATACCGAATCAATCACCTATTGGAGCTTAGCACCATGAAGTGTCGCAACGTAAAAACTGAAACCCTAGGCAAGCTAGTTACTGCCTCACGTAATTTCCTCGTCCTTGTTGCTTTCTTTTCACTACCCTTAGCTGCAGTGGCAGCAACGCCTCACCATATTACTATTGCCTTATCCAATACCAGCGAGGCAGTCAATTGGTATGAAGAGCATATGGACTGCCAAACTATCACTGGTCGTGATAACGCAGTTAGTTGTGGCACTGCAGAGATTGAATTTCTTCTAGGGGCAACCGTAGGTGGGAGTCAGGGTACAGGTGTTGACCACATCGGTTTTTCTGTCACTGATTTAGACGCAAAGATGAATGAGCTTGAAAACGTCGGGGTACAGGGCTCGGGCGTGAGGCTGCTTCGATTTGACGATGGGTCTTTGGTGCGTGATATTCCCGGTCTTTTTAAAATTGCTTTTATCTTCGACCCTTGGGGTACAAAAATTGAGCTGGTACAAGATGCTGACTTGCTTGGTTTTCATCACATCCATTTAAACTCTGTTGATCCTGTTGCTTCTTTGGATTGGTACAGACAGGTATTCGGTGGCGAAGCTGGTAGCCTGAAAGGTATGCTTGATGGAGTTCAATTTGGAGATATTTGGCTACTAGCAACTGAGTACACTGACGGACGCCCTGGTATCACCCAGGGTCGAGCGATTGATCACATAGGATTTGAAGTTGCTGACCTGGATGAGGCGACTGTTCAAATGAATAGGCTAGCCGTTGAATTTCAACAGGAACCAATCGTGCCGGACAATGCACGTTCTTCTGCGAAGCAAGCTTTCATAAGGGGGCCGGATGGTGTCTTGATCGCAGTTGTTGAGCCTGGCTGGGCGGGAGTAGAAGAGGAAGTATTTATTGCAGATACCTCCGAATCTACCGAACTGTATGTGCCTCCGCAAACTCCTTGGGGTGAGCCTGATTTACAAGGAATTTGGACAGCTGATGCTGCCCACGGTATCCCGCTGCAACGGGGTATTGATGTAGCTGGAACTGATGAGTTAACGCCAGAAGAAGCTGCAGCCCGTCGGGAGCGTGGCACTTTAAATAGCATATGGGGATATGATCGCGAATGGCGTGATACTACCCTTGGCTATGTTAAGTCGGCGCCCTCTACGCAGGTAGCAATGGTTATTGAACCATCCAATGGCCAACTCCCTGAGACTACGGCAGCCTACAAAGAAGTGGTCGCGAACCGAGCGCCAAGGATTCCACCGCAGCGGGCCAGAACCCCAGTAGATTTAGGGACCTACGTGCGCTGCATCACGCGAGGCCCAGTCGGGATGATGATGCCAAGTATTTATAATAATGGACTGCAGATTATTCAGAGTCCGGGTAATGTGGCGATCCAGAAAGAAATGATTCATGAAACAAGAATCATTTCTACTGAGCCGCGTGAAGGTTTTGGCGAGGGTTTAAAAACCTGGCTAGGAGATTCTCACGGACGCTGGGAAGGCAACACCTTGGTTGTTGAAGTGCGAAATTTAAATGGCCGCACTTCCTATCTGGGTTCCAGCGAAGAGATGAAACTCACTCAACGATTTACTCGTACCGGACCCAATACAATGGAATATCAATTCACCGTAGATGACCCCGCTGTTTGGACTGAGCCTTGGACTGGCATGTTTACTTTTGTCAAAGACGACAGTCAGTATGAATTGGTTGAGTATGCTTGCCACGAGGGCAACTATGGCATGACTAATACATTAAGTGCTGCTCGAGCGATTGATGCACGAGAAGCAGAAGCCGCCGCAAACGATTAAGTTGTTAGTTAGACAATCATAAAAATACGACCAGAGGCTTTATGAGGTAAAACCAATGCGTAAAAGTTTAATACTTAGTTTTCTCGGTGCCCTGAGCTTGTTGTTGCTCACTGTTGGAACGATCCAAGCACATCATGCCTTTTCGGGTGAGTTTGATTCTACCCAGCCCATCAATCTTCGTGGGACAGTTGTCAGAATGGAGTGGATTAACCCCCATGCTTGGCTGCATCTTTCGGTCACTGATGAGAATGGTGATTCGGTCACCTGGATGATCGAAGCAGGACCGCCAGGTGCCTTAGTTCGCAGGGGGTGGCGAAAAGATTCGGTGATTCCTGGGATAGAGCTGGTGGTCCAGGGTTATCGGGCCATCGATGGAACCAATAAGGCCAACGGTCGAGATGTAACATTTCCTGATGGTCGGCGGCTGTTCGCTGGCTCTTCTGGCACTGGTGCGCCAATCGATGGGTCAGACCCTACTGAGCAAAACTAAAGAGGATAAGTTTTTCTACTAACAAGTAAAAGCTGAAAAATAAAAGGGCCCAGCAAAGCTGTTTCTGAAGAGTGATCGAATAAGTGCAGTGCTGTTTCTTTGTCGTTGGCGCTTTTATTTCTAGTTATTCTAATATTCCTTTGTAAGCTTCTCTCTCTTCACTTGCATTCCCTTGAAGTCCGGTCTGATATTTTTTGCGTGTTACGACGCGAAACAGTTCTTCATCCATTCCCTCAAACCAACCAATGTATCGATCATGCACGCGGTAACCGATAAGCCTTTGTAACTCTGGCGATAAGGTTTTTGCTCTCTCCAGAGGAACTGCTAAATATTGGTTCTCTTCTTGTCTCAACCATCCAAGGGTATAGGCTAAGCCCACTCCTATACGATAAGCATCATCCGTTTGATTAGCACCACCGCCATGATATGCGGATCCCATAAACACTAATACCGAGCCTTTGGTCATTTCAGCATAAGCATAGACGTCACTTTCCGTTGGTGTTCTATTATCAGGCCAAAGGTGGCTTCCCAGATAAATCCTCGTCGCACCATTTTCTTTTGTGAAATCACTTTGTGCCCAAATAGTATTAACAAAGCACTCAGGGCCAGGGCGTTTGAAGGGGTACATGTAGGTGTCTCGATGGGGCAGTTGTGCTACTTCTCCGGGACCAATTTTAATAGCCTGAGTCCAGGACAATTGGTAATCGGCACATTGTGGACCAAGGATTCCATCCATTAATTTGGCCACGGTTGGATCAAGAGCTAATTTGCCGCAAGCTTGTGACTTACCAATCAATCCACTTGTTCTAAGAGTTTGAAACCCCCGAAACTTATCGTTGTTCATCGGGCTTTGATCAACCGATTTTCCCAACCATGGATGTAATTCAGAAGCTATCTGGTCCATGTTTTCTGGCGACGTCAGGTTATCAATAATGACGGCTCCTTCGGCATTCAAAGTTGCCAATACAATTTTGAGGTCAGAATTTTGAGTAAAATGCTTTAGAGTCATTGAGTACTTTTAAATAATTTGTGAGTGAATTTTGAAAACCAGAGTACAACAAATCCTGGGGCAAACGAAATTCTGCAATCACGCACTCTGATTTTGCGAAATTAGGCTAGCATGTGGTCACAATTGCAGAGCAAGGTAATAGATGAGCATATAATTCTCTTTCGGAATTACTCGGCTAATACCGAAAGGAACGATTGATCAATCGTTGAATTAAAAAAGAAGGAGGGGAGCTGCCATGTCTGTTCCTTCACCGTTTTTATCAAGTGAGTTATACACGAAATTACCAGTTACTTGGCTTCTTCAGAAGCGCGGGCTGTTTCGAGTGAAATCATAAAACTATGCGTATCAGTAGAAAATTTATCAGGGTTAGAACGCATTGATTCTGTTATGGTGAGATCTTAAGCTCTGAAGATATTATGGATTTTTAGATTAAGTTCGTAATGTCGATTCGTTTTTGCTGGAGATTTCAATGTTTTTGCATTTCAGGTTATGCGCAATAGTCATGTTTTCATCGTTAGGCATTTTCTTTTCAATGATGTCTCAAGCCCAAGACACTGCTTCTACGATAGTGTACACGGCGCGTGAAGTAGTTACCCTTAACCCGGATCAACCCCTCGTCCAGGCCGTTGCGGTCCGAGAGGGCAGTATAGTTGCGATAGGGTCATTGGAAGAAATTCAACAGACTTTATCTGGTGAAACTTATTCAGTAGATTTACGGTTCGATGATTTCGTGCTGATTCCCGGGCTGATCAATCAGCATGAGCACGCTTGGCTCGCCAGCCTTCTATTCATAACCGAGATACTATCAATCGAGGATTGGGTTCTACCTGACCGAACCATAGAGCGTGCTGAGGATGCAGCAGATTATCGGGAGCGATTGACCAAAATAGTTGCTGAACATACTGACCCATCAGAAGTGATATATACATGGGGTTTTCATCAGTTATTTCATGGAGAATTAACGCGCTCGGATCTTGATGAGATTAGCGATACAATTCCTATAGTGGTGCTGCAACGCTCAATTCACGAACAAATTCATAACACCCGAGCCCTGGAATACTTTGGCATAGATCAAACCCTGATCGATAATGCGCCTGCATCAGTTCGCGCACAAACGAATCTCGAGGAAGGACATTTCTGGGAGCAAGGGCAGAGTCTAATAGTGCCAGCAGTCTTTGCGGATCTTTTTCATCCGAGTCGTTATATCCCAGCGCTGGAGCAAGTAGAGGCTTATTGGCATTCTGCAGGGAGTACTTTGGTAGCTGAGCCAGGAGGAAGCGCTTCTGCGGCTTTTATCGAAATGCAAAATCAGGTACTCAGCGATTCGGATACACCGTTTCGGATGCATTACATCGCAGACGGCAGGTCCTTTGCAGCAAATTTGCCTGAAGCTGAGGTAGTCACTGAGGTAGAAAAGCTTTTCATAACTGCCCAGGGCATGACAGAGTTTATTCCAAAACAAGTTAAACTTTTTGCTGATGGCGCAATGTTTAGTCAGTTAATGCAAATGAGTGAGGGCTACCTTGATGGCCATCATGGTGAATGGTTAATGGACCCAGAGGATTTTGCTAACGCTTTTCGGATATATTGGGATGCGGGTTACCAAATTCATGTTCACCAGAATGGTGACGCTGGACTAGATCTCGTTCTTGACATTCTTCAAGCTAATATGACTAGGAATCCTCGAGCAGATCACCGCACAGTTATCGTTCACTTTGGATTTTCACGGTCGGACCAAGTTGAAACACTAGCAAATCTTGGAGCGATCGTGAGTGCGAATCCCTTTTATCCGATAATCCTTGCCGACAAGTACAGTAACGTGGGAATCGGACCTGAACGCGCACAAGAAATGGTAAGGCTAGGTGATTTGGTGCGAGCTGACATATCCTTCTCTTTGCACTCTGATACACCCATGGCCTCCGGTCAGCCCTTAAGACTTATGTCCAATGCGGTAAATCGAATAACGGTTAATGGAAATCTAGTGGGTCCAACACAACGCATTAGCGCCGAACGCGCCTTGCAGGCAGTAACTATTGATGCTGCTTATTCTTTAAGGAAAGAGAATGAAGTGGGCTCTATTGTCCCTGGCAAGCTTGCTAACTTCACGGTTTTGGCGGAAAACCCGTTAACGGTCTCTCCGCAATCCATTGAGAGTATAGAGATCTGGGGTACTGTTCATGAGGGTAGGGTATTACCGATTCCTTAAATAAAATTTGTATAATTTGGTTGAGGTTTTAATAAAGAGGTTTCAGCGCCAAAGTAGCGCCCTGAATATTCTTTTAGGCCTAATTGTTCTGAAACTAATGATTCAAGCCTGAAAACAATGTTTCTAGACTTAGTCGCGCGCAATGACATCGTCATACTTGTTTTTCTTTCGATATATTCCAAAAAAGATTGATTCTCTGCCCGAGGACCGAGCGCGGTTGTTAAGCCATCTCTTGTAGCGTGCGTACTGAAAATTCAGCAGTATTTATAATCTGTTTTCTGCTGGCACCCGCTTTGACTTGGCTTTTCAGTCCACTAACTACGGTTACTAAGTAATCTGCGAGAATATCAGCCCTTGTGTTTGAACTGATGTCACCATCAGCTTGAGCAGCTTTGACAGCTTGCAAAAAAATATCTTTTGTTGCTTGAATGCCGGCTTCTACGCAACGGGCTATGTTTGAATCACGCTGTGAAAATTCCGAAGCTGTGTTCATCATTAGGCAACCCCGTCGCCCTAAGGGGTCATTTGTATCATTTGCCACATCAACTAAAGCATGTTTTATAAACATCATTGGGGTAGGCGCATTTGCCAAGCCTTCGCTCATAGTGCTGACTAAAATGTCTCGATATTGATTGAGGCACTGTTCAAATAATGTGTGCTTGGATTCGAAAGTTTGATAGAAACTACTCTTTGATATACCCATAGCCGCGAGGAGGTTGCTGAGCGAAGTCGCCTCATAACCTTTTGCCCAAAATAGCTGCATCGCAACCTCGCGGGCACCGTTTTCATCAAATTTTCGGGGTCTACCTAGCATAGGAAGAAACGCTCAATTTTTCAGTAATGATTATTGTACCGCAGCAGATAATGGAGTGCTTGTAAATTGGACTAATTGGTCCTATATTACGCTGCTTGGGAAAATAACTAAAACTCAATAAAAGTCTAGAATTCGATTGGTTGGGGTTGTCACGCTTAGAAAGAGCAGGAAATTACTCCGTCATTTTTACCATTACACTAGGATTGGTCATGTTTACATCTATGCTTAACTATCGGTTATTGATTACGACGCTTACTGTTTTTTTGTGTGCTTCAAATGTGCTGGTCGCGCAAGAATCAAGGGTTAACACTGATCCTAATTATAATCCTGATGCGACGTTGTTTAAGGGTGCCGCCAATAATATTTGGATCGAAGTTTATTTTAAGGCTACTCCCGCCCCAGGCTCCGATAGTGTTCCAACAGATAATCTTAGAGTAGATCTCAGGCCAGACCGTGAGATGACCTTAAACGTTGAGATCTATAATCCAAACGGATCTATTCCATTGGTTGTAACTCCAGGAGGGATGGGTGATATCGAAGGTTTTGGAGCATTCGCTAAAAACCTCGCTGCCGCATCCAGTGATCTAAAGGTCATTATTATGGACCGTCGTAACTTAGGGCAATCAGAAGTTTCTTTTGCTAATGCCGAACCAATGTCGGCTGAGGAAGCAGAGGATCTGCATGTGCTGCTGAAACGATTAGATATTGATTCCGCAATATTTTATGGCATGTCCTCTGGCTCTCGTTCGAATATGATTTTAGCGGAGCGATATCCGGAACAGGTAGATGCGCTTATCATTGCACCGCTCACTGGTGGGCCGATAGCAGCACAGCGCCTCGCGGATGAATATTTTTTGAGTTATTTGAGAGATGATAGTTTGACCTCGATGGAGGCAGTTGCTCAGACGCCATTGTGGAAGGGGTACATGGAGCGGAATAGCCCAGAGCTGCAAAAGATTTTTATGGAACAAGACATAGACGACTTCTTGGGGACAATGAAGATGACCGGAGACTACCTGGCTTCTTTTCATGCAAAAACAACGCTTGGAATGACAGATGAACAGCTAATGTCGCTTGAGGTGCCGGCCACGCTTATTCTTCACCATGGGCAAGAGATCGACTTTTTGCACCCTAAGGTAAATTCTAGAGCTGCGACTACTTTGATTCAAAACTCAACGTTTAAGATAGCTCCAAGCCTTCAAGCGATCGTGGATGAAATATTACCTTTCGTCAGAGAATACACGGCTGAGTTGTAAGAGTGCTAATAAGCAAAATTAATTAGTTGGATCCCTAATCGTGGAAGATGCATCGCATCCTTGCAGCAGCATAGAGGCAAGAGGATGGTCTGGATTATTGTGAGATTTATGCAGAACAAGCCAATATAATTACAGACTATAACTTGAGCAGGTCTGCATAAATGCACGTAACACCAATCGAAGCTCCATGCGGGGCCAGAGTCACTGGTCTTGATTTGCGCCACGAACTTGCTGCGGAGCGCATCTCCGATATCCGCCAGGCTTGGCTTCAGTACCATGTGCTTGTTTTTCCTGATCAAGATCTCGATATTGATGACCTCGCTCGATTCACGCTATACCTTGGGAACTTTGGCGAAGATCCCTTTTTTAACCCCATAAAAGAACATAACAACATTGCTGCCATAAGGCGCAATGCAGACGAAAAAACGTCACTGTTTGCAGAGAACTGGCATACAGATTGGAGCTTTCAACCCAAGCCGCCAATTGGTACTTGCCTTTACGGCATCAAAATTCCACCTAAAGGCGGAGATACCTTGTTTGCCAATCAACACAAAGCTTATGATGAATTGCCAGCGGGGCTTAAGCATCGGATTGAGAATTTGACGGCAATTCATTCGGCAGCTTCAGGTTACTCTTCCACCGGCTTGTACAGTGAGCGAAAAAAACAAAATGTTGGCCGAAGTATGGATATCGTCACTTCAGACGAAGCAAGACGCACCCATAATCATCCATTGATTCGACCTCATACCGAAACGGGTAGAGCGGCGATTTATTCCACGGCAGGCTATATCGAAGGTTTCGAAGAACTTAAAAAGCAAGAGAGTAAAAAACTCTTGAGAGAACTATATAGCTATCAAGGATCTCCTCAGTTTATTTACCGCCATGTCTGGAAGCCAAACATGTTAGTAGTTTGGGATAATCGCAGCGTGCTTCACAAAGCAACAGGCGGGTATGAAGGTTATGATCGATTGCTTTATCGAACGACGATTTCTGAATTCGATTGATTCGGCATAGAAAATTATACTTACCGTTACGCATTCAATGTTCGATTGAGCTCTAATCGAAACTAAGAGTTACAATAAAAAATCAAGCTTATTGAAGAGTAATCTAGAATGTATCTATAATTAAATAGATTAAAATTAGTTCATTAAAAGTATACAGTCAGTTATCAGTATTCTCTTCGTCCAAGTGTCAATTTATTTAAATCTTGGTAAGTGTTTGAGCAATTAGTTGTAAGGCGGCAACAGTAAATAGTTCCATATTTTTTTCGCGATCATTCAATTCCGTTTTAATTGTCACTGAGGCATCGATTGGGCCTGATAAAGCAATCACGCTAATACCAGTAGTGTCAATATAGGGTGTGCTACCTGGCCCTGCTACTCCCAGCTCGGCAATTCCCCAAGTGGTATTTAGTTTAGAGCGAGCAGCTTTTGCGAACTCAAAAGCCATTTCCTCAGTTAGAGGTTTGAGCTTTTTTACACGATTTATATCTAAGTCGAGGAATGCTCGACGTGAACTGGCGGTATAAATTATTATGCCGCCTATAAAATAACGCGAAGCGCCAGGTACTGACAGCAAGCTTGCTGCAATCAAGCCGCCAGTAGAAGATTCTGCAACTGAAATGGAGTGATTGTGCTTTGTCAGCAGATTGGCAGCACTGCTAGAATGTTCAGAGAATCGAGACATAGTAACTAACCTGTAATTAAAAGTGCTTTTAGTATAAGCGATGCTTGGCACCAGACAATGCTATGGTGCACCATTAAGTTTTGAAATACTCTTTAAGCTAAATACATTGGAGCTTTTATGGATTACTCAACAATCCTGTACGACCTTGAAGATAACGTTCTCACAATAACGTTAAATCGACCTGAAATACTCAATGCTTTTAATCGTGAGATGTTGGCCGAAATCATTGATGCTTTAGACAAAGCCGATGCCGACGATAATGTGCGTGCGATTATCGTCACAGGTACTGGTCGAGGTTTTTGTGCTGGTGCTGATTTGTCAGTCGGTGGTGATACCTTTAACGCTGACGCGCGTGATGATCGAGAGGGCGGTTTGCAACGTGATGGTGGTGGTCGTCTTACACTGCGTATTTTCGAATGCAAAAAACCGATTATTGCCGCTATCAATGGAGCAGCTGTTGGTATTGGCGCCACTATGCTATTGCCTATGGACATCAGGCTTTGCTCTACTCAGGCCAAGATTGGTTTTGTGTTTTCCCGTCGTGGCATAGTGCCAGAAGCCTGCTCCAGTTATTTTTTACCGCGAGTCGTTGGCATTAGCCAGGCATTGGAATGGTGCTATAGCGGTCGAGTATTTCCTGCTGATGAAGCCCTGGCAGGCGGATTGGTGCGAAGTGTTCATGAGCCAGACGATTTGCTGGCAGCAGCACAAGTCATAGCCCGAGAAATCGCCGATAATACATCTGCAGTGTCAGTGACCTTGATTCGTCAAATGATGTGGAAAATGTTGGGATCGGACCATCCTATGGAAGCACATAAAGTTGACTCCCGTGGGATTTATTATTGCGGCAAATCAGCTGACGTAAAAGAGGGCGTTGAGTCTTTCCTCGAAAAACGACCAGCCAAATTTCCGCTTAAAGTAAGCGAGGATATGCCGGAGTTTTTTCCTTGGTGGGAAGAGCGTGAATTTTCGTAAACCTACATTTTTTTAGCTGACTTCGAGTCGAAATTGATATGGTAGATTTTGCAACAACTACAATGCCGACAAACGACGGTAGTGATGTTTTTTCCACAGTAGGGCGTCGAAAAGCGCGTAAGCTATTTGAAGCGCTTGGGTGGTTTTTCGTTTTACTCCTAATTTTTGTGGGTCTGAGTTCTTTGTTTTCGCGTGTTGGTTTTATGGTTGATGCTTTTTCGCAAGAGATCACGAACCCTGAAGAAGTCTTTAACGCTTTTGATATTAGGTATGTACAGCACTTTTTAGTGGTGTGGAGCCATCTTATATTGGGTTTTGTCATCCTTGTCTTTGGCCCATCTCAGTTTATTCCTTGGATTCGAAATCGTTGGATTAAGTTTCACCGCTGGAATGGAAGAGTATGGTTGCTTTGTGGTGCCGTCACGGCCTTTACTGGAGCGTTCATTGGAGTGGTTTGGCCATTCACCGGGCATCAAGGTTTTGGGCTCCTTCAAGCTGCGATTAATGCGATAATTGGTCCTTATACATTATTTTGTTTGTACAAGGCGTACAGTTGCATTCGAGTTCTAAACATTGGTGCCCATCGGGAATGGATGATTCGAAGCTTCGCACTAATGTTAGGTGTAGCTACCCAGAGAGTGCTGATGCTTGTTCTTATTCCTCTAACAGGATTAGGCGCAGAGGTCTTGTTCGCCTCATGCATGGTGCTTGGCATGCTCATCAACATCAGTGTTGGAGAACTCTGGATTAAGTTAACTCGAACCCCTGGTACTGGCAATCGCCATTGGAAAGAACTGGATAGAAAAATAGCGCTCTAGAAAAGCATTAGTAACACGGGAAAAACTATCTCCTAAAGCTCTTCATAACCCTCTGGTGGTCGACGATGCTTTGTGAATTGTTCGTAACTATAGGCTAGCTCGATAAGGGTCCCTTCGCTATAGGGCCGGCCAGCAAATTGTAACCCTACTGGTAAGTGGTCTTGCCAAAATCCCATTGGAATCGTTGCTGCAGGCAAGCCAGCATCTGGTACAAGTTGTTGATTATTATCTCCTCTGTAATCTTCTTCTCCGCGGGTTATAGAAGCAGGCGGATTAGACCAGGTTGGGTAAATAATCGCGTCTACATTCGCTGCATCCATAGAAGTTAAGGTATTTGCGAGTAGCTGGTTGCGTTTCGAATCATTTGGCCAGGTTGGGCAGGCTTCTTCCCATTCATCGGGCGCAACATCCAGCGGTGAACCGGTGTGAAATTCGAATGCCCCCCGAGTTTCATCGGCAATTCTATTTTGTTCAAGCGTTTCTCTTACATCGATGAATGGCGGATTGACCAAAGTCTCGAAATATTGCGCAATGTCATAGCGAAATCTAGGGCAGAACGGTATTGCCTGATTTAACTCCTCAAAGTCTTCAATAACGAAGGGATCAATGATTTCTGCGCCCGCTGCTTCTAGGTCTGACATAGCATTTTGAAATATGTCTAAGATTTCGGCATCGGCATCATCGTGATTCACCAAGGAGCGGAACACGCCCAATCGCTTTCCGTTCAAACCATCCTCGTTTAAGAACTGAAGATAATCAGTTTCCCGCTTTCCAGGCACAGACAACGGATCTGCGGGGTCGTAGCCTGCTATAACATTGAAAAGTCGAGCGCCATCTTCAACATTACGTGTCATCGGGCCGGCTATATCTCGATCGAATACCAAGGGTATGACGCCATCGCGACTAGTCAATCCCAGCGTGGAGCGAATTCCAAACAGAGCGAGGTGAGATGAAGGGCCGCGAATGGAATTCCCTGTATCGCTGCCTATCCCAGCCACACCAAAGCTTGCTGCTACTCCTGAAGCGGTTCCTCCAGATGAGCCCGCCGGAACATAATTTACATCATACGCATTTGTTGTTCGGCCATAAGAGGATGAAATTGATTGAGCGGGGCTAAAAGCCCATTCAGCCATATTAGTTTTCGCTAGCACTATTGCTCCGGCTTCACGTAGCTTGCGAACCATAAAGGCATCATCGGGTGGGATGCTATCTTTAAGGGCGACAGATCCACCGGTAGTGACCATATCTGCCGTGTCAAAGTTGTCTTTAATTAGCAAGGGAGCACAGAACAACTCAGGCATCGGTTGATTCGCAGCAAGTGCTTGGTCGATAGTGTCAGCCTTGGCGAGCGCATTAGGGTTGATTTCAGTAATGGCATTTATGCCTCTGCTTTGATCATAGGTTTCAATTCGAGCCATGTAACCTTGAACAATTTCCCGGCAACTAGCATCGCCATTTAGCAGGGCTGTCTGAAGATCGGTAATGCTGGCTTCGACTAGTTGAATTGAGAAGTTATCTTCTGTCGCACAGCCGAGAAGTAAAAAGATGAGACTCAGCTCAAGTATCAGTTTAGTGCTTAGCGAGATTTCTTTATCGAATAAACGCATAGAAAGGTAGACCTGGCGCTATTAGTTGATTATTAAAAGCTTGCGTGCTGCTTTACTCTGCAATCTCTACAGCAAGTTGATCCTCTTCCACCGCATCACCCTCAGAGAAATGAACTGCTAGCACTTCGCCAGAAATGGGGGCTTCGTAGGGCACTTCCATTTTCATTACTTCAAGTATGAACAATATTTCGCCGGCTTCTACTCGTTGACCTGGTTTTGTAAGTACCTTCCAAACTGATCCGCCGGTTTCCAATTCTATCTTTATCATGTCTCAGTATCCTCTCTTGTTGCTACGGCCGAATAGAAAACCGTGTCGGCCCAAGTAATGCCGGAAGAAGTGGCTGAATACGATCTACCCAACGGCAAAGCTCTGTTCTTGTCTCACGGGGATCAATTAAATCATGAACTCCAAGAGCCTCGGCTCGCGGAAAGGGCGACTGCCGTGCCGATAACTCTTCTTCCAATTCTCGGCGACGAGCTTCTGGGTCAGGTGCTGCTGCGATTTCTCTCTGGAACGCGACCGCAACCCCTCCTTCTACTGGCAACGGGCCGCTTTCCGCTGAAGGCCAGGCAAGTACGTATCCGTTGGGTCCATAATGTGCAGCTTGTGCAACACCAAAAGAGCGCCGGATCATTATTGAAGCCCACGGCACAGTTGTCATCGCCGCGGTGAGAACCGCAGATGTGCCGTGTCGAATGGTCGCCTCACGTTCCGCCTGGCTGCCAATCATGAAGCCGGGCTCATCCACCAAACTGGCGATGGGTAGGCTGAAAGTTTCACAAAGCTCCATGAAGCGGCGCGCCTTATGCGCCCCGTCGGCGGTCATCGAGCCGGCTAGAAATTTACAATTGTTTGCCCAGACTCCCACCGGCTGACCATTTAACCGAGCAAGGCCGGTAATTTGGGAGCGGCCATAACCAGCACCCATTTCAAAGAAGCTCTCTTGATCAAATACGGAACGAATAATGCGCCGCATATCAAAGGCCTGCCTTCGGTCGCGCGGGATAATGTCGAGCAATGCTTCGTCGGTGCGATCAACTGGGTCATCACAATCAATCACTGGTGCTAGTTGCTCGATATTGGGAGGCATAAAAGAAAGAAAGCGTCGGATTTGAGTTAAGCACTCGGTTTCATCTGCCGCGCCATTGTCTACTGTGCCATTTTTAGTGTGCACCTTCCAGCCACCAAGTTCATCCTTGGTTTTCTGTTCCCCCATTGCACGTGCCACTACTGCGGGACCAGCAGTCAATATCTGTGCGGTCGCTTTTGACATAACAGAGAAATGTGAGGCAACAAGCCGGCCGGCCGGGAGACCCGCTACTGCGCCGAGTGCAGCGGTTGCTACAGGGACTGTTGCCATGGCTTCGGCAACCGAGCGAAAGCGAGCAGGTGCATTCACTGGGCCTGGCAGACTCGCACCACCCTTACCGCTAGTTCCACCTACACTTCCACCCGACCCTTCATGCAGGCGCACTAGTGGCAGCTTATATTGAACGGCTAACTCTTCGGCATAGATGCTTTTGCGCAAGCCCGCAGGCGAAGGAGAACCACCCCGCATGGTAAAGTCCTCACCCCCAACAATGATTCTTCGCCCTTCAACTCGTCCGAAACCGAGAACAAAGTTGGCCGGATCAAAGCTATCAAGTTCTCCATTTTCGTTATAATTCGCTGCACCCGCAGTTGGGCCTATCTCTTCAAAACTGCCAGGGTCCAACAGTTTATCGACCCGTTCCCTGATAGTTAGTTTTCCCTTGCCATGGTGCTTGGCAATAGCATCCGTTCCACCTTGCTCAAGTGCTAGCTGCCGACGTCGGGCAATTTCATCAGTTTCTGCTTTCCAGTTCATTTGGACATCATATTTGGGAAGGGAATCAGAGTAACAATACAGTAGTTCTAGGAGATGGAAAAGACGAGCTAAAAATACACATAGACTTTGCGTCCAGGTTCTACTCAAATTACAAACAAGTAGACATTCGCTCTTTTCTTTCTTCGCGCTTTTAGAGTGAATCTATCCCTGATAAATATTTTTCTGCTTGATGGATAATTTGCTTTTGTAGTTCAGTGCCCATATTGTCCCAGGTAGTGTAGAGCATACGAAGGCGATGATTAAACTCTAACTCTTTCCGATGCTTGTGCATAAAGTTCCAGTAAAAACTATTCATAGGACAAGCGTTTGGTCCTACCTTTTCTTTAACTTGATAGTGGCAATCGTTGCAGTAGTCACTCATTTTATTGATGTAATTCCCACCTGCGGCATAAGGTTTTGTGCCTACTAGCCCGCCATCCGCAAACAATGCCATTCCGCGTGTGTTTGGTAGTTCAACCCATTGAATGGCATCCAAGTATATACCCAGATACCATTGGTCTACTTCGTCTGGATCAATCCCCGTGAGCAAACAAAAATTCCCAGTTACCATGAGTCGCTGGATGTGATGTGCGTATGAGTGCTGTAACGACTGATCAATCGCTTGCTGCAGGCAGCGCATCTGAGTTTTCCCATTCCAAAAATAGTCAGGTAATTTATTTTTGGCGTGAAAATGATTCTTAGTAGCGTAATCAGGCATATTTGCCCAGTACATGCCCCGAATGAACTCTCTCCAACCTAAAATCTGTCGGACGAAACCCTCTATTTGAGCTATATTGATCTCATCATTTTCGCTAAAACTACCTAGTGCTTGCTCCATAACCTCTAAAGGTCCAAGCAGCTTAGTATTTAACGCAAACGACAAGCGAGAGTGGTATAGGCTCCACCCATATTGACTTTGAGCGGTTAGAGCATCTTGAAAATGTCCAAATCGGGCCAGACAATGTCGGCAAAAATAGCGTAGCAGTTTCAGTGCATCTTCGCGGGTAACAGGCCACGGCAAGGTCTTTTCTACTGTTCCAATAAATTCAACTTTATGTCTTTCTAACCGCTGTAGAATATTTGCTACCGGTGTGTTGAAAAGTAATGGCTCAGGGATTGCGTTTAGGTCTGTTTGTTTCAGTTTATTACGATTTTCTTTGTCAAAGTTCCATCGGCCGCCCAAAGGTTTTTCTTCATCCATCAAGATCGAATAACGCCTGCGAAGCTTTCGGTAGAAAGTTTCCATGCGGACAGACTTATTTTTTGGAAAATTTATCGAGATTTCATCAAACGGAAGCAAAAAGTGTTCGCTGTCAAATTCGCTTATGCTGACTTTAGTGAGTTTGAGGTTTCTAAATTGAGTAAGAAGTCGGAATTCATCAGGTCGTTGATAGGAAAATTCCCGAATACAATACTGTTGTCGGAGAGCATCAATTAGCTCTTGAAGCGAAGCTTGGTTTGCCGTTGCATCAAGATCAAGGTGCAAAACATTGTGACCGAGGCCACTTAAGCGTTTTGCAAATGCCTCCATACCAGCAAAAAACGCACACAACTTTTGCGCGTGATGACGGGTATAGCTTGTTTCTTGATGCAGCTCGGCGATTACATAAAGGACATCGTCGTCAACTTGTCTAAACCAACTATGCTTTTCATTTAGCTGATCTCCCAGTATCCAGCGAATGCACCTAAATTTACCCGTCATAAGCAATTAACTTCACCCATGGTGCTTAGTACGTCGCTTTTTTAATTTTGGACTTAGAACTCTCTCCTCAATTAATGGGTTCAGGGTTCGTAACTGTAGACTCTTAAACGGCCAGCCACATCTCCGCCCGAAATTGATACGGCAAGATACTGCACTCCGTTGATTGCGTAAGTCATTGGACTTCCAGTCTGCTGCGCCGGCATCGGTAAACTGCCCAGTTGTTCCCCGGTAAGCTTGTCGTAGGCGCGCAGCAGGGCTTCCTGCTCACCATCAGCGTTGGTATAACTGCCTCCGTCTCCGGCAATAACCATTGTTTTTGTAGTCAACAAACCCACTCGCCCGGCTTGCCCGGTGGGGGCGATGTCTATTCCTGCCAACGCAGGGTGATTGCGAATGTAATCCGGTGTCTCTCCGTGGACTGCATCCCAGAGTATTTCACCCTCATTCAAATCTAGCGCTACAATCTGGCCATAAGGAGGCTTGATTAAGGGCAAACCGTCCACGCGCAATGGTGGTGCGCTTCGGGTTTGCAGATTTATATAGTCCATGTCGGAACGATCCGGGCGATTGCTCATGGACATGCGTCCCACATCAGATTTACTAAAAATATACATGATGCCGGTTTCTGGATCGGCTGCCCCTCCTGGCCAGTTGGCACCGCCTGTTTGGGAAGGCATAAACAGTGTCCCAAAAGTGCCATCATCGGCTTCCGCCAATGACGGCGGCATATAGATATCGCCGTAGCGGTACTGATTCAAAATCTTCTGAGCCTTGGCTTTCAGTTCAGGGGTGAAATCAATAAGTTCATCTTCGCTGAGTCCCTGCCTGGCGAAAGGTGGAGGCTTGATAGGAATCGGTTGGGTTGGTGACAGACGTTCACCGGGTACATCGGACTCGGGTACGGGCACTTCTTCAATGTCAAATAAGGGTTCACCGGTCTCCCGGTCGAACACAAAGGTATAACCCTGTTTCACTGGCTGGGCTAGAGCGTCACTGCTATGTCCGTCGACGGTCAGGTTGAGAAGGATAGGCGCGCTTGGTATATCCCAATCCCACACGTCGTGATGCGTAGTCTGAAAATGCCACTGTCGCGCACCACTGGTTAGATCAAGTGCCACCACGCTGTTAGTAAAGAGATTGTCTCCGTGCCGATGACCACCGTAGGAATCCCCCGTGGCGGTTTCAGTTGGCAAATACACCATGTTCAGTTCAGGATCGATCGTCATTTGCGCCCAGACACCGCCATAACCTGTGTAAGTCCAGGAATTATTCAGCCAGGTGTCATTGCCATATTCATTGCCTTGGGGGATGGTGTGGAATATCCAAAGCCGATTCCCAGTAAGGGCATCGTAGCCCCGAACATGGCCTTTTGGTTTCTCTCGGCTAGATGGCATTCTGCCTGCCCGAAATGCCGAACCGATAACGATGACTCCGTTAGCGACAATTGGAGCGGCATGGAGGCCTACTTCGCCCGTAATCAGGTCTAAGTCTTGGTCGAACTCTTGTTTCAAATCTACAATACCTTTAAACCCAAAATCGTCGATACGTTCTCCATTGTTCGCATCTAGAGCAATCATTTGGTAGCCAGGTGTCACATATATGATTCTTCCTTTGTCGCTGCCATCATCCCACCATGCCAGCCCACGACCTGACAGTCGGCGAGGTGCATTCGAGGCACGCGCTCCTTCATCAATGCGAGACATCCAGAGAATTTCTCCGGTCTGGGCGTCTAGCGCAACAACAGCGCGTCTGCTGCCGGCAGTGGTATAGATTGTTCGATTAACCATCAATGGTGTTGACTGAAAATTGAATTCTGGACTGACGCCGAAGTTACTTGTGTCGAATTCCCAGGCTAGCTCTAACTGGCTGAAGTTTTCACCGTTGATTGCATCCAGCGGTGAATAACGAGTGCTGGCCAAGTCACCCCCATAGGTGTGCCATTCCTGGTCCTGGGCTCGCGAATAATCGACTACGGTGATTGAAAATAGGAAGGACGAGAACGCGATTACGGGCGCGCTTAATCTTTTGTAGATACTGTGAGTGCTAAGCATGAATTACTCTTTTTTAATTACTACTTTTCAATGGTTTGAGATCTAGTCAGACTCGCTCGATCTGGTAACGTAAATTTTTACGATTTGTTAAGTTATTGGTTTCCATCTCATAGTCGGAATAGAGCTTCCTTACCCTCAGCGGTTTTCGGTCCAGTGAATTTGCCATCGTGTGAAACCGAAACTTAATCTTACCCTCGGACGCAAGTGCCTGACAGCGTTACAGCCATACCCAAAAGACTCGCCTTACCAACTAAAATACCCCGGCTTAAAACATGCGACATTATGCCACGCGACACTGTGTCCCTATTTGAAACCATAGAGTTAGTTTAAGTTGTCTGCCTGATTTAATACAGGAGCAGTAAAGCCATGGAAAAGGGCTTCACTAGATTGTTTTATCTAGGAATCTTCACGATCCTTAGCTTTTTTAGCTGGCTTGCTAGCGCGGCCGAAGAGCAAATAGAAGAGATATTGATAGTTGGGGATCAGCTATTCCGTGATACGGCGAACGTAAGTCCAACTAGTGTCATCACCGCCGAAGAACTGACAGCGATTAACATGTCTACAGTTGAAGATGCATTAACGTAT
>NTJZ01000017.1 GCA_002457215.1 OM182 bacterium MED-G28 | reverse complement strand
TGCAGCACATTTGTCGACCTCTCCGTGGAAAAACTTCTGGAAAAGCGCTGAAAAGTAGTTACACTTTAGAACTAGTTGTATCACTCCCCGCTCCATTCAATTACCTCTAGAGGGATGGAATGATGAAAAAAATAGTATCTTCACTACTAATTACCGCTGCTGCACTCCTAATAAGCCCCCTCTCTGCTCAAGGGCAAGAGATCACTTACAATAGCCATGTCGCGAATATCATTAATGAGAATTGCGTAGTCTGTCACCGCGAGGGCGGTATCGGCCCCATGCAATTTGAGAATTTTGATCAGGTTCGCCCTTGGGCACCATTAATCTCTTTAAAGGTGGCTTCTCGTGAAATGCCTCCTTACGCCTATGATCATGGTATTGGCATTCAGGAACTCGAAGGAGATTGGCGACTAGCCCAGGAAGAGATTGATACGATTGTCGAATGGGTTAATCAAGGGTCCCCTTTAGGCGACCTAGATATCGTTCCAATCATGCCTGAATTACCTGATCCTAGTGATTGGAATTTCGCGCAGCAATTTGGTGAGCCGGATCTTATTGTTGCATCTGTACCGATGGACATTCCAGCCAATGGGAATGATTTATGGAGCAGACATTATGTACCGATTGGGGTCACAGCTGATCGCTGTCTAAAAGCGGTACAGGTAAAACCGCGGGGCGATGCCAAGGCAGTTGTTCATCACGCAAATTCTAGGATCAAATTAAATAATGAAGAAGGCGAGATTGAAAACGTAAGCATGCTAACTGAATACGCCATGGGCAAATGGGGTGAGCTAATTCCCGAAGGAGTTTGCAGAACCATTCCGGCAGATTCTTTTATTGAATGGAATATTCACATGTTTCCTGGTGGTGTTGGTGCAACTGCCCAGGGAGAGGTAATCGAAGATAATGTTGTCGAGATTGGGCTGTGGTTGCATGATGAAAATTTTGCTGAAACTGCAGGTCTATATCAGCAAGATCTCAAGTCTTATCCACTTAGAGACGGCTATGAAAACGGAAACCTAATCATACCTCCTCATGGATACACTATGACTCAAGGGTTTCATTCCTTCGATCATCCGATTCGCATTGATAGCTTCCAACCACACGGACATCTCAGGATGAACGCCGCATCCTTAGAAGTTTTCTATCCGGAAACTGGTCGCACTGAACAAATCAGTCAGATTTCCAATTGGAGCGCGACTTGGCATCACAGTCACATCTATGAACCCGATGTTGCTCCGCTGATTCCTAAAGGAGCAGTTCTTGTAATCAAGCAGTGGTATGACAACACGGCTGATAATCCAAACAACCCAGATCCTGATCAGTGGGTAGTCGGTGGGTCACGTACTGGTGACGAGATGTCTCACGCCTGGATTGCCATTACACATTTGGATGATGAGGGATTCGACAAACTTGTATCGGAAAGAGAAGAGAAGGAACAGCGATCACTGGCTAGTCAAGACTAGAAGTTTTCCCAAGTGAAAAACTCCTAAAGCAAGAAGGTCAGATGATTGAATTGATCTGGCCTCTTTTGTTGTGTGGCAAACAGCGCTTCTTTTACGCTAAGCACCAGACCATGCTTTTTCTTCCAAAATGGTTAATGACCTCACACTCTTCCGCACTGTGCTGCAGGCCACCAGTGAGTTTTCCTCTCGGAAGAACTATAAAATACACAAAATCAAAATTGTCTGTAACTGACTACGCCTCCTTTCCCCGAGCATTTCAGCCTAGAATCGCATGTCTGGAGCCTACCGGTGCTTTTTACCTAGTATTAAAACGGGTAAACTTGGGATAATTATTAAGTGCAGTTATAGCTGCAGAACTCATTGCGTGGCAGCTCTGGGGATTTAGAGTGATACGCCACACCGCATAGGAAAGGAGAGAACGATGAAAATGATTGGAAGGATTGCGAGTGCCCTTTGTATTTCAATACTTTCACTACTAGGTTTTCAAGCCCAGTTGTCAGCGCAAGACGCATCACATGAATTAACCTATAACGGTCAAATCGGAAAAATCATCAATGAGAATTGCGTCGTGTGTCATCAGGAAGGCGGCATTGGTCCGATGCAATTCCAAAATTATGACCAAGTCCGTCCATGGGCACCTTTGATCTCCTTCAAAGTAGCTAATAAAGAAATGCCTCCTTATGCCTACGATGATGGAATTGGAATCCAACATTTAATTGGCGATTGGCGTTTAAAACAAGATGAAATTGATCAAATCGTTGCCTGGGTAGAACAAGGTGCTCCTTTAGGGGACCCAGATAGCTCACCTCCTGCATTCCAATTGAAAGATCCTAATGAATGGAACTTCGTTGCAGAATTGGGGCAACCAGACATGATTGTTCCTTCAATGTCTTATGATATTCCCGCCAGCGGCAATGATCTGTGGAGTACTGAAATCGTTGACCCGGGCATAACGGCAGACCGCTGCATTAAGGCGGTGCAAGTCAAACCACGCGGGGACGCTGCTGCTGTTGTCCATCATGCCAACTCTTCGGTTCTATTGAAAAATGAAGAAGGCGAGAAAGAGCGTTATGGCATGTTGACCGAATATGCGATGGGTAAATGGGGTGAGATGGTGCCTGATGGCGTTTGCCGCACACTCCCAGCTGGCGCAGAAATCCAGTGGAGCATTCACATGTTTCCTGGCGGCGTTGGCGCCACTGCTCAAGGCGAAATGATTGAAGACAACGTTGTTGAAATTGGTCTTTGGTTTCACGACGAAGACTATGCTAATACCGATGTCTACAAACAGGATCTCGCATTGTATCGAATTGAAGAGCAAGACGATCTGATTATTCCGCCAAATGGCTATCAGATGACTCAAGGATTCCACTCCTTTGATCACCCGATTCGACTAGACAGCTTTCAACCTCATGGTCATTTGCGGATGAACGCCGCTTCTCTGGAAATCTTCTATCCTGAAACTGGCCGAACTGAAGCAATTAGCCAGATTTCAAAGTGGAGCGCAACTTGGCATCATAGCCATATTTACGATCCTGACGTTGCTCCTCTACTACCAGCAGGTGCGGTATTGGTATTGAAACAGTGGTATGACAATACATCTGACAACCCAAACAACCCAGATCCTGATCAGTGGGTAGTCGGTGGGTCACGTACTGGTGATGAAATGACTCACGCGTGGCTGGCTATCACTCATCTTGATGACGAGGGTTATGAGAAGCTCGTAGCTGAAAGAAAAGAGCGCGAAGATAGATCGATAGCTGGTCAAGACTGAGGGTTTTACTGCAAACCTTACAGCAACGCCCGCTGCACTGAGCGAGCAGGTTTTTCAAAGAAAAAATGTCTAGAAAACGAAAGGTCAGATGACTCAAAGCCATCTGACCTTTTTTAATTGTGCAGCGAACCTACTTATTACGAGTTAAACACTAGGCGATGTTTTTCCTGCGGACAAGGCCAAGTGCCAATCGCATCACTATTGCCCTCAGGTGAGTTAGCACTATAGAGGTGTCTGATATTCACTAGTTAGCTTTTGTTTTATATATTTTCTGTATCTTAAGCCCTCAAATTTTCATATCCTTACCAGTAGATTTAATTACAAAGTGAGAAAAACCTATTATGAAGACCCGCCGTGAAGTTTTGCAGGGCATGATTGTATCCATTGGAGGGGCTTCCTTACTCGCTGCTTGCAAGGGAGTGGTTCGGGTGAATCCATCCAGTGCCGATGGGCTAGAATTTTATAGCTCTGATGAACTCGCTTTAGTGTCCAGAGTAAGCGATCTAGTTATCCCGCGAACCGAAACCCCTGGAGCGCTAGATGTGAATGTACCAGGCTTCCTCGATGCCCTTTTGGCAGAATGGGCTGATACTGATACTAAGCGCGAGCAACATAATAATCTTAGACAACTAAACTCTGAATTGGGCCAAGATTTTGCCTCTGTAGATTACATAACAGCTGAAAGTCGCTTGTCCGAATTGGATACTCGAGCCTTTGAAAACCAACCACGGCAGCACAATGAATACCGCGCTCTAAAAGGGCTAATTACCCAAGCTTACTTTGCTTCTGAAGAAGGTGCATTGCAGGAACAAAAATGGGTTGCAATTCCCGGTCGCTGGGATCCCAGCGTAGAAATTTAAGTAGGCGGATAGCACTCGTATTTAATGGCCATATTGAACAAAAGAAAGGAGAGCAGTTTTGACAGATTTTGATGCAATCGTAGTTGGTTCTGGCATGAGCGGTGGCTGGAGCGCAAAGGAATTGTGCGAGCGAGGTTTAAAGGTGCTTGTGCTTGAGCGTGGCCCTGAAATCAAACCAGAGCGGGACTACGTTGATCAGTTACCTCCTTGGCAAGAAAAAAACCTCGATCGAATTTCACAAGAAGAAATTAAAGAACGCTACTTCAAACAATATCCAGGTGTGTCTTACGCTGTTAAAGAATCGAATAAACATTTTTGGGTAAGGGATGATGAACATCCTTATGAAACAGTAGAAGGTACTCAATACGATTGGCTAAGGGGTTACCACACTGGAGGGCGTTCGATTACATGGAGTCGGCAGTCTTATCGAATGGGACCCCAAGATTTTACTGCAAATAAAAATGAAGGCGTGGCTATCGACTGGCCCGTGCGCTACGACGAAATCAAGCCCTGGTATGACTACGTCGAGGAATTTGCAGGCATTGCTGGAAACAGAGATGGTCTTGAACAGCTCCCAGACGGTGTTTATCAACCAGGCTTTGAACTTACGGACGCAGAAAACTTTTTCAAATCGAAGGTGGAATCAACATTTCCAGGAAGAAACATTATTCAAGCTAGAATAGCGCATCTAACAAGTGCGACCGATGAACAACGCTCGCTGGGCAGATCTAATTGCCAATCTCGCAACCGTTGCCATTTCGGTTGTTCATTTAAGGCCTACTTCTCTTCATTGAATGCAACACTGCCGGCGGCGGAACGCACCGGTAATATGACTATAGTCCACAATGCTGCGGTTCAATCATTAGAGTATGACGCCGCAACAAATCGCATCTCTGGTGTTCGCATCATCGATGTCGAAACCAACGAAAATCGAACTTATACTTCTACCTTGGTTTTTTTAAATGCCTCAGCTATTGCTTCGGCAATGATATTAATGCAATCGAAGTCAGCAACATTCCCTAATGGTTTAGCTAATAGCTCAGATCAGGTTGGCCGAAACCTTATGGATCACATTAGCGGTGCTGGAGCCAATGGTATTATTAACGGGTTCGAAAACAAGAAAGTCTTTGGCCGCCGTCCTTCTGGTGGAATTTATATTCCACGCTATGCCAATATCACGGAACAAAACAAACCTTTTACCCGAGGCTTTGGCTATCAGGGAGGAGCATCACCTATAGGAAACGCTGGTGGGCAGATCGCTGGCATTGGACGTGACTTTAAAGAATCGCATAAGTCGCCCGGGCCCTGGCGTATATCAATAGGTGCCTTCGGGGAGCAGCTGCCTAATCCTAATAACCGAGTGACCTTACATCCGAATAAAACTGACAAATGGGGCAATCCTCAAGCACTATTCGATGTCAGTTACGGTGAGAACGAGCACACCATGTTAGAAGAAGCACGGAAAGATGCTGTTGCTATGTTAGAAGCAGCGGGATGTACGGACATTAATTCCAATCCAGTCAATCTAACCGTACCAGGTAATCGAATTCATGAAATGGGCAGCGCTCGGATGGGCGATGACCCCAGCAACTCAGTATTAAATCGTTGGTGCCAGGCTCATGACGTTCCGAATTTATTCGTTACCGATGGCTCGTTTATGACATCTGCTGCTTGCCAGAACCCTTCGATCTCCTACATGGCTTTCACTGCAAGAGCCTGTGACCACGCTGTAAATTTGATGGAAGAAAACTCCCTATGAATACAGTTTTGTTCATAAGAAATTTTAGCAACAGATTTTAGTTGAGATTGTAAAACCAATCAGAATTCATAACTGACAGCTTATCTTATTTTCCTGTCACTTCTATTTCAAAAATAATATCCCCACAATAAAAACGGTCACCTAGGTGACCGTTTTTATTGGACTGCTAAAATTCTAAATGCGCAGGTTAACGCATACTTTGAGTTTAGTTCGGTGCCGACATAATCATCGTATGATTCATGCCCATCGCATCACGAGTTCGATTCCGTTCTGAACGAGATAAATCACCGATCGCCGGACCACCTTGATTGAAAATTCCACCGCGTAGGGCATTCAATAAATAGTCCATAGTTTCTGCAACATACATGTCTTCAGAAGTGTATTGCTCGACCACTTGATCAATCACTACGTCACGATTTTGCAAGTTTGGATAAGCAACCACATCAGCCAATGCTGACTCCAACATATTCAAGTTATCTATAATAACCGCTGCTTGAGGAGATTGGCTGTAAAGCTGCGGAGAAATAGCTGGAACACTCGGCATTTCTGAAGGTGCCGGAAACATTGTCATACCAGTATCGGAGCCAACCTTATTCCAATAGCGTTCAAGGGTTAGAGGTACCCGACCAGCAAACTGCGGATCAACCTGAGCAATGATAATCGCCTCTAAAGACGCAAGTTGTAACCATTGGTTGGAATACAACAAGCCACTTAGTTTGGGATAACCCATTCTGAAGGCATCGGCATAAGGGTGTTCAAGATAAAGCTCCGACTCTTTAGGCAAAATAGACACAGCATGCCTAGCATCACTAGTTAAGTAATCTTGAACGGCTTCATCGATAGCCATGCGCTTCTGGTAAATTGTTGTGGATTCATCAGCGAAGACATTCCACAGCGTGCTCTCAAAATTACGACCATGGGCCAATACCATGGCAGCATGGGTCGTTAGCGCCTCTGAGTTAGCAAAGGCTTCACCTGCTGCATTGTCCGAATGTGAACCACGCACAGTTTCTCCTAGTGAAATGCGAGCTTCAGTTTCTAATTCACCGAAGTGTCCGTCCATGTCCATTTCCATCGACATACCGCCGTGACCACCGTGACCACCACCGCTCATTTCCGCCATCATATCGAGATGCATCTTAAGTTCCATGCGCCCATCTTGCGAAGCAGGGTTGCTATTAATATCGGCGATAGCATCGTAGATGCCTGCTTGAGTAACGTCGAAGGCATTGTAAAGATTGGCCAACTCTGGAAACTCGCTGCGTAGGCTGCCAGATTGCGCCAAAGCTGGCGTCGAAATGACAACAGCTAGGGCCAAACCCAGCGTTAATATTGATGTCTGTTTTTCAATCTTGGTGAATATGGTATTCATTCTCTGAATCCCCAGTATTTCTAAAAATTATCCTGGGTGAAAGCATAAAAGCCCTCACCTCTAAAGTCCACCGCAAATCCGCCATAGGGCAGACTGGAGCGGCGTAAACCATTGATTGTTTGCAACAAATTGTAATTTGACAGAATCTGATAATGTTTATTAAGAGGTGTTCCGAAATAGTAAAAAGTAAAGCTTTAGAACGCGCTACTGTTGAACGAAATGAAAGTCCGCCGGACCCACTCGCCGGACAACGATAACAGCTTCACTGCCGCCTGCTGGCACATCCCAAGAATGATTAAGTTTGCCCGGAATCACGACATAACTCCCTACTGTTAGGTCAGTCGCTTCATCACCCAGCACAATGGTGACCTCGCCTTTTACCACCACTACATGTTCGTCATAAGTGTGCCAATGGGTATCAAAATGAGAGCCCGCTGGAAACATAGCATAGTAAGTGATGCCGCCGGTCTCTGGATCGATTCCCTGGCGCGCAGTGCGCACTCCAACTGGCGAACCGTTACCGCCGCCCGGAGGCCCCCACTCTACCTTATCTAAATTTAAAGCTAAGGGTTGAGTCGCCTCCTGGGCAGCAGTATTGTTCTTGCTATGGGCACCGAACCCAATTAAAAAGAACGTTGCAGAGAGACTTATTAAAAATCTTGTTAACGATATTTTCTTAAACATAGTGACCCGATCCTATTCGATCGCCAATTAAACCACTTCTTACTCGGAAAATGCGACCTGTTCCGACAAAGGGTTTGCCTTAATCAAATATTGAAACAGGGTGCAAAATTTCAGTTACCATGCCTGATAATCTGCATAAAATCCTACATCTCTTATTAGACATTACTAGAAACTGGATTAAACCCTTTTCTTTATTGCTGTGATCAACCCTAATTATAATATTTAAAACACATTTTTAGGGACAACACTCTGAATTTGTTTAAGATCTTGCAATATAAACTTAATTGAAGATGGCTATAGGGCGCTCAAGCTTTTATGCTTACCCTGCTGTCTGAGCGGAACGACAAAAGAATCACACAAAAGAGAAAGCGGAGAACTAGAATTACCATGGGTTTAGCAAACAAACTGGCAGCTCCACAAATCAAGAAATTGGTTGCCTATCAATCGGCCCGCCGAATTGGCGGAATCGGCAATAATTATCTTAATGCTAATGAGTCGCCCTATCCTGCCTATCAAATGCCAAAACAGGAAAGTTGGCAACGCTATCCTGATTTCTTACCGGGCGATTTAACTACCAAATATGGTCTCTATTCGGGAACACCCAGTGACTGTGTACTCACCACCCGTGGTGCTGACGAAGGCATCGATTTACTGATACGCGCCTTCTGCGAACCAAACAAAGACAGTATCGTAATTAATACCCCAACTTATGCAATGTACGACTTCATTGCGGAAGCTCATCAGGTTTCAATTTCTAAGATCGCACTAACTCCAGGCGACTTTAAACTCGACGTTCCTGCCTATGGTGCATTGACGGCACAACCCAAAATTATATTTCTGTGCCACCCGAATAATCCCACTGGCAACTTATTAAGTAGGCAGGACGTTCTTGCTCTAGCCAAAAAATATTCAGATGAGGCATTTGTTGTAGTCGATGAAGCCTATATTGAATTTACACCTAGTGACTCCTTCGCTTTGGATATTGCTTCTACTCCTAACTTGATCGTCTTACGAACCCTGTCTAAGGCATTCAGTCTAGCGGCAGTACGCATTGGTTTTGTATTAGCCAACTCAGATGTTATTCAACTGCTCGCTAAATTGATTGCTCCTTATCCCATTCCTGACCCCTGTGCTCGAATCGCCTTAAATTCACTAAGCGAAACGGGCGTGTCTTATATGGAAGCGCAGCGAGACCGCATTCTATTCAGTAAGGCAGAGGTAGAGAAGAAGCTAAAGGCACTCTCGTGTGTTGAACGTGTTTATCCGAGCGTTACAAATTTTTTATTAGTAAAATTTGAAGACAGCGTAAAAGCTTTTGATTATCTGGTTGAGCACGGCATTATATTGCGCGACCAGGCCAAGCAACCGGGACTGGAAAATCACCTTCGTATTTCAATCGGTGATGATATCGACTTGCAACAAATGCTCGATTGTCTTGCCTCTTTCAAATAAGCGGATAACACAAAAAAGGAATAAGTATTAGTGAGTGCCTCTTCAAGCAAGCCAGGATTAAAAAACTGGATTCGATTTCTCATTCCTTCCGGTATCGGTGTTTTATTTTTCTTGACGCCCATTGTTATCGACGGACAAATTACGATTGGCATGGCCTATGTCGGTGATCTTTTCATTAATAACTTTCAGCTGCAACTATCGCAGCTAGCTGGAATCTTCATTGTCAGCTCTGTCCTGTTTAGCTTTCTGTTTGCTATCAACAAACGTGCAAAGAAAAAATTGCACTGGCTTTCAGATCACCTCACGCTACATCCATTCTGGTTTACGATGCGAATGTTTGGCGCAATAGCTGCTGTCGCCTACTTGTTTCAAGTCGGCCCCGAGTTTCTGACCGGTGTGGCTACTAGTGGAACTACTCTAGGCAACTTAATTCCGATCACCATGACCTACCTAGGCATCGGCGCAGTATTTTTACCACTACTAGTAGATTTCGGTTTAATGGAATTAGTCGGAGTGATGTTGAGTCGTATTTTCGATCGCGTGTTTGGATTACCTGGTCGTTCTGCTATCGATGCTATGGCTTCTTGGATGGGCTCCGGCCCTGTTGGAGTCTTCATTACCTCACAACAATACGAGCGGGGCTTTTATACTGCCAGAGAGGCAGCAGTCATCTGCACCAATTTCTCAGTCGTGTCAGTATCTTTTTCGTTAGTAGTTATCGAATACATAGGGCTCGGCCATCTGTTTGTACCCTATTACCTATCTGTCATCGGAATCGGATTTATTGCTGCTCTGATCACACCGCGGCTGCCGCCGCTAAATCGCATTGCAGACAATTTTATTGATGGCAACCCAGCCAAAGGCAGCCGCACTTATGAACCGGGCGTCCGTCTGCTGCCAATTGCACTAAATCAGGCTCTTGATCGTGCTGCCAACGCACCTAGCTCAAGAGAGTTAGTGCAGCGTGTCGGCCGTAATGTTTCAGAGATTTGGTTATCGTTAATTCCTGTCGTGATGGGTTTAGGCACAACCGCATTGATTTTAGCGGAGTACACACCTGTATTCACATGGTTAGGAGCACCCATTGCCCCAATTCTTAACCTCTTCCAGTTGGAAGAGGCGCAAGCAGCAGCCCCACTTATATTAGTTGGTTTTACCGACATGTATTTACCAGCTTTAGTGGGGGTGAATATAAACAGTGAATTGACACGCTTTGTCGTGGCGACGGTATCGGTGACGCAATTGATTTACATGTCGGAGGTGGGGGCGTTAATCATAAAATCAAAGATCCCACTAGGTTTTATAAATGTGGCACAGATATTTATTTTGCGGACACTTATCTCTTTACCTATCGCCGTTATAATTGGTCACTTGCTACTCTAAGAAATTAGAAGCCGTGACCAATTTCCGTGACGGTCCCGTAGGCAGCTCGCTCGGCATACCATACTCCTCCGTCTTTAATAACGATGTCGACATAATCTAAAACTTCGATGTTACGCAAAGGGTTGCCGTCGACAATAATAATGTCTGCCAGCTTACCAACTTCAATGGTCCCTAACTCATCAATCTGCCCCAAAATTTCGGCATTGGTTTTGGTCGCCGCCGAGATAACTTGAATCGGGGTCATGCCGCTCTCAACTAACGCTGACATTTCTCGCCACATCGCTTCAGTGTGCATGTTAAGAGGACTTGCAGCGTCAGTGCCGACTCCCATATAGGCACCTGCATCAATAAACTGGCTTGCAGAATTCACAGCATTGCGAGTTTCACGACCAATATCATTAAAATAGGAGTTGCGATGGAAGTTTTCGAATGACTTTATAAAGTCTGCGTAGAAATCTGCAGGCATGTCTTTTTTGTAAACCGGATCATAAAGCCTTTCTGGAAACTCTACCGTTGCAGGGTATACCCAAATGCGATGCGAAATGGTTTGTACAATTGGAATACTCTTTTGTGCAATCTGCGAGACAAGCGCTTCATCGTAAGGTGGGTTGCGAGCAGAGCCTACATGCTGAAACACATCGACGCCCGCATTAAGGGCTGCATGAATAGCATCAGGGTCATAGAGATGGGCATGGACCTTAACACCCTCTGCGTGGGCGGCATTAACAATTGCACGATAATCCGCCTCAGTTAACCCGGCCCAAGTTTTGATTACATCGGAACCGGCAGCAATTAACTCTCGTGTTCGTCTTGCAGCTTCTTCTGATGAATCTACAACTTCTTCGTAGGCATCTGGTATTCCGGCCATTTCGATGCGCGTGATCCATGGGCCTGACACCGTCAATCGTGGCCCAGGTATTTCACCTCTGCGTATGCGTTCTCTAAACTCCAGAATCTGAAATGGCGCACCAAGATCCAGCCCGCTAGTTACCCCTGCACGCATCATCTGTTTTGCGGCGATAGGCATAGCTTCAGGCAGGCGTTCCATTTCGTTTAGAAAGGCATAGTAATCATCATATTCACCATGACCGATTAAATCGATGTGCATATGTGCATCGATTAATCCTGGCATTACCGTTCGGCCACCAGCATCAAGTATGACTGCATTGTTAGGTATTGGCGTGTTATGGCGCTGGCCAACGGCGGTGATTCGCCCGTCTTCGAACACAATTACAGAATTGTGTATAGGTTCTGCCTCGTAGCCATCCAACAGCATCCCACCTACTATGGCAACAGGGACATTGGGCCTTAAAGATTCCTGAGCCAAGGAGCTTGAAAATACAAAAAACACAGACAGAAAAAAGATGAATAATGGCATAGGCTGCAACTTTAACTGATACATGTCTATTGTGATAATTCGTCATAGATCGCTTGCACACCGGCTGGTGCTAACGGCCAGTTCAAGTCGGAAATATCTAACTCCGCAGCAATATCGTCTCGACTGACGCCGCTGTCCATTAGTTCCCGGATACGCGCCAACATTTGTTCAAACTTGTCACGGAAAATTCGTATTTCAGATTTCCGTAGCAATGGACCATGGCCAGGAATTACAGTATCGAAATCTAAGGCAAGGACCTGGTCAAGAGTTGCAACCCAATCCCTTGCACATCCACCATTGTCATAATCAATAAACGGAGCCATCGTGCTTCCATCCAAGCGATCCCCCCAAATAAATAGATCACCCGTATGAATAGTACGCAATTCAGGAAAAAGGATTGCCGAGTCGCCATTAGTGTGTCCGCAGCCTAAGTGGTAGGCCTCAACTTCTGCACCACCTAAATGCACACTGGTCTTGTCGCTATAGGTTAAGCGTGGCGCACCGTCGGGTGAGGCACTAGGACCACGGTTGCGCAACATGTTTACCCGAACGTTCTCATGACCAATAACTTGGGCGTCGGGCATGAAAGAAGCATTACTTCCAGCGTGATCAAAATGATGATGAGTATTCAGCACATAACGAATCGGCTGGGAAGTTACGCTCCCCACTTGTCTAGTAATATCTTCATAACTGTATGAATATTTGTTATCAACAATGATAACCCCTTCATTGGTAAGAAGAATTGCGATATTACCCCCAGATAGGCTTCCGTCAAAACCTGGCATCAGATACAAGCCTTCTTTTCCTGGAACCGCTCTTATTGTTAATCGTTCTAATTGTTCTGCGGTTAAAGTAGGTCTCTGCTGCGCAGTAGTTAGCCCAATACTAGCTGCAGCAAGCAGCAACACAGCGATTACCCCGCCTTTCAAGATATTATTATTCATTATTATGGCCCTGAGTCTTAGAAATGCAGTCTTACTTATGCCATTGGCCCGCTGAAGCGTCAAATACTACTGCAAAATTAATAAGAAATAGCTGTGCTGCGTTACAATTCCTCACTATTCACTGAGTCGAACTGGCTATGACACTTAAAAAAACCTCATCATTGAAAGGCAGCTTAATTGTTCTGAATGAAGATCAACAGTCTTTTACTACCTCACAGATTGAACTCCTCATTGCTATCAATGAGTGTGGGTCAATCACTCGTGCTGCAAAGCGGGTAGGGATAAGTTACAAGACAGCCTGGGATCGCATTGATGCATTAAATAATATGTCCGAGAACCCTCTGATTATTCGAGCAACAGGTGGTGCTAAAGGCGGGGGTACGAAGTTAACCGAATTTGGGCAAGATATTATTCAGGGCTTTACTGAGCTTCAAGATGAACATGCCGCGTTTGTTAAAAGGCTAGGTACTCGTCTTCATTCAATGGACGATTTAGCAAAATTTATAAGGAGTACGACATTGCACACTAGCGCCAGAAATCAGTTTCGCGGTCCAATCATTAAAATTACACGCGGCGCAGTAAATACAGAAATTGAATTGAGTATTAGTGATTCTGCAACGATTGTCGCCCATATAACAAACAACAGCGCAAAGAATATGCACTTTAAAAAAGGCAGTCATGCCGTTGCTTTAATAAAATCATCGTGGATCATTCTAAGCAAGGACAGTGAGCTCGCTACCAGTGCGCGCAATAAACTAACGGGATCAATCAGTAAAATAATTAAAGGCGGTGTTAACAGTGAAGTTAGTATTGACCTTGGTGATGGCAAAACGCTCTGCAGTGTAATTACAAATGCAAGTGTTAAAGAACTGAACCTTAGAAAAGGTGACCAAGCCTGTGCGTTATTTAAAGCCTCGAGTGTAATTCTCATGGCAGACTGATTAACGAAGTATAGCGACGCCTTTAATTTGAGCCCAAACTTCATCCCCGATCTTAATTGCTAACTGATGAGCAGACCGGCGGGAAACTCTCGCCAGAAGCTTCACCTCACCCACCACCAAACGAACTAACAACATCGCCCTATCTTCATCCTCGTGAATTTTCTCGATGCGGCACCGCAGACGATTAATTATGCTGGTATCAGTGTGCGCATTGAGAGCCAAGCTTACATCTCTCGCTAAAACGCGGATCCGTATAGATTGATCGAGAGAGTCACCGCCATCACGCACCCAAAGCTCACCACCTAAAAATTCTGCCCGCAATAAATTCCAATCATCGTCTCTTTCTGCAACCCTCGCTTCAAAAACGACGCCTGTGTCTTCGCCCAGTTTTATAGGTAAATCTGTATTGGCTAATACTTCTCCAAGTAGGCCTTCTGTCATCACAGTCCCTTCTTGCAGAACAACTAGATGATCGGCAAGTCGAGCAACCTCATCAATAGAATGAGTGACATAAATAATCGGCACATCGAATTTCTCATGCATTGATTCTAGATATGGCATGATCTCCTGCTTCCGCCTACCATCGAGGGATGCTAGTGGCTCATCCATCAACAAAATATCAGGTTCGATGAGCAATGCTCTCGCGATAGCTACCCGCTGGCGCTCTCCTCCAGAAAGTTGTTCTGGAAATCGTTCAAGCAGGGAATAGAGTCCCATCAGTTCAATGATTTTCTCGTAGTTAGGTTTGCTTAGCATGACTGGGGAACGCTTAACGCCATAGCTAATGTTTTGTTCGACGTTTAAATGAGGGAACAAGCTCGATTCTTGAAACACATAACCGACTCGCCTTTCATGGACTGGCTTAATTTCCAAGCCCGATTGCCAAACCAACCCTTTAACATGTATTTCTCCATTAAGCATTTTTTCTAAGCCCGCCAGGCAACGCAGTAATGTAGTTTTACCGGATCCTGACTCACCGAAGATCGCTGTAATGCCTTTCCCTGGCAGTTGCAGATTTACGTCAAGACAGAATGTTTGCGCGCGCGAATTGTTAAGCCTGTGTTGGATAGCGATGTTAATTGTGTTGCTATCAGCCGTCATAATTATAGTTGCTATAAACTTTTATTTAGGAACCAAAACTCAAAATTTGGCGCTGAGATTTTTTTCGGAAGCCATACACTGACAAAAGTACCAGAAAAGAAAATACAATCATAAGCAGCGCTAATCGGTTTGCTTCATCATAGGCAAGCGCTTCGACATGGTCATAAATCTGCACAGAAACCACCCGCGTTTCTCCAGGAATATTGCCACCTATCATTAACACTACACCAAACTCTCCAACCGTATGGGCAAATCCTAATATTGCGGCGGTAAAGAAACCTGGCTTCGCCATAGGAATTGCAATGGAAAAATATCGGTCAATTGGAGTCGCACCCAAAGTTGCAGCAACCTCTAACGGTCGATCCCCAATGGCTTCAAAGGCATTTTGTAAGGGTTGCACAACAAAAGGCAGAGAATAGAGAACTGACCCAATGACCAAACCACTATAACTGAAGGCAAGCGTTCCCAAATCTAAAGACTGGGTCACTTGACCGATAGGTCCGTTCGGTCCCAGAGTCAAGAGTAGATAGAAACCCAATACGGTTGGTGGCAACACCAAGGGAAGTGCCACCAATGCACCAATTGGACCTTTCAAACGTGAATTGGTTCTTGCCAACCACCATGCTAAGGGTGCTCCAAGAACAAGCAGAATTAAGGTTACAGTTGTTGCCAATCGTAAGGTTAAAAATATTGCAGTGACATCGCCTTCGCTAAACATTTGCTAAGGTTCCCCGGTCCTATAACCGAAAGACTGGATAGTTGTTTCCCCTTCAGGACTCTTAACAAATTCTAGAAAAGCGCTAGCGGCTTTATTACTTTGGCCTCTGTTTAAAAGAACTGCGTCTTGTCTTATAGGATCATATAGCTCTTCTGGCACTATCCAAACAGAACCCGCTGAAAGTTGGCCAGTAAAAAACACTTGAGAATACGCTACTAGCCCAAGTTCCGCATTCTCGGTCGCAACAAACTGATAGGTCTGTACAATGTTTTCACCTAACACCATTTTTTTCGAGAGATCATTGCTAAGACCTAACCGCTCGATTACTTCATTAGCCGCAATACCATAAGGCGCTAACCGAGGATTGGCTATTGCTATCTTATTAAAAGAGTTAGAACGTAATACATCTGCACTGTTATTAACTTTTTCAGAATCAGCAGACCATAAAACCAATGCCCCACGTGCATAAGTAAAAAGAGAGTCTTTAATAGCCAGTTCATTCTCAACTAGCGCTAATGGCTTTTGTTGATCCGCAGATAGAAATACATCGAAAGGTGCTGCATTTGAAATCTGTGCATAAAAACGGCCCGATGAACCAAACACAAGATTTACTTTATGGCCCGATTTATTTTCGAAATCAGCAGCTAGCTGCTGTGCGGCAGCAGAAAAATTAGAAGCTACAGCAATTGTTGCTTCGTCAGCATCAATAGATGAACGAACAAAAGACAGTCCTGTTAATAAAACTAGCCCTATAAATTGCCAATTATTGAAAACCACCATATATGCTGAAATTCCGAACTATATATCGTTATATAATATATTATATAACGATATTTCTCAAATCAAGGTGCTTATTCTCGAAAGGGTAACTCAGACTGACCCCTTGGATAGTTTTATATCTTACCGGCAGGACGCCCTTTCAATGAAGTTTTACCAAGTTTGAGAATCGTGTTTTCTGCCAAAGCAATGAAACGACAGTTGCTAAATTTAATACGTCCAATTACCCTGTTTTTGTAAGATCATTTACTGATTATGCTCTGGGTTAAAGATGACAAAGAATCAAATTGATAAAGACAGACGTCGCGTTCTAGCAGGGTTAGGCTCAATCGCCGCCACAAGTATGTTGCCTCAAAAACTGTCCGCACAAAATAACAATGATACAGACATCGTTATTATTGGAGGTGGCATTGCTGGCTCCTCAACCGCTTTTCATTTGGCCGAGCAAGGTCATGACGTGATTTTAATTGAACGTGGCGAAATAGCATCAGAAGCCTCAGGACAAAACATGGGAGGTCTTGGTGGTTCTGGTTGGGGGAACAATCCTGATCTTCTTTCCTATCTAACCGCTGGCAGCGTGGAAATTTTTAAACGCATACAAATTGATATGGGTTATGACATAGAGTTCCGACTTTCTGGAACCCTGACTGCAATCCACACCGACGAGCAATATGAGTACTATCAGGATGACGTTGTATCTCAGCGCAACAACGGGTACGAAATAGAATTACTTTCGGCCAGAGAAGCACGATCAATCGAACCAGAAGCTAATGGTGAATTACCCGGTTACATTTACCGACCACAGCGCGGTCAAGCTGATCCAGTAAAAACTACTCGCGCATTTGCACATGCCGCTGAAGTGGCAGGCGCGATAATTAATACTAACCAAAATGTTATTTCCATTACACCCATGAGCGGGGGCGGCTATGTAATTCGAACTGAATCATCTGAATACCGCTGCCAGAATGTAGTACTTGCAACAGGAGCCTGGTGTGGTCCTGTAGGCGAGATGGTAGGAATCAAAATACCTATTGTGCCCATACGGGGACAAATGTGGGCAACTGAGCCCTTACCGACTCGAGTACTTCATACGATTGGTTCTACGATATCTAGTTACGACTGGAGCCGGAACAATGGGTCTGATGAAGTTACACCCCCAAACCTGACGCATAAAAATGGAAGGCGCATGACGCGACATCTTTATGGCCGACAAAGAAAGAATGGCGAAATTATTTTTGGGGGAGACCGTGAAAGTCTAGGTTATAACACTACACCTGACCCTGCTGGCATTGCAGTGAATCATAGACACGCAGCAGAAGCCATTCCCTTAGTAGCAAACTTACCTATTGGGCGGTCATGGGCAGGGCTTATGCCTTTTTCTCTCGATGGCTCGCCTATCATTGGAAAAATTCCGATTCGCGACAATCTTTTTATTGTAAGTGGCTTGGCGTCATCCGGTTTTGGGCGGGGACCCATGGCAGGCAAACTGGCTGCAGATTATATCCACTCTGGCAACATAGCACGTGTGCTTGCAGAGTCAGATCCGGCTAGATGTGTTACTGAAGCTTGACAAATGTAAAGAGCTCTCCTTGGAGCAGTCAAATCAGAAAATCCTGCATTCAACCGACTGCATTCTTGAGATACAGAGTATGAGTGGCCGAAGTCAGCCGATCGCTGATTTGGTGTCAGAAGGTTAATTAAAGCTCGGTAACCTCAAATAATTGAACTTGAATACTTTAGTCTGATTGCGTTAATAAAAAACTCTGATTAATTTTTCCTTATTGTCGCCCTAACGTTACTTGTCTGCAACAGCCAGTAAAGTCTCGACCCTCACATTCGAATCTAATATTAATAAAACCTCTCTTAATAGGGAAAAACAATAACAAAGTTAAGCGACAAAGTGTCGCATGTCTTTTGTTGTCTGACTATTGTAGTTTGTGCGTCAAATTTCGCATTATGATTTTCTGGTTGAATGCCAAGGAAGAGGAAAGCATGAAATATAGAACTAACAAATTTTGGTTTACAGCTTTAGTTATTGGATTCTTAATACCTGGCCAGAAGTTATTCGCGCAAGGAAACGACGTTATTGAATCAATATTCGTCACATCAGAGCGAAGAGCCTATCAGGCAAATTTCGACGACTTGGAAAGTCCAGCGGCTAATCAGCTTATTGACAGTCAATTACTGCAAGATGCTGGGGTTTTAAATCTGAATGACGCGCTTGATCTTTCAGCATCCGTGGCGCGACAAAACAATTTTGGAGGACTTTGGAACAGTTTCTCAGTTCGTGGATTCGCGGGGGATGTTAATTTGCCTAGTGCCATTTTAGTCAATGGTTTCAATGCCGGTAGAGGTTTTGGCGGACCAAGAGATATTGTAGGGATTGAATCTGTGGAGGTTCTGAAAGGGCCAAGATCTGCTTTGTTTGGACGGGGTGAGCCAGGCGGAAGCATCAATTTAACCACAAAAAGACCGGAATTTAGAACGGGTGGCGATTTCAGAGCTACCTTTGGTCGCTGGAACCAAACACGATTAGAGGTAGACTATCAAACTGTCGCAGGTTCTGCAGAAAATGTTGGTATTCGCCTAGTCGGTTTCACTGAAGAGTCAGACAGCTTTAGAGATACTGTGGAGATAGAAAAATACGGATTCTATCCATCACTAACGGTTGAGCTATCGGACCAAACCGACGTCACTTACGAGCTTGAACTAACAAAGCAAGAGGTTCCCTTTGATCGCGGAGTCGCCTACTCAGAGCGATATGACTTTTCACCAAGGGAGACTTTTAGTGGGGAACCTGGAGATGGACCAATAGATACAGAAGTGCTTGGGCACCAGTTTGAGCTTCAACACAACTTTAGCGATACTTGGAGTCTTTTAGCAGGCCTTGGTTACCGAGAGACAGATTTTGAAGGCGGTGCCTCTGAGCCAAATTTTGGCGGGCGCCAGACGTACTTTTTAGATGGCAAAACATTATCAAGATTTTTTAGATTTCGAGATTATGAAACCGACTATACCGTACTCAGAGCTGAATTAGCCGGGGAGTTTACCTCAGGCTCGATTCGTCACAGACTAATTTTTGGTTCCGACTATGACGAATTTAATACTGATCAGTTGTTATTAAGATATCGTCCCGGTTGGTTTGGTCCGAATGGGGATATTAATGCCCTTGATCCTGCGAGTTATCTTCTTCTAGATGTATTCAATCCGGTTTACGGGCAACATCCTCAACCGATCCCGGGACCAAATACTAATCGTGAGGAAGAAATGAATGGTGTAGGAGTATATGTTCAAGATCAGATCGACTTAACTGATAACCTTCAAATTCGATTAGGGCTGCGATGGGATGACTTTGAGCAAGATTTAACTAATCTACGTTCCACTCCAGCAAAAACCGTCACCACTTCCGACTCGCGTGTTACTCCTCAATTGGGAGTTGTTTACAGCCTGAATCATGAGTTTAGTATCTATGCTTCCTACGGAGAAGGCTTTCGTCAGCAGGCAGGTTCTGATTTTCGAGGAAACCAATTTAATCCAAACCTAACTGAATCAAGTGAGCTTGGCTTCAAATTTGAAGGAGCGGTTACCGATCAAGTGTCCGGCTCTGTATCTTTGGCACTCTTTGACGTTGATCAAAGTAATATCCTTGTTAATGATAATCGACCGGAAGCGCGAGCAGAAGGGTGGTTTTCGGCTGATGCCGGAGAGGCTCGGAGCCGCGGGATAGAAGTTGATGCAGCATTCGAAACTAGGTCAGGTTTTAATTTGTGGTTCTCGTATGCTTATGTAGACGCAGAATTCACCAACAGCAATCCAGATGCCGACTTCGGTGCGCAGATTGATGATGGAGACCAATTGATTAACTCACCGAAACACCAAGGAAATATTCAGATCTCTAAATCCATCTCTTTAAATGGGCTAATGGGTCAAATTGGGGCTGGTGCCATTTATACCGATGAGAGAGTAGGTTGGACTGCATATGATTTTTTCCTGCCTAGTTACACGACAGCGAGAGTATTTGGCCAAGTTGAGCTATCCGACTCATGGAGTGTCCGAATTGACGTCGACAATGTGTTTGACGAGGAGTTCTATACTAATTCCTATGCAGATGTTTGGGTGGAGCCTGGAGCCCCAACCAGATGGAGATTTTCAACCAGATACAATTTTTAGTTCAGCGAATTATTGTTAGTTTCGCACTAAAGTTTTAGTGTGAAAAATACACTGATCATGGCTAGTGGGAGCGTTCGAAATTATGGCGCAGCAAGAGGATGAATTAGAAAGTCATCATTCTACAAATGCTGTGTTTATGATTAGAGACTCTGCTATCTCTGCAGGTGAAACCTATCTCGGCGAACTGTTGGTGCCAAGTATAGTCAAGTATCTCCAGTGAATATTCTGGTGCGGCCATATGCCACTTGTAAAGAATTTAAAATCGTTTAGGTTAGTAATCTTAATATTTTCGAAATCAAAATCTGATGAGTCAAGAAAACAGAGCTTCAGACGATGATCCATCATCAATCAATCGCCTAAAGTCCATTGATGCATTACGCGGTTTTGTAATGGTAATCATGCTCATCGATCACGTACGAGAAACCTTCTACCTTCATCAGCAAGTATCCGATCCCGTAGATATTTTCGTCACCAGTCCCGAATTGTTTTATACACGCATGATCAGTTCCATATGTGCACCAGTCTTTATCTGGCTCACCGGTCTATCAGCATGGCTTTATTCACAGAAACATTCAAAGATTGAAACATCAAAATTCCTTCTAAAGCGGGGTGCTTTCCTTGTATTACTCGAACTAACATTAATAGTATTTTTGTGGGCAGGTAAATATCCTCCAGATATGTTCTTCCTCCAAGTGATCTGGTGCATAGGACTGTGCATGATAGCCCTTTCCGGGCTTATTTTTGTCCCACCCCAGATGCTGTTAGTTATTGGTATTGTTATTGTGGCCGGTCACAATATTCTTGACGGTTTTAAGTTGGGGGAAGACTCTCCTTTTTACATAATTTGGGCTATCGCTTATCAGCGAGAAATTATCGATTTTTATTTTATTACGGCCAGAACCAGCTACCCAGTACTGCCTTGGATTGGTGTTATCGTATTAGGATTCTTAGCAGGGCCATGGTTTTCAAATAACGCATCGCCTGAAAATCGTCAGACAAAAATGTTTACCTTTGGGCTTATCGGGCTTATTTTGTTTTCTGTAATTCGATTTCTAAATTTTTATGGTGATTCACCTTGGATAAATACCGGTGAATTTTCAACTACATTAATGAGCTTTTTATCCCTTACAAAATATCCTCCATCGTTTATGTTTAACTTGTCCATGTTGAGTTTAGGATTGCTATTTTTAGCGCTATTTGAGAAAAATCAAAATAGTAAATTCACGCTAATCATGTCTCATTTTGGGGCCGCACCCATGTTTTTCTATGCCCTGCACTTAGCGGTACTGAAGCTTTTATATGTAGCTGCTTTTTCTGTCTATGGTCCATCTGATGGGGTATATCTTGCTTTTCCTAGTGTTGGATACATCTGGTTCATGTTTGCAATTCTAGCTTTTATCCTTTATTTCCCTACTCGATGGTTCGCAGAGTATAAGCAAGCAAATAAACATATCGGATGGCTTAAATATTTTTAGTCATAATAGGTTTGCCCGCCACAAATTTTGATTTAAGCACTACTGGACCTGATTATGAGACATATTTCGATTACTACCGCGTTGTTATTTATTCTGGTGGCTGAGGTTCTGGCACAAGACGATGAATTGATAACTAACAATGCTAACGCCGCTTTCGAAATAGGAGACGTATTTGTTTCCGCTGGTGAAACATATCGTGGCGAACTGAAAGTGCCGAATGGGGACGATGGGATCGATTCGTTCATACCTATTACCGTTCATCACGGTGCTAATCCCGGTCCAGTTCTGTCGTTGATAGCGGGCATACATGGCTCTGAGTATTCCCCAATTCTCGCAATGCAAGAGCTGGCTGAATTGATAGATCCCTCTCAGATGAGCGGGACACTGGTCATTGTCCATATTGCGAATATGCCTGCATTCACCGGTCGCACTATTTATTTTGGACCAAATGACCTCAAAAACTTGAATCGTTCTTTCCCCGGCGATATTAACGGCACAATTACTGAGCGTATTGCCTTCACTCTAAAAAATGAAGTAATGATGCGCGCTGATTATTTAGTAGATATTCATTCCGGTGATGCAAACGAGAGTCTCCGCCCCTCTTACAGCGCTTATTATGCGGAAGCCGGAGGGAATAAGGTCGTGGAGGAATCTAGAAGGCTTGCTGTTGCCTTTGGGCTGGAAACCATCGTTCAGTTTGCTGGTTCTTATGATTCAATAGAGGATGCAATCTATACGAGCGCGCAAGCTGTGACTCTGGGTATACCGGCTATAGATATAGAGTCTGGTGAGCTCGGTAGTATCGATGATCAGTATATCGACCCTATTACAGTTGGTGCGCTCAATATCATGCGCGAGCTCGACATGATTACTGGTGGACCAGAGTTACCAGTTAACCCCCTAGTGATCAGTGATCGAACTCGTGTCTTCAGCAACCATGATGGTATTTTTTACGCTGACCCCAAGGTAAAAGCCGGGGATTACATTACCGCTGGCACACGTCTTGGATTGATCACCGATTATCATGGAAAAGAACTTGAAACGATCTCCGCACCATCCGCGGGAGTGCTGCTCATCCTATTTGGCACACCACCTGTGAATAAGGGCGACAATGTTGTAGTGATCGGCCGGTTACCTGCCTACTCTGATGAATAAGTTCAACTGAGTCAGACAGTTTTATGCGGTGCACATCTACGTTCTATTGGGCTGCATAAGAGCAAAACCCCTCAGGGACTCCATCTTGAGGGAGTTGTATTAAATCCCTTAAGGATTAAGAACCAACTTTTGCATACGCCAGTTGTTCATGTCCGCCACATACAAAATATCTTCTTGAGAACAATCTAGTCCGTGAACCCAATTAAATTGACCATCACGGCGCCCTGACTTGCCAAGCCAACCAAGAATAGTTCCGTCAGTACTAATTTTGTAAATGCATCCCGGCTCATCGATTCATTCATACCTCTCACCATTCATCACGGCGCTAAGGAGTGTAATTATGCTATAAGTGGCTCAATTACCTTGCCATGCACGTCAGTTAGCCGGAAGTCCCTACCTTGGTAGTGAAACGTAAGCTTAGTGTGATCTAATCCTAACAAATGCAAGACAGTCGCATGGAGATCATGAACGTGAACTGGGTCTTTCACAATATTGTAAGAGAAATCATCGGTCTCTCCATAAGTGATGCCTGGTTTAACGCCACCACCAGCCATCCACATGGTGAAACAACGAGGATGATGGTCTCTACCATAAACTTCCTCAGTAAATTTTCCTTGGCAGTATACGCTTCTGCCAAATTCGCCTCCCCAGACCACTAAAGTATCATCAAGCAAGCCTCGTTCTTTCAAATCTTGCACGAGCGCCGCCTGAGGTTGATCAACATCACGCGCTTGATTTTGAACGCCACTTGGCAAGCGTGTATGCTGGTCCCAACCGCGATGAAAGAGCTGAACAAAACGCACATCTCTCTCTGCGAGGCGCCTTGCTAACAAACAATTACGCGCAAAAGAACCTGGCCTCATTACATCTGGGCCATAACGGTCCAAGGTCTCTTGGGATTCTGTCGATAAGTCATTCAGTTCAGGTACGGAAGTTTGCATGCGGTAAGCCATTTCATATTGCGAAATGCGAGTGTTTGTTTCTGGATCTCCATACTCCGCTTGAGTCAATTCATTAAGACTGGCCAGATCATCAAGGAAACGGCGCCGCGTTTTAACTTGAACTCCAGGCGGATTGGATAAATAAAGGACAGGATCACCACTGGCAAGAAATTTCACACCTTGATGCTGTGTTGGTAAAAAGCCGCTACCCCAAAGGCGGTCATACAAGGGCTGTCCGCCATTTCCAGAACCAATAGATACCATGGCGACAAAAGAAGGTAAGTCTTGATTCATACTACCAAGGCCATAATCTAACCAAGCACCAATGCTTGGGCGTCCTGCTAGTTGTGCTCCGGTTTGGAAAAAGGTTATGCCAGGGTCATGATTAATGGCATCGGTATGCATAGATTTTACAAAGGCTAATTCATCGACAATTTTTGCTGTGTGGGGCATCAACTCACTCACCCAAGCCCCTGACTCTCCATGCTGATCGAATTTATAAATAGAAGGCACAATTGGGAAACTCAGCTGTCCTGCCGTCATGGTTGTAACCCGCTGATTACCGCGAACCGAGGGTGGCAAATCATCACCTACCATCTGCGCAAGTTTAGGTTTGTAATCCCATAGCTCGTGTTGAGAGGGTCCTCCAGATTGGAACAAATAGATCACTCGTTTCGCTTTGGGTGCGAAGTGAGGTAAACCTGGCAAGCCTCCAAAAGCTTGCGGTGTTTGCGCAAGTGCATCTTTACTCAATAGTGAATTAAGTGCAGCAGCACCCAAGCAGGTACTTGAGAGACCTAAGAAACTTCGCCGGGTCAATTGTTGTTTGAGTTCATCAATTGGGTTCATTGCTTTAATCCCTAGTGATAGTTCCATCCAAATTTAAGATTAAACTAGCAACCATTTGATAGGCAGCAAGTTCCACAATATCAAGAGTTTCGTCACGTTCAGATTCCCCTTCGCTTACTAACTGCAATGCGGAAGCTCTATTAGATCTGTATTCTTGGAGATGCTCTTCAAAAGCGCCCGCCAGAACACTATGCACTCTTGCTTGAGGTTCGCGAGCAGTCGCGATTCGATACATGGTAGTCAGATTGTCATCTACGTTAAGACCTTGCTGCATAACCCTTTGCGCCAATGCCCTCGCAGCTTCGGTATAAGTAACGTCATTCATCAGGTTCAGCGCTTGAAGTGGCGTATTGGTTCGCGTGGGCGCAACAATGTGAGTCTCACGAGTAGAAGAATCAAACGTAATCATTGCAGGCGCTGGGCGGGTCCGTTTCCAAAAGGTATAAAGGCTGCGACGATACAAATCTTCACCGGTTGATTGCTGGTATTCCTGACCACGCTCTACGATGTCATCCCACAACCCGGCTGGCTGATACGGACCCACTGAAGGGCCTCCAATTTTTTCGGTTAGTAGACCTGATATAGCGAGAGCCTGGTCTCTAATCATTTGCGCAGGTAAACGCATTCGAGTAGCACGAGCTAACAAGCGGTTTTCTGGATCTCTTTCTATCATCTCCGGAGAGGCTACGGATGACTGTCGATAGGTAGCACTTGTCACTATTAAGCGCTGCATTTCCTTAATATCCCAACCAGAATCAACAAAATTGGTAGCTAGCCAATCAAGCATCTCTGGGTGAGATGGATATTCACCCTGTGATCCAAAATTATCAGCAGTCTTGACTATTCCCGTACCAAAGTACATTTGCCAAAAACGATTAACTGTAACCCGACTCATCAGAGGGTTCTCAACATCTACCAACCAATTAGCAAAAGTTAATCGGTTTTTATCACCGGCTGGCAACGGTGGCAGAATAGAGGGGGTATTGGGAAATACTTCCTCACCTGGATTATCATAAACACCTCGATTTAACCGGTAAGTAGGACGCCGGGGTGTCATTTCCTCCATAACCATAACTGTGGGAAAGCTCTCCCGAAGCGCTTCTCGCTCATTCTCTAGATCTTGTACCCTTGAATAAGAAACGCGGATTTCTGGCGAGGCATATTGATTAAGAAAACTTAAGCGTAGCTTGTCAGACTGCGCCGGGCTTCGGCTATTCGAATCCATACCTGCAATTTCGGTAATGGTTTCGGCAGTCGCCACAACTGCCACATCTTCTGAGGGCAATACTCTGCCATAGATGCGGATATCATCTAGATTACCCCGGAAATTAGGCTTCGAAGAGCCGCTTGCACCGATACGTAGAGGGTAGCGCTGAGGCAATCGATTTCCTACAAGGTCCAACAACCCTTCCAATTCGAGTGACTCTCCATTCACATAAATCCGCATACCCTCAGGCGTCTTCGAACCATCATAAGTCGCAGTGATATGTTGCCAGCGATTAAGTTGAATCGATTGAATAGTTTCAGCGGCAACTCCATCATCAAGTGTTCGCGTTGATAGATTTAATCGGATTTTCCCGTTCTCAAGATAAAGTCCCCAACCAACTTCCCCCTGGTCCCCTTCACTAGCACGGGAGAAAATTACACCAGTGTCAGCAGTTGGATACACCCAAGCAGACAGAGTAAATTCATTCTCATAACCCAAATTTGGGGAGTTGCCAGCAGTGATGAATCTATCCCCATCAAAACTAGCTGCAGCTCCAATGCGCCCATCAACAAAATGCGGGAGGCCATTCTCAAGTGTCGCCTCGACAATTTGTCCAACTTGAATTCCAGAAATATCTCCATCTAAAGCATGATGGACTAACAGCCCTTCTTTTACATTCCAATCAACTTCCGCATCAATGTCACTAGAACCAACAACAGAATCCTCCCACTGCTCTTGTTCTGCATTAATCGTATTCTCCAAATCTGCAAAAGCTAGTCTCGCCTTAGCTAATCTTTCCTCTAATTCTTTCAGCTCAGACTGCTGATCACGGGTGGGAGCTGCAATAAAAGGGGGTGAGTTAACGTATTTAAATCCCTTGCCGCGTTCATCGATATTATTAAAAAACGCAGAAAATTCATAAAACTCTCTTTGCTGTAGAGGATCAAATTTATGATCATGACAACGGGCACAGGCGAAAGTTAATCCAAGCCAAACTGTTGAAGTCGTAGCGACACGATCGACGGCATACTCGACAAGAAATTCCTCCGGAACAATGCCACCCTCGGCACTCAAACTGTGATTGCGATTAAAGGCAGTAGCAATACGTTGATCAAGAGTCGCATTAGGCAGCATATCTCCAGCAAGCTGTTCTACAGTAAATTGATCAAAAGGGAGGTTATCGTTATAGGCATTAATGACCCAATCACGCCAGCGCCACATCGAGCGCTCACCATCAGTTTGGTAGCCATTTGTATCTGCGTAGCGAGCTGCATCTAACCACTCAACTGCCATACGTTCACCAAAACGTGGTGATTGCAATAGACGGTCTACAACTTTTTCATAAGCATTAGGTGAATTGTCTGCCAAAAATTCATTCACCTCCTCGAGGGTAGGAGGAATACCAGTAAGGTCCAGGGTCACTCTTCTGATAAGTGTAGCTTTGTCCGCTTCTTGCGAAGGACTTAAACCTTCTTCATCAAGAAGCCGAAGTACGAAATTATCTATTGAATTTATTGGCCAACTTTCATCACTGGCTGCTGGAACGTTTGGTTTTTCAGGTGGAACAAAAGCCCAGTGACTTTCCCACTGCGCTCCTTGATTGATCCATAACCTTAAAGTTTCGATTTCATCTTCAGTTAGGGCCTCTCTGTCTCTTGGCATTCGAATGTTTTCAGCTGAAGCTGAAATACGTTGAAACAACAGGCTATCTTGAGCATTACCCGGAAGCACTACCGGACCACCAAAAGCACCTCGTGCTCCAGAAAAACCTTCCGGACTATCCAAACGCAATCCCATTTGCCTATTCTGGTCGTCAGGACCATGACATTGAAAACAATTGCGAGAGAGAATCGGACGTACTTCTCTGGTGAAATTTATTTGACGTTCTGCAACCAACAACAGATCCGCTTGCTCGGCAGCGCTAAGGTCCACTCCCCACTCGGCCCCGCTAATAATCCAGGAACGAACTGTTTCGATCTGATCATCTGTAAGTGATCGGCCACTGGAAACCGGAGGCATCTTTCTTACGGCATCACCGTGAGTAATGCGTTGATATATTAAGCTTTCATTAGGATTGCCGGGTACGATATGACTAGACAAAAAATCCTGAGTATCTAAACGCAAATTCATCATGCGTCGAGTCTCATCAGGACCGTGACAATCTAGGCAAGTAGTGGAAAAGAGAGGAAGAATGTCCTCTGTATAGCTTAACGAATCAGTAGCTTGCGCTGCGCTATTCGAAGAAAGAAGCACTGCTGCTAGGGTAGAAATAATCTTGAGCAAATTCCCTGATTTCATGGTCAAGAGGTGCTCCTTCGTATTGTTCTAATTATTAGAATAAGCGCATCAAAAAATACTGCGCTGCGATTCTTAGGGCTCCCCCATCCATTCCGTCTTGGAAGTAGCCCGGGTCCCCCGTTTTGATCAACAAGTATATTAAGAGCAATACGTTCAAAAATCTAATGAAATCGAGAGTTTAGGTACGGCTAATCTTGGATTGAACTAGAGGAAAATTCGAAAATCGTGCGAGTTTCATATTGATCCCCTGGACGCAGTATTGTCGATGGAAATCCAGGTTTGTTGGGACTGTCAGGGTAGTGTTGTGTCTCCAGACAAAAAGCGCTGCGACGCCCATAGACGGCTCCCGCTTTTCCTACTAGTTGACCATTCAGAAAATTGCCCGTGTAGAACTGAATACCAGGCTGATCAGTATAGACATTCATGATTCGCCCTGACTTTGATGAATAAACTGAAGCTGCCAACGTCATCTGGCCAGGTTCATCATGATTGATAATAAAATTGTGATCAAACCCTGAGCCAAATTGAATTTGCTGGTGAGATGATTCAATATCTTTCCCAATTAATTTTGCCGCTCGAAAATCCAAAGGGGTATTTGCAACTTCTGCAATCTCACCAGTGGGGATAGATTCATTGTCTATCGGCGTGTAGCGATTAGCATTTATCATGATTTCATGATTGCTTATAGAGCCTGAATCATGGCCGTCCAAATTAAAGTAAGCATGATTGGTGAGATTGATTACGGTTGCCTTGTCTGTTGTCGCGTAGTAGTCGATGGATAGTTGATTCTGATCCGTCAGCTTGTAGACGACACTGACTTCAACTCGGCCGGGGTAGCCCTCTTCCCCATCTTCGCTCACTGTTTTTAAAACTAATTGAGCTTCGTTACTGTTAGAAAAGAATTCGGATTCCCAAACCTTTTTATCAAAACCAACCAGCCCGCCGTGAATGGCATTGTCACCATTGTTTTGTGCCAAGGAATATTGAGTGCCATCGAGTGAAAATTTTCCATTAGCGATACGGTTTGCAAATCTTCCTACAATCGCTCCCATAAACCCTGCGCCATTAGCATAGGGCTGTGGGTTATCAAACCCTGTAGTGACATCAACGAAATTCCCATCAAAATCCGCCGCGGTCAAACCCACGATAATTCCTCCCAAATCGAGAATCCTAACTGACATACCCTGTTCGTTTACCAGTGTAAACAATTGTACATTTCTACCATCTTGCAGCGTGCCAAAAGGTTGAACGCTAACTCGCTCGAGCGCCTCTTGAGCTATAGAAATTCCACTGATATTGAGCACCAAAGTAAGAAGAAAAGCCTGAATTCTTGATTTCATCGAAGCGACCATGAGTAGTGTTTAACGCTTGTGTGTGCGATTGTGCTGGTTTGACACAATTTATTTACGATTCCAGAAATGACAGAGTTTACGGAGCTTTTGCTATGCCGACAATGGCCTGACTGCAGCTTCACCATGCCCTTTAATAGACTCCAGGCTCCAATAGCTTTATGCTCAGGGCAATTGCGGATAACACTAATAATAAAGGAGGAATATTATGCGAATTTTCTCAGTGATAACTTTACTTTGCTTGCTCTCGGTCCCAGCTCATAGCCAGATGCTGGCTAGCTTCAACGAAGACGGTCTGACCTACGGCCATGTTCACCTTAACGTGTCAGATATGGACCGACACATACAAATTCTAGAAGATCATTTCGGTGGCCGGACAGTTAGAAAGGGTAGCAACGCACAAGGCGAACCTTTGCTTACTGCTATCGTTCTCAACAACACGCTTGTCGCTTTATCTCCCAGTGATCCTTCCATGCCTTCAAGTGAAACTGTCATGGACCATTTTGGTTTCAAAGTACGCAACATGGAAAGATTCCTCGACAAATGGAGAGCAGATGGTCTCCCAGTCACTACTACTCAGTGGGCTGCGGCTCTCGGTAGTGAGCCCAATGGATTCACTGGAGATACATTTGTTGGTGCCGAAGGACAAATAAATGCATTCATAGATTTTCCTAATGGCGCACGCGTAGAACTTCAAGAAGACCAGGGTTTGCAACAAGAAGTAACTGGGTACCACATTCATTTCAACCTCGAAGGTCATGAAGAATTACTTGCCTGGTACACAGACATATTTAATTTAGAAGTCAGACCACGGGGAGCAATAGGAACCACCACAAACGTGCCAGGAATGAACATGTCATTCGGTGGATCACGCCCAGGCCGGCAGGCCACTCAAGGCTCGGCGATTGATCATATTGGTTTCGAAATTGATGGACTTGAGGAGTTTTGTCGCAAGCTAGAAGCTGCTGGCATCGAATTTCAGGTACCTTATAGAGAAATACCTGCGATCGATTTGAATATTGCTTACATCATAGACCCACGTGGTGTGCGCATAGAGTTTACTGAGGGATACGACGAATACTAGGCAATTAATCTTTTGGTAAAAGAAAAAGGCCAGGTGTGGAAACATCCTGGCCTTTTTTGGTTTAACTGAAATATATTACAGTTCCATTATTTCAACTTTTCGAAAACGCAGTTCTCCTCTTCCCCATTGCAACCCAATGGGCCCTGCAGAAAGTTTGCTGTCTCTTACATCAGCAGTAATTTTTCCATTAAGTTCTACGACTAAATGATCACCATTCATTGTGATTTTATAAGTATTCCATTTATCCCCAGCTGTCGGACGAGGCTCATCAACTGGGGCTACATGCACAATGCCACCAGTACCAAATGATGCATCAGGTCGTTGATCAAAAATATTCGCCTCATAGCAATCGCGATCAGTTATACGATCTGGATTTGCGCAACGCATATAAATACCGCTATTTGCATCATGACTGGCCCAGAATTCAACACGTATCACAAAGTCGCTAAAACTTTCTTTTGTTACTAACCATGAGGCTCCACTACCTTCGGTTGCCCGAACCGAAGCCGCATCAGTATGCCAATTAGCATCACCAACGATATTAAAATTTTCCATCCCCTCCGTTCCATCGATTAGCGTTACCCAGTCATTGCTAGCCGCATAAGAAAAAATGACCGACATAGTTAAGAAGATAGAAGTGACAAACATTTTAATCAGATTTTTCATAGTTAATTGCTCTTAAGTAATTACGTGGAGTGATCATACAACTATTTATTTTTAGATTCTGCACCAACCTTAAGCTGATCAAACCGTTTCTAGGAATATTTGCCAACCTCTCTCAGAATTATAGCGATCATGAGTATACTTATAAAATCATTAGCCTTTATTGATCCATGATCACAAACGCCTAGATACCGATCGACCTGCGACACTTCCTCGGCTCAGAGTTTGGTTATGGTATTGGGGGGCCAATCCACCCCTCTTCAAACTGGACTCCCAAGCTGTTGAGATACATAGCTACCATATTGTATTGGCCTACAGTAAACACTGCCTCCATCATCTGTCGTTTAGTATAGCGCTTTGCGAGAACATTCCATGTTGCATCGGAAACAAGAGCACTGTCATGCAGCTCTTCAGCAGCACGAAGTAAAGTTGCATCCCACTCACTCCAGCCTGCTGCAGAAGACCCTTCCGCTATACCTATAAGCTCTTCTTCACTAATCCCTACTGATAATGCCAGCCCTCTGTGCGCTGCCCATTCATAGGCGCCCTGATTTAAGTAGCCAATTCTGAGAATTAATAATTCTCGATCGCGAATGGGTAAGGTAGATTCCTGCAACAAATAGTCAGTAAATTCTAACCAGGCATTGCAAAGTGCAGGCGCATTCGCGCAGGTAGACCACACACCAAGAACGCTGCCGTTGCTCTCCCTTGGCGAGAGAATTGAAGCCTCAGCAGCAGTCCATGGCTTTTGAACTCTATCGATTCTAGGAACCTCAAGTGGAGGAGTTGCAGTTTCCTGCGCAGTTGTACTCGATATTGTTAGAACGATACTGGAAACGATCGCTAGAAAACTGAGGGCCCTACTTAGTTGATTCACGGTTAACCCACCTCCACTCTTTATCCTTGCTCAGTAATTAATTGATAGCTTTTAATACTTCTCGAGTCAGTCCCCATCGATCAAACCCTTGCCGCCCATAATCAAGACCTCTGCGCACGATAACAAGATCGTGAGTCGGAACCACAATTGTGAACTGGCCTCGATTGCCTGAAGTAGAATAGGCATCCTCCGGAACATCCGCCCGGTTATCAGGAACAAGCCACCATTGACCACCATATATATTGCCTATCTCAGCGGTAGCAGGAGCGGGGGTCCGTGAAAAGTCGATCCAATCTTCTGAGATCAGCCTTTCTCCGTTCCAGACCCCACCTTGTAGATATAACAATCCAAAACGAGCCAAGTCTCTTGCATTGGTATAAACCTGGCTACTTAAAACAAAGTCACCGAATCGATCAGTGCTTACCAATGTATTGCGCATTCCAATTCTATCGAGCAAAGCCTTTCGGGGGAATTCTGCGTATTCACGCTCACCACCCAACGCTAATTTCATAGCATAAACCCCAAGCAAGGTATCGTAATTCTCATAATCCCAATACGTCCCTGGCTCGCGAATAACCGCACGGCTGCGCGCGCCTTCAACTGAGCTTGATCCTGCCCAGTAGGAGAGGCCTGACCCTATAGCGTATTCCAGACCACGATTATCTACAGTTTCCAATCCACTACTCATATTTAAAACATGCCGCAGAGTGATATCGTTTCTCGGGTCTGTTTCCGGTGAACGGCTCTCGGGAAGCCAATCAAAGCCTAGAGGCTCATCGAGTTCGAGCCTTCCGTCATCAACCAACATTCCAATGAGGGTCGAAGCAATACTTTTAGCAGTCGACCAAGTCCGAGTGCGGGTAGTCATATCGAACCCATCAGCATAACGTTCATGCAAAATTTGCCCTTTATAAACAATCAATAGACTTACTGTTTGTTGTTCATCGGACGGGCGCTCAAAAGCCCAATTTGATGCGGCTTGCAAAATCGATTGATCAATATTTGCAGGAAGCGAAGAATCTTCAACCAGATCTCCATCTGGCCAAGGTATTCTAGAAGCATCACCAGGAGGATAAGGAAGCGTTAATTCAGGCAGACGATCAATATCATCCAAATTCTGATCCGGCGGCATAATGACACAACCAATGCCCTCCCTAAACGCAGCACGCATAATAGGCACCGCCCCGGGCGCACCTATTTCAACGGCCTGCTTGTCCCAATCTACGTTGTAGTCGCCACCAGAAGGGTTACCGATAGGGTCACGAAAGAATTCTAGTTCCCAATCATAAAGTTGATCAAGGGTCCTCTCTGACGTAAACAAACCATTACACATGAATATGGCATGTTGACCGCGACGCACCATTTCTCGCTGGTGCTGCCAATAGTCATAGGATTCTTCTTGTTGAGCTAGAACCTGCATTGGTAGCAGGATAGCCATTGAAAGGAACGCGATAGCAAGGCGCTTCATGGGAGATTCCTCCAACTGGATAAAAGCACACTGTATTCTATTTTTAGGGGTTTGCGGAAGTATTTTCTGGGCCAGGTACTTGGGACCATCCCCCCACTATATCCATAGGCTTGAGTAGAAAAGCCTTAAATCAGAGCATCAATGCCTTTAAAAGAGACAGCGTTTACGGTTCAGCCGCTCAGCCCATGAATAATCGAAAGACCTTTCGACAAATCAAAAGAGACAAAACCAAATGCCTCCTGTCTAAGCTGAAGGCCTTTACTTAAGTCCCCTAGCCCCATAACGGCATTGCCTTTGAATGCCGCTACATCTGGATTATTGGGTTCAATCTCTGCTGCGCGATTGTAAGATTCCAGTGCCTTGTCATATTTTTTAAAGTACAGTTGTATATCTCCTAGATTGATATACAGCCTAAATTTAAAATTAGTGTCTTCAGTTGGATTCTCTGGATGCCAAGGGTCAAGCTCGACAGCTTTGACAAAATCTCCAAGAGCTCCCGAGTAATTGCCTAGCTTTTTTTCGACGATACCTCGATTGCTGTATGCGCGGCTATAACCTCGATCTAATTCGATTGCCCTTGAATAACTTCTCTTAGCTTCTTCAAATCTCTCCATGCTCTCTAAAAGGTTGCCTCGATTATTAAATGCTAGTGAAAAAGATGGATGCAATTTTATGGCCTGATTATATTTTTCTAAGGCTTCATCGTTTTTACCAGTGGCTTTCAGGGAATTTGCGTAATTAAAGTATGCTGCGGGATTATTTGGATCAAGCGCTACTGCTTTCACCAGATGAGTCAGAGCCTGTTCATGTTGATTAAGGTTTTGAAATATTACACCTATATTATTGTGCGCATCGCCGTCTCCAGGGTCTAATTCAACCGCTTTCTTAAATTTTTCGATTGCTTCCTCAAGACGACCGAGAGAATTCAACAAGAAACCTAAATTATTGTAAGCAACTGTATAGTCGGGGTTTCTTCGAATCGTATCTTCATAGGCCTCCTGCGCCTCTTTTGATTTCCCCTGAGCTTCGAGCACAACACCGAAGATATTTAAAACAACTGCAGAATCTGGATAAGTTGTAAGCAGATTTCTGCAAAGTTTCTCCGCACCAATGTAATCTTGAATGTCATAGAGGCCGGAAAGCTCAGTAAGTTCTGAATCCGGTGGATTTCTGGTTTCACTATTTCGCATTGCAAAGAAAAGGTAATTGACAAGGAACAAAGAGGATAGAGACCTTTCTGAATATAGTCCAGAGGATCAAAGTGGTTAGACTATGCGTAAACACTAAAAAAAACCTAGATATTCATATTCGTCTCTGTATACCAAACGACTACTAATTGTGACGAAACCAGAAACCATTTGCCTAATGGGTATTCTCTCGATTACACCTTAGAAAAATCAATGTTCTCGGTGTCTGTGCAAAGCAGGTGAAACTAACTTATTACTAAGCCTCATTAAATTCTCCACCTTGGAGACGATGGAAACTCAAAACCAACCCAGAATTAATTTGAACAGCCTATCGTTCTAAATAATTCGATTCCGATCGAGTGAGCAATACAATATCTGATAGCTGGTATAAGCAAGCTGCCCAAAATTAGGTCGGTTTCGCTGCTCTGCTGATGATCCTTTCCCGTGTAACAAAATACGAATGGGCTTTAGACCAATTTGCGTCAAGTAAGCTGACATTTCGTCAAAGCATTGGAGCCTACCTTCAAATTCTGTGAGATTATTTCCAGCCCCAATCGTCATAATCAAGTCTGCATTCGAATCGATTACTTTGCCTATCAACTGGATAAATTTTTTGCTGTCTGGAATCATGTGGTGGTCGATCCGTAAACAAACCACTAAATTGCGTTGTTTTAGACCTGATACTTCTTGCTCCTTTGCGAGCTCCTTGAGAGACTCTTCAGCGTCCGTATTCATCGCCAGCACCTTCCCCTTCTCTTTCTCATTCAGCGCGTCAAAGTGATCCTGATAGATTGGATCATTGTCAATCAGAACCGTATGGGCTGCCTGCCTCTCCAAAGTTTCGAAATGAAGTTTTACACTGGATCCTTCCTGCGCCATGGTAATTTTAGGATTAAGGTGAATACCATAAAGATCGCGGTATCCATTGCCAACTCCAAGAGAGAGCTGGTGGGACTCTCTAACTAGGTTTGGGATCAGACCCAGCAACTTAAGTATCTGTAATACGCGCACAGTGTCTACATTTTGAATAACATTTATCCCGTTCAGTAACTGTCTTTGAGAGTCACTATATTGACCCACAGGAGTTTCAACCGGAATTTGTGGGATGTTTATTATTCCAGCACCGGCTCGTTCCACAAGTAACCGGAGCTCATCTCGATTCAGTTGTGAGCTGCTAATCTTCCAGCCGTTAAACAGCTCAGTACAAGCAGCTATTTGAGCTTGGCAGAAGAGCTGAGCCAATTGTTTAGTGGGAGCCGCCGTGTCGATGATTCCATTATTTTTTAATAGCTCCTCCACAATTTTTTTATGATTAGTATCATTGTGCAGGCGTTTTAAATAGCCTTCGTAGTCACTGAATTGGCTAATCAAACTATTAAAGCTGGGGGTCATTGCTATTGCACCAAACGCATCGGCCTCCAAAGCATAGGCAGAGGCAAGCTGTTGACCTGAGAATAATGCCCATTGATTTTGCCTCACTACTAATTACTCCTTGTTACTGCTATATAGTGGTGTCGACTCTGCAAAAAAGTAATTTATTTACTAGAAATAAAGCAGAGTAATCGCAACACCCTATTCCAAAGACTATCATTGATTCGACGATGCAGCATTAGTGCTGAACTCAGGCACTGTCCGATGAATTAGAGTTAGTGTCAGTCAAATAGATGGGATAAATCGATAACGTGGTTACCGCATGCTTGGACTTTCCATTTATACTTAGCGCAAGTTTCTGTATCGCAGGTGTACTATGAAAAATTTCCTACTGATAATTTCAATTCTCTCAATAAGCCCCCTATCCCTTTCACAAGATGCTAATGAATCTGAGATTGAAGAAATTATCGTCATTGGTGAATTATCCAAGCGAGCTGTTAGAGAGCAAATTATTCGTGTCGAAGGCGATATTTTCAGTTTCTATAATGAACGGAATGGTAATTCTGAACTGGATATCGAGTGTCGTGAAGTTGCCCTCACTGGAACGCGAATACCCCAACGGGTGTGTGAGCCGGTGTTCTGGACAAATGCAAGGAACCGCCAAGTCCAGAATCTAATACATGAGTGGTCGGGCATCGCAGAACTGGAAAACCTCAGCCCAGATGTAGTTCAGGAAACAGATGAGATGAATAGAGTCTATGCCGAATTGATTCAGAAATATCCGTCCTTTGCTGAAGCATTACTGGTTCTAGAAGATCTAAAAGCTCGCCTCGAAGAGTTGTGAAATTCTTGCCTATCCATTAATCCATTAATCCATTTATTACTAATGGCAAACTTAAGTACAAGCACATGCGATTTACGCGTTTCATTCCTTTTGTCGCAGCCACCCTATGAACTTCCATCGAATTGGTACATTCTTTTAAGGGCCTAATTTTTATGCTTAAAAAGTTATTATTCTCCATTGTTCTAGCTGCGACTTTTTCCACTTCTGCAGTCAATGCCCAAAACAACGTCTGGGGCGACCTGGCCAGAGCACAATTTGACACTACTACAGCAACGCTAAGAATTCCTTGCGCAGTCCTTAAAGATGAAAGTGGCAACGCTATGCCTGGTCTAGCCCCAGCCTATGCGCTTAATCTTCTACTCTCAAGTAGCGAGCCAGGTAGTGAGCGCTTTCGTCTAGTAGACCCAATTGCTGCTTTTGCTGAAATTCCAGAGAGCTGCCTCGATACAATAACCGTTTTTGATGGCGGAACCACTGCCACCTTTATCACCAACTCTACAGAGATCGATACCGATGCGACTGTATTTGCAGATCGTTTCTATACCCTGGAATTGCAAGCAGACCTTTTAGCGGATGGTCCAGTTGAATTTTCAGTAGTTAGCGCGGAGAGTAGACTCTATCGAAAGCCTACATTTTACGGTGAGACGTTTATCGGCTTTATCGGCCCATCACCGTTTGATGCTAAATTTGTCTACGACGATGCTTTCTTGGGAGCAGCATGGGATGCTATGCAAGATGGCCTAGTTGTTTTTGAACCTGGACGCGTCGTAATTGATTGTTTCTATGAGGATCCAAATAATTTATTAGAGGTTTTTGAGCAGCTTGGAACCAACTCGCGGAGTATATTGAAACCAACAGTCACCGCAGCAGATAACGGCAAACAGGTTTTCACTACATGTACGGCTTTTAATCGTGATATCAATCGCCTCGAAAGAACTATCCAGATCTATACCTGGACAGTTTTTCTCTGACTTAGTAAACCTATTCCTTAATGCATCTAATCTGGCCACTAGGCAAAGGTTTGATCATTGAAGTCTCATCAGAACCGCCCATCCAGGAGCTGTATTTTGTCAGCAAATTTCATACTTAATAATCAGTAAAAAAAACGGCCCCTTCTTTCGAAGGAGCCGCATTTGTTCTCGAAAAGAGATCTAATGAAATATTAGAACTCTATTGAGATTCTTCCGTAGAGCAATCGTCCTCTCGCGTCGTACAGAATCGATTCCATACCAGCGAAGTCATTAACTCGCTGAGGCAATCGGTCAAATACGTTACGAGCACCTAATGTGAAGTCTACGTTGGTACCCATGAAATCCAACCCACGATAATTGTACGCTATGTCCGTGACTGTGGACGCGCGCAACATATCTCTCTCACCAATATCAAAACCAGTGAAGTAAGGGAAGTTGTTGAAGAATGAGCTACCCCAATTGTAGCCATCATATTCAACTTCATCGATGTAGTGTGAAGCGATTGAAGCACTATGGTTGCCCAGCACCCAACCGATTCGCAAGTTAGCTTTTAGCTCAGGCAACGGAGGTGCTTCTCCAAGGAAACGGTTCCGCTTACCAAGAGGCGAACTCATCGGATCAGTAACGAACTTCTGGTATTCCCACTTATCTATCTGGGTAGCACCAAGATTAAACGTCATAGTACCGAAGTCATTCAAGCCAATATCATCGAGATCAAACTGATACCTGACTTTGAGGTCAAAGGCTTCTACGTTGTTCGCCGCAGCGTTGGACTGACCAACCGTGACACGTAAAATCTGCGTCGCGTCAGTTGCTGAACGAATAATGCGTGGGTCCTGCGCACCTGAATTAACCCAAGATGTCAGTTCTGCGACTGTCGGCTCTCTACCAGAGATTCCAGTTGCTTTAGACCAGTTGAAATAATCAATATCTAACAACTGTTGTGGGTCAATACTCACGATACGATCCGTGAATTCAGTTTGGCTCCAGTCCAAATCGATTCGCAGATTCTCGATTGGCTCAATAGTAATACCAAAGGCCAATGTATCAGCTGTCTCTGGCGTCAGCAGGGGGTTACCTGCCTGGCAGCGACGAGCGTATGCGAAGAACGAGGACATTGGGTCGTCCAAGTTACTCAGATTACAACGCTCTGGCGCGTTCAGGTCATTCAAGCTTGGCGCAATGAATGCAGTTCCCTTAGTGCCACGAAGTGTTAAGAAATCTGTCGGGCTCCAAGTGATACCAAACTTAGGGTCTGTTGAGCTTTGGCCAGTTGAATATTTTTCGTCACGGGTTGCCGCAGTAATTTCAAGATTGTCCAGCACTGGAAGTGCTACCTCGACAAACCACGAATCCACGTTACGAGTTTCATTAGCAGGGAAATCCTGCTGACCATTGTAAAGATCACCACTCTGGTAGAGTGCGGCAGGCACATAATCAAAGCCATTATTTCGACGTTGAGTACCAACAGCCATTCCAATTGGACCACCAGGCAATTCAAAGCCACCTGGAGAAACTAACCCATTAAGTACGAGGTCATAGACGGACAAACTAGATTCTGTCCGAGATCTCAACATTTGAGTCGGGAATATTTGATCCGCAATCATCTGAGAGTTTGTATGAGGTCTAAGCACGTCTGGATTGACCGCCCATGGATTAAAACATTCATCAACGGGACCCAAAGTGTCACAGCTCAGACCTTGCTCAATAGCTGAGAAACTCTGGTTGTTCTGACGACTCATGAAAGTTTCAGCAGTATGCATAGCCGAGAATACACCATCCCAACCATCTAGATAGGGCACGGTGAAGTTCGCATCGAAAGCGACTCGATAGCTTCTTTCACGGTAGAAACCCGGAAAGCTACCATTGCTATTAAGTCCTGAAGGACGTGTTTGTGACTTACCAAACGGTCTCCAACCACTGAACTTAACATCTTCATTAAACGGGATACCGTTTGGATCCAATATTACAGTGCCGGAAGCGTCTCGGTCTGGCAGAGTATCGGAATCAAGGTCCCGAGCGAATAGTGCATTGCCATTGGCATCCATGGCGCGATACGGGTTACCAGGCAACTCACCACGAAGAATAGGCAGATCGTCTACACGCCCACCTGGGTTAGCCGCTGAGTTCTGACCCTTGTAGGTCAAACTGTTCCAATTGACCCCGAGATTAAAACTCAGATCATCGTTAACCTCGTAGTTAGCATTGGTATAGAACACACCCTGCTGATTCGCGGGGTTAAGTTCCCACCACTGACCAAAGTCCATGTAACAAGTACTACCGGCACTAACTGAGTTACCGTTTCGGTTTTGTCGCTTGCCGGCAACCGGGTCTTCCATCGCTGATAAGCGGCCACAACCTAGGTCACCCATACGCTTGGTTGAGCCAGTTAGCACGCCATTTGCATCACGTTGCGGTACCGCATACTGACCGGGGTTACCAGAAGACGAGAAGTTAAAACCAGCGTTGTATAAGTGCTCTCGGTCCATCCAAAGGAGATTAGAATTGTCTCTCCACTGACCGGCTACGACCAAATCAACACCGCCAAGATCAGTACCATAGATGAAGCTATACATCTGTTCTTGATACTTATCATTTCTCTCAGTGGCCTGATTGAAAAGCTCAATCTTTAAGCCATCGTACGATTTGATAGGTACGAAGTTAACAACGCCTGCCACCGCCTCTGATCCGTATAGAGCGGCTGCTCCGTCTACAACGATATCAAGACGTTGAATAGCGATCTGAGGAAGCATTGCATTTACGTTGCCGTCAATTACACGCTTACCATCAACTAGATCGAGTGTAGCGCCTTGGCCAAGGCCTCGAAGATTAATCGCTGTTTCACTGGCACCGGAACCCGGCGTGATATTGGACGAAATCGACGAACCTTGGTTGAAACTAAGGTTGTGAACGATGTCACCCATATTAGGTGTTCCTTCAGCGGCGATATCCTCAAGGGTAAGCTGCGTCAGGGGCGATGCGGACCGAAAGCCTTCGGTACGCCGGATGAATGAGCCAGTTACAATAACTTCCTCGACTACTTCATCTTGAGAAAATGCCGTGCCTGCCAAGGGCAGTAGCGATAACGAAATCGCCGTGCAGAGCATTTTTCTTTTAAAACCAGGTTGACCGGTTTTAGGGTTAATTTGCATAAAAAACTCCTCTCTCTTGATTTTCTTCCTAGTACTTCATGTACTTCATTTTCTTGTTTTTAGCATCGATGCTGCAGAATGTGAAATGCAGCTAGGAAAGAATGTTTAGACCGGCATCTTTTGGCCTCGAATCCTTTAAAGGTTAACACTCAAAGGGACCTATAACGCTGAACTAATCTACTTGTCCAGACTGGATAAGAACACCCGTGCAGACCACAGTCAAGCGCTAATAGGCACAATTAGTAACATATTAGTAACATTTGAAATTGCGTTAAATATCGGTTACATAGTGCTACTATTTGTAACGCTATGTGTAACGAAACTACTCTGAATGCGCCGTTCTTCTCAAGGGTAAAAGACTCATGCAAAACAATGGGGGGAATAGTTTTAACGTAATGACTGCTTTGCTGGCATTAGAAACGGATCTGATTGAGAACTGCCGACCGCCTCTGACAGATTCCCCTTAAGGCCTGATGCGGAAAAAAGCCTAATGTCCTGTCCGCCTTGAGACGAGGTGCTGCCCACAAAACTAGTAAAAGATATCGCGCTTGTAAACTAAGGAGTTTTGCTTGTTAACATATTTTCATGGGGTTCAAAATTCAGAGAACAACCTTCAATAAAATTATCGACGTATTTCAAGTCATCTTGCAGGGATTGGGCGTTCTCCAAATCTGCAGAAATTAAGTTTTCCTCGCGTGGAAAAGTTCCTACACCTGCCAATAAGCAAGCCCAAGACCTTTGTGAATAATAGGTCCCGATATCGAGTCGCGTTAACGCAGCTTCGATATCTTCAACGCCATACCAACAGTTAAGCATTTCTTTTAAATTATTGGAGAGATTCTGGTTTTCTCGGTTATCAATCCAATACTGGCTATCACTTCGTGAGTTAGTCTTGTAATGCAAAACGATATAGTCACGAATTCCTTCGAAGTTCTTGTTCATTCGATTATTAAACTCTTGCCTATATTGAGGAGTAAACTCACCTTGCTCAAATGCTTTTGCAAATTCATCAACCGTAGCGTAGACAAATTGGAGAGCTGTCGCTTCCAATGGCTCTATAAATCCTTGAGAAAGACCCACTGCCACACAATTGTTGCGCCAAGATTCCTCCGCTCTTCCGACCTTCATTTTTAAATGACGCGCTTCAATGTCGCTATCCAAAACTCCCAAATGAGCTCTAAGCTCTGTCTCCGCTTCATCTGGACTGCAATATTTCGAACTATAAACATACCCATTACCAAAACGATTGGTCAGCGGAATTTTCCAAGCCCAGCCATTGGTCAACGCTGTCGAAACTGTTTCCGATGGAATATTGGGCTCAATTTCCGTTGGCATTGCAATAGCAGAATCATTGAACAAGTTTTCTGCAAAATTCAGAAAAGGTACCTTCAGAGTTTTTTGTAAAAGGACCGAAGCAAAGCCCGAACAATCTATAAAAAAATCACCCGACAAGGTTTGATTATTGTTAAGCTTTAAGGACTTAATATCCCCATTCGAATTTTGTTCTACATCTTGGACTGTAGCCTCAATATGCTCGACTCCAATTTCTTTTGCTCTCCTTCGTAAAAAATTTCCAATCAAGACCGAATCAAAGTGATAGCCATACTGGAAATGAAAAGGAAAATTTTCTGATGGAATTGGGGCTAATTTTTTTTCCGTTAAACCTGCCATTAAAGAAAAGCGATTGGGGTGTGCTAAGACATCAAGCCCCTTCCTGCGCAGAGCTGCGTATTTATAGAGCAATCCAAATGTTGCAAAATCTAAACTACAGGGGAATGGATGAAAATAGCTTTCATAGCCAGAAACTGTAGACCAATTATTAAAACTAATTCCATTTTTATAGGTTGCATTACACTCAGGCATCCATTCAGATTCACTTATCTCAAGCGAATCGAAAAATACTTTAAGCAGCGGGGTAGACCCTTCGCCTACACCGATGATACCAATATCAGGTGATTCAACGACTGTGATTTTTATACCGAGATGCTGCCACTGTTTTTGTAACAGACTAGCGGTCATCCAACCCGCAGTTCCACCACCTAGTACCACAATATTTTTTAAATTCGAATCATCCATTCTTTTTACATTAACACGCTAAACAGCCTTATGCGTTAATCAGAATAGCGAGGGATTTTTTCAAAGTCCAGGGTCTATGTTGCTGGGAAAAAGAGGTTTCATAAAACTTATCTGACTTCGTGAGGAAAATGCATCCAACCTGTGATGATGTATTTCTCTCCCGAATTCACAATATTGCCCAGATGAGCATGAGTCCATTCGGCAGGCCATATCAATGTCTTTCCCTTCCGCGGCGTTACTTCCATATTTTGATGGGTAAATGTTGTTGCGCCTCCATCTTCGACATCATTTAGATAGCTCATCCACGCAAGAACTCGGAAGGAATTTACAATCGACGTGCGTTCCGAATGTGGCAATTTAAAATGACCACCTGGCAGATACTTTTGAATATTAAAAGAACCCACATCTGCACTGGGCATTATTGTTCCAAGAAAAGGAAACTGCTCAGTATAATCTTTATAACAAGCGAACAACGTGTCTATGTAATTTTTAACAACTTGATACTCTTCTGTTTTTAGGTCGCGGGGATGTACAGTAATATCTGTTGAGTTTTTTGCCTCAAGATTTACGGCGCCAGCTGATTGACCGGGCTCCTGTTTTTCTTGATGTGATTCAAAAAAATCAACTATGTCATCACACAACACATTCTGTTCTATATTCCAACAGCCAATAAAATGAGGACTAGGGCCCTCCAAACTAATTCGCTTCATCCCATTTACCTATGAATTACTGATGTCCCTTTGGCTATTAGTCCGCGCAGAAATGAAGCCAAACGGTTTTTGCTTAAGATGCGCGCTGCGTATCAGGCAGCGCAAACAGTATCTCTAATCCTAATTAGTGTCCAATTACTTGAATTGATAACTGGAAACAATCGACCCTTCGCACCCATCTCTATTAGCTCTGACTTCTCGGCAGATCCGGGTCAATTTACTCTGATCTCCTTGAACGCATTGACTTCGTGTGAATTCCAAGGTTTAGTCTTACTGCTTACCGGCAAATAATCTCACGAAAAAGAGCCCAATGAGCGTTTTTATTGCCGAGGAGTTGGAATGAAATTGTATGATTCGATTCTCAGCGCTGAAAAGGTGGTCCGCGAGTACTTGCGGTTGACCCCTGCTGAGCACTCACCTTTTTTAAGCAACGAAACTGGCGCAGAAGTCTTTCTCAAGTTAGAGAATTTTCAAGTCACGGGCTCATTCAAAGCACGCGGAGCCATCAACAAATTGTCTAGTTTGACCGATGAAGAAAAAGCACTTGGCGTAATTACTGCGTCAAGCGGCAATCATGGGTTGGGCGTTGCTTCAGGGGCTAAGAAACTAGGGGTTCAATCTACAGTTTATGTTCCAGAATATGCCGATCCTTCAAAAGTTCAAGCAATTGAATTAGAAGGTGCCGAGTTAAAATTCGTCGGGGATGACTGCGTTATTACAGAATCAACCGCTCGAAAAGATGCTGAACATTCCGGTAAAGTCTATATTTCTCCCTACAACGACCTAGACGTCATTGCCGGGCAAGGAACCATTGGCCTCGAACTTCTTCAACAATTGGGCAGCCTTGATGCAGTATTCGTTTCCGTCGGAGGCGGTGGGCTTATATCCGGTATTGGCGCATACTTAAAAGAAGCGTCTCCCCGAACTAAAATAGTTGCTTGCTCACCAAGTCAATCGCCAGCTATGCATGCCTGCATGAAAGCAAAGAAGACTATCGATGTTCCCTGCTACCCCACTCTTTCTGATGCTACTGCTGGAGGAGTCGAAGAAGGAGCCATAACCCTTGACTTGTGCTGCACCCACGTCGATCAATCCATTCTGGTTGAAGAAGAGGAAATCAAAGCAGCGATGCTGACGGTGATGAATCAACACCATATGTTGATTGAGGGGGCTGCAGGCGTGGCAGTAGCAGCTTTCCTTAAGGTACAAGAAAACTACCTAGGAAAAAAAGTCGCTATTTTGATATGTGGTGCAAATATTGGTATTGAAAAATTACGTTCGGTGCTTTTGTGATTCCCACCATATTAACTTGGGATGATATTAAACCTATCGTTGCCGAAATAGATCTTGTACATGCGATGGAAGAAGCTTTTATAGCCTATTCCCGAAAGCGTGCGGTCATTCCCCCGGTAGGAGAACTCATCTTTGACAAACCACCCGGGGATGTACATTTAAAATACGGTTACCTCAAACAAGGTGACTATTATGTCATCAAAATTGCCTCCGGTTTCTACAACAATCCCCAGCTTGGCATTCCCTCAAGCCAGGGACTTATGCTCTTGTTCAAACAAACCACGGGTCAGCTCGCTTCTGTCTTATTGGACGAAGGAAATCTAACCGACCTCAGAACCGCAGCCGCAGGAGCAGTTGCTGCGAAGCACCTTGGGCCGACTAGAGTCGCATGCATTGGAATCATAGGGACCGGCATTCAAGCTATTGAGCAGTTAACTGCGTTAAAAACCGTAACCAAATGCAGGAAAGCCGTTGTCTGGGGGCGCAGTGAAAATAACGTTGCAACCTTTATCAAAAAAGCAAACAACCTCGGCTTTAACACTCAAAAGATGGCTAGCCCCGAAGCACTCTGTCAGCAATCCAACCTAATCGTAACAACAACTCCCTCAACCAAACCTCTGATCCAATTTGACTGGGTACAACCCGGGACCCATATAACAGCTGTTGGAGCGGACACGGCTAACAAACAGGAGTTGGACGCAGCTTTATTAAGCAGGGCCTCGTTAGTCGCTGTAGACAGCCTTTCTCAATCTCGAACCCGTGGAGAAGTCTATCGGGCTGTCAATTCTAATGAACTAAGTCGTGACGATGTGGTTGAACTAGGCGAGGTCATCGACTCCAATACAATCACTAGAAAAAACACCTCTGAAATTACAGTAACTGACCTTACTGGAGTAGCAGTCCAGGATTTATCTATCGCCCGAGCGGTTTTCCTAAGTGCAAGCGCTGCAAGCTAACTCACCAGACTCATGTGATAGTGTGGTTTCTTCGAGGAATCCAAATTGTTGGAATTATTTTGCTCGCCTTGAGCCTGTTTTAATTGCCAAGCCCAGGAACGCGGAGGAGCACATAGGTAATATGGTCACCCTGGGATGGGAGATATGCATGAGGCATTTTTGCAGGAATGTGAAGCACATCACCAGCAGTAATAGTAAATTGAACTCCTCCATCGATCTCGGAACCAGGCACGTTCGATTCACCTATCATTTTCCCTCCCACTAATACCGCCCCCTGGCCACTCTGAACAAAAACAACGTCGATAATATCGTCATGCAATTCTGGCCAACCATCGCGGTCTCGCCGAATGAATCGAAGTCGGTGGGAACTGCCGCCAGCGCCATAATCTGCAAGAGTTGCACGGGAGGATCCATCGGGGCGCACCCGCTCCACAATAGTCATGTTTCGCTGCTCTAACTCCGCGGCTCGCCACAAGCCGAAGCCTGGAGGATCGAGCTCTGGGGGCTGTCCGTCTGGATTCCCCGCTACTGCGCCTCGGAATGCGGGGACTCTAACTAAGACGTAGGTTAGATGCTCTCCAGCCCGAGGGAAGTAGGCATGTGGCAGACCTGCGGGGATACGAAGCACATCACCCGCCCCCACAGAATAGCGCGAACCACCGATAATTTCGGTCCCAAGGTCACCCGTACGCCCTAACATTTGACCACCGACGAGGATTACCCCCTGCCCACTTTGAATGTAGACATAATCCTCTATATTATCGTGTTGCTCCGGAGCGCCATCCCTGTCCCGGCGAATAAAACGAAAGCGATGCGACCTGCTTGGGGTTAAGTAATCAGCCAGTGTTTCCCTAGAAGACCCATCTGCCCGAATTGTCCTGCTGAGCTGAGCGTTCCTTTGCTCAAGTTCTAATCCAGTCCAAAGGACGAATTCAGGTCGATCTTCTATAACATTTGTCATAGATAAATTTGATCCGGTGTCGGGTTGCGCGAGTGGTTGACATGCCTGCAGCATAATCAAAACACCTAAAATCAGCGCAATAACTGGAAGCTGGGGCACTGGATGGGTTGCCCGTGACCAATCAATGAGGTCAATCATCGTGAAGTACCATATGTGAAGCAAACGGCGTAGAAAGTATACGCATATACAGAGATAAAAAGATATGGCAATCAATGAGTTCAAAATCATTCGATCAGAAGCAAATTAATTACTTCCCACTTTCCGGCCCTCCATAAAAAAATCCCTGCACTCAAACGAATGCAGGGACTCTTTTAAATAGATGCCTGACAATGACCTACTCTCACATGAGGAAACCTCACACTACCATCGGCGCTAAGTGGTTTCACTTCTGAGTTCGAGATGGAATCAGGTGGTTCACACTTGCTATTGTCGTCAGGCAATTCTGGCGCCAGGTCACTTTCTTTAATAAAAAAGCGCACCGGCTTTGTCTTAACTATCCGATGAATGATTAATATATTGTGTTTGCTTATTTGTATGTAGCTTTATGTAATCTACAAGCTTGTACAAGTTTCTTAAGATCTTTTTATCTATAATTAGATCAATCTATACTGAAGTTGTTGAGTTGCTTTTCCACATAATCTGATTCTGCAGGAACAGGTTTAAACCTATCCCACGTTCTGCTTCACAGAACCCATGATTATATGGTCAAGCCTCACGTGCAATTAGTACTGGTTAGCTCAACGCCTCACAACGCTTACACACCCAGCCTATCAACGTCCTCGTCTTGAACGGCACTTTAGTAGGATCAAGTCCTAAGGGAAATCTCGTCTTGAAGGAGGCTTCCCGCTTAGATGCTTTCAGCGGTTATCCTGTCCGAACGTAGCTACCGGGCAATGCGTCTGGCGACACAACCCGAACACCAGAGGTTCGTTCACTCCGGTCCTCTCGTACTAGGAGCAACTCTTCTCAAATTTCCTACGCCCACGGCAGATAGGGACCGAACTGTCTCACGACGTTCTAAACCCAGCTCGCGTACCACTTTAAATGGCGAACAGCCATACCCTTGGGACCGGCTTCAGCCCCAGGATGTGATGAGCCGACATCGAGGTGCCAAACACCCCCGTCGATGTGAACTCTTGGGC
>NTJZ01000016.1 GCA_002457215.1 OM182 bacterium MED-G28 | reverse complement strand
GATACTCAATCACCCAAAGTCTTTAGGCGTGACCTTATCTCCGCAAGAATGCTCAGAAGATATTAGCCCTCTCATATTATATTCATCTAATGAGTTTTTTAGTCTGATTTTAAACATAAACCCGTAAAAATAGTCATCTTGTAAATTGTGAGAACCTTAATCTCTCGTAATACTCCTCATTCACTTTGTTAATAATTCCTAATCAACATTTTCGAGGACTAAAAGATGAAAAAAATAATTCTGCTGCTCTCTTTTCTCACACTGAGCTTAGGGTCTCTATTAACGCAGGCACAAGACCTGCAGGTTCCTGCAGGTACCGTAATCCGAACAGCAAATTGCGTAATCAGCGATGATAGATTTAGCTTTGATGACGTCGTTGAAAGAGCAAGAGCACTAGAGTTTGATGAAAATGATCCTGACTCGATTTTTTTTAGGAGGCCTATTTATTTGTCAGCTGACTATACTTGGGATTTGCAAATTGCTTTGTACTACCCGAGTTATACAGAAATGGTCACACGGCGTGTAGCGGCTGGTAATGACGCTTATGGGCGTCTTCCTATTTCATGCGATGCAGGACGAGTTGTGAGAAGCATTCCCATTAATGATCCTGCAGCCGCAGGAGACATCGAAAACCAAACTGCGATGCTGACGCGCTTTTGCTCATATACCGAAAGCTCTTCGCTCAGATCTGCCTACAGCAGATTCAGAACCGCATCGGAAAACTTTTCTAATGCCGGGAACGATGCACTAATGGCAATGTGGGTACCTGGCCTTGGCGGACCTGTAGAAAGGAATTGGGATTTTGTGTTGTCAGAGGTCGGACCGGAAGTAACAGAGCGATTGGATATGTTTGCCAATGGCTACAGGCCTTTCAGAAACAATGCCGAGCCTGCGTTCTCTTGCAATAGGCCCTCAATGTGGGTAACGGCACCTGTATTACAACAAAACTAAAAATATTAGAACTTGAGGTTTTAAACATGAAATTTAAATTAATTATTCTTCTTTTTTTGGGAGTTCTGACAACACCTGCTTTGGGTCAGACAAACAATGTTGTTGAACGAAATCTGGCATGTAATATCACTGATGGTTATACCATTAATGATGTTGTCGAAGTAATGAGAGGTTTCGAATGGAGTGAAGAAACCGCGCCTATTGTAGTGCTAGTCCGAGAAGCGATAGCAGTCTCTGGAAGCTTTCAAACTGACTGGGATTTTTTAGCCAGCTTTTATTATCCATCTTATGCCGAAATGGTAGAGAAGCGGATTGCATTTAGAAGTAGATCAGGCGGAACAGAAGGCTTTCAGCTTAGTGATGTCGCAAGTTGTGGCGAAGAAGTCAGAATTAATAATGTCAGATTCACAGGCCAAAATGGCGATGACCCGATACCTGATGTAACTGTTGCGATAGGAACCACCTGCCAACTAGATGGCTCCACTCTAGCTGATGCCTTCTCAAGGGCAGGGAATATAGGAGAATTCATGGGCTCAAATGTTCGAAACGTTGCCGTTATAAGCAGAGGCTTCGGTGGACCAAGCATCCCAATGAATTCTCAAGTTAGTTATCGAGTAAGCTTTAATTCATCAGAGGGTTTCGGTGAGGCAATGGATACAATGCAAGAAAACATCTCCTCCCCCGTAGAAAACGCCTTAAGTTGTAACGTTGGCGGTATGTGGGCCCAATATTTAATCCATTCTCAAAACAACTAAAGTGGATTGATTGTGAACAATAAATCCCGTAATGGTGACATTGCGGGATTTATTTAAAATACCTTTAAAAGATCCACAATCGTTCCTATGGGGTCTTCAAGGCAAGCTGCCGCGCTATCGCAGCTAACTATTTCTGCCGCCATGGATGTTTCTGATGACATTATGAAGTCAGCACATATGCCATCACCGTCTGTTGAACAAACCTTTCCCGTATTGCCATTACGTGTTCCGCTCATATCTTCGGTATCTCCATTAGCAATATCAATTTCCACTACCGAAAGAATCCCTGCTCGATCATCGACATGAAAGTATTTTTCCGGAGTAGTCTGCCAAATCCCACTGATCGAATAATATATGTCGCGGGAAAGGTTAAAAGTCGAAGGAAGTTTTGCGCAAATGTCTAACCCTTGAGTGTCTTCGCAACTTTCCAGAGTCGCTGAAATCAAAGTAGTTGAGTCGACAGTAGCACTAAAACATGCGTAAAAAGGCTCGACCCCTTTTACCGAGCATAAATTTGAAATATCGCTTCCGATGATTATGCCTAGATATATATCAGAATGACCACTTGGGTAGCTCATGGTTACTACAAAGCTTCCATCATCCTTTTTTTGTACAACTCCCCTGGCATTAGAAGCGCTAGAGATCCATACCCCGTCTAGCTCAAGCGAACTTTGACTATAAGCAGAACAAGCCAAGAACAATGAAGCCGCGAACATAATACTGTTTTTAAAGGGGGTCATTAAGATACCTCACAAAATAATCAATGTTAGTGCCTAGTTATTTAATTTCTTAATATTTATCTCCGAAAGATACTAAATTTAGTTCTAGGAGACACCTTAAAAATGCTGGCTCCTCCACTAAAAACGATTTTGGAGAGTGGCTTAAGCAATTCTTCTGGTGCTCTCTCGAGTTTAAACCACCAAGCCATGGATCTTATAAGAACATCGAATTAATAAATCCTCGTTACACACTTTGTATTTTTGCTAAAGCACCGCCGCTGTTTTCTATCTGTATCCCATGGTAAATTACGCCTCCAATTTTCCAAACAGAGTTTGATTTAGGATAATTCATGAATTCATACAAAATTGCCTTATTAGACGGTGATGGCATCGGCCCGGAAATCATGGCTGAAGCAATTAAGGTATTAGGTCTGATCGCCGATCGAAATGATGTTAGCTTCGAGTTGATACATGCTCCTTTTGGAGCTTGCGCCTATTTTTCCCATGGAAATTCTTTCCCTGAGGAAACAAAAGCAGTTTGCGATGCAGCTGACGCAATATTGAAAGGGCCGATAGGTCTGAGTCATGAAGATTCGAAAAAAATACCAATCGATATGCAACCAGAGCGTGGCGCGCTACTTCCTCTGCGTCGACGATATAACACTTTCGCAAATTTCCGACCAGTTTTTCTACCGAAGAGCTTAGCTCACTTCTCACCACTTAAACCAGAAATCATTGGCGATGGTATAGATTTTATGATCATTCGCGAACTAGTTGGCGGTTTATATTTCGGAAAAAAGGAAACTGGCATAAACGAAGATGGCAAACGATTTGTAAACGAAAGCCTAGAATATGATGAAGATCAAATTAAGCGAATTGCCAAAGTGGCTTTTGATACTGCTCGAAAAAGACAAAAAGTGTTACATAACATCCATAAAAGCAATGTCTTGAAATCCAGCGTACTCTGGAATGAAGTCATCGAAGAAGTTGGTGCAGATTACCCCGACATAGAAGTAAAGCACATTCTAGTTGATGCAGCAGCAACCTATATGTGCCTGAACCCTGGGCAATTTGATGTAATGGTAATGGAGAACATGTTCGGCGATATTCTCTCAGACCAAGGAGGTGGGATATTGGGTTCACTCGGCCTTATGCCCTCAGCCTGTGTCGGACCGAAGAAGGCTTATTACGAGCCGTCTCATGGATCTGCCCCTGATATCGCTGGACAAAGTGTGGCCAATCCTTATTCGATGATAGGTTCAGTGGCCATGATGTTAGAAATGAGTTTTGATATGGAAGCCGAAGCAAAGAAAGTTTGGCACGCAATGGAAAGCGTCTTCGGACAAGGCTATTCAACCCCAGACCTCTCCAAGCCTGGCGCGGACGTAACAATGATAAGCACAGACGGGTTTGGGGATTTAGTTGTGGCGGAACTCGCTAAGCAATAGCTAGTTAGTTGAAGCAGCCCGTGCATGCAACATTATGTTGATCATGCGGATAGTTGCTTTAATTCCCGCCATAACTTGGTTTGAATCTACACCTCGGGTTTTAAATTCTCGATCATCTGACTGCCAGGTAATAATACATTCTGTCAAAGCGTCGGTTTTACCACCTCTCGGAATATGCACCTCATAATCGGTCAGCAAAGGCATTTGAAATTCTTTCTGTTGCAAGATTTTTTCAATACCATCCATAAACGCATCGAACCCACCATTGCCTGAACCAGACCCTTGAAATTCCTCTTCATCAATAATGACTCGAATAGAAACAGTGCTGCCCACATCCAGGCCGGTGTTGATATCACATTTTTTGAGATCAATGTGTTGATACTCTTTACTCTCCATAACATCAGCAATAATGAAAGGTAAATCTTCAGAAGTTATGACATGCTTAGAATCGCCAAGACTCACAACTCGCTCGAGTACTTTTGCTTGATCTTCCGCTGACAGCGAAATTCCCAGTTCTACCAAATTATTAGCAATAGACGCTTTACCGCTCATCTTGCCCAACGCATATTTTCGCTTACGTGCGAATCGCTCAGGGCCAAGCTTTGACACATAAAGATTTCCTTTTAAATCACCATCTGCATGAATCCCCGCGGTTTGAGTAAAAACATCAGCACCTACTACCGGCGTATTTGCAGCTATCCACTTGCCGGAAAAGTTTTCTACCATACGACTTAATACTGCAATTCGTGTCTCATCGATGGAGAGCTTTAAGCCCAACTTGTCTTTGATGCCGACTGCTACTTCTGCGAGGGATGCGTTTCCAGCCCGCTCTCCAAGACAGTTCATCGTACAATGAATATTATTAATACCCGCATTGATTGCAGCAAAGACATTAGCAGTTGCCAGTCCATAATCATTATGAGGGTGAAAATCGAATTCTTCGTTTGGAAATCTCTGCTGCATTTCGGTTAACGCATCAAACACTTCATTAGGTGCTAGCAAGCCCAAAGTATCAGGCAACAAGTAATGGCTGATTCCTAAATGTTGGGTTCCAGAGATCAACCCAAAAACATAATCTTTACTATCCTGATAGCCACTCGACCAATCTTCCAAGTACATATTGACTGTTACGCCCTGCTCTATGGCATATTCTACGGTCCGCGTGATAGCTGCGACGTGACCTTCCAATGTTTGTCCTAACTGCTCTCGACAATGTTTTTCACTGCCTTTCGTAAGTAAATTGATGACTTTAGCACCGGCACTGGTAATCCAGTCAACACTGCGCTTGTAATCGACAAACCCCAACACTTCGACTCGATCTAAGATGCCTTCGCTAGCTGCCCATTCACAAATCTCTGCTACAGCCTGTTTCTCACCTTCTGAAACGCAAGCCGAAGCGACTTCAATGCGGTCTACTTTTAGCGATTGCAGCAGAGCACGGGCAATATTTACCTTTTCATTTACTGCAAAGGAAACGCCTTGAGTCTGTTCGCCGTCACGTAGCGTCGTATCCATCAGACGAATATGACGAGCATTTGCAGAGTTAGTCATCAAATATTCCAAAATGCCCAGATTAATGCTTATTTAGCCGAAATCACTTCTAAACCTACCCTTACGCCTGATCCTTTCAGTAGAGCTTAGAACAGGCTATCGGGCGTTCGAATAACTGATCGAGAACGGCGGGTAGCGGATTTTAGCAAAAACTGTAGCCTGCAAGAAGCTGAATTTCTCCCATTTCTATACGTTGACCTTAATCACCATCGTTATATACTGCGCGCTTCGTGAGAATTTTGATCAACCGGGGAATTTTATGGCTATCCAGATTTGTGTGCCGAAGGAAGTTCGCAAAGGCGAACAACGGGTCGCATTAGTACCGGACATTGTTAATCGACTAGTCAAACAAGGATTAAACGTAAATATTGAATCTGCAGCAGGCGAACTGATTGGCTATACCGATGCAGATTACGAAAACGCAAATATAGTGGCAAATAGTTCAGAATTATTGGGGAGTGCTGATATTACTCTTACCGTTAATCCAGTAACTTCAGGACAAATTGCCCAACTAAAAGAAGGCTCTATACTAATTGGTTTTCTAAATCCTCATTCAGATTTAGATCGCTTCAACTTACTTAAAGACAAAAATATCAGTGCATTTTCAATAGAATTGATTCCTCGCATCTCACGAGCACAGGCTATGGATGCACTGTCTTCGCAGGCTTCGATAGCAGGTTATAAGGCCGTGCTGCTTGGCAGCAATATCCTTGGAAAGTTTCTACCCATGTTAACCACAGCTGCCGGTACTATTAGGCCTTCGAAATGTTTAGTTATTGGCGCTGGCGTGGCTGGATTACAAGCCATAGCAACGGCACGAAGACTCGGCGCTATTGTAGAGGGCTATGACGTGCGTGCCGCCGTTAAAGAGCAAGTCGAATCGCTAGGTGCAAAATTTGTCGACATCGAGATAAAAGCTGAAGGAAGTGGCGGTTATGCTCGCGAATTAACCGAAAAAGAAAGGCAACAACAACAAGAAATTCTTGCCAAACACGTAGCTGCGTCAGACTTAATTATCAGTACGGCAGCGATTCCCGGCCGCGCTTCGCCACGAATCATAAGTAAAGCCATGGTAGAGGGCATGCGAGGAGGATCCGTGATCGTAGATCTAGCGGCCGAAGGCGGCGGCAACTGTGAGCTCACTAAGCTTGATGAAACAATTTTACATCAAGGGGTAAAAATTTATGGTCCAGCCAATATACCAAGTATGGTCGGCAACCACGCCAGCGAACTCTATGCCAAAAACCTACAAAATATTTTAGAGCTACTGATCCAAGATGGAGAGATAAATATCGATCTCGAAGATGAGATTGTAAACGGAAGTTTGATCACCCACGGAGGGGAAATTCATCATGCTGAAATTAAAGAACAACTAGAAGGAGTCTCATCATGATTGAAGGCCTCGCAGCTTTATATATATTTATGCTAGCCGGTTTTACTGGCTACGAAATTATCACTCGCGTTCCTGTCATACTTCACACACCTTTAATGTCTGGATCAAATTTTGTTCATGGAATCGTGCTCGTAGGTGCCATGTTTGCCCTGGGAATTGCTGAAACCACTACGCAACAAATTATCGGATTCATTGCTGTTTTGCTTGGCGCAGGCAACGCTGTGGGTGGTTATGTTGTCACGGAACGCATGTTGGAAATGTTCAAGTCCAGTAAGAAAGAAGGAAGCGAGGGGTAAACCATGGAAACCATAATCCAAGCTTCATATTTCATAGCTGCAGTCATATTTATACTCGGCCTAAAACAAATGAGCTCTCCAGTTACCGCTCGGAGAGGTATTTTATGGGCTGGCGCCGCTATGGTGCTAGCAACTCTAGCTACGTTCTTGGCACCTGAAATAACTGGCAGCGACCAAGCACTTACTAATGTCTCACTTATCGTAATTGCCATTGTAATTGGTGGTGGTTATGCGTGGTGGAGTGGTAAGCGAGTCGCTATGACCGATATGCCACAAATGATTGCCATGTATAACGGTATGGGCGGCGGTGCGGCAGCAACCATTGCCGCAGTTGAACTACTAAAAGCTAACACAGAAGCCTCGCATGACCCTACTGGCACAATGACAATTGCCGACGCTCTAGGCCCTGATGTGGCTATATTAGGGATACTTGGCGCTATTATTGGCACCGTTTCCTTTAGCGGTAGTATTATTGCCTGGGCTAAACTTGATGGACGACTGCATCGCAGTAAATTGTTACCTGCACAGCATTTGATTAACGCAGTAATTGCAATAGCGACAGTAGGTTTTGCCATTGCCATATATTTTAGTGCAGATTTAACTACTATTGTTATTTTCTATAGCCTCGCCTTGGTGCTTGGGATCTTTATTACAGTCCCAGTTGGTGGCGCGGACATGCCGGTAATTATTTCCTTATTCAATGCCTTGACTGGGCTAGCAGTAGGCTTTGAAGGCTATGTCTTGGGCAATGCGGCAATGATTATTGCAGGAATCGTGGTAGGTTCAGCGGGCTCCCTGTTAACTCATCTTATGGCAGTTGCTATGAATCGCTCCGTCGCTAATGTCTTTTTCGCCGGTGTCGGAACCGACTCGGGCGGTTCCGCCACGGCAGCCGAGGGAGAAATGAAAGAAATCCAAGCACAAGACGCTGGAATTCTTATGGCCTTTGCCAGCCAGGTCATTATTATTCCTGGCTACGGAATGGCCGTAGCACAGGCTCAGCATAAGATCTGGGAACTTACGCAATTACTTAATGATCAAGGCGTCTCTGTTAAGTTTGCTATTCACCCAGTAGCCGGTCGCATGCCCGGCCACATGAACGTATTACTGGCTGAAGCGGGGGTTCCTTACGACATGATTTATGACATGGAAGACATAAACGCTGACTTTAAAAATACCACCGTAGCATTGGTGATAGGAGCTAATGATGTAGTTAATCCTTCGGCTAAAACTGATACCAGCAGCCCTCTTTATGGCATGCCTATTCTCGATGCTATTGAGTCTGATAACGTTATTGTCATTAAGCGTGGTCGTGGCACAGGGTTTTCCGGGGTTGAAAATCCCTTGTTTTTTACCGATAACACAAAGATGCTTTTCGGAGATGGTCAGAAAGCTGCTAGCGAACTAATCCAGGCAGTCAAAGAGCTCACTTAACTATTGAGCCCAGCAATCGAAGCAGAATTAGAACTCCCGCGCGCCGGTCTCCTCAGGCGTTTAGCGGCGCTTCTATATGACATGTTTTTAGTGGCAGCAATTTGGATGTTGTTGGGCTTTATACTGCAATTGATTATCGGCACGGATAATAATCAGATTATTGATGGTCAAGTAATTACCGACCCAGTGGTTAATAATCTTTTGTTCTTCTTAATGCTAACTAGCAGTTTTTCTTTCTATTGCTGGTTTTGGATGCGTAGTGGCCAAACCCTAGGCATGCTAGCCTGGCGCCTACGAGCGGATTCACTGGATGGAGGGCGACTCAAAATGCCGCAGGCGATAATCCGCTTTTTCATTGCCTGGCCGGCTTTTCTTCTTTTAGGGGCAGGCTTTCTTTGGCTATATCTAGACAAACAGGGCGACACAATTCATGACAAAGTTTCCCGTAGTAAAATTGTAATAGTACCGAAGTCCTATCGACCATTTTAAAGTGACATCTTCTTCAATAGGGCATTCATTGAATTGTTTGAATAAGAAATAAATCTAGAAGCAATCCAACCTCAATTATCATGGAGATATAATTATAGAAGATACAAAGAGGAATATTTGCTTAACGGACTTTTCTCATTAAGAAAAACCCAACACTCGCGCACAGTAGTATTGGCATCAATACCGCCAACAAAGGGTCAAAGCCATAAAGTAAACTGGCAGGTTCCATCATTCGCTGCAATATCGTAAAAACCAAGCCTATCGCCAGGGCAACAAAGACACGCGCACCCATCGTCGCTTCTCGCAATGGACCAAATACAAATGATATCGCCAGAATCACTAAAGCTAATGTAGATAAAGGCTGCAGTAGTTTTTTCCAAAATGCTAAATAGTAAGTATCGCTGTCTAAATCTTCGGCTTCGAAGTAATGGGCAAACTGATACAACCCCGATATTGATTGTTCATCAGGATCCACCAACAAAACGCTTAACAACTCCGGTGATAAATCAACTCGCCAGTCTTCCTGCAAATAATCTTGGGTGGCAACCACACCAGCACCGAGAATACTTTCATTGACATTACTCAATAGCCAATAGCTACTGTTTGCTTGCTCAACATACCTGGCTGACTCTGCAAACCTAACGGAAAGTAACCGTCTATTATCGTCAACTTGGTAGCGGCTCAAACCAAAAAGCTCTCTGCCACCCGGAGCAATGGCGTTAATATGGATGAACTCGTTACCAATACGTTGCCAATCGCCTCGCTCTGAATTAATTGATTCCGTACCACTTTGTTGAATGGCTTTATTACTCTGCGCTAACTGCTCTAAAGGTGGAGATACGTATTCACCCAAAAGCAAGCTAAATACCATAACAAGCAGCGTAGGTTTTAAAACCGCAAATACGATTCTAGAGACACGAACCCCAGCTGATTGCATAACAACTAATTCATTACTGGAGGCAAGTATGCCTAGCCCAATCAGAGCACCACCAAGTGCAGCGAAAGGAAGTAATTCGTAAACGCTTGTCGGCATAGTCAGCAACACGAAAGCAAATGCACTCGCCATAGAATAATTTTCGTCAGTATCTGCAAACTGATCAAGTAAACTAAATATCAAATCGAGCGTAGCAATTAAACCAATTACAACGAGCATTGACAGCAACACAGTGTTACGAATATGTCGATCCAGTTGTATCATGCCGAACGACCTAACGATAGAAAACGTCCTAACTCAGGAATTCGATAGAGAATTATGCCCATTGCAATAAATAAACTATGAACCCACCATAACCCAATCGTCGCGTTGATCTCACCTTCGGCCACCATATCTCGTGACAACTGCAGCAATAAGAAGTAGCTCGCGTAGATCACAGCCGCTGAAATTAATTTGCTGTACCGACCCTGACGCGGGTCAACCTTGCTCATAGGAACAGCAATCATCGTAATCACTGGTATTAGAAAAATAATTGATAATCGCCATTGCAATTCTGCTTGATGCTCAGGCTCAGAAGATCCTATCAAATCAAGAGTGCTCAATGACTCTTCCTCAACGCTTGCTTCAAATTCGGTTGACGTGGGAAGTAATAAATACTGCGCATCAAATTGGGCTACTGAGAAATCAGCTAAGCCGGGAGTGCCGTCATATTGATAAACGTTTTCCATACGCATAAATCGAGCGCCAGTTTCAGTATCGATAATCGGCCTAGCTGATTCAGCAATTAATATCCTGGGGGATGAATCACTCGAGTCTGATTCCTGCTCTTCATCGTCATTAGTCCTTTGATTACTCTCTGCGCTTAACGCCACGAAGACATTTTCTAATTGCCTGCCTAATTCAGGAATCATGCTGGTAGATTCGGCATAAGTTACTCGACCGCCATCATTAAAATTCTGGAATTGCCCTGCGACAATAAGATCAATCTCTGTGAGTTGATCCTGGTTCTGTTTAAGTTGCTCAGTATGCCTTGCTCCCCAAGGAACAACACTTAAACTAAGAACAGCTATAAATAACATCACGCTAACTGACGTAATTGCGGTAAAGAAGAGCAATCGGCGTTGGCTAAATCCCGATCCGAATAAAACCACCATTTCATTCTCAGCATACATCCTTCCATAAGTGAGCAAAATTCCAAGAAAGAATGCGAGAGGAATAATAACCAGAAAAAAATCAGGTAGGCGATAAAACATTAAAAGCAAGAGAACGTCCGAAGCAAGCTCTCCAGCCACTGCCTGGCCTAGATATTGAATAAATCGACTGGTCAGGCCAACCACCAATAATATGAGCGAGACCGCGGTCATCACTTGCAGAATTTGCTTGCTGAGATAGCGGAAAATAATCAAAGTGAAAAGATGCCTGATTAGAGCTAGCGTTTAGTTTACTCGAATGAGTTAATAAAAGTCAGCTAGTTAGCCAAGCAATACAACAGATTAAGCAACCTGAACTTCTTGAACCTCTTGAATCTCTGGATGACCCAGCATAGATTTAAAGGCGATGGGGACCTGAGTGATTTTGTGCTTATCAAAATCAAAGAAAACAACACCAATCTTGGCATTGCATACTACCGCCTCCATAGCACTATTGGTTACCTGAATTCCGATATCAAACCCATACCGATTAAACTTGCTCACGCCCACTTCGACTATTAAATAGTCATTAGCAAAGGATTCTGATTGATAATCTACCGCAAGATCAGTAACTACCAAACCTAGGCCATAGATATTGGATTCAGTAAAGCCAAGGCTAGCGAGAAATTGAAGACGTGCCTCATGGAGAATATTGACCATTGAAATGCTATCGAGATGCTTTGCGTAATTAACATCGCTGATTCCAACTATTCGCTCCATCCTGAATAGAAAATGTTCAGGTACGGCTACTTTAATGCGAGGCATCTCGGCTCCTTCAGGTAGTATTGCGATGCGTTAATATGATCTGACAACTAAAATTAAGATTGGTTCAAACAAGTTTGCAGAGGAATTTCCATAAATCTTAGCAGATTTTTTTGAATAACCCGAAGATGGTTTGCTTAATTTTTGAGCACTATTGCTTAACTATCTGAATAACACTAGGATTACCGCTCTTAAAAAATCACGCTTAATTTTCTCAGTCGCAAGGAGAGTGTCCACCCATGAGGTATTCAATAAGAACGGGATCTCCCGAGAAAATAAATGCAGATTGCATAGTCGTGGCTATTTGGAATAAGGGTGCGTTGTCTGATGAAGCGAAGCTGCTAGATACAGCCACGCAAAAGGTAATTACTAAAATAATTCAATCTGGCGATTTCACTGGCAAACTAGGTGAAACGCAGGTGATCCACAATATCAATGGGGCTGTCGGAAAACGAATCCTACTAGTGGGCTCTGGGGACAAGAAAAAATTAAGTGGCAGTTCGGTAGCCAAATTAATCAATTCAGCATTGAAAGCTGTTCTTAAGCTTAAAGCCAGCTCCTTGCATTTTGCTTTACATAGCCTGAATGTGATTGATCGCGACAGCAATTGGCTAGCAGCAAGACTTGCCCAAGAAGCAGAAGTTCTGAACTATCAATACGATACAACCAAAAGCAAAAAAGCGAAGGCTTTCACAACGAAGTCAATTACGGTTTCCGCCCTTCCCGGCAGCGGCCGCAAAAGCACTGAAACTGCACTCAAGCGCGGCCAGGCTATCGGCAAAGCTGTTAATCGCGCCCGAGAACTCGGTAATTTACCCGGCAATATCTGTACCCCTACCTATCTAGCACAACAGGCGACTATTATCGCTGATCGCAACCGATCAGTAACAACGCAAATTCTTAGTGAAAAACAAATGGCGAAGTTAGGCATGGGATCACTTTTATCAGTCTCCGCCGGCTCTGCGGAAGAAGCAAAGCTAATCGTAATCCGCTACAAAGGTGCCAAGGCCGACAGTAAACCCTATGCAATTGTTGGGAAAGGCATCACTTTCGATACAGGCGGCATTAGCTTAAAAGCTGGCGGTGGTATGGACGAGATGAAATTCGACATGTGTGGTGCAGCTAGCGTCATAGCTACGATGGCTTGCGTGGCGGATCTCAAATTACCTATTAATGTGGTCGGAATCGTGGCAGCTGCAGAAAATATGCCTGGCAGTCGCGCCACAAAACCCGGTGATATAGTGACTAGTATGTCGGGTCAGACTATTGAGGTACTCAATACCGATGCAGAAGGTCGTTTGGTACTGTGCGATGCGCTCACCTATGTGGAGAAATTCAAGCCTCGCAGCGTCATCGACATAGCGACGCTAACCGGCGCTGCAGTGGCAACCTTTGGCTCTCTCGCAAATGCTCTTTTGAGCAATAATGACAAACTCGCAGAGACTCTCATCGACTGTGGGCAAGATGCTTTGGATAGAGCCTGGCAATTACCACTTTGGGATGAATACCAGGGATTACTTAATAGTAATTTTGCAGACATAGCCAACATTGGCGGGCCTCGCGCTGGCACTATCACCGCTGCCTGTTTTCTTTCTCGCTTCACTGAGAAGCAAAAATGGGCTCATCTTGATATAGCCGGTTCGGCCTGGCATTCAGGCGCCCAAAAGGGTGCAACTGGAAGGCCGGTGCCCTTGTTAGTTGAGTATTTAAGCCGCCAGAAAGCCTAAATAAGATCTGGATTAGTTTGTAAATGGCTCAAATCAATTTTTATTCTCTTACACAAGGCGATGCAGAGTCTCGCTTAGAAGTCGCCTGTCGACTTGCAGAGAAAGCCTTTGGGCTTGGCCACAAAATATTTATTCAAGTTAATGATGAACAACAGCGACGTCAGCTAGATGAACTACTATGGCTATTCAAAGCCAATAGTTTCATTCCCCACGCTATCGGCAACTCTGGATCTGAATTAGTAGAAATTGACATCAAACCTTCTGCAGTCCATCAGGATGTACTCATTAATCTTTCCTCAGGCAGCTGTGAGCAATTTCAACACTACAGTCGCATTAACGAAATCGTTGGCCCAGACAAAGACAGTCTAGATAATGGGCGGCGCAATTATCGTTTCTATAAAGCTCAAGGTTTTAAGCCTGACACCCATAAAGTATAAAATGGCAGGCATTGAAACACAGTAATAGCCCAGGCCTTAATGTATACTTGCGCCTTTTTTTGACATAGCCGCTGCAATAGAGAGATGGACAAAACCTACCAACCACAAGATATAGAAGACCGCTGGTACCATGAGTGGGAAGAGCGGGGTTACTTCGCACCGCAGGGAACGGGCGATCCCTATTGCATTGTAATCCCCCCGCCCAATGTAACGGGCCGCTTACACATGGGGCATGGCTTCCAACACGCTATTATGGACGCCCTTACTCGCTATCATCGTATGCTTGGTTGCCAAACTTTATGGCAAGTCGGTACCGACCATGCCGGCATCGCAACGCAAATGGTAGTCGAACGAAAACTCAACGCAGCCGGAACCAGTCGTCAAGAAATTGGTCGCGAAAAATTTGTTGAAAAAGCCTGGGGGTGGAAAGAAGAATCTGGCGGTATTATCACGCAACAACTTCGGCGCATGGGGTCTTCCCTGGATTGGTCCAGAGAACGCTTCACCATGGATGACGAATTATCGGCAGTGGTAGAGAAGGTTTTTGTCGACTTATTTGATGAAGGGCTAATTTATCGCGGCAATCGATTAGTAAATTGGGATCCTAGTTTACGCACAGCAATATCCGACTTAGAAGTTATCTCTGAAGAAGAAAATGGTTCATTGTGGCATTTCCGTTACCCACTAGCAGACGGAGTAACCACCGCGAGCGGCGAAAGCTATGTAACTATTGCCACTACTCGCCCAGAAACACTATTAGGCGATTCCGCTGTGGCGGTGCACCCAGAAGACAAGCGCTATGCCAGCTTAGTCGGCAAATATGTTGATCTGCCTTTGTGTGATCGGCGAATCAAAATAATCGCCGACGATTATGTCGACCCAGAATTCGGTACAGGTTGTGTAAAGATAACTCCAGCACACGATTTCAATGACTATGAAATCGGGAAACGGCACCAATTAGAGATGATCAATATTCTCACTGATAACGCTAGCATCAATGACAATGCACCAGTGGCATATCGGAGAATGGATCGTTTCGAAGCGCGCAAGCAAATTGTTACCGATATAGAAAAACTTGGCTTTCTCGAAAAAATTGAAACACATAAATTAAAAGTGCCCAGAGGCGACCGCAGCGGCGTGATCATTGAGCCCTATCTAACTCATCAATGGTATGTAGCAATACAAAGCCTGGCTGATCCTGCAATTAAAGCCGTTGAAGACGGTGACATTGAATTTGTCCCAAAGAACTGGGAGAACACCTATTTTGCCTGGATGCGAAATATTCAAGACTGGTGTATAAGCCGACAATTGTGGTGGGGTCACCGAATCCCTGCTTGGTATGACAATGATGGCAATGTCTATTCTGCTTGCGATGAGGCAGCCGTCCGAACCAAGTATGATTTGGATGCAGAAGTGGAATTATCTCAAGATGAAGACGTATTAGACACATGGTTTTCATCTGCCTTGTGGACATTTTCTACCCTAGGTTGGCCTAACGATCACGAATATTTTGATAAATTTCATCCCACAAACGTATTAGTAACCGGCTTCGATATTATTTTCTTTTGGGTTGCCCGCATGATTATGATGACCCTTAAATTTACTAACCAAATTCCTTTTAAGAAAGTCTACATTACAGGATTGGTTAGAGATGAATACGGACATAAAATGTCAAAGTCAAAAGGAAATATACTCGACCCGATTGATCTTATTGATGGAATTAAACTAGACGAGCTAATTACCAAGCGCACTGCCGACATGATGCAACCCCAGCTTCTACAAAAGATAGAGAAACATACTCGCGAATCATTCCCGGATGGCATTACTGGTTATGGTACAGACGCTCTAAGATTTACATTCTACTCACTGGCTTCAACTGGCAGAGATATAAAATTTGATCTAGGCCGTACCGAAGGCTTTCGCAATTTTTGTAACAAGATTTGGAACGCAGCCCGCTATGTAATGATGAATTCCGAAGGCAAAACTATTCCGGCAGAGTTATCTCTTGAGCACTGCTCAATTGCAGACAGGTGGATCATCAGTCGCTTCAATCAAACATCTGCGCAAGTCGCCGAAGGAATGGAAAATTACCGTTTCGATTTGGTCTCCCAGGCTTTGCATGAATTTATCTGGAATGAGTACTGCGATTGGTATGTAGAGCTTTCCAAGCCTGTGTTATGGGACGAAGAAGCAAACCCAAAACCAGCGCAGACAACTCGACTGGTACTTATATCTACACTAGAGAAGAGCTTGCGCTTACTGCACCCCTTCATGCCTTATATTACAGAAGAAATATGGCAGAAAGTTGCTCCTTTGGTCAGCAATACTGGCGGAAGCATAATGACGCAGGCTTACCCTGGCCCAAGTCTCGACTCTAGTGATAAGGAAGCTGAGGACCACATTGAGTGGCTAAAAGGTGTGATTCTTGCAATTCGCAATATTCGAGGTGAAATGGATATCTCTCCTGCGAAATCGATTAATGTGATTCTGCGCAACGGTTCACCTCAAGATCAGAAAAAGCTTGAAGACTACCGCCCCTATCTGCAAAAACTGGCAAAGCTCAAAACAATTGTGTGGCTCGCAGAGGGCCAAGAAGCTCCTGCCGCAGCAACGCAGCTTTTTAAAGAACTGGAAATCTTGGTACCGCTGGCTGGGCTAATTGATGTAGAGGTAGAGATTACAAGACTATCGAAGGAGATCGCTAAGCTTCAAATGGGCTTAAGAGCAACCTCGAGCAAACTTGGCAATCCGAAATTTGTCGACAACGCACCGGAAGCTATTGTGGCTAAAGAACGGGAAAAACAAGGACAGATGTCTGGAGCTTTGGAGGCTTTGCAGCAAAAACTAAAGCAACTTAAATCAGTCTAGCGCGCTAAAGGTCTTTTAGAGAGACTTTCAAAGACATTATCGTTTAAGTCCAAGGTCGTTATTACTAAATTCTTTGAGCCTAAGCTCTTTAGGCATCGAAAAAACAATATTTTCTTCTACACCCTGCAACTCTTCTGGCTCAATATGGCCAATTTCTTGTAGGTGTTTAACAACCTGCTGTACTAATACTTCTGGTGCCGATGCTCCTGCCGTAATACCAAACCGAGATTTACCTTCAAACCAACTTACCTCAATATCGTCCACGCTATCGATTAAATAGGAATCACACCCGAGTCGCTCAGCCAACTCTTTTAAACGATTTGAGTTCGAACTATTTGGTGACCCAACCACCAATAACAAATCGCATTCCAGAGCCAGTTGCTTGACCGCGTCTTGGCGGTTTTGTGTAGCATAGCAAATATCATTCTTACGCGGCCCTTGGATAGAAGGAAAACGTTCACGCAGGGCTTCAATAATTTTCGCCGTGTCATCCATCGAGAGTGTTGTCTGTGTTACATAGGACAGCTTATTAGGATAATGGACTTGCAAGGATTGCACATCATCAACTGACTCAACCAAATATATTTTGCCACCAAAACTCCTGTCGTACTGACCCATAGTACCCTCGACCTCAGGATGGAATTGATGCCCAATCAAAACACACTCTCTTCCAGCCCGACTAAACTTAGTCACCTCGAAATGAACTTTCGTTACAAGCGGGCATGTCGCATCAAATACTTTAAAACCTTTTTCTCTTGCTCCTTCTTTTATTTCCCGAGATACACCATGAGCACTGAATATGACAATAGAAGATCTGCCCTGCCGATCTTTTAAGGGGATGTCGACTAAATCGTCTACAAAGATAGCACCTCTTTTCTGAAGCGTGTTTACCACAAATTTATTGTGCACAACCTCATGCCGGACATAAATTGGTGCCCCGAAAATATCCAATGCTCGATTAACTATATCAATAGCGCGATCTACACCAGCGCAAAAACCACGAGGATTTGCGAGACGGATCGAAGATAATGATTCGGCATGAGTCTGAATGGTCATAGTTATAACCTCTACTCTATACTTTTATTTCGATAGTTTCAGTTCCAGGGACAACCACTGAAATAACTTTAGCTCTGAAAACAATATCTTTTCCTGCCAACGGATGGTTAAAGTCTACTACCATCTCTTGGGCTGTGACTTGTTTAACAATCCCAGGAAGATCGAATCCTGCTGGATCCTTAAAAGAAATAACACTTCCCTTCTCAGTCGGAATCAGATCATCTTCCAGTAAATGTTTAAATTTATCAATGGGAAAACGCTGTATGTTTTTTGGATTTATCTCACCAAACGCGCGCAGGCTCGGAATGATTTTTTTAATCTCATCACCAGCAGCCAAGCTTAAGAGCTCTTCTTCAAACCCAGGCAACATGTTGCCATCACCGATGCGGAAGCTTGCAGGCTCTTTATCAAAGTTAGTATCGATTACTTCGCCATTAATCAAGGATAATGAAAAATTCAGTGTTACCAATGAATCGCTTACAATCAATGCAGCAGTAGAATTATTCACGCGCTTATTACCATGAAATCGATTAGGCAAAACTTCTCAGCTCACCTTCACCATCTATGTTGACTACACAGCGTTGACAGAGTGAGGGATGCGTAGAACTTTCCCCGACATTAGGTATGTGATGCCAGCAACGTTCGCACTTAGCAAAAATGGAAGGGCTAATTAAGAGTTTAAGGCCCTCTACCTCAGTCTCAACTGCCGAACCTGCGGCACTATCTATAGGATGAATAGATGCTCGAGACACAATCAGGACGAATCTTAATTCCTCTTCAAAGCAAGCAAGCAAGTTTGCAAGGTCGTCATTGCAATATAAGTCTACTTCAGCGCTTAGACTCGAACCTAATTTTTTCGCCGCACGCTTTGCCTCTAGTTCTTTATTCACGGCGGTCTTTACTGCTATCACTTTTTGCCAGAACTCATCAGAGAAATTTTCTGATTCTGAAAATTCGGCAACAGACTCAGAAAAATCTGAGAGGAATACTGACGCTACTCTTTCTCCAGGAATACTTTGCCAGATCTCGTCAGCAGTAAAACTAAGAATGGGAGCAATCAACCGACTGAACATTTCCAAAACATGATACATCGCGGTCTGAGTTGAACGCCGCGCCAAACTATCAGCTTGAGTCGTGTACTGTCGATCCTTGATTACGTCAAGATAAAAGCCACCAAGTTCGATAACACAAAAATTATGAATCTTTTGATAGACATTCAAGAAGTTGTAGTCATGGTAATTTTCTATCACATCTTTTTGTAAAAGCTGACATTTCCGAACAATCCAATAATCTAGTGCCAACATTTGCCCCGAAGTCACACCATCTTTAATCGGGCTGAAGCCATTTAAATTAGCCAGCATAAATCGAGAAGTATTTCGAATTCTGCGATAAGCATCAGCTACACGCTTAAATATTTCATCGGAGACTGTCATCTCGCCACGATAATCAGTAGCAGCAACCCACAATCTTAAAACATCAGCTCCATAATGTTGAAATATCTTCTCTGGGGCTACGGTATTGCCAAGGGACTTAGACATCTTTTTCCCTTCCGCATCAACAAAGAAGCCATGGGTTAACACTTCTTTATAGGGTGCTGTGCCATTCATGGCGATAGCAGTTTTTAGAGAAGATAAAAACCAACCTCTGTGCTGATCTGACCCTTCTAAATACAGGTCTGCCGGATATCGCAGCTCTTCTCTTTGCTCCATAACTGAGTCATGAGTTACACCAGAGTCAAACCAAACGTCCATAGTGTCAGTTACTTTTTCATACTGATCAGCATCCGAACCCAGAAGCTCCTCTGGGGCCAAATCAAACCAGGAATCTATTCCTGAGACTTCAATTCGCTTGGCTACTTCTTCAAACAAAGCTGGCGTATCAGGATGTAATGCTTGCGTCTCTTTGTTTACAAACATGGTAATAGGAACACCCCAGGTTCTTTGCCGAGACACACACCAATCCGGGCTGCCCTTTAACATTAACTCGATCCGTGCCTGACCCCAGTCGGGAATCCATTTCACATCTTTCACAGCTTTTAAAGCAGCGCCTAGCAAATCCTGCTCAGTCATGCTTATAAACCACTGCGGTGTTGCCCGATAAATCAGTGGTGTTTTAGTACGCCAACAATGAGCATAGCTGTGGGTGATAGTTTCTTCTGTAACCAGCGCATGTTTGTCTTTAAGTGTGCGAATTACCATCTCATCTACTTTGTAGACATGAGCTCCGCTAAACTCGCCAGCGCCATCGATAAAGACACCATTTTCATCAACCAGATTCAAGGTGCCCAAGCCATAGTTCTGGCCCACATAAAAATCATCAAGACCATGATCAGGAGCAGTATGAACGGCACCTGTGCCCGCTTCAGTCGTCACATGCTCACCAAGGACTAAAGGAATTTGTTTGTCCAAAAAAGGATGTTGCAACAATATATTTTCCAGAGCAGCACCTTTCACTTCGCCTAGGACTTCAGAGTTTTCTGCTCCATAACGAATAAGAACATCTTCAATCATATCCTTAGCTAGTAAAATGATTTCTTTGCCCTGTGAAGTTTCACATTTGACCAAGGCATAATGTAACTCCGCATGCAAGCAAACTGCTTGATTTGAAGGCAAAGTCCATGGTGTCGTAGTCCAAATTACTACGGAAATAGGGTCAGATATCTCTCTTACTATTAAATCACTAAAAGCACTTAAGAATTTTTTTCGTTCGGCAACAGAAAAACGTACATCGATGGCGGAAGACTGTTTGTCATGGTATTCAACTTCTGCTTCGGCTAGAGCAGAAGCACCAACTACACTCCAATATACGGGTTTATAGCCTTTCACCATATGCCCATTACTGACTATTTTGCCGAGGGCTCGCACGATGTCCGCTTCAGTCTTAAAATTCATTGTCAGATAAGGGTTCTCCCAATCACCGAATACGCCCAAGCGAATGAACCCTGCTTTTTGAATTTCTACTTGTTTTTTTGCGTATTCACGACAGGTTTGCCTAAACTCAGCGAAACTAATCTTTTGACCTGCTTTTCCTTTTTTCTTTTCTACGTTATGTTCAATAGGCAGTCCATGACAATCCCATCCAGGAATAAAGGGTGCATCGAAACCACTCAGTTGTCGTGATTTGACAACGATGTCTTTTAAGGATTTATTGATTGCATGACCTAGGTGCAATTCCCCATTGGCATAAGGAGGCCCATCGTGAAGTATAAACTTGGGACGACCTGCATTTTTTTCACAGATCTTTGTGTACAAATTCAAGTCCTGCCATTTTTTCAACATAGCAGGTTCCCGTTGGGCTAGGTTTGCCTTCATAGGAAATTCTGTGTATGGCAGATTAAGTGTGTCTTTATAGTCCGTCATGTGTTTTTACTAAGCAAATCTTAGGCTTTGCGCTTACGATATCCTCTTATTAAATAATTCTCTCACTTGTTCCACGTCGACACTCATCTGTTGTTTCAGTGCTTCAAGCCCATCGAACTTTAATTCTTCTCTAAGTTTTTTTCTGAAAATAACTTCTATAGTTTTGCCATAAAGATCTTCATCAAAATCTAAAATGTGTGCCTCCAATAAAGCGTTACCCTCCTCCGTTATCGTCGGTCGGTACCCAATGTTTACCGCGGCCTGACGATATCGATCCCCCAGCCTTACTTCGCAAGCAAATACTCCATTTAATGGGATTTTTCGCCGACCGGGATTTAAGTTGCAGGTTGGAAATCCCAAATCAGTTCCCAGTTGCTGTCCATGCTCTACCTCACCTTTCATGGAGAAAGGTCGACCTAATAACTGTTCGACTAGACCAAAGTCATCATTAGCTAATTGCTCCCGAATAAACGTGCTGCTAATCCTTTGACCATTTCGCTCATAAGCCGAAGTTTCTATCACTTCAAAACCAGCCTCGGCACTTTTTTCTTGTAACAACGTAAAATTTCCAGCTCTTCTATGACCAAAACGAAAATCGTTGCCCACAATAAAGCTTGCAACACCGAGCCCCTCAATCAAAATATCTTCAATATATTCTTCCGCACTTAGCTCACTCATTGCCTGATTGAAATTCAAATGAAAAACAAAATCGATTCCGAAGCTCTCCAATAGTTCTAGTTTTTCCTCCAAGGTCGTTAGGCGTGCAGGACAATCATCATCACTTTTGGCAAAAAATTCTTCCGGGTGAGGCTCTATCAAGATTACCAAGGAAGGCAAATTGAGTTGTTCAGCTTTTTGTTTGAGCTGGTCAAGAATTAATTGGTGACCAAGATGCACACCATCGAACTTCCCAATAGTTGCTACACAACTCTGCTGCGATTGAGAAAACCGGCTTGTTTCTTCAAATATTATCATCGATGGGGGCAGCTGATGCTAAAAGCGCAGGATTATACTCCTTTCTCTGCAAGCTGTGCAGATGAAAGAACTATTCCTGGGATTCTTCTGAAATAGTGCCAGAACTATCTGAACGCAGGCCTTTCAGCCCTTTGCGTAAGCTAATGCTGGCTAAAGCGAGCATGCAAATAATCAATATTCCTTGTCCAATAATAGCATTTACTACGGAAATGGTCTCAGGACGCATAGAGATCAAGATTAAATTAACTGCCGTTGCTAGCGCGAAAATGCCCAATACGACAGTCGCAAGCAATTGAAGCAGGGCGATGAGTTTGTTCATTATTGGATTATATTCGGCTTAAGCAGATTCTGGCAATTTATGCCGCGCTAAAAAATGCTTAACCCCTTCGGCCCCTAAGAAGCGAGATAAGGTTTTAAAGTCAGTTTTACGAGCATCCACAATAATGAGCCCTTCCAGAGAGTCATTAAAATTAGAATGAATATTGAAGCACACCATTTTTCCATTGAGGGATAAATAATGACGTAACAGAACTGGAACTGCTTTACCCGGATCACAACGACCTATCAATTTACCCAACATCTTTATATTGGATAATTCCCTCAAAATGTCCTGTGTCCAAACACGATTCTCAACTCGGTGAGGCGTAATAGGCCTTACTAAGTCGGCAAACTCGTTGGCTTTAAAATTGGTAAGCAATGTGTCCGCGATTAATGATCTGGCGAGATCACTGTATTCTCGGGAAATACTTACCGAGCCAAATAGTGTGTGATATTCAGGTCTCATGACCAATATGCAGCCGATTCCTCGCCATAATAAATTCAACGATACTGGTCGGCGCTGGTAATCGGGATGAATAAAGGATCGCCCCATTTCGATAGCAGAATCCAATTGATTTATAAAAGCATCGTCATAATGATAGAGAGATCGACTATAAAGACCTTTCACTCCATGCTTAGCAACTATCTTATCTACTAAACCAACGCGGTAAGCCCCTGCTATACGATTTTCAGCCTTATCCCATAAGAAAAGATGCAAATAATGCTGGTCAAATTCATCTGAATCTTTCGCCTGCCCAGTTCCCTCTCCCACATCTCGAAAAGTAACCTCTCGTGCAATGGCGATTTGCTCCATTATAGCGCCAAGACGATCAAACGGTGCGCAATAAACATCGAACTCTTCATGATCAATCAAGCGAAATTCTTTCAAATTAGCGAGATCATTTTCTAATGCAGAGAAATTCACATCATATGCAGACTCGTCTATGCCTTCCTGGTTCTTTGTTTCAAAAATAGCTGGCTCTTGAGCGAGTGCATCAGTGCTGACACGCAAGTATTCTGTGATGGCCTTTGGGCTATCCAATAAGCGAATTTCTTGAGAAGAGACCGGCCTACCAATGATAAGCGGCAACTTAAATCCTTGTTTATTTGCTAACTGTCTCGGCAATAAAAGCGTTCGTAAACGGGGATGAATAAAACCTGCAGCATAAAAATAGAGACTGTTGCGACCACCCACGTGAACCGGGACTGTTGTACATTTATAGCGCTTTATTAATTGTCCCACCAAACGACTCCAAGGTCTGTCCTGGATTCGACGCTGACTATATTCATACGCAGAGACCATGCCTGCTGGAAATATTAATACTGCACCATTGGCCTTTAGGTGTTTATGCACTTGTTTAATGCCCCCAACATTGCCAGCCGCGGCATTGTTCGATAAGACATCTACACCAATAAACAGGTCACTAAGCTCAGAAACTCTGCGCAAGAGTTCATTGGTTAATACTTTTAAGTCTGGCCTGACTTTGAGAATCTCTTGGGCAAGTGCCATACCCTCCAAACCACCCAAGGGATGATTCGCTACTATTAACAAAGGCCCTTCGCGGGGAATTTCATTAAGATTTTCTGCATTAGTAACTAAATTACTCACCCCTAAAGCACTCAAGATGTAGTCGAGAAAATCCTTAGGAATTGTTTCCGTTGGCCTTCGATCATAAATCCGCCCCAGAGGCTGCAAACCCAGCATTCGCTCAAGCAATAATGCTAGAAATCGGGGCTTTATAGGTATGTGGGTTGGATTAGTCATTATCGGGGTAGAGCTTCACTAGCTTGGTTTCAAAACGCCAAGCTTTATAAAGCGCAAAAAGACCTGGTGTTTTATATCCTCTTTGCCGATTTTCGTTACCAATTTTAAACAGCGTATGGTACTGCTGCAATAAAGTTCTAATTGCTGAAAAAAAACTGGCATTGCGATCCCAGATATTTATTGATTCTGAACTAGCGCCATTGATTTCAAGAATATCGTAATTACGACCATCCTTTAAATTTTCGACATCTTGAAACTTAATATCCAACCTACCGTAGTAATAGCCCGGTATATCGTTAAATATCTTATCCAAACTTTGTGACAGTTTAGCAGTTATTAATTCTTTGCCATCTCTAAACACCGCTCCGCGACTATGGCTCGCCGCAAATATCAATCTGAATGGCTCACCCGCGGCAATCACTGTATGCCAGTTTTGTTGATGACGTTCATTGTATAAATGTTGAAGTACTCCTGCTCGCGGGTCTGCCTCAATCAACTCGCTCAAAGTACTATGTCCGTCGCCAACGACATAGGGGGTGTATTTCAGGGTTACAGAAGTTACTTCACCGCTGCTTGAACCGGGATAGCGTATATAAAATACCCCTGCTTCTGCATCCCACTGACTCAATTTTTGAAATTGGATGCTGCCTCCTGTCGGAATATTAGCTAGATAATTTGCAAGCTCCTCTTCATTCTTCAGCAGCTTTACACCAACTCCACGGCAGCCGATTTCTGGTTTGCCCACTATAGGTAAGCTCAATTTGTAGTTAGAGAGAGCCGCCAACACTTTTTGAGTTTGCACCTCTAAAGCTTCTCCTGACACCTCGTATACATACCAAGGCAATATCCATTGCCGGGCCTCATTTCCAGCAGCATCAAAAACCGACGATTTTGCGACGCCCACCATGCCAGATAAAGGTACCGCGGGATTTGCAATAAGCGGAAGAGAAAAACTGCGATAACGTAAAGAAAGTAATAACCACTGCAAGAATACGGGAAGGTATATAAGCCAGAGTGGCCAAAATTCAAAAAACGATGTTTTTCGACCGCTTAAATCCAGCGGCGGCATGCCAGCCGAAACATAACAAATAGCGTGATTTACAGGTTTATTCAAAATCTTAAGTGTCGGACGATATAGTTGGATAGACCATAGTGGCAAATTATTTGTTTCATTATTGCATCGCCATCAATTGGCCTCAATTCATGCTTTAGTCTGATTAGGGGCAAAGTGACGGCAGCACTGCTATCATTAAGCTACTATCGAACGGGGCTTGCAATCGGATAAAGCGAAATGGTTGGAAAATTCCTCATCACCATGGCAGTCATTATCGGCGCTTTTTTTGTCATCCGACAACGTCATGCCAATGGCGAAAATGACTCCACCTCTAGATCTAATAAAACAGAAAAAGCTAAGACCCTCAAGTCAAATAGAAAAGATGAATTGTCTGCGGATCTCCGTGCAGGTGCCTACATGTTCTTGTTTCTCATGGTGGGCATAGGCGCGACCCTTTATTATTTCGATTGGCAGGATGACCATACGGTTCTAACTGTAAATCTGCATCGTGACAATAATGCTGCTGTAGTCAGTTATGAGGTTTACAAGTACCAATTAGAAAGTCGCTCATTTATTACGACCGATGGGCGCTCGATTACGGTAGCTAGCAGCGAAAGAATAGAAATACTGGGATTGGAAGATTAAGTGCTGGCTGAGCTTAACTTTGCTACTGCCAACTTAGCGGCCTCTCTAAGATCAGCTCCATCATCTTTTATGTACTCAATAATTTGTGCCTTCATCGATGGTGCCCAAAATCTTTTCATATGGTCAGCAACTCGGTCTGCGACAACTTCTATGGGGTCTCGCCGGCTTAGATTGTCAGCGATTTGGTTTGCCATTTTTACGAGGTGATTCAATTCAGAATCGGTCATATTTTCATTACTCAGTTTTAGCCTACTTTCCACTCACTTTGAATTTACATACGTTACGTGTCTATTTTTACGCGCAAATCCAATTAGAGTTACACCCGCTTGTCGAGCTACATCCATTGCCATGGTAGTAGCTGCAGATACCGCAACCAGTACTGAGGCATTAATCATGGCTGTTTTTTGTACCATTTCGTAGCTAGCTCTGCTAGAAACCAGAACAAATCCATTATTGAGACTCTCAAGTTCTAGTAAGTTTTTTTGTGCCAAAACTCCAATTAGCTTGTCCAAAGCATTATGTCGGCCTACGTCTTCACAAATTTCCAAAATTCGACCGTCAATATTACACCAGGCAGCGCCATGCACAGCTCCAGTAGAAGCCTGCAAGTCTTGCCTACCATCGAGCTCAGTGATCGCCCTATTTATAGCCGCTGGGGTTGGCTCACAGTGGCTGGTGACAGGCTCTACCGCGAGCCGAGCTTGTTGCAATGAATCAGCCCCGCAAATCCCGCAACCTGTTCGCCCACTAATGCTGCGACGCCTATCCTTAAGCTTGGCAAAACGTTGGCTAGAGATAGTTAATGCGACTTCGACACCCTCATTCAATTGCCGAATTTGAATATCATAGACTTCCTCGCAATCTTGAATAATTCCCTCACTAAGACTAAAGCCAAGGGCAAATTTTTCAAGCTGGGCAGGTGTTGCCATCATCACAACATGGGAAATATCATTGTAGACAAGCGCTACTGGAGTTTCTTCGGCGATAAAATCTTCGCGTCGGTCTATACTCCGATCAGACCAGATATCTACTAAGCGTTTTTCTGAGCCAATAAATTCACTCACTAGAGGATCAGGTTTCAGCTTCGTTAAAAAATTCAACTTGCTGATGAGAGAAGCGTTCGTAACGGGACTGCCAGTCTGACTGGCCCATCATTTTACGTACTTCAACTGCGGTCACCTTATATTCAGGACAGTTAGTTGCCCAGTCAGAATTTTCAGTTGTAATTACATTAACCCCTGTTTCAGGGTGGTGGAAAGTCGTGTAGACGACACCCGGTTGAACGCGGTCGGTAACCTTAGCTTTTAGCTGCGTGTCTCCAGCACGACTAGAAACTTGCAACCTGTCACCATCAAGAATTCCTCGATATTCAGCATCATGGGGATGAATTTCTAGCACATCTTCACTATGCCAATCCATGTTTTGGGTGCGTCGGGTTTGCGCACCCACATTATACTGCGAAAGAATACGTCCAGTGGTAAGAAGAAGTGGAAAGCGTTTTGTTACTTTCTCGTCCGTAGCAACATAATCCGTCACTGCAAAAAAACCTTCACCTCGAACGAATTCATCTACATGCATTATAGGAGTGCCGTTGGGGTTAGCTTCATTACAAGGCCATTGAATCGACCCTTCCTCGTCTAATCGTTGATAATTCACACCGGCAAAAGTAGGCGTTAGTTGAGCAATTTCATCCATTATTTCAGACGGATGCTGATAATCCATTGGATACCCCAAAGCATTGGAGAGAGCCATAGTACCTTCCCAGTCAGCTTTCCCACTTAAGGGTGCCATTACTTTTCTTACCGGTGATATACGTCTTTCGGCATTGGTAAAAGTACCATCTTTTTCCAAAAAAGAAGCACCGGGTAGAAAAACATGAGCAAACTTTGCAGTTTCATTCAAGAAAATATCTTGAACGATTAAGCATTCTAAGCTTTTTAACGCACTTTCCACATGCTGTGTGTTAGGGTCGGACTGAGCTATATCTTCACCTTGGCAATATAGGGCCTTAAACGTACCCGAAACTGCTGCATCGAACATATTAGGAATTCGAAGCCCGGGCTCATTATTTATTTTTACTCCCCACAAATTCTCAAATGGCTCCCGCACACTATCAATTGATACGTGACGATATCCTGGCAGCTCGTGCGGAAACGAACCCATATCGCAGGACCCTTGAACATTATTCTGACCACGCAATGGGTTTACACCAACCCCTTCTCGACCAATGTTGCCAGTAAGCATGGCTAGGTTTGCTATCGCCATTACCGCAGTCGAACCCTGACTATGCTCTGTCACACCAAGGCCATAATAGATAGCGCCATTTTTTGCCTTAGCAAAAAGCTGAGCTGCTGCAATAATTCGTTCCGCTGCGACACCTATAACTCCTGCCATAATCTCAGGCGAATTATTGGGCTCAGCTATAAATTCTTTCCATTGCTGGAATGCTTCGCCCTCACAACGTGCCTCAATAAACTTCTTATCTTCCAAACCATCTCTTACAATGACATGAGCCAAGGCGTTTAACAGTGCAACATTCGTACCTGGCAATAAATTCAAATGATATTCGCTGTTTACATGGGGACTTTTAACAAGATCAATGCGACGGGGATCCGCAACAATTAACTGTGCTCCTTCACGTAAGCGCCGCTTCATTCTAGAAGCAAAGACCGGATGCGCATCAGTGGGGTTCGCTCCAATTACTATAACAACATCAGATTTTTCAACAGAATCAAAAGTCTGGGTACCGGCAGATTCTCCGAGTGTTGTTTTAAGTCCGTACCCTGTGGGTGAATGGCATACTCGTGCACAGGTATCAACATTATTATTTCCAAATGCGGCTCTAACTAACTTTTGAACTAGATAGGTTTCTTCATTGGTACATCGGGAAGAGGTAATTCCGCCTACCGAATCGCCACCATATTTTTTCTGAATAGCCCGTATTTTTTTCGCAGCAAAATTAACTGCGTCTTCCCAACCAACTTGTTGCCAGGCTTCATTAATACTTTCTCTAATCATAGGCTTGGTAACACGATCCTGATGGGTCGCATAGCCAAAGGCAAACCGTCCTTTGACGCAAGAATGGCCACGATTTGCTTTGCCTCCCTTGAATGGAACCATTCTTACAACCTGGTCACCTCTTACTTCTGCTTTAAAGGCACAGCCAACGCCACAATAAGCACAAGTAGTAACAACATCATGTTCCGGTAGCCCCTTCTCTATAATTGAGTTTTCCATTAGAGTCGCGGTAGGACACGCTTGAACACAGGCGCCACATGACACACATTCAGAGTCTACGAATGACTCATTCTGGCCTGCGGAGACTTTAGACTCAAAACCTCTACCATCAATAGTCAGGGCGAACGTGCCTTGTACTTCTTCACAGGCTCTTACGCAACGTGAACATACAATGCACTTTGCTGGATCGAAGGTAAAATAAGGGTGGCTCTCGTCTTTTTCAACATCAAGATGATTCTCTCCAGCGTATCCATAACGCACTTCTCGTAATCCCACTTCACCGGCAGTATCCTGCAACTGGCAATCACCATTAGCGGAACACGTTAAACAATCCAAGGGATGATCTGAAATGTAAAGCTCCATCACATTTCTTCGAAGTTTCGCTACTTCCTCCGACTGTGTACGCACTACCATGCCTTCCGCTGCTTGTGTTGTACAGGAAGCCGGAAAACCTTTGTGCCCTTCAATTTGAACCAGACAAATACGGCAGGAACCAAAAGCTTGCAATGAATCGGTCGCACAAAGTCTTGGCACATTGATATCGAGAAGAGCGGCAGCGCGCATTATAGACGTGCCGTCTGGAACTGTTACTGAATGCCCGTCAATGGATAGGGTGACAAGTCCCACCTGCTCTTCATTATTGAGAGAAATTGCAGGCGTGCCATAGTCGCGATTAGGATCGCTTTGCTGTCCTGCTAGGGAACGCTTGTCTGGATCGTAGTACTGCAACATAGTATTTAGAGTAAACCGTTTTAGCTTGGGTCGAAATCGTCGGCAAAATGCCTAAGCGCGCTGCGTACTGGATAGGGTGTTAATCCGCCCATAGCACAAAGAGAACCAGCTACCATTGTATCGCAAAGTTCGAGGAGTAAGTCTTTGTTTTCGTCTGAATTTTCTCCTTCAATTATTCGGTCAATTACCTCTGCACCGCGCACAGACCCTATGCGGCAAGGGGTGCACTTACCACAAGATTCGATGCTGCAGAATTCCATAGAAAATCGAGCCTGCTCACCCATATTGACGGTGTCGTCAAAAGCGACAACACCCCCATGTCCCAACATTGCCTCAATAGCTGAGAAAGCCTCATAGTCAAGGGGTGTGTCCCATTGACTCTCTGGCAAATAAGCACCTAATGGTCCACCCACCTGAACAGCCCTCAAAGGCCGACCGGTTCTGGACCCACCACCATACTCGTAAATGAGTTCTTTTAATGAGACTCCAAAGGCTAATTCTACTAATCCCGCATTTCTGATATTACCGGCAAGTTGAAATGGCAGCGTTCCGCGAGAACGATTCACACCATAACTTTGATAAGAGTCCACGCCATTCGCCAAAATTGAAGGCACTGAAGCCAGCGAAATAACATTGTTAATGACTGTCGGTTTGCCAAAGAGTCCTTCGATCGCCGGCAATGGTGGCTTTGGCCTAACTTCTCCGCGCTTACCTTCAAGACTCTCAAGCATCGAGGTTTCTTCACCGCATATATAAGCACCTGCTCCAAGTCTGATTTCTATATCAAATTTCTTGCCGCTATTTTGAATGTTGTCGCCAAGATAATTTTCCAATCTCGCAATATTTAGTGCGCTATCAAGCATTTTATGGGCTAGAGGGTACTCGTCCCTTAAATATATATAGCCCTTCGTGGCATTCACAGCAAGGGCTGCAATTACCATACCTTCAATTAGGCAGAAGGGATCGCTTTCCATCAGCATGCGATCTGAATAAGTACCCGAATCACCCTCATCAGCATTGCAGACGATGTATTTTTGGTCGGCTTGAGTATCAAGCACGGTTTGCCACTTAATGCCAGTGGGAAATGCGGCGCCTCCCCTTCCTCGCAGTCCCGATTCTTTTATGATGCTCACAATTTTCTGTGGGGGGTTAGCCAGAGCTACTTTGAGTCCTGCAAACCCGTCATGCTCGCGGTAGTCGGCTACAGAGAGTGGCTCTATAAGGCCAACTCTTGCAAAGGTTATACGCTGCTGTTCCCTTAAATAGGGGATGTTTTCTGTTAGCCCTAAGTACTTGCCGTGTTGGTCATTGATTTCCCAACATTTTGCCTCAATGAATTCTGAGACTTCTTCTGGCTTAATCGGCCCGTAAGAAAATCGTCCAGCTTCGGTTTCTATTTCAATTAGCGGTTCCAACCAATATAAACCCCGAGAGCCATTCCTGATTACTTCAGCAGGAACGTTGGAGGTAACAAAATGCTGCTGCAACTGATCTGCGACTTTGTCAGATCCGAGCGAGCAAGCGGTAGTATCTCGCGGCACAAATACTTTAGTAGTGGATTTGGGCATTGTTAGCTTTGAACCTCAAGCTTCTCTAAGGCCAATTCAGAAATTATGGTATTGAAAGATTCGGCCCCTACATGAGCATATATCTTATCACCAACACGAACAGCTGGAGAACAAGCGCAATTACCCAAACAATAAACAGGCTCGAGAGTAATCAATCCGTCTTTAGTAGTTTCATGATAGTCGACGCCTAGAGAGTTTTTAGCATGAAGTTCTAGCTGCCGGCTTCCCATTGCCTGGCAAGACTCAGCACGACAAATTTGCACGATATAACGCCCAGCTGGGCGAATTCGAAAAAAATGATAGAAACTAATAACACCATGAATTTCTGCCCGAGATAAATTCAACCCTTCTGCTATCAATGACACTACTTCAGAAGGTATATAATCTAGTTCTGCCTGCACAGCATGCAATATTATTAATAGAGGGCCAGGTATCTCTTTATATAAATTTACGATCTCTGTAACGATCTCTTCCTTGGATTTACTCACTAGATTTTCTCATAAGATGTAATAATAACAAGGTTCGAAATAAAATAATTTATCTATATTCGAAACGAGCAATGCGGTCACTACCTGCTATACCACCAACCCAAACTTCGTCTCCTACTTCAATCGCGACTGTTCCTAACAAGAATCGAGAATTAGATGGGTAATTAATAATTTCCCGCGCTGTTAAATTATTTACATCGACACGAGTTACTCTGGTCGAGACGCCTTCGCACTGCTGTTGAGAGAGGCAAGCAATTATTGAGCTCGCCTCGGGTCCCACGTGGCCAGCAGCTAACAGCGAGCCGTCTGTGGCCCAGCGCACATTATCCACATGATGAGGTAAGGACACGGAATCGATTACGACATTGCTTTGACCCCGGGACAATTTGATTATCGAACGAGTTCCCCAGCCCCCGACATAAAACCAGTTTCCATCCGCAGAAATCTCAATGCCGTTTGGCCCAGCGCTTTCGCTCCCTGGCACTTTCTGCCAACCTGAAGTTGACCCCCATTCATAAATAGCACCGACAGGGAGTTGCATATGAGTAGCGGCCATACCCGAATCAGGCGTAGCCACCACGGAATTAAAAATCACATCGGCTGGCGCAATCACGCAACCGACCCAAGTGATTATTGGCGCACTGGCAGTTTCTTCTATTTCGAACACCTCAATAGATTCACGAGAACCATGACGAACAACCAGCAGCGTATGAATGCCATTGTTCCCCACCACCAAGTTTATTCCATGAGGTCGAAATCCCACTGTAGACGGCCCAGGGCATTCACGGTATCGATTATCTAATTGATGTTGCGCATCTGCGATGGGATAAACTGCAGCAGAGCTTAAGGTTTCGCTATTAGTGAAATACAGATAGCCATCGTCTTCCATTCCAGAGGCAATTATCCAAGGAGTACCTGGAATCTGTGCTAAATCTTCTGGGCTAACAGGCCCACATAAGAATTCAACCAGACCATCAGCTTCACATGCGTTTGACGCACCATAGCCATTCGATATCCAAGATAGAAGAATTAAGCTCATTAGGCAGCGAATTGTTTTTCTCATTGTATGTTCCTAGCTTATAGGGCATGAATTTTGAAGTATTTCCAGCTTTTACCTCTGCAGAAGCATAAAAGCATTGGCGGATGAAGTCCATTAGGGGCAAGCGCAGGCTGACCACTTTACCGGATGCCAATTGGACACAAATAGGTCTAAAACAGTCCAATGGAAAGTCAACCTATTATGGCTGGGCTTTTCCACATAATTAATTGTTTTTCTTGCCCATTAGAACAATAAATGGCTCTGGTGTTGACTAGTGGCCTGCCGAGCACAAACAAGTCTCTCAAGAGTCATCGGCATCAATCACAAATTACGCCACATAATGAGAACAAAGTACTCCGTTTAAGGCTAAGACTGGCTACCTTATATCAGCACTTCGTTTTGCACTTCGAAGTACAATCATTTAAGGAATGGCTTGCAGGAACGATGACTATTTGTAGCTACCGTATTTGCTCTGGACGAACATTTATTTATGACACGCTTTAATCAATTATTCCCTGTTTGGGCGTTATGCTTATCTTGCATTGCCTTTGTTGCTAGTGATTTTTTGAGTAGTTTCGAAGAAGCAATAGTGCCTCTACTGGCCGCAGTCATGTTCATGATGGGCCTTACCTTAACTCAGAAAGACTTTAGACGAATTAGCAAAGAACCAAAGGCAGTCTTTATTGGTGTTTTGTTACAGTTTCTTTTAATGCCTGTTCTGGCTTTAACGCTCGCCGGCATGTTACAGCTTTCGAATCAGTTAACTGCAGGCATGGTGCTAGTTGGAAGCTGTGCCGGTGGAACCGCATCAAACGTAATGACTTATCTTGCTAAAGGTGATGTAGCCTTATCAATATCCATGACCATGGCATCAACATTGATCGGGGTATTCGCCACACCTTTCTTATGTGCATTTTATCTATCCGAAACAGTCAGTGTCGACACACGTGGGATGTTACTAAGCATTATGCAAATGGTGTTTCTGCCAGTCTTCGCGGGTGTTATTGTAAATCACTTACTGCACACTCAAGTTGTAAAATTCGAAAGGTTTTTCCCCTCGCTTTCAATTCTATTAATACTTTGCATTATCGCAATTGTTGTTGCATTAAATTCAGAGCGCTTAGTAGATATTGGCTTGCTAACTTTGGTAGCAGTGATTCTTCATAACAGCCTTGGGTTAGCTAGTGGTTTTTTTGTAAGTAGGCTTTTCGGGTTCAACCTAAAACAAAGCCATACTATTGCGATCGAAGTTGGTATGCAGAACTCTGGATTAGGCGTCGCGCTGGCGCTACAGTACTTTTCTTCGACTGCTGCGCTGCCCGGTGCGCTTTTCAGTGTGTGGCACAATGTAAGCGGATCGATGCTAGCTTCCGCCTGGGGAAACAAACGAGATTCAATTGAATATTTGATTAAAGACCAGGAACATATTAAATCAGAAAAAATACGCTAAATAATCTTGACTGTCGCTTGACATAAAAACTAACAAGCCTCCGATACCCACCTCAAAATTTTACGATAGTGAAGATAATTAACACTTGAATTCTTTTAACAAGTATGTGGACGAATATCGCCTATCCAGGCCATCCGTTTTGCTCCCGCTTGGCAAAACTAGGAAGACCTACTTAGAGTAATTTGTTGACTAATACTCGAATAAGCAGAATCTTTAAGAAAAGATCTCTAAGTTTAAAAACCTAGAGGTCTTTTTTTTGCAATTAAGGTTCATTTTTATTCATAGCATAGTTGAGATTCAATGTTGTGCAGGTATAGAAATTTGCCTGGCTCTCTTCGCTATCACCAGTAAAAAAATTCAGCACCGCGCTGCCATATAAGCATCCCTTCCCCACTGGAGTGGTAATCACTCATCTAATCCTTCCTTTTGAGTGATTACTCTCCTTTTTTTACAAATACCTATCATTACAAAAACTTGGTTCGTTTCTTGCTATTTTATCTAATAATTCGTACACCAATATGCTCAGGTTCATAAACCGAATCAAGATCATGCGCTAGTTTGGTGTTCTGATTAAGGCATGACTAGGTTTCTGTGCTTTTATAGGTCTGGCTGGGCATCCTGCAATTGGTTTTTCAGGCAACCCATGAATCAAGATCATTGCACCAAAACAATTCATGACCAACAAAAACGCACCAAAATAATGCAGGAGAAGAATAATGAAATTGATAACCGCAATTATAAAACCATTCAAAGCCGATGACGTGCGCGAAGCTCTATCGGATATTGGGGTTAGCGGGGTAACTCTCACTGAAGTTAAAGGATTTGGACGACAAAAAGGGCATACAGAGCTTTATCGTGGCGCTGAATATGTAATCGATTTCTTGCCGAAGTCCAAAATGGAAATAGCTGTATCTGACGACTTATTGGACCAAGCCATCGAAGCAATCTGCAAGGCAGCGGGTACAGGCCAAATTGGAGATGGGAAAATATTCGTCACCAATTTAGAACAATCCATTCGCATAAGAACCGGTGAAACCGGCAATGAAGCCTTATAGAGGATTTTAAATAAAATGATTAACAAAATATTAAAAAACAAATTTTTGTTGGCCGGTGTATTGTTGTTCGTTCCTTCAATTGCTTCTGCCCAAGAATTAAATGGAGCTAATACTGCTTGGATTCTAACCTCAACAGCATTGGTACTTTTTATGACCCTCCCAGGTCTTTCGTTATTTTATGGCGGCCTGGTTAGGACAAAGAATGTACTATCAGTGCTCATGCAATGTTTTGCCATTGCAGTATCCATATCAATATTATGGCTCGCTGTTGGATACAGTATTGCATTCGGACCTTCTGAATCAGCGTATTGGGGTGGTCTTAGCCGCATGTTCTTTAGTGGCATAGACATCAACTCAATGTCCGGCGACATTCCCGAAACAGTGTTCGCGGGTTTTCAAATGACATTCGCTATCATCACCCCAGCTTTGATTGTAGGAGCTTTTGTAGAGCGCATTAAATTCTCTTCAATGCTTATGTTCAGTGTGCTGTGGACTTTGGTTGTTTACTTCCCTGTAGCTAATTGGGTCTGGGGTGGCGGCTGGCTGGGTCAAATGGGACTAATCGACTTTGCTGGCGGCACGGTGGTGCACATTACTGCCGGTGTAGCCGCACTAGTGATTGCTCTCTTTATTGGCCAGCGTAAAGATTTTCTGCAAGCTGCAGCTTTACCTCATAACCTAACCATGAGTTTTACCGGAGCTGCGATGCTTTGGGTTGGGTGGTTCGGTTTTAACGCTGGCTCTGCACTGGCAGCCGATGGGGCAGCTGGTATGGCCTTATTTGTAACGCATATTTCAGCGGCCACGGGCGCCCTCTCCTGGATGATCATCGAATGGATTAAGTATGGCAAACCCAGTGGCCTAGGCGCTATTACCGGTATGGTAGCGGGGCTGGCAACTATTACGCCAGCGTCTGGCTCAGTTGGTCCCGCCGGAGCTTTGTTAGTTGGCTTGGCTGGCGGCATAATTTGCTATTTCGCTACTACCTTTCTAAAACAAAGAATGAAAATTGATGATTCCCTTGACGTATTTCCAGTTCACGGTGTGGGTGGCATTGTAGGAACTTTCCTTGCGGGCATATTAGTGTCCAGTAATCTTGGAATCTTCAGTGGCAATGGCCTCGCAGACGGCATGACAATAGGTTCGCAAGTTAGCGTTCAAGTCACCGGTATTTTAGCCGTTGGCATCTATACCGCGATTGTCACTTTTATTGTGTTAAAAATTGTTAGCGCAATGACTTCTGGAATTCGAGTTAATGATGAACAAGAGCAAATGGGTTGTGACATTGTTGACCACGATGAGAAAGGCTATTCAATGTAGCAAACAATTCGCTAATCGATAAAAAGCCGGCTCTTGCCGGCTTTTTTTATTTAATCTAATTACTTTTTTTTAAAGTTGTAATGGCGTAAACCAATTTATTTCCTTCTGGGTCACTAAACGTAGTAGCAATCAAGCAAGTACTTCTCCCGTCATTGATTAATTCGCCCTTTAAAAAAAAGTGCGGACCTTCTACTGGCGCAAAATAATCAATACGCATATTTACCGTTGTGGACCACTTAAATTTGGGTTGCTCGGCGATCGAAGTTCTGGCCACATAAATGGATATCATATCCACATAGATACCATGAAACCCACCGAATAATTGATTCCTAGGGTTCAACAAATGCTGGGGCAAATGGGCATCAATCTCAACCAGCCCTGGCTCTTCTTTTAATACCTTCCATTGATGAGACTGGACCAGATCTCCAGCATTATGGCCAGGTGAGAGAAAAATGGGCTTGGTGCTATAAGGTAATTGACTCATTGTTTTTCTACTGCTGGGATTTTCAAAGGGATGGAGCATGAAGTAATTAGAGCGACTGGTCAAATCTAGAGCAGAACTCTATACTTCTCCCAAACATCCAAATTGTCAGGAGTTTCTATGCTTCCTCTAATAACAAGCACAGTAAAAATTCATGGCCGGCGATTACTTCTGCTAATCGCGGCTATATCAATCACCTCTTCCGCCTGGGCCAATGGTTTGCCCACAGCCAACCCAGAAAGTGTGGGTGTTTCCAGCGAGCGACTCGGCAGATTATCGGAGTCGATGCAACGCTATGTCGACTCGAATCAATTGGCTGGCACCGTTTCTCTGATCGCCCGCAAGGGGAAGGTCATTCACTTAGAGTCCCAAGGCTGGAAAAGCAAGGAAAATAAAGAGGAAATGTCGGACGACACAATCTTCTTCATTATGTCCATGACTAAGCCGATTGTTTCAACAGCACTGATGATGCTTTATGAGGAAGGCCATTTCTTGTTAACAGATCCAATAACCGACTGGATTCCTGAAGTCGCCGGGAAAGAAGTTATTGTTGAAAATGAATTCGGCGCCCATCGAATACAAGCCTACCGACCGATCGATTTCCGTCATGTGCTTTCTCACACAGCCGGACTCGACCCAAGTCGAGATGCTTTGAATGACGATGAAGTAGCTCTATTAGAAAGAATGGATAATCTTGAAGACACAATTCGGCGCAGAGCTCCTTTACCCCTCGCCTTTCATCCTGGAGATGACTGGCAGTATGGCAGCTCCACGGACTACGTCGCACTTTTAGTTGAACGTATTGCTGGCGAACCTATTCAGGATTATCTTCAGCGTAAGATCTTTGACCCACTTGGAATGGAAGATACGTTCTATGTAGTACCCGCTGAGAAACGTGATCGAGTTGCTTCCGTTTACAGCCCTTCAGGTCCCGACCAAAGCATCGAACTATCCCGGACGAATGAATACTCCGATCGGCCCTTTTTTGGTGAAAATTACTATGGGGGTGTCGCTGGATTATTTTCAACCGCGCCAGATTACTTTCGCTTCAGTCAAATGTTGCTTAATGGTGGTGAGTTAGATGGAGTGCGGTTACTAAGCCCAAAAACTGTGAGCCTCATGATTTCTAATCACAGCGGTGACAACGATGTCTACATAAGAGGTCCTGGTTACACTTTTGGCCTAGGCTTTGGCCTGGTAAGTGATGCTGGCAAAGCACGTGACCCATTAACACCAGGGACATTTAGCTGGGGTGGCGCTTGGGGGACAATCTTCTGGGTAGACCCCGTTGAAGAAATGATTGGAATTATGATGACGCAAATTACATCTTATCGACATTTGACTGCCCGCCAAGATTTAGGAGTGACGGCAATGCAATCAATCATTGATTCCAACTCACCTTTGTTTGGTTATCCAGTTTTAGAATAAGAAAAGCTAATACTATAAAAGGGCTATCTGGCCCTTTTATAGTATTTGGCAACGATAGAATGGAAGGAATTTTTTTGCCCCTATCAACCTAACTGTAACCTATCTTTCGTCAAGCAGCTGATAAATGCGCCTAATCGCTCGAGGGTCGACACCAGCTTCACGAATTTGTGAAAAGCTCGCAGTATGATTAGTCATATCGATTTCAGTCGCTGCCTCTTCCCAACTTACGCCTCTGCTATGCATGACGCCTGTCTTGACCCATAAATCACGCAAATATTCCTGAAAGTTTCCTATTTGATCTTTGGATCGCATAACTGGCCCATGTCCTGGTAACCAGGCATCAAAATCTAAAGACTTTAAACCTTCAAGTGCAGCTGGCCATTCGTCTACGTGACCATCCCCCATATAAGCAAGACCAGGAAGCATCATGTCACCCGTAAATGCTATCCGTTCCTGCGGAAGGAATATGACCACATCGCCGCCGGTATGGGCACGACCGAAATGCAACAGTTGAATTTCTCGTGAACCAGAAGCAACAACCTGAAATAAGGTCATTTTATCTTGCAAGGTAATATTTGGTGGTGTTGGATTCACTTCAGGAATAGCATTCATGTAATCTGTTTGCACACGCAACTGCTCTTGCAAGCGCGCTTTACGAGAGGGGTCCGACTCCTGATTCATTTGTATTTCAAGGTTGGATACCATCATTGGCACAGGATCGGAAAAGCTTTTAAAAGTATTCTCCTCGAGAACATTTCCTATTTCGCCGTTTAACTTAGCCCTAGTGAATTCATGACCAATAATCTCAACACCTGGGGGGAAGGATTGATTACCGTGAGCATGGTCAAAATGATAATGACTATTCACCAGATAGCGGACTGGTTTGTCAGTGATAACCGGGATGGAATCTAACAAAGCCCGGGATGCAGCTGGCGTTACATGCGAATCCACAACAAGCGTGTCAAATTCACCCACTAATACCATAGCGTTACTCATTGTGTGGACACTGCCATTACCCCCTACAAACCAAACACCTTCAGCAACTTCCTCAAATCGATGAGAATCTGATTCAACAATTCTGCTCTGTGCGCTCAAGACCTCCGGCAGCAATAATAGAAAGGAAATGAGATGAATAAGCCTTAGTTTATGTATTTTATTGTTCATAGGTTTAGTCCTATTTTAGTTCTATTTTTCTTGTACTTTAGAGTCACAGTGACGTGACCAAAATGCGCTTACCAGCGTTTGAACTCTATAATATTCAGGGAAAAAGCACATTATCGCATCATCTATACCCTGTAAAGCAGTGGTCAGAATCTGCAATTTAGCGTTCTAATCTAGAAAAAAGTACAAAACAGATTGAATAAATCACAAAGTTAAACTATTTATATTATTGTTTTTATTAAATATTATGAATTTTCAACTCACTTGCTTTATTGATTTTAAGAACCAAAGTGTTAAAGGTAATTTGACCGAAAGCGACTAACTTCACAGAAAAGCTCTGAATCGTAATAGTCTCCCAGGAAGTAGTTTCTAAAAGGACCCAGAAATTGCATATCAAAAAGAGATAACGCAAAAGCGGGCTAAAAGCCCGCTTCTTTTTGCACTTTTGAGAGCGCTTATTCTACCTGCTGTTTGCGCAAATTATTCTTTGCGTTCGTAATGACCCATAAGCATACCAGTCCCTATCACATGACCATCTATTGCTTCCAACAACTGATCCTTATTAAGCCCTGCTGCTAGATCAAGATCTGCATCAAGCGCATATATTCGAAAATCATATTGGTGCAATTGGCCATTAGCCGGGGGGCGAGGACCGAAGTAACCAGAGCGACCCAAACCATTGTTACCGTTAATCATACCTGCCAATCCATCGACCATGGGCTCGGCTTCAGCTGCTAAACCACCTGGCAGTCCGCTCGCACTCGCTGGAATATTGTAGACAACCCAATGAACAAAAGGCGTCTCCATCATACCAATTTCGACAACTTTAGGATCATCACAAATTAGCGCTAGAGATTGCGTTCCTGCCGGCAAATCTGACCAGCTTAGGTCAATGGAAGTATTTGCTCCATAGGCAGAATTTTCCTCTGGCACCATGCCATGATGATCAAAAATAGAACTTGTCACAGTAATTGTGTCTTCCATGTCTTGAGCCGCCAGTAGCATTGAAAATACCAATGCCGGTGCAGCTACCATAGCTATTAATAACTTCTTCATTTATTTCTCCTCAAGTTTGGTAGTGAACTTTCATTTTACTTATTCCACACGGTGTGTTGTTGAGCTAATATTTAACTTATTTCTTAGCATAATCAATACTCTCGGCTTTTTCCCGAAGTAGGTACTTTTGCACCTTTCCAGTCGAAGTCTTATCGATAGGACCGAAAACTACTTTTTTTGGCGTCTTAAATCCAGCTAATTCTTCCCGACAGTAAGCAATAAGCTCACTAGAGTTCATTTCTTCGCCAGATTTTAAGCTAACGAAAGCACAGGGTACCTCACCCCATTTCGTATCGCTGCTTGCCACTACAGCAGCTTCCAATATTTTTGGATGTTTGAAAAGTACCGATTCGATTTCCAACGACGAAATGTTTTCGCCACCGGATATAATGATGTCTTTTGAGCGATCTTTTATCTGAGTATAGCCATCTTCATACCATACTGCTAAATCGCCGGAATGAAACCATCCACCAGAAAAAGAGGCTTCTGTTGTATTGGGGTTCTTGAGATAGCCCTTCATAGTGAGATTCCCTCGCATAAAAATCTCACCCATGGCCTTGCCATCTTTAGGTACGGGTTGCATTGTTTCTGGGTCCGCTACCATTATCTCATCTTGCAATGGCGCCCTTACCCCTTGCCTCGCCAACATTTCAGCTCGAGCCACTATAGAAAGTTCCTGCCACTCTTGTTTGGGGGCACAGACCACGCACGGGCCATAAGTTTCGGTGAGCCCGTAAACATGAGTAACTCTGAACCCCATATTTTCCATTCCTGCAATTACTGCGGCTGGAGGCGCCGCTCCTGCGGTCATTGCAGAAACCTGATGATCAATACCTTGCTTTAATTCATCATCAGCATTAATCAGAGTATTGAGTACAACTGGCGCTCCGCAAAAATGCGAGACTCTGTGCTGCTTAATCGCACTAAAGATTAGGTCATCTCTAACATGACGCAAACAAACACTAACACCTGCCACTGCTGCAAGCGTCCAGGGAAAACACCAACCATTACAATGAAACATTGGCAATGTCCAGAGATAGACTGGGTGATTTCCCATATTCCAACAAAGCACATTAGATACTGCATTCAAGTATGCGCCACGATGATGGTAAACTACCCCCTTCGGATCCCCTGTTGTTCCAGACGTATAATTTAAGGAAATCGCCTGCCATTCATCACTAACCTGAAAGCATCGATAGTCCTTATCTCCTGTCCTAATAAAATCGTCGTAACTGCTTTCACCTAACAATTCACCTTGTTGAAAATTCGGATCATCGATATCAATAACGATAGGCGGCTCAGGCAACAAATCTAATGCTTCTTTTATTGTGGTACTGAATTCTTTGTCGGTAAATAAAATTTTTGTTTCTGCATGCCCCAAAATAAACGCGATGGCTTTTGCATCGAGCCTTACATTAAGTGCATTTAAAACAGCACCTGTCATAGGTACACCAAAATGCGCTTCAAAAGTCTCTGGTGTGTTGGCTCCCATAAAAGAAACTGTGTCACCTTTACCTATACCGCGGCTTAGCAAAGCTGAGGCAAGCAAACAAGATCGATCATAGGTTTCTTTCCAAGTATAAGTTCGCTCTCCTTGGATAATAGAAGGTTGTGCAGGATAAACGCTGGCGCTTCGCTCCAGGAAACTCAAAGGTGTTAGGTGGGCAAAATTTGCCCGATTTTGATCCAGATTCTGCTCGTAGATGTTGTTACTACTCATTAGTCTAAAACCTTATCAACTTGACTGTTTTACATAAAATCCATATCGCCTGCTGTGAGCCACCATTTACCGTATAGATCAACGGAATGTGGGCCAGGATTCCAACCGTTGCAAGGTATCTCGATACCAAGATGATTCTCAATTGCCATCTCTGATTTAACTGCATCGAGCCAGCCTCTAGTAATCCACAATTTTAATTCTGTCTCGGGCACAAGCTGACTCAAACTAGTAAGCACCTGCTTCATGATTGACAAAGGACATATTAAGTCCATTACTAACAACCGACTCTCATGCTCTTTTAAAAACACTGCTGCAACAGGTTTTTCTGTTTCATCATTTAGAAAATTACATCGGTAGAGATCTGTATGGGCGAATGGGTGGTCAAAATAACGATACTTGATGTAGTTACAGTGCCTATCTCCAATAATCCCTGTAATGGTTTCTCGTTTCATCGATTGCCATAAATAATCGATTTCTTGCTGGTGCCGAGAACAAGAAATATCTATTGGAGATAAATGAAAAGGAAATGTCGCAGCTTTTTGATTAAGAGGATAGATCAACTCAAGAAACTCATCAGTCTTTTCATAAAGACCCAGCCTTAATGCAATATTCATTGCTTTCTGATTTGGGAAACCGAACCCCAGCAAATGATTGACTGTATTCCCTATTTCTCGCTCAAGGAAAGTCGCTGCGGTCTTAAAAAAAAGACTATTTTTGCCATACTGCCTCCGAATCTCTGGCAGCACCATTACATCGCAAACTTGTATAGCGGTATTCGGCTCACCAAAATAGTGTATCTGTCGTGGTGCACCTCCATAGTGGGACACAATTTTTCCACTTTTGGCCTCTCTCGCTATCACACACTTTCCCGCACCCAACTCATATTTCCATTTCCAAACATCTGGGTTAAATTTAGTATCGAAGCTCTCTTCAAATAAAGTTGAAATTTCATACGGCTCAAAACTATCTATATCTCCATATTTAGCAAAAGCATATTCTCCGCTGGGGCTGCTGTCTTTTTGCAGTCTGAATATTCTATAGCAGCGCCGATTACTAATTAATTCATCTTCAGTGAATGTAATTTCGTTCGTAATTTCTACTGTCGATTTTCTTGCGATTTTTTTAAGTAAGCCAATACTGAAAATTGCATCCGCGGTATAGTCTAGTTCGTCTATAATCAAGTAGCTTAATCTTTCAGCGAGTTGTTGCATGCTGCTTAGGTTAGGAATTTTTGATCTCTCTATTTTGGAATCATCATTTATATATTCACCAAAAACAATTAGCCTGCCTTGATCGCAAAGCAATTCTCGTGTTTTGCTCAACATGAGCATTTGCTGTAAATAATGGTAGCTACCTTCAACAATAATCAAGTCATATTTTTCACCTGAATACTGATCCTCACCTCCCCTATCTACGAGAGAAAAATTGTAGATTTCTTGGTTAGAAGCCGCATTTAGCTCTTGGTCAACCCACTTAACTCGATGCCCTTCTTTCTTAAATTTCTTTGCCAAATAGGCAAAACTAAATCCGAATAGAAGAACAGACAACTGTCGGTCGCTCCCGGTATCATCTTCTTTATCACAGCTGTGATTGCCTAGATCGAATATTTTGTCTGCGAATAACCTTTGCTGTTCCGGGTAGTCTTCATCTTCTGAGATATTAGAACGAAGCCCATAATGCAAAAATTGGCACTGCCCAAATGCTTGGACAAGCAATTCTGCATAGGTTTTTTGAACCCCTGTTAATAAGGAGAAATCTTTAGAATTTAACAAGTTTTGCTTGGCTGCTATTGCTTTGATCCTGAGTCGAGGCAATATAACCCGCAGAGCAGATTTTGCCTAGTCATTCAAACCAGGTGGCGCTTCAAGCGCATGCGACAAAATGTCCCTTGGTAGAAGCACTTACAAATGGTGGTTTGGGGTAGAATAGAATAATGTTTAAGTATCCAAAAATTTCTGAAGTCCTTAGCTTTATTGTTCCGATGACTAACGATGCAGGCGCTTTAGCGCGCCAGGGACTCAAGCGCCTACTGTTATTGCGCAGCTTGGTCACTTTAGGTAGTGTTTCTGGACTATTTATATTTCAACCTTTTCTAAACCTGGATGTATCGCCAAGTTTAATTGCGGTGCTAATCCTGGCAGTACTTATATCGGTGGTACTAGGCTATCGACGACTAAAATCAAGTGGGGCAGTTAGCAACATTGAGTTATTTAGCCATCTTTTAGTCGATGTTGTGATTCTTGTAACACTTCTTCTGTACACAGGCGGTGCCAGTAATCCGCTGATTTCATACTTGCTAGTTTTGCTTGCAGTGACTGCGACACTTCTGCCTCGGGCATTTGTCAATTCTTTTGCCGTGATGGGTATATTGATTTATACCTCGTTTTTGCTCCTTGATCTGCAGAGCGATCATGGCATGGATGCTGGACCTGCCCAACAAGAAGTCGTGTTTCAATTACACCTAGTTGGTATGTGGGTGATTTTTTTGGTGAGCTCTATACTAATCACAGTTTTTATTACACATATGGCAAATGTCATAAAGGTACGAGAGTTAAACCTCGCAAAAGCGAGAGAGAATGAAATGCGCAACGAACAACTCGTTGCGATTGGCACCTTGGCAGCAGGCACAGCTCATGCCCTTGGAACACCTCTTTCTACTATGGCCGTTCTATTAACAGAACTAGACAAATTGGATGCGGAAGAATTAAAAAACAACGAAATCAAAGAAGAGATTTCCATACTTAAGCAACAAGTCACGCGGTGCAGGCATTCTTTGACTCAATTAACACGCTACTACAACAAAGATAATCCAGAGCAAGAAGAGAGTGTTTCTTTGTCTTTGTTTGTTGGAGACATAAAAGATTACATCCTGAATATTCATCCGACCGCCTCGATTGATTTTATAATTGATTGTTTTGATGATCCTAAAGTTGCATCTAGCCTGAATGTAAGGCATGCCGTAATTAATATTATCGAGAATGGAATCAAAGCTGCACAAAATTATGTAGAAGTTAAATTCAAGATCAATAAGGCAAACCCACCACAATTTGAAATATCTATTAATGATGACGGACCAGGCATTCCAACTGAAGTAATGGAGAGTATGGGCGAGCCTTTCATTTCTGGCCGCAAGGAAAGCATGGGGCTGGGTATTTTTCTTGCTAACGCTGCGGTTCAACGCTTAGGCGGTAGCATAGAAATGTTTAATCTAAAAATTGGCGGTGCGCTTGCATTAATCAAATTGCCGCTCCCTGATCACCAACAAGGCTAATCGGAATGGATTCAGAAAAACTACTTCTGGTAGAAGATGACGAAGTATTCGCCAGAGTAATCAGTAGAGCACTGAAACACCGAAATTTCTCAGTGTCGCACGCAAAGACTAGCGATGAAGCATTCCAGCTGATAAAGGACTCTAATTTTGCTTTCGGGATTCTGGACCTAAATCTTGGTGGAGAGACCTCACTAAATTTAATTCCCATTCTAAAAAAACAGCTGCCAGGAATACGGATTCTAATTCTCACAGGGTATGCCAGCATTGCTACCGCCGTGGAGGCGATCAAACTTGGCGCTGATAATTACCTAGCAAAACCTGCTGATGCTGACGAAATCTTATCCGCAATGCTGGCAGGTGATGGGGTAACAGTGGAGCCAAATGAATCTCCTAGATTAGAACCGATGTCAGTGCGGCGTTTGGAGTGGGAGCATATTCAAAGGGTGCTGATGGAAAACAACGGCAATATTTCTGCCACTGCCCGGCAACTCAAAATGCACCGCCGCACTTTGCAACGCAAACTACAAAAACGTCCCGTTGCCAAATAGCGTTCACCAGTCTTTTATCTGGCTTTTCTAGAATGATGCGCTAGCGCCTAGTAAGCGGGGTCATGCCGAGATGACGACCACCGTCTACAATCAAAGTCTCGCCAGTTACCACTGCGGGCCCTTGAATAAAAAATAGAATTGATTCAGAGACTGTATCCGCACTCGCAGTTACGCCTAATGGCGCACTTTTTATACTTGCTGACCTGGCCGCTTCGTAACGCTCTTCTCCCAATCCCTGCTTCAACCATTCACCTTCGATAAAACCTGGGCAAACAGTATTTACTCTTATTGCAGGGCCTAATACTCGTGCCAATGATAATGTCATCGTTATCATTGCTCCCTTCGAGGCCGCATAAGCTATGCAACTTCCGACACCTGCCACCCCTGCTATCGAAGCAACATTAACGACCGCTCCTCCGCCTTCTTGCCGCTTCATTTGGTCCGCAACAGCCCGAGTCATTTGGTAAGCACCAATTACGTTTACAGCATAAATGTTCTGGAAATCGTCAGCATCCAATCCTTCCAAATTATTATGATCAACAAACTTGGTCGTCCCAGCATTGTTAACCAAGACATCAATACGCCCCCATTTTTCGATTGCAGCGTTGGCCATGGCACGGCAATCTCCATCATTCGCAACATTCGCCTTAAATACTAAAGCCTCCACTCCAACTTTTTCACATTCAGCTGCAACCGCATCACCACCTGCAGAATTTGAGTTGTAGTTAATTACCACATGGCAGCCCAATGCGGCTAATTGCTGCGCTGTTGCAGCGCCCACACCGCTACTAGATCCCGTTATGATTGCTACTTTGTTTTTTAAATCTTTCACGACCCACTCGACTCCCTAAATAATCATTCATAGGAGTAAAAATTAGCACAAATCGGCCGAAAAGCCTTCACACAGATAATAACGTTCAAATACTCTATAATTTCGTTAGATCACATCAGAAACACATTGCAAAAATTCAGGCAGTCGTTACAATACGTAACACTTTTTTGAGTCGCATAATGTAAAGTTAAGCAAATGCATAAATGTCCGGTGACTCGGGATATTTCAGACGACAGGGACGAACAACCAACCCTTTTCAAACACCGCGCTACTGGGGTTGAGTAATATTAGTTACCTAGCCTCCAAGATATAGGCGTGTTTTGGACTTGACGATAGCAATTGCTGAAAGAAGCTCTTGGAGGAAACATTGAAAAAGCAGCAATTATTAGCAGTGGCGATTCTAGCCGCGGTGGTTGCTTGGATGGCGCTTCCACATAATGCTGAAACCGTAAACCTAGCCAGCCTGCAAACACCCACTAGGGTAGTCGTTTTACCTGAAGGCCTAGCTGAATCGGAAAGCCCTGGCGTCGTAACTGTCCGCGCCGAACGCATTAGCCCGCAGTCATACACTGAAAAAATTCGAGTACGCGGACAAACTCAAGCTTTTCGGCATGTAGAAATTCGTGCTGAGGAAGCTGGCCGAGTCATTGGAGAGCCAGTTGCGCGCGGTGCGCGAGTGCAAAAAGGTGACCTACTTTGTGAAATCGCTATAGATAATCGCCAGGTTAATCTGGATGAATCCTTAAGTCGTCGGGAGCAAGCGCAGTTCGAATATGCTGCCGCACTTGATTTACAAGAAAAAGGATTACAGTCCGATGTGATCGTAGCTCAACTCAAAGCTGCTTTGGAATCCTCTAAAGCCTCTGTAGCGCGCGCCGAACTCGCACTGGCAAAAACAAAAATTGTTGCCCCCTTTGATGGTGTTGTAGAAACTCGAATTATTGAAGTAGGTGACTTACTTAACATTGGAACTGTGTGTGCTTCAGTACTGGATGACAGCCCGATGTTATTAGTTGGCCTGGTACCAGAGCAAGAGGTTGGGGCTCTTAGTGTCGGCGCCCAAGTTTCTGGTAGATTATTAAGCGGAGAATTTGTTGAAGGTACTGTTAGCTATTTAGCTAGAGCAGCCGATGCAATCTCTCGCAGCTATCGAATAGAAATAGAAGTACATCCTCAATATCAGAATTTACGTGAAGGTATAACGGTTGAGTTACAGGTAAATGCTAACAATATAAATGCCTATAGAATTCCTTCTTCTGCTCTTACGCTGGATGACACTGGAGCTATTGGCATTAAAACCCTGGATAGAAACAACACTGTCCAATTTTACAATATTCAGATTGTTGGTGATGAAACAAACCAGCTAGACCCGGGAATCTGGGTTACAGGAATGCAAGGTGATATTACGTTAGTGACCTTAGGACAGGAGATTGTATTCCCTGGTCAAATTGTCGAAGTCAATTTTGATTGGGATCAATAGCACTCTCGCCGGCAAACCTTTGCCATCCAAATAGGAATTCCATGAAATCTTATATCGACGCAGCTATATCGAGATCGCGAACAACGCTAAGTATCTTTACGGTCACTTTGCTAGCCGGCTACGCCTCATACTTGGCTATCCCGATAGAGATGTATCCCGATGTACAAATGCCAATGGTTGTGACTACGATCATCCATGAAGGCATTTCACCGGAAGATGCTGAAAGATTGTTAGCAAAACCTGCAGAGCTAGAGCTTAAAACTGTTGATGGCATAGTCGAAGTGACCTCATTTTCCAGTGAAGGTGCTGCCACAATCATGACTGAATTCGATATCAATTTTGAAACATCCGCAGCACTGGCTGAAGTCCGCGAATCAATAAGCCGCGCTAAAGCGCGTTTTCCTCAATCGACTGAGGAACCCATTATCCAGGAGATGTCAGCAGTCTCTTTGCCAATTGTCCAAATCGCTATTGGTGGGGAAGGCGTGCCGGAGCGCACCTTGCTGCGCATAGCGGAAGATTTACAGCGAGAAATTGAATTAGTTCCACAAATTCTCGAAGCTCCTATGGTTGGGAATCGTGAAGAATTACTAGAAGCTGTTATTAACCCTTCCAAGCTAGAGACTTATGGTATTCCGAATAGTGCCATCGTGCAGACGGTTACTAGCAACAATCGTTTAATCGCAGCGGGACAAGTTGATACCGGACAAGGTAGCTTCTCAGTAAAAGTGCCTGGTCTCATAGAAGATGCTGATGATTTGTTTAATTTACCACTAGCATCCACTGAAAGAGGTGTTCTCACAGTCTCCGATCTAGCTGAAGTTCGGAGAACATTCAAAGATGCGACTCGCTATTCCTATGCGAATCACACGCAAACAATCTCGCTAAACATAATGAAGCGTAAAGGGGCGAATCTGGTTCAAGCCATGGAGCAGATTGAAGTTATTGTCGATGAAGTTCGGCCTACTCTCCCCCCTGCCGTAACCTTGTTTTACATTAACAACTCAGTTCCAATCGCTCTAGAGCAAAATGCGGGTTTATCCGGGAATATGGCCACTGCCATGGTATTGGTGCTACTTGTTGTAATTGCGACCGTCGGGATACGCTCTGGATTGCTCGTCACTCTAGCGGTACCTTTTTCATTCTTCTTTGCGTTCATCATCATTAACATGCTTAATTTCACTTATAACTTTATGGTGATATTCGGTTTGTTGCTTGGTTTAGGAATGCTGATTGATGGCGCTATCGTCATGGTGGAATATGCGGACCGCAAGATGGCCGAAGGATTGGATAGTCGAGAAGCCTACAAGGCAGCAGTGCACCGTATGTTTTGGCCAATTACTGCTTCGACAGCTACAACATTAGCCGCCTTTTTACCCCTGATGTTTTGGCCTGGAGTGTCTGGCCAATTCATGAGCTATCTGCCAATTACTGTATTCGCAGTACTAATAGGCTCGATGTTTTATGCATTACTTTTTGCACCGACTATTGGAGCACTTATTGGTAAATCAAGCGATGCAGATAAAGTTTATTTACGTAGTCTGGAAGAAGGTGATCCAGCAAAAACTAATGGTGTAACAGGAATTTACGCTGCCGTACTTAAGAGAGCTGTTCGTGCTCCTGGTATTGTATTAATTTTCTCGATTACCACGCTAATCAGCATCATAACTGCTTATGATCGCTGGGGGTCTGGAATTGAATTTTTTGTATCGGCAGAACCACTGCAGACTCAGGTGCAGATTTTCGCGCGAGGAAATTATTCGCCAGCAGAACTACGCACAATCATGTTAGATGCTGAAGATCGCATCGCAGAAATTGGTTACTACGAAGGTATCGTCACCCAATCCGGTGCCGGAGTTCAATCCGCCGGCCCATCTCAAGCAGCACCAGATTTAATTGGTACGATATTTATCGAGCTGACTGACCGGCGGACTCGCGAACTCAATGGTTTCGAAATCGAAAGCATGTATCGGGAAGCAATCTCAGAGATACCTGGTGTACGCGCAGAAATTGTGACCATTGAACAAGGGCCTCCAGTTGGCAAAGAAATTCAAGTAGAACTAGCTGGAGAAAACCTCGATCTATTGTTCTTGGAAGCAGAACGAATTCGAGAGTTCATGGAAACAGAAATGACTGGGCTTATCGACATTGATGACACTGCCCCAATTCCTGGAATCGAATGGCAAATCAATGTGGATCGCGCCCAGGCCGCCATGTTCGGCGCCAATATGACAGAAATTGGCGCAGCTATTCAATTACTCACCAATGGTATTTTCATGGGAGACTATCGACCTGACGACAGCGAAGAAGAAGTAGATATCCGTGTACGCTATCCGGCAGAATATCGCGGCATCGACCAACTAGATTCAATACGAATTGGCACTGCCAATGGCCCAGTACCTATTAGTAGTTTTGTTACTCGTGAAGCCAAACAAAAAGTTAGTTCGATTCAGCGAGTTGATAGTAGCCGCGTTGTTTATGTTCGAGCTAATCCCGCGGATGGTGTTGTCGCTGATAACAAATTGCAGGAGCTTAGTGCTTGGATTGAAGCCAACCCTCCTGTAGCAGGCGTGGAATTTCAATTCCGAGGAGCTAACGAAGAGCAGGAACAGTCAGCTGCTTTTCTAATTCAGGCATTTGCTCTCGCTATGGCGTTAATGGCAATTCTCTTGGTAACCCAATTTAATAGTTACTACCAGGCACTGTTGATCTTGTCGTCAGTCCTGCTTTCAACTGCTGGCGTATTTCTTGGATTGTTAACTACTGGGCAGACCTTTAGTGTCATGCTGACGGGTATTGGTATTGTTGCTCTTGCGGGAATTATCGTGAATAACAATATCGTCCTCATTGACACCTTTAATGTGCTGAAACGGGATCATCCAAACTGGTCTTTGGAAGAAGTCATCGTTCATACCGGCGTGCAGCGATTACGGCCTGTATTCTTAACTACGTTCACAACCGGATTTGGCTTACTCCCTCTGGCGATCGGAGTTTCTTTCGATTTACTCGGGGCTGAAATAGAAATAGGTGGTCCTATCGCTTCACAATGGACAGGTTTAGCCTCCACCATCGTTTTCGGTCTCTCTTTTGCTACTATCCTGACGCTAATAGTTACTCCTTCCATGCTAGCAATGCCAGATCGCCTGCGACACATACTAAGCCGCACACCTAAGACTCAGCCGCGTCCAGAGCCAAGTCTAGGGGTCTAAACCATTTTCTTTTGGTGTGTAAATATCTCCTATTAATTTAGAATAATTGAAAGCACCACACTAATCATGTAAGAATAGCATTGCTTCGCGATAGACGATAAATATTGATGGGACTGTTAGTCGCCTTTTTCTTAGGAAGTATTTTCTTTTCTTTTCTCTGTTCTATTTTAGAAGCAGTGCTGCTTAGTATCACCCCCGCCTATGTAGGAATTAAGGAGCAAGAAGAAGCTAAAATTGCTACAGATCTTGCTCGCTTTAAGGATGATATCGATAGGCCTTTAGCAGCGATCCTTACCTTAAACACAATTGCTCATACCGTCGGCGCTATTGGTGTAGGATCTCAGGCAGCGGTGATCTTCGGCCCTAACTCTTTAGAATTATTTGGCCTTACACTGATTAGTTCGGAAGCATTAATAGCTGGCGGGATGACTTTATCCATATTGATTTTTTCTGAAGTTATTCCTAAAACGATAGGAGCGAATAACTGGGAATCCCTCACACCCTTCACTGTCCGCACACTCAAGATCATGCTGGTTTTGTTGGCTCCACTAATTTGGCTAAGCCAGCTTATCACTCGTAATTTAAAAAAGGACAAAGATAAACCGGTACTTAGTCGCACAGATTTCGCTGTAATGACAGACCTAGGAAAAGAAAGTGGTGCTTTAGAAGAAAAAGAGCAAAGAATTATTCAGAACTTACTCCAATTTAATGGCGTATTAGTTAAAGACATAATGACGCCGCGCATAGTGGTGATAGCTGCCAATGAAGATACCACTGTACGAGAATTTCACGATGAACATGAAACACTGCCATTTTCTCGCATTCCAGTCTACCGAGAAAATGGCGACAACATCACAGGCTATGCCCTAAAAGATGAATTGTTGCTCAATCTAGTTGAAGATAAAGACAACATCCCTCTAAGTAAAATTCGAAGGCCTATCATAATTGTACATGCCTCTTTACCAATCCCTGACTTACTCGATATGCTAATTGCAAAAAAGGAACACATGGCACTAGTTGTAGATGAGTTTGGTGGCATGGAAGGCATTGTAACTATGGAGGATATCATCGAAACCTTGCTTGGGCTTGAAATAGTAGATGAGTCTGACAATACCGATGATATGCAAGCACTAGCGAGAAAGAACTGGGAGCGAAGAGCCAAGCGAATGGGAATAATTTCGCCAGAATCAGATGCTAATAGTCACTAAGAAAATATATCTAACGTTCGTTCGATACATAAAAGTGCTCCATACTTCAGAAAATAATCTCTCAACCTCTATCTGATCTTATCTAAAAGTTAATATTTACATGCTTTGTGACAAATTGTAATTACCTCATGAAAGAGAAAATGACTATGATATTATTTTCAGAGTTTATGGTTTCGCGGCATTAGGGAAATGATTCGCTGACTGTAAATAGCTAAAGTCAGGAGCTTGGGGGTTTTTCTTTGTTCCCCCCTTTTCTAAAGCATTGAGTAACTTTCAAGTTTCCTCTTTAGTGCATTTTTCGAAAAATTCTCTACAACAACTGCCAAGCAATCATTTATCCCTTCAGGCTAATACCTGTAGCGCTTTATTGAAGTCGGACTAGTACTCGATTTTAGAGTACAGCTTCGTACTCCAACATCCCTTTTGCTTTACGCATGTCAAAATAAAAAGTCATAAGTGCTACTTTCTAATCAATATATTTTGCTACTAAATAATTAAGCACATATATACTGCAGGCTTTGAATCAGACCCTAATTGAAGTCTATGGTTTTCTTAGATACGGTACAGAAAATATGCTTAGGGGTAAGCTCAGCGGTAAGTCCGATTTGCTATGATTGCCTCTGCGATGATTAGCACCATGACAAGGCTTAGAATCCACCACCAGATACGCTGCGGTCGCTCCAGCTCTTCTATAAGCTGTGCTGTTTGTACTTCTCTAGATCGAACCGGGTTGGTATCTGGATTGATTATGGAATCATATAGATTTTCTACCGGAGTACGTGCGAAATTAGATTCCTCCGGCAATATATTAATCGCAAATCTAGACGACTCACCATCGACCTCTGTAGTGATAAACCCAGGAGTAGCTGCTTGAGTGACAAAGCTATCGTTGGTGAATTGGATGCCATTCCCATTGGCATCTACCGCGTTTACTACTTCTGCCTGTCCGCTAGGGTCAAGAGAAAAACTGTCGCCAATTTGATAGGCTCGCTGCTTCAGTTCAGGTTGTACTAAATGTCTTAAGGTTTCATGAACAAAAGGTAAGAATAAACCCTGTAGCGGTAAGTTATTCCATTCCAAGTCCATGGCAGAGGCAAAAAATATGACCTTCCCGTCACCGACTTCCCGTTCTACCAACGCGGGCTCGGTATTATCGAATTGCATCAATACATCCGATTCAGCATCAGGAATCAAACGCCAATGTCCCTGAAACCGAGCTGACCAATCGCTATCGAGCGGCCGTAAAATTGGATGTCGACGATCAAAATCAGCTATAACCAGATACTCATCCCCACTCATGTCTTGATTTTGCAATACGGCTGGGGCTATGGTTTCAAATTGGCGATTAAATGAGTCTGGATTAATCCTATCTCCTGGTGCAACCAAGAGCGCACCGCCGCTTTCTACGTATTCACTAATTGCCGATGCCTGACCTGAGCTTAAATCTCCCACATTAAGGAGAACTGCTACATCACTCTGCCTCAAGGATGCAGCGCTTAAGTCAGAAGGCTCAACTATTTCCAATTCAAAAGGAGATTCATCGCCACTACTCACAGCCAAACCAAACCAGTGACCTTCATCATCAAACCAGTTCTCAGAAGATTCCCCATTAACCACCAACACCCTAATTTTTGGTAATACTTCTACTGTAAAGAAATAAGAATTATCAATTTCGAAATTGTCACCGGTTACTCGAACTTCGCCGACATGGGTACCTTCGCTTTCGAAAACCGTTGTGAAGGTAACCACTTCTTCTGATCGTTCTCCCAAATCTATAGGTACTCGATCTACCATTTGACCGTCAATGTTCAAGGTAACTTCCCCTTTATTTAAATAGAGAGTTCCCGTTGTTCTAACTCGCGCTAATATTTGTTGCTCCGTTGCATCTTCTAGTAATTGATCTGGTGAACGCACATCAGTCAGCACTAAATTGCTGCTTTCTTCAGCGCCGACGTCAATGCCGGTAAAGGCAACACCCGGAGCAAGATTCCAGCTTTCATCGGTGGACTGCACGCCGATATCCTGAAAATCAGAAATCAAATAAACAGCTCGATTTTCAAAACGTGAAGCCTCCAGTATTTGATCAGCAAGCCGTAGATTCGGCAAATAACGAGTGTTACCAAAGCCTGCTTCAGGTATTTCATCGACAGCGGCACGAATACTATCGAGATCAGTAGTCAGCTCACGAACAGTTTCCGCAGAGTCTGAAAACCCAATTAGCGCCACTTCATCCCCAGCGGTCATACCTCCAAGGAGATCTAGCGCTTCCTGTTTAGCCTGAGCAAAAGTATCTTGGTATTGCATGCTCATTGATAGGTCCAACATGATTACGGCAGACTGAGGATCTGCATCTAGTAATCGAGCAACTGATTGATTGATAAGTGGCCTAGCAAATGCCATTACTAATAGTATGATTACTGCGGAACGGAGGAGTAGCAGAAATATTTGCTGCAAATGTTGAAAAAGAATTAACTTCTTTGACGTCTTTTTCAAGAATCGAATCGTACTGAACATCAATTTCGGTGGCTTTTCACGACGAATTAAATGAATCGCGATAGGAATTAGCGCCGCTAATAATCCGAGTAAAATAAGAGGGGTTAGAAAAACCATTAGAAACTCTTAGCCCGCTTCGACATATAAGAAGATAAAGCCTCATCCAAAGACTGCGCAGTATTCAGCAAGCAATAGTCGACGCCACTGCTCTGACACTGTTTGCGGCAATAAGATAGAAATTCATTGATATTTTCTAAGTAGGCTTTACGAATAGCCGCTGGTGAAGTGATATAGGATTCATTATTTTCCATATCAACAAATTCACTAGCTTCATTGAAAGGAAAATTCAATTCTGCATCATCCATAACCTGAAAAGTAATAACGTCATTACCCATGCCCCGCAAGTTTTGTAACGTATTAATAATTCGCTCTTCATCATCTAGCATATCGCTAATTAATATAACGAAACTTTTTTTATTAAGAGATGATGCCAGGTCCGTTAATGGCTTGACTACATCCGTTTTCTGTCCCGATTCTACTTGGGACAAGGCCCTTAAAATTCGCATCAAGTGAGGCTGTCTACATTTTGCTGGAATATATTCTTTTATCTGCTCATCAAAAGTAATAAGTCCAACCGCATCCCGCTGCCGCATAATAAAATAAGCGAGAGCAGAGGCCAGAGTAATTCCATAATTTAACTTACTAATGCCTCCGGAACTGTATGCCATTGATGCACTGGTATCCAATAAAATAACGCAGCGCACGTTAGTCTCATCTTCATATTGTTTGATGTAAAGCTTGTCACTTCTTGCATAGAGCTTCCAGTCGACATGTCGCATATCATCACCACGTTGATAGTGCCGGTAATCATTAAACTCTACGCTGAAACCACGGTTGGGACTCTTGTGCAATCCTGATAAAAACCCTTCAACTACTACTCGTGCCCGCAACTCGAGATTGTCGAGCCCAGCTAATACAGTCGGATCTAAAAAATTAAGCGAATCTGACATAAAAGAAAATTATCCGTTAATTCTATGCTATATATCAGATGCTGGTTCTGGAACTGCTGCCAGCAATCGCTCAATTACATTATCTGTAGTAACGCGCTCTGCTTCAGCGTGAAAGTTTAATAGTATCCTATGACGCAAAATTGCAGGTGCAAGTGCTCTGACGTCACCGTATGACACGTTATAACGACCAAGTAATAAGGCTCTGACTTTGCCCGCGAGAATTAGATTTTGAGAAGCTCGAATTCCCGCACCCCAACTTACCCAATCCTTAATAAATTCCGGCGCAGTATCTGACTGTGGCCGAGACGCATGAACCAAACGCACAGCATATTGAATGACTGCTTCCGCTGCAGGAACTTGGCGCGCGATGCGCTGAAAATCCAAGATATCTTCTCCTCCCAATGGATGCGCCAACGCATTGTCGTGTGTTTGCGTCGTTTGTCTTACTACCGTCACTTCGTCTTCTTCAGACAAGTAACCTAACTCAATCTTGAACATGAAGCGGTCGAGCTGGGCTTCTGGCAAGGGATAAGTACCCTCTAGCTCTATCGGATTTTGAGTGGCTAGAACAAAGAAAGGCTTTGACATTGGGTAGGTAACACCGGCCGCAGTTACTTGCCGTTCTTCCATCGCCTCAAGCAAAGAAGACTGAGTTTTCGGTGGAGTT
>NTJZ01000015.1 GCA_002457215.1 OM182 bacterium MED-G28 | reverse complement strand
AGTGTGAGGTTTCCTCATGTGAGAGTAGGTCATTGTCAGGCATCTATTTAAAAGAGTCCCTGCATTCGTTTGAGTGCAGGGATTTTTTTATGGAGGGCCGGAAAGTGGGAATGGAGACTTATAATAATAGGGGGCTAGCCGAAGTCTTGAGATTATAATGTGCCGCGCCGCAGTCTATGGCTCAAGTTGATATCGTTTTCCATTTTAATAGTCATGGTCTAGTGTGTTGTTATTTGATATATCTAATTAACCAATAACGATAAAGTCCAACTGAGGTTCCCTATGATTAAAACCTGCGCGTTGATTTTCTCTTGTATATTGCCAACGACAGCCTTGGCTCAGCAATCGGATATCACCTTTATAGTTGCTGGGAAGACATCAAATCATCGTCAGCAAGCCGATGGAACAATAAAGACACTGAATTTCCATTTCTTTGCTGAAATTTTCTTACAATCTGATGGGGAAGTCACTCTGGCCAATATTAGTACGCCATTATCCAATAACCCGATAGATTTTTCTGATAGCGGATACGCATTGGAAATGCACGGGGGTCGCTACAAGACAGAACAAGAATTGGAAAGCAATTACCCTGACGGTAATTATAGATTTCAGTACGCGGCACCGAGTATCGGCTTGGTGAGTCATCCAATAGTGATGACTAAAACAAGAGCCAGTGGTTCCAGCTTACCGGAGGCGCCGAAGATTGAACTATCCCAAGGGGGATTGCCGGTAGCACCAGACCAGATCGACCCAAATTTGGACTTAAAGGTTACATGGAGCGAGTTTACTGAGGGCGGCCAAGATCCGCTTGGCATCATGGATGATTTGTTGTTTGTTATAATGGCCAATTGTCATGGAGAGCGCATCGCACATAGTGGCCGACCATTTGAGAGTAGGCCTTACCTTACCTATGCTGATCATTCGTTCTTGATCGAGGCTGAAATTTTACTTCCCGAAAATGCTTATCAAGTATCGGTTGAGCATGCCATTCTGGATACTTCGACCAATTATGGAGTGCCAGCCTTTGCAACCTTTGCTACCACGACTTTTTTGGATTTAAAAACCACTGGATTCGCAGAGAGCGGTGCAGGGTGCCCGCGGGTCCTGCAAATCTTTGATGCAGGTCAAACCGTGCTTCCATGAAATCGAACCTAGACATAACACAAAGAGCCATTTCCGGACTGAAATACTTGTTTGTAGCTGATGCTATTGCAATGCCAGTCCATTGGTATTACAGGATAGCTGATATATTTACTGAGTTCCCGGGCGGTATTTCCAAACTCGAGAATGCACCCTCTTTCCATCCAGGCTCAATTATGTCTTTGCATTCAACTCTAGGAGGAGGGCGCAATACAGCGCCACGATTTGGTAAGGTGAAGGAGGTGGTCGGCGCTGTAATTCTTAAAGATAAAGCAGAATTTTGGGGTAAACCTAATATTCACTACCATCAGGGAATGTCTGCCGGGGAAAACACATTAAATGCTCATTGTGCAAGGGTTCTGATGCGAACGATTATCGCGCATGAGGGCAAATATGATGAATCTGAATTTCTAAGTGCTTACGTCAACTTCATGACTTCTGATACGCCTTTGCATCCTGATACCTATGCTGAATCGTATCATCGTGAATTTTTCTCAAATTTAGCGGCTGGACTTCCAGCAAACAAGTGCGGAGGCGTCACTCATGATACAGCGTCCATAGGGGGCCTAGTTACAATAGTTCCGCTAGCAATCTGTTTAGTGTTGAGTGGATTAAAATTAAATGAAGTTAAAAAAATAGCCCGCTCACATTTACGATTGACTCATCCAGACCCAGGGCTTTGTCGAGTGTGTGATTATTTTGTCGAGCTTCTCAGATCGTTGCTTCTTAAAAAACCGGATGAGCAGATCGATGACTTGATAGATAATATTTCGGTCAATAGTGTAGGGGAAAGCATGAAAGCAATTATTGGACAGGGCCTGCCAGATCAAGTGGTTATAGGCCGAAAATATTCTTCTGCATGTTACATTACTGACTCGTGGCCGAGTGTTTTGTACTTGGCTCTAAAATACCAAACTGACCCTTTGAAAGGGCTTTTTGTTAATGCCAATCTCGGCGGAGATAATGTTCATAGAGGCTCGATTTTAGGAACCATATTTGGATTATTGGGTGGATCTGAGGCCAACTATCTATTTAAAAAACTGACAGATACCAAAACTCTAGAGAACGAGATAAAAACCATGTGCAATATCTCTTCGCTGCAAGACAAACCAAGTACTTAAACAAGCTAGTGGAAAAATATAGAAAGTTAGCCTGGGCGCGTAGGCCTCATCCTTTGATGTGTCATGGGTGCTATAATGCGCCTTGTAAAAGATCTCTATTGAGGTGAATCATGTTTACAGTTCAACCACTTGCTTGTGCGCTTGGCGCCGAACTCTCTGGTGTTGACCTGACTTTAGAGTTGTCGCCTAAAATTTTTAAGGAGTTGAGGCGACTGCTCGTTGAATACGAAGTTGTCTTCTTTCGAGACCAAGATATTAGTCCTGCTCAACATCGGTCGCTTGCAGCATCTTTTGGTCCCCTGCAAACGCACCCAGCCTATAACACTGTGGAAGGGTTTCCAGAAATCACAATTCTTGAAAGCACAGCGGAAAATCCTAGTAAGATTGAAGCTTGGCACTCGGATATGACGTTTCGGGAACATCCACCTCTTGGCACTGTGCTTAGGTCGAAAATTATTCCAGCACAAGGTGGAGATACGTTATGGGCGAGTATGACTGCAGCCTATGACGGACTTTCCACTCCTATGCAGAAATTTCTTGCAGATTTAACTGCTGAACATGATTTTAGCTATGGTTTTAAAGAAAGCTTAGCGGAGCCAGGAGGTAGAGACCGACTTGCCCAGGCGGTTGCTGATAACCCTCCTGTAATACATCCCGTCATTCGAACCCACCCAGAAAGTGGCAAGAAAGTAATTTTCGTAAATTCGCTATTTACTACTCGAATATTGGAATTGAATAACGGAGAGAGTGAAGATGTACTCAAATTTCTCTTCGAGCATGTTGTTACAGCAGAATACAGTTGTCGGTTCCGCTGGGCACCCAATTCAATAGCTATCTGGGATAATCGCAGTACGCAGCACAAGCCAATCAATGATTATTTTCCCGCCCACAGAATGCTGCAGCGAATCACTATAGATGGTGATCTTCCTTACTAACGCGGATTAAGGTGGAGCTTCCTAGCGCGAAATAAAATCAAGAATCCAACTTGCCACTTGTGAATTATTTGTTTCATTCTTGAATGAGTTAATAGCTTCTCTGTAACGCATTTCACCGAATATTTTCCGACGCATATCTAATAGGGCGCGGGCATAGCCTTCGCTGAATTCGGGATGACCCTGAAAGGTAAGTATGTGATCACCCAACCCCATGGCGGAAATAGGGCAAGTCTCAGTGCACGCAAGAAGTTTGCCACCTGGTGGTAGTTCCAGGACTTGATCTTTGTGGTTGGAAGGTATTTTAAATTCATTGCGTGTCACCCCATAATCCTCTGCCGCATCAGTGAATTTATTCTTATGTACGCCGACACACCACCCAGTTTCAGCTTGACCGGTTTTGCCACCCAAGGCCTCTGCTACTAATTGATGACCAAAGCAGATGCCAATAATTTTCTTTTCCTCTGAGTGCAATTGCCTGACGAAATTCTTTAAATCATTTATCCATGGAATATCATCATAAACACTAAGTTTACTTCCAGTAATGACATAACCGTCAACCTCATCGATATCAGATGGGTACTCCCCGTGAACAACTTCGTAAGTCATCAAACTAATATCTGGGTCTACCAGGTGGAAGAGTTCAGCAAACATGTCTGGGTACTCGCCATGCTTCGCCGCAAATTCCGGTTTAACCGTGTCTGTGTTTAATATTCCTAACTTCATACTTATGGTTATGTTCTAAGAGAAAATTATACATTTTTCAAATGGAATGATTTTGGCTGAGTGAGTTGTTGATATCCTAGAACAGATAATGTGGCCCCCCGTCCAGTATTTTTTATCCCAGTCCAAGTTAAAGCCGGGTCTAGGTAGTCGCAGCGATTCATGAATACTGTTCCTGTTTGTAATTGATTCCCTAAATGCTCTCCCGCTGATTGATCTTGCGTCCACAATGAAGCAGTCAGACCTAAATCGCTATCATTCATCAGGTGTACCGCTTGTTCGTCACTGCCTACAGACATTATACCAACTACTGGCCCAAAGCTCTCTTCTGTCATAACAGACATAGAATGGTCAACATCGATTAGCACTTCAGGAGCGATATAAGGAGTGCCTTCAGCAGCATGATGGAATTTAGTGGTATCAATACAAGGCTTCGCCCCTAGTGTGACAGCGTCTTTAATTTGTTGGCGAACCCAATCGGCGGCGCTGGTTTTTACCACTGGCCCAAGGGTAGTTGAAGGATCAATCGGGTTGGAGAGGGTCAATGTATTTACCTTTTCAATATAGGCTTCGACAAATTGAGTATAGAGAGAATCATGTACATAAATTCTTTCGATACCACAACACGATTGCCCGGAATTGAAAAATGCTCCATCAACTAGTTCGGTCACGCTGTAATCAAAATTTGCATCCGCGCGTACATAGGCTGGATCTTTTCCGCCGAGCTCCAGTCCCAGTCCTGTAAAAGTGCCGGCTGCAGCGACTTCGATTTGTTGGCCTGCTGCTACCGAACCAGTAAAGCAAACGAAATCGATATCTCTCGAAGAAACCAGTTTTTCTGTAGTTTTATGGCTCAGAAATAGACATTGCAATACGTTATCTGGGAGACCGGCCGCTTGAAAGGCTTTTACAAAAGCCTCGCCACACAAGGGCGTTTGTGCTGAAGGTTTTAATAATACACTGTTTCCAGCCATGAGTGCAGGGACGATAGAATTTACCGCCGTAAGCAGTGGGTAGTTCCAGGGAGCGATTATAAAAACAATACCCAGGGGTTCACGGCGAATAAATCTCTTGAAACCATCTTCAGGTGTTGGAACAAGATCCGCCAAAGATTGTTCAGCGATGCCGATCATATGTCGTGCACGTTGCGCTAAGCCCTCCACTTCCCCTCCGCTGAAGGCAATTGGTCGACCCATTTGCCACGAAATCTCTTCGGCAATTTGATCTTGCTTTGATTCGAAATACATCACAGCCTTCTCACAGATTTCAGCACGCTCTGAAATGGATACTTCTTGCCATTGCTTTTGTGCTACCCGTGACGATTCAACAGATTTTTCAAGGTCACGCATGCTCATTAGCTCTCGTTCAACATAGATGGATCCATCAATGGGTGAGATGCATTGTAGATAGTTGTTATTTTGGACTTTTTTCATAATTTAATTTTATTGTTGGAATGTAGTGGCGTCCCGCATATTATCTGCTCGGGCAACGAGACAAAAAACATTACGAATGGGTCATTATATAAAAACCACTCTCTATAGCACCACACGGAAGCCAGTGCGAATGTTCGTTGTTCCAATGTTAATCAGAGTATGGATCGTAGGGGTTTTGTTCTCACTGGTGAGCGTTCCAAGTTCAGCAGCTGGTATTGACGACAGAATAAACAGTGCAATGCAACCCATTGCGGATGCTGTGGCCAATTTCATTTTTTTTGAAGTTGGTGTTTTTGGTACTCGACTCCCTCTTATTATCCTATGGCTTATTGGTGCGTCGATATTCTTCACCTGCTATTTCAGATTCCTGAATTTGCGTGGCTTCAAACACGCCTTCGAACTTTTAAGGGGCGATTTCACTAAACCGGGCCAACGCGGAGAGCTTACTCATTTTCAGGCTTTAGCCACAGCAGTTTCAGGCACGGTGGGAATTGGTAACATAAGCAGTGTAGCAATTGTTATTTCTATAGGTGGCCCGGGAGCAACTTTCTGGTTAATGATTGCCGGACTTTTAGGAATGTCTACCAAATTTGCAGAGTGTGTTGTTGGAGTCAAGTATCGCAAGCTTAATCCCGACGGCAGCGTCTCCGGCGGCCCTATGTACTATCTGGAAGAAGGCTTAAAGGAAAGAAATTTAGCTTGGTTAGGTAAGCCTATGGGATATTTCTATGCCTTATCAATCGTGATTGGGTGCATGGGGATTGGAAATATGTTTCAGTCAAATCAAGCATTCGAGCAGTTCGTGGTAGTAACTGGAGGCGAAACAGGATTTTTTGCCGACAAAGGCTGGCTCTTTGGGGGAGTCTTGGCCAGCATAGTTGGGGTCGTTATTCTTGGTGGAATCACCAGTATTGCCAAAGTAACCAGCAAACTCGTTCCATTTATGGCGGGGGTTTACATCATCGGCTCACTAACGGTAATTTTTCTCAACGCCGAAAGAGTGCCCTGGGCAATTGGGGCGATAGTTACAGAGGCATTCAACCCAAGTGCTTTAGGCGGCGGTATGCTTGGTGTAATGATTATGGGTTTTCAGCGCGCAGTTTTCTCAAATGAGGCAGGCATAGGATCGGCAGCTATCGCCCACTCTGCTGTAAAAACTCAGGAACCAGTTACTGAAGGTTTTGTTGGATTAATGGAACCCTTTATCGATACCGTTGTAATTTGTACTTTGACCGCTCTGGTCATTTTAACCACTGTCTATGAGCCAGAATTGGCTGGTGCAGGTATGCAAGGCATTGAGCTTACTACGCGCGCTTTCGGTACCACTCTTACTTGGTCAGCTATCCCACTAGCATTTATAGCGATTCTGTTTGCGTTCTCGACGCTCCTATCTTGGTCGTATTATGGTTTGAAAGGCTGGACCTATATTGTAGGACAATCCAGAAAAGCAGAGAATATTTTTAAGATTATTTTTTGTTTGTTTGCAGCTCTCGGCTGCATGGTTCAATTAGATGCGGTTCTTGAATTCTCAGACGCTCTGGTTTTTGTAATCGCTTTACCGAATATCATTGGTTTGTACATTCTTGCACCAATTATCAAGAAAGAACTTAATAGTTATCAGGAACGGCTACGTAATGGCGAAATTCAAAATTTGCGAAAAGATTTGAGCAGGTAAGGAATCAGACTAAGGCTAAGACTAAGACAGTTGTTCGTAGTTGCCTTGAACTATCACTCCTTTTTGAATGTGAATAGTCAGGATAGATTCATTTTATTCCTAGCCCAGTTCGTCCACCGTGCTGCTGTTCCAGGTATAGACGCCAAATAGTACCTCCAAATCCGAAATTAAAGATCAGTATGATCGGGGTCCATGGAACCGAGCCTGTAAAGATTTACCTGTAACTGATTCATAAAAATATTTATTAACTGCATCTCATTACTAGTAAATAATGTTTGAAGCTCTTGGTGAGCATGCATCAGCATTCGGTTTTGCTGTGCGACCAGATCATCAATGCTTAGTTCGCTTGGATTTGGAGAATCATTGGCAGACATTCTTGCATGCTTAACAAGTATGTCTAACACGAGCGATTGCCGTTCGTTGCTCAGGCTGCCAGCAGAACGAGCGAGCTCTGCGGCATAGTCTTGTTTTAGTTGAGCGTCAGAAGGGCCATCTGTCTGGCGATCTAAAACACTTAACTCAACAGAATTTAGTAATGGCGCCAATTTTTCACGCAGATAAGCGTGATTGCTAACGGCTTTTAATTCTTCTGGGCTAGCCTTGCCAGAACTTACTTCGGCACTGAGTTTTGCGCGTTCGCTCAAAACCTCTACCAGCAAAGACTCGATCTGATTTTTCCGCGCTGCATTTCCAGACAGAGATTCAAGAAATATTCCAAATTGAACATTTATTTGCATTCGCGCAGTTTCTTCAAACCTCGTGCCTGCCTGACTGCGCTCAATCATTGCTCGCACAGAGTCTGGAATGTTCGAATCCTGTCCAAAAATGTTACTGACATAGAGTAAAGTTATTACTGTAATAACAAGTTTATTTTTCATGGCATTAAATAACTTATAATCTATGTATTATTTCTTATTTTACCGGACGTACGTAACGCTTGATTCCACCTACCGGCCCAACTTCAGCGCCAAAAATATTGCCATGGCTGTCAGCTACTACACCCTCGGCCGTGCATGTCCCTCGACAATCTGGCTGTGGGTCTGGAATTAGGAACTCAACTTCGCCCGTAATTGCACTTCCTACTCGGATACCGCGTGTCCATGCACCGTGATCAGCATTTACTGAACCTGATTCAGAATCGGCTGCATAAAGCACATCATGCTCATCAATATAGATCCCGCTATTGCGGCTGAATTGGTACCAGATATCTAAGAGATTACCTTCTTGATCGAATATTTGAATACGATCGTTGCCACGGTCTGCAATAAACAGACGACCTTTTGAATCCATTGCCATTCCGTGAGGTTGACGAAACTGCCCAGGACCCATGCCCCATTCACCAAAAGAAAATAGATGGTTGCCCTCCGCATCAAACTTATGGACGCGATTAGGAGTGTTTTCAGCACTAGAGTGCCCTTCGCCGACAAATATTGAGCCATCTGGTGCAACATGTACGTCATTGGGAGTGTAGAAATATTCCTCATCACGACCACCGCCCTTCGTGCCGAGGGACATTAGATGTACGCCAGTTGGACTGAATTTATGAACCTGGTGGCCATAGGTTTCACCAGAATAATCTTGTACTTGATCTGTCCCGCGAGCATCAGCAACCCAGACATTTCCATCGTGGTCTACATGAATGCCGTGAGGCCAGGTGATGTAGCCTGCACCAAAGCTGCGGACAAGATTGCCATTCTTATCAAATAGCATGATTAAGTTTGTATCCGGGCTGCCAACACAGGCGTTAATGTTGCCGCCACAGCGTTCAGCGACCCAAATGCTCTCTCCGTCAGGATGGATATCCACAGTACTTGAGGAACCCCAGTCACGCCCTGCGGGCAGCTGAAAGTAGCCAGCTTGAGTGATGTAAGGGTTTGGTAAGTCGTTTACTGGTGGCATGTCTGATTGCGCAAACACTAAGGCTGGAGCGGTAATTAGTGTTAAAAAAGTGGTTTTTAATCTTGTGCGTATGGACATCATGAGTCCTCTCAGGTTTGTTCTATTGAACGAATACGTGATCAGCAAGAATAAAACAAGAGATGCCATTGATTCAATGAAACTTAGGAGAATTGTTCTTATTGTTACAGATTGTCAAACTATTGAAATAAATACATTTACTTGCTGCTGGAGGATATAACTGGCGCGAGAGTGTAAGTCTGGTTCAGACTGACTGATAACCTGTATAGGCCACTCATCGTCTAATAGCTTAAGTATTTCGATTGTGAATTAGGGGGCAAGATAAGCGACTGGTTTAATCAGTTAATAGTGGCTGACTAAATTAACCATTAATAAATATTAGAAATAGATTTTATTAATGCTGTTGCAACTGATCTTCGTAAAATAGCAAACAGGTATTCTTTAAGTGGTGTCAGATTATTTTATTGACTAGGTCTTGCAAGGGTAATACTCATCATAAAATCCATATCACCATCCAATATTGTGTCACCCGCAGGCATTTCGTTTTCATCAAAGATATGTGCCATTAATGTATTAACTTGTGGCAGGCTCAAGCTGCCAGGTTGATCAAGAGGCATGGTGTTGGCAATTCGCGCATAGAGCGCTGCAGCGGGTACACCGGCCCAGATAGCATCGAATGAGCGCCCGGTAAATTCCTGCACACTGTGGCAACGTTGGCAAAGAGTTTCGAATAGTGCTGCACCGCGTTGTGCTTGTTGTGCAGTATAAATACCGTCCATTGAGGTCTCGGGTGCTTGTTCGGTGCAGCTTGCGAGCAGCATTAAAATAAAAGCAACTACTGCTCGCGTCATCCCTGATGGCATTGAATTATGACCTAGGTGGATTATCGAATTGCAAAGCTGAAGGGCACTGATCACCTGTGGAGTCTCCCCGTACCCAGGCTTCTAGAGCCTGACGTTCAGGGTCGTCTTTCGAATACCAGCGTCTACCGCCGTTGTGCATCAGGTCTCCTCCTGCGTCGGGGTGAAGTGGTTTGTGCAAGAAGCGGCTATAATCTGGTCGCCCGGGATCGACGAAACTGAGGAGTTCTTCAAATGCTTGCTCAGACTGCTGCACGGTCCAGTAGCTGTTTTCTGGTGGAGGTACAGCAAACTGTCCACTGTGACATTCCGTGCAGGGCATTGCATTGTCAATTGGATTGACAAAGATGGGCTGCACACAAGAACGGAAGAACGCAAAGTCAACATCAACTATGGGTTCTGCACCAGCATTTGGGTCTCCACTAGCGATCCATTCAGAAATTAAACGGTATTCGCTGTGATTTGTTGAGTCCCAGAATATGCCACCGGAATGACTTTCCCCGCCAGCCGTGGGGGCGAGCGGAGCCATGAGTAAGCGGCTGGTTTCCGGTGCACTAGGATTAACCAGCATCGCTACATTTTGAAAATTTTCTTGTGACTGTGCTTCAGTCCAAAATACTTCCCCATTTGCTTCAGTTAATGGGACTAGGCCCAAAGGAGCATTTGCCTGGACTGTATGACAAGCCACACACGCAGTGTCGGAGCCAACGAAACCGCCGCGATAACGAATAAAAATTGGTTCAACTGACTCCTTATAAAATGCGTAATCTAACCCTTTAGGAGTATCACTGCTTGACGTTCCGCTTCCAGCCTGAGTTGCGGAAGGCATAGCAGGCGAAGATTCTTGTTCACTGCAGGCTACAACCAACAAAGTAATTGCGGTTAAAAGCAGCCATGATTTTGAGCGGCTTATCATGGCGCCTCCCCTTCCCAATCTGCTGGCATGATGGCTGTAAAAATTCGTTTAGGTGCTTGTCCTACTGGGAAGCGTTTGATCACCTCCTGCGTGTCTACGTCTACAACAGCCGTTTGATTGTGTCCTGATACGCCGACCCAAAGGTGTTTGCTATCGGGGGTCGTAGTAATCCACGCAGGGTTACCAATATACACCCTTCCCAAGTACTCAAAATCTGGGAAGGAGTAGCCATAGATATGAGACGTGGCACGACTGGAATGCCAAACCTGGCTCTGGTCAGGCAGGACAACAACACCATGGCTTGGTGCACTCTGAATACCATCGGCTGTCTGATCCATGCGGTCCCAGGAATCTATTGGCGGGCTGATTTTATTGAGCACCTCTTGAGTTTCCCAATCAATTTCCCAGAATCCATGCCAGCCACCTACGTTAACAAGCATCGAGCGGGTTGAACCATCTTCATTTACGGTGAAGGTCAAAGGCCTAACTCCGCCAGTGAAAGGGTTTTGCGAATAAGGGATAGTCGTTTCGAACAAAACTTCATCGGTTTCTGTATCTATCGCAATAATTTCGCTGGCACCAATCATGCCGCCAACTGCATAACGACCATCTGGAGTAACAAAGGTATTGTGGACACCGCCGCCAGTTTCGATGTTGGCAATAATTTCATTGCTGTCCATGGAGATCACCTGGATCAGCGGCTCGGCAATGATTGCCACATACACTTTCCGCGCAGTCATACTGGCGGAAAGATTGTGAGGGCCTGCCGCTAGCTGAATTCGATCAGTGACTTCAAAGGTTCGTGAGTCGACGACATCGACCGTATGATCGTACTCATTGGTGAAATAGTAATGGGTCCCGTCGGCATGCACTGTTGCGCCGTGGTTATGGGGCAAGTTTTCGATGTACCCTACCTGCTCCATAGTCTCTGGATTGAATACATAGACATCATCACCGGCGGAATTTGTCTGAAGAATACGAACTGGGCGATCGGTAATCGGCCCGTTTACAAAATCTGAAATATAGGTCTGAGCAAAGAGAGACGTGCTCAACCATTGCATACCTATAATCGCCAGGCCGCAGCCAATCAGTTTTTTCACAGGGACCTCCAAGATTATTCTAATTATAGTATTTGTAAGACTTCTGCCCACATTGTAACAACAGGACAGTCAATAATTCTAGGAAAGGGGTGCGAGATTAACGGAAAGTTGCTGAATGCACCTTCCAGTCAATTTTCACAAATGTGGAGAATTTAGAGGAAAATGATGCTCAGCTTTTACAGAAGATAGCTTCGCATTAAAAAGTTAAAGCAGGGTATTCTCGCTAACTTTTTGATACAGATGAGGGGTTTAGCTAAGCGTGGAATTGAGACTTAAGCCATCTATGAAAATTCACGACATCATATTCTTGTGGCATAAGCACTCCCTGCTTGTGCGCGAGAGATTTTACTCCACGTTGATTTAGTTCACACACTTCAGCGTCCTCCTTTAGGATTTCCACTCCAAAGTCTACGATTTTTGACAAATCGAATTGTTCGAGATCTAAAGATTCTTTTGCTAAAAGCCAATCTGCTTTAAGCGATATAGTTTCGGGGCCATCAGGTAATAAGGAGACTGTTCTAACATAGTCAGCATGCGCAACTATAAAAACCGAAGGTAAAGATTGGAGGTAAGTGTATCCTGCTTGAATCTCATTAGTAGTTAGATCAGAAAATTGGATTCCTTGTAACTGACCGTCGGTAGTCCAGCTTTTTGCCCCATGTTTTAGACCACCACAAAACCTGGGATCGCCGTCATTCTGGTGCTTCTCCCATCCGTGTTCATCTTGTTTACTCACAAAGGTACGTTGATAGATAGGCACCATGTCACACAGTGACTTGTGAATGCCGGGACAGTGATAGCACTCTACGAAATTTTCCCAGAAAATTTTCCAATTGCATAAAATTTTTGTTTCATAACTATGTGCTAGAACTAGCTCTTCCAATGGCCAGCTGTCGAGGTGATTTGGTGAAGGGTCAAGGGATGAGTCAAACGAATGTATTTCACTTTTATCTAGATTTACGAATAAGCTGCCTTTCCATCGTTTTACTGACACAGGATAGAGTGAGTAATCTGCTGGCTGAAAATCGTCTGTTCGAATCAAGTTTGGAGTTCGAATGAGTTCACCATCTAGAGAGTATGTCCAACGATGATAAGGACAGGATATAGTTTTAGATTTAAGGTTACCCTGTTCTTCACTGCACAATTCAGAGCCTCGATGACGACAAGTGTTGTGAAAGCCTTTAATTTCGCCTTGTGCGTTCTTTACCAGCAATAGATTCTGTGAGCCTATACGCAGGGACTTAAAATCCCCTTGGCGCGCTAGCTCGCTATCTCTTCCGGCGTAAATCCAGTTCTTGTACCAAACGTGTTTAAGTTCCGCTTCGAAAGCCTCATCACTATAATAGTCTTGCGATTCTAGTGATGGTTCAACTTGAGAAAGGTTATTGTAGTTTTTAGAATTTGCCATAGGAGAAGATACGTACTGACCAATATCGATTTGTATAAGTTAAATCCGCTGTAACACTTAATCGTACTTTTTGATTTTGTTTTGAAATGATGGCATGTTTCTTCCCTGCTAACTACGTCTAAATTAAGGGAAAGAAAAAAGGGAATAAACTCACCTCGAAAGCCCGTTTTAAATTGCTCCTTCAGAAACCAATAAGGTTTAATTTACGACCTTAATGTTGATATTCGCTTATGCTTAGACAAAGTCCTTTTTATAATTTTCTGAATCGTCGAATTGATTTGACTTTTAGTCAATTTGAGTCAAACCATGATCTAGATATTGACTACATCAACTGGAATGAGTTTCTGCTTCCGAATAATTATGGCGATCCCAAGCAAGAGTATGAAGCTATTAGAAACCGAGTCGCGCTTTTTGATGTGACACCGATGCGTAAGTTTGAAATTCTGGGGTCAGAAGCGGGTCGATTTTTAGATCATTTGGTAACTCGCCCTGTATCTTCTGCAGCCCCAATGCAGGGACTCTACGTAGTCTTTTGTAATGAAGATGGAAGCCTCAAAGATGATGCGATTCTCTACAAATTTACAGAGGACCATTATTGGTTAATGCCATCGGATATTGACCACCGTCCTCATTTCGCCGATTTGTGTATGCAATTTGAGATATCTGAACTTTCTATTAGCGAATGCACTATGGACTTTGCTGGCATGGCGATTCAAGGGCCATTATCAGCAATGCTTGTTAAACAATTAGGTGTACCTGACTTAGAACTCCTCAAGCCCTTTCATGTAATGGACTTCAAGCTTCAGGGAACATTGATACGAGTTGCTCGTATGGGTTTTACTGCTGATTTAGGTTATGAGTGTTGGATGCCAATTGAATTTGGTTCCCATTTTGAAGTCTTATTAAAAAATGCGATAGATAATTTAGGGATCTCTGCCCATGGCTATGGTCTGACTGCTCTAGAGGTATGCCGGATCGAAGGTGGTTTTATTGTTGCTGGTTGGGATTGCGCAACAGAAATTGATCCTTCACCAGGGTTTGAACGAACACCTTTTGAGCTTGGCCTCGGTTGGCTGGTTGATTTAGAGGGGTGCGAATTTGTGGGCAGAGATGCGTTACTTCGGGAAAAAAATATAGGTGGTCGTTACGTAAAAAGATGCTTTATCGCTAATGGGCGTTCGATCCCAGATGAAGGCTCTGAGGTGTGGGGGCAAGTCCTAGGCAAAACCATTGTTATTGGGACAGTCAATTGCGCTAGTTGGTCTTGGGGGTTGGGGAAAACTATTGGAAATGCGTCAATTTTTCGTGAATACATGAATCTTGAGACTGGAGAATTAAAGCTAGAGGAAATGGTAGTTGGGGTGCAGCTAAAGAAGGGGCCCCTTATCAATTTAAAAAGAAATAGACAGGTTCCGGCACCTATTCCAAAAACGTCGACCGGTCTTAATTAGAAACTCAATACATTTGACTCTTTAACGTCTTCCATAACCACATAGGTTCTAGACGCTGATACTCCTGGCAATGTGAGTAGTGTTTCTCCTAATAATTTTCGATAAGCTGTCATATCGGCCACTCTGGCTTTGATTAAGTAATCAAAATTCCCCGACACCAAATGACATTCAAGTACTTGAGGTAATTTGCGCACCGCCTTGGCAAAATCATCAAAGACTTCCGGTGAGGTTCGGGCCAAATCTATTTCTACAAACACCAATAGTTCCGCATTTAGCAACGAAGGGTTTAATCGTGCGTAGTAGCCTTGAATAAACCCATTTTTTTCCAGACTTCTTACCCTTTCGGCACAAGGAGTTGCGCTTAGATTGACTTTTCTTGCGAGCTCAACGTTTGTGATGCGCGCATTTTTCTGCAGCTCATGCAGTATTAGTAGGTCTTTTTTGTCTAGTGAAATCATCTTTATATAAACAATAAAATAGGTAAATAAGTCTAAATTAGATTAATAAAAAAGATAATAACGTGCTTTATGCTCTAATAAAAGGCAGAAACTCTAATACGTATTTAATTATAATGGCCCGCGATCCAGACTGGAGTTAAATAGATTAACAAGACTACTTTGTAGTTTTGGCGCTAATAAATTAGGAGTTATTGTTATGCGTATCGGAGTTCCCAAAGAAATTAAAATTCACGAATACAGAGTAGGGCTTATTCCTGCTGCAGTTAGAGAGATTACCCAGGCAGGACATAAGGTATTTCTAGAAAGCAACGCAGGTATTGGCAGCGGGTTTGATAATGCCAGTTATGTAATAGCGGGTGCGACAATCCTTGAAACTGCCGAAGAAATCTTTGGCGAGGCGGAAATGATTGTAAAAGTCAAAGAACCGCTGGCTAGTGAGCGAAAACTCCTTCGGAGTGACTTGACTTTGTTCGCGTATCTTCATCTTGCGCCGGACCTTGAACAAACAGAAGATCTAGTTCAAAGCAATGCAACTTGCATAGCGTATGAGACGGTCACTGATGCCAGGGGGCAGTTACCTTTGCTTGCACCAATGTCTGAAGTAGCTGGGCGCATGTCGGTTCAAGCCGGGGCTGTGTGCCTGGAAAAATCTCACGGAGGTGCAGGTTTGTTGCTTGGCGGTGTGCCAGGGGTTGAATCAGCTAACGTTTTAATTCTAGGTGGCGGAGTGGTTGGTAGTAATGCTTTGAAAATGGCTGTCGGTATGGAAGCTAATGTAACAGTAATAGATAAATCGCTTGATACTTTGCGGGACCTCGATGAGAAATACGCTAATCGAATTCAAACAATATATTCAACACAAGAAGCCATCGAGACTTGTGCGCTTAATGCTGACCTTATTATCGGTGCCGTGCTTATTCCAGGTGCGGCTTCACCAAAACTAGTAGGTACTGATTTAATTAAAAGGCTGAAGCCAGGCTCTGTCGTGGTTGATGTTGCGATCGATCAAGGTGGTTGTTTCGAAACTTCTAAAGCAACAACCCATGACAATCCAACTTATCTTGTCCATGATGTTGTTCACTATTGCGTGGCGAATATGCCTGGAGCAGTCGCGAAAACGTCTGCAATTGCGCTAAATAATGCCACGCTTCCTTTCGTGTTGCAGTTAGCTAATCAAGGCACAGTAAAAGCATTGCAGAGTAACTCTCATTTATTTGAAGGTCTAAATGTTTGGAAAGGGCGGGTAATTAACGAACATATAGCGCAGCAACATGGCTACGAGTTTAATACCATTGGTCCAGGTCAGCTCAGCGTTGGTACACACTAAGTAAGACAGGGCCGAGCAGATAGAAAATGCCTTGTTTCTGCCGCTTCAAAACAAACCGTTTTGGTTACTAAATGCCAGACATATTTAGTAAATGTATTCACTGTTCGATATGCCGTAAGCTTCATGGCGCAGCATTTGCGACCTGGGGCGGTGTGGGTCGAGCTAACTTGTCTATCGATAAAGGCGGGGAATTGCTCAAGGCTTATTCATTTTCAAAAAATACTGACAGTATTTTTTGTTCGAAGTGTGGGTCTCCAATTTTTGCAGACTATAAGCCCAATCAAAAAAAAATATATCTGACTCTCGGCACCGTCGATACTAAACTTGATTGCCCTCCCGGGTTTCATGAATTTGTAGGTTCGAAAGCCCCATGGTTTGAAATTACCGATGACCTGCCTCAATTTAGAGAGTCGAGTTAAATTTAATCTGGTCTTTGATCTGTATTTCTCATTAGTAGATTAAAATCTGCCAGCCTTACATTGGTCTGCCGAGAATATTTGGTTTAATTTCTAACTACCGAAATAGCGAAGACCCCTATAGTTGTTAAACATAATTCAGCTAATCTTCGAGTCACTGACAATCTAACTAGTCGGCGAGCATTAGTTCGAATAAATCCATGAACAAAGCTGTCATATCTGTTAATTTCATCATTTCCATGGAATATGCAGCGCGCAGAGCACAACAATCCGTAATTAGATCGAAAGTTATTTTTTAGACAGGTAAAGATTCTCAAATGCGAACTACAAACGAGTTAAGCTCAGAAGCTCTTTTTAAAGAAACAATAAATCTTATTAATAAAGGTGACTTGGCTGGCGCTGTAGCAAATTGCCGCCGAGCGGTTGCTGCTGATTCGTCAGATGTATCCTCGATCGCCTTGTTAGGTGCGATTTTGATTAAAACTAAAGAGCCAATTGAAGCTGAAAAGTACTTACGCAAAGCAATAGACCTGGCGCCTACGTTTGCAAAGCCTCATGAAGATTTAGGTTATTTGTTGTTAGAGGCCGACTGTTCTGCTGAGGCGGTGACATGTTTAGAGAATGCAACTCGTCTAGACCCCAAGTCTGAAAAAGCATTTTATATGCTTGGAAAAGCTTATTCGAAGATTGGTGATGGACAGAAATCGGACGCAGCCTATGAAAAATCATTCGGGTTAAATCCCGAAAGGAAAAAATTAGCCCATGCAGCAGAACACCACAAAGCAGGGCGTTATAAAGAAGCAGAAATGCTCTATCGAGAAACGCTAAGAGATTATCCAAACAATGTAGATGCAATGCGTATGCTTGCAGGAATTGTTGCTTCGCAGTCTTTTGTTGAAGAGGCAGAGTCTCTATTTCGAAGGGCATTATCTTTAGCCCCTGATTATGGGCTCGCTTTTTTGGATTTTGGTGCGCTATTACAGGATCAGCATCGATATGCAGAAGCTATTGAATGTTTTGCACGTACAGCAGCTCTGGAGCCCAAAACACCTAAACCCCATTATTTTTTGGCATCTATTCTTGCACAAGTTGGCAAAACTTCCAGTGCACTAAAAGCCTATCAACATGTTTTAGAACTTAGTCCAAAACATGCCGGCGCCTTACTTGGAATTGGACATACCTTAAAGACTATCGGTAAACAAGAAGAGGCAATTGATGCTTATCGGAACTGCATAAACTTGCGCCCAGACAATGGTGAGGTCTATTGGAGTCTTGCTAACCTCAAGACCTATAAATTAACTTCTGCAGATATAACTAGAATGGAATCCGCAATCGAATCAGATGAAGAAATTAACGATGTATCCAAAGTTAATTTCTTGTTCGCGATAGCGAAGGCGAAAGAAGACGCTGGAAGTTTTAAAGAGGCGTGGAAATACTATTGTGAGGGCAATGATTTGCAACGATCTCTCGAGTATTACGACCCTGTGGATACGGAATCCACCAACAATGACTTAGTTAAGGTCTTTGACAAAAACTTTTTAACAAAAAATATCGAATCAGGATGCAAGGACGCAGCGCCTATCTTTATTGTTGGGTTGCCTCGATCCGGGTCCACATTAATAGAACAAATCCTCGCCAGTCATAGCATGGTTGAAGGTACGTCCGAACTGCCGTATTTAGGGAGGGTCGCCACCTCTCTGAACCGCAATAGAGCGGACGGTATAAATTATCCTCAGGCAGTTTCGGAATTAAGTTCCAAGCATCTGGAGGCTTTAGGGCAGCAGTATCTGAGCAAGGCAAAGTTTAATCGGCAATCTGATAAACCGAGATTTATTGACAAAAACCCAAACAATTTTGCGTCCGTTGGTTTTATTCACAAGATATTGCCCAACGCTAAAATTATTGATGCACGCCGCTATCCTTTAGATTCCACATTTAGCTGTTATCGACAATTATTCGCTAAAGGACAAACCTTCGTTTATGACCTGACGGATATTGGTGAGTACTATATTCAGTATCTGAGAATGATGGATCACTGGCACGACGTATTGCCAGGGCGAGTACTTACTGTGCAATACGAAGACCTGGTCTTTGATCTTGAAAATTACGTAAGAAAGTTATTGGAGTATTGCGAGTTACCCTGGGAAGATTCCTGTTTAAAATTTTATGAAACAGACAGACCGGTCCGTACAGCCAGCTCAGAACAAGTGCGTCAGCCGGTATACACAAAGTCTGTACACTACTGGCGAAACTATGAAGACGAATTAACAGAGCTCATTGAAGTTCTGGACCCTATCTTGCCAAGGTTTAAGCACTACGAGCATATTAATCGAGTGTGAGCTTTAAGGGTCGATTGAATTAGAAGGGCCAGACTTCTAACCCATGAATTGAATTTCTAATGTCCATTGACAGATTGTGGCTACCTGCATTCAAGGAATCGCCAAAGCTATAAAGTGAAATTGTAGATGGCGAAGACCCGCCGGCAATTAAATGTTCAGACACTACACACAGCCCTCGTCCAAATCCTTGTCTTGCAACTTGAGTATTATCCAATTCAGTATGAGTAAGTAGCTCTGCGTCGAAAAAAGGAACCGGGAATTCCTTTGATGCCCCATCTCTTCCTATATACTTAACAACATTGCTCTGCGTGTCGTTGAATATAACGCCATTTCCAAAGGGTTGAGCATTATGGGTTCCCATAGGAAGCTTTGCAAACAGTTGTATATGCTTGCCCGTATACCCAAATAGCCCGCCTGTATTTAATCCACTAAAGAATAGCGATTGGCTGTTGCAGAAAATACTATTCAGATGAAGCTGGTTACTGGGCTGTGGTCCTTTTTCCTGCTCAGGGTGGAAAGGCAGCGCGCGATAACCGTTAAAATCCTTAATGATATTGAGTCCGTAACTAAAACGATTTTTATCCAAGTCGAAACCTACTATTGAATCGAAACCTGTTGAAGAAATGAATAATCTGCGGCGATAGATGCTTATTTCGTGACAATGTTTTAGAAATGGGTTTTTGTAGGAAGCGACATGCTTGAATTGTGTGTCGTATTCGAACAATTCATCACTGGCAGCAATAAACACTCGGTCGTTATCGAAAGCGATGCCCCTTAATCCTCGATCCCAGCCTCGACCTTGCCAGTCGATATCCATGGTGTTCCAGTCAATCACTTGTTCGTATTTTTCGGTTTCGCAGTCAATCAAATAGACTCCGCCATGGCTTTCGCCCTGTTGACTGCCTCTTACTACTGAAGTTGCGATAAATTTCATCATAAATGCTGAGTTAAAGTTACTAAATTTTGCGGTCAGTATTCAAAATTTGTTGACTAGAAAAAAGCCTTATTTTTTAATATTTTAGAAACGAAATTCTGATCCGTTATGCCCCTATAGGCTGGGATACATTAGAGCGGTTTGACTAATATTATGTTTTAAATCAAACTGGGTAAACCTAGGATCAGGAGCCGAGAATGCCTAACAGCTGTAATAAGAAAAATACTCCCTTCCGTAAACGCTCTTTATGCATTGCGATTTCATCTGCGCTTACAGCGTCGATGGCAGCAGAAGCCCAAGATGCGGGTCTCGAAGAAATCATTGTCACCTCAACGAAGCGTGAGTTGAACCTTCAAGACACCCCGTTGGCGGTGACAGCATTGGGTAATGAAGAATTAACGCTTTTGCGTTTAATGAATTTTGAAGATTACGTTGGCCAGATTCCAAGCCTTGCGGTGACTGAGAGAGAGCCTGGCGCCAGTTCTGTCATAATGCGTGGCTGCGCTGCACAGGGCCTTTCTTTCAGCGACTCGGCGACTACTTCAGTTTATCTTGATGAGCAGCCGATTACTGCGGCTGGTTATAACCCAGACCCACGACTCATTGATATTGAACGATTGGAAGCCTTGGCCGGCCCCCAGGGAACGCTGTTCGGTGATGCCGCGCAATGCGGAACACTTCGAATAATAACAAATAAACCTGACACAACCGAATTCAGCGGTTGGCTGGACGTCACAGGTTCGTCTATTAAAGATGGTGGAGATAGTCGTGATGTAAGCGCTATGTTTAATATCCCTTTGTTGGACAACAGGCTGGCCCTGCGTTTCGTCGGATTTAGTTCAGACGAAGCCGGTTGGGTAGATAACATATTAAGTCCATCACCAGGCCAAACCTTCGATAATGCTGCATATGTTGATGACGATGTAAATAGCTCTACATGGGAAGGCGGCCGCCTTGGATTGCGTTGGGCGGCAAGCGACCAATGGACTGTGGACTTGCAACATATTTATCAAAAGTATGAGCTGGATGGATTTGCAGATGCCTCACTCAACACGCAAAACTATGCTGACACAAGTGTGTTTCCGGTGTTTGGGTCTAGAGAACAAGCCAGATTCAGCGAAGACGTGTGGGAAGATGAATGGTATCAAACGGCATTAACGATCGAAGGCGATCTAGATGTTGGTAATTTTGTTTTATCCGGCGCTTACTTTGATAGAGATAGCGCTTATTCTGCAGATAGCACCGCCTACCTGCAATCGTTTCAGCAAACTGGCGACTATTTGCGTTCGTTGGTGTACTACGACACTGGTTCTATCTATGACTTTGGCGGTGATCCGCGGGCCAATGACTATGACGCACGAGAAACTACTTCCTGGACTGTAGAAGGCCGTTATGCAACGCCGACCGACGGTCGTTGGTCAGGTATCATTGGTGGTTTTTATAATCATCGAGAAGTTGATGAATTGTTTACTGCGAATGTACTCAATGGGTTTTCCAGTTCTGGAGCATTTGCATATATTGATTATGCCGGCGGCTACGTTGGTACTCCCAATTCAAATAATTGGTTTTCAGGTACCTATGACAGCGATCTTGATCAAAGTGCAATATTTGGTGAGGTCAGCCTAGATTTAACAGAGAATTTTACTATTACTGCTGGCGGTCGTTTCTACAATATTGAAAATGACTACATCGTTAAAAATGGTGCTCTAATTGGACTGAACGGTGGAGAGCCTGACTGTGCGGTAAATTATTGTTATGCGCCCGGGGATTTAGGAAAGTCGGATGAGTCCGGATTCGTGCCGAAAGTGAATTTGGCCTATAGGGCCGGCGATCAGCTTTTGTATGCCACCTATTCTGAGGGGTTTAGGAGAGGAGGCGCAAATTCCGCCAGGCCGCAATCGGTTTATGGGCCACCTACCGGACAATTTGCAGCTCCAGCGGGGACTTTGAACAAGTACGATTCTGATACAATTGAAAACTGGGAAATTGGCGCGAAAACCGAATGGCTAGATAATCGCTTGCGTCTTAATTTCTCGATCTATCAAATGACTTGGGACAATATTCAGATTCAAGCAGAAGATCCGCAACCAACACTTTATACCTTGGGTATTGTCAATTTTCCCGAAGCAGAGATTGAAGGGGCAGAAATTTGGGCGACTTATGCGCCGGACGATAATTGGCAGTTCGATTTTACGCTGGGTATAAATGATGGAGAGATACCGAGCGATCAAATGTTATTTAGTGGTATGGCAGGAGAGATACCGGTAGCGGGCGGAACCAGATTGCCAATTGTTCCTGATCTCAAATACAGTATTCATGCAACTTATACTTTTTCAGAAAGCTTATTCGGGGGCAATCCTTATATCATTGGCAGATACAACTTTACTGACGAGTCAGTTAATTCCCTAGCTGGTATTGAATCCTCGAGTTTTAAGGTGCCAACAAGCACCCATGATTCCTGGGATCGGCTTAATTTGCAGGCAGGCTTGGAGACAGACGATTGGAGCGTGAGTGTATTCATTGACAATGTGCTTGATGAAGAAGCTGAATTATTTTTTAATAATCGTTGGTCGCAACAGCGACTGTCGGTGAATCAACCCAGAACAATTGGGGTCAATTTCCGTTACAATTTTAGGAATTAGTCTGGTAGTGGAAGTAGATTCTAAAGCGTTCGTTTCTAAAAATATTTAAAGTGCCAGGGTGCCTTCTATAAGAAGGCACCCTGCGTTAGCTACTCCTAAATTGTTTATTCTGACAATATTTTTCAAGTTTCTTACTCAGCATCAAACTTTGGTTGTTAATTGCCAGAAATATTTCTGTATTCGAGAATTTATTTTTTCCTTGAGCAGTTTACAATTGTGTAATAGTAATTTTTTTGACAATGGGTTCAGAGCTTAATGCAATCATATGACGCAATTGTTATTGGTGCCGGTCACAATGGTCTTGTGAATGCGACATTTTTAGCAAAAGCAGGGCTTAAAGTTTTAGTGGTTGAGAAGAACGACTACATTGGCGGGGCGACTGTAAGTCGAGAGCTGCACCAGGATTGGAAATACTCTAACTGTTCTTATGTATGCAGCTTATTTCGGCCCGAAATATATCAAGCTTTGGATCTAGGGCGTCATGGCCTTGAGGTGGTTCCACTTCAGGGTAGCGTTACTTTCAAGCAAAATGGAGATTATTTCGGTAGTTATCATCAATCCCCAGTAAGAAGAAGAGAAATTGAGCGACACTCAAAGCGAGATGCCGATGCATCAATTCGATTTGATGCAGATTTAATGAAATGGTGTAGACTAATTCGAAGTTTCTTGCTCACTGCTCCGCCAGACCCGGGTTCATTAAAGATTCGAAACGTAATGGAGTTTTCTTATCTCCTCAAAAAATTTCATTCCTTAAGTGAAAGTCAAATTTACGAATTCATTCGTTTCTTCACGATGTCCATAGCGGAGTACCTCGAAGAGTATTTTGAGAGTGATGTAATCCTCGCACATTTTTCCGGTGGTAGCATTATAGGCACCGGTTTAGGTGTTTATTCTCCTGGAACAGCTTATGTACTTTTACATCACGCAATGGGTGATGTAGATGGCAATGTTGGATCTTGGGGATTTGCACGGGGAGGGATGGGTGCCGTGTCGGCTGCTATCGCTTCTTCTTTTCAAGCTGAAGATGGGAAAATAAGGACTGACGCAGAAGTGGATCAGATACTGGTTAAGGGAGGTCGGGCAGTTGGAGTAGCCCTGAATGGGGGTGAAGAAATATATGCAAATACCATTGTTTCAAATTTGGATGCCAAACGAACTTTCCTGAAGATTATGGCTCGTAATGATCTGCCAGAGAATGTTGTTCAGCGTGCAGAAAATTTTAAAATTCGCGGTTCTTCTGGCAAAGTAAATATTGCATTGGACGGATTACCAAATTTTCCTGCCCTTCCTCCGCGATCTCCGTTAACTCTTGGTCATATTCATTTTACGGATACTTTAGAGCGTTTGGAGAGAGCCTATGATGACTGGAAAGATGATTCTTGGTCTAAAGACCCCTATGTGGACCTGGTGATTCCTTCACAGTATGACCCAACGCTCGCACCACCAGGCAAGCACATGATGTCTGTATTCGTTCAGTATTGTCCAGTAAAGCCAGAAGGCGGATGGACGGATCAAAAAAAAGATGCATTTGGTGCCTCTGTGATCAATCAAATTAGTGATTACAGTCCTAACTTTAAGGATCTTCTGCTTCATGCTGAAGTGCGAACGCCTAAAGAAATAGAGGACGAGGTTGGCCTTACGGAAGGGAATATTTTTCAGGGCGAACTCACCCTTGACCAATTGATGTTCAATCGCCCGTTTCCTGGATATGCTCGCTATCGAGGCCCGGTTAAAGGCATGTATATGTGCAGCTCTTCGACGCATCCGGGCGGTGGAGTCATGGGAGCGCCAGGAACCAATTCGGCACGGGAAATACTGGCGGATTTAAAAAGAAGGGATACTACCCCTGAGGATTTTGGCGATGACTAAACCCTCGGAAAATTCAGTCATTATTATAGGAGCGGGTCACAACGGACTTATCTGTGCGATTTATCTTTCCATCGCCGGTTATAAAGTAAGAGTCCTGGAGGCACAGGATGTAGCTGGCGGTGGGGCTGTTACTTCGGAGTTTGCCCCAGGGTTCAAAATTTCGGGATTAGCACATTTATTCCATGGGTTAGATCCTGAGATCCTTAAAGACATCGGAATGCAGTCTACTAATTTTGAATTAGGCCCCGAAATAAAAACAATTGCGTTGGCTACAAATGGCAATCATCTTCTAATCGGAAAAGACTCCGTCAATGGTGCAGGTTTGTCTGACGAAGATAAACAAACCTATAAAGAATTCAAACAAGAATATTTTGGCTTCGCTAAAGCTTTAAAACCTCTTCTCATGAATAAGCCGCCTCGACTAAAGAATATGGACAAAGCGGATAAGTTTACATTTGCTAAATTGGGTTGGGGACTACGCTTCGGTTTAGGCGTGGATGCAATGCGCGAGTTTCTCCGTGTTGGTGGAATCAATATCTATGATGTGTTGAACGAGAAAATAGGAAACTCTCATTTAAAAGGTGCGATTTCAGTTGATGCGGTAATGGGTCATCATATGGGACCACGGACACCAACAACTGTTCTTACTTACCTGACAAGACTGAATGGGGAAGCTCAAGGAAATCTTTCGACGCCCAAAAATGGTATGGGACGCGTAACAGAATTACTAGTTAATTGCGCAGAGGCTAATGGGGTAGAAATTCAATGCGGATCTACTGTAAAGAAAATCCTTATTGATGAAGGAAAGGCGATAGGAGTGGAGCTTGACAGCGGTGAGCAGTATAAGGCACCTCTGATAGTTTCAAATGCTGATGCAAAATCAACATTTCTTAAAATGATTGATGTTTGCGAGCTCGATGCTATGTTTGCTCAGCGAATTAACACTACGCGAACTCATGGGAGCGTTGCAAAGTTTCACTTTGCTTTAGATGGTCTGCCAGAATTTTCTGGATTAGAGGCAGCTGATTTAGGTAATCGTATGTTGATCGCGCCAGATATGCGTTACGTCGAACACGCCTTCAATCATGCGAAATATAAAGAATTTTCTACTAAGCCTGTGATTGAGATCATTTTTCCTAGTGTACATGATGATTCTTTGGCGCCGCCTGGGCGCCATGTGATGTCTGTTTTGGCGACATTTGCTCCCTATGATCTAAAAAACGGGTGGGGTGAACAAGCGAGGCAAGAATTCACCAGTGTGGTGCTAAAAAGTATTGAAAAATACGCGCCAGGTATCACTTCTAAAATAATTGCTAGTGAATTGATAACACCAATAGATATTGAAAATAAGTTTAAAATATCAGGGGGTCACTGGCATCATGGGGAGATGACTATCGATCAGTCATTTATGATGAGGCCAATACATGGGGTAGCACAATACAACACTCCTATAGAGGGTCTATTTTTGTGTGGCGCCACAGCACACCCGGGTGGGGGTATTACAGGAATTCCTGGGCGTAATGCAGCGAAGCGTATTTCCTCCCTGGCTCGGGCTGGATAAACAAAAATGCCTCCTACAATAATTCAAGATATAAATCAGCACAATTTTCATGAGGTATTGAGACCAACTCCTTTTCATCCTCGTGTAGATCATAATTGTCTGACTAAAAACTGGATGGATTGGAACGGTTATTTAACTGCGCGAACTTATGACACATTAGCCGCTGAATATTTTGCGATTCGCAGTTCGTGCAGTGTTATGGACTTAACCCCGATGGGGAAATATCGCATTAATGGGCCTGATGCGAATAAATTTCTAAATCGATTAGTTACCCGCGACGTAAGTATGCTGCGCCCCCAACGAGTTAGCTATGTTGTGATGTGCAATGACGAGGGCAAGGTTTTGGATGATGCCACAATCTTTCATCTCAGCGAGGGAGATTATCGACTTTGCTGCCAGCACCATCAATTGGATTGGCTTATGATTTCGTCATTGGGCATGGATGTGTCTATAGAGGAAGAAACTCACGATGTTGCCGCGCTCGCAGTTCAAGGTCCGACCTCCGCTTCAGCGCTAAAATTAGCAGGCATTGATGAAATTGAACAATTGAAACCTTATGATATTTTGCATACTCAGCTTCATGGTTTTGAAGTTATGGTATCAAGGACAGGTTACACTGGTGATCTCGGATATGAACTGTGGACTTCTCCGGATAATGCATTAAACCTGTGGGATGCAATTTTTGAAGTAAAGCAGAAAGGGTTTTATGATATTCGAACCATAGGATTGTCGGCGTTGGAGATGGTGCGGATCGAAGCGGGGTTTATTTTGCCGGGTGATGATTTCAATACTGCCGAAACTGCTATTCGAGCTGACCGAGTGCGGTCGCCATATGAAGTTGGGCTGGGATGGGTGGTTAATTTGGATAAGCCAAGTTTTACGGGGAAGCGCGCATTGTTGGATGAAAAAAAGAAGCCTATAAAAAGACGATTACTTAGATTGGAGGTATCCGGAAATAAAGCGCCTCAAGACTCTTTCCTTTATGCGGGGAAAGGGGGTAAGCGAATTGGGACTATCATGACGCAAATATGGTCTCCTATTCTTAAAGCTAATCTAGCAATGGCAGACGTAGAGTTTGCTGGTGGAAGTCAGCCCAACGACATTTGGGCTGAAATTTACTACCAGAAAGAACTAGAATGGCGTGTATCATGGGCAAAAGGCAAAGTGTGGAATAAGCCATTTTGGACACACCCTAGGCGCTCTGCATCTCCCCCGGGTAGTTACTAATGACATCAAGCTTGCAGCGCTTTAGAAATTTCGATATTAATTTGACTCAGGCCGTCAAGCTCATTGTCTATGTGTTACTGCTAATTAATTTCGCTTTCTATATTGTTGAAGATTGGCAAATTGCACAGTTTACTCGCGCCAACGGTGGTACTTTTCTGCAATGGACGAGTGCCTTTGCGACATCCATTGATGAACTTGCCTGGTTCATTTTGTTGTTTTTGTTTGAGCTCGAAACTTATGTTTTAGATGATGCGGCATTAACTCGAAGGCGTCTAATTTTAATGCGTGGTGCCCGTTATGTTTGCTATGCATTTTTAGCTCACACGGTTTATGCTTACAGTGTCGATATCGTTAAACTAGGAAGCGTAGAAGCTGTAGAAAATGTTTCTAGTCTGTGCCAAATGGAGGGTGGAGAATCTTCATTTGTCTTTAATTTAGACTACTCAGAAATCACCATAGAAAACTGCGAAGAATTATCTACAGCCAGCGAGTTTATTTATATAGACCCTCCAGACTATCTTATTGTTACGGATGCAGACGGGTTTGTGATAGAGACAGAGTTGAGAGTTGTTGATTTAGCCGAGGCGATGACTTGGTTGCTTATTTTATTCAGCATCGAAGCGGCAGTTATGTTGCAAGAGAGATCGATTGGTATTTCCTCTAGTTCTGGATTTTTGTCCTCATTAAACACAGCGGCATCTCTTAAGCTGCTTAATCGTATCAAGGTAGTCCTCTACTGCTTACTATGGGTAGCAATCGCCTACTGGGTATTTCGTGGTCACTACGTATACGCTTGGGATGAGTTTGTTTGGATTGCTGGCTTCGTGCTAATTGAGAATAATATTTCTGGGTGGCGAAAAGAAACAACTGAATTGGATTCCTCGAGTCCAGTGATCAGGGAAAATAACGCGGTCTAACGGCAATTAATCCAAGGCTTTGGTTGTTCTTAGACTCCTAACTTATTGAATCTTAAGTCATTCAGGTACCTTTGTAGAATTCTATGCGTATAGGCGAGGTAGTCTGTGCATATAGCGATTAATAAGCTAAAGACTAACTCAAGCTTACTGTATGGGGCTGTCCTCACCTAAGAATTAAGCAGTAACCTTCTCAAAATGGAAGCATGTGTCTTTTATGCCTAGTTACGACACCATAATAATCGGCGCCGGTCATAACGGAATGGTGTGTGCTTGTTATTTGGCTCGTAGAGGACAAAAGGTATTGTTGCTTGAGGCAGCGAATGAAATTGGCGGTCTAGCGGCTAAGCGGGAATTTTTTCCGGAGTTTCAAGTATCAGTAGCCCATTCAATCAGTCATTTCTCTGCCAAAGTTATAAAAGAACTTAATCTAGAAAGCCACGGTTTTATTAATCCTTCTCTTGCCTTGCCCACTGTTGGGTTAAATCGGAATGGTGAGCACGTTGTATTGGCGCATGACGAAGGTGGTGCTGCAAGCTTAAGCGGTGTCAGTGAAAAAGATTTAGCCAGCTTTAAAAATTATCAGACTCTGATGTATCGATATGCTGCGATGTTGAAACCTTTTTGGGAAACAGTTCTACCCAGAATAGGTGTCGGCGGAATTGCAAAAGCAATGACTTATGCGAAGCTAGGGTTAAAACTACGCTTGTTAGGTAAAAGTGATATGCGCGAATTTATGCGCATAGCCATGTTGCCAGCCCGCGACCTTATGGATGAGTATTTTGATAATGATTTACTTAAGGCGTTACTGAGCTGGGATGCGTTGATTGGGTCAAAGATGGCGCCGCGTTCGCCAAATGGCCCGGTAGTAAGTTTGCTCTATCGAATGGGAGGTGATTTCGAAGGAGCGCACTATTTGCCTGAAAATGGTATTGAAAGTTTGATCTATTCACTTCGCAGTGTTGCAGAAGCGTCGGGAGTAGAAATTCGTACGAATGCTCCGGTAGAGAAAATTCTTATTCAGGGTAATGAATCAGGGTTGAAAGTGGAAGGCGTCAAAATGCCGGATGGAGAAATTATTACTGCGACCCGAGTGGTTTCCTCTGCGGATCCCCACCGAACGTTTGTCGATCTGGTGGGAGTCGAGAATTTGGAGATTCAATTTGCTAATCGAATTCGCAGGTTACGGAGTGAGGGTTATGTCGCAAAATTACATCTAGCTTTGCATGGTGAGCCTAAATTTACCGGGTTGGCGGGTCCAGAGGGGCGCATGATAATTGCGCCGTCTATGGACACCATCGAATTTGCTTACGACGATGCCAAGTATGGGGAGTTTTCACGGCAACCGGTTATGGAGGTATTGGTCCCAACGCGCTATCAATCTGGATTAGCACCTCCGGGCAAGCATGTAATTTCAGCTCATGTTATGTACGTACCGAAAAAGCTCAAATCGAAATGGTGTGTCGACGCCCGGGAAGAAATTAAAAATAAAACAATTGATTTACTCTCTCAGTATTCGCCGGGACTACAAGACCTTATCGTTCATGCAGAATTTTTAACTCCTGAAGATATAGAGAGTAATTTTCGAGTTACTGGCGGGAATTGGCATCACGCTGACCATGTTATCGATCAAATGTTTATGATGCGACCAACCTATGAGGCTGCTCAATACTCGACACCAGTGCCTGGGCTTTTTCTTTGTGGCGCAGGTTGTCATCCAGGTGGAGACTTGACGGGGGCGGCTGGACATAATGCAGCGCACGAGATACTTAAGCCATGAATCAGTATGACGCGATAGTAATTGGTGCGGGTCATAATGGATTGACTAATGCCGCTTATCTAGCAAAAGCTGGATTAGAAGTGTTAGTGGTTGAAAAAAATGATTATATCGGTGGGGCAGCGGTTTCTCGTGAACTTCATGAAGGTTGGATATATTCCAGCTGTTCATACGTTTGCAGCATGATGCGACAGGCAATCCACCGTGACCTTAATCTTACCAAACATGGTTTGCTTTTGGTCCCTTATTTAGGAAATGTAGCATTTGGGGATAATGGCGAAACTCTTGTTGGCTATACTGACGAGGAAGCGAATTACAATGCGCTACGTAAGATTTCGCCTCACGACGCGGATGCAATGTTTCGATTACATGCTGACTTGGCCCGCTATGCCCAGTTAATTCGAAAAACTCTTTTGAGAACACCTCCAGATCCGACTTCTTTTCGTCCTCGCGATATTGATGAATTATTATGGTTGGCAAAGCAATTTTGGGGTTTAGGAGAAAAAGAGCTGTATGAGTACATTCGTTTTTTTACGATGAGTGCAGCAGATTATCTTGAAGATTATTTGGAGAATGATCTCATAAAAGCAACTATGGCTAGTGCTGGAATTATCGGAACAGCACTAGGAGTCTATTCGCCGGGCTCTGCTTACATTCTGTTGCACCATGTAATGGGAGATGTTGACGGAAATATTGGTGCATGGGGTTTGGCTCGAGGTGGCATGGGCGCTATCTCCCAATCGCTTGCTGGGGCATTGCAGGAAAGCGGTGGCAAAATTCGTTTGAATGCAGGCGTGCGAAAGATCTTGGTTAGGAATCAAAAAGCAGTTGGGGTTGTGTTAGAGAATGGTGACGAACTTCATGCCAATATTGTCGTATCTAATCTCGATGCTAAGCGAACGTTTACCCAGTGTATGGATGAAGATGATCTGCCGTCTGGGATTTTTAATAAAGCGAAAAATTTTAAAATTCGAGGTTCATCGGGGAAAGTTAATATTGCGTTGTCTGGGTTGCCGAAATTTAAGGGAGTCCCTAATAACCGATATGTGAATAGAGGAGGGCAGGCATTCGTGGGCTCATTGGAAACCATGGAGCGAGCCTATGACGATTGGAAGCATGGATGCTGGTCGAAAGATCCTTTTATTGAATCGGTAATTCCTTCGGCCTGGGACCCAACGGTGGCCCCGCCAGGGAAGCACTGGATGTCTAATTTTGTTCAATATTGCCCGGCTGAATTAGCTGATGGACCTTGGACGCCGGAGAAAAGAAATACATTTGGACAAACAATAGTTGATAAAATCGAACGCTACAGTCCTGGATTTAGAGAGCTTATCGTACACATGGAGGTGCGCACTCCTCATGAAATTGAGGCAGAGGTGGGTTTAACTGAAGGAAATATATTCCAGGGTGAATTGACAATAGATCAATTGCTATTTAATCGACCATTTCCAGGTTATGCGCAGTATCGAATGCCTATAAAAAATATGTATATGTGTGGGTCTTCCACTCATCCCGGCGGGGGAGTGTCTTCGGCCTGTGGCGCAAATGCGGCGAGGGAAATACTCATGGATTTGAGGCTGGATAATACTGTACCCGATGACGATTTTTACGACGAGTAAGTTAAGCGAGATTTCAGACTGAGAATAGTTTAATAAAAATGGGTGATTCAAACACTATAACTGTCGATCCTTTTGAAGAAGAACGACCTAAAGAAACGCATTTTCATGCGCGTATGGCTGTATTAAATATTCGTGAGAATTGGGCAGCCTGGAATGGTTATAAACTGGCGAATTACTTTTATGATGCAGAGTATGAGTATTTTTGTGTCCGTAATGGATGTGGAACTTACGATATCTGTGGAATGCAAAAGTACTTTGTAAGCGGCAAGGACGCTGAGGCGATGCTAAATCGCATGGTGACTCGTGATATTAGCGAGATGAATGTAGACAGAGTGACCTATCTTGTCTGGTGCACAGATGAGGGGAGGCTTATTGATGATGGAACGGTTTTCAAATTAGGGCATGAACATTTCATGCTCACCTGTGGAAGTCCCAGTTTGGCTTGGCTAGAAAAAAGTTGTTATGGATTTAAAGATGTTTCCATTGTTGACATGTCAGAGCGAATTGCTGCTCTTGCATTGCAAGGGCCCACGAGCTGCGAAGTTTTAAAAAAAATGGGGCTCAAAGATATCGATACTCTTAAACCGTTTGGTATTAAGCATTTTCCTTTTGGTGCTAGCAAGGATAAACCGCTTATGGTATCTCGTACTGGATTTACTGGTGATCTGGGCTATGAATTATGGATTAAGCCAGAGCTAGCTCTGGAGATGTGGGATTCGCTTTATGATGCTGGGGAAGATTATCATATACAACCTTTTGGCGAAGCAGCTTTAAATATGGCGCGCATGGAAGCAGGGTTTATCATGCCATTGATGGAATTTAATGAAGCGCTGAAGACTATACATTTTCGGCATGACCATACGCCATTTCAATTAAGTCTGGATTGGCTGGTGGATTTTAAAAAGCCACATTTTAATGGTAGAGCTGCTTTGCTAAAAGAGCAGCATGACGGGCCAGAGTACACTCTGGTAAAACTGGATATCGAAGGAAATAAACCTGCTGAAGAATGTAATGTCTATAGCGACAAAGGTTGTGAAAATGAAATAGGTTACGTCACATCAGCCATGTGGTCTCCAGTGGTGAAGGCGAACATTGCCTTGGCTATGGTGAAAACTAAATATTTGAAGGGAGAGATTTGGGCCGAAATCTATTACAACAAAGAGCTTCGGTCGTATACAAAAGTATCCAGGTGTACCGTTAAAGAAAAACCATTTTGGACACATCCAAGAAGTAGGGCAACTCCACCATTGCCTTATTAGGACGAATAGATAGAATTTTTAGAATTGGGGAATAAGAATGCAATCACTGAAAGTCCAGGTTGAATCACTATGCATAGGAATTAATGACAATGAGTTTGAAAAAGCATTAGTAAATTGTTTGGAGTGCGAACTAGATGGGATTGTTGGCGATAAGCATCGCGGGATTTCTCGTGAGGCCTGGGAAACTGGAGATAAGCAATTGGGTGGAACAATCCGACGCAATGAACGTCACTGGTCTGCGGTCTCTATGGAAGAATTGGCAACTATTAGTAAAACGATGAATCTTACTGAGCCTCTAACGGCAGATTTGTTAGGTGCAAATTTATGTTTTAAAGGTCAGGATAAACTCTCGCAGTTGCCTAAAGGGTCAGTATTCAAATTTCCTTCAGGTGCTGAATTAATTGTGGAAGAGTATAACCCACCCTGTCCTGGTATGAGTGAGCATCTAGCGCAGAATTTAAAGACTAATTCTGGGGTCTCGCTCAGCAATTCTGCTTTTTCTGAAGCTGCAAAATTTTTGCGAGGTTTGGTGGGTGTGGTAGAGGTGCCCGGTATCGTAAATGTTGGGGATGAGGTTACAGTAATTCGCTATAAGCCAGCTCCGTGGTTGGTAAAAATGACTACTGGCTAATGACTATTTGGTTCTGCAAACTGATTACATATAAATTTGAAATGAGGATTCCTTTACGGACATTTTTACGATAACCATAGCGATCAGTATTATTGTCTTTGTTGCTGTAGGTAATTACGCAGGTCGTAGTGTTAAAAAGCTTGATGATTATTTTGTTGCAGGTCGACGAGCTCCAACTTTATTGATAGTTGGCACGTTGGTAGCCAGCGTGTTTAGTACCTCTATATTTTTAGGGGAGGCTGGATTTACTTACGACGGCCAACTTGGGCCATATATGCTATTTCCTGGTATAGCAGTGATTGGCTATATCTATGGAGCACTTTTTTTCGGGGCCTATCTTCGCCGAAGCCGAGCTCCAACAGTGGCCGATTTCTTTGGTCAGCGTTTCAATAATCGCCGCGTACAGCAGGCAGCTGGATTCACCATTATTATGGGTTTGGGTGGCTATCTACTCGTTGTAACTCAGGGAGCGGCGATTCTATTAACTGAACTCACTGACCTGACCTACACCGAAGGCATTATTTTAGCTTGGTTGAGCTATACCACCTTCACAATGTACTCAGGATCTCAAGGTGTGATTATTACCGATACCTTGATGTTTCTCTTATTCACAGTAGCCACAGTCTTTTTTGCATTTTATGTCATTGATGGTCTTGGAGGAGTAACAACGATGGTCGAAAATTTGGCTCAGATGGAGAGTAAGCCAGATATCGCCTCCTGGCATGGTACCGTCGGACCGGGAACAGAGTGGCCGACCCCTATGGATTACCTAATATGGACCATCATTATTGATACCAGTTGGGGTGTGGTTTATGCGGTTAGCCCATGGCAATCAAGTCGTCATTTAATGGCGCGAAATGAACATGTTGTTTTACGCGCTGCTATCTATGCTTGTCTGGTAGTGATCTTTATGCAGTTTCTGATCTATGGATTGGGGGGATTTATTAATTTAGCGAATCCAAATATCAGCCCTTCAGAGACGGTTATGATTTGGGCTGCAAAGAATCTGGTTCCAGAGGCGCTTGGAGCTCTCTTGCTAGCGGGAATAATGGCTGCAGCTCTCTCGTCTGCCTCTACTTTTCTTTCACTTGTAGGCTTCAGTGTTAGCAATGATATGATTCCGAGTAATAAAGAACTTACTTTGAGAAAAACTCGGATCGTTATGTTTTTTACCGGTGTGATTGTTCTTATTACCAGTTTCTTTTTTCCACCTAATGTGTTTTGGCTTATGTTATTTGTAGGAACCGTATTTGCATCCTCATGGGGACCAGTCGGGTTTATGAGTATTTGGAGTAAGCGGATTACTGCTGATGCGGCTTTTTGGGGAATAGTTACGGGGTTTGTATTTAATGTCGTTCCAGCTGCGTTGGAGTATTTCGGTTATGTAACTTGGCCAAGTTATGCAAACCCAGCGGTACTGGGTGCAGCAGCTAGTATAATAACTATTCTAGTTGTGTCTCGAATGGGGAGGGTGAGCCGCGCTGAGGCGCTGTACCGTATGAGGCTGCACCGTACGCCTGAGATCGATTTCGATCTCAAGCAGGTAAGAATTACCCTGCTCGCACCATGTTGTTTGATTATCTACGGCTGCACCATGCCGTTCTTGCTGATTTACTACTATGTTATTCCTTACCAAACTGGCGCTAGTGAATTGCTTGATGATGGAAGTCTGAATTGGGCAACCGGTGAAGTTGTGCTGGCCTTGTCTTATCCATTTATTTACGTATTTTTGGGTGTCTTAGGGATAGTTCTGATATGGCGCCGGTATAGTCCGCAGGCGGGGAAAAAAGCTCGAACGCAGCGACGGAGAGCTAATGGAGCTGCTGAATCAACCAGACGCCGCATATCCACCTAATGAGAGAAAAGGTTGACATCTACCGTTGTAGGGGTGGAATTAGGTCTTGCAAGTATTGATTAGACTGATAATCTAATTCTGAACAAGTCGACAATAAAATTATGTGGCGAACATCCTGGAACGGCGAATATGCGTGCAAATGAATTTGTTCAGAGCTACTTCGATGCTTGGAATCATCAAGACGCTCAAGGAGTCGCAGCGCACTTGGTTACTAATGGCACCTATGTTGATATTCCTGAGCAACAACAACTCTCAAAAGAAAAACTCGTCGCCTATCTGGCGCAATTTTTCGATCATCAACAGGCACAATACAATGTTATTGGAGAAATTCTAGCTAGCGAAAACTCCATAGCCTTTCAATACCGGATGTCTCCTTCGGATTCTGGGGGCGTGGATTGGTTCGGTGCAGAATTTATGACCCTGGAGGGTGATGGTGCGGTAAAAATCTCCGACTATTACGATCCAACCCATACAGTCCATTCTAATTTGAACGAAGCGCATAGCGCTGCTCTGCCGAAGTACGCCAAATCGGGATTGCATCCAAAGCAACTAATAAAGTACTCAGAAAAGCTCACAATATTAATGGAGCAAGAGAAAGTTTTTTTACAGGCTGGATTGACTCTGCCTAAATTAGCAAGAATGGTGAATTGCTCGGTTAATCACTTGTCGCAGGCTGTTAACGCCGGGTTTGGTATGAGTTTCTTTGATTTCTTAAATAGCTATCGTATCGGTGAAGCGAAAGTCTTACTTAGCCAGCCAGAGCTGCAATCAAATGCAATTCTAGATGTGTCATTTGCCGTTGGTTTTAATTCAAATTCGGCCTTTTATTCAGCCTTCAAGAAGATGACAGGGTGCACTCCTGCTCGGTTTCGTCAAGATGCCCTGGCCCGGTCATAAAAGACCACCGAGCTTTCATTGCGGGTTTTTGGTGGGTTGCCTGGCTTAGTAGCTAATCATCAGCAGGATTCTCGTTGCCGATAGGATAAGATGTGTTGAGAATCAATTTAATCGTATGGTAAATAGTTGATTTCGCCGCCATCAATAGTTGGTAGGATTAAAAGAAGTCGTGTTGCAGTAAGCAATCTTCATCAAGAAAATTTAAAGAAGAGCAAAATCTCCCAATGATACAAACTCCGCAACCACACACTGGTTCCTACTACGCCGCAACTGCGAATCGGTCAACCGAATACTCTTCACTTAAAGGTGAGCAAACTGCTAACGTTTGTATCATAGGTGCTGGATTTACTGGTATCTCTACAGCACTTTTTCTGGCTGAGCGTGGATATAAAGTTGCAGTCGTAGAAGCCAACAAGATCGGCTGGGGGGCATCAGGGCGTAATGGCGGACAAATGATTGGCGGTATATCCGGCGAAGCGAAATTGGCGAAGTCAATCGGCAGAGAGGGTGAAAAAATTCTCTGGGATATGGGTTGGGCAGGTCATGAAATCATCCGCGAGAGAGTAAAAACTTATAACATAGACTGCGATTTGAAATCTGGTTATGTGGATGTCGCTATAAAACCTCGGCATGTCGCTGACTTGCAAGCGTGGAGAGATCAGTTGGAGAGACTCAATTTTCCTCATGAGTTCAAGTTGTTGTCGAAACAAGAGACGGAAGAGTCATTAGGAACAAAAGCTTATATCGGAGCACTCCAGAATCAGGGTAACGGGCATTTGCATCCGCTCAATCTTTGCCTAGGAGAGGCGCAAGCGGCTGCTTCACTAGGGGCGCGTATATTCGAGCAGTCTCCTGTTATTGATATTGAGAAGGGTCTTAAGCCCAGAGTTCTTACTTCAAAAGGTTCAATAACGGCTGACTTTGTAGTGCTAGCGGGAAATGCCTACCATTTTTTAGATGCTAAACTTCGTGGCATCATGTTTCCGGTTAATAGTTTTATAACGGCGACAGAGCCTCTTTCCAAAGAGCTAGAGCTTTCAGTTAATCCAAATGATTGGGCTGTGTGTGACCCAAATTATATATTAGAATATTACCGATTGAGCGCAGATAAGCGATTACTTTTTGGGGGCAGGTGTAATTATTTTGGAAATGATCCTAATGAGATAAAGAGGCGGCTCAGGCCACGACTTCTGAAGACTTACCCTCAGCTTAAGAACACTAACTTAGAGTTTGCATGGGGTGGAACGATCGGCGTCCCTATTAATAGAGTTCCTCAAATGGGCAGACTTTCAGAAAATATATTTTATTCACAAGGATATTCTGGCCATGGTGTAAATGTGACCCATTTGGCAGGGCAGATAATGGCTGATGCAGTAGCGGGAACGTTTGAGCGTTTCGATATGTTTGCTAAGATGAAAACGCTGAAACTGCCAGGTCAGCATACTTTTGCTCGACAGATGGTGGCATTAGGAATGATGTACTACAAGATAAAAGATAGTCTGTAATTATTATAACTAAACTAAAGAGCAAAGACTGAAGTACGGATCTAAATTAGATGGCAACGAATAAATTGAGGTTATTGCAAGCACCAATTTTAAACGGCTGGAAATTATTTCTATTGGTAACAATGCTTGTTTCGCTGGTAGTAATAGTGCAAATGTTTGGGACTGACTATGCTACTGCTGCAGGCGTATCTGCTCTTATTCAATTGTCTGTGCGCTTTGCGGTACCTTTGCTATATATTACTTTTGTCGCTTCATCTTTATATATTTTAATACCTAATGATTTTAGTCGCTGGTTACTTCGAAATAGAAAACATTTCGGCTTGTGTTTTGCTTCGGCCATGGCTTGGCAGGGATTTTTTATACTTTGGCTGGTGGGAATCCATACCGACTATTATGTTGGTCAGGTTTATGTATTAAGCGATGCAATAGAAGGAGTGTTTGGCTATACAGTTCTTCTACTGATGACCATTACGTCTTTTAAATTTGGTCGTAAGCATTTAACAGGAAAGCAATGGCGTTATCTTCATAAGTTTGGGATCTATTACGTCTGGGCTTATGCATGGAGCACATATTGGTTTGCTGTGTACTATTACAACTCGCCCAATAGCGTTGATTTTTTGTATTATTGGACCGGACTTCTGGCATGGGGATTAAGGGCGGCAGCCTGGAGCAAACAGCAGGTAGAAAACCAGTTAAAACAAAATGAAAAACTAAAAACCATTTAGCAATGGAATATTGTCATGAGTAAATTGATGAGAATTACGCTAAATTTTGTTGGAGTAATAGCTGTGTTGGCAGGAATTTACGCATCAATTTTTGGCCGTGGCTGGAGTGAATGGGTGTATGCTGCCTATGATGGAGTGACGATAATTGAATCTATTGAATCTATAGTGCCTTATTTTCCTTTCGTGCCTTTTTGGCCGTTGGGACTAGTCTTGGTAGGTGCTTCATTTATTTTTACCGATAACAAATAGCCGCTTTTATTCTAATTGTTATTCCTTATTTGATTTGTCCTGCTGCTCCGATAATGGTTTTTAATTCTAGATAGTCTTCAAATCCATATTCTGCAAATTCCCTACCGTTGCCTGATTGTTTAAAGCCGCCGAAGGGAACATCAAAGCTGCCTTCCTCACCATTTAGATACACGGACCCTGCACGTACGTGAGAAGCAATCAATCTTGCACGGTTTGGGCTACCAGAAACATATGCGCAGAGACCATAAGGTGTCTCATTGGCTATACGGATAGCGTCTTGTTCATCTTGATAAGGGATTATCACTAGAACAGGTCCGAATATTTCTTCTCTGGCAATGCTCGCTTCATTTTTTACATTGCAAAATATTGTAGGCCGGACGAAATAACCTTGTTTCAATCCTTCTGGAAGTCCAAGGCCTCCGCACGCGAGTTCACACCCTTCCGCTATCCCAATTTGAATCAGTCTTTGTATTTTTTCAAAATGTTGCTGGCTAACTACTGGCCCTAGATCCGTAGTTGGCTGACTAGGATCCCCAACTACTAATTTTTTTGCCGTAGCTACGGCTATATCTCTCGCTTTGTCATGCAAGGATTCTGGAATTAGAAGACGAGTGGGCGCATCGCACGATTGACCACTATTTGAAAAACAAGATTGGACACCTGTGCTTATCGCCGTTTCTAAATCAGCATCATCAAGAATTATATTGGGTGATTTTCCTCCCAGTTCTTGTGTGACGCGTTTTACTGTTATCGCTGCTGTTTGGGCAACCTCAATACCTGCTCTTGTGGAGCCAGTAAAAGAAACCATATCAACATCAGCGTGCGCTGCTAATGCGGTTCCAACTGTTGCACCATCGCCGTTTACAAGATTGAATACTCCTGCCGGCACGCCTGCTTTGTGTAGAACTTCTGCAAATAAGTATGCAGAAAAAGGAGCTATTTCACTTGGTTTCAGAACCATAGTACAACCCATAGCCAAGGCCGGCGCTACTTTGCAAACTATTTGATTTATGGGCCAGTTCCATGGAGTAATAAGTGCGCATACTCCAATGGGTTCCTTGTAAATCTGTGCATTTTCTTTTTTCTCGAGGAATTTAAAGTTTGCTAATGCTGCAATAGTGGCTTCCAAGTGCCCATTTCCACAGGCCGCCTGTTCTTGAAACGCAAAGAGATTAGGTGATCCCATTTCTTCAGTGATAGCGTTGGCGATTTCATCATAACGACACATAAATTCAGCGAGGATATTCTCGAGTAGTTCTAATCTTTCTTTGGGCTGCGAAACTGAGAATTTTGAGAAAGCACTCTTCGCTGCCATAACAGCGTCGTCTACGTCTACGGTGGAACCCAAAGAAATAATTCCGGCGATTGACTCATTGGACGGATTTATGACTTCCAATTCATCTGGTTTGTTGGGTTCTACCCACTGCCCATTGATATAAAAATGTTTGTAATGGCGCATCTAATTAATCTCTGGAATTATAGTGGAGAAGAGCGAGCTTCTTTTGGCTAAGTTAATCTTTCAGAGCTTAAGAACTTAATACATCATTAGCTACAATTCTTTTTGGTGTATTGTTTACAAAGAAAGCAACAGCGAGTAAAAAAGTTAAAAATTCTGCTATGGGTACTGATATGAATATACCTATATCTCCAAAAAGTTGTGGCAACGTAAAGAGAAGCAGAAGGGGGAGTAATAGGCTTCGGGATAGAGCGATTGAGGCTGACTGCAGTGGTCTATGGCAAGCAGTAAAATAGGCAGTTAGGCAAATATTGATTCCGCTGAACACAAAAGCTGGCCAAAAAAAGCTAACAAATCTAATGGCAATCTCTGTCGTTGCTGTTTCTCCCGGTTTTAGAAAAATATTGATTAGTAGTTCAGTCGATGCGAGCAAGATACCACATACACATAAAGCAATGATCAATGTGGAAAGCAGAGCGGTGCCAATATAAGCAGATATCTTGTGGACTTGTCTTGCGCCGAAATTTTTACTCACCAGCGGCTCAATGGATTCACCTATACCGTAATAAATCATAATTCCAATAAAAAACAGGTAATTAACGATTGTATATGCAGCTACGCCCTCAACCCCTAGCCTAGAAATCATTATCCAATTAACTAATAGAGTTGTAAGCCCCGCAGAAATTTCGTTAACGAACTCTGAAAAACCATTGATAACTGCCTTGAAAATTTCACGCCAATTTCCTGTTAGGTTAGTTGGTTTGAGTTTGGTGTCAGGTTTTAAAAAATAAGGTACTAAAACAAAGAATACAATTGAATGAGCGATTCCGGTTGCGTACGCGGCCCCCTGAATACCCAAATCCAGCACAACAATAAAGCACCAATCGAAAACTACGTTTAGTAGCGCGCTAACTAATAGTGCCGAAGAAGCCAATAACGGGTTGTTATCAACCCGAACAAAATAGTACAAACAGAAACCAAGCAGGAATGCGGGTGCGCAAGGAAAAATAACAGCAAGGTAACTTGAGGTTAGAGGGGCTAATTGTTCATTGGCACCAAGGGCACGAACGATTGGGTCAAGAAAAAGTATCCCAAGAGCGGCGCTGGCTAAGGAAAAGATTAGCGTGCAGGTGAGAGCTTTTGTGAAGATAGATTTTGCAGCTTCAAGGTTATTTTGTCCCAGATATTTGCCAGCAATCACAGAACTTCCAACAGAGAGCATGGTGACAACTGAAAATAAGCCAGACCAAACTGGCATAGCGATATTGACTGCTGCCAGTGCCTGCGAGCCAACATAGTTACCAAGAAAAATGCCATCAATCATGAATGCAGATGACATCGCAAGTAACCCAAACACGGCTGGAACAGCATAGTGGAAGAATACCCGGAGCACGTTGCCATGAATTGGGTCGTACTTGGACATTGACTACTCGATAGTTAGTTTTGTTATAGCTTTGTGAGCGCCCATTATGGGCTTCAAATTAGATTAGCTGCCAAACAGAGCTATTTCATTGTGGGCATGGAGAAATCACTTCCTTGACGAATTCCCGCTGGCCATCTGGCTGTCATTGTTTTCATCCGTGTGTTGAAACGCACGCCATCAGGGCCGTGAACATGAAGTGGTCCAAACAGCGATCTTTTCCAGCCTCCGAAGCTATGAAATGCCATAGGAACGGGAATTGGAACATTTATCCCCACCATTCCAACTTGAATACTGTGTGCAAACTGTCGTGCGCTGTCCCCATCTCTAGTAAAAATTGTAGTCCCATTTCCATATTCATGATTATTAATGAGTCGGCAACCATCATTAAAATTTTCAACTCTTACTATGCAAAGTACCGGACCAAAAATTTCTTCTTTGTAGATCCTCATTGATTCTGTAACCTTATCAAACAAGCACCCTCCTAGGAAATATCCGGTTTCGGGGCCTTCATGTCTAAAATTTCTGCCATCTACAACCAGAGTTGCTCCCTCTTTAATGCCAAGATCAACATAGCTTTTCACCTTTTCTAGATGTTGTTTGCTTACTAAAGGTCCCATTTCAGCTTCAGTATCAGTGCCGGGTTTAACTTTTAATGTTTCAACTCTTGGTTTTAGGTTTTTCAATAGCATATCTGCGGTTTTGTTACCCACACAAACCGCTACTGAGATCGCCATGCATCTTTCGCCAGCAGATCCATAGGCGGCCCCCATTAGTGCATCTGCGGCTTGATCCATGTCTGCATCTGGCATGATGAGCATATGATTCTTAGCGCCGCCCAATGCTTGCACCCTTTTTCCATTTTCACTCGCGTTAGCATATATGTATTGGGCGATTGGTGTAGAGCCTACAAAACTAACTGCTTCAATAGAATTGTGACACAGTAATGCGTCAACAGCTTCTTTGTCACCTTGCACAACATTAAACACACCGTCTGGTAAGCCAGCCTCCTTAAGTAATTCAGCAATAAAAATCGCTGGAGAAGGGTCTTTCTCTGAAGGTTTTAATATAAATGTATTTCCGCATGCAATAGCGATAGGAAACATCCACATCGGAACCATTACTGGAAAGTTGAATGGCGTAATTCCTGCGACTACTCCTAATGGTTGCATTTCAGACCAAGAGTCTATTCCTTGTCCTACGTTGACAGAATGTTCCCCTTTTAATAAATGTGGAATGCCACAAGCAAATTCAACAACCTCAAGTCCCCGAGTTACTTCACCAGCAGCATCATTTAGTACTTTTCCGTGTTCGGCCGTTATCATTTTGGCGAGATTTTCTCGATTAGCTTCAACTAGTTCCTTAAACTTAAAAAGTACTCTCGCTCGATTTAAGGGTGTCGTTTCTGACCAAGCCGGAAAAGCAGTTTTGGCTGCAACTACTGCGGTGTTAACCTCATTAGCGTCTGCAAGAGAGACGCGTGCAGATTCGGTCCCTGTTGCTGGATTAAATACAATCGCTTCCCTGTCGCTGGCCCCAGGCATGAGTGCTCCATCAATAAAGTGCTCTATTTTCTTAATCATCATTATCCTTTAGAAAGCAGGATTAGTGTTTTAGTCCAACACCGCTAATTAATTTGTTGTCTTAATTACTATTGATAGAATACCAAAAATTCTATCAATTTAATTTTATAGTATTAAAATATTACACCTTATTTAAAGTACTACACGTAAGATAAATATATTGCTGAATAGAGATATAAATATGAATAGCAAGCAGCAAATGGATATTACTGAATTACAAAAACTCGACTCTCAGCATCATTTGCATCCATTTACTGACGCAAAAGAACTCAATGAGCAAGGGACTCGGATCATTGTCAAAGCTGATGGTGTTTATATATGGGATGCACAAGACAATAAACTACTAGATGGCATGGCAGGACTTTGGTGTGTTAACGCGGGCTATGGGCGCAAAGACATAGCAGAAGCGGCCTATGAGCAGCTTCAACGACTACCTTACTACAATAGTTTTTTCCAATGCACTACTCCTCCAGCAATTGAACTTGCCACTTTGCTAGCTGAGCTCGCACCAGCTCACATAAACCATGTTTTTTTCACAGGATCAGGGTCAGAAAGCAATGACACGGTAGTTCGGATGGTACGTCGTTTCTGGGACTTAAAAGGTGAGCCGCAAAAGTCAGTAATCATAAGCCGTAAGAATGCCTACCATGGATCAACTATGGCCGGCGCCAGCTTGGGTGGAATGAGGTTTATGCATGAGCAAGGTGGACTGCCGTTACCGGGCATCGTGCATATCGATCAACCCTACTGGTTTGGCGAAGGTGGTGAGCTTGATAAGCAAGAGTTTGGGTTGAACGTTGCCCGACAACTTGAAGAGAAAATTCTTCAACTAGGGCTGGATCGTGTGGCCGCCTTCATTGCTGAACCCATTCAAGGTGCAGGGGGAGTAATAATACCTCCTGAAAGCTATTGGCCGGAAATTCAAAGAATTTGTGATAAGTACGGTATTTTGTTGATCGTAGATGAAGTAATTTGCGGCTTTGGTCGGACAGGAAAATGGTTTGGATCCCATTATTACAATATAACACCGGACTTCATGTCTGTTGCGAAAGGTTTAACATCGGGTTACTTGCCCATGGGTGGTGTAATGGTGAGCGATCGTGTTGCCGATGAGCTGATCAGTAAAGGAGGCGAATTAGCTCATGGTTACACTTATTCTGGTCATCCAGTCGCAGCGGCAGCAGCGTTAGCTAATGTAAAGATATTGCGAGATGAAGGAATTGTTGAAACTGTAGATACGGACACAGGTCCTTATTTGCAGCAACGGTGGCAAGAGCTTGGAGAACATTCACTGGTTGGTGAGTCCCGCGGCGTCGGATTTCTTGGTGCGCTTGAATTAGTTAGCGACAAGCTAGCAAGGGCACGCTATCCCAATAGTGGTAAAGTAGGTGGTTTATGCCGCGACATTAGCATTAAAAATGGACTCGTGATGCGGGCAGTTGGAGATACGATGATTATATCTCCGCCGCTTGTTGCAAATCGAGAGCATATTGATGAATTAGTAGACAAGGCTAAGCTCACATTGGATCAAACTCTAGAGCACATACCTTCAATAAAATTTGATGAATAATCGAAGTGCTTGGCGTTGAACTAACTGCATGAAGGCGTATATTCCAGATTAGTTATTTTTAGGACGGGTAGTGAGATGGATATAGGTATTCCACTAAAAGAATTAGGAGAAATTGACACTTCAGCGCTAAAAGACGTGATCTTGCGCGCAGAAGAAAAAGACTGGCTGGATAATAGCTATCGGCAGCAGGTTTACGATGTGCACACTCAAACTCACTCTTTGGTTATGTTATTTACAACAGGAGAGGGGTGGCCAGATATAGAAGTGCGCAAGGAATCAGCCTGGGATCTTTTAGCGGATGCAGCGGTACCTCTGATGGAGTCACTATTAAAGCAGCATTATTCGGCAGGTGGCACGATAGTTCGTGCAATGGCGGCTAAGTTATTAGCAGGAGGTATAATTAAACCCCATTTAGATGGACACCCTTCCTTCCACGCTGGCCACCGTATTCATGTACCTATTACCACTAATTCCAGGGTTCGTTTTATGATTGATGGCCAACCCTTTAAGTTTGAGGTAGGTAAAGCTTATGAAATTAATAATCAAAAAACACACAGCGTAATGAATAAAGGCAAAGAAGACCGTATTACTTTTATTTTTGATTACATTCCCGAAAAGAAATTACCATTGATGCAATAAGCTCGAAAAATGCAGGAATTTAATTTATAGCGAATGCTATAAATTTCGCAATACTGGACGGGTCAAACAGGTAGGGCCTCCACAACCTTTCAAGCTTATTTCTTCCCCTTTATACACAGACACTTCTGCGCCCGCATCTTCTAATCGTTTTCTTGTTATAGGGTTCCCTTCAAGCATGATGCACTGTCTAGGTGCAACCGCCAATACATTACAAGCCATGGAATTAAACTCTTCTATCGGTACCTCGACCAGGCTAAAGCCTAAATCTAAAAGGCGATTCCGAAAAGGAACCGTTAACAGGGGTGAGTAAACTAGGCAAAGATCTTCATCTATTGGGCTCAAGCAGGACATTAAATGAAAAACATCTCCAGCTCCTTGCCAGTGAGGAAGAGGCGCAACAACTAGCTCATCTACGCAGTTACCCAGATATTCTCGTAGCTGCGCGATCCCTGATGCATTAGTTCGATATCCTTCCGCAATTGCCAAAGTCCGTTCATTGAGCCATGTCACATCACCGCCTTCTACTTGACCATCTCCTTCAATCGCACCAAGAATGGGTACATCCATCGTTGCGAAGACGGCTGAGTTGGCTTGTGGTTCCGCTTGCCTTGCTTTTTTACCCATATTGCACAAGATTGCTCCTTTGTCGCAAATTAGAGAAGTATCACGTACATAAATTGAGTCTAAGCCTGTGGCTTGATTAGGAGAAGAGTAGAAAATTTCGATATCGAATTGAGTAAGTAACTCGACAAATATTTCGTATTCAGCCGCTGCTTTGGCAAAATTGGGCTTATCAATGTAGTTAAGAGATTGCCATTGTTGGTCTATAGAATCTTGATTTTCAAAAGCATCATGTACCCCTTTTAATATTAAAGATCGAATCTTACCGACCTCGGATTGCATACCTGTTTTCATAGACTTTTCTCTATATTTTTAATTTTTTGACTTAATGATTAATACGTACACTGGAACCCCTGCTAATAGAAGTAATACTCCCCAAATGATAGTCTCTGAACCGGTGCCAATTATTGCCCAGAAAGCAAATAACATAGCAATCACGGCAATGGTCTTTTCTATAAAAGAGAGAGGTTGTTGTGAGCGCAGGGAAATAACAATGCGCGCCATTGCACAAATCAAATAAGGGAGGAGAGCTGCCAAAGTTGCCAGTAGAATGACAAATGTAAATTGATCTACGAGACTTTCAGTTGCATTCATTAACACTAAGACAGTTACAAACAAAGAGGAAATAATAAGTCCTTTTGCCGGAGTCCCAAACCTCGACCGTTCGGCAAATATCTTAGGAAATAATCCGTCATTGGCTGCAGCCATGGGTATTTGTCCAGAACACAAAGTCCAGCCATTCAGTGCGCCAAAACATGAGACAATTGCTCCTATGCCGATCAATTGGTAACCGGTTTGACCCCAGAGAGTTTCAGCGGCATCGGCAAATGGAGCATTGGAGAGCGCGAGTTGTTCTGGAGCAATTAAACCGATAACGGCGATTGTGCTGGGTATATAGACAGCAGCGGCCAATAATGTGCCGGCAATGGCTGCGCGAGATACGTTGCGCTCAGCATTTCTGACTTCGCCAGCCGGAATGTTTGCACTTTCCATTCCTAAAAATGCCCACATAGTCAGCGCAGCTGTAGCAGTAAGGGCGCCGAAATTAGATTGTTCGCTTAAATTAAGTGGCGTGAAATGATCTGGGTTAAGGGCAAATAATCCAAACATAGCGATTGCTAAAAGCGGGAAAATTTTGAGGATTGTTGTTGCAAGTTGCAGTCTTCCTGCTTGCCTGATTCCACGAACATTCACGACTAAAAGAAGCCATACGATAAATACTGTGGTGGTTGAGCTCAGTATTGGCTGGTTGGCAAGCTCTGACCAGAACACTGAAAGATAACTAACGAGGGCGATAGCTATAGCAGCGTTAGTTGCAATTATCGAAACCCAGTAGCCCCAAGCGACTATAAACCCTGGGAGATCACCAAAACCTGTCCTAGTATAGAGATAAGGTCCTCCAGAACCGCGTACTTGTCGCGCTAGTCCCGCAAAAACAAGAGCGATGCAGATTGAACCGCACGCCGAAACTACCCAGCCTAACACGCTTATACCACCGAAAGCTGCCAAGGAGGCTGGCAAAAGAAAGATTCCAGAACCAATCATGTTCCCAGTGACCATGGCAGTTGCCGTCCAGAATCCTAATGGCTTGTTTTCGTCCGTTATTTCGTTATTGTTTTGGGCTTGTTGTGTTACCAAATTCTACTCCACTATTTGTTTATACTGGCAACTAAGAATTTTGCACATCAATCAGCATTACTGGAAATAAGAGAATTAATCTAGCAAACCACTAACATATTGCCAGGCAGCATTTCGGGCAGCATTTACAGTAGAGCGCTGGGGTGAAAGCAGAATGTCTAGCCATAGTCCATCCGTCAATGCAGAATAGGCGCTAGTAATTAATTCAACATCATTTTTCCGTTTAGTATTTTCTGACAATAAAGAAGAGAATAGTTTGCAAATTTCATGATTTATCTCATCGTCATGTTGAGCACAAATTTTTTGATAGATAGGTCGCGCCTTTACTTCCCCAAGAAACGCGAACCATACAGCCAATTTGTTTCTATTAATAATTCTTGGACTGAAATCGTAATCAATAATAGCTTTGAGTTTTTCCAAGTCTTGCATGTTATTACTGGCAAAAATTTGATCAAAACCTTCTTTATATTCATCTGCAATGAAGCGTAAGGTTTCAATTAGCAGTAGCTCTTTAGTTTTAAAATGTAGATTAACAATGCCAACGCTTAAATCAGCTTCATTGGTAATGTCGGCCATGGTCGTGGCCGCCAGACCTTTTTTTGCAATACATTTTATTGTTGCCTTGATAAGCTGATTACGTCTTTCCGCTTTCGGCAGAGCGCGACGCTTCCGAGTAGTGTTTTGAAAGTGCTTAGGCATTATATTGGTGCCTTTATTCCACAAAAGTGGCTATTCTGTTTGACAGAGATCTCAATGATTGTAATTACACTTTAACCCATTGATTAAATTTTAACAAATGAATGATCATTCATTCATTATGGACATAATGAATGAATTCTGGCACGATATCCTTTTCAAGAGTATGCATTTAATTATGAGTTCAGCGACAGGTCATAGTAATAGTTTGATGGCGCCTTAACGCTAATCGGAAACAATACTTTAATAAGCAATGAGCGATATTTGGTATGAATAAACGGTACGATGCAATAGTTATCGGTGCTGGGCATAACGGCTTGACGAATGCCGCTTATCTGGCTAAATCTGGACTCGACGTTCTGGTTTTGGAAAAAAATTCCTACATAGGTGGGGCCACAGTAAGTCGTGAATTACACCAAGATTGGCTCTACTCCAACTGCTCTTATGTATGCAGTCTACTACGCCCAGAGATTACTCGAGATTTAGAGCTTCCCCGCCATGGCTTGCAGGTCGTACCTTACGGTGGCAGTGTTAGCTTTTGTAGTAATGGCGATTATTTCGGGGACTACCCAGATCATGAGCGGCAGTACCGAGAAATAGCTCGACACTCGATCAGAGATGCTAACGCTTACGAACGCTACGAAGCTGACGTAATGAAACAAACGCGCCTGATCCGGCCCTTCTTGTTGAGAACGCCCCCAGATCCTGTATCGCTAAAGCCTCGCGATCTCAAGGAAATGAAATATCTCATGGATGCCTTTGCTGATCTTGGCGAGGAAGGTTTAGCGGATACGTTGCGCTTTTGGACCATGAGTATAGCTGATTACTTGAACGAGTATTTCGAGACTGATGTTATCAAAGCTCATTTGGCTGGAAGTGGAATTATTGGTACAGCCTTGGGTGTGTATTCTCCGGGGACTGCCTATGTCTTGTTGCATCATTATATGGGTGATGTAGACGGGACAGTTGGCGCATGGGGTTTCGCTCGAGGTGGCATGGGTGCTGTTTCTGATGCATTGGCTTCATCGTTCCGATCCTTTGGCGGGGAGATTCGTGTTGACTCTGAAGTAGAGCAAATTATCGTTAAGGGAAATAAAGCGGTAGGAGTGGCTTTGAGCAGCGGAGAAGAAATTGCAGCAAACATAGTGGTTTCGAATCTCGATCCAAAACGTACATTTCTCAATATTATGGATGAAAAAGATTTGCCATCTGATGTTGTATCTAAGGCAAGAAATTTTAAGATTCGTGGTTCTTCAGGAAAATTGAATATTGCTTTAGATGGATTACCAACTTTCAACGGCATTCCCAAAAATAGTCCTTTAATGCAGACTGATATGCATATGCTTGATTCTCTCGAGCGTATGGAGCGTGCGTATGATGATTGGAAAGATGGGGCATGGTCAGCAGACCCCTATGTCGATATGTTAATTCCAAGTCAGGTTGATCCAACCATGGCCCCGCCAGGCAAGCATATGATGACAGTCTTTGTGCAATATGCTCCGCCACAAATTAATGGTAGAGATTGGACAGATGAGGACCGTGACGCATTTGGGAAAACTGTGATCGATCAAATCGCTAATTATAGTCCTGATTTCAAAGATTTGATTTTGCATTGCGAAGTGCGCACTCCGAGAGAAATTGAAAACGAAGTGGGCTTAACCGAGGGCAATATCTTCATGGGAGAACTGACCTTCGATCAGCTTCTGTTTAACCGGCCATTTCCCGGTTATGCACAATATCGAGGCCCAATAAGCGGAATGTATATGTGCAGCTCGGGTACACACCCAGGAGGAGGTGTAATGGCTGCTCCAGGTGCGAATGCCGCACGGGAAATATTGGCGGATTTGAAAAGACCAAACTTGGTGCCGGAGGCTTATGCCGATGACTAATGCTCGTTATGACGTAGTTATAGTTGGGGCTGGGCACAATGGCTTGATATGTGCGGCCTACCTTGCCAAGGCGGGGCGAAAAGTCTTGGTGTTAGAACGAAATGAGCAAGTGGGAGGCGCAGCGGTAACGCACGAATTCTCCGATGGATTTAGAGTATCGAGTTGTGCGCAATGGCTATATCAATTTAACCCTAACATTCGAGCTGAACTTAAGCTTGATCAGTATGGCTATGAATTAGCCGCAGAAAATTTAAGTACCATCGCGCTATCTGCAGATAGCAATCATCTGACATTGTCTAGTGCAGAGCTTAATGGAGCGAGTGTTACTGAGTCTGATAAAAAAGCTTATCAACTTTTTATAAAAAAGATGCTCAAATTCAGTGGCATATTAGCTAAGGCTAGCGAGCGTCGCATACCAAAACTGTTGGAAGGGGATTGGGGGGATCGGTTTGCACTCTTTAAACTTGGCTTGGACATGAAGCTCCTTGGCAAAGAGGATATGCAAGATCTTTTAAGAATCGCTCTTATTAATATTTATGATGTTCTGCAGGAAAATTTCGATAATGATTTACTCAAAGCGGCTTTAAGTTTAGATGCTACGCTCGGAACTCATATGGGTCCTCGTTCTCCGAACACGGTGTTTAGTTTTCTGCATCGCAGGCTTGGAGAAGTGTTTGGATTTAATGGGGTGTCAGTAGTTAAAGGAGGTATGAGTACTCTTTCTCAAGCGCTCGCCAACGCAGCAACGGCAAATGGTGTTGAAATAAAAACCGCTATGCCTGTTAGCCGAATCAACTCAACAGCGGATCAAGTTACAGGTGTAACTCTAGCTAATGACGAGGTTATTGAAGCGTCAACGGTGGTTTCAAATGCTGACCCAAAAACAACTTTTAAAAGCTTACTTGGTTTTCCGAAATTGGAAACGGGTATTATTCGGCGTGTCAGCAATATTCGCATGCAAGGCAATGTCGCAAAACTTCATCTAGCATTGGACTCATTGCCACAGTTTGACGGACTTGATGAAAACCAAAGTGGCCAAAGATTAATTATCGTTTCCACCATGGATGCAATGGAGCGTGCATTTAATTCAGCTAAATATGGTGAGTATTCACCGCAGCCGGTAATGGATATTTCTATCCCTACTTTGCATGACAAAACTTTGGCTCCTGAAGGGAAACATGTGCTTTCGGCTCTTGTTCAATACGCGCCCTATAAGCTGACTCAGGATTGGGGGTCAGTTAAAGAGAATTACGCACAATTATTAGTTGAGAGGATCGGCAAATTTGCGCCAGGTATAGAAGACCAGATTCTTAGCCGGGAGTTACTTACGCCAGTAGATTTGGAGCGAGAGTTCCATTTAACGGGAGGCCATTGGCATCATGGAGAAATCAGTTTAGACCAAATTATGATGACGCGACCTTTTCCGGGGGCAACTCAATACGCGATGCCTTTAACGGGGTTGTATCTTTGCGGAGCTGGCGCCCATCCTGGTGGCGGTGTGATGGGATTGGCAGGGAAAAATTCAGCCCAAGAAATACTAAGAAGCAATAGAAGCAAAACGAATCTCGCTGGGAAAAAGGAGAATGTTGCATGAGATCTCATGACGAAACCATGATGCTGCAAACACCTTTTCACTCAAGAGTGGCAAAAGCTTGTGAATTAAATCAATGGGATGAATGGAAAGGCTACACCACGCCGGCAGCTTATACGGAAGTTGAACAGGAGTATTTTGCTGTCCGAAACAGCACCGGTGTCTTTGATCTATCTCCGATGACAAAGTATCGTATTACCGGAGCAGACGCAGAGCTTTATTTAAACAAAGTAATGACACGAGATGTGCGTAAAATAAATCCCGATAGAGTTGGTTATACAATATGGTGTAATGATGCTGGTCAAGTAATGGATGACGGCACTCTATTTAATTTTGGTGAGAATAATTATCGGCTTTGCAGTTATACGCGAGTGATGGATTGGTTACAGTGGTCTGCAATGGGCTTCGATGTTGAAATAATAGATGAAACGGCAGATTTTGGTGCTTTAGCTGTTCAAGGTCCTACTTCTTGTGCTGTTTTAAAAGCAATGGGATTTAAAGGAATAGAAAAACTTAAACCCTTTGGTATGAGTCATTTTCCATTCGAAGACGCTGAGGTGATGATTAGCCGTACAGGGTTTACTGGCGATTTAGGATATGAATTATGGGTTGAGCCCCCAAAAGCCATAACGCTCTGGGATCGACTCTTTGACGCCGGTAGTAATCTCGGCATTCGCGCAATAGGCGGTAATGCTTTAGAAATGGTGAGGATCGAAGCGGGTTTTTTGCAAGCAGGAGTGGATTTCGTGCCAGCTGAAGAGACGGTCCGGGTTGGCAGGTCTCGTTCTCCTTTTGAATTGGGATTGGGTTGGTTGGTTGATTTTGACAAGGGGGTTTTCAATGGGAGACAAGCCTTACTAAAAGAAAAACGTGAAGGTTCGCGTTATGCCTTTGTTTTCTTAGATGTTGAGGGAAATAAACCAGCAGAGCATTCATTTATTCTTAAGGGAAATAAGGAAATTGGGACAGTGACTTCTGCCGCATGGTGTCCAACTGCGAAATCGAACATAGCTTTCGCCCAAATTGAATCTAAATACGCAAATAGTGGAGAAAACTTGACTGCCGAGATTTACTATCAGACAGAGCTTAAATGGACCCGTCTCTTAGCAAAGTGTCGCGTGATTGATTCGCCAGTATTTTCGTCACCTAAACGTAGGCAAACGCCAGCACCAGACTTCTAAAGATTAGTTGCGATTCGCTAAAATTAATTGACTCGAATCTGCCGAGCTACAACTGACAGCAAAGGAAGTAAACGTTAGGTATATGTTGAATGACTATTCACTAGGGCAGGTAAAACGAAAAGGTAGCATGTCATGACATTTGCCAAGCTAGAAGAGCTCAACGCATTTCTGGATAAAAATCCCGATGCCACGATGATGGAAATACTGATTCCTGATGTCAATGGCATATTGCGTGGCAAGCGGATACCGCCTGCAGAATTTGAGACTTTTTTTACAAAAGGAGTGAAAAGTCCTGCTTCACTTAGCTTCTGTAACTGCCGAGGTGATTTTGCAGATGAATTGGACTTGGAAATATTTCGTGGAGATGCGGATCAATTGCTCTTCCCTGTCGCTGATACGCTTTCATCAATAGGTTGGTTGAAATCCGATACCATACAAGTACTGGCTAGTTTTACGGAATTAGATCGCACTCCTGCGTTTTTCGATCCTCGCACAGTCTTAAAAAATGCACTCCAACCGCTCTATGATTTGGGCTACACCGCCGTTGTTGCGACTGAGATGGAGTTCTATTTAATTGAAGAGGGTGATGATGCTCTTCCAAAACTAAAACTAAGTAACGTGCCGGGCACTAACCAACCACAATCTGGAATTCAATATGCGATGCCGGAAGAGCTTTGGGATAACGAAAATTTTTTGGAGGATGTGAGGGTCACCTGTGTTGAGCAGAATATTCCAATGACTACTGTTCATTCGGAATTCTCTCCGGGACAGTTCGAATTGAATCTGCATCATGTTGCTGACCCTGTAATAGCATGTGATCACGCAGTACTTTTTAAGCGTATCATTAAGGGAGTTGCACGGAACCATGGCTCATCAGCTAGTTTTATGGCCAAACCTTTTGATGATATAGCGGGTTGCGGTCTGCATATCCACTTCAGCCTGTATGACGCTGACGGTAAAAACGTTTTCTCAACTGATAGTGAAGCTGTGCCAGCACTCAGTGATCAAGCTAAATATGCTGTTGGAGGATTGGCTGAAACAATGGATAGTGCTATGGCTATATTTGCGCCTAATGCGAACTCATACCGTAGGCTAGTGCCTGGTAACTATGCACCACTGACACCAAACTGGGGCTATAACCATCGTGATGTTGCGTTGCGAGTGCCTGTATCAGAAGACAATGATCGTCGTATAGAGCATCGAGTCGCTGGTGCGGATGCGAACCCATACTTAGTTATGGCTTCTATAGCTGCTGGTATTCACTATGGTATTACCAACAAATGCGTGCCAGATACGATGGTGGCTGAATATCAAGAGATTGAAGAAGAGATCATCACACTGCCACGACAATGGCCTATTGCATTGGACAAGTTTCAAACGGATACCATTTTAAAAGATTACTTGGGCAAGGAATTTTGCGACTTATTCTTCGAAATAAGACGCAGCGAATGGGAGGAGTTCTCGAAGCGAGTTTCGAATATCGATTACGAGTGGTATTTGCGCTCGGTTTAATACTTTCTAATTATAAGATTTTTCTATTACGGAACTTCGTCATTTGAGCAATTTACACAGGCCTTGTCTCAAGTTTTAATTACTCTTTAACCCCCCCCTCTTTTTTATATATTTGCTACAACACATAGAGAGATTTCAGTTTCGATGTTTTTAGTAGTACCGTTTCCGGAATGAAAAATTACCCTAACTTTAAAAAGTGGATTTGGTTGGGCCCCCTAATCTAAGGGGCATTTGCTGAGTCCCAAGCTTTTTAGTGTTTCTATTTTTTTGAAATTATCGCGGATTTTCTAATAGCGCACATATATTGAATATCTATTTAATAGATTATATGATCATTTAATAAGCAGTTTCACCCCTAAACCATTGATTTTGGAAGCAGAACACCATGAAATTTATCGCCACCAATGTTGATGACTCATACCGGGTACTCGGAGAGAGGATTTCGGCCCAGCAAGAGCGTTCAGGTTTCGCATTAGATTCTTATTTTTATCGTTCTCATCTCACCTATCAAAGGGAGCTGGAGAGAATCATTTATAAGAGTTGGCTTTATGCTGGTCATATCAGTCAAATCCCAAACCCTGGAGACTATTTCTTATTTGACTTAGGTGAGGATTCTATAATTATTAACCGAGATGCGTCTGGTGAAGTGCATGCTATGCACAATATTTGTCGGCATCGCGGTGCGCGGGTGTGTGAGGACCTGAGAGGTAATCGTACTAGTTTCGTTTGTCCCTATCATGGTTGGGTATATAACGATGATGGCAGTCTTAAAGTTGCTCGTGATATGAATTTGCTAGAGGGGTTTAATGATGCAGATTTTGGGTTAAAGCCAGTTAACTATAAAGTTTTTGAGGGCTTAATTTTTATCAATTGTGACATAGAAGCGCCGGACTGGAGTTCAGAGCTTGAAAAGTTAAGTAAGCCAATTCAGGGATACGATTTAGCCAATGCCAAAATAGCTGAGAGTACGCTGTATAAAGTCGATGCTAATTGGAAATTGTGCCTCGAAAATTATCTTGAATGTTATCACTGTGCCACATCGCACAGAGCCTATGCCAAGTCGCACAGCTTGAAAGCATTAGCTTGCCAAGCGCAGCCATTAAACGATGCGATGATGGCAAGGGCTGAAGAAGCAACAGCAGTTGAAGGAATCACCGATGAAATAGTTGAATACTATAGCTTGGCTAAGCAATTCGGTGGCTGCGTATGCCATAGTCGTTATGCGCTCTATGACGGCTATGTAACAGGAAGTGAAGATGGAAAACCTGTCGCTCCATTAATGGGTGGATTTAAAGGTTATGACGGGGGAGCTTCAGATTTTCACTTAGGTCCATTAACGTTTATGCTTAATTATCCCGACCATTGTGTGCTTTATCGCTTTATTCCTCGTAGTCTCACCCAAACCGATATGCAATTAGTGTGGTTCGTAAGGGGTGATGCAGAGGAGGGTGTTGATTATAGCAAAAAGCGGGTTAGTTGGCTGTGGGATCAGACTACGCAGGAAGATGAATTTATCATTACTCGAAATAGTGAGGGAGTCAACTCACACTTTTTTGAGCCAGGTCCCTTTCATCCTGAGTTTGAAGAACTTTCAATGATGTTTGTGGATTGGTACCTAAAAGCTTTGGGGCCAGTTTCTGACAAGGATTAAATCTGTGTTATTGAAAAAAACCCAAGACAATAGCGAGCACACGAAGTCCTATTACGCTGCTTCATCAAACTTTGAAACAAGCTATCCTATGTTGAAAGGCGATCACTCGGTAGATGTGGTCATAGTTGGTGGAGGCTTTAGTGGGGTTTCCACAGCGGTTGAGCTATGTGAAAAGGGTTGTTCAGTGGCGCTAGTGGAAGCGAATCGAATTAGCTGGGGAGCTAGTGGTCGTAACGGTGGACAGCTAATCGGCGGACTTGGGCATGACCCTGCCGCTTTTCGGCGGACCATTGGAGATGCAGGCGTGAATGAAATTTACGCGATGGGCGCAGAGTGTGTCGATATCGTTTCTGAGCGAATTAGAAAATATAATATCGAGTGCGACCTAAAATGGGGTTATGTAGAAGTGGCGCTAAGACCACGTCATCTTCGCGACTATGAGGAATGGGCGAAAGATGATAAAAAACTAGTTTTGCTCGATAAGAGTGCGCTACAAGCCTATGTTAATTCGGATATTTATCTAGGGGGATATTACAAGCCGGATTGGGGCCACCTCCACCCGCTAAATCTTTGTATTGGTGAAGCGAAGGTCGCGGAAGAAATGGGTGCCAAGATATTTGAGCAATCTCCTGTCGAGAGGATCACCTATGCGAATTCACCCGTTATTCATACATCAAGCGGGTCAATAACTGCTGGGCACGCGATTATTTGTGGAAATGCTTATCTCGGAAGTTTGGTAAAGCACCTCGATGATCGAATACTTCCAGCTACTAGTTGCATTATCGCCACAGAGCAATTAACGGACGAGCAAATCGCAGCAAGTTTGCCAGGTGACGTGGCGGTCTGTGACACACGCACCGCTCTTGACTATTACCGGTTGTCCGCTGATAAGCGTCTGCTTTTTGGAGGTCTCTCCAATTATTCTGGTCTGGAACCCCGTAATGTCGAGGACATTATGCGCCAGAAAATGAATCACGTATTTCCCGCGCTGGAACAAGTTAGACTTGATTATATTTGGAGTGGGCAGATGGGGATTAGTTTTAGACGTATGCCTCAAATGGGGCGACTTAAGGGAAATGTATTCTATGTTGGAGGTTACTCTGGGCATGGGGTTGCACCGACGCATGTTCTGGGCAGGACTTTAGCTGAAGCAGTTACTGGAAATACGAAGAGATTCGATTACTTGGCTAGCATTAATCATTGGAAATGGCCTGGTGGAAAATTGTTGCGCCGTCCTGGAATGGCTTTGGGAATGATGTTCTATAAGCTCGCTGATATGGTGTAGTTAATGGTCTTGATTTTTATGCATATGGACGATAACTCTCCTGGCTATATCGCAGATTACTTAGCTAGGAAGTCAATCCCTTTCAAAATAGTTCGGGCATATGCCGGTGATATGGTCCCTAGTTGCGATGAAAGCGTAGTTGGTTTGGTGTTCATGGGTGGAATTATGAGCGTTAATGATGAGCTGCCTTGGATTAAAGAAGAAATTAGTCTTATTAAAGAGGCGCTAGATAAAGGAATTCCAGTACTTGGTCATTGTTTGGGTGGGCAACTTATCAGTAAAGCCCTCGGTCAGGATGTTAATCAAAACCCGGTGAATGAAGTCGGTTGGCATAACTGCCGTCTAGTAGCAGAGGCCAAGACCAGTGGCTTAGCAGCTCAGTGGTTAGGAGATAGTAGAGATCCGTTTATCATGTTTCATTGGCACAACGAAACCTTCTCGCTACCTGCTGGCGCCCATCACTTATTTTCTTCAGAATTCTGTGACAATCAAGCATATATTTTTAACAATAATGTTTTAGCCATGCAGTGTCATGTCGAAATGACATTACCCCTCATTAAGCATTGGATTACTGAATGGCAAGACGATTTACAGAACGTGTCGCCGAGTGAGCAAAGTTTCTCACAAATTAGTAAAAACTTAGAGCAGCGCGTGAACAGACTAAATCGGGTCGCAGAGAATTTGTACGAACGCTGGGTGAGTAAAATTGTTAGCCGGTCATACGAAATTATCGCCTAATACTAGCTTAAAATTAACAGGACACTTCGTATGACTAGTGAGTACTTTCGCCACGGATACAATAAATATTTGCTGCATCCATGGGCCAATTTTAATGAATTAGGGGCTGATGAGAATAAAACTGTAATTACTCGTGGCGAGGGTATTTATATTTATGACGCTGATGGAAACCGCTTGCTGGATGGCCCAGCAGGTATGTGGTGCATGCAGCTAGGCTATGGACGTAGTGAAATTGCAGAAGCTGTTTCGCAGCAGATGACCCAGCTTGCGTATTCTTCGCCCTTCAATGTTGTCAACGATAAGGAAGTCGAGTTAGCAGGTCGCATCGCTAGTAAAACTCCCGGGGATTTAAACCGCATATTCTTTACGACTTGCGGTTCAACGGCCGTTGATGCTGCGTTACGGTTATGTCATCTTGCCAGTAATATTAAAGATCAACCGAATTGTAAACACATTCTAAGTCGCGAGAGTGGGTATCACGGAAGTAGCTTTTTATCAGCATCGATAACAGGAAAAGAGAGAGACAAATCAGCAATGGATGTATTGACTGATAAAATACACTTTATTAGTGAGCCGTGTTTTTATCATCATCCAAATTTTGCGAGCGAAGAGGAATTCTGTGACTTCTTAATTGATGAATTGGAAGATAAAATCAAAGAGTTGGGCGCTGAAAACATTATGTGTTTTATTGCTGAGCCGATACTTGCAAGTGGTGGAGTGATAGTGCCGCCAGAAAACTATAACTATCGTTGCTGGGAAACAGTAAAAAAATATGGAATTACTTATATCGCCGATGAAGTTGTTACGGGTTTTGGGCGTTTAGGTCATTGGTTTGTCTCTGAAGAAGTAATGGGTATAGTCCCGGACATCATAATTTTTGCCAAAGGAATTACGGCTGGTCATATCCCTTTAGGAGGGTATGCGGTTTCAGAGAGATATCTTCAAGAATTAAGCGATGACAAGAATGAATTTTTGTATGCCAATGGCTTTACTTGGTCTGGCAATCCAGTGGCTTGTGCAGCAGCGTTGGCAAGTTGGGATATTTTTGAAAAAGAGAATGTGTTTGATCATGTTAAAGAAATCTCCACATATTTTCAGCAGCAGCTGAAGACTTTGGAACAGATTCCGCTCGTAGGGGAAGTTAGAGGCGTAGGATTAATGGCCGCTATAGAAACATCAGTGCAATCATCAAATGAAAATGACCGACTAGAAAAAGATTATGCTGTAGGTGAACTGGTTGATAGGCACTGTCAGCGGCTTGGTTTGTTGGTTCGCCCATTTATTAATTTATGTATCATTTCTCCGCCGCTAGTAATAGTTGAAGCGCAGGTTGACGAGCTGGTTTCAATTCTGAAGAAAGGGCTAGAGCTAACTCTAGCTGATTTGAGAGAGCAAGGTATTTGGCAAGATGCTTCAAGTTCGCAAAATACGCCAAGCGCGAATAGAGCATTAAACTCATAGGTAAGCAGTTAAGTAACGCATAGGCTGCTTATTCCCTTCTTTTGAAAGTTCGCTGAAGTCGCATAAGCACAAGAGGAGAACAAATATGACAGATGACGAGTCGTCTAAATATTTCACCAAGGATAGTGATCCGTTCGACACTGAGTCGATGTTTGCGAACGCCTATAGTTTTCTTGGTATTCCTTTCTCGCGGCAAGTGGAGAAAACGGATCTGGCAATTTTAGGGATTCCCTACGATCTCGCTACGACTGGTCGCGCGGGAACTCGTCATGGTCCGCAGGCAGTAAGAATTGCTTCTGCGAATTTGCGTTGGGAAGAGAAACGTTGGCCATGGAATTTTGATGTGAGAAAGCGTATTAATGCTATTGATTATGGTGATTTGGAATTTGGGCCCGGTGAATCGGAAGAAATGATTGAAGGGGTTATTCGGCATACAGGTCAATTTTACCAAGAGGGTGCAAAAACTCTTGTCATTGGCGGTGATCATTTCATTACTTTGCCATTGCTGCGTTCAGTTCATCAGCATTATGGCAAAGTAGCCTTAGTCCATTTCGATGCACATACAGATACTTATACGGTGGGTGCGAAGTACGACCATGGGTCTATGTTTTATCATGCACCAAGGGAAGGGCTTGTGGACCCAGCACATTCCATTCAACTTGGTATACGCACGGAGTACGATCCAGACGACCATGAATTCATGGTATTAAGTGGCGCAGAACTAAATGATCAACCGACCATTGATATCATCGACGCGATCAAGCAGCGAGTTGGAAGCCTGCCTGTGTATCTTACTTTTGATATTGATTGTCTGGATCCAGCCTATGCTCCAGGTACTGGAACGCCGGTCGTTGGGGGGATTAGCACAGACAAAGCCTTAAAAATTATTCGCGGATTGAGTGGGATTAATATTGTTGCTGCTGATGTAGTGGAAGTGGCTCCCAGTTACGACCATGCTGAAATAACTGCGCTAGCTGGTGCGACTCTTTTGCTGGAGCTTATGTATTTGATTGGCTCAAACACCCTTCCTAAGGAGTGATTGGGCCGCCTATTGGTCAATAGCACGATTTAAGTTTTTAATGACTCCATTGAATTGAGAGGGTTCGAAAAATAATAATTCAATGTGGATTTGATTTTCTTCTTTTAGATCAAACCCCAGCATAAGTACATTGAGTTGCTGCTGAATTTCTAGTGCTGCCGGTATGCTTATCAAAAAGCGTTGGCCAGCAGCTTCTTCTCGAATGGGAAGCGTTTGATTGCTTGTTTGTGTATTTGTGAGCAAATTTACTAAATGGGCAACGAATTGTTGGAATACTTTAAAATTTAATACTCCAACAAATTCACTCTGGTTTAATGACAATAAAACTTCAATGTGTTTGTTATCATCTCGAGGTATAGATGCAACTGACTGTATTTCTCCGGTTTTTAATCTATCGAAATGCTGCAGATTATTTTTAGGCTCTCGGCCGAGCAAATAATCGTAAATAAGCTGAACGACGTTATTTATAAGATCTTCAATGCCCACAGTAACGCTGGATTGTTGCGTGCTTTGCATGTAATTAAATTTCTCGATATCGATTATTCTAATGGTCGTCTAGTAGAAGTGAGTATTTAAAAAACTCTACCTCTTTTTCATAGCCAAGAGATTCATAAAGCGCCTGTGCATTGGTATTGTCGACTGCCGTTTCCAGATCAATGCGGGAAGCGCCATTACTTTTTGCTAATTTCCTCGCTTGATTCATTAGTAACTTGCCGACGCCCTGTCGCCTGGAGAAAGGTTCGACATACAAATCATACAGAACCCAGATTGGCGTCGCTGCCACACTGCAGAATAGAGGATACAACTGCATGAAACCTATCGCCCTCTTGTCAGAATCTACAGCAAGATAAATGACGGAGCTTTTTTCCTGTATTCGTTTTTGAAGAAAGTTTCTTGCAAGGGTTAAATCAGGCCTCTCTTCATAAAACTGACGATAAAGATCGAATAATTTAGCTGCTGCATTAAGGTTTTTGTCATTCGCCTTGATTATACTGATAGCTCCTGCACTGACAGCCGTATTTTCAGCTGCCTCGATTGGCATATCAAAACCCCAAGGAAATACGCTGGCAAGAAAGCTCATGCAAATTTGTTTGGCATCTTCGCGGTCATAATCTTCACCTTCGAATAATATCTCTTTCCATAATTCATCTGTTAAGCCAGTTACGGCATTGGCTATAGCTCGCGCGTTTATCTCTTCTCCCTTGTTGCCCTCTGCGATGATCTGCTCGCAAAGATTGAGCAAGAGTTTAAAGTTCTTCCTATCTCGATTGCCGCATATTGATTGGTAGTCTTTTCTAGTATGACTTTCAGAGTCAAAAGCGTGCCACACAGCAACTTTGCGATGTTCAGTAATTTCCGGATCGAACGAAGCATTGATAATACCTTCTAACCTTTTGGCAGGATCCGCTCCGCTCTTCTTAAGAGCGGAGGCTAGACTTTGGTCGAATTCTTCAGAAACAAAATTTAGTGTTTCCAACAGCAATGCTTCTTTGCTATCGAAATGAAAATTTACCGTTCCCGCGGTCAATCCTGCAATGCTGCTGATCTTCGCTAGAGTTAGTTGAGAGAGTCCAAACTCGGCGATAGCCGTTATGGTGGCTTCGATCAATAGGCTGCGACTTTTCTGTTGTATATCTTGTTTAGCGCTTGCCATGTCGGGTTATTGCTCTATAAGTAAGGTATTTATATATCTGTTTAATGCGCTATATAGACGTATAATGACCCTGAATTCGAACCATAGCAAGCGGCTCAGAATAACAAATAGATGTTTCTGAAATTACTAGATTGTCAATAAATGTTTAGTAGTCTCATTAGCAAACAGCGATTAACACATGACAAGTTTTATAAAAGCCAATGACAAGGGCGCTAATGAAGCTTTAGCTCATTGCGAATCCTATTACACAGCAACTGTAAATCAGGAGATACGTTTTCCTCAATTGCAGGGTGAGCAGCGAGCTGATGTTTGTGTCATTGGTGGAGGCTTTACTGGAATATCAACGGCGCTTACGTTAGCTGAGCGCGGGTACTCTGTTGCTTTGTTGGAACAACATCGAATCGGATGGGGTGCATCTGGCCGCAATGGTGGGCAGCTGATTGCCGGTTATACCGGTAGAGCGAAACTGGAAAGGCTTCATGGCGGAGCAGCAGAGAAAATACTCAATGACATGGCTTATCGTGGGCATGAAATTATAGAAGAGCGTATTAAAAAATATAGTATCGATTGTGATCTTAAGTATGGCTACATAGATGTTGCTTTTAAGAAACGCCAGCTTAGGGAACTGAAGGAATCGTTTGAAAAACTAGCGAATAGTGATCTCGCAGAAAAATATCGAATGGTTGAGGGGCAAGAAATCAATGAGGTAATGGGAACAGAGGCATATATAGGCGGGCTTATTAATAATCGCAATGGCCATTTGCATCCACTAAACCTATGTTTAGGAGAGGCGAAAGCTGCTTCCGAAATTGGTGTTAGCATATTCGAGAATTCTGCAGTCATTTCGATTGAACATGGCGAAAAGCCTTGGGTAAAAACCCAAACAGGTCAGGTGATAGCGGATTTTGTCATCTTGGCTGGGAATGCCTATAACGAATTAGAACAAAAGAAACTCAATAAACTTTTGTTTCCTGCAACTACTTTTATCATAGCAACCGAGCCTCTTGACGAAGATGAAGTAAGCCGAATTAATCCATTAGATCTCGCAGTATGCGACATGAATGAGATTGTAGACTATTACAGACTGTCAGCGGACAAGCGTATGTTGTTTGGCGGGCTCTGTAACTACACTGGCAGAGAGCCTCTAAGCATAAAAGCTACGCTGTTGCCGCGGATGTTGAAACTCTATCCAGAACTTATGGGCAAAAGTATCGAATATGAATGGGGCGGCAAAATTGGAATGGTCGTAAGCCGTGTTCCTTTAATTGGTCGTGCAAGTAAGAATGTATTTTATTCGGTAGGTTATTGTGGGCACGGAGTTAACGTGACTCATATGGCTAGCGAAATAATGGCTGAAGCGGTGGCAGGGACCTTCGAGCGAATGGACCTTTTTGAGCGGATGAAGCACGTACCGATGCCGTTAGGCAATAAGCTCGGCAATTACTTAGTTGCTCTCGGCATGATGTATTACCGTCTATTGGACCTGAGGTAGGAGTCACTTACAAATCTTAGGATGAAATTTGGTTAGAGGTAGCAGGGATTATGGATAATGGATAATCAAGAAAAAATCGTAAGGCTGGTAACTTCTTGCCCGGATCAAGTCGGGATTGTTGCTGCGGTGAGCCAGTTTATTTCGGAGAAGCAAGGGTGGTTGCTGGAATCAAATTATTTTGCCGACTCTGAAACCAAACAATTTTTCATGCGTAATGCAATAAAGAAAGATTCATTGGATGTCAGTCTCGACGAGTTTCGAAATGCATTTGCTCTGGTTGCTGAAAAATACTCTATGCATTGGTATTTGCGGGATACGAGTCAGCGTCAGAAAGTTGTATTATTAGCCAGTCATGCGTCTCATTGTCTTGCAGATATCCTGCACCGTTGGCATAGCGAAGAATTAGATTGTGAGATTAGTTGTGTGATTTCGAATCATGAAAATCTTCGTTCAATGGTGGAGTGGCATGAAATTCCATTTTATTTTGTGCCGGTTGAAAAATCGAACAAGCGTCCAGCGTTTAATGAAATGGCGAATATTATTGACCAGCATGAAGCCGATACGATAGTGCTAGCGAGATTCATGCAAATTATTCCTAGCGATATGTGTGAAAAATATATGGGTAGAATGATTAATATTCACCACAGCTTTCTTCCATCTTTTATAGGAGCTAATCCTTATCAGAAAGCCTATGAGCGTGGCGTAAAGTTAGTTGGTGCAACGAGCCACTATGTTACTGGTGATTTGGACGAAGGGCCTATAATTGAGCAGGATGTGATAAGAGTAGGCCATCGTCATCATAAAGAAGACCTAGTGCGGCTCGGTAGAGATGTCGAGAAGGCCGTTCTAGCTCGCGCTTTGCGCAATCACCTTGAAGACCGAGTTCTAATTCATGGGCACAAAACTGTAGTATTTGATTAATAATGAAAACTAAAAAAACAGGTAATAAAACAAACTCGCTGTTGAAAGCTAGTATGAAGTATTTTCGTGGCGGTTTGCGCTATAAAAAATTGAAAGCAAAAGCTGAATCAAGCAATCATCTTGTACCAATACAACTTGTTGTAAATAAGGCAGAAGGAGATTTTGTTTGGGATTTGGATGAAAATAAATATATCGATTTCCAAAATGGATGGGCAACAAACCCTTTAGGAAATTGTCATCCAGAGATAATTGACGCTGTTCATGCTGCGCATAAACGTTATGGTTATCATTGGGAGCATCCATTACGCTTTGAATTGGCCGAAAAACTCGCCGATATTATGCCCGGCAAACAACTGCCTCGGTTTTCATTTGAAGTTTCCGGTACTGAGGCGGCAGAGGCGGCCGTCCACCTAGCATTGTGTTATAAGCAGCGCCGCCACATTATTAGTTTTACCTCCTCTTACCACGGGGAAGGCTTGGGAACCAAAGTCATTAGTGCCTATTCTAGTCATAACAATCTCTACATGGAAGCCTGGGCAGGCGGCGTGATAAAAGCACCATATCCATACTCTGATGGTATTCCTGCAGGAATGACTGAAGATCAGTATGTTGACTATTGTCTTTGGTATTTAGAAGCCCATATTCCTGAATTTCTAGTGCCTGCGGAAAATATCGCCGCCGTCTTAATCGAGCCCGGCCTTGCTGAAGGGGGTAACTGGATTCCGACTAAGGAGTTCGTTCAAGGAATTCGAAGGATTTGCAACGAATATGATTGGTTGATGATCGCAGATGAGGTGCTAACAGGGCTAGGCAGGACCGGCCGTTTATGGGGTGTGAATCATTATGACTTGGAGCCGGATATTCTTGTGGTTGGCAAAAATTTGTCCGGGGGTATTGAGCCTTGCGCTGGCATAGCTGCACGTGACGAAATTCTCGGTGATAATCCTCGCGCGACAAGTGGTAGCACATTCGCAGGCACTCCTGGTGGTTGTGCGGCGGGTCTAAAGACTTTGGAGATCTATGAGCGTGACAATGTTGTTGAATACGCGAATTCGTTGGCAAAGCTGGCGGAAGCGCGCATGGCTAATTGGCCATCGAGGTACGCTATCGTTAGTCAAGTCCGCAGTTTGGGTTTGTTAATAGGAGTCGCATTCTGTGGAATTGAGAATAATGGCGATGATAATGTTGACGTCAGTATTGCCCGTACGGTACGCAATGAAATGCTTGCAAATGGAGTTTGGGCTATTTGTGACTCGGAGCCAACAGTCCGGCTATATCCGGCACTAACAATGGATAAAGAAGTTTTCTTGCGCGGCTTGGATATAATGGAGCAAGCAATTCATAGTATTGAAAAAGCGGTGATCAACGGCGATTGCCTTGTAGGAAACTATCCGGCAATCCCAAGCGGCGTAGTAGGATTCTAAAAGTATTTGAAAGTCATCTAGATAGAGTGTTTTGCATAATCTTTTAGTTAAATCTCAAATTATTATGATTTAGTGGAGCCAGCACTTCATGAGTAAGAAAATAAAACTCAAACGGCGTGATTTCTTAAATGGTTTTGCAATCAGTATGGCTGCTGGAAGCAGTTTAGCTCCTCTGGATTTGTTCGCCCAAGCAGCAAGTCGGGGGGAATACTATCCACCAGGATTCACTGGAATGCGTGGAAGTCACGCAGGCTCTTTCGAGGTAGCACATGCGGTGGCACGTTCAGGGCAGCGATTTCAGAGACCTAGAGAACAGACTGGAGGAATCTATGATTTAGTTGTTGTAGGCGGAGGGCTCTCTGGACTGTCCGCTGCAAAATTTTTTCGTGATCGAAATGAAGGTGAAATTAACAGCAAGATATTAGTGTTAGATAATCATGATGACTTCGGTGGTCATGCAAAACGGAACGAATTTGATGTTGATGGTAAAAAACTTATTGGCTATGGTGGAAGTCAGAGTTTTGAAGAGCCTGGGAAATATTCACAAGTTGCTAAGCAATTGTTGCGAGATGTTTCGATTCAAACAGAGCGATTCTATGACTACTATGATAGAAACTATTTTGATCAACGCAAGCTACGTGCCGGAATTTATTTTGACAGCAAGACCTACGGCGAAGATAAATTAATTCTTAATCCTATGGGTGGGTTTCTTGCAGGTAGCGCAAGTAGAGAGGAGCGAGAGAGTGCTGTTCGTCAAATGCCTTTGGCGACTACAGATCAAGAAGCGTTCCTTAACCTCCTCAACAGTCGCGAAGACTACTTAGAAGGCAGCTCTATTCAAGAAAAAACTCAGCTTTTGAACAATATGAGCTATCTCGATTTTTTACGAGATCATGCGAATATTCCGGAGGCTGTGCTAGACATCTTGCGGGATACCTATTTAGTAATCACCGCGACTGGTTGGGAAGCGCAATCTGCACTATGGGCTGCCGAAGCCTGGTTTCCTGGAACTCGGCACCTTGGTCTCTATGATGATAGTGATGAGGACGAAGAAGAGCCTTATATTTTCCATTTTCCAGATGGAAACGCAGGTCTTGCTCGAGCGTTAGTGAGGGATTTGATTCCGCGTTCGGTTACTGGCACAACAATGGAAGACTTGGTTCGCGCCCGAGTCGATTATTCAGCTTTAGATCATCCCGATGCTGACGTACAAATACGTTTAAATTCCACCGCTGTCGATGTGCTGCATACTCCTCAAGGTGATCATGTCGATGTTACTTATTATTATAGAGGTAGGGGTTATCGGGTCAGGGCTAAGCATGTCGTGCTAGCTTGCTATAATGGTATAGTTCCGCATATCTGTAGCGAAGTTCCTGAAGCTCAGGCAAAAGCGATTGCTAATGCCACTAAGATACCTTTGGTTATTGGTAATATTGCATTGCGCAATTGGCGAGCTTTGAATGAAGCTGGCTTCAACTCAATTTATTCGCCTGGTGATGTTTGTTTTAAACATATTCCTCTCGATTTTCCAGTAAGTATGGGTGGCTATAATTATTCTACTGGGCCAGATGAGCCAGTACTTTTGTCAGGCTGGCATGCGCCTACAACCCAAGGTTTACCGGCCAAGGAACAATATCGTGCGGGTAGACAGAAGCTGATGGAAATGAGCTATGATGATTTTGAAAATAATATATTTAGCCATCTAGATGGAATGTTAGGCTCTTATGGGTTTGATGCTGAGCGTGAAATAGCGGCTATTACCATAAATCGATGGCCTCATGGTTATGCTTATGAGTATGAAGGTATCGGGCAACCATTAGGCTATGATCGAAATACTGGCCCCCATGTTGCGGGCCGTGCACAACTGGGCAGGATTTCAATAGCTAACTCAGACTCCGAGGCTTATGCCTATGTGAATGGTGCAATTGATGCAGCAGATCGTGCTATTAACGAACAACTAAGTTAGGAACTTTTAGAAATGATTAGTAAATGGATTACGAAAATAGGTGCTTTCTTACTCCTTTGTTTTACTCAAATTGTGTTGGCTCAAACTGTGATTCATCCATTTGTAATGAGTAGCGATAACCTTGCGGGAGATTTATTTAAACATTCTGAGGCATTAACTCAAACACATGAAGACGGCAACGTCACGATTGATAAAACCTCAATGCTTTCTAGTGATAGTAAATTCGCTTCCGGTGTTTATAGCTCAGGTAAAACCACATTTGATATTACTGATTCATATGGTGTGGATGAGTTTATGTACTTTCTTTCGGGTAGCGTTACGTTGACTTCTGCTGATGGCTCTGAAGTAACAGTGGGCGCAGGGGACTCTGTCACACTGCCAAAGGAGTGGACAGGAAAATGGAGTACGGAAGGTTATACAAAAATCTGGGTGATTTATTCTGCTGATGGTTCAGGATTAGAATAGGTTTTAGTCTTAGTAAGAAGTTTATTCATTATTAATAAATCGAATAATCCATTGAGCTAGTATTTCACTATGAAGTTCTATTTTGAGACTTGCGCAGCCCCGCTCGTATATTAAGTCTCCGATAATGGCCTTGCGCGACTCTAGCAGCGCTCTTGAATAGCCTTTGGTGAATTCTGGATGCCCTTGAAAAGTAAGTATGTGTTGTCCGATTTGAAACATGGCATTCGGGCAGAATTCGCTTGCAGCTAATCGTTCAGCATCACTAGGCAACTCTGCTACTTGGTCCTGATGGCTCACTATTACAGAAAAAGAATCCAAAGGCGGATTCATGAATTTTTTTTTATTTGTGATGGTGCTTTGATGAACCCCAACCCCCCATCCAACTTTTGCTAGTTCGGTTTTGCCACCGAGTGCGTCTGCTATTAATTGATGGCCGAAGCATATTCCTATTACTATTTTCTTTGCATCATTCAGCTCAACCAAGAATTCCCTAAACTTATGAATCCATGGCTCGTCATCATAAACGCTTTTTTTACTACCTGTAATTATGTAGGCGTTACATTCGTTCAGTTTCTTTGGGAACTGACTTTGCATAATATTGTAGTGGGCAACTTCAATAGCAGAACCTAACACTTGTTTCCCAGCTGATTTCAGCATGTTTTCAAACATCGTCGGGTAGTTGCCATGATCGGCCTGAAATTCTTTCGATACCGTATCAGCTTGTAAGACGCCAATCTTCATTTCGTAGTTAATTTTTGGTCCCTTTGGTTAGTCGAGTAATTGTAATGCTTATACTGAAATGCTCAAGAATAGTGTATTTTACGCAGCCAAAAGTTCAATTTCACCCTATAGGCCGAGAATTCAATCACTAAAGTAGCGGGTATGCTCAGCCAATAACAAGGGGTGGCAAAACATCGTTTATTGACAGGAATTAAGTGAACGCTATGCACAAGACAGACATTGAAATCGCCCGCTCTACAGAACTGCAGAATATCTCAATTGTTGGAGAAAAACTTGGAATAGCGGAGTCTGCTTTGCACTCTTATGGGCATTACAAAGGAAAGATAGACTTTCAGTTTCTGAGTTCGTTGGATGCTAATAAGTCGGGCAAATTAATTCTTGTGACTGCGATGTCGCCAACCCCTGCTGGCGAAGGCAAGACTACCACCACAGTAGGACTAGGTGATGCGCTCAATAAAATTGATAAGCAAGCGCTAATTTGTTTGCGCGAGCCAAGCCTCGGTC
>NTJZ01000014.1 GCA_002457215.1 OM182 bacterium MED-G28 | reverse complement strand
TATTGATTGTTGCTTTTCAGCTCAATGATCGATTTTTCACTAACGAAGATCAATCGAGCCCGACCTTTGGTAATTCCCTTCAAGGAGTTGGTTTAACTAAGATTTCAGTGAACATCCCAGAGTCAGAATATTTTCATCCAAGTCGAGGAGACTTAGATATATCTGATGATGGCTCAATGTTTATTTATCGTGGCAGTGATGAAAATGGCGATCCTTTGCTATGGCAGCGGCGCTGGGATGAGCTTAACGGTAGACCTATACCTGGTACTGAGGGCGCTACCAGACCTAATATTTCTCCTGACGGTTCGGAAGTTGTTTTTCATAGCGGTGGCAGAGTTAGGGTACACCCACTGAATGGTGGTTTATCGCGGACCTTGACGGAAAGAGGGTCAGATACCCCAAACTGGAGTCCCGATGGAAACTGGATTTACTTTACAAATCGGCGAGGCATGGGCATCAGTAGAGTTCCTTCTGTCGGTGGCGAAATTGAGAATATAAGTACAGTTATCCGAGATAACGGTGAGATTGAACACCAAGCTGTCCAAGTACCGGCCGAAAATCGAATAATTTATGAAGCCCAAAGAGAAGATCAAACAAGTTTAATACAAGGCATAAATCTCGATACCGGTGAAACTAAAGATATCGTATTAGGTAAGTGGCCTATTTACAGCCATACAGGCCATTTACTCTTTCAAGCGTTAGATGCGCCAGTTCTTCTGGTTGCTCCTTTTAACCTGGAAACATTAGAGTTAACCGATACAGCAGTGCCCATTGAGAATGGTCTGCTGCTTGTAGGATTGGGGAATGCCGCTAGTATTGGTTTATCGAATTCAGGTCGGCTAATTTATCGACTAGGCAGCAATGTGGGTCGTCCTGGAACTCCTATGTCGGTAAACCGTGAAGGAATAGCAAGGGAAATTGACCCAGGATGGATTGTTCCTACCGATTTCACTTCCTCAAGTTTAGCAATTTCTCCGGATGGAGGTCGGCTTGCTATTTCTATATCTACTGGGGGTCAAAATAGTGATTTATGGGTTAAACGATTAGATACTGGGCCCCTCTCTCGAATAACCTTTACTGGCGAAGGTAATTATCATCCAACTTGGTCTGCTGATGGAAATTCATTAGGCTTTATAGGGGGGAGGATTGGCAACAATCGCGTACTTCATAGTAAACGTGCTGATGGTAGTGGAGGCATTGAAACCCTAATGGAGCGGACGGGTTTCTATATCGATGAATCGGATTTTTCGCGCGATGGAAAGTGGCTGGTGTATCGAGAGAGAGCAGAGACTACTAATTTTCGTAGCGGAAGTTTGTACGCTCTCGACATCAGCAAGGAAAGTGAACCAATCCCTTTGGTCGTAAATGATTTTTATAACCATTCCCCCGTGCTCTCGCCCGACAGTAGGTGGTTGGCTTATGTTTCTGGAGAATCGGGGCGAGAAGAAGTTTATGTCCGCCCATTCCCGGATACCGATTCAGGTCGTTGGCAAATTTCAAGTGATGGAGGATCCGAGCCATTGTGGTCTCACAGCGGTAAAGAGCTATTCTATAAAAGCTCAGACGAGGAGTTAATTGTTGTTCAATTAAGTGACGGTGATGCTTTTGCTTGGGATGATCAAAATATGCTTTTTTCCACGGCAGATTATAGAAGCAGCTCTCAACATCAAGCTTATGACATATTCCCCGATGATCAGCGATTTTTAATGATAAAACTTGAAGCTGCAGATGACACTGAATTTATCTTAGTCGATAATTGGATAGAAATTATTCGTTAGTTATACTAATTATTGCAGCAGTCGCATGACTTTAGTGCCTGGCTTGAAGTTTTTCCTAGAAGTTAATAATAGAGGGTAAACCGATGATTGAAAGACTAGCTTTAGTGCTTCACTGGGTAGGATTTATTTGCCTATCGTTCACCGCTTTCTTTGGAGTGATTCTTCAATCACTTGCCAATACAGAGTTTTATTCATTATTGTTGATAGCAGCATTGGCTTGGTCTATTCAGTTTATTCTCACTGGTAATAAGTCCATATTTCCATGGCAAAAGAAATACTCCTGGACATTACAAAAAGGGATACACTCTCCAGAGAACGGGGATTAGGTTATGAAAAAACTATTATCAATGGCTGCCATGTCTTTTGTATTAGCTTTTGGTGTAAATGCTGCAGAATCACCGATTACAAATGAGCAAGTCATTAGAAAGCTACACGATTTTTTTGGGTTGCTGGATATCCAAGTTTATGACAAAGAAAACCTATCTAAAATCGTTACTCCGGATTTTCGCATCTTTGAGGTGGGCAATGATTTCAATCTAGAATCATTTGCCAGTTTTATTGATGGAGCTTCTGAGACACTTAATGAGACCAGTTGGGATTTATCTAACTTCATAGTTTCTATAGATAACAAATCTGCACATATTAGCTATTTTAATAAAGGGACATTTAAAACAAAGAAGAATGAACTTATTCACTATGATTGGATGGAAAGCGCTTATATGATTTTGGATGATCAAGAATTAAAACTAAAATTTCTTCAATCAGATGTAGTAAGTGAAGTGATTGAGCAGTTAGGGCAGTAAAAAAGATTTAGACATTAATAAGATCCGTTCCCCGACCCCGGAGGGTTTGGCATGGTTGCTCATCATTCTCGAACTACGTTATGCTGGTTTAATGAAAGATCTCTTTAAGCAGCTGGGTAAGCAGAGTCGCGATAAAACACAATTGGGCAAGAAAACTAGCTTGGAAAAAGTATCGAGTGAAAATGATGTACAGAATTTTCTTTCCAAGGTGGCAGCGATACCTCAAACCGGAGGAGATGCTCGGCTATTATTTTCCCTTGATGCCACTGCGAGTCGGGAAGCAACTTGGGATGTAGCCAGTCAGCTTCAGGCTGAAATGTTTCTGAGCAGTCAGGCGTTGGGAGGGTTAAATGTACAACTTTGTTATTTTCGCGGGTTTGGTGAATTTTTTAGCAGCGATTGGCAAACCAATGCTGATGAGCTGGTTCGAATCATGTCCCGTATTCACTGTCAGGCTGGTGCTACCCAGATTGAGCGTGTTCTCAGGCATGCTATTCAGGAAAATGAAGTAAAAACAATAAAGTGCGTTGTGTATATCGGTGACGCGATGGAAGAGAACATCGATATGCTTGCACAATTAGCTGGTAAGCTTGGTCTCTTGAAAATTCCAGTATTTATGTTTCAAGAAAGGGGAGACCCTGTTGCGAGAAATGCTTTTATAGAACTAAGTAGACTTTCGGGAGGCGCGTATTTTCAGTTCGATAGAGCTAGCGCAGAACAATTGAAAGACTTGTTAAAAGCAGTTGCTATTTACACTGCTGGAGGCCTGAAAGCCTTAAAAGATTTTAGTAAATCTTCTTCGAAGAACGTAAAATTACTGGAACAACAGTTAAAATCTTAACAAAAAAATTTCAGCTACTATTTTATGGCAAACTCCTTGTTGCTAAACTAAGCGAATGATCTCCCGCCTTTTAGCACTGCTGGTTTTGCCTGTCCTTGCTTACTTCGCAGTTAAATCAATTAGTGCGCGCTATAATTTTACAACGCGCCAATCTCGTATTTTATTTTTTATTGTTGCAGCATTACTAGTCATAGCGGTACTTATATTGCTTGGGCGATTGCCGGTTGGGTTTATTTTTGCGCCATTGGGGGCGGCCTTTGCTTTTGTCCTCAGATTTCTACCCACTCTGCTTCGTCTATTACCCATGTGGCAATTATTTAGAAGCCGCACTGTCTCTGCGAGGCCTAAGCAACAAGGTCAGACCTCAACAATACGTACTGAATACCTTGAAATGGAACTTGAGCATGATTCAGGTGATATGGACGGCAAGGTATTGAAAGGAGAATATAGCGATAGCTTACTTTCAAGTTTGTCGCTGGAACAACTATTGAAGTTACACAGTGAATGCGTTGTGGATAATGATTCTCGTCAAGTCCTAGAAGCTTATATTGAGAGGCAACATGCGGATTGGCGTGAGCATGCCGAACATACTGACACCCATAGCGGGCACTCTCAAACGGTTGATGAAAGTATAATGAACCGCTCATTGGCTATGGAAATATTGGGTTTGGTAGATCTGACGAGTAAAGAAGAAGTGACTAAAGCTCACCGACAACTCATGCAAAAGTTGCATCCCGACAGAGGTGGTTCTGATTATCTTGCAAAGAAAATAAACGCAGCTAAGGACTATCTTTTAGACGAGCTGCAATAAACTAGTGCGTTTGTTTTCTGTCCAAGAATGCTTTTACAATTGCTTGTGATTCTGGCGATTGCACTAGCTTACCGAATACTTCTAATTCTAGATTGATTGTTTCGGGTAGTATTTTTTCCAATCCTTGTTTCAAAAGCTGTTTACTATCTTGTACTGCTTGTGTAGGGAGATTGGCTAGCTCACGAGATTTTTCTAGAGCATAGTCCTGAAATTTATCTTGCGGTAAAAGTTCTGTAACTATTCCATATTCTAGTGCTTTGGCAGAACTGAAACGATCACCTAAAAGAATTAATTCAGCAGCTCGTTGATAGCCAATCTGTCGAGGCAGTAAATAGCTAGAGCCAGCTTCAGGGCTGACGCCAAGCTTGGTAAATGGCATTTGCAGATAGCATTCGTCCGATGCGTAAATCAGATCGCAGTGAAATAACATTGTTGTACCAATTCCGATAGCTAAACCGCTTACAGCAGCAATAATTGGTTTTCGAGTGTCTACCAGTGCGCGCATGAAATAGGCGGAAGGTCTTTCGCTTGTTTTAGTGGGTTCACTATCACTTACAAATCCGCTGACATCATTGCCACTGGTAAAACAATCTTCGAGCCCCTTGATTAAAATCACGTTGACCGATGTGTCTGCATCCGCTTGCTTTAATCCATCTCCTAGGGCGCGATACATAGATGGAAGTAGTGCATTCTTTTTTTCTGGTCTATGAATTTGAATAACAAAAACTTTGCCATCAATACTGTATCTAATGTTGAGATCTTGAGAATCAATCATTATTTTTTCCTAGTTTCTGTTTGACAACTTCCAGTGACTTTTAGGCACCTCTCTTCATTCTAGTGGATAAACTTATCGAAGTAGAGTAAAAAGCATTGGGTGTTTTCCTGGATTTTGACCCGTGGTCAGTTTTATAAATCAATTTGTAGAATTTAAGCTGTGATAACTAAAATCGGAGAAATCTTTAAATCAGCGACATTGATTGAGCGCAATGAGCAGAGGGCTGTTTTAGTGTCTTTTGCGTTGGTCTTTATCCTGATGGCGGCTTATTACATGTTGCGACCGGTGCGTGACGCAATGGCCAGTGATTGGTCTAATACCGAAATTAGTATTCTATGGAATATACAGTTTTTTCTGAGCCTTACATTTGTTGCGATTTATGGGGCATCAGTTTCCCGAATCAGTTTTAGATTTCTCGTTCCCACAGTTTATGGTTTCTTCGCCTTAAGCTTTCTTTGTTTTTATTTAAGTTCCGGTTTGGTTTCTAGTCAAGTGTTATTGGATAAAGCCTTTTATCTGTGGGTAAGCCTGTTTTCACTCTTTCATGTGTCCGTTTTTTGGAGCTTGATGGCAGATCTTTACGATAAAGAGCAATCGAGAAGGCTTTTTGGTTTTATAGCGGTTGGTGCAAGCGCTGGTGCTATTGTTGGCCCATTATTCGCTGCCTTGGCTGTAAATATCGCTGGCTCTGATGTGCTTATGCTGTGTGCATCATTCATGATGCTGTTGCCACTGCCTATTATTTTCTATCTGCAACGTCTAAAAGTCACAGTTTTACATAATGAACGAGTCAAAGTTGATCTATCTCATGTCAAAATTGGTGGAAACTCTTTGGCAGGGTTCAGACAGTTTTTTTCCAGCCCCTATTTGATAGGGATAGCAGCTTTCATTCTCCTGTACACTGCGATTGGTTCTTTTGCCTATTTTGAACAGGCAAATCTCTTGCGAGGGTATAGCCGAGATGAGCGAACGGCAATTCTTGCTATTCTGGCGCTAGTGGTAAATATTCTAACTTTCGTTCTTGGATTTTTTGCGACTAGTAGATTGACTACACGTTTAGGAATGCCTGCTACTTTAGCTGTAGTTCCGCTATTTATGTGCGCTGCCCTGTTAGTCTTAGCATTCGCGCCAATATTAACTGTTTTGCTGGCCTTACAAGTTGCGAGACAATCCGGCAACTACGGAATTACGAGACCCGCCAGAGAAATGCTATTTACCTCGGTTTCTCGAGAAACTCGATTTAAGGCAAAACCGGTGGTTGATGTGGCTATTTACCGAGGTGGCGACGCCTTGTGGTCATCAGCATTTGCCGTCTTGACTGATGGGATCGGTCTTGGCATTGGGGCAATGGCTGCAATAGGAGCAGGCATAGCAGCAATTTGGGCAGGGACAGGTATGGCGCTCGGCCGAGTATTTAACAGAAGAAGTCAGGCTCAGGAAGACGATACAGGCCAAATTCAAGCAAACGCTCCCGAATTTTCGCAAAATTAACGCTAGATAAACTGAAGCTTAATGATGCCCTCTAAAGTGTTAGAATGATCTAGTGCAAGAGCTTTTTCGAGGACGATTAACTCATGACCCTTATCCTTAATGAAGATTTAATTCAAAGCATCACTGATGCATTGCAGTATATTTCCTATTACCATCCGCTAGATTTCGTAAGTGCTGTCAATGAGGCCTATGAGAAAGAAGAGTCCCCTGCAGCAAAAGATGCTATGGCTCAAATTCTAATTAACTCAAGACTTTGTGCTGAGGGGAAAAGACCGATTTGTCAAGATACGGGAATTGTTACTGTGTTTTTGAAAATCGGAATGGGAGTAAATTGGGAAGGTGACTTATCAATCGCAGATATGGTTAATGAAGGTGTTCGCAGAGCGTATCTATTACCTGAAAATGTATTGCGGGCTTCAATACTTTCAGATCCGGCAGGGGCCCGAAAAAATACTCAGGACAATACTCCGGCTGTCATACATACAGAAATTGTTAAAGGCAACACTATTGATGTGAAATTGGCGGCAAAAGGTGGGGGCTCTGAAAATAAAGCCAAGATGGTGATGTTGAATCCCAGCGATAGCATTGTGGATTGGATTGAAAAAACCTTGCCGACAATGGGCGCAGGTTGGTGTCCTCCAGGCATGCTGGGGATAGGCGTTGGTGGGACTGCTGAAAAAGCAGCTGTACTGGCTAAGGAATCTCTAATGGAGCCAATTGATATTCATGAATTAAGGGAGAGGGGCCCCAGTAACCGAATTGAAGAATTGAGATTAGAGATTATGGATCGTGTTAATGCTTTGGGTATTGGTGCTCAGGGATTAGGCGGACTAACGACAGTTTTAGACGTTAAAATAATGGATTACCCAACTCATGCGGCCTCATTGCCAATAGCGATGATTCCAAATTGCGCAGCTACACGGCATGCGCACTTCACTCTAGATGGAAATGGAAGTGCTGAGCTGACGCCACCGAGCCTAGATGAATGGCCTGAAATTAGCTGGGATGTCGGTCCGAGAGCAAGAAAAGTTAATCTCGATGAGATTACTGCTGCAGATATCGTTGATTGGCAACCAGGTGAAACTTTATTGCTGACCGGCACAATGCTTACAGGCCGAGATGCTGCTCATAAGCGTCTGTTGAGCATGCTGAGTGATGGGCAATCCTTACCAGAGGGAGTCAATTTCGATAATAAATTTATCTATTACGTAGGCCCGGTGGATCCAGTGAGAGATGAAGTGATCGGCCCTGCCGGTCCTACGACAGCAACTAGAATGGATAAATTTACCGATGAGCTATTAGCAAAAACTGGCCTTATAGGCATGATTGGGAAAGCGGAAAGGGGTGCTGCAGGTATCGAAGCAATTAAAAAACATCGAGCGGTCTACTTAATGGCAGTAGGTGGTGCTGCCTATCTAGTTTCAAAAGCTATTCGCAAATCTCGAATTGTTGCCTTCGAAGACCTAGGCATGGAGGCAATTCATGAATTTGAAGTTGAAGAAATGCCAGTAACTGTTGCGGTTGATGTAAATGGAACTTCAGTTCATCAAACTGGGCCTGCAATTTGGAAAGCGAAGATAGCAGAAGAGCACGCGATCGAAGTTACCTAATCATCTAAGCTTGAATTTGGTGGAAGCGATGAATTTACTTGCACATATCAGCGTAGCTACTCTCGAATTCTAAAGAGATTGACGGTTCTATTTCATTGATGCTGATTTTCGATTCATTCATCTCTAAGGATTCATTGTCCAAAACATTGTGATCAAATTTGTAGATAGTGTTATTTCTGCCTTCAATCATAGCTTGATCGTAGGCTGCCGTTTTGTCGGCGACTTGTTGATTGCGTTTCTTGTAATCCTTTAAAGCGGTTGCACCGTGTCGCTTTTCTAGCATTTTCTCGACTATGTGCGGGGCAAGAATCGAAGCACTTGCATTGTTTCCTCCGAATCCTTTGGAATTAATAATTGTTGCGTCTATGCTGTTCAACGGCAATTCTCTGTGCGCAAGTAAAAAGTCCAAATTTTCCTGGGTTACATCTTGCGCAATCTCATCAATGGTTAAAATGCCAGGCAATATGCCATGGGCAAACGAACCCAGAGTGGCTGCGAGTTGATCACCTGCAGATGATGCAATTGAGTGGCCCAGATAAGACTTCACTGCCGCAATTGGCCAATTCTCTATGCCGAATATACCCGCAATCTGGCTGAGAATATGGGATTCTGTAGTTCTATTTTGCGGGGTACCGGTGCCGTGGGCTTGCACAAAAGTACGATTTTTTAGCGCTTCCTTCCCGATGACGTTTTTAGTAGCAGCAACTGCTTTCGCCATAGAAAGGTAATTTCCTAGTCCTGGGCCAGTAATAGATTTCTTGTGCCCATCTGCAGCGATATAAACTTCATTAGCTGCGCCCAGAATATTGGCGCCGAGCTTTAATGCTAGCTCGTCATCAAACAAAACTACAAATTGTGCAGATTCCGCTAGAGTGAAGCCTGAATTGTTAGCAAAAGGTCGACATGCTCGACGATAATTCGGGCGTTGGTTTGAAGCTAAACCATCAAGTTTTCGCAGCGACGCATCGTCTGCTAAGGCATTCATGGTATTAAACCCATCGATAGATTCGGGAAATATAGGTGTTTCAGTAGTGCCAACAAGGACTACTCTGTGAGAACCGGATTGAATATCTTTCACAGCCTGGCGTAAGTTATAGAGGAATGTTGCGCAGGCAGCGACATTAGTGCCATTAGTTCCAAGATTCCCTAACAAATAAGCGTTTATAAAATCAGCAGGCATTTCTGCATAACCGAGCGGCATTTGTTTAGAAGTTACTTTTTTACCGAGTAATCGTGCCTGCAATAGTCCACCAAAACCGTTGTAATCCAGCTGGCCCATTGCGCTGCCTGCATATACCCCAATCTGGTCGGGCGGAACATGTTGCCGAATAATTTCCCAATCCATTCCTAAAGAATTTATCGCATCTGATGCGGCATAAACCGTTAGTTGTAGCGCTCGAGGATGGTTGCGTGCCTGATATAATAATTCAGGTTTGAATCCTGTTGGTAGTTGACCCGCAGAATTTACGTCAGTTTTACGGAAACATTCGAGCAAGACTTCAAAACTTTGTTCGATATTTACTCGCACTTTATTTGGATCGTCAGGTGTGTCAGATTTAATAGACCATCCAGCAGGTAGCGGTGTCGGGAGTTGTTTCTTTTTTAGTTCGAATTCAATCCCTCTGCCGTTAGTGCTGGCGAGATTAGCTCGGCAGTGATAGTTAAGTTGATTAGGATCGAATAGATTATCTTCCAGTTCTCTGATCAAAGTATTTTGATCAAGCTCTCCGCTTATCGCATTTATATAAGAAGCTAAATCAACGGTATTGCCTTCATTATCCACCCAGCCCTCATTCTTCCGCTTTAGTTTTCCAGTGAGAGCGGCAATTGCTGCACGAGTCTCTAGCGCTTTTTCTTTACTCAATGCTTCTATAACCATGCGTCGATAACCATGGTGGCCGGAACTGCGGCCCGCGGTATTTATGCCGCCAAAGCCAGCAATAATTGGTAATCTGGTCATGTTTTACCCTTTGGTTAATTCTCTTAATGTTATCGGGCTAGAGGCTTGGACTATAGAGTCCATACCTTTAATTAAATATGTAATTTTAGCCATAAAATACGCTATATCGGCCACAAGTTTAATGGTTATTGGCATCCAGAAGTGGTGCAGGGTGGGCTTGCATAAAATCAGGTGGGCACATAGCATGTCCTATGAATCTCCAATTTTGGGGATGGGAGGTCACATGATAAGGTTTAACGCAGTCATTGCGCTCGCGACCAGTTATCTTTGTTTGTTTTCATTCGCAGCCAACGGACAGGACCGCTTTGCCAACGTCACCATTGAAACTATTCCGGTTGTTGGCAATATTTCTATGCTGGTAGGTCAAGGCGGAAACATAGGTGTTTCAGCTGGTAGCGATGGCATATTGATAATCGATGATCAGTTTGCTCCGCTTGCCGGTCGAATTAAGGCCGCTATTATGGAGCTTGGTTCTAACACTCCGAAATTTTTATTAAATACTCATTTTCATGGAGATCACACAGGCGGCAACGCAGATTTTGGAGCTGATAGTGTCATTGTCGCTCATGAAAATGTTCGTCTACGAATGGTTGCTGGAGAGCAGCCAGCAGTTGCGCTGCCGGTAGTGACTTATGACGATGATATATCCATCCATTTTAATGGTGAGTCAATCACGCTAATTCATATGCCCAGAGGCCACACGGATACCGATAGTGTCGTCTATTTTGAAGAGTCAAATGTAATTCATATGGGAGATCACTTTTTCAATGGCGGATTCCCCTTTGTCGATTTAGTAAATGGGGGAACAGTTCAGGGCTATTTGAATAATCTTGAAAAAGTATTGTCTTGGATTGATGGCGATACTGCAGTTATTCCGGGTCATGGTTCTTTAGCAAGTAAGAGTGATCTAATGAGCTTTTATAATGTTGTTAGTGATACCTCTCTCGAGATTCGAATTAAGAAATCACAGCGCATGAGCGTTGAAGACATTGTTGAAGAAGGACTAAGCCCAGATTATGAATCTTGGGGGCAGGGGTTTATTAACGAGGAAGCTTGGATTCAAACCGTATTCAATAGCTACCCTAGATAAGCATCATGTTTCGTTTTAAATTATAGCCCGCTTTAAAGCGCCCCAATAATTTCTGCAGTGTATTGTGACTATTTCAGATTCCTACCGTGCAAAATTAAGCGTGTTACATAAAGCGCTCGGCATCCCTGAGAGCTTTTTGGATTCATGTAACTTGCCTCTTTGTGCAGAGCCCGAAGAATTAATCGCTACGGAACTAGACTTTTATAACCGCCCGCAACGATTAATTCCTGAAGCCTTTGCTGCTTGGAGTGAAATGAAAAGTGCGGCACAGCAAGATGGGGTTACCATTTTCCTTATTTCGGCATTTCGAGATATTCAGCACCAACACGATCTAATAGCTAAAAAATTGAATCAAGGTAGTAGTCTGGAATCTATACTTTCTGTTAATGCGGCGCCTGGATTTAGTGAGCATCACACTGGGCGAGCAGTCGATATTGGCACCCTTGGTTGTGACGCCCTAGTAGAGGCTTTTGAACAAACTAATGCCTTCCAATGGCTTCAAGTTAATGGGAACAAACATGGATTTTTTATGAGCTACCCAAGAGGTAATAAATTTGAAATTGACTATGAACCCTGGCATTGGTGCTTCTGCAGGGATGATAAATAGTATATTTTTTATTTTTAGACAAATGAATCTGAAAGGGGTAATCTGTTCCTAAGTTACTAAAAGGAAGGGGAATGCGCTACAAACTCTCAGTGCAGATTTCAAATTTATCTCCGCTAGTTCTAAGTACTTCAGTATTTAGCCCCTCAACTCAAACCTATTTTCCAATAAGCCCAAAGTACATTTCCAGACTGTCACCGCTTTTTCAATGGGTGCGGAGAGATTGTTGGTTAGTAATTTTATTTTGTTCGGCACTTTGGTGCTTGTTCCAGTTTGCAAAGTTGGTTTTTGCCTATAAAAAGATATGGCCTTCAAGTCGGTGCCCAGACCTGAAATGGCTATTAAAGAGTGGGTTGAATCTATTTGCGCCAAGGCAGCAATCAAGCTTTGCTAATCACTAAGGAGGCATTGTTAAGAAGCATTACACTGACTAATCTATTATTCGAAAGTAATCTGGAGATAGTAATATATGACTAATGAATTCCAAGTTGTTTTTCACAACATTGATCAAACAAGTGCTATTAATGATGCAGTCCAAAAGCGAATTAATAAGCTAGAGCGCTATTGCAATCAAATAATTGCTGGTCGAGTTGTGTTGGATTCGCCTCATAATAATCATTACAAGGGAAAAGTCTACTTTGTAGGAATAGAAATTCATACCCCATCTAAAGAGGTTCGTGTAAATCAGGAGCAGCATGATAATCATGCGCATGAAGACCTCTATGTCGCGATTAGAGATGCTTTCAATGCAGCAGAGCGTCAATTAAAATCCATTGACAAAAAGCACCGAACTTTACCTCCTCATAAGATTGTAACTGCTTTCGATGATGAGGCGGCCTAGGAAGTATTATAATGGATAAAAATGAACGTATTGAGATTGAAGCGGCTACATTTCGACGACTAGTAAGCCATTTAGACAATCACAAAGAAGTACAAAATATCGAACTTATGAACCTCGCAAACTTCTGTAGGAATTGTTTGTCAAAATGGTATCGGGCAGAAGCTAAAACTCGGGGTCATGAAGTGGATTATGACCGTGCACGTGAAATTGTCTATGGTATGCCTTATTCAGAATGGAAAGCTAAATTCCAACAAGAAGCGAGCAGCGAGCAACTGGAAAAGTTCAAGCAACAATCCAATTAATTTATAGACCTCAACAGATGCAAAAGTAGTCAATTCCTTAGCGGATTGACTGCTGGTTGGTCTCCGCAATAAAAAGCTTATTTCTAACTAACCTTCGATATTCATTTGGTGTAACTGCATTTAGTTTCTTAAATACGCCGGTGAAATAACTTGCATCCTGGTAACCTACCTTATCAGCGACTTCTGAAACTGCGAGATTGCTTTGTTTTAATAGGGACTTAGCATGCGTAATGCGTAATTCTTGCAAATATTGAAGCGGCGGCGTATTCGCTGCTAGTTTGAATCGGCGATTGAGGGAGCGCACGCTCATCTGGAATTTACTGGCAACTTTTGAGATGTTAATAGGCTCTTGATAGTGATCTTGCAGCCATTCTTGAACCTTTATTATTTCCTCGTCATGGTGCGTACTTTGCTGATCCTTGGTAAGCAGTAACGATTCATATGAACGTTTTAATTCATGTGAAAAATGTCGTGAAATTTCATTTGCTATAGACTCTCCAAAGAGTAATTCAACAAAATGCAGCATTATGTCGCGTGCCGCATTGACGCTTCCAGTGCAATAAATATCATCTACGCAGGTAATGAACCGTTTCCTTTGTAATTTAATTTCAGGGAACAGCTGCTGAAATTGGTCAAAGAATCTCCAGTGAGTGGTGGCTGCTTTTCCGTTTAGTAGTCCTGCTTCGGCAATAAAATGAGTGCCAGTAGCAATTCCACACAGAAGAGCGCCGTTGTTGTGTTGACTCTTAAGCCACTTTGGTAGTTCTGGGTATTTTTTAGTTCTGGCTCGCGGTGAGCCCCATATCCCCGGAATAAAAACTAAATCAGTTTGTTTAATTTGTTTTAGTAATTTAGTGCACTCTATGGTGAGGCCGCCACTTAGCTTAATTTTAATGTCAGCAACGCTGACAAGATCTATTAAGATTATTCGATCTATTTCTTTGCGTGCCCGAGCGATGTCGTTTGCAGCGCTTAACATTTCTAATGGAATTGATACTGTCGAGCCAAGAGCTTTCGGTATGCCAATGATCGTTACGTGTTTCATTTATTAACTAAATCTAGGTATTCGATTTGAACTATGCAATATTCCTTTATGCCAGCGAGGGATTTAATGGCGAAGTCATGATCTACAGACTTTCCCAACAATGATTTTCCCATCGGTGAGTCAATACTGATATAACCTCTTTGTGGATCAATCTCGTCAGGCCCAACTAGTCGATATCTTACTTTTTTTCCATCTTCTTCTTCCAAAGTAACATAGGCTCCAAAATAAATTCTACTTTGGTCCTCTGGGGGCATTGAGACAACAGTTATTTCTTCTAATCGTTTACTTAGGTAACGAACGCGGCTATCGATTTCGCGCAATCGCTTTTTGCCGTAGATGTACTCTGCATTTTCAGATCTGTCTCCTAATGCGGCGGCTTCTGATACTGACTGGGTCACCTGGGGCCGTTCAACTTTCCAAAGGCGATGCAGTTCTTTTTTAAGAAAGTTTTCGCCTTCTTTCGTGATGTACTTTGCGCCAGGTTTCTGTGGAGGGCGATAACGACTCATGTGAGTACCAAGTTTACAATTCCTCTGGGATAAGGGAGAGTTGATCGATTGTGTTCTGCTGTTCTGGATGTTCAGATTTTATGGATAAGAGTTCTTTTGGAGAAATACGAACCCCTATGCCTAACAATCTAACAGGCTTATTGCCTCGGGCGAAACCTTCTTTGCAAAGCGAGCTGAAATTATTCATATCGGTAGATTGAGAGACCATTTCTACTGTTGTTTGAGCAAAATTATGAAACTTTATCTTTATAAATTGTTTGTTAATGTCGTACTTAGGAGAAATATTTTCGAGTCTTTTACTAAGTTGTTCTCTCAGGTCGGGTAGTTCTTTCAAACAAGAATTCATATCCAGCAGATCTTCGGCATAGGTGTTTTCAACGCTGACAGATTTGCGAATTCTGTCTGTTTGAATGGGTCTGTTGTCGATGCCCAGACTTAACTGATATAAGCGTTCGCCGAAGTTGCCAAAATATTTTTGCAGTTTTTCCTTTTCGAATTTTCTCAAATCCCCGCAAGTATTTATCCCGAGTCGCTTCATTTTATTCGCGGTCACTTTACCTACACCATGTAATTTTTTGACTGGTAGTATTGCAACGAATGCTTCCACTTGTTCTGGTGTTATCACAAATTGATTGTCGGGTTTTTTCCAATCACTAGCAATTTTCGCGAGGAATTTGTTTGGTGCGATGCCGGCAGAGATAGTAATGCCAATTTTTCGCCGGACCTCACCGCGAATTTCCTCCGCAATACGAGTAGCGCTGCCGGCAAAATGTTCACATTCACTTACATCGAGGTAAGCTTCATCCAAGGACAGCGGCTCTATTAGTTCTGTGTAGCGCTGATAAATTTTATGGATCTGTCGTGAGGCGGTTCTGTATTTCTCCATATCCGGACGAATAATGATTAATTCAGGGCAGCGCTTTCTTGCAGTTGCCGACGCCATTGCAGAATGAATACCGAATTTCCGCGCTTCATAGTTGCAGGTTGCGACTACACCACGGCGTTGAGGAGACCCGCCCACGGCAATAGACTTTCCCTTAAGGCTCGGGTTATCCCGCATTTCAATTGACGCGTAGAAGCAGTCGCAATCACAGTGAATTATTTTGCGATGTGACTTCATAGTTAATGTTTGGTGAGATTATCCAAACAAACTATAACAAGCCTCGTCACTTGTAAATAAGCCCTAGCTGGCAGCGTTATTATCCGTTCCTACGTTCAAATTCACGCATAAACTGGGCTAAGGCCTCGCATCCTGCTATTGGCATGGCGTTGTAGATGGAAGCTCGAATGCCTCCGACGTTTCTATGACCTTTAAGAGCATATAACCCTTGGTCTAACGCTTGATCAACGAACTTACTCACTAGGTCATTATTCTCTAAATTAAAAGTCACATTCATTGTTGATCGATGTTCTGTTTGTGCAGTACCTTGATAAAAGCCAGACTGATCAATTAACTTATAGAGCAAATCAGCTTTAGCTTCATTCTGAGATTCCAGTGCAGAAACACCACCCTGTTCTTTTAACCACTCTAGTACTAATTTCATCATATAAATGGCAAAAGTGTTATTGGTGTTCGCCAGGGAATGCTTTTCGGCATAGGTTTTATAATTTAATAGACTGGGTGTCTCGGGCGAGGCATGTTCAAGCAGGTCTTCTCGAATTATGACAAGAGCGAGTCCGGGTGGTCCCAAATTTTTCTGTAGGCCAGCGAAAATAACGCCAAATTTTTCAATATTTAGCGAACGAGATAGGAATTCAGAGGTCATATCCGCGACTAATGGAATATTTCCCATATCTGGAAATTGTTGGAATCGCGTGCCATAAATGGTGTTGTTGCTGGTAATATGAAAATAAGAGTAATCATCCGCTAGCTCGGAACTATCAAAAGCGGGAATGCGATCATAGTTTGTTGCTTCGCTAGTCCCTACAATATCCACTATCCCGTAGCGAGAAGCTTCCTTATTAGCTAATTTAGCAAAATTTCCTGATTCTATATAAGCCGCTTTTCTGCAAGGCAATCGAGACATCAGGTTCATGGGAATAGCCGAAAATTGCATCTGTGCGCCGCCATGTACATAAAGTATTTTGTAGTTCTTTGGTATATTGGCAAGTTCTATGAGCAACTCATCTGCTTGATTAATAATAGCGTCAAATTCTTTGGAGCGATGACTGATCTCTATTACAGAGGCTCCCATGCCATTGAAATTTAGAAATTCTTGTTGGGCCTTTTCCATTACTGCAGTTGGCAGCATGGCTGGTCCGGCGCCGAAATTAAAAACTCGATTCATTACTACATTCCTAAAAAAGGTTACTCTGGGTTTGATTTCTTAATGAAAACTATAAAACGGTTACTTTGATTACGTCATCAATGTTTGAGATTGCAGCCAAGGCAGAGTCGGAGGGCACACTTTCTAGATCAATTAAATTATAGGCTACTTCATTTCTACTCTTATTTAGCATGTCGATAACATTTATATTCTGATCTGCAAGTACAGATAATATTTGACCTAACATTTTGGGCACGTTTTTGTTGGAAATCGCAAGTCGTGCGCCCTGTTTGGCATTGATGTCTCTATCAAGATGAAGATTGGGGAAATTGACAGAATTCCTAATATTGCCATTTTCGAGAAAGTCTCTTAATTGATCGGCCGCCATCATGGCACAGTTTTCTTCAGCCTCTGCTGTGCTGGCGCCAAGATGAGGCATAGAAATAACATCTTCTCTGTCCTGAAATTCAGGTCGGGGAAAATCACAGATGTATTTGCCCAACTTGCCAGATTCCAAAGCGTTCAGAAGGGCATCGGAATCTACAATTTCGTCTCTGGCAAAGTTTAACAGGCATGTGTCTTTATTCATGGCTGCAAACATGGAGGCATCAATGAGATTACGTGTAGAGTCTAGAATAGGTAGATGCAATGAAATAAAATCACAACTTCCTACTAAAGTATTTAGATTTTCTATCCGTTTAACTTGGCTAGGTAAGCGCCAGGCGGCATCAACTGACAAAGCGGGATCAAAACCGCGAACTTTCATTCCTAGCTTTATGGCCATATCTGCCACCATGGAGCCAATTGCCCCAAGACCGATTACGCCTAATGTTTTCCCAGCAATCTCGCTACCTTTAAATTTTTTCTTTTCCGCCTCCATTAACTTAGATAACTCTACATAGTCAGATGTGGAAGATTGGCTCTTAGCAAACCCTATACCTGGGATGATTCCTCTTGAGGCGAGTAAGAGTCCACACAGCACGAGTTCTTTAACCGCGTTGGCATTTGCCCCAGGCGTATTAAAGACAACTACCCCATGCTTAGTGCATTGATCAACGGGGACATTATTAACTCCTGCTCCAGCGCGTGCTATGGCTTTTATCTTCCCATTGATAGCTGAAGCATCTAGTTTGTGGCTTCGTAATAAGAGGGCGTCTGCTTGCCCTAGGTCAGCACTGACCTCGTATTGGTCCTTGGGGAATCGCTCTAGCCCGCATGCTGATATGGCGTTAAAGGTTTGAATTTTGTGCATGTGTTTAAAATCCTACTGATTTTTCAGCTCCAATAGAGGTAGCGGATTTGCAGAAGGCTATTGCTGCAGATCTTGGAGTAATCGCTAATTGCTAATTCATTTGCCTTGAATCCGCGTGCTTGGACAACAATGCGGAAGGGGTTTCGGAGTTTTTACAGCGGGCAATTATGTCGTGAATTGTGCTGAAGTTCCAGTTTGATTTGTGTTTCTCGGCAAGAAGTTTTTTGGGAACTTGGTAACGCGGGTTATTATAGCTGCCTCTATCGAAAAACTAACTGAGAGAACTAATGGAAGGATTCGAACCAGGCGTGCCGACTGCGATTGATGGATGCAAGATTCCAGTAAAAAGAATATTAGGTCGTAACCCAGGGCCCATGACTGGTCCGGGCACAAATAGCTACCTCATTGGCCAGGATAGACTATGTTTGTTAGATCCTGGTCCAATCGATGACGTCCAATTTGAAAGCTTTATGTCGGCGATTGGTAATAGGAAACTGGAATATCTGTTGCTTACTCATACTCATGGAGACCACTCCCCTGGAGCAGCGCGAATCCACGAGGCTACTGATGCTACGTTAGTGGGCATCTCTGCCCCCGATGTGGCTGGTCAAGATCAGAGCTTTCAACCCCAGCAAAAATGGCAGCATGGAGATGAAGTCGATTGTGGAGAATACAAAATACGCCTTATTCATACGCCAGGCCATGTATCTAATCATCTGTGCTTTCTTCTGGTGGAGGAAGCTCTGTTATTTACTGGAGATCATGTCCTACAGGGCACAACATCAGTGATTTTGCCTCCAGATGGAGACATGAGTGCCTATCTCGACTCCCTTGCCTACTTGCAGACTTTGCGGTTGCGTTATCTGGCGCCGGGCCATGGGGGAATAATGGATGAGCCCCAATTGGAAATCGAGAAACTCATCGCTCACCGACTGAAAAGAGAAGCAAAAGTTCTGGCAGGATTGGCTGAGCTTGGGGAGTGTACCGTTGATGAATTGGTTTTAATTGTCTATGACGATGTTGCTGAGCACTTAATACCTTGGGCTAAGCGAACTATGTTGGCGCATCTGATAAAATTGGAGCGCGATGACAGAATTATTGAATCAAAAGATCGGTGGCGGCTGCTCTGACTGCCGAGGGTAACAAGCTTTGGATTCTCTACATGATTCGTGCAAGAGATCAAAGTCTATATACAGGAATAACTACTGACCCTGAAAGACGGCTCATCGAGCACAACTGTTCTGCAGAAACTGGGTCGAAAGGTGCTAAGGCCTTGCGTGGGAAAGGGCCTCTGAAATTGGTTTATCAAGCAGAAATTGGTGATAGATCTGAAGCCCAGAAAATGGAATATAAAGTTAAGCAACTTTCTAAAGCTCAAAAAGAAGCACTCGTTAGTAAGCAACAACCACTCCTCCAGTTTTTAGAAAAAACTAATTAGCTATTCGAGAACAGTTAGTTATGGTGATACAAGTTCGCGGTATTGATCATGTAGTGCTTAGAACTGCAGACTTTGGTGCAATGAAATCTTTTTATTGTGAGGTGCTTAATTGCGTTATTGAGCGTGAGCTTCCGGATATAGGGTTAATTCAGTTACGTGCTGGAGCTGCACTAATTGATTTGGTGCCTATAGACAGTAAATTAGGCAGGTTAGGAGGAGAGGCGCCAAATCAGGGTGGTAGGAATATGGATCATTTTTGTTTGCAAGTAGAAAAAATTGAAGAATCAGAACTAAAGGCTTACTTACTCTCTAGCAAGGTTGAGGTTGAAGAATTTGCCGATAGATATGGCGCTGAAGGATTTGGCCGTTCGCTTTACATAACTGATCCGGATGGAAATGTAGTAGAGCTAAAATTTTCTTTAACTTGAACTAAGCGAACTATTGTTCCGGTTGGGTTTCAATAGCAGGTGTAATTTTAAAGTTTAAAAAACCATAGATTATAGCGACAACTGGATTAATCAGGTTAAAGAAGCAGTAAGGGATATAGGTAAAAGTTGCAACGCCGAGCGTACCGGCCATGAATGCGCCACACGTATTCCAGGGAATTAAAGGTGATGTAATTGTGCCCGAATCCTCAAGCGTTCTCGAAAGATTTTTCATATCCAGGTTGCGGTTTTTGTACTCGTGTTTGTACATCCGGCCCGGAAGCACTACTGAAATATATTGATCTGAAGTAATAATATTAGAGCCAAAACAGGTAGCAATCGTGGTTGCTATCAAGCTTCCAGTACTGTGTACAAATGATAATGTATATTCAACAAGGCGACGCAGTAATCCGGTGTGATCCATTACCGCTCCAAATACCATGGCACATAAGACTAACCAGATTACCCAAAGCATCGAGCTCATGCCGCCTCTGGTCATTAAGTCGTCGAGTGTTTCATTACCACTCGAAATGGCAAACCCATCGAATAACGTGTACCACACGCCTTTAAACAATCCAAGGAACACATTGGGAGTTTCGCCGGCGAGATTGATTATTACTGGTTTTTGGAAGATTAATGCTATTACGATACCAAGTAATATGCCTGCTGAAATTGTTGGAATTGGTGGCAATTTCTTATTTGCCATCACTAACAATACAACAACAGGCAGCAGCATCATAAAATTGATGGTAAAGTTTTCTTTTAACAACCCCATAGTGATTTCGAGATCACTCGAGGAGCTGCTAGTATCGATATTGAAACCAATTACCCCAAAAAGTATTAGGGCGATTACTATGCTAGGTATTGTTGTCCACATCATGTGGCCGATGTGAGTAAACAAATCTGTTCCAGCCACAGCGGGTGCTAAATTAGTAGTATCAGAAAGAGGAGACATTTTATCTCCAAAATAAGCACCTGAAATAATTGCTCCTGCTGTTACCTCGAGAGATAGGCCCATCCCTCCAGCTGCTCCAATTAATGCGATTCCTATAGTGCCTGCGACAGTCCAAGAGCTGCCAATACTCAGAGCTATGAATGCGCAGATAATGCAACTAGCCGCATAGAAAATCGAGGGGTCGAGTATTAAGAGGCTATAATAGATCATAGTTGGAACAGTTCCAGACATTATCCAACTACCAATTAAAGCACCCACAGAGAACAAAATTAGCAACGGCCTGATGGCAACGGTAACGCCTGAGATAATGCTAGCCTCGATCTCTTCCCAAGTTTGGCCATTATTCCAGCCAATGAGTGCCGCTACTGCCGCTCCAACACACAGAGCAATCTGGTTAGGTCCGGAGCTGGAGTCTTCGCCAAAGAGATAAACTGACAAAGAAAGCAGGCAAACCAGTACAAAAATGGGAAAAAGTGCTTGAAAAAGGGTAGGAGCTGCTGCGCTACCAGGGCTTGCTAGATCTGATTCTTGCGAGACTGTCATCAAACATTGCCTAGTAGCGACTTAGTTAAGTTCATAGTAGTCGATCAAGCATAAGCTTATAGCGAGTATCTGTCTATTTGAACACCATTAAGGGGGTAGAGTAAGATATAATTGGAATCTTTTGGCACCTATTTAAAACTATTGGGGCCTAATCGATCTTGTCTGTGGAAGAGTTAAACCAAGATGAATAGCAATGAGAGTTATGTAACGGATATTGAGACCTACATGAGCGATTTAGGCTCTCAGGCTCGTATTGCGTCTCGTGAAATCTCAAAGGCTTCCACTGCCAAAAAAAATGCAGCACTTAATGCTATTGCTGAAGCTATAAATAGCAAACGAGCAGCGTTAATGGAGGCAAATAAAAAAGATTTGCAAGCTGGTGCAAAAAAAGGTTTGGAATCTGCATTGATGGATCGGCTGGAGCTTACCGAAGGGCGTATCGACGCTATGATCGAGGGTCTCCGACAAGTTGCGTCTTTGGATGACCCTGTGGGAGAGATCAGTGAATTGAAATATCGGCCTAGTGGAATTCAAGTTGGTCGGATGCGAGTACCTTTAGGCGTAATTGGAATCATTTACGAATCTCGACCGAATGTAACGTGTGAAGCTGCAAGCCTTTGCTTGAAATCAGGTAATGCAGCCATACTCAGAGGCGGATCAGAGGCAATTAATTCGAATCGTGCAATCGCTGATTGCATTAACTCAGGATTAGAGGTCGCTGGATTGAACCCCGATATCATTCAAGTACTTAGTCGTATCGAGCGAGATGCAGTAGGAAAACTGATAACTATGCCAGAGTATGTTGACGTTATTGTCCCGCGTGGTGGCAAAGGTTTAATTGAAAGAATAACTAATGAAGCAAAAGTGCCAGTAATTAAACATCTAGACGGTAATTGCCATTTGTATATTGATGAGAAGGCAGATGTGGAGAAAGCGATTTCAGTTGCTATCAACGCCAAAACCCAACGTTATGGTACATGCTGTACTTTAGAGTCACTGGTCGTTGCAGAATCTATTGCTGCTGAGGTTCTTCCCAAACTTTGTGCAGAGTACACATCTCTTAATGTTGAAATGAGAGGATGCGAAAAGACTAAGCAGTTGGTTGGTAATGTTCAGTCCGCAACTGAAAAAGATTTTGAAACAGAATACCTGGCACCGATTATTTCTATCAAAATTGTAGCCGAAGTTGACGAGGCAATCGCACACATAAATAAATATAGTTCTCAGCATACGGAATCGATAATTACTGAAAATCACGATCATGCTCAACGATTTTTGAGAGAAGTTGATTCTAGTTCGGTAATGGTAAATGCTTCAACGCGATTTGCAGATGGATTCGAGTATGGACTAGGTGCAGAAATTGGGATTTCGACTGACAAATTGCATGCTCGCGGGCCGGTTGGCCTTGAAGGTTTAACTTCGCAGAAATTCATTGTGTTAGGGGATGGTCATATTCGGCAATGACGTCTCGAATTGGTGTGCTAGGGGGTATGTTTGATCCGATCCACAATGGTCACATTGAAGTTGCTAACTTTGCCCGTAATTACTTATCTTTGGACCTTGTAAAGCTTGTTCCTTGCTCGATACCAAATCATCGAAAAAATGCAAACTCGCCAGCTTTTCATAGGTTAGCAATGCTCAATCTAGCTATAGAAAAGCAAGATGGTTTGCAAGTTGATTCGATTGAGCTCAAGCGAGGAGGAATATCTTACACTGCAGACACGCTCCAAAAATTAAAGCGCCAAAATAAAGCCAGCCAACTGGTTTTTGTCTTAGGCTTGGATTCTTTTAATACAATTGCAAAATGGCATGATTGGGAAAGATTATTTGAACTTTGTAACTTCTTTGTCCTCGCTAGATCAGGGGCTAAAATCAACAAAGAAACTTCTCAAGCGATTAAACTAAATGACAGGCTGACCAAGTCAAATGAGGCGTTTTTCCAACAGTCTACTGGTCGTATTTTATTTGCTAAAGAATTTAATAATGATTTGTCATCGACTAAGGTTAGAAATCAATTTGCAGAAGGAAAGGATCTTCATGGCTCTTTAGACGATGCCGTTTATTCTTATATAAAACAACATAACTTGTATCACTAATTGGAGTAGGCAATTCTATTGAAAAGTAAAAAATTAGCAGAACTCGCCGTTGAGGCGTTAGAAGATTTAAAAGGACAATCTATTCGCTGCATTAATGTGTCTAAATTGACCTCGATCACTGATTTTATGATTATAGCAACGGGTAGGTCTAATACTCACATAAAGGCTTTAGCCGACAACGTGTTAAAGAATGCGAAGGAAGCTGATCTTGAGGTTGTTGGGGTTGAAGGGCGGATGCAATCTGAATGGGTGTTAGTGGATGTGGGTGATGTAGTAGTTCATATCATGCTTGCACCTATGCGTGCGTTATATAATCTTGAAGAACTATGGAATTTTGATTCTCAAGCAGACGTTAAGCGAAAATCTCAAGTAGCAACTTGATCAACTAATAAATAACTATTTGGCTATATTTGTAAATCATGCGTATTTCTCTAATATCAGTAGGCACAAAAATGCCTACTTGGGTAAAGGAAGGGGTTGCTGAATACTCGAAACGAATCGTCAAGACATTGGGGTTTTCATTATATGAAGTTCCTTTAGCTCATCGTACCAAATCCTCCAAGGGTCCTCAGCCCATGCAAAAGGAAGGGAAAGCATTATTAGCTAAAATTCAAGTTTATGATTATGTGGTTGTGCTTGAGGTTGCAGGAAAGCGCATGTCTACCATGGCAGTGGCAGAGCGGCTTGCTGCATTCAAGAGCGAAGGGAAGAATATTGTTTTTCTAGTTGGTGGCCCAGACGGTCTTCATCCTCAATGTCGAGAAAGGGCTGATGAGCTGTGGTCACTTTCAGACTTAACACTTCCCCACCCTATAGTGCGGCTGGTCCTGGTGGAACAGCTGTATCGCGCTAATAGCTTGCTCGAAGGTCATCCCTATCACAGAGGATAGTGAGCATTTTTTGAACTAGCTGCCCCTTCAGATTCTTATTGAAAAAACTTGAGGCTTTGGCTAAAAATTAAGCAAAAAAAAAGCTAAACTTATTAATTGAAGCGTTGAGCAACTAAATAACGGAATTGTTGTCTAATGGCGAGTGAATGTTTGCCTTCAGTCGCCTACCTCTTAGCCGATTACTCTATTGATTGACCAAACCTATGTCGGACAAAATATCATATGGTAGGTAAGTGGCAGCTTAAAGATCATGAGGTTGAGCAGCGCTTATTTAATCGCCGGCTAGCCACTGCAGCGGTTTTGATATTTCTGTTGTTTTTTGCACTTATTCTAAAGTTAGTCAATCTTCAGATTTCCCAGTTTGAATATTTTTCTGCGCGCTCTGATGGTAATCGACTGCATTCACAATATGTCCCTCCGGCTCGAGGTTTAATATTTGATCGACAAGGGAAATTGCTGGCGGATAATCAGCCGATTTTTAATCTAACGGTTGTTAGAGAGCAAGTTGTCGATCTGGATAAAACGCTTAATTTATTGAGCACCTTGATACCGCTATCTGCAGATGATATCGAGCAATTTAATACTCGCCTGCAGCGTAATCGCGTTCCATTTTCATCGGTACCCCTTAAATATGTGCTGACTGATGAAGAAAAATCCCGAATTTCCGTAAATAGCCATCTCCTCACCGGTATATCAATTGAACCTCAGTTTGTTCGTCAATATCCTTTGGGAAGTCTCACCGCACATTCTGTTGGTTATGTTTCAGAAATTAATCGTGATGAACTAGATGGGTTAAGTGAAGAAGAAAAAGAAAATTATGGTGGTACTAACCACATCGGTAAAACTGGAATTGAGCGAACTTATGAAGAGATTTTGCATGGTTCGGTCGGTTACGAAATCGTAGAGAAAAATAATAGGGGTCAGGTTATGCGATATTTAGATCGCACTGATCCGGTAGCAGGAAAAAATATTACCTTGCATATGGATGCGCAACTACAAAAAGCTGCTGAAGAAGCGCTTGGTGAGTTTCGCGGGGCGGTGGTGGCTATAGACCCCTCAACCGGCGGAATACTAGCGATGATTAGTAAGCCATCGTTCGATCCTAATCTTTTTGTAACCGGAATAAGTAGTAAAGATTATAGTGTTTTGGTGACTGATGAGATAAATACACCATTATTCGATCGTTCGACGAATCCCTATCCACCGGGTTCCACGATCAAGCCCTTTCTTGGAATGGCAGGTTTGCACCACGAATTTGTCGATTATGAATTTGCTATTCAAGATCCTGGCTACTTCAGATTACCTGGTGTTTCCTATCGATGGGGTGACTATACATTGCGAACCGTGATCGGCGGCGGTCATGGCCATACCGATTTACAGAAAGCAATTTTTCAATCCTGCGATACCTTTTTTTATGATCTAGGCAATCGTATGGGTATAGATATCATTCATGGGTTTCTGGCCCAATTTGGATTCGGTGATAACTTTGCTGTAGATATTTCTTATGCGAGAACCGGCGTACTTCCCTCTCGTGAATGGAAAATGGCTAGTCGCGGCGAGCCTTGGTACCCTGGTGATACTATAAATTCCTCGATCGGTCAGGGTTACATGTGGGCAACACCACTGCAATTAGCGACAGCAGCCTCCATTGTTGCTAACAAAGGTAAAGTTGTGCAGCCCCGCATGTTAAAAGCGGTTGAAGGTGAGGACTATAAGCCCTTTATCGAAAATCCTGTACCGGACGTGATGGTGAATGACCCCGACTATTGGCGTTACATCGAAGAAGCCATGACCATGGTTATTCATAGGCCCTACTCCGATGAATTTCGAGATTATGGTACTGCTTTTGAAGCAATTGCCATGGCTGATCGAGACATGTCTTATCGTATGGCGGGCAAGTCTGGGTCGGCTCAAGTAGTTGGAATAAGTCAAGAGATATTAGCCAGCACAGATATTGTGGTATCCGATCTTAATAAGGATCATGGGTTATTTATTTCCTTTGCGCCGGCACAAAATGCCCGTATAGCTCCTCAAATAGCAGTTGCCGTATTTGTGGAGAATGGAGAACATGGAAGTAGTGTCGCTGGTCCAATTGCTAAAGCAGTTACCGACAAATACCTCTTGGAAATTCTGCAAATCGATTTTGCTTCGTTTGAAGATGTTGGAGAATTACAACAAGAGATCACGAACCCATTAGTTACTCAGTCGAATGATTAATCAAGATTTTATTCGGCAAACAACAGGGTTTTATCGACCACCAAGTCGCGTCCAAAAAATTTGGCGACTCATCCACACTGATCCGCCACTCCTTGTAGGTATTATTTTACTTTGCTGTTTTGGATTATTTGTACTGTATAGCGCTAGTGACGGTGATGAGGGTGTAGTTCGGAGACAGGCAATGATTATGCTTGCAGGTTTAGTGCTAATGTTTGCTGTTTCTCAGTTTAGTCCACATTTCTTTCGCCGCTGGGCACCGTCTCTTTATGCGGCGGGGTTAGCTTTGCTTGGCTTGGTTCTCTTTATAGGTGTGGAAGAAAATGGTGCGCGCAGCTGGCTAGATTTGCCCGGTTTGCCCAGCTTCCAGCCTTCTGAAACGTTGAAAATTGTAGTTCCATTACTTATGGCTTGGTATCTAGCCAGCAGGCCACTTCCGCCTCGCTTTAAACACCTATTTTGGTCAGCTATGATGATCTTGATACCGGCTGCTCTAATCATCATTCAAAATGATACGGGTACCGCTATCATGGTAGCTATGTCTGGTATATTCGTCGTGTTGCTAGCGGGTATGCGTTGGCGAATGGTGTTTGCTGGATTCTTTGTGCTGCTCTCAATATCTCCGCTCTGGTATTTATTTCTTGCGCAAGCACATCAAAAAAACCGAATACTCACTTTCTTTGATCCATACAGAGATCCAACGGGGGCTGGGTACAACATAATTCAATCTCAAATTGCTATCGGGTCAGGCGGGGTTTACGGCAAGGGCTATGGCGAAGGGGCTCAATCACATTTGGATTTTATTCCGGAAAGCAATACTGACTTCATTCTTGCTGTTCTCGCTGAAGAATTTGGGTTGTTAGGAGTGTTGTTTTTAATTTGTCTTTATTTGTTTGTGTTGATTCGTGGTTTTTATATTGCGTATTGCGCTAAAGACATGTTTAGTCGGCTCCTGGCTGGCAGTATTACGCTAACGTTTTTCTTCTACGTATTTGTCAATATGGCTATGGTCTCTGGCCTAGTGCCTGTAATTGGATTACCTCTTCCCTTAATTAGCCGGGGTGGTACGGCGATTCTTACTTTATTTATTGGCTTTGGATTGCTGATGTCAATTCATACTCATGGGAGGAAAAGGACTAATTAATTGATAAATAAGCAGTTAATTCTTGAAATCTAGCTCATTAATTAAATTTATTGGATTTTTTTTTGTTTTACAGCGTCCCCTTTGAGGCCCATGGATTAAAATTCTCCGGATATTGGACGCTAAGTAACTAACTTGCTTAGATTTTCTGTGTGGTACGCAATAATGCATCAGCATTTAAGAGTTTTTTCATTGGTTAGTTTGATTGGTGGTCTCGCTGCTTGCTCTGCAGTGGCTCCGCCGACGCCAATTCCGCCAAGTTCTTCCAGCCGTTATTCAATAGACCAGGACAGAGCGCCGAGCCGAAACATTGATCCTGCAACTATTCTTAATGTAGTGCCAGAGCCGATTACGCGCACGATGGCAGGAAATCGATCACCCTATTCTGTGCTCGGAAAAACCTACCAAGTACTGCCAACAGAAGAAGGATACAGGGAGAGGGGTGTAGCGTCCTGGTACGGGGAAAAATTTCATGGCCATAAGACTTCCAACGGTGAAGTCTTTGATATGTATCAGGTCTCTGCAGCACACAAATCGTTACCAATTCCTAGCTTTCTTCAAGTCACTAATTTGGATAACAATCGTAGTATTGTTGTCAGAGTAAATGATAGAGGGCCATTCCATGGAGACCGCATCGTAGATCTGAGTTATGCAGCAGCGTTAAAGCTAGGTTATGCGGAGCGGGGGACCGCTAGGGTTGAGCTGGAAGCTATTATTGCCAATGGGTCTGATAGCGATCGTGCCGGGGCACGGAATAGAATAGTCAATCTAGAAACCGGGAATAGGGCTGTTTCAAGAGAAAAATATTTACAAGTAGGCGCATTTTCGGACGTAAATTTAGCCCGAGAAGTATCAGAAAAATTGAGAGTAATGACCAAAAGACCAGTTATTATTAGCACGATAAACAACATGGCAAGCGGTGTTTTGCACCGGGTTCGAATCGGGCCAGTTAATGATCCTGGTGAGATTAGGCGAATCACACAAAGTGTAGTTGCCGCTAGTTTAGGAAGCCCGTACACTATTACTGAGTAGTACTTCAAGATTGAAGTGCTAGTCGTTCGTCACCTCTCAGCTTAATATAATCAATGGTTTTAATACGGATTTCTTTATGTCGTTAAAGAACGCAACCTATCAACTGTTTTCATTTTCCATTCGTCTTAGAATAGCAATCTGCTGCTCTATTTTAATAGGCGGCAGTTTGTTCAGTACCGCAGTGCTCGCTGCGCCCGCAATAATTCCCCGAGCACCAGAAATTGCTGCTACCAGTTATATTTTAATCGATGCTAAGACCGGGCATATAATTGTCGAAGAAAATGCGGATGAGGCGCTTCCACCCGCAAGTCTTACTAAAATAATGACGGCCTATATAGCAATTGAAGAAATTATTAGTGGTAATTTGTCTTTGAGTGATCAAGTGCATATCAGCGAAAAAGCCTGGCGCATGGAAGGATCAAAGATGTTTGTTGGTGTAAATACACAAGTAAGTGTCGAGGATTTGCTACGCGGTATCATTATTCAATCCGGCAACGATGCTAGCGTTGCAATCGCTGAGCATATCGCTGGTAGCGAAGAAGCATTTTCAGACATGATGAATCAATATGGGGAATTACTTGGTATGAGTAGTAGTTTCTTTATGAATTCTAGCGGGCTAGATACTGAGTTATATTACAACACTATGTCAGCGCGAGATTTGTCCTTGTTGGCTCAAGCCTCGATTGAGAGGCATATGGACTATTATCCTATTTATGCTGAGCGCGAGTTTACTTATAATGATATTCGCCAATCTAACCGAAATTCGCTGCTATTCAGAGATCGGAATGTCGACGGTATGAAAACTGGATGGACTGATGCGGCGGGATATTGTTTGGTGGCTTCAGCGGAACGGGATGGCATGCGTTTAATTTCAGTAGTAATGGGAACTGTCAGCGAAGAGTCTAGAGCAATTGAAACTCAAAAATTACTCACTTACGGATTCCGTTACTTTGAAACCCACAAGCTCTATGATTCGAATCAAATCTTGACTAATGTTCCTGTTTGGTCCGGGGTGCAGAGTGCAGTTGATCTGGGGATTCAAGAAGAAGTATATGTAACGATTCCTCGCGGTCAGGCAGAATCCATGCAGGCGACAGTCGATGTCGATGAGGTTATCCGCGCGCCTCTCAACGACGGGCAGATAATGGGTGTCGTAAGTGTAACTCTGGATAATGATACTGTTTTTTCAGGCAATGTTATTGCAATGCAAGAAGTAGAGCAGGGTGGGATATTTAAGCGATTGATCGATTGGTTAACGTTACTATTTAGCAACCTCTTCGCTGGATAAATACTGAAAATTACCATGTCAGTTAAATCTGGTTTGAGCGATCAAGAAGCACCGAAAATCAAATTCCCCTGTTTGTATCCAATAAAAATTATTGGCAAAGCGGTAGGCGATTTTCAAGAGTCAGTCTTGGAGGTTATTGAGCGCCATACTGGGACGATCACATCTGACCTGATCAAGGTGCAATCAAGCAGAAAACAGAATTACCTGTCAGTCACAGTAACCATCGCTGCAACTGGAGAAGGGCAGTTACAAAACATTTTCCAAGACCTAAAGAAAATAGAAAGCGTGAAAATGGTGCTCTAGATTGCGGCTGACAGATTATAAATGTTTTCAGGCGGACACGTCGAGCACGAACGCGTCGCTACCTAACCTCATTGTCAGACGGTTAGGGTTGCAGGACTATGAGCCGATCTGGCATGCCATGCGCTATCTTGCAGAAAACCCCAAAGCAGAGCGAAGTGATGAGATATGGCTGCTCAGCCATAAACCGGTCTATACGCAAGGGCAGGCTGGTAAATCGGAACATGTGCTAAACCCAGGGAAAATTCCTGTCGTACAGATTGATCGTGGTGGCCAAGTAACTTATCACGGGCCTGGCCAATTGGTCGCTTATCTCTTGATCAATGTGCGCCGCCGCACACTAGGTGTGCGAACTTTGGTAGAGATGATCGAAAGTGCGATGGTTGCCGCGCTTACTGAATTCGGTATTTCTGCGGATACTCGACCGAAAGCTCCCGGAGTTTACGTGAAAGATGCTAAAATAGGAGCCTTAGGTCTGCGAATAAAAAATGGTTGGAGCTATCACGGATTAAGCCTAAATGTAAAAATGGACCTGACACCATTTGATCGGATCAATCCCTGTGGATTCGAAAACCTGGCTGTTACTCAAGTAGCTAATTTTGCAGCGGAAGATAATTTCTTGTTGCAAAAAGCGAGTAAGGTCCTATGCAATAATTTGCTTGTTGAGCTAGGGTATCAAGAGTATTACCAAGAATTAATCATTAGTTAATCGAGTTATGACAGCAAGAAAACGCAGAAACTTAATGATAGAAGGAGAGAAGCTTCGCGGAGCGGATAAAGTTCGCCGCATTCCTATGAAGGTAATTCCGACGACTGAGTTACCTGTGAAGCCCAGCTGGATTAGAGTAAGAGTTCCGGTGTCTCCAAAAATTGCTCACATTAAAAGCAAATTAAGAGAGCATAAGTTGGCTTCTGTTTGCGAAGAAGCATCTTGTCCGAATTTGGGCGAATGTTTTAGTAATGGCACAGCAACGTTTATGATTATGGGCGATATTTGTACGCGTCGTTGCCCGTTCTGTGATGTTGCCCATGGAAAGCCTCGTTCACTAGATGTCGATGAGCCTGTTGAATTGGCTAAAGCGATAAAAGAAATGGGTTTGAATTATGTTGTTATAACTTCTGTTGATCGAGATGACCTTGCAGATAGCGGTGCTCAACATTTTTCACAATGTATTACTGAAACGCGGAAATTTAATCCGGAAATCAAAGTTGAAGTATTAGTCCCTGATTTTAGAGGACGAATGGATATTGCTCTTTCGATATTAAAGCAAACCCCCCCGGATGTTTTTAATCATAATCTAGAAACAGTTCCAAGGTTGTATAATAAAGCCAGACCAGGGGCTGATTATGATTGGTCTTTGCGGTTACTTAAAGGCTATAAATCAAAGCAGCCGTCAGTAATAACTAAGTCAGGTTTAATGTTAGGCTTGGGTGAAGAAATCGATGAGGTTAAAGAAGTATTAAGAAATTTAAAAGCACATGATGTTGATATGATTACCCTTGGGCAATATTTACAGCCAAGCAAGGATCACTTAAAGGTTGAACGGTTTGTTCATCCATCTGAATTCGACGAGCTTCGTGAGTACGGTGAAACTTTGGGTTTTCTACATGTAGCGAGTGGGCCACTAGTAAGGTCTTCTTACCATGCAGACAAACAAGCCGACGGTAAGATCGTTTCTTAAGACAATCTATGCTGTATTAGTACAGGAAATATCTGGTAGTGATGGTTTAGCCATGAAGATTAGTCTGCGACATACCATCACGAGCATAGCTGCAGGTTTAACTGCAATTCTTGTGATTGTTTTTATATTGCAAAATCCTGGTCGGATAGGGAGCGAACCTTTAGTTGTTCGAGCTTTGCTATTCAGTATAGCTATTATAGCTATACTGATAGCGGTATATCCTCTAAACCTTTTATTTTCACGGAGGCCTGGCACCTATATCGGTTTAGTTTGTGTGCCTGCCATAATTCCCGGCTTTGTATTTTATCTCATATTCTTGCCAGAGAAGGCTGAAGAAGGATTCGAAGTTCAGTTATTAGAGAACTCTCTCATCAGCGATCGCTCCAGTAACGGCATTATTGAAGTTGGGTTTCGCTATCCGATTTATACGCCAACCCTGTTAATAAAAAATCGTGAACTGTTTACTCGTCATGTTGATGTGTTTCTGCGTATGATATATGCAAGCGAAGAAGTAGCCTTGTTCAGAGCTGTCCGTCAAAATGTGCCTGAAAATGTTTTGAGTGTTGAATCGACTGTACTTGGGATGTTAAGCGAGAACTCAAATTATGTGTTTAATCCTCTTGAGTTGCCGCCAGGTATCTCAGTTGAAGGGAAAGCCGTTTTCATAATTAGTAACGTGGAGGATGGAGCTACATTTACAGACGCCTTGCGCACAGCGAGCCAAGCGCAATTAGAGCTCCGTGACCCATCCAATGGGCAACTTCTTCTTGAGTTTCCTTTAAGTCAGATTTAGCATTTATATACTGTTAATTTTCATAGAGTATAGTTAGATCTAACAGCTGGATATTTGCGGGAGTATTAATGCTAAATCTTCAAATTCAACCTACAGTAATTTTGCTTGCAGCGATTTTTTCAATTGCAAGTTCTTCAGCACAGGAAGCATGGGAAACTCCTCGCACTGCTTACGGTGCCCCTGATTTGCAGGGTATATGGTCGTCGGCATCCATCACTACACTTGAACGTGATCCAGCTCTTGGTAATACTTTAAGTGTTGGTGCTGAAGAAGCGCGGAGAATTGAAGCGTCTGCAGCCTTCAATGTGCTTTCTGAAGACGATAATGCGCCAAGTGACCCTAATCGGTCGCCTCCTACTGATGGTGATACTGATGCAGGTTACAACGCTTTTTGGATTGACCCAGGAACGCGAATGGCGCAGATTGGCAGTGAGTACAGAACCTCTTTTATTGTAGATCCTGCGAATGGACAAATTCCTTACACTCAAGCCTCAGGTATGGCTTTTATGGAGTACGTTCGAACCGTTGGGTACGACGGCCCAGAACAACGTCCACTCGGCGAACGCTGCATGGTTGGTTTTGGTTCAAGTGGTGGACCACCTATGCTGCCGGTTCTCTACAATAATCATTACCAAATTGTACAGAGCGAAGATTACGTGATGGTGCTAGCTGAGATGAATCACGATGCGCGTATTATCCGATTGGGCTCTACTCATATGGGTGAAGATTTCAATCCTTGGCTCGGAGATTCCATTGGATATTGGGAAGGAGACACTCTTGTTGTTGAAACTACGAATTTTCATCCTCAGCAAAGCTTTCGCTTTGCCATAAAGCATGTTCTTTATTTGCCTCAATCAGCAAAAGTGACTGAGAGATTTACGCGCACAGGCCCAAAGTCGATTCTCTATGAGTTCACTGTGGAGGATAGTGAGGCTTATACACAACCATGGAGTGCGCAAATTCCATTTCGAATTGCGACTGGCTCGATGTATGAGTACGCCTGTCATGAGGGTAACTATGCGTTACCAGGGATCTTAGCTGGAGCTCGGTTCGAAGAAAGGGAAGCAGCAGATTAGTCAAATAAATTAGCGCAGTACAGTAACATTCCAGGCAGCTGAATTCGCTCTTCTTTACGTCTATGTCTAAAGTTTTTGCCCTAAGTTTCTGTACTCTGCGATCGCCAGACCTGCAGCTACACTGGAGAACGGGTCATGCTCAACGACTTTGCCTGTAAATTGCTCGTCTAGTATGCGTTTTACTGCTGGAATAAGAGATGAGCCGCCTGTGCGAATAACTAGCTGAATTTCATTGGATTGTAATCCGGCTCTTTCCAATAGGTCATAAATAGCTCTCTGGAACTTGTTTAGTAGTTCTTGAATAAATTCTTCAAATTGAACTCTTGTAACTTCTAATTCAATATCTAGTTCTGGAATATCTAGTATTGCCGATTCCTCTGACGACAGTGTCGCCTTCAAATCTTTTAAACTCTGAAATACTAAGTAACTGTAATTATTTTTGATCAAGTCATAGAGGCGGCGGAATTTGACTGCAGCCTCATCCTCGTAGGCCATTCTTTGCATCAGAGGCGTTGTGTATTTATTCTGATTGAGCATATAACTTACCGCCCAGTTAAGTAAAAAATCTTCATAATCTTCAAACGGAAAAGCAGTTTCAATTTCTCGGTCTTCACCTGCTCTACGCCAGCGTTCACCTTTTCCTAGAATAGGGAAGAGAAGTTTCTTAAACAAAATCTGATCAACATGGTCGCCACCAAGACCTACACCATGAGTAGCAATTACACTAAATTCTTGTTCTTTGCGGGTGAGCACACAGAGGTCCAATGTGCCGCCACCGAAATCTACAGCAAGCAAGGTTTGCTCTTCAGCCTCTGGGTTATCATGTAGGTAGCTAAGTGCAGCTGCGATAGGCTCAGGGTAGTACGATTGTTCGGTAAACTCTGCATATCCGTATGCTTCCGAAAGTAATCGAAGGGCCGTCTGATTACCAAACTTTTCAGTACCTTCGAAATTTACCGGATGGCCAATACAAGCATGATTAATGTTTTCATTATGCTGGCCTAATTTGGGGAAAAGACTTTTCGTACTATGGCGAACTCGCACTAATAAAGGCGTTATTAGCGCTACCAATCGGAAAGGTCGATCAAAAACCATTAACCTTCGAGCGGAAGAGTTTCCGAGTAATCGTTTAATACCCCGGAATAACCTTCCTTTTTGGCCGCCATCGATAAAAGATTGACCATATATTTTTTCACTATTGGCTTCCTCTGGAAGACCGCGATCACCAATCTGTCCCGTTGTTGTTCTAGCCTCACCGATCACTTCCGCACTTAACTCAACCGTACGGCCAGTATTACTTTCAATATAGCTATTAATGGCGGCTTGGCCAGTTACAATTTGAAAGTCACGATCGATGTAAGTTGCCGATGGCATTACTTTTGAGTGGTGCTCAAGTTGCACGAGATGGACTTTTTCTCCATCATAAATTGCAGCTGCGCTGTTGCTAGTACCGTAGTCAACGCCGATACCGAAGCGAGAGGTGCTGATTTGGTGATTAGATCCTGACACCAAAGACTCTTAAATTAATTCCATAATTGAACGATAAGACAAAAACCTAAAATGGTTTTCCGTTGTATGGGCTGAGCGCAAGCATAGCTTATTTCGTGAAATCCAGCAAAAGGATGCGTTTTAGCCAAAAAATCGAAACTAGAGAGCCTGAATCAGGTTGAATCTTCACGGAACTTAACCTATGCTCGTCCGGTCTCAGCGTAGTCAGATCCAATTTTGATCAAGGTTTTTTTCATGAGAGTAGATTTGCGGCATCTGAGGGCTAGAGTTGCCAGTTTATTTATAGTATTGCTCTTTTCTTGCATACCTTTCAGTTCCAGTGCGGGTACTATAGTCCGTGTCAGCACTACCATCGGTGATTTCTCGATAGAACTGCTTGACGATATTGCGCCTGTCACAGTGCAAAATTTCCTCAATTACGTGAATCGAAACGACTACAATGGCACCTATTTTCATCGAGTGGTCGATGATTTCGTTGCCCAAGGTGGTGCTTACCGGTTTGAATTGTTTGTAGGTCCAATCGATGTACCCACTGACCCACCGATTGTCAACGAGTTTAGTGTCTCTAATACTAGAGGTACTGTAGCTATGGCCAAGTTTGATGGTGATCCCGATAGCGCTACCAATCAGTGGTATGTGAATCTCGCGGATAATACGAATCTTGATACCCTCAACGGCGGTTTTACGGTTTTTGGCAATGTATTAGGGCAAGGCATGGTCATAGTTGATGCGATTGATAATCAACCCACTCTTGACTTAGGTTTTAAAGCGTCAGAGGCGCCCTATGTCACCGCGGCATACTCGACTCCTCTCGATTTTCTTTATATGAATGTAGAAATAGTGGAGCGATTGAGCGCGGCCCCTCATGTATTTGAAGCTACCTCTGGTTTACTAATAACTTCGGTAGACATCGATAACGGATTAGAGCTGCTTAGTATGAATTTCAATACTGTGCCTGCTGCTGGTGATGTGGTCATTCAGGCCAACTTAGAGAGCGTAATTCCCAGGCGTGGGCCTGTTGACGGCATAGCGACTTTCTCTACCAATGACAATCGATTGAGGATACCGAGTTTGGAGGTAAGTTCTAATGGGCAAGCATTCCTGGTTAGCAATGTAGTATTTGTTCTAAGTAATACCAGCCCGGTTCAATTTACTTTGGAGTCTTATCAGCAGTAATCCGCAGCGTTTACCACTAGGCAGACTTGAGATACTCTTGTTATTTGAAATCTCTTTTGTTGTTTATAAGGACTATCTGAACTATGGCCGCGCCTCGAGGAGAATTCTCTTCTAGATTTGGATTTCTAATGGCTGCTTCGGGTTCTGCGGTGGGCCTCGGAAATATCTGGGGATTCCCAACCAATGCAGCATCCAATGGTGGTGCTGCATTTCTTATAGCCTATCTTATCCTTGCTTTCGCTCTAGCTTACCCGGCCTTAATGGCAGAACTAATTATTGGTCGCTATGCTCGCTCTAATGCGGTAACAGCTCTTCGAAAAATTTCTGCAGGAGAAAGAAGTCGAGCTGCTGCGATGCTGGTGGGTTTCATTGGTATAATTACTGTTAGTTTAATTTTGAGCTTTTACGCAATCGTCAGTGGTTGGATGATAGCATTTTTCTTTGATCCCTTAGCTCGAATAATAAATTTCGACAGTGCCTCGCGATGGTTGACGACAGATGCTGTCTTACGCAACTCAATTTTCGTTGTGCTGTTTATGCTGGTAACTGTCATTATTATTCGCGCGGGAGTTAAAGATGGGATAGAAAAATGGGCATCTCGGTTAATGCCATCGTTAATCATTATTCTCATACTACTAATTATCTATGTATTGACCTTGCCTGGGGCAATGGAAGGTCTTAGAGCTTATCTAGTTCCGGATTTTTCAAGAATTGTAGAACCGGCGTTAGTCGTCGATGCCATGGGGCAAGCATTTTTCTCTTTGTCTCTCGGCGTTGGTACGATGCTTATTTACGGTTCCTACATTAGCAAAGAGGAAAATTTACCAACTATTGGGGGCCTGGTTGCATTGTTGGATATAGGAATTGCTGTTCTGGCAGGATTGCTGATATTGCCTGCTATGTATGTCGCTCTTGCCAATGGAGTAGAGATTTTTGATGCAGAAGGAGGGCTAATCGCAGGCCCAGGTCTAATCGTGTCCGTACTTCCCGCTTTGTTTAATACGATGGGCTCGATCGGTGTATTTGTAGCACTTGCTTTTTTTCTTTTAATGACAATCGCCTCCTTAACCTCATCAATCTCTATGCTTGAAGTTCCTGTTGCCTACGGTGTTGAACATCATGGCTTGGAGCGGAAGAACGCAGCTATAATTGTAGGCTCGATAATAACCATCATTTCTTTAATCGTTGTATTTTACTTTGATCCTTTATTTGACATGGTGGTTACTTTTACTACGGAAGTGAGTCAGCCATTACTTGGATTCTCCTTCTGTATTTTTGTAGCTTGGATCTGGCGAAGGAACGATATATTGCAGGAAATAAAACAAGGAAGTCCGGAAGCTGAAAATGGATTATTTTGGAAGGTTTGGCCTTTCTATGTAAAATATATTTGCCCGTTAGCAATACTTGTTGTCTACTTCCAGTAAATTAGCAAACCTTTATAATGATACTCATTTATCATAATTAACACGTCTCGCCTGAGCACTCCTATTTTCATACTTCGATCAGTGCCGGGTGTCATTTTGATCTCCGTGTGGCTGCACAAATCCGTATCTGATAATGAATACCGCTGCTGATGATATTAGTAATGAGATATGCTAGATTTTCCTTTATTGATCCCATCTCCTTCCACAAAATAACAAGATAAAGTGAGGATTGACTATGAAATCTTCGGTACTTATTAATTCTGGTTTCGATTATTCGAGACGAAAGTTTCTTAAAAATATTTCTATTCTTCCAATAGTTCCAGCTGGTATAGGATTGGGAGTTATGCCGTTCAATTCAGCCAAGGCGCAAACTGAGATTGGGGATAATGTTAAAGCTCTAACTTTTGATGTATTTGGAACCGTCGTTGATTGGCGGTCTTCTATCATCAGGGAGGGGCAGTTACTTTCGGCTAATAAAGGGTATGAGGTAGATTGGGCTGAATTTGCGGATCGTTGGAGAGGAGGCTATGGCCCAGCGATGAATCAGGTGCGTACTGGTGAATTACCCTGGACAAAAATTGATGACTTGCACCGCTTGATACTCGATGAACTAGTAGAAGAATATGGATTGACCAATATGTCGGAAGCAGAATTGGATCACTTCAATAAAGCTTGGCATCGGCTAATTCCTTGGTCGGATACGGTTGCAGGATTAAATCGATTAAAAACGAAATATGTAATTACAACGCTTTCCAATGGTAATGTGTCTTTGCTGACGAATATGGCTAAGAATGCAGGACTTCCTTGGGATGCAGTGCTGTCAGCCGAGCTTGCAAAACATTACAAACCGGATCCACAGGCCTATTTAACAGCAGCTGATTTACTCAGCCTCCCCCCAGAACAAGTTATGATGGTTGCTGCGCACCCTGGTGATCTTCGCGCTGCTGCACGGGCAGGACTAAGAACTGCTTATGTGATCAGGCCTTTGGAAAGGGGTCCAGGGCGTCCGGTAAATCGCAATCCTGATGGAGAATTCGACTACACCGCCGAGGACTTTATCGACCTGGCGCGACAATTGGGAGCATAAATTGGTTCAAATTGAGATTGATCCAGGAACAAAGAACGAAATTGTAGACAAACTCAAAATCTATCTTGCCGAAGAGCTTAATATCGAGCTCGGTAGTTTTGATGCGCAGTTTTTACTGGAGTTTTTTATTGATCATATTGGTTATAAATTTTATAACCAAGGTTTGGCAGACGCATTGAAAGCTTTTGGAGAAAAATTAGAAGAATTTAATGATCTGGTTTATCAGTTAGAAAAAGAAGGCCCTAGTAGTAGTTGATTCCGTTTATTGCTAGTTAATACTTTTTTGTAGCGAAACCTGAATAAAACTCTTACTGCGTCTTTTATTGCTTTGATTCCATGTTTATTTTAGTGATTATTTGCCGAGAAGTAAGCCTATGAAATTACGAATAATTAGCCTGGTCCTACCCATATTGCTGCTGGATGGATGTAGAAAACAAGAACAACAAAGCAATTCTATGACCTCTGCGATAGATAGAGATACCTCGATGCAAATGAATGAAACTGCAGCGATAGTACAAAATCCATTTTTTGTGGAGAGTCCGCTCTACATGAATTATCCACAATTCGATCTGATAAAAAATGAGCATTATCTGCCAGCGTTTGAACGTGGTATGGCTGAACATTTGGTAGAAATAGAAACTATAGCGTCGCAGATGGAAGTGACAAGTTTTGAAAATACTATTATCGCATTAGAGTTGGCCGGTAAGCTTTATGCGCGAGTCGCTAGTGTATTTTTTGCAATGTCTAGTGCGCACACTAATGAACAAATTCAAGCCTTAGCACAGCAATTAGCAACAGAGATAGCCGCTCATGAAGATGCAATTCTTCTCAACCGAGACCTCTTTGCTAAGATAAATAACTTGTATGAGCAGCAGGAATTTTTAGAGCTCGATGAAGAGTCTAAGCGTTTACTTGAAGATTATTATATAGATTTTATTCGTGCTGGTGCTGGTTTAGATGTGGATGAGCAGGTGCGAATGAAGGAACTTAATGCACAGATTGCTGTGCTTGAAACCCAATTTAGTCAAAATATATTAAGTGAAGTCAATGATTTAGCTATTGTGGTTGACACTCGTGAGGAACTTGCTGGTTTAAGTGAGGCGCGGAAGGATGCTGCGGCTGAAGAAGCTGCAGAGCGGGGCTTAAATGGGAAATTTGTGATTCCTCTCTTAAATACGAGCGGCCAACCAACTTTAGTCCGACTACAAAATAGGAACTTAAGAGAGCGAATTCATACAACTTCTTTGTCAAGAGGGAGTCGAGGCGGTGAATTCGATAATCGAGAAATACTTTCTGATGTAATTCGGCTTAGGGCAGAAAGAGCTCAGTTATTAGGCTATGCCAATCATGCAGAATATATCTTGGAAAATCAGACAGCTCAAAATGTTGCAGCTGTTAATCAAAGACTAGGTGAATTAACACCCGCGGCAGTAGCAAATGCAACGCGAGAAGCTTCTGACTTACAGCAAATTATTGCGGAAGACGGGCAAAATTTCGAACTGGCTTCTTGGGACTGGGATTTTTACACCGAGAAGCTGCGTGTTGATCGATATGACTTTGATGTAAACCAATTGCGACCTTATTTCGAACTAAATAATGTTTTACAAAAAGGTGTATTTTTTGCAGCTGAAAAGCTCTACGGAATTACCTTTCAAGAGCGTACCGACCTACCAGTCTATCAGGAAGATGTCAGGGTTTTTGAAGTCTATGATATGACTGGAGCAACCCTTGCGTTGTTCATAGCAGATTTTTATGCGCGTCCTAGTAAGCGAGGTGGGGCATGGATGAATGCCTATATTTCTCAAAGTGGTTTGCAGGGAACTCAACCAATAATTGCCAACCACCTGAATATCACGAAACCAACCGAAAGTGAGGCGACTCTGCTCACTTTTGATGAGGTGACCACGATGTTCCATGAGTTTGGTCATGCACTCCACGGCATGTTTTCAAATGTCGAATACCCATCATTCGCCGGTACCAGAGTGCCCAGGGATTTCGTTGAATACCCCAGTCAAGTTAATGAGATGTGGGCCACGTGGCCGGAAGTTTTAGAGAACTACGCGGTGCACTTCGCAAGTGGCGAACCTATGCCGGCAGAATTACTGGCTAAAGTGCTGTCTACGCAAAAATTTAATCAAGGCTTTTCAACTACTGAATACCTGGCTGCTTCTATTATCGACCAGGCCTTGCACCAGTTAAATCCTGAACAAGTGCCCTTAGCTGAAGAAATAATGGATTTTGAGTTGGAAGCACTTGAAACATCGGGTATTTCACTTGAGGCTATACCTCCCCGCTATCGCGCTACTTATTTTAATCACATTATGGGTGGTTATTCGGCGGGCTATTACTCTTATATTTGGAGTGAGGTCTTGGATGCTGACACTGTGGATTGGTTTAAGGAGAATGGTGGATTGTTGCGAGAGAATGGCGATCATTTTAGAAACAGTTTATTGTCCAGAGGTGGGAGTGAGGATGCGATGCAATTATTTAGAAACTTCCGAGGAAGAAATGCAGAGATTGCGCCTCTGCTGGAACGTCGAGGCTTAAACTAACAGAGATATTTTGATTAAAACTCGATTATCCAATTTTCTGCATGGATGCTGTTTGCTGCCCACTAATTTCGAGCACAAGTAGACTTAATTCATCCCAGGGATTAGCTAGTGACATGCCTTTAATTGCTTGGTCGATCTTACGGACTTTATCAAGTAATCGCCATATGTCCTCGCTATGAAGCCTTTGTAATGCGTTGCTTACAGCTTGTTTGCGGTTAAACCAAACTCGATTAGCTTGTAATATGGCGTTAATACCTTGACCATCTTCACGTTTTTCAATCATTGGAAGAAGCAAACGTAACTCTCTACTTAAAGCACCTACAATGATTAAGGGAAATAACCCTTCATCTCTTAAGTTTTGCAATATTTTTTGACAGCGAACTCCGTCGCCTAGTAAGGAGGAATCTATTAAATTATAAACACTGTATCGAGAATTATCGGCGATTACTTGCATTACCGTATTCGCGTCGAGATTTATGGTTTCACCCGCCCCCTTGTGAGCAAGCAGTTTAAGTTTTTCAATTTCTTGCATAGCTGCAAGCAAATTCCCTTCGATTTTTTCACTGAGCAACTGTAGAGCTTCAGCATCAGCGTTGATGTCTTCTTGAATAAGTCTTTGCGACAACCAACTGCTGAGGCCGTCTTTATTGATTGGCCAAATTTGTACAATTATAGATTTAGGCTCGATGCCTTTAAACCATTTTGTGTTCATCAATCCTGCTTCTAGCTTTGGGCTCGAAATAAGGAGTGTATAGTCGGGATTTTCTTCATCTAAAAATTCTTTAATGGCGCTTTTGCCAGTTTCATCTAATTTTGAGCTTGAAAGCCTGAGCTCAAAGAGTTTTTGTTCGGCAAAGAGTGAAAGGTTGCTGGTGGCATGTGAAAAACTTTCCCATTTAAAACCTTTATCGATATTAAAAAGTTCTCTTTCGTCCACTCCGCTATTACGGAAGTGCGAACGGATTGAATCGGCTGCTTCTTGCAATAGCAGGGGTTCATCTCCAGCTAGCCAGTAGAGTGGAAAGGATTCTGATTTAAGGGTACGGGCGAGTTGCTCAGGTTTAAGTTTCATTGGGATGCTTAATTATCCGCCGCTTCCAAGCGGCGTATGAGTTGATTTACCAATTCTCGACGCATCTCAGTCGCAATGATTTCTACCTCCTCGCGGTTTCCTGTCAGATTCTCAATATCTTCAAAATAAGTCCGATCTATGAACAAGGTTTCAGGCTCGATTAACATTTCGTCCGCTTGACCCAAAGCAATTGTGATTGACAAGCGCATCTCATACTGCGCAGCTCTAGCTCTTGCATTAATCGTCACCGGTCTATTGCTGACTTGTTCGTCTCCAATAGTGAGCACAGGAATAGATGACGCTAAGCCCATTTCCCCTGAGGTGCTTATGACTTCGGTTGAAACTTCAGCTGCATCGAGGCTGCGGCGCAACATGCGAGAAAATTCGCTGTTAGGTTGAGAGAGACTCAATTGAAGGTTATTAAAGCGGGAATTAATTAGTTCATTTCCCCGTAGGCTGAATCCGCAAGTGACCAAACTTAGAGAAATAATAATTAGGCCGCAGCTTGTTAAAATTCGCTTCATAGTTGTTAACTTACTACGACATTAACCAAACGGCCAGGCACTACAATTACTTTCCTTAGAGTTTTACCATCGCTAAATCGTTTAACCGCATCATTCTCTAGGGCTTTTTTCTCCAAATCGTCTTTGGATAAATTCTTCGATACTTCTATTCTGTCACGCAACTTGCCATTAACCTGGAGTACGATAAGTATGGAATCTTGAACTAATGCAGATTCATCTACTTTCGGCCAGTTGGCATTCATTACTGCGCCTTCATGGCCTAGATGATTCCAGAGGGCATGACAAAAATGTGGGACTATTGGAGCTAGCATCAAAATTATTGTTTCCAGAGATTCCTGCACAACTGCTTTGTCAGATTCTGAAGAGTTCGTTTCCAAAAACTTCGTTGTTGTATTTAACAATTCCATAGAGGCAGCAATAGCAGTGTTAAATGTTTGTCTGCGACCATAATCATCAGTCACTTTCTGGAGGGATTTATGAGTCTTCAGGCGCAGCTGCTTCTGCTCAGGATTGTGATCCGAGTCCGTTATTCCAATAATCGAAATTGATTCATGGCTAGCGACTATTTTCCAAAGTCGTTTTAAAAATCGATAACTTCCTTCTACGCCTGAATCAGACCAGTCAAGTGACTGGTCTGGGGGTGACGCAAACAGAGTAAACATTCTTACCGTATCCGCCCCGTATTTCTCAATGAGCCCAAGCGGATCTACCGTGTTGCCTTTTGATTTCGACATCTTACTGCCTTCATTCAAAACCATACCTTGAGTCAATAAACGGGTAAAAGGTTCGTCAGAGGTAACAAGACCTTCGTCTCGCATTAATTTGTGATAAAAGCGGGCATACAGTAAATGCAATATGGCATGTTCTATGCCACCGATGTATTGATCTACTGGTAGCCAATAATTAGCTCTTGCATCTAACATGCTTTCATTCTGATCCTGACAAGCAAAGCGCGCGTAATACCATGAGGACTCCATAAAGGTATCAAAGGTGTCAGTCTCTCGCTTAGCTTTACCTTGACATTGAGGGCAGTCTGCTTCAAAAAAATCGGTTAGTTTTGTTAGTGGTGAACCGGTCTCATCGAATTCAACATCTTCTGGAAGTAAGACTGGTAGGTCTTTTTCCGGCACTGGCACTGAACCGCAGGTTTCGCAATTTATCATTGGAATTGGTGCGCCCCAATAGCGTTGGCGTGAAACACCCCAGTCACGAAGTCGAAAATTTACAGTTTTTTCACCTTTGCCTTTATCGACAAGTTTGGCTGAGATTGCATTGAAAGCCTGAATAAAGTCCAAGCCGTCGAATTCACCCGAATTGGTGACAATACCCTTGTCCACAAAGGCACACTCGTCAAGGTTGCATAAAGAATCTGGGGAGTCGGGTTCTATTACTTGTTTGATTGGCAAATTATACTTTTTGGCGAATTCCCAATCTCTTTGATCGTGACCAGGAACCGCCATTACCGCACCAGAACCATAGCTCATGAGAACGAAATTTGCGACGAAGATAGGCACTTGTTCCTGGCTAATCGGGTGAACTGCCGTCAAGCCTGTTTCCATACCTAATTTTTCAAGTTTTGCCAATTCTGATTCCGCAACTTTGACGTTATTCTGTTCTTCGATGAATTTAGCCAGCGTTGAGTTTGTGGCTGCTGCTTTTACTGCTAACGGGTGTTGAGGAGCAACTGCTAGATAAGTTACCCCAAGTAAAGTATCTGGCCGGGTGGTATAAACAGAGAGTTTTTTAAAAGACCCTTCTTCGTCTGCAACTTCGAATTCCAGAGTTACACCTTCAGAGCGGCCAATCCAATTTGACTGCATTGTTCGAACTTTCTCTGGCCAGCCATCAAGTTTTTCTAAGTCATCCAATAGCTCTTGCGCAAGCGCTGTGATTTTTAAGAACCATTGTGGAATTGAACGCCTCTCGACAATAGCGCCAGAGCGCCAGCCACGACCGTCAATGACTTGTTCATTTGCGAGTACGGTTTGATCAATGGGGTCCCAATTGACTTCAGCTTCTTTCTTGTAGACTAGTCCTTTCTTAAATAGTCGCGTAAAAAACCATTGTTCCCAGCGATAGTAGTCTTTATGACAAGTAGCTAACTCTCTCGACCAATCATAAGCATAACCGAGTTTTTTCAATTGCTCTCTCATGTAATCGATATTGCCATAGGTCCATTTGGCAGGCGGGACTTTATTCTGCATAGCCGCATTTTCAGCAGGTAGACCGAAAGCGTCCCACCCCATCGGTTGTAATACATTCTTACCCTGCATTCGTTGATATCGGGAAATTGCGTCACCGATAGCATAATTTCTAACATGCCCCATATGTAGATGGCCACTAGGATAGGGGAACATAGAAAGGCAATAAAATTTTTCCTTATCAGGATTTTCCTCTACACGAAAGCTATTATGCTCATGCCAAAAGGCTTGAGCTGTTGCCTCTACGGTTTGGTGATCATATTGAATATCGGAACTACTCATTTGCGATCTGACTATTAGATAGGATTGAAAAAGTGTTTTTTTTGCGAAAGCCCGCAAGCATAACCCAGAGAGGGTCTGACAGGTAGAGTCTCATTAAAAAAAGGTTGATACATATCTCCTGCAGCGGGGGTTGGTAGATAAGATCTACAACAACCTCATCCCCCAATTTAATGCTAATCCATCTAGCTTTACTTCTTGGGGATATTAATAGGCGCAGAGGTGACCTTGATCAGCTTGATTTGGCGGCTATCAGCATTAAGTATGGTGACGAGAAATGGTCCGAGACTAACCGTTTCACTCCGTTCAGGGATATGGCCAAACTGCTGCAGAACTAACCCGCCTATTGTTGTAAACTCTTGATCACTAAAATCAGTTTTGAAGTATTCATTGAACTCATCCAAAGGAGTTAATGCTTTTACAATGTGGTTTTCTTCATCAAATTTTTTAATATAGCTATCATCATCGACGTCATATTCATCTTCGATTTCGCCAACTATTTGCTCTAGAACGTCTTCAATAGTCACAACACCGCAAACACTGCCGTACTCGTCAATAACAATTGCCATATGTTGGCGCGTCTCTTTAAACTCTTTGAGTAAAACATTTAGACGCTTACTCTCTGGCACGAATGTAGCTAGTCGCACTATATCTTTTATGTTGAATTTTTCAGTATTACCATTAAGAATTAATGGTAATAGATCTTTTGCTAGCAGAATACCAATAACATTGTCTACGTTTTCGCCAACAACAGGGAAACGCGAATGTGAAGCTTTTGTTACTAATTCGATAATGTCCCTAGGGGGAAGATCTGACGGTACCGTTACTACCTGGGAGCGAGGGATCATTATGTCTCGCACCTGCATGCTAGACACTTGCAGAGCCCCCTCAATAATACTCAACGCATCCGCATCGAGCAATTGATCTTGCTCAGCGTTACGAAGAAGCTCTAGAAGGCTCTTTGTATCGGTGGGTTCGTCTGAAAAAACTTGTGCAATTTTATCGATCCAGGACTTGGGTCCAGGATCGATGCTAGAGTGATCGTCTGTCATGCGTTGGCTTCTCGTGTTCTCCTAAGTATATTTATTCCGATTACCCTATCAAATAAGGATTCGGGAATCCAAGTTTTTCAAGGGTATTTATTTCATAGCTTTCCATTTGCGCCGCAGCTGCGTCACTTTCATGGTCGAAGCCACTCAAATGCAGAACTCCGTGTATCATCAAATGAGCCCAATGAGCTTTTAAAAGCTTACTTTGAAGCTCCGCCTCTTCTGAAACTATTTGAGGGCAAATCACAATGTCTCCAAGGGGTATAGAATCAAGTCCTGCTAACATTTCAGTCGTAAAATTTGTCGGAAAAGAGAGTACATTTGTAGCCCGATACTTCCCGCGGTATTCACTATTTAGCTGGCTGGATTCGTCTTTATTCACAAATCGTAGACTGATGGTGTAGTTTTTTCCACTTGAAATTTCTTGCAGAGCTTTGTTAATCCATAGTCGACAATCTTGAATGTCTGGGGTCCAGCTTGCCGCTGAAGCATTGGTGAGCTCAATTGTCGCGTTCATTAAGTTGCGAGGAGTCCTGACTAGTGATCTGAGAGACTGAGCTGTGGTCGAATTTATCATAGGCCTCGACAATTTTTTGCACGAGCCTATGACGTACCACGTCTTTGGCATTGAAATAGTTGAAACCGATACCGCTAATTCCTTCCAATACCTTACTCACTTGCACTAGGCCAGATCGAGTACCCTTGGGTAAATCTATTTGCGTAACATCGCCAGTAATAACTGCAGTGGAGCCGAACCCTATGCGAGTGAGAAACATTTTCATTTGAGCGCTGGTCGTGTTTTGGCTTTCGTCTAGAATGATAAAAGAATTATTTAGTGTTCGGCCGCGCATATAAGCCAGAGGCGCAACCTCAATTACATTTTTTTCTATTAGTCTCGCTACTTTCTCAAAACCAAGCATTTCATATAAAGCGTCATAGAGAGGTCGGAGATAAGGATCGATTTTTTGTGCCAAATCACCGGGGAGAAAGCCGAGTTTTTCACCAGCTTCTACTGCTGGGCGAACTAGCAAAACCCTGGTTACTTTTTCTTTTTGTAATGCTTCAACTGCACAGGCTACAGCAAGATATGTTTTTCCTGTTCCAGCGGGGCCAATGCCAAAGTTAATATCATGTTGGCGAATGCTTTTGACATATTGTATTTGATGACTGCTTCTGGGTTTGATTGATGCTCTGGGTGTTTTTATAAGTAAACTATCATTTTCCATCCGTTCAATGCTGTCATTGCTTCGAACTTCCTGTAGAGCTAAATGCACTATATTTGGGTTAAGTACAGCTTCAGTTTCAGTCGTTAGATAAAGGGATTCGAGAATATAGCAGCCGTCAGCAATAGCCATCTCTGATCCAGACAATTGAAATACGCTGCCCCGTTGCTGAATCGTCAATTCAAGGTCGGCTTCTATTTGCTGAATGTGTTCATTGAGTCGCCCGCACAGATTGGATAAGCGCTGCGCATTGTCGGGCATTAGGGTCAGGCTAACAGTTTGGCTGGTCATGCAGTAGTGTTGGTTCTCTCAATAAGGCTTCGGGGAAGTATAACAATCTACCGATATAAATAATCAACTATTTTAGGTAATTAGCACTTGCCCAAGGAAATTTAAAGAGTGCCTAGAAGTGAATTTGGCAGGGCATCTGTAATCGTGATATTGATGAATTGCCCAATTAAGTCTGTATTATCACAGCGGAAATTCACTACACGATTATTTTCAGTCCGTGCCTGAAGATCTTTAGAGTTTCTCTTGGATTTGCCAGTGATTAGAACATGTTGCTCAGTGCCTACCATTGACTCACTGATAGCAGCCGCTTGGCTTATGATTTGAGATTGCAGTGTAGCGAGTCGATGTTTCTTTTCTTGTTCAGGAGTTTCATCTTTTAATTCTGCAGCAGGTGTTCCTGGTCGAGCGCTGTAGATAAAGCTAAAAGAGGTATCAAATCCAATTTCAATAATAAGATTCATTGTGTCTTCGAAATCTTTATTAGATTCTCCGGGAAACCCTACAATGAAGTCTGAAGAGAGGCTGATACCAGGGCGATTTGCGATGATTTTGCGGATTATGGATTTGTACTCGATAGCTGTGTGCCCACGTTTCATGGCAGCGAGAATTCGGTCGCTTCCACTTTGGACTGGAAGATGTAAATGTGAGACGAGCTCAGGCACGTCTTTATAGACATTGATCAAGTTTTCATTAAATTCAATGGGATGAGAAGTGGTAAATCGAAGTCGATTAATTCCTTCAATACTTGCCATGTAGTTAATCAGTAGGGCAAGGTCAACCGGTTCTCCATCGTGAGATAGTCCACGATAGGCATTCACGTTTTGGCCGAGCAAATTTAATTCTTTGACGCCTTGGCTAGCCAAATGAACCGCTTCTGCTAAAACATCATCCAAGGGTCTACTAACTTCTTCACCGCGAGTGTAGGGAACTACACAAAAGCTGCAATATTTGCTGCAGCCTTCCATTATTGTTATGAAAGCTTGACAGGAATTAGCCTTGGGTTGCGGAAGGCGATCGAATTTTTCAATTTCTGGAAAACTGATATCGACAACAGGTTTCCCTTTGTTTTCAGCGTCTAACATTTCAGGAAGTTTATGTAATGTTTGAGGTCCGAACACTACATCGACAAATGGAGCTCGTTTGCCGATTGCTTCGCCTTCCTGGCTGGCGACGCACCCGCCCACAGCAATTTTCAATTCTGGGTTTGATTCTTTTAGACTTCTCCATCTTCCTAGTTGATGGAAAACCTTTTCCTGTGCTTTCTCACGAATTGAGCAAGTGTTTAGAAGCAAGAGGTCTGCTTCTTCAGGTGTTGTAACTAATTCAGCGCCTTTAGCTTCTTTGAGTAAATCCAGCATGCGTGCGGAGTCATACTCATTCATCTGACAACCATGAGTCTTGATAAAAACTTTGCGTGTTTCGCCTCGGAGCGATTTTTCAGAATTATTTTTCAATTACGTTTACTGACTGTTGGCTGAAAAAGGAGGGGATTATAGCAGCAGTCGCCACAACTCATAAGTGAGAAAGTGGTGAAAGCAGCTTGAAATTCATCGATTTAGCCTGAAATTACAGTTAGGCTAACGTTTAGCGAAGGGCTCGCATCAGCTTGTTTTCCTGAATGCATAGCCGTCAAACCTCACTAGAAAACATAAGAGATTGATTTAATGGGAAATTCTTCGGAGATTTACCGCATATCCTTCCTCAATAAAGGTAAGGTGTATGAAGTATTCGTGAAACAAGTTTATCAAAGTGATCTTTATGGCTTCATAGAGATTGAAGAATATGTATTTAATGAAAAATCTCAAGTGGTGGTAGATCCAGGTGAGGAAAAACTCAAAGCAGAATTTAACGGCGTACGCAGAAGCTTCATTCCAATGCAAGCAATTATCCGCATAGATGAGGTCGATAAATCTGGGGTAAGCAAGATTAGTAATGGGGATAATATTACTCCTTTCCCTGTTTCTTTGGCTGGTGTTAAGGCTGATACCCAGGATTCTTAAGTGGATCTGAGTAGTAAGTTCGTTGGTTATTTTCAGATAACAACCAATTTCAATATTCTCTGGTTGTAGTGATGGACTACAACCATCCTTATGCTCGCTTAACTCCCGATCTAGTATTGGCTGCTGTTGAAAGTCTCGGTTTTCAACCCGACGCTCGTATCTTTGCACTTAACAGCTATGAAAATCGCGTCTATCAAATTGGTTTAATTGAAGGCGGGTCGATTGTAGTGAAGTTCTATCGTCCCGAGCGATGGACCACAGACCAAATTTATGAAGAGCATTGTTTTGCTCAGGAACTCAGTGATATGGAAATTCCGGTAGTTCCACCGCTTCCAGTAAATGAAGCGGGCACTCTGCACACCTATGAAAATTTTCAACTCGCGGCATTCCCTTTGTTTATTGGTAGACCCCCAGAGCTAGATAATTTAGATAATTTGCTTGTAATGGGAAGGTTTATCGGAAGAATTCACGCAGTAGGTGCCATGACAACCTTTAAAGAGCGGGCACAAATATCAGTTGAGAAATTTGCGATAGACAGCAGAAAATTTCTTCTTGAGAATGATTTTATCCCTATGGATCTAATTCCTGCATACGAATCATTGAGTCAAGATTTAATAAACCGAGTACAGCAACGATTTGATGAGCATGGAGCGTTAAATTTATTACGCATACATGGGGATTGTCACCCAGGTAATATTTTATGGAAAGATAATATGCCTAATTTTGTGGATTTTGACGATACTATGATGGGACCTGCTATGCAGGACTTGTGGATGATGCTGTCAGGGGATAGAAATCAGCGTCAAGCTCAATTGCTTGAGTTGGCAGAAGGTTACAACGAGTTTTACGATTTCAAAGCTAACGAGCTTCCACTAGTTGAAAGTTTGAGAACCTTGAGAATCATGAATTACAGTGCCTGGTTAGCGAGACGTTGGGAAGATCCTGCATTTCCCCAAAGCTTTCCTTGGTTTAATACTCAACGCTATTGGTCGGAGCATATATTGGAGTTGAGAGAGCAATTAGCTGCCTTGGATGAGCCGTCGCTCGAGCTTATTTATTAGGTTTGTAGTCCGTATAGGTTTATTCTGCGGTGGCAGAAGGTTCTTGCCACCCATTACGAATAATTTCTTCGTTCTGATTCATGGCAATATAGGATAAACCAGAATCTTCGAGCCATTTTATCGCTTCGGATTCTTCTTTTATCATAGCTGTAGTTGCAATTGAGCCAGCTACTGTGCAGAGATTGGCGGCAACACTAACCGCTCTTAGTCCTGCCGATGGCCACCCAGTTTTGGGGTTTAAAATATGACTATAACGCTTACCTTGATGAGCGAAATAGCGTTCATAGTCTCCACTTGATGCAACCCCACCCTCTAATGCATCGATCTTAGCAATAAGCGCTTTTCGATTCTTCGGATCAGCTACCCCTATAGGCCAAGGTTGATTATCAGGCTGCGGGCCTATTATTGCGAAGTCACCTCCAAGATTCACTAATCCATATTGTACGTCGATTTTGCGAGCAAGCCGTGCTGCGGCATCAGCAGCATATTCTTTGACTATCCCACCAAAATCAATCGTCATATTTGCCGGCATATATAGCCGAGACCCCCGCCATTGCAGTTTATTGAATCCGATTGAAGGTAATAACTCATTAATTTGTGATTCTGTTGGTATTATTTTTTTTTGAAAATCCCAGATATTATTTAGCACGCCGGCAGTAATATCGAAATGTCCATGACTCTGTTCAAAACAACTTAGTGCATGATCGAAGAGCGCACGTGTTTCTTTGTCTATTTTAATGCCCATACTATTGCCAGCAGAATAATTAATTTCTGACAAAAAGCTCTTAGGGATAAAGCGTGAATATTTTCTTTCTAAACGCGATACTTCACTAGAAAGGATTTGGGTTATCTTTTTCGCACTAATTCGAGACTCCTCATAGATTTGGATCTCGCAAGGACTGCCCATGGCTTGGAAAGAAAGTCGTCTAAGTGTAAGTGGCATAAGATTTACTAAAATTTAGGAAAAAGAGAATAAAATCAGAAAGAATAATCAAACCCAAGAGAAACACGATTATACTTCACTAATGCTGTACTTGGTTGATTAACTTTATAGGCTGCATATTTGTCACTTGCAACATACCGTTCAGCGGTCAGCGTTGCCGTCCAATTACCAAAATTTGCTACTAAACTTAGACTGCCACTTATGGCTCCAAAAGCAGCAAGTCTGTAATCACTCGATTGGTATTCGTTGAGCGGTTTTAAGAAGTCGTCGATATTTGTAAAAAAATCTGCAGCAGATTGACTATAATAGCGAATGCTTGGGACTAGTTGGTAATTGCGCCCGAGATTCTGAAACCATGAGGTATCAATCGTATGCGAGCTAATGCCGAAATCATCGTGGTAGAATCGATAGTTTAGATGCAGTGCCGCATTTCTGTCTACAAAAAATCGTCTATACGAATTTGACCAAGCAAGTTGAGTTTTATTATCTGGTCGGAAATCAATTAGTTTGTAAGGGTCTGATAAAAAACCACGTTGTTCAGTCGTGCTGAACGCTGTTCTTATCGTTGAAAACTGATTAATAATTTGGCTAACTGAAATCACCGCTGACGAAGAGTATTTGCTTTCGCTGATGACACGACCGAAGAGTTCCGCATCTGTGGGGAAAATATCGTCTGCTGAGTGACTGAATGCTAGCGAAACGGTAGTGAGATCGTTATTGAAATGTCTTTCACCACTGAAGCCCACATAACTAGCTCTGTAGTCATCCTCCTCCGAGTAGCCTATGTTGCTGCCAATGCTGCCATTTTCTAGATAGTATCTGGCACCAATAGAAACCTCGGTTCGTTTATCTCTTATGCCGCTAGCTCCACTTAAGTTCACGTCTGGGTCACCATCAAGGCCAACACTCGTAAACCAGGGCGATGCACCAGTTAGTGTTTCGTAATTAGCATCAATATTTACAGAAAAATTTCTGCCTACTGGGCTGATAAGTTTGAATTGGTGTACATCGATATCATACCTGTCGAGATCCCCAAAAGGCGCCTCACTTCGAGAAAGGTCATCTTCTTGGTAATTCGAAATCTTATAGGAGGCTGTACTTTGAGTCGGCGGAGCATCTGCAACAGAGATTCCGGGCAATGCTAGAGCCGAAGTCGAAAGGGCAATGAGGCTACGTGAAGGTTTTGGTTTCATTGAACTGGCAATGATGGAGGGAGATAAACGCTAAGCGTTAATTGCAGCCGCATCCACCACCGGCAGCGTTATCGCCGCCGGACGCTGCTTCCTTACTAAAAAAGATATGATCATTAAGCGCACTTTCCAGGGCATCTGTATCCCAGGCCATTTCTTTTCTGGCGAGGTAACCTCTCTCCCAGGGGCGAACCTGAGAACAAGCCGATAGCAACGAAACAGCCAGAATTATGGTAACTAGAGATCGAGCAGTGGACATAAACTAATCGCTCGCTAGTACTTTCTTTACTTCTTCTTCGAGAATTTCCATATCGCCGCTACGAAAACCCATATGAACAAGTTCGACGTTGCCGTCGGGCGAGATTAAATATGAGGAAGGCATCCCAATAACACCAAAGAGTTCAGCTGCATCTCCTTCGGGGTCCTGAGGGATTAGAAAATCCAAAGGCGTGTCTAATAAGAAATCCAGTCCATCTTCGATTGGGTTGTCCACGTTTATAGCTATTACTTCCAAGCCTTGATCTTTGTACTTGTGATACATCTCATTGTATAGCGGAAGAGACAGAACACAAGGAGCGCACCATGACGCCCAAAAATCGATAAATAGAGTCTTACCCTCGAGGCCTTCAAGGTTTATGTTTGGCTTGTCGGCATAGATAGATGCAAAATCAAAAGCAGGGACTTTGTCTCCTTCTTCCACCGCAAAAGCTGTTGAGCCAACTAGAACCAACAGAAGAGCAATCGTTGTTTGTATTCGTCGTAAGAGAAGCATGTTATTCCGTCCTAAATCGTGCGTTAATCATCTGTAAGGGTGCGAAATCCGCCTTATTCTGCTTATTTCGGCTATTCTGTCGTAAGTGCGCAATATTTTGATCAAAGCTATGATGACTATAACTTACGAACTTAAAAGGCGTCTACTTAAGAAGTTCATCAATTAGGCTGGATTCGGAAAGGGTTCACCCAGGTTCCTTAGTATTTTTTGCCAGCGACGCCTTTGAATCTTGAGACTATATTGTACCTCTTTGTATTTGTCCCTGACCTGTAACTGATCCCAATGCTCCAATGACCGTTGGATTTTCTTTCCTTTAGCTTCATACCAAGCTTGGCGATGATCGGTCCATAGTTGGAGTGTTTCCAAAAATTGTTCATATTCTTGTTTGAGACATAAACGCCAGTTTTCAGGAATGTTGAGTAATTCACAGCGCTCAGTCGCAATTCGATATTGCATTTCCAGTTTTGCTTCCTCAATTTGTGCCAGAGTAGAGCGCTTTAAATCTTGAGTTAAACCAACGAGAGAACAAAGTCTTATCATCCACTTGGTTGGGTCATAGTGCCACCACTTAACGCCATTTCGATAATCCCATTGAAAGGTATGATGATAGTTATGATAACCCTCACCATAAGTTATTAGCGCTAACCATGAATTATCTCTTGCTGAGCTGCTATCACTATAGGTTTGTTGCCCCCACATATGGGCTAAGGAATTGATCAAGTACGTGGCATGCTGGCTTAGTACCAAGCGCAATAACCCCCCTAGTAGCAAACAGGCGATGATGTCGCCATGCAGATAGCCTAGAAATGCAGGGACACCTATGTTGGTAATAAGGACCAGTTTTAAATAATGAGTATGTTGCCAGCAAACAATAGGGTCTTCCCGTAAGTCTTTAACATTAGAGAAATCATTTGTCGCACTTTTGTAGTCCCTTAATATCCATCCAATATGTGAAAACCAAAACCCTTTACCTGCTGAGTAGGGGTCTCGATCATTGTTATCGACATATCGGTGATGTCGCCTGTGATCTGACACCCAATGCAATATATCATTTTGCACTGCACAGGCGCCGCCAATTGCGAAAATAAAACGGAGAGAGGGATGCGCGCGGTAGGTTTTGTGAGACCAGAGCCTGTGATAGCCCCCAGTAATAGACATTCCACAAAAAGCCATTAATAAGATAAATACTATCCACTCATAGAGATCATAGCCATAAAAGTAGCCATAGAGTGGTACCAGAGTAATTGCGAATACCGGGGTAGTCGTGAAGAGCACCGTATTGGTCCAGTTAATCGGGGCTTTGTCCATGCTTGGGTTTTCCTTAGCTGATGCAATTATAGCTTGGCTGACTGAGTTGCGCTTCGAGTATAGTATCGTTAATCAGCATACTTTAGGTTACTAAGTAATTAGTATCGATTATTGAATTAGAAAGATTAATACACCTTTGTAATATGCAGCAAGAGAGAAGTTGATTATTAGTTGAGGGATTATCATAGGCAGAATCATTAAATGAAGATAATGGAGTAGATTATGGAAAAAAAACTTATTGATCTTGAGAGTAAATTCAGTTTTCAAGAAGATTTATTGAATGAGTTGAATAATGCAGTAGTAAGGCAGCAGAAACAGATTAACCAGCTCATTCAAGAAGTATCGCAGATTAAGTCTCATGTATTAGAAATTGTTGACGATCAGTCAGTTTCTGGAGCGCAAGATTCTAAAAATGAAATACCTCCTCATTATTAGTTAGCCTCTTTACTACTTTTGGATTTGAAAAATGACCCAATTTTAGAAAAGAAATCCGCCGATTACTGCACAAAGTGTCATTGCAAAAAGAAACCATTTTATACTTTCTTGAGAAGCCTTAACGGCTACCTTTACTGCCAAGTGAGCGCCGGCCATAGATCCGATTGCAAGAATAATTCCCGGAGCCCACCACACTTGATCGAATACGATGAATACCCCTACTGCTGCTATCGTAAATGCTAAAGCACAGGCCATTTTTAAAGCATTAGCTCTTATTAAGTCGTAACGTAGACCTCCAGAAAGTGCAGCTAACAGGATGAATCCAACTCCTGCTTGAATAAAGCCGCCATATAGCCCGGCTGCGAATAAGCCCCACCAGGCCCCGGGATGTTCTGTAGGAGATTTCGTCGGCGTCCCGGGAGGAGGAGCTATAAAATCGGGTTTTATAAGAATGATCACAGACATTGTAAGAATGGTGCCCAACAAGATTGGTTTCAAAAATGCGTTTGGAATTACTGCAGCGACGACCGCTCCGATAATGCCACCTATAACTGTAGGTATGAGAATCGGAATTATGGCGGGCCGGTCTAAAGTGTCATGCTTATCGTATCCGGCTACTCCGACTATAGACTGCATTAAAATTGCAACGCGATTAGTTCCATTAGCAATGTCCGCCGGCAGGCCAAACATCATTAGAGCAGGTAGGGTCAAGTTGGACCCACCACCTGCGACAGTGTTAATACCGCCAGCGATAAAACCGGTTAAACTGAGAATCACTATTGAAAAAAGGTCTAATTGCAAGGAAATTCCTTTGAGTTTGTGTCGGGTGATGTATTTTATGTTACGGCAAGCATGGCAAAAGCAAATTTTAGGTGTTCTTGGCTTAAAAATACCCTGTAAAAGAGTCTAAAATTATGCGCATTAAACAATCCTTTTATAAGGTATTTTATGGACTTTGCAGCCAGCCGTACTTTACTTAGATAAGTAGCTGAATTTACTTATTTATTTTTCAATATTATAGTCTAATTTCAGTGCTGCTATTAAATATCTCTATGGGGACTTAAAGCTGGCTATTGAATTACTAGTATTAGAACCGATAAGTTCATAAATTTCCGCCTTTCTGTTTAGTCTATGGAAATTAAGAATCCGTCAATTCGACCCCCCCAAATACTCTATCTACAAATTTGCAAAGTGCGGCGTTCGCCACAATGAAAAGAGGAACGATTTGGAAAATAGTGTAAACAACTGAAACATTATAGATTTGCTATTTGTGTTTTGTAGTTCTTGTTGAGATACAGAAACAATATAGAAATTTCAAGCGCAATGCGAAATGGGTTTTGCTAAGGCGTTATCGTACAATACGGATGCATAGTCACGCATAAGGGTAGGGATAGAGGACAATATGGCGCAGCAATTAACTATAGTTATGGCGCAGCTCAATTTTTTAGTTGGCGATATAGATGGAAATACAGATTTAGTCATAGCTAGTGCGCAACGGGCGATTACTGAAAAATCTGCAGACATGATTGTTTTTCCGGAACTCACGCTGGTTGGGTATCCTCCTGAAGATTTATTACTTCGGCCTAGTTTGCAAGTGCGCGTAGAAAAGGCGCTAGCTAAAATTCTAGCTGCAAACTTAGATATTTTTCTAGTCCTAGGATATCCCTTCAGGCAATCAGCTAAGTTATATAATGCCCTTAGCGTCATAAAAAAGCGTGAATGTTTAGGTGTTTATTTAAAGCAATGCCTTCCTAACTATCAGGTATTTGACGAGCATCGTTATTTTTCGCCCGGTTCAGACCCTCTAGTTCTGGAGCTTTTGGGTACACGTTGCGCATTTACTATTTGCGAAGATTTATGGGAGTCAGGCCCAATTCAACAAACAAAAAGTGCTGGCGCGCAACTTGCCGTAAATATCAATGCATCGCCGTTTCATATTAATAAACTCGTTGAGAGAAAGGAGCTATTAAGCAAGCGTTGTAAGCAGGTTGGTTTCCCAATTCTTTATATAAATCTTATTGGCGGCCAAGATGAATTAGTTTTCGATGGTGGGTCAATGGCGGCAAATGCAGAAGGAGAATGTTGTTTTCAAGCACCGAGCTATGTTGAAGGCCTTTATTCGCTAGAAATATTGGTAAGCCAAGATGGTCGCATTGAGATTCCACATAAAAGTATTGCTAACGACCTCGACCTTGAAGCCGATGTTTATCAAAGCTTGGTATTAGGTGTTAGGGATTATGTAAACAAAAACAAATTTAAAGGAGTGGTGCTGGGGTTGTCGGGAGGAATCGATTCTGCGCTAACTCTTGCCATAGCAGTTGACGCTCTCGGAAGCGATAGAGTTCAAGCGGTAATGATGCCCTTTGAATTTACGTCTCAGCTCAGTTTAGATGTTGCCGCTAAGCAAGCGAAAAAACTTGGAGTTAATTATCAAGTTATTGCTATAAATGAAATTTATCATTCCTTTATCGATGCTTTATCTGAGGAATTTGCTGGAACTGCAGTTGATGTCAGTGAGCAGAACATTCAAGCTCGTGCTCGCGGTGTTTTGTTAATGGCAATTTCGAATAAGCAAGGGTTATTGGTTTTAACGACAGGCAACAAAAGTGAAATTGCAGTGGGATATTCAACACTCTATGGCGATATGGCAGGTGGGTTTGATGTTTTGAAAGATGTATCAAAAACACTAGTTTATAAACTTGCTAATTACAGAAATAACTCGTTCTTGCAGCATAGAGAAGAAATTATTCCACAATTGGTTATAGATAGAGCGCCGTCTGCTGAACTTGCGCCAAACCAGGTCGATCAAGATAGTCTTCCTGATTATGAAGTCTTGGATCAGATCCTGGAACTTTACATTGAAAAAGATCGAAGTGCGGAAGATATAATAAAGGATGGTTTTGCGGAAGATATTGTGCGGCGAATTCTAAGATTAGTGGATCTGAACGAATATAAACGGCGACAGAGTCCTGTAGGCGTGCGTTTAACAGAAAGAGGGTTTGGTCGTGACAGACGTTATCCGATTACTAATGCTTGGCTCATTGGGGAATAAGAACCTCGTTTTATAGTGGCTTGAATTAATGTATTACTGATCTAAGACTCAGGCCTCCTCACAAGGCTGCATTATATTATGGCGGGTTGTGTCGTGACCTAGCGTTTGTAATCTTTTTAACTACTCTAAAACACCTAAAGTAATAATGCTCAGCAGAGAGCGCTCTTCTTCAGGTGTTTCAATATCTTGCTGATCGTTAATTATTTGTTGGCTACCGGATGTTAGCGGTCTTTGTGTAGGTGCTAATGGGGGATCAATCGCATTATCGCCGACTAAGCCAAAAGTAACTGTGTACAGCAATGAAGGGTTGGTAATTTCAGTTCGAATGATAAAGTCGTTGTCTGAGTCTATTGAGGCATGTTCAGGATAATTTTCCCTAAGTAACGCAAGGGAGGTATCTGCTAACTCATTTAGGCCTAGGCGCAGATAACACTCCGTCATAATCGCGACGCCATCAGCTATAGCTGGGGTTCCTTGAAAGTTTTCGACTACATACTGTGCTCTTCGAAGAGCTGCGATATAAGCGCGACGCTCAAGATAGTAATTGGCCACATGCACTTCGTATCTCGCTAGATTATTGCGTAAATAGATCATTCGAGCTCTAGCATCACCCGAATAAACACTGTCTGGGTAAAGAGCCAGTAGTTGAGCAAAATCATTAAAAGATTCTTGTGCTCGACCTGGGTCGCGCTTGGTATGATCGATGGGCAGAAACCTATTAAAAATACCGCCACCATCTACAAACGATGAGAGTCCTCGCATGTAGTAGGCATAATCTATGTTTTCATTATCGGGGTGGAGGCGAACGAACCGGTCGGCTGCTGCGCGGGCTGCCTCCATGTCTTCGTTTTGGTAGTAGGCGTAGACAATTTCAATTTGCGACTGTGCCGCGAATCGGCCAAATGGGAAACGTGATTCTAATGCCTGATACGTAGAAATAGCTCCGCGGAAGTTCTGGCCGTTTAGCTGTTCAAGAGCTCTTTCATAGAATTGTTCCTCTGTCGAAAGACCGGCAAATTCATCCGCGTCTTCGTCATCGCCAAACAGGCTGCAGCCTCCTAAGGCTAAGCCAAGGAGGATGAGAGTGACAATTACCTTCTTTGAGCGTGAATTCAACCCTTTACCTTTACTGACTGTTCTGCTGGAGCCCGTATTTAACCACAGAGAGGCGTTCAAACCCATAGTCGCATAACCTTGACGTTGTGTATTTTCTCTTCAGCAGAACTCTTGAAGTCCCGCTCGACCGATAATCGAGCTATCATGGCATGATGTCAGCTCACATCTCCTTGTCGGCAGAGGTACCAGAAGACCTAGCAGGTAATCGGTTAGACCAGATTGCGGCTCAATTGTTTCCTGAATATTCTCGTGCACGTCTCCAATCTTGGATCAAAGACGGCAGCTTACGGGTAAATGCTCAATCCTTGCGACCTAGAGACCGTCTAAAAACTGGGGATCTCCTTCAAATCGAAGTGGAACTTGTTTCGAGTGAGCAATTTCTTCCTCAGCCGATTCAACTCGACATCATTTTTGAGGATGAAGACTTAGTAATCCTGAATAAGCCTGCGAACCTTGTCGTTCACCCTGCGGCTGGTCACTGGCAAGGAACGTTATTGAATGGTCTGCTTCATGCCTATCCTAAATTAGAAGCTATTCCGAGAGCAGGGATTGTTCACAGGTTAGATAAAGACACTACTGGTCTCATGGTGGTCGCTAAAAATCTTCAAAGTCACAGCATTCTTGTGCAGCAACTGCAAGAGCGTTCCATCGAGCGGGAGTATGAGGCTATTGTTCACGGTGTATTGACTGGCGGTGGCGTCATTGATGTGCCGCTAGGCAGGCACCCGGTAAATCGAAAGAAAAAGGCAGTCGTAGTAAAAGGTAAGGATTCTATTACTCACTATCGAGTTTTACAGAGGTTTCGTTCCCATACCCATGTCCAGCTAAATTTACAGACAGGAAGAACTCACCAGATTAGGGTGCATATGACTCACATAAATCACTCTTTGGTTGGAGATCCGCTCTACGGAGGTCGATTGCAGTTACCTACCGCATGCAGTGAGGAGTTTGAGCAACAATTACGAAATTTTAAACGACAAGCGTTACATGCGAGGCGCTTGGCACTTGTTCATCCAACATCTGAGCGAAAACTATCATGGGAAGTCGTTGCGCCTGATGATTTTCAGCAATTGTTATCAGCAATAAGAAATGATTTTGGAATTACTGAGGGTCTAGGTGAGTAATTTGGAATTTATTAATGCTAACTGGTCGGCTCCGAAAAATGTGCGAGCCTTAATGAGTTTGCGCCAAGGTGGAATAAGCAAGCTCCCATACTCAAGTCTAAATCTCGCGGACCATGTTGGAGACAATTTATTTGCTGTTGCAGGTAATCGTGATTTGCTGCGCGAAGCACTGATGCTAGATATTGGTTATCAATGGTTAGAACAAGTACATAGTGTGGATGTTATCGAAATAGAATCCGCTAGTGCGAAAATTAAAGCCGATAGTTTGATAACGAGGGAACCACTTACCGCCTGTTGTGTTCTAACGGCGGACTGTTTGCCGGTTATGCTGGCTAACAAAGACGGAACTGAAGTTGCAGTTTCCCATGCAGGTTGGCGAGGCTTGCAGGCTGGGATACTTAAAAACACAATAGCTAAAATGACCAGTGACCCAAGTGACATAATTGCTTGGATGGGACCTGCTATAGGGCCTTGCCATTACGAAGTTGGAATCGAAGTTAAAGAGTCGTTTAGAGCAAGCGCTGCTAACCAAGAAGAGCTTAATCTGGTGGAGAGTGCGTTTGCTGAATCGGACCTTGAAGGAAAGTTTTATATGAATCTCTATCTATTCGCGCGGAGGCAATTATTAGCAATGGGAGTTTCTTCTGTGAGCGGGGGCGATCATTGTACCTACTGCGAGGAAGATAGATTTTATTCCTATCGCAGAGATGGCAAAACAGGGCGCATGGCCAGCATAATATTTTTTCAAGAAGAAACCTTTTAAATAACAATATGAATCCACTCAATTCTCATTCTAACGATAACACTGTCGACGCAGAAGGAAATGTCGATTGGATGCTTTTTGGAATAGGGCTCGCCATGTTGTTGTCTGTGGTGTTAACAATTGTAGTATTTCCAGATCGCAGCACAACAGGTATTGACAGTTTGTATCAATACCTAACTTCGAAATTTGGAGCGCTATATATTTGCGCCGCAGTATTGACACTGAGTTTGTTGCTGTTCGTTGCCATCAGTCAGTATGGCAACATAATTCTTGGAGACATCAAAACGCCACAATATTCCGAATATAGTTGGGCGGCGATGTTGTTCTGTGCTGGGCTTGGCGCGTCCCTAATCTATTGGGGTGCTACGGAATGGGTGTTTTATTACTTAGAGCCGCCTTTTGGTATAGAGCCTCGGTCAGATGAGGCAATCATCTGGGCTGCAAGTTACGGAATTTTCCATTGGGGTCCGGTGGGTTGGGCCTTTTATTGTCTGCCAGCTTTGGCACTTTCCTGTACTTATCACGTAAAGAAAATCGAATCTCTAAGACTAAGTGTTGCTTGTTCAATGGTGTTGGGATCCTGGGTTGATAGATGGCCTGGGCGCACTATAGATCTTTTCTTTATTGTCGGAGTCGTGGGAACGGCAGCAACGGGCTTAGGGTTTGGAACATCCTTAGTTGCTTCATCAGTAACTGAATTGACGGGGATCGAAGACGGTATTTATTTACAAACTGCGATTATTATTTTGGCTACAAGCTTAATAGCTTTTAGTGTTTTCCGCGGGCTCGATCGCGGGATCAGAGTGTTGAGCAATATAAATGCAGTCTTGGCATTAATTTTTGTGATTTTTGTGTTTTTGGTTGGGCCGACTAAGTTTATTCTGGAGATGGGGGTGGTAGCTGTCGGCAATGTCGCTCAGAATTTTTTCACAATGTTGTTTTGGGCAGACCCACTGGAGAAAAGTAATTTTGTTGAAAGCTGGACTATCTTTTATTGGGCATGGTGGCTAGCCATGGGCCCATTCATCGGTATGTTTGTTTGTAAGATCTCGCAAGGCCGATCAATTCGGCAATTAATATTTGGTATGTTGGGTTGGGGCAGTTTGGGCTGCATGATCTTTTTTGTCGTTTTAGGTAATTATGCCTTGTCTCTGCAATTAGACGGGACCTATGCAGTTATTGATCAAGCGATAGAAAAAAGCCCTTCGAGTGCTATCGCAGGAATTGTTGCACTTCTGCCAGCTGGGCCTTTTTGGTTGGTTTTTATTGGACTTATCGGACTGATCTTTATGGCAACAACCTATGATTCCGCTTCTTATACAATTGCTGCAGGAACCACAAAGCGGTTAAGTGCAAGTCAACATCCGGACAGATGGCAGCGAGTGTTTTGGGCTGTTGCCTTGGGAGTATTGCCAATAAGTTTGTTATTTATAGGCGGTCTAAGAGAATTGCAGACAGCCTCTCTCGTCGCCTCATTGCCGCTTCTTGTTATCTACCTATTGCTTGCGGTTTCGATTATGCGTTCATTGCGAGAGTTTAGGTCAACGGGGAAAGCGATTAAGCGGTCAAGATAATAAGTGAAAAGGTAGGAGCGACGTCAGACTATTGATATTAGGCCATCTAAAACCGCATTAGGTTGTTCTGCAAACATCGCATGACCACAGGGGTTTAAGCGCAGTGTTCTGCAGTCAGGGATGGTGTTAGCTACTTCAAGTGCTTTTACGGGTGTGGTCATCTGATCTTGATCCCCGACAATAATTAGTGTTTCAGTTACAATATTTCTGGCCAGCTCTTTACTGTTAGTAAAATTGTTGCAAGCATTAAGGTCTGCGTAAAGTACATTAGTTTTGGAGCGTTCATATAAGCGTTGGCCACTCATCATCATGTTGATGCCAGGGTTTTCATTGCCCCCTAGTTGAGCAGCTTTGCTATGGCTCCAGGTATTGGCCATGTCAAACGCATCATGAGAGTTTTCTTTGGCGGCATTGAGTAGTGGATCAGATACTGGCATGGGAATAGAAGTGCCGACCAGAACCATTGACCGGAGCATCTTTGAGTGGTCGGAGGCGAATTGTAGAGATATTAAAGAACCCATACTGTGGCCAACCAATGCCGTATTTTCAACTCCCAACTGATTTAGTGCTATATAAAGCCAGTCGGACATCATTTTTATAGAGTCGAGAGGATCGCCTGAAGAGTTGCCATGAGCTGGCAAGTCAATTGCGTAGACATTGTAATTTTGGCGTGCAAAATAACGTGATGCCAGGACAAACGTAGTGTGATCAATTCCGGCACCATGAATGAAAACCACAGATTTTTGGGATGGGTCGAGTTTTCCGGAGCCATTACTACAATAAGTTTTCAAACTGTTTACTTCAAAATACAAGAGAGTAATCCTTTTTACTTTTGTGATGTCCGAAGCGCTTGTTTTAGGTCTGCAATTAGATCGCTGGGATCTTCGAGTCCTATTGAAAGACGAATAAGACCTTCTGATATTCCTGCATTTTTTAAAGCCTCGGCATCCATTCGATGATGAGTAGTGCTTGCTGGATGAATAACTAAAGATTTGGCATCTCCAATATTAGCTAGATGCGAAAAAACATCCAGACTTTCAATAAATTTTATGCCACCCTCACGGCCACCTTTTATGCCAAAGCTAAAAACCGCACCACAGCCTTTAGGAAGCAAGGTTTTTGCTAATTCGTGATCTGGGTGTGACTCCAACATCGGATGATTAAGCCAATCGACTTCTTCTCTTTCTAATAAAAACTCTGCAACTTTCTGTGTGTTTTCCACGTGCTTTTGCATTCTCAAGGGTAATGTTTCCATTCCTTGTAAAATTTGAAATGCAGTTGTGGGGCTCATACAAGCACCAAAATCACGTAATCCTTCTTTGCGAGCACGAGTAATAAAAGCTGCAGGACCAAATTCTTCCGCGAAATTTAGATTGTGAAAGCCAGCATAAGGTTCAGTTAGAGTAGAAAATTTTCCTGAGGCATTCCAGTCGAAAGTGCCTCCATCTACTAATAAACCACCAATTACTACCCCATGACCAGACAGAAATTTTGTGGCGGAATGCATGACAAGGTCGGCGCCGAAATCGATTGGTTTGCAAAGATACGGTGTGGCGAAGGTCGCATCAACTAACAAAGGAATTCCTGCGGAATGAGCGATTTCTGAAATGACAGGTACATTTAAAACTTCTAATCCCGGATTTCCTAAGATCTCTCCAAAGACAAGTCGAGTATTGTCTTGTAGCGCATTTTTAAAGGCATCTGGATCGCGTGGATCTACAAAAGTTGTTTCGATGCCAAACCTAGGGAGAGTGTAGGCTAGTAAATTGTGAGTTCCACCATAGATGCTACGTGAGGAAACTATATGCTCTCCACTACCTACAATAGTGGCGATCGCAAGATGCATAGCAGCTTGGCCGCTTGCTGTAGCGATACCTCCAACTGCATTTTCTAATGCTGCGATACGCTCTTCTAAAACCGCATTGGTAGGATTCGAGAGTCTCGAATAGACATGCCCTGCTCGCTCGATATTAAATAGGCCGACGGCATAGTCTGTATCGGGAAATACAAATGATGCAGATTGGTAAATAGGAGTTGCTCGCGCGCCCGTCGTCGGATCAGGTCTTTGACCGGCGTGCAAGCTTAGGGTGTCAAACTTAAAATTTGGGGGTTTAGCCATGACTTCCACCAGAAAATTTTGGTCTATGTTATGTCAATCTTTGAAGAAGCTAAAGGCTGTCATAGAATGTTTAATAGATATGGTTGCCCTGTACGAATTATTTTTGTAAAACTTGAGACAAAAATTCGGTAAAGTTAATATGATTCTATGGAAAGGGAGCAAAGAGAGATGATGGCTTCTCGTAAAGTAACAATATTGGATGCCGGTATGGGTAAGACCCTTTATATGAAGGGGGTAGAAATTCCTCCGACCATATGGTCAGCCAATGCCCTAATCGTAGCACCTGAAGTTGTAGTGGAGGTACACAAGGAAAACATCAAAGCTGGAGCCAACATAATTACTACGAACAGCTACGGAATTATTCGTGGAGAATTGGTAAAGGAAGGGATTGAAGATAGGTATCTAGAACTTAATCAAGTTGCAGGAAACTTGGCCAAGACAGCTGTTGCTGATACTGAGGCTGAAGTGCTAATAGCGGGAAGCTTACCCCCTCAGAATGGTAGCTATCGCCCAGATAGGGTAATGGAAGAATCCATAATTAGGCCATTGTACGAAGAGCAGGTTGCGAGTTTAAATTCTTATGTTGATCTCTTCATTTGTGAGACTATGTCAACTATTAGTGAAGCATTGGTCGCTTGTGCTGCGGCTCTTGAATCTTCAAAACAAGTTTTTGTTGGTCTAACACTGCATGATGACAAGCCCGCTTGCCTGCGAAGTGGAGAATCTTTAGCAGACGCAATCCCACAATTAAGTGCGCTTGGAATTTCAGGAATATTGGCTAATTGTTGTTTGCCTGAGCGAATTTCCGATGCAATGCCAGAGCTGGTTAGAGCGGATGTAAGTTTTGTTGGTGGTTACGCCAATGCGTTTAGTCATGTTCCGAGTGATTGGTTGTTGGATGGCTCTAAAAGAACCGATGGAGGTTTAGCATTGAGAGAAGATCTTTCACCATCTCATTATTGTGAGTTTGTCGAAAACTGGATAAATCACGGAGCTAATATTGTTGGTGGCTGCTGTGGCACAACCGCTGTTCATACCGAAGCAATTTCGGACATGATAGCTACTAGGTTTTAATAGAAACTTCCAACCTTGTTAATTTCATCGAAATAAAAATTATCTTCGAGCGTATTGAAAAGTGCGTTCAAAAACCCAATTAAAAGAAATAGTTCAACAACTATTAAGCTCCGCTGAGGGATTCAGCAGGTGCCATTTATTGGAGTCGCTATGAGAATTGACAAATTAACCAGCAAATTGCAGTTGGCTCTCGCGGATGCGCAGTCGCTCGCGCTTGGAAAAGATAATAATTTTATTGAGCCGGCACATTTGATATTGGCGATGCTGGATCAGAAGGGTGGGTCAGTTCGCCCATTGTTATCACAAATAGGCTTTAATGTGCCAGAGTTACATGAGCAGCTCGAACAGGATGTCCGGGATCTCCCTCAAGTCGTTAACCACGAAGGTGAAATTGCCATATCTTCAGATCTTGCGCGATTATTGAATCAAGCAGATAAGCTGGCACAGCAAAAAGGTGATTCTTTTATTTCGAGCGAAACCATGTTTTTTGTTGCTATGAAAGATAAGGGCAGCATCGGTAAACGGTTAAGTAGCTTGGGTGTGTCACCTCAAGCTTTTAATAATGCCATTGCAAATTTGCGCGGTAGTGACAACGTTACTGAGGCTGGTGCTGAAGATTCATGGCAGGCCTTGCAAAAATTTTGTGTTGACGTAACCAAACGAGCTGAAAATAACGAATTGGATCCGGTCATAGGTCGCGATACTGAAATCAGGCGAACAATTCAAGTATTGCAGCGGCGTACGAAAAACAATCCAGTATTAATCGGTGAGCCGGGAGTTGGTAAAACAGCAATTGTTGAAGGTTTAGCTCAGCGAATTGTAAATGATGAAGTTCCTGAAGGGTTAAAAGATAAAAGAATTTTCTCCCTGGATTTTGGGGCGCTAATAGCAGGAGCAAAGTTTCGTGGTGAGTTTGAAGAGCGCCTAAAAGCAATATTGAATGAGCTTTCAAAACAAGAAGGTTCAATTATTTTGTTTATCGATGAGTTGCACACGATGGTAGGTGCAGGTAAGGCCGAAGGAGCTATGGATGCCGGCAATATGCTGAAGCCTGCATTAGCTCGAGGCGAACTTCATTGTGTTGGAGCAACTACGCTGGATGAATATCGACAGTATATTGAGAAGGACGCTGCCCTTGACCGGCGCTTTCAAAAAGTCTTAATTGCAGAGCCAAATGAAGAAGAGGCGACTGCGATACTACGTGGTCTGAAAGAACAATATGAAGTGCATCACGGAGTTGATATTTCTGATGCGGCAATCATAGCTTCTGTTCGATTCTCACAACGCTATGTGACAGATCGTCAACTTCCAGATAAGGCGATCGATCTTATTGATGAGGCTGCTAGTCTTATTCGTATGGAAATTGACTCAAAGCCGGAGGAAATGGATACGCTAGAGCGGCGTCTAATACAGTTTAAGATTGAAAGGGAGGCGCTCAAGAAAGAAGAGGATCTTGCCTCGCAAAAGCGCAAAGAAAAGCTGGAAGAGGAAATTATAGCGGTAGAAAAGCAATTTGCTGCTCTGGAAGAAATTTGGAAAGCTGAGAAAGCTTTATTACAAAGAACGCAAACTATTAAAAGCTCTCTCGAGAAAGCACGCAAGGACATGGAGGCTACTTGGAGAACTGGAGATCTGGCTCGCATGTCAGAAATTCAATACGGAGAAATCCCAAGTTTAGAGAAGAATTTAGAATTTGCTTCAGAGGCAGAAGCAGCACAAAAACAATTACTAAGAAATCGGGTGACAGAAGAAGAAATCGCTGACGTGGTTTCGCGCTCTACCGGAATACCTGTGAGTAAGATGTTGCAGGGCGATAAGCAGCGATTGTTGGAGATGGAAGATGCTCTGCGCCAACGAGTCATTGGACAGAGCGAAGCTATCACTGCCGTTTCTAACGCTGTGCGCCGATCTCGATCGGGTATATCAGATCCCAATCGTCCAAATGGCTCCTTTTTATTCTTAGGCCCTACTGGTGTCGGTAAAACAGAATTATGTAAAGCCTTGGCTGAATTTTTGTTCGATACAAAAGATGCGCTCGTACGTATCGATATGTCGGAATTCATGGAACAGCATTCTGTTGCAAGACTGATTGGTGCGCCCCCTGGTTATATCGGTTATGAAGAGGGTGGTTATCTCACTGAGGCTGTGCGCCGGCGTCCTTATTCTGTTTTATTGTTGGATGAAGTGGAGAAAGCCCACCCTGATGTTTTTAATGTTCTCCTGCAAGTCATGGATGATGGCCGTTTAACCGATGGCCATGGGCGTACTGTTGATTTCCGAAATACCGTAATCATAATGACTTCAAATTTGGGGTCTGGCCGGGTTCAGGAGTTGATGGTTCATAGCGCGGTGGACGAAAAATCCTATGCGAAGGTTAAGAGTGTGGTACTCGAGGATGTTGTAAAGCATTTCTCTCCTGAGTTTGTAAACCGCATCGATGAGACAGTAGTATTTCATTCTCTGTATCAAGATCAGATTCGTGACATAGCTGAAATTCAAATCGATTTATTAAATCAGCGTCTTGCTGATAATGAGTTAAGTATCCAGCTCAGTGCTGGAGTTTTGGATCACATCGCTAGGACCGGTTATGACCCAGTTTATGGTGCTAGGCCGCTAAAACGCGTTATTGAAAATTTAATCGAAAACCCGTTGGCCGAGGAAGTTTTGAGAGGTAGCTATTTGGCGGGGGATGCGATCACTTTGGAGCTGGATGCAACTCATGGATTAGTATTCGGAAAGCTGATGATCGATCTAGATCAGGCTGTCGTCTAGTTAGTTAAATACTGTCAAATTACGCCTAAGGGCTTGACTTTCCTACAAAAGCTGGGAAAATCGCGTTTTTGATCGCAGGGTGGTTTGGCGAACCCGAAATTACCCTGTTGTAGTCTGAATAAGCCGCAATCAGGCATTCCTAAAGACTGCTGTCTAGGTGACGGACAACATCTACCTAAGGCTTCCATCACGTTATCGCGTAAGGGGCCGACATGAAGCAATACCAGTATCTGTAAGGACATAGACTGGAGTTGGGGACTGTCAAAAACTACTTTAATTATGGAATCGCAGCTAACCTTTATGGTCTATGCTGTTTTTGGTTATTGGATTAAAACAAATTGAGTTTAGAGGCGAATATAGTGGACCAACTATCTGGTGGTGAAATGCTTATTCGTGCACTGCACGACGAAGGCGTTGATATCGTATTTGGCTATCCTGGTGGAGCAGTGCTGCATATCTATGATGCGATTTTCAATCAGGATAAAGTTGAACATATTCTTGTACGACACGAACAAGCGGCAACTCATGCTGCAGATGGTTATGCGCGCTCAACTGGAAAGCCAGGTGTAGTACTTGTAACGTCTGGTCCAGGTGCAACCAACGCCGTCACGGGCATAGCTACGGCTTACATGGATTCAATTCCTATGATAGTAATTTCCGGTCAGGTTGAAAGCAGAATGATTGGAACGGACGGATTTCAAGAAACAGACATGGTCGGTATCTCACGTCCAATTGTTAAGCATAGTTTTATGGTGCAGGAAGTGAAGGATATACCTCACATCATAAAAAAGGCGTTTCATATTGCGACTACTGGGAGACCTGGGCCGGTTGTTATCGACATACCAAAAGATGCAACTGACCCCAAGCAAAAAGAAAAGTATGAATACCCTAAAGACTTAAAGCTTCGTTCATACGCGGTTCCTGATAAAGGGCATACTGGACAAATTAAGAAAGCCGTAGATGCGTTGCTTTTGGCAAAACGTCCGATGATTTATTCTGGCGGTGGAGCAATACAAGACAACGCTTCAGAACAGTTAATAAACTTTACTCAAAAGTTAGGGTTCCCTATTACGAATACTTTAATGGGTTTGGGTGCGTATCCAGCTTCAAATAATCAATTTCTGGGTATGTTGGGCATGCATGGTACTTATGAAGCCAACATGGCTATGCATCATTGTGATGTATTGCTATGTGTCGGTGCTCGGTTTGATGATCGAGTTACTAATTCGGATACTTCTAAATTCTGTCCCGATGCCACAATTCTGCATATCGACATCGATCCAGCTTCCATTTCAAAAACTGTAACGGCTGACGTGCCGATAGTTGGGGCGGTAGCGGCAGTGTTAGAAGAAATGAATGATCAGATCGATAAATCTGATAAAGAAGTTGATAAGCAGGCTCTTAAGGTTTGGTGGGATCAGATTGAAAAATGGCGTGAAAAAGACAGTCTAAAAGTTAGGCCTTCAGACAATGGCATCATAATGCCACAGGAGGTGGTAAAAGCAGTTTTCGAAATTACTGAGGGTGATGCTTATGTATCCTCCGATGTAGGTCAGCACCAGATGTTTGCTGCGCAATATTACGGATTTGATAAACCACGTCGTTGGATAAATTCTGGTGGCTTGGGGACGATGGGGTTCGGATTTCCTGCGGCAATGGGAGTGCAATTCGCCTTTCCTGAAGCAGTGTCAGTATGTATTACTGGAGAGGGAAGTTTCTTAATGAATCAGCAAGAATTTGCTACCTGTATGCAGTATCAATTGCCGATCAAGATTATTTGTTTAAATAATCAGGCGCTTGGGATGGTTAAACAATGGCAGGATATGCAGTATGGGGGTAGATATTCGCATAGTACTTATGCTGAATCGTTACCCGATTTTTCTAAGCTAGCTGAAGCATATGGCCATGTTGGTATAAAGATCGAAAAATCTGATGAGCTCTATCCAAAACTGGAAGAGGCTTTTGCTCTAAAAGATAAGCTTGTCTTTGTCGATGTTCAAGTTGATCCAAATGAGCATGTCTACCCTATGGCCGTTAAAGGTGGTGCCATGAAAGATATGTTCTTAAGTAAAACGGAGCGTACTTAGTATGAGGCACATTATTTCAGTACTTATGGAGAATGAACCTGGGGCGCTCTCACGGGTCGTTGGGCTTTTTTCTCAACGCAATTACAATATTGATTCGTTAACTGTTGCTCCCACTGAGGACCAATCATTATCGCGGCTTACAGTAACAACTAGCGGAGATGATGCTCGTATAGAGCAAATCACTAAGCATCTTAATAAAATAATTGATGTAGTTAAGCTGGTAGATTTAACAGAGGGGGCACATATTGAACGTGAACTGATGCTCATAAAAGTGAAGGCAGCAGGTGCTCAGAGGGCGGAAGTGAAACGGAGTGTTGATATATTTCGCGGTCAAATTGTAGACGTGACAAGCAATGTTTTTACAATTCAGTTAACAGGTACTGGGGATAAGCTTGATGCATTCATTACTGCGTTGGGTGACAACGTTGTTCTGGAAGTTGCTCGTTCTGGTGTGTCAGGGATTTCGAGAGGTGAAAAAACTTTGGCGTTGTAAGGGTTATTTGCCAAGAAAAAACGGCCCAGAGGGCCGTTTTTTTTCGACCATTAGTAGAGAAACTTCAAATAGCTTTCTTCATCGCCGTCATATGTTTTCTGAGGTTTTTACCAACAATTTCAATCGGGTGAGATCTTAACTTTTCATTAACTGCTATAAGTTCTGCGTTATCTACTCCGGCATCTGATGATTCTAGGCCTTTACCGATAACATCAGTATCAATTTTTCTCATGAAATCCGCTAGTAAAGGAACGCATTTATGTGAGAATAAATAGCAGCCATATTCAGCAGTGTCTGAAATGACTTTATTCATTTCATAAAGTTTCTTTCTGCCAATAAGATTGGCAATCAGAGGGACTTCGTGCAGAGATTCGTAATAGGCTGATTCTTCGATAATTCCGCTATCAGTCATTGTTTCAAATGCTAATTCAACGCCGGCTTTAATCATTGCCACCATTAGAATGCCATTGTCATAGTATTCCTGTTCGCTTATTTCAACATCGCTTGCTATTGATTTTTCAAAAGTTGATTCAGCGGTAGCTTCTCGCCAGGTTAATAGTTTCACATCATTGTTGGCCCAGTCTTCCATCATCCCTGCTGAGAAATTACCGGTAATAATATCGTCCATATGCTTCTGGTAGAGCGGCGCCATTAATTCTTTTAGTTCTTCTGCAAGTTCTGCCGCGACCAATTTTGCCGGATTAGAAAGGCGATCCATCATATTAGTAATGCCGCCGTGTTTTAGGCCCTCCGCGACAGTTTCCCAGCCATGCTGCACTAATTTCGATGCATAACCTGCATCAACACCCTTCTCGATCATTTTGTCGAAACAGAGTAATGAGCCAGTTTGCAGCATACCGCAGAGAATAGTCTGCTCACCCATTAGATCTGATTTCACTTCTGCTATGAAGGAAGATTCTAAAACTCCAGCACGGTGTCCTCCGGTTCCAGCGGCATAGGCTTTAGCAATATCCATTCCGTCACCATTGGGATTGTTTTCAGAATGCACTGCAATTAGGGTGGGGACGCCAAAGCCGCGCTTATATTCCTCTCTTACTTCTGTTCCTGGGCATTTCGGAGCGACCATAACTACAGTGAGGTCATCCCGAATCTGCATTCCTTCTTCTACTATGTTGAACCCATGCGAATAGGCAAGGCATGCACCTGTTTTCATTAGGGGCATGATTTGTTCCACTACTGCACTGTGTTGCTTGTCAGGAGTAAGGTTCAGAACAAGGTCTGCGGCCGGAATCAATTCTTCATATGTGCCTGCGATGAATCCATTTTCAGTAGCATTCTTCCAGGAATCCCTTTTTTCGCTTATTGCCGCTTTTCTTAGGGTGAAGGAAACATCCAAGCCACTATCGCGCATATTCAAGCCTTGATTTAAACCCTGGGCTCCACAGCCGACGATGACAATTTTTCGGCTATTCAATTTTTTAACGCCGTCGCTGAACTCTGCACTGTCCATAAAGCGACATTTGCCTAATTGTGCTAGCTGCAAGCGAAGGGGCAGTGTATTAAAGTAATTCATGAATTAGCTCCGTTCGTTTTTAGAGGGAATCTCTCCGGATGCCCGACGATTTTTTCGATGAGGCGCGATCATATAGCATCTATAAACTAGGGTAAAATGTTAAAAATAGTCGTTCGAGCTGGAGAAATGAGTTGTATAATCCCTGACCTATAGATTTAGAGTGGGTTCCAGGAATTTAATGAGTAGCGAAGATCAGGAAGTCGATACCGAAACGATTCTGCCTATTGATGAACACGAGGAAGTTGTCTCTGAGGGTGGCAAAAAAGTCCGCCGTCGGGGTATTTATTTGCTTCCCAATTTATTTACGCTGGCCGCCCTGTTTTCTGGATTTTACGCCATCATTGCCGGGATGTCGGGAAATTTTGACGAAGCTGGCTGGGCGATCGTGATCGCGGCAATTTGCGATGGTTTGGATGGAAGAATCGCAAGGCTAACGGGGACACAGTCCGCCTTTGGCGCTCAGTTTGATAGCCTGTCAGATATGGTTTCGTTTGGTGTGGCGCCGGCATTGATCATGTTTAGTTGGGGCTTCGCACCTTTGGGTCAAGTGGGTTGGGCTGCGAGCTTCATCTATATGTCATGTGCTGCGCTCAGGCTCGCTCGCTACAACGTGCAATTGGGAACCGTTGATAAACGCTTTTTTGTTGGGTTGCAGAGCCCCGTAGCTGCTGGGTTAGTTTCTTTTGTTCCGTGGGTGGGATTCCGATATGGAATAGAAGTTACTGGCCTGCTGCCCTACCTCTTCGCGCTTCTTACAATTTTTGCCGGATTATTAATGATCTCTAATTACCGCTATTCCAGCTTTAAAGAGCTTGATTTCATCGGCACAGTGCCCTATATGGTTTTTGTCCTTACAATAGTACTATTGGTCCTTATCGTTCAGAACCCTCCTGTGGTTTTCTTGGCAGTGTCCATAATCTATGCCATATCAGGGCCGATAGGTTGGTTGTACAAAAGGCAAGCTGGAAGGAAGAAGGAAGTCAATTCGAAAGCAGAGGACTAGCTAAAACCGCTTTGTATGGAAAAATTCGATCAAAATGAGCGGCTAAAGGAATGTTAAATAAGGAAAGATAGTTAATTTATTCCTGCCTTGTGTGATTATGAGGCTACGAAATTAAGACAACAGGTAATTGGTCATGTTAATTAAGAAACCATCAGACATTAAACCTTCAGAAATTACACCGGAGAGTGTTTATAAAAATCGGCGTGAATTCATGTTGGATGGTAGTAAATTACTTCTTGGAGCTGCGGCTACAAGTGCACTTCCCTCTGTGGCGAATGCTCAAAATGGTGACTCGTTAAAAGCCAGAGCTCCGGCAGCAATGCGTCGTTCTCCCCCGGCCGCTTGGTGGGCTAATAAATTCCAAGACATTAAGCCTGCTCCTGATAGCGAGCCGTTCTTTACTGGGGAATCATTGACGCCCTATGAAGATGTGACTATTTATAATAATTTTTACGAGTTTGGAATGGATAAGTCTGATCCCGCTACGCGTTCGGGTGAGTTCAAGACAGATCCTTGGTCAGTAGAGATTACTGGCGAAGTTTCTAAGCCAGGAACTTATCACTTGGAAGATATTCTGAAACCCGTAGATCTAGAGGAAAGAATCTATCGCTTACGTTGTGTTGAAGCGTGGTCGATGGTGATACCGTGGATCGGGTTTCCACTGGCTGATTTGATTCGGCAATTTGAACCCACTTCAAAAGCAAAGTTTGTTGAGTTTGAAACCATTATCGATGCCGATACTATGCCAGGTATTCGCTCACGAACCGCTATTGTAAGCTGGCCCTATCGAGAGGGGTTGCGCATGGATGAAGCAATGAATCCCCTAACCTTTATGGCGGTTGGTCTTTATGGCTCTTATCTGCCGTCGCAAAATGGCGCGCCGATGCGCTTAGTAGTACCTTGGAAGTATGGGTTTAAAAGCATCAAGTCTATTGTAAAAATAAATTTCCGAGAGACTCAGCCTAATACTACTTGGAATGATCTCCAAGCCAATGAATACGGTTTTTACGCCAATGTTAATCCAGCAGTACATCATCCTAGATGGCGCCAAGATATGGAGCGACGTTTACCGCAAACTTTATTTAGTCGCCGAGTTATTGAGACTAGATTATTCAATGGCTACGGTGAGCACGTGGCTCACATGTACGATGACATGGATCTGGCGCAATACTATTAGGATAATTCTTTCCTACTTAGTTAATTAATCTTATGCGTAAATTCTTGAAGCCGGCAGTTTTTCTGCTGGCTCTAGTGCCCTTTGCATTGTTATTGATTCGAGCCTTGCAAAATAATCTCGGGCCTGACCCTGCTCAAGAGCTTTCTATTGAAACCGGCGAATGGACTCTGCGTTTTTTGTTAATCACCCTAGCCTTAACGCCGCTGCGTGATTTTACTGGTCGATCAGAATTCGTTCGACAACGGCGTATGTTGGGGCTGTTTGCGTTGTTTTATGCAACCGTGCATTTATTAGGCTGGATGACATTCATTCTTGGTTTTCGCTGGTTCGCGATTGTTGAAGAATTAATTGAGAGGCCATACATCACAGTGGGCTTTACGTCTTATTTGATTCTTTTTGCATTGGGTATTACTTCCCCCAAAGCTATGGTGCGCAAGCTAGGGAAGAATTGGAAGCGTTTGCACCGCCTTGTATATTTGGCCAGTGTTTTAGGTGTGGTGCATTTATTGTGGATTTTGCGGACAGATATTGGTGAAGCAGTGCTGTATGGCTCTATCGTTTTCGTCTTGCTGGGATACCGAATTGCACGGAAATTGAACACTAAAAAAAGTGTCTTTGGCTAGAATTCTGGGTCAATAAAAATTTATTTAGGAAATAGTCTTGAATTTTGAATCTTTAATTCCCTAAAGCCCTTGCCAGTAGGCACTATCGGCGTATAATGCGTCGGCTCTGTGTCATTGGGCACTGGGGTTTTTTGGGCTTCTGAAAGTGTAGAATCCCAGAAGTTGGGCTGAAGGGTTTTACTCATGAGTCCTGGATTGA
>NTJZ01000013.1 GCA_002457215.1 OM182 bacterium MED-G28 | reverse complement strand
GGGTTAAAAGTAATTGGACTAGAGGCAGGTGGTTGGTTAAGCCCAAGAGATTTTGCGCCGGATGAGTTACGTAATGGAGCGCGCAATTGGCCCCAGGCAGTTCAAAAAGCGGCCACCGAAGCGCCTACAGTGCGGGCTACTTCAAATGATGAAGCGGTACAGGGTGGTCATCCAATGATGAATGCTGTCGGCGGCACTACCATGCATTATTGGGCCCAGAGCTGGCGACTTAACCCTTGGGATTTCAATGTCGTCAGTGCTACCCGAGAGCGTTACGGGGCAGATCGGATTCCTGCAGGTTCTACAGTTGAAGATTGGCCTTTTGGCTATGAAGAGCTAGAACCGTTTTATGAAAAAGTCGAGTATTCAGTTGGGATATCGGGACAGGCTGGCAATGTCAAAGGATCTATTAACAAAGCCGGCAACATATTTGAAGGAGAGCGCCAAAGCGAATACCCCATGCGCCCGCTTCGCTCGTCGCCATTTACAGAGTTGATGGGGGACGCTGCCCGCAAACTTGATTGGAATCCATTCCAAGGACCGGCTGCGATAACTAGTGAGCTTTATGATGGTCGACCACCTTGTCAGTACCATGGGTTTTGCAATAAAGGTGGCTGTCATGTGCAAGCGAAAAGTTCTACTGCGTTTACTACCATTCCAAAGGCCATTGATTCTGGCAACTTGGACGTAGTTACTTTTGCTCGTGTCACCAACATCGTCACAGATAACAATGGGAAAGTAACTGGTGTCGATTATGTAAAAGGAAGCGAATCTTTTTTCCAACCAGCGGATGTAGTTCTTGTGGCAAGTTACGCGTATGAAAATGTTCGTCTCTTACAACTTTCCAAATCTCGCGCATTCCCTAATGGTTTAGTGAATAATTCTGGCCAGGTAGGCAGACACTACTTAAGTCATCACCAGGGATCCCCTGTGCTGGCCTTGTTTCCCAATGATTTGCGCAACTGGTATGGATTACCAGCGCAAGGTGTGGCTATTGATGATTGGGCTGACGACAACTTCGATCACGCGGATATGGATTTTATCGGTGGTGCCAATCTTTGGGTACACACAGATAGAAAACCCATGAGCGCAGCTAAAATGAGCACTTTTGGCAGAGTTCGGAACTGGGGTTCGGATTGGAAAAAATTTATTATGGAAAATGCTGATAGGGCTAATACTGCTTATCTCCAAAAAACGACGCTTCCTTATGAAGATAATTATCTGGATCTAGATCCTATTGTTAAAGATCCCATGGGGTTCCCAGTAACCCGAATCACTGCTCATTATCACGATAATGAAAAAAAGGTTACAGCGTTCTCTCAAGAAAGAATGGAAGAATGGTATCGAGAAGCCGGCGCCATTGAAATTATTAGAACCGGCTTAGGAAATGCTATGGGTGCTTCAACTCATGCTTATGGCGGAACGCGCATGGGTGATAACAGTGAAACCAACGTCGTCGATCGCTGGGGATTTGCTCATGAGGCGCCTAATTTGGGAGTCCTCGGCGCTTCTGTCATGGGAACTAGTGGGTCGCGCAATCCAACACTTACGGTGCAGGCTCTTTCTTGGCGAACAGCCGAGTATCTGGTCAACAATTGGCGTTCAATTGTCGGATAAATCAACGGTTATAATTGTTCAGCAATTCAACTGCAGTAGTTTTTCTCTATGAGTGTTAGCAATAAGCAAATCATTCCTATTCTGGATATGTTTCGGCTTATTGCGGCGCTCTTTGTTGTTCTTGTTCACTACGAAATACTTTTTGGTCATTTCGTAATCTATGGTTCGTTCGGCACTACTGCTCTTTCATGGTTCTTTGTCTTGAGCGGTTTCATCATCGCTTACAATTATCCTAGCCTTGATTCCGTTGAAGATTATAAGCGTTTTTATGTTCATCGATTTATTAGAATCTATCCCGTTTACTTCTTAGCGGTATTAGTATCGGCACTTTTTGTAGTTATCGGATTTAGTGCACTCGGCGATCAGTTTTTTACAGAAGTGCGACGCCCGTTTGAAATTTCCTATGATTTGCCACAAGAAAAAGACAACAGTTTCTGGACTCTTGCAACTATTCGGCATTTAACGTTCACCCAATCGATAAGTAGCATTGAAACTCTGAAACTAGTGTTTAATGGTCCATTGTGGTCTCTGGTATTAGAGATTTATTTTTACCTTGCATTCCCGATTCTTCTCTTTTTGTTGAAGCCAGTAAATACAATGCGTCGAATCATAATCGCGTTTATCATTGGTTATGCGCTGCAGTTTGGCTTGATTCAATATTTTCTTCCTGACGTTGAACGGTACGACGTAATGAACCTGAATGTAACGGTTTATACGAATCCAGCTATCCGGGGTTTGGAGTTTATATTCGGCATGTTGCTGTTTAAGGCCTTCGCGCTAATGCCTGCGTTAACGACCGATAGAAAATCGAATCTCCTACCTTTGTTTCTTTTCATGCTCGTCTACGTCGCAATCAATATCATTGGTGAAAACTTTGTGCCCTATCAGTACAGCATGTTTTTTCTTGCCGTTCCCACCGTTACCTTATTAGTGTTTGCTATGGCACGCTCTCATTGGTACCCCCGGGGAGTGGCTTACAAATTTTGCTTGTGGGCCGGGGGTATTAGCTATGTCCTTTATTGTTTTCATTGGCCGCTCATGGAGATGATGCAGTTCTGGGATATTTTGCCTCAATCGATGCCATTTCCGGTGCATCTTTTTTTACTTGTTTTTGTTTTGCTCGGTATGTCTCACCTTATCTACAAATGGGCAGAAACACCTATGCGCAAGTTTCTCTATCACAAGTTGGATAAAACAAGAGAATCAGTCAGCCATTAATAAATTGGTTAATGTAAAAACTGCTAAGAGAAAACGTTAGAGCAATAGAGATCTTTATGCCCTGAATATCTCACCCAATATCTTCCTAGTAATGTTTTCATCGCTCATCGGATAACTCTATTCTTCAGACAATAGTTCGATTATTGAGAGAATCACAGTGACAAGGAGCTCAAGAATTGGGGTGGAATGAATGCAGTAATTCAAACAGCTGCTCGTAATAATGTTCAGCGTTGCGAAATGTCACAAATTGCCCCCGATTAAATCCTGCTCAGATTTGAGAGAGGCGCTTTCTGGTTCCAGACGAAAATGGCGCCGAATAGTGGAGTATATGGCTAATAAGGAACGAAATTCAGGACCTTTTTCAAGTCGGAAATGGGTGGTCTCAGTCCTCGGTACAATAAGCCTGAATCCTAGACAATACGAGGTTATTTATGGTTATATCATTGATCTCACAATACCGAGTAGTAATACTAATTAAAGCAAAAGGTAGAAACATGAAGATTCAATGGCTGCTTATAGCAATCGCAGTATTCGTCGCAGGTTGTTCACCTGCTGAAAACACATCTAGCGAATCTCAATCTCAACCAGCGCAGGTGGCCTCAGCGGCTGAAGCGCCTGGTAATGATATTCCACGGACTCCCAGCGGAAAGCCGGATTTTAATGGCATTTGGCAAGCGCTAATGAATGCTAATGATAATGTTGAGGCTGCGCCTCCAAAAGCAGCTTACCACCTGGTGCCTGGCGATTTTGTCCCTGTGCCAGGGCCAGAGGTAGTTGCTCTAGGTGCGGTAGGTGCAGTTCCAGCTAGCTTTGGAGTTGTGGAAGGTGGCACCATTCCTTACAAGCCTGAAATGTTGGCGAGACGGGACGAAAATCGCGAAAACTGGCTGACCCGAGACCCTGAAATCAAGTGCTATATGCCTGGTGTTCCTAGGGCTAATTACCAGCCACATCCATTTCAGATTTTTCAGAGCGAAAGCGCTTTCTTTATTGCTTATTCATTCGCTGGTTCTGTTCGGAACGTATTTTTGGAAGATCCAGGCCCAGCCCCTATAGATTCCTGGATGGGACAGTCCTATGGATACTGGGATGGAGATACTTGGGTAGTGGAAGTCACCGGACAAGATGATCGCACATGGTTTGACCGATCAGGTAATTTTCACAGCTATGAGATGAAAGTCACTGAACGTTGGACATTGGTTTCTGAAAACGTCATTGAATATGAAGCGACTATGGAGGATCCTCAGACCTTTGAGCGTCCATGGTCGATTAAACTACCCCTGTATCGTCGCCTCGAAGAAGGTTACGAGCTTCCACAATTTAAATGTGTCGAATTTGTAGAAGAACTCATGTACGGTCGATATCGTAAGGGTAGAGAGAGCGAACTTGGTTTCTAGAGGCATTTAGCTAAAAAAGGGCCCTATTTAACGTATTTCTACTTGGAAATTCAGTGGGCCCTTGTATAAAATGCGGGATGCTGTCCGCTTAACCGATATTTAGCATTCTGGGCGAGGGGAGAGTACGGAAATCGTCGTCAGAATGCTTAGAATTAAGATAACAATGGGGTGTAACTATATGAAGATTAAATTACTGGCTTTAGCAGCTGTAACCGCAGTAGGTGTTGTTGCCATTAAGCCTCCGGCAACTGCGCATCATGCGTTTTCTGCTGAATTTGATGCGAACCTACCGGTGCGTCTAGGTGGTCCGATTACTCGCGTTGAGTGGATTAACCCACATACCTGGATTCATTTGGAAAATAATGATCCAGAGGCTACTCGTGACCCTGGTCCTTGGATGGTTGAGGGCGGCACGCCGAATACTCTTCTGCGTCGTGGTATCAATCGAAACTCTTTGGAGTTAGGACAAGATATCGTTGTGACTGGATACCAGAGTAAGGACCGCTTGTGTGAGCCGACCTGCCGTGCTAACGGTCGTGACATAACCTTCCCAGATGGACGTAAGTTGTTTATGGGTTCTTCAGGTACTGGTGCCCCTCGTGATGGTTCGGATGCTTCTGAGCCGGGACAAAACTAGATTTAAATAAATTTAGTAAGATGTATTTTAAAAAACCTGGCACGTAAGTGTCGGGTTTTTTTATGCCTGAAGAGTGGTTCATTTTCAAACACTCTAGCGTGAGTTCAACTGCATTTTTTCCAATTTTCTGCTGACGGCTTGCTTTCATGCTGCCCCACAAGGCTAATAAAACTGCCTTGTTTGATTGTTGAGATAGAATCACATTGAGAAATAATTTGCAGAAGTTATAAGCTGTATAAGCAAAAACTAATATCGCTGCGAATTGAATAAAGCTTCAGAGGGACAATCTTAGCTTTTCATAGGGAGAGAGGTTAGTGTTAGCAGATTGCCAAAAATTGCATGATTGCATTATAAAAACGAAGCTTTTTAGAGCAATGGAATTGTAATGTGCTTGAATAGAAATAATGGTCATGCAACATTAGGGTGTGCTTACTCAATTACCAAGGCATTTAGCTCTCAGCGATTGGTGCTATGGCTCTCGAGTAATCTCCACCGTCCCGAAAAACAGTCGAATCCACAAAAAATCCTGATGCATGCAGGCGCACCACTACTGTGCGGCCACTCCGGTTCTCCCAGAACCAGCCATGGATGCCCGCAAAAGGTGCGTGAAATGATCCAGTGCGACTTTCCGCATCTCCTTGTTCAAAGCTTTCTGCATACTCTTCGCCGAGCCCCGCCGGTTCCGCGTGCATGTCAAAATAAACTTCGGAATCTGAGGTCCAAGTGAAGACCATGGGCGCATCCAAATCCATAGTGTATTTGTATTCCACTGATTGAAAGGGCCCCAATTCAAATTCGACATAGTCGGTACGATGCATTTCTACTTGTTCTTCAAATGGAGTTTCTGATCTTGAAAGGGCAGTTAGACCGAGTAGGTCTCCAGTACCCAGGGGATCCGCACCGAATTCCGCTGGTAATATTGCCACCAGAAGTACCAATAATCCCACAACGAAAGAGATGCCAGTCGCTATTAAGATATTTCTGGATGATGGTGCTTGAGTAGTTGCTTGGTTGGTAGTTGGTTCAGTCACGAGCGCTCCTAATCTAGAAGGGAGGTAATAGCAGGTAAGCGCTCATTTGATAACCAGCTAGCAGGAAGCCGCCAGTCATAAGCGCGGTATTGGTGGTGAAGGCATGGCGGATATAACTTGTGTTAGTGCGCCAGATGCTCAAAAGAATAAACACAGCAGATAAAGCAAGTATCTGCCCTATTTCAACACCGATATTAAAACTGACAATGTTTGTTACCAAACCGTTGTCTGAAATTGTAAATTCTTGCAATTTAGTCGCTAGCCCTAGTCCATGAAAAAGGCCAAATACGAAAACTGCAATTTTTGTGTTTGGCTCAAAACCGAGGAGTCGTTTAAATCCGCCGATGTTTTCAAATGCCTTATAAACGATCGATAAGCCGATGATCGCATCAATAATGTAAGCATTGACTTGTAAGTCGGCGAGAACACCTAAGAGCAACGTGATACTGTGACCAATGGCAAATAGAGTGACGTATTGAACGACATGTTTTGGCCGGTATAAGAAAAAAATCACGCCGACTAAAAACAATAGATGATCATAACCCGTGACCATGTGTTTGGCGCCCAAATACATAAATGGAAAGACCGCGGGGCCGTCAATAGCTTGTACGAAGTTTGCGTCTGAACCTTCTATCGTGTGTCCAAATGCTTTTAGGGTGAAAAGCGTCAAGAAACCCGTTGCCAGGGTTTTAAGCAGCAACTGTTGTCTAGGATTTAGATTACCCATCGTAATTAGTCAGCTTCACCGTCAACAAAGCGATTATTAATGTCTGGATTGTAGGCTTGATGACATGCGGTACAGACGCTATATAGTTGCGCCCCAGCTTGGAAGAAATCTTCTTCATTTTGAGTCCTTGCTGCCTCCATAGCCAACATGCCAGCTTCGCTCAATCCTTCTGAATAAATCATCCATGCGTCATTATCTTCTGCTCGTCCAGGGAGCGCTAACATATTGCCAGATTCAACAACTATAGCTGCCTGTGCGCGAACATATTCCCATCCATCGTCAGTTGTGGGATAGAGTTCTTCATAGCCGGAAGCATCAACAACCCATCCCCCTGAATCCCAAAGGATGTCCGACGCAGGCTCCAGAACTAAAGCCATAAGTTCTTGAACATTCAAAGAGGTGTTGTAAGTCGCATCAGCTGCGATTGCCTCTTCAATTTCACTTTCCGGGGAGCATGCGGCAAGCCCAGCAAGTAGAAGGGTTGTCAAGCTGACACATAGAAACTTTAAATTTTGATTAGTCATTAAATTAACCCGCAATTTTGTGTATTCGAGACGGCTCGAATGGGTTTAGCTTTAGTTCAGTATCCTGCAACTGCTATTATATTGAGGCTATGCTCGTTAAAGGCTGTAAAGTCTGCCTGAAAACGCGTTTTTAATCCACTTTTGTGCCGGTCTTGGCAGGCAAGAAAACAATCTATGTTATCGAAATTTCAACAGTTTTCTATAGCTCCAGCTCTTGGGGTTTGTCTATTAGTCTTTGGGTTCTGGGGTCTTGCGAATGCGGCTGAGGTTGTAATTCAGAGCACTCCAGATGGGGGGTTGCAACCTCGCCTAAGTGTTGATAATCAAGGCGGCGTCCACCTGCTGTATTTCAAAAAACGCATTAATACACCTGCCGCGCGAGAGGGAAATTTATATTATCGCCAGTACAACGTCGAATCAGGTCAATTCGGTCTGCCAGTAAAAGTTTCCAGTGATGCTTTTGCTATGCAGACTTTCTCCATCGCTCGCGCATCGATGGCGATTACGGATGATGGCCGAATTCACGTGCTCTGGTATTACCCCCGCTCTTCAGAATTTATCTATAGTCGAAGCAATCCTGAGCGAACCTCGTTTGAACGGCAGCGTTCTATTGTTCAAATTAATATAGAAGGCATAGACGCTGGTGGAGATATAGCTGCTATTGGCTCGCAAGTTGCAATTATTTGGGGCGCCGGAGATCTAAGTCTTGAACATCAACGCACTATGTTTGCCAGATTTTCTCATGATTCAGGGGTCAGCTTTGGTCAAGAAGCGTCGATTAGCAACCCTGACCTTGGTGCCTGTGCCTGTTGTTCGTTGGCGGCGGAATATCTCAACGATAATGACCTGTTAGTTGCCTATCGCTCTGCAATTGACGGCATTGGCCGCCATATGCAGTTGTTGACTGTTACTAGTACAGATAAAGAGTTATCCGGCGCTTCCTATGGCTCAATGCGTGAATTGCAAAAGTGGGACGCTTCTTATTGTCCGTTGAGTACTAACGACATAGTCAGAGGAGAAGACGGTCAATTATGGTTGGCGTTTGAAACGGAAAGTAGAATTGTTCAACTGAATTTAAGAAATCAAGAAGTCATTGCCAAGCTCGCTGAGCCTTACCTAGAAACGCGTCAGAAAAACCCCACAATAGCAATCAATAAGGAAGGGGATCGTCTTGTTGCTTGGGGAGAGGCTATTAGCCATGCCCGTGGCGGGCGAATGAATATGCGTATCGTTGATAAGGAAGGCTTTAACACGGGGTTCGAGTTAGCTGAAGAAATTAGAATAGATGACTACAGTTTTCCAGCTGCTGTTGCTTTTCCTGATGGAAATTTCCTGGTCCTTCACTAATTGAGCTAACTTTAAAGACTAATTGCCCGGCAAGGGTCGTCGAATGATTTGCTGTCTTAGCAATTCGTTTTCAAGATTTCTTAACTGTTGATTCGTTTCTAAGCGTCTCCGCTGTTGCTGCTCTAATACTGAGCTCTGTAAACGTCGGCGTTCTGTATTTAGCAATTGTTCTTGTTCAAATTCCTTTAAATATCGATTGCCTAACGTTGAAGAACGATTTTGGGATTGCTCTCCTTGGAGTAAACTAAAAGCGCTAAAGACATATTCAGTACGTTTCCGTAAAGCATTTTCTCCGCAGACTAATTCTATTCCGCTAAGTAATCGTAGATTAGTCACAGCGTCATCAGCACTAAAATTGCTGTTAGTACTTTCACTAGTTATAAATTCTTCTCGCCAGGTTTTTAATGCTTCGCAATGAGTTAAATAATTCTCTAGCAATGTGCCATCTACAGATTGGATGAAATCATCGCAACGGTAAGCAGTTGTATTACTATCGCCTTGTTCAAATATATTCAAACAGGCCCGTGCTTGATTATCGAGTGTAGCCAGAGATTCATTGGCAGATTGAATGCGTGATTCCAGACTAATTTCCTGGGCTAAGAGCGGTGAAAAACTTAGTGGAGATAATAATAGTGCTCCAATGCTTAGAATTAAGCATTGGCAACTTAAGTTCGAACGCCTATTCATAAATTTCAAAGCGTTTTTTCCATTTTTTAAAACGCTTGCGACAGTATTTTTCCAATTGCTTATGGCTAGAAAACCAATATTCGCTGGCTTCTTCAATAGACTCATCAAATTCACAGTAATCATTGGTGTACTCTCGGCAAACCCAGGGTCGACTGTCATAGATACTACAAACACCGCCAGGTAGCAAATGGCTACAATGGGTAAGGATGTGCAAGAACCAACCATCGGAATCCTTAAACACACTTATACCCTCATGAGAAATTTGCCAAAGAAGATGATCGAAATCTTCTTTCGTTTTAGGCGCTTTAATCTTTTGGTTGATGGAATTGCAGCAAATTGACTGAGTGCATTTCCGGCATTTTGTGTCGATTTCGACTTTGCTTGCATCAACTACTTTTATTTTTTCCTTGGCATTCATGTCTCAGTCCACTAAAAACGCTAAAAAAAGTGTAATTTATTAAGTAATAATCAGCTTGAAAACGGAGCAGCATTCTAACACCGGTTATGTAACTAGCTGAATGAATTTGGTGAATTGTTTGGGATTATTTGGCACATTTTAGAATGACGCATGATCATTTTGGAAAGTTATTCGGGCTATATTTTATTCCGACAGCAAATTATCATGACTTTGCGGCTGCGGTTACAATATCAGGCACCTACAGCGGAACAATTACTGCAATTGCCAGATTGAAGTCAGTCAATTTTTAAGTAGTTGGATTTCAGGCGAAAGGCAGGGTGTATGGCCTGACATCGAAAAAGGCGAATTGGTTAGTAAGAGGAATGATATGGAGAAAGGCAGAATCAATAATCGATTTCTTTTCACGCTTGCATATTTTGCGATGGCCGTCACTAGTTGTTCAACTGAGGAAACAGTGCCCACTGCCGGCGAGATCAATGTAAGCCCTAGGCCAGCCCTTATCACACTAGAATCCTTGTCGACAAAACCCTGGTTAGTAAGTGGTGGTGATGTCTTGGTTGAGGTATCTGTTCAAGCAGGAACAGCAATAGATCTCGCGCGTATTACCTTAAATGATGACGATGTTACAGCCCAATTCATCACAATTGACTCTCAGCGCAAGCAAGCGCTACTGAGTGGCTTGCCTGAAGGAGAAAGTTTATTAAAGGCTACCCTCGGCGATGAAAACCAATCTACAAATCTCAGACTAAACAACTACCCGATAAGTGGTCCAATAATTTCAGGTCCGCATGAACAGCCATACTACTGCCGGACAGAGGACTTTGAGTTGATTGGTGGTGAAACCTTGGGCGAAGCCCTAGACATAAATTGTTCAATACAAACTCGTGTAGATTATGTTTTCTGGTCTGACGAGCTTGAAAAATTTGTAGCACTGCCAAATTCATCTGCCTCTATGCTGGCCAGTGAGTCCATAGATCTAAAAACCGAAATGTCTCAAGTCGACTCCCTCGAATTCTCGCTGGAAGACGTTGGCATGATTACTCTAGAATCGGGGCAAACTCTGCCCTTTATAGTGCGGATAGAAACTGGAGTAGTTAATCGCGCAATTTATCAGATTACTATGCTGCATGATTCTCCTCAGCAGACAATCGATCCTTGGAATCCTAGTCCCAACTGGAATGGTAAATTGGTATACACCCATGGCGGAGGTTGTCGAGGGGGTTGGTATCAACAGGGGAATTTTACCGGCGACGTTATGCGCAGAGGGTTGTTTGCGCAGGGTTATGCACTTGTTTCATCTACGCTGAATGTTTTCGGTCAAAATTGCAATGATCTGCTAGCTTCTGAAACGCATATCATGGTGAAGGAGCGATTTATTGAACATTATGGTGTACCAGAATACACAATCGCGACAGGCTCTTCCGGAGGTTCTTATCAGTCCCATCAAACTTCAGATAATTACCCTGGGGTATTTGATGGCATTATTGTTGGTGCCAGTTTTCCTGATGTGACTTCTGCAACAATATTTACCTTAGCTGATTCAAGATTGCTTAATTATTACTTTGCTGGGCTTGATGTTGAAAGTTTTACCCCTGAACAACAACGGGCAGTCTCAGGATTTGGTATGTGGGCTTCGATTTCAAACTTGGCTAGAGGTGCTGCACGGTTAGATCCGATTTATCGATTAGATACTTCTTTGGAAGAGCAAGGTGGTGAAGTACGTCTCGCCGCATTGGAGTCTCAGCGTTATGATTCGACCGCGCCCCAGGGTATTCGCGCCACGGTTTATGATCATACTGTTAATGTTTATGGCAATGTTAATAACGGGTTCATTGCACAGCGACCTTTAGATAATCTTGGTGTTCAATATGGGTTAGCTGCGCTCAATACAGCTCTCATTTCTCCACAGCAGTTCATCGACTTAAATAGAGACATAGGTGGTTTTGATCGAGATATGAATCACGTAATGGCCAGGCATCGTGCAGATTCTCAAGCCAGGAAGCGTGCATTGGAGTCTGGTCGAATTCTAAATGGGGGCGCTGGCCTTTCGCAGACACCTATCATTGACTATCGGACTTATCTAGATCATGCAGAGGGTGGAAATATTCACATGCTGATCCATCAATTCTCTACTCGGCAACGAGTGTTGAACGAAAATGGGCACGCGGAAAATCATGTGATGCAAATAGGTGGTTTATGGGGCTTTGATGAAGAATCACCAGACTTAGCTGAGTTGTTTCGCCAAATGGATCGGTGGATAACAGCAGTGCAAGGCGATAGCAGTGATATCTCGCTTTCGGAAAAAGTAATTACACATAGGCCAATCAGTCTCAATGATGCTTGTTGGGATAACACAGGTGACGAACGCATAAAGATAGAAGAAGAACAAACCTTTAGAGGCAGAAGTCGTTGTAACGAACTGTATCCAGCCTATTCAACGCCGCGTCATGTAGCCGGTGCTCCCTTGGCGAATAACATTGTGAGCTGTCAGTTGAGACCAATAAATACTGCGGACTATGCCGTGGGTTTTACTCAAGCCCAATACGTAGAATTAAACGAAATATTCTCAGAAGGAGTATGTGACTGGTCTATGGGCGATTTGAGTTCTGCCTCTCACCAGGGCACATGGGTCTCCTTCGGTCCATCGCCGATTAATCGGATTTACGAAATAGATTATTAAATTCGGCCACTAAGTCAGTTTAGCCAGCCGCCGCCATCTTATTGCATGGGAAGTTCAATAGAGGCTTAGCGCACAGCAGCAGCATAGTATTTGATCCTTGCTAAAATACTCAATGTGTTTTACTTTTCGTTCAGTCAAAACAACAGCTTAGACGAATCCAATAGAGAGTTTACTATGGCACGAACTAGAAGCTTGATTGCAGTTTTTATAGTCTGTTTGAGCAGTGTCAGCCTGGCGCAAAATTATCAGCCACCTCGCACTGCCACTGGCAAGCCAGATCTTCAGGGCTACTGGACTAATGCCTCAATTACTACGATGCAGCGTTCCAGAGACCTTACAGATATTGGGCTGACTATTCCTGATGATAGTCTGGAGCAGCTAACAGCGAGTAATCACCAAAACGTGCGCCAGGCCACCGATGATGGCCAGGTTCAAGGGGAATTACCTGACGGTACAGATTTAGCTCGTGGCCGCGGCTACAACGCATTTTGGGTGGATCCTGGATCACAATTTAGCAATGTTCGTGGTCAGTACCGCACATCCTGGATAACGTTTCCGGAAAGCGGGCGGATACCGTATTCTAGTGAAGGCAATCAATTACGTCGTGCGGCCCGAGAACAATTTTCTGGTTATGGGGGTCCTGAAGGGGCGCCTTTAGCCGAGCGCTGCTTGATTGGGTTCGGCAGTACTTCCGGCCCGCCGATGAACAGCGTGCTATACAACAATATGTATCAGATCGTACAAACCGATGAGTATGTGATGATTCTTATTGAAATGGTCCATGATGCTCGCATCATTCCAATTAATGGTGAGCATCGGCCAGATGAGTTAGAACAGTGGATGGGAGATTCTATTGGTTGGTGGGACGGCGATACTCTGGTCGTAGAAACAGTCAATCTGCATCCTCAACAAAAGTCTCGCATGATGGCTTCTCTTTCTGATGAAGGAAAAATAATCGAACGATTCACTCGATACTCCGATGATCAAATTCTTTATGAATTCGAAATAAGCGATCCTGTGTACTACTCAGAAGATTGGGGAGGAGAGATTTCTTTTAATGCAACCGAAACCAAATTGTACGAATATGCTTGTCATGAAGGAAATTATGGGCTTTCAGGAATCCTAGCTGGCTATCGCCGCCAGGAAATGGACGCTGACTAAAATTTTCTCAAAATTAGATATGATCAGCACAGAAACATGGTGGTCAATCTGACAATTCTAGTTTTAAAGAGCCCTTTGAGGAGAGTGGCAGTACTTTTTCCGGAGTTGGACGTTAGCTCAAATTATTATAATAGAACTTTTTTCAAAATTTACAAAAACCTCGACATAATGCGATATAACAATATTTGATAAAGATAAGGGGTCGCTTGTCCTTTTTAGGGAGCGAAATAGTAGACTATCTAGGCATCTTCTTAGAGTCTTGCCGGCTTAATGGGTCAGAGAATAAATTAAGTAATTAATACCAAGACGGTAGGCTGCATTAGCATATTCAGTTGGGTACCATTGATCATAAGTGTGCTCCCAGCCATCACCCATATCTGAATTCCAATTGACTAGCACCATGACTCTGCCATCGTCATCTAGTAAGGCATGATTGGTTGCTATATTGATTCCTGCTTGACCAAATCCCTGACGTCCACCGCGGCCAGGAATCATTTGCGCTCCTTCGATATCGTAAAAGGTATGATAAATTTCATGATCAGAATTAAGTTCAATCAACTGCCGATCAGGAAAGATGCGAGAGAAATCAGTAAAAAATGCATCCCATTGTCGCTCGCCCCAGAAGTCATCGATTAGTAGAAAGCCACCGCGCAGTAAGTATTCTCGCAGGTTTTCCAATTCTTTCGGTGACAGGGATAAACCACCATTGCGGCCCATTTCGAGGGCATAGAGAAACGGATAGTCAAAAATCTCTTCAGAGTCAAAGCGCAAAACTATAGGTTTGCTCATAACTCGGACATTGGTGAGCCTGGATACTCCCCTTAAGAAATTCTCATCAGCCGCTGGAAAATCTGTAGCCCAAGGACCCCCATACCAACCGCCATCATAGTAGCTGTCATATTGGACGCGGGCGAAGGCGAACTCACCTCCGATATCATAAAGATCCGGGTTGTCTTCCTGGGCATCGACTGTCGAAAAAGTACCTAGAAGGCAGCAAATCAGCAGGCTGTAATATTTTCTCATGGCAAATATGCAAACAATTAGGACGATTCGTGACTAGTTTGTATCGACAAGACGAATAGATCAAGTTATTGTCAGAAATGAAGCCCACCAGGGGTTTTTGAACTTATGAAACGTCCCTTTTTAAAACTGTTCGAGTCTCCGTTCATAGTCCTGCTATGTCTGCCAGCGATGGTGTTTGCTCAGAACAACACTGTCTCTGTCAGTAATGAAAGTTTGCGCGATTTGCAGCGTTATCAGACTCAAATTGAAGATATGGAATCTGAATATGGCCCCTTCGATAATCGTTTATTGGAGCCACTTGCCAGCATAATCGATTTCTATACAGACCAGGGTGACTTTGAGGAGGTTGCAGAAATTCAAATCCGGCAACTCTCGATAATGCGTACAAATTTGGGTTTTGAGAATCCAGAACTAATTCCGGTGGTTCGCAGCATGATCGAAGTTCAACAAGCCTTAGGAAATTGGGACGCAGTTAGTGATAACCTCGAACATATTCGATTTCTCGTTGCGTCCAATTTTGGAACGCAATCTGAAGAATTGCTCTTGGCGATGGAAAATCAAGCACAATGGTTGTTAACAAATTTCTATCTCGGCGAACAACGGCGACAGTCTGATAATTTTCTTGATGCGCGCGATCTTTATCGAGATATCTATCGCCTGTCAGAGAAAGTCTATGGTGAGGAGTCTGAAGAGCTTTATCCTTGGCACTATAAACGCGCTTACAGCTTAGCTTTGTTGGTGCAACTTCTTAATACCGAAGACAGTTTCTCTGGCGAAATTTTTAACGACGTGGTGCGATCCGATGGCCCTAATCGATTAGAATACGGGCTTCGAGGGGGTGTGGTCAGCGCAAGTCCTTTTCTGGGGCTAGGAAGACAGATCGCAGTCGTCGATGGTGATGGGCTTCTAGGCGAGGGTTATCTTCGTCAAGGTTTAGGTTTTATCAATGACATTCGAGATATTGCGGAAGATAGAGGTGATTTGGAAGCAGAAGCAATTGCACATATCTATCGAGGGGATTTTAATGTCTTAATGGAGCGTGGTTCAGGTCGGCGCCAGTACCGAGAAGCTCAAGAAAAATTAGCACAAGCAGGCATTTCACAAGAGTCTATCGAAAATTTTTTCAGCACACCTATGCCTCTTCCCATGCCAGAATTTTATCCAAAATTTAGAGATCTGGTTTCCTATCAGCAAAGTATTCTCAATGAAGTTCCTGATAGATCCGAAGAATCATTGCATCTAGGTACTTTCCGAGCCTGGCATGAAAACGCTCGCGCCGTGCAAAAACCAGTTAGCTCTGACCCACTACTACGGATTGGGTTGCCTCAGTTTCAAGTTGATCTCAGTTTCAATATAAGCTCTCGAGGCAATGCATCTAATGTTGATGTGCTGAATTCTATTCCTGAAGATAGTCGTGTAACACGAGAGGGTGCAAGAGCTGTGCGAGAAATAAAATTCAGACCGGCCTATGAAGGCGATCGAGCCCGACGTGTGCGAGATGTGCAGATGCGCTATTTGTTTGCGCAATAGCAAGATATTCATAGATAGGATTTCTGGACTGCTCTAATTTAGATTAACTTGCTGAAGATGCTTTCTGTAGTCGTTAGCCATAAATACAATTATCTACTAGATTGATTCAATGGACGTCAAAGACGATTTTCGCTGACGAATACTTGGTAGTAGTTTGGAAGAAAAGTGCTTGAAGTCTAACGGGTAATATATGTTTCGCTTGCGTAGATATTTTCTAATTCGACTGAGTGTTGCTGTATCGTTGTTTGCAGGGGCATGGCCAAGCTCGGCGCAGGATATTTCTGCTTCATTCACGGAATACGGCTATCCAAATTTCCAGGGTTATTGGACTAATCCTTTTCAAACTCCTCTCCAGCGCCCGATCGCTCTCGGTGAGCAGCGAGCTTATTCGATCGAAGAGGCGCAGCTACTGATAGATCGTGCTATCGCGCTGGATTTAGTTCGTCAGGCGCCCATAGATCCTAATCGACCAGCCCCAGATACTGGTGCTAGGCTTAATAATCAAGCTGATGGAAATTTTGAAATCATGCCTACTGAATTGGCGACTGTGGACGGAGAGATTCGTACTTCATTCATAGTCGTGCCAGATAATGGCCGGATTCCCTGGAAGACTGGGGGTCAGGACATTCATCAAATCTGGCGGGAACAGGGGAAGGCGAGATTCGATGGCCCGGAAGGTTTGTCAGCACTCGATCGCTGTTTAAACCCTGGAGCCCAATTACCTCTCATGTACATATTCGGCGGTGTCGAGCACGAATTAGGTAATCCAGCCGGTGACAATCCAGCACGCAACGTACAGATAGTTCAAAACAAAGACTATGTCCTAATTCTTTCAGAGTACTTCAGCTTATTAAGGATTATTCGCATCGATAGCGAGTTTAACCCTGAACAGGGAAATAAGTGGATGGGTGATTCCATTGGGTATTATGAAAATAATTCTCTTGTGGTCCATACTCGTCACTTCAGGCCGGAACAATCGATCACACCATTACGCTCCTCTGAGGGCTTTGAAGTGAAAGAAGTTTTCACAAAGACAAGTGGCAATGAAATTCTTTTTCAATATACAGTCACCGACCCAAATATCTATATACAACCCTGGACTGCGGAAATTCCATTACAGCGCTTGGCGCCGGGACTCAAACTTTACGAATACGCTTGTCATGAAGGCAACTATGCGATTCCCTCCATTTTGCGAGCCGCCCGTATGGAAGAAGCCGGGCTGATCTAAGGGTGGGCTTGGTCTAAAGTTGAAAATAACTAGGTCTCTGCTCTGGCCACGATCGCTATTATTGCTACGCTGCTATATAGTTTCTTTAAATAAACTGAAATCAGCAAACAACTACGACAAAACCAATAATTATCATAGGAGTTATCGATGAGCCTCTCTCTTCGCTTCCCTTTAATATTAATTATCGTTAGTACTTTTTTTCCGGCAATTTCTCAAGAGCGACCGCCAATGGAAACTAACGAAGATTTTCATCGGGCAATGGAAGAACTCTCCAATTGGGGCCGTTGGGGAGAAGATGACGAATTAGGTCAGGCAAATTTCATCACTCCGCAGAAACGAGTCGATGCGGCAGCATTAGTGATTGAAGGCATTACTGTTTCTCTGTCTCATGATGTTGTTCAAGAGGATGCAGTTGACACTTCAGCTTATTTAAAAAGAGAGGTTGTTCGAGTTAGTCCCACGGGTGCTTCTGATAGATTGGCCTACACCGGCAGTTATCATGGCACTATTCATAGTCATCTTGATTCTCTTGATTGCCATATCATGTATGAGGGTCAAGGCTATAACGGCGTAGGGTTCGAAGAAGTAGAAGCCGCAGATGGCTGCCCTCGAGGAAGCATTCATGCTCACCGCAATGGAGTTATCACGCGGGGTATTTTGTTTGATGCAACCCTGCTACCAGGTCGTGCTACAGAGGAAGGGTGGCTAGAACCTGGCGCTGCAATTACTTACGATGATTTAGTAGCTCTAGAAGAAATCCAGGGTGTTCGAGTAGAGCCCGGCGATGTAATTTTGTTGCACACCGGTCGCTGGTCAAGAAGAGCAGCTATTGGCGCATGGCCAACTTCGGAGGGCGTCGCTGGTTATCATGCCGATGTCGCTTATTTTTTAAAGGATAGAGGCGTGGCGATGATTGGACATGATATGTGGAATGATGTCGCGCCCAGCGGGGTCGGTGACATTTTTCTTCCATTACATAGTTTGGCTTTGGTTTCTTTGGGTGTTTCCATTTTCGATAATTTAGATTTTACTGATGTTGCAGTAGTAGCTAAAGAATTGGGGCGCTATGAATTTTTATTTATGGCGTCACCTTTGCGTATTGAAAAAGGAATGGGATCGCCCCTTAATCCTATTGCAACTTTTTAACTTCTCTTTTGTTGAAAAGCTCAATCAACTTTGCCAGTAATTAAGGGAGTGTGAAAAATTAGTTGTTTAGTGAGTAGTTTTTACTCCGTCCCCAGTAACCTATATGCTCAGCACCCATGAATCCAAAGCGAGGCATCTGGCAGCAACAAGAGTTTAGACTTTATTTAGGGTCCACCGCTTTTGCTGGCATCGCCTTCGCGATGCAGCAATTACTTCTCAGTTGGATATTAATAGGTATTCTTGAGTTACCAGCAACTCAGGTTGGTATGATTCAAGCCGCTGTGGGTATACCGGGTCTTTTTGTCATGCTTCTCGGCGGTGCTCGCGCTGATGATCGGGACCCCCGCTTATTGCTTATTCGTGTGTATTCCTATGCACCTCTGCTTCCTCTTTTTCTTATTGTAATCATAAGTTTTGGTCAATTAACCATTTGGTCAGTGTTAATTTGGGGCTTAGGGGTGAGTTTTTGTGTTTCCTATTCCAGCCCCGCACAACAAGCAATATTAAATAGGATCGCAAGTTCTGATGTGCAGAAAGCAGTGTCAGCTGCGACTGCTATTGCTTTTAGTGTGCAAATGTTGGGCTTGGGTATTGCAGGAACAATGGACGAGCTAGGTTTAATTCCTGTTCTCTGTTTTCAAGGGGTCTGCCTAGGTCTAGGTGCAGTCTCTATTCGTCTTTTAGAACCTCAGCCACCTACTAACACAAACTCTGAGTCCACCTACAGCAACATAATTGCCGGCTTGAAAGCTATCTATCATCAGAAAGTTATTATGCAAACTCTGCTCATTAACTTTGTCTCCAGTATTTTTAATGCCGGCGCCTTCATGACAGTGTTCCCTTTTATCGTCAAACGAATATATGAAGGCGATGCCCTGCTGCTATCGTTCTTGATGATTGTTTTTTATGGTGGCGCGACAGCATCTAACTTCATTATGATTCGTGTGATGCCTTTGGTAAGAACTGGTCGAATATTTCTGATTATGCAGCTGACAAGAATGCTTATCCTCGGTGTTATGTGGATTCAACCCTCATTCTGGATCTTTACCCTAGCTGCAGTTGCTTGGGGTCTAAATATGGGTGTTACCACAACGCTGGCCCGCACCATTGTGCAAGAGTCAGCCGGTGAGGAATATCGTGCCCGTATTATGTCAGTTTACAGTCTTGGCTTAATCGGCAGTGCGCCTATCGGCGCCCTCCTACTGGGCTGGATTATCGAATCTTTTGGTACTTTAAATGGTTTGATTCCTGCCATGATGATATCCATAGTTTTATTCATTTATGGTGTATTGTTTTCTGACGTCTACAAATACCATTCGCCTCACTAAGCGCAATGAACTTTTACTGTAAGTTTGCAGCCTAATGAAGTTAAAAATACTGCTGGAATCACGCCTGTTAATAAGCGTAAGCTAAGGCGCAACACTAATTACAAAAAGTAGGGATCAACATGAAAACTTTTCTTCGGACAGGCACCGCAGCACTAATCCTGGTGCTGGCGGCTTGTGCTGGGACATCTTCGTTGGATATGGGTGTCTTAAATGGGGCAGAAATTAATAATTTTCGAGCGCCTGAAGCAGAAGTCCTATCTACCGGTCAGCCAACCGCGGACCAACTGCGAGTTATGGCAAGTGCTGGCGTAAAACACATAATTAATTTACGTGGCCTTGGTGAAGATGCGGGATTTAATGAGCAGGCAATGGTGGAATCTCTCGGGATGACCTATCACAATATTCCGGTGTCTGTAGGAGATGGCGGCTTAAACACCGATAACGCTCAATCCTTGCAATCGTTGCTAGCGGATTTTGAAGGTGATGGAGTTGTTGTTCATTGTGCCACCGGCAATAGAGTAGGGGCCTTAATTTCTATTTCTGAATACGCAGATAGCAACAACATCGATAGTGCTATTACTGAGGGCGCTCGCTGGGGAATGACATCTGAAAGATTGCAAAGTGTTGTTCGTGCGAGTCTAAGCGGAAACTAAATTCAACCGCGACTCCACCGAGGCATATTAGTGAAATTTGGACTGATTTGTTTGAGCTCTTTAATGCTTTTTGCCTGTCGTACTGCGGATTTGACAGAATGGCCCACTGAACTACCCCAGAAAAGCTTCTTCATATCGATGCATGCATCAGATCCAGGAAACATTGCTGTACAATCTCAACAAGAGTATTTGCAATGGATACTCAGTTTTTACGGGGGTACGTTGGTTGCACCAACCGGATGGACTGAGCTGCAGTCAGTTGTTACGAGAGCCGCTTCTGAAGAACGCAAACCTGGACTAGAAGCCCAACTCACAGATTTAGGTGGCCAGATCGCTGCCGAGTGGGCTAAAGAAAATGATTTGCGCGTAATTGATAGTCGAATGCTGGGCATCTGGGGCTCAATCCTGCAAATTGCGCTTGAGCCAGAGCAGCAATTTCAGGCAATTCAACTAATTAGCAAAGATGTTGAGGCTTTACTTCTTGGTACTTTGTCGGAATCTGATATTGAAGACTCTCGTTATGAGCAACGGCTGGGTCTGGAGTTGTTCGGCGACTTTTAGCTTCGGCTTATCTATAAAACACCTATTTCTATCGCCTACAAGCTTGACTCTCAATGATTCGGGACTATATTCGGTCCGACCAAATTGGTCAGACCAACTCATTCGAAAATTGTCCCTATGACGCAAAATACAATCACTCATGAGATTGCTCACAAAATGCGGACAGATATCCTGCGACAGCGCTACGTTTGTGGTGACAGACTGCCTTCTGAGCGCGACCTTGCCGCGGGATTTGATGCTAGTCGCGGAGCAGTAAGAGAAGCGCTATCCCAGCTAGAGCAATCAGGCTTAATTAAAATTCAGCCTGGAGGGGCGCGTGTGAGGCCTATCCAATCTGCTAGCATTTCAGTTTTGGGGCCGCTAATGACATTAGATGAGTCCCCGGACCCAGTCTTGATAGATCAGTTTTTACAGACATTTGCTGCGCTCTCAGCTTTGACAGCTAGAGAAGCGATTAACTATGCAAATAACGAAGAGATGAACCGTTTGCGCCAAATGGTCGTATCTCTTAACAGGCAATCAAAAGATTATGAAGCTATGCAGCCACAGTGGCGTGAATTTCTTAGAGTGTTAGCAGAAATCGCTGACAACCTGGTAATTCATTTAATAGGCAACGATTTGCGGGCGCAATTCGTCGATCAAATGGTAAAACTTGGGATCCAGCCTGAATTACGAAAAAAAGTCGTCAACGAAGTTTTATCAACACTAAAGACTTCGGTTACCGAAGGCAAAGGCGATTTGGCTCAGCTGGCTGTACAGCAATATTTTGATGAGCTCAGACATTCGGTTGCTGAATTTTTTGACAACCAGCGCGGTTCTTACCGAGAGGAGGAAATATGATGTTTCCTCATATGTATAGATGCAGGCGCAATGAAAATATTCCTTTGCTTAATTTGGTAGCAGGATCAATACGATTAGGAGAGATTAAATGAAGCGGGTGTTAGTACCTATAATAATTCTGGGTAGTTGTATCGCTTTTTCTTATGCCTTGATTCGCACGCCTCTTTCCCTAGACGAGGTAGCACTAGAAATAATTCCAGTCTCAGTGCGCGTCACGGAAGTTGAGCAGCGGTCAGTAGGCTTGGTAGTTGGTTCTCAAGGGAAAGTGCAAGCTGCACAAACGGCCAACCTCTCGGCAGCTGTTGCTGGCCCGGTTGCATGGATCTCCTCTGCAATGGAAGCCGGGGGGTATGTCACCGAAGGTGAGACTTTACTCAGATTAGACGCCAGCGATTATGAAACTATGTTAGCGAGGAGCGAAGCTTCGGTTCAGCAGGCGAATGCTGAGTCTGGTCATGCCTCCAGAGAATATGATCGCATGAAGGAGCTGGCTGAACAGCGATTAGCGAGTCAATCGCAATTGCAAGACGCCCAAAGGCTAGCTGAAGTTTCAATAGCTCGTTTGGCTGATGCGGAAGCAAACCATAGGCAAGCACAGCTCGATTTACAGAGAACAGAAATTAAAGCTCCTTTCAACGCAATTATAGAGACTAGAGAAGTAGAGCTTGGCCAATATGTAAACCGAGCTCAAAGCATCGCTGTATTGTACGGAGCGAATGAAGTCGAGGTGCGCGTTCCTCTTGCGATCCGCCAGCTAGGATACCTGGATATCCCCTTAGGTTTACAGGGGGAATTGCTTCCCGAACAGGCACCAAATGTTACATTGACTGGCATGTATGGAGGTGCTGAGTATCACTGGGAAGGCACATTGGTAAGAATAGAGGCATCTATCGACCCCAACAGTAATACAGTGCAAACAATCATAAGGGTTCCTCAGCCGTCAGCTACTATTGGCTCGGCTTCAGATGAAGTAGTTAAAGCTATCCCGCTTCCCATTGGACTTTATGTGCATGCCGATATTACAGGTAAGACTGTCGATAATCTTATCTCTCTTCCTCGCTCTGTGATTAGAAATAACAATCAGGTACTTGTAGTAGACGCTGAAAATAAGATGTATTTCCGTGAGGTCGATATTTTTAGGCTTGAAGAAGAGAACGTTCTGATTAGTGGTGGAATTTTACCTGGTGAAAAAATTTGCATATCGCCAATTCAGGCTGTAGTTGATGGTATGGCTGTTCAGCCGGTTCTTGAACTTATTTAGTAGAATTAAGACTTAATTGAGAGGTTAATTTTGAGAACACCAATAGCTTGGTTTGTGAAAAATCCCGTTGCTAGTAATCTACTCATGTGGATTTTTCTGGTTGGAGGTGTTGTTGCTTATTTTAGTCTTAACCAAGAGGAGTTCCCTGACATTGAAGTTGGTGTTATCCAACTCAGTGTCCCTTACCTGGGAGCGACACCAGAAGAATCTGAGACTGGAGTCTGTCTTAGGATAGAGGAGGCGCTGGAAGGCACCGAAAATATTGATACGTTGACGACTACCGCGAGAGAGGGCGGTTGCGACTCTACGATCCAGTTGGCACAAGGCGCAGATCTAAATCGTCTCCTGAATGATGTCAAAGGAAAGGTGGATGCTATAACAACATTTCCCGTTGAGACTGAAAAGCCAATAATTCGGGCTTTTAGTAGTATCGGAACTGTGATGACAATCGCGCTGTCGTCGGAAACCAACGATCTAAACCTCAAGGCCGTCGCAGAGGAAATTAGAGACGACTTATTGGATCTCCCGGAAGTTTCTCAAGTTAATGTTGAATTTATAAGGCCTTTGGAAATTTCTATCGAAGTTTCAGAGTTTACGCTAAGACAGTATGGATTAACTTTGAATCAAATCTCTCAGGCTATCTCTCAAGCTTCTTTGGATCTTCCTGGAGGTACTATCCGCACGACGTCAGGCGAGATATTGATTCGTACAAAGGGTCAGGTGTACCAGGGCTCTGAGTATGCTGAGGTTGTGGTTGCTTCTTATCCAGACGGGACCCAGCTGCGCCTTTCAGACATAGCTACTATTAAAGATGGTTTTGAAGAAGGGTACTTAGACGCTCGGCTAGATGGGGTCAACTCAGCGATTATTGACGTGATGCGGATTGGAGACGAGGACATAGTTACGTCCGCCAACCAAGTAAAAGAGTTCATGGCTTCTGCGAATTTTGATTTGCCTGAGGGTATGTCTCTGAATGTTGTTTCTGATGATTCGGTAAGTACACAGACAAGAATAGCGACGGTCGCAAAGAACGCGTACACGGGGCTTTTGTTAGTACTAATAATTTTGGCTCTATTTTTACGTTTTAAGATAGCCATCTGGGTGGCTGCTGGGATTCCTATCGCAATTTGTGGAGCATTGATTGCCTTTCCACCAATGGGTTTAACTATCAGTTCGCTAACAGTGATGGGATTTATTCTGGTTCTCGGAATTGTGGTAGACGATGCTATCGTTGTTGGTGAGAGAGTTCATGCGCATGAGCAAAAAGGCCTCAGTAAAGATGAGGCAGCGATAGAGGGCACCGTTGAAGTGTCTGTTCCTGTAATATTTGGCGTGCTGACTACTATTGCTGCGTTCTTGCCATTGTTGCTTGATAACACTCAGTTTTCGGCTTTCTCTCAACTAATAGGGGGTACTGTTGTCTTTTGTTTGATAGCCAGCCTTATTGAATCACAGTTAATTTTACCAGGGCACATCGCTCACCGAAAAACGCAAGGATATTTTCTAGAGGGTTCAAAGATTGTCACGGCATGGCAGAATTTTCAGGGCAATATAGCTACTTGGCTTGAAAGCTTCGCTGAGCACGGTTACAAACGGGTCTTAAAGACAGTCTTACGGTACAGGTATGCGGCTTGGGCGACAGCAACTGGTGTGGTGTTAGTCGTGATTGCTCTTTTATTTAGCGGGAGGGTGATCTTTCAGTTTATGCCTTCAATAGAGGGTGATCGTGTTTGGAGCACAGTTACGATGCCTGCTGGGGTTCCTGCTTCACTAACAGAGGAAGCTGTTAACCTGATAGAGGAGAAGGCTCTTGAACTTGTCGCCGAGCTGGATGCCGAATTGGCAGAAATGAAAGCTGCCGGCGATTCGTCGATATCCTCGGACAAGGCAGTAGACAATGTTTTGACGATTATCGGAGGAACTGCGCCGAAAGGAGGCCCTGGGGGTGGACAGCGCTCTGCTGGCAGAAGTGAGATAGCTGAAGTAATGCTGTATCTGGTTCCCTACTTTGACAGAGGAGGCATGAGTGCTGCAGATATCCGAGATCGCTGGCGCGAAAAAGTTGGAACAATACCAGATGCATTAGAATTAACTTTCGTATCGGATGCTTTCTCTGCGGGAGATGCTATCAACTTTCGCTTAGAGGGTCGTGACGAAGAGAATTTAAAGGTTGCAGCCACGCAATTGCGCGAAGAACTAATGTTATATCCTGGTGTTTTTGATGTTTCCGATAGCTTCCGGGCTGGAAAGCAGGAAGTACAAATTCAAATTCTAGAGCGTGGCAAAACGTTAGGCCTGACTCTTAACGACGTTGCTACTCAAGTTCGCCAAGCGTTTTATGGTGCTGAGGCTCAACGAATTCAGAGAGGCAGTGACGACATTCGAGTCATGGTTCGTTATCCGGAGCCTGAAAGGCAATCGCTAGGAAATTTAGAAGAGTTACTTATCAGGACCCCTAGTGGAGCGGAGGTACCTTTTCTAAGTATCGCTGATTATTCGCTCGGGAACACTTATTCAAGTATAAATAGGCAAAATGGGCGTAGAATTATATCGGTTAGAGGTGATGTCGATCGGACTGTAGTAGAGCCCGCCCAGATTCGCAGGGAAATATTTTCGAAATACGCGCAACTATGGGATAGAGAGCTTGATGTAACAATAGCAATTGGGGGCGAGGGTGAAAGAGAAATGGAATCCCTTTCGGGGTTATTAACAAACTATCCGATAGCGTTGCTAATAATGTTTGCTCTATTGGCTGTTCCGTTGAAATCTTATTCGCAGCCATTGGTGATTATGAGCGTCATCCCATTTGGAGCGATAGGTGCGATCTTCGGTCACTTTATAATGGACGTTCCGTTAGTCTTTTTCTCAATTTTGGGTATCATTGCACTTAGTGGGGTAGTTGTTAATGCTAGTCTGGTTTTAGTGATAACGATAAATCGGTTACGTGCGGAGGGGCTGGATATAATGGAAGCGGTTTCCAGTGCTGGGGCCGTGCGTTTTAGACCAATCATTTTGACTTCAATAACTACATTTATAGGGCTAGTCCCCTTAATGGCCACGGCTAATCCAGCTACTTTTTTCATAATCCCTATGGCAATTTCACTCGCATATGGGGTGTTGTTTGCAACAGCAATCACCCTCTTTTTAGTCCCAAGTTTATATTTGATTTTGCATGACTTTTTAGGTGACAAAGAGTTAGAAAAAGCAGAACTGGCATACGAAGGTTAAGCCCCTTTTTTAGCACTTTGGTTATATAGCTAACATTAACTTAATTGCAATACTCTTGATCGGGTTTAACTCTCAGAGGTCGCTTCTATGACTAAAACCTTTTTGTCTTTGGCACTTAGTTGTATTGTTTGTAATGTGAGTGCTCAGCAAAACCGTATAGATACGATCGGTCCGTTCGCTCCTGATTTAGCAGCCTTTGGTAGTTATAACGTTGGTGTTCAGACTATTGAAGCAGTTGCGGGTGATCGCGTTGATATTTTGAATACTTCCCGTGGCGGCGACACTGCTTACTATGATAGAAAGCTAACTCTTGAAATTTGGTATCCAGCGGATTTACAAGGACAAGAGCCGGGTACTCAATACCAGGCTATAACACGCAATCCTGAAATTACAGCCACTCTTCATGGTCGAGCAGTTCGCAACGCACGACCTCAATATCAAGGTGGGCCATATCCACTGCTGATAATTTCTCATGGTTATCCGGGAAATCGTTTTCTCATGAGTCATACAGGTGAAAACCTGGCGAGCAAAGGTTATGTTGTAGTGTCAATCGATCATCTGGAAAGCACCTATGATAACCAACAATCGTTTGCGTCAACTTTATACAATCGCCCTCTAGACCAACGCTTCGTGTTAAACACACTTGCTTCTATTTCGGCAGAGGAAGATCAAGTACTTAGGGGGATGATTGATGCTGAGAGAACTGGACTCATAGGATATTCAATGGGTGGTTACGGTTTGCTAAATAATCTTGGTGCTGGATACAGTGAAGAAAGCATAGATGGATTCTTGGCGCCCCCAAACCGTTTATTAGAAGAACACGCAACATCGAATCCTGAATATCGAAACAATTTGGATTTACGTATTAAAGCTGGCTTCGCGATTGGCCCTTGGGGAATGAACGCAGGCTTTTGGCAGTCGGAAGACTTGGCAGGAATAGTTTTGCCCACTTTCTATTTGGCAGGGGATCAAGACAGCGTTGCTGGTTATGAAAATGGAGCTCATGCTATTTTCAATGGCGCTACAAATAGCGATCGATACCTTTTGACCTTATTGGGTGCTGGTCATAATGCTGGAGCACCAATGCCTGTTCCCAATGAATTAGATAATTCAGAGAACGTAGAAGCGGCCGGTCATTATCGTGATGCGAACTGGGATAATGTCGAAATGAATAACATCATGGATCATTTTGTCACTGCCTGGTTTGATATTCATTTAAAGAGCATGGATCGGCAATCCAGTCTTGGGTTGGTTCCGTCCGGTTATGAAGATAGGTTAACGCTCGAGCATTTAAGCCCAGGCCAATAATTGCTAGGCTTTTTAATCTTCCTACACGTACTCTATATCTGATCTTCAGTTGTTCTTTGTCCGTTAATGCTTCCTAGAAGCACTGAATTTCAATCACTAATATTAACCTATCACCTCTTTCGTTGAATGATAGTTAAATAGCATCCCAAAGATTCGTCAATTATATTCTTTCCAATTAGGTAAGCCCTGCTAGAAATTCAAGTAACAGACGACTTGTTTCCTCAGCTTGTTCTTGTTGCACCCAATGACCCGCACCATCTACTAAATGCACGGCCCGCATGTCGGTGCACGCAGATTGCTGCATACGTTCGAACGAGCCAGGGCCCTGATAAGTTCCCCAATCACTAGAACCGCTAATAAACATGGACGGTTGATCTATCGTTTTTCCGGCGTATAACTGAGATTCAGCATTGCCGATACCGCTGGCCCCCATGCGGTAGGAATTTAAACCACCTTGAAAACCTGTTCTTCCATATTCTTCTGCATAAACAGCTAGCGCGTTTTCTGGTAACCAGCTATTTGATCTTACTTCGCGTTCACTGGGCATGTGCACAGCTACTGTCTCTGCCATGCTCAGGTTCAGATCCATAATGTAATAAGTTGGCATTTTTGCCCATTCTTCAGCTAGACGTCCTGCCAGTCTGAAAGGTTTGTTTCCTTCCCAGTCAGCGCTCTTGTGATGATAGTAGGCGCGAATAAAATTGCTGAGTCCTTGTTTCGCGTGCCACATGTTTTCATTGGCGCCGCGGGTCTGGTAATAGCGTTGATAATGCTTTCGTGGTCTTGGCAGTGCTGCAAGATCATCATAGATACTTGGGCTTTGCGCAGGAGTAGCTTGTGCTGGTTCATTGGCAAATCCAGCAGGAATTGAAGGCGTGCCACCGAAAGGCGCACTCATCATAACGACTGATTTAAAAACATCGGGTCTAGTCACTGCGCACCACGCAGCTAGCGGTGACCCAAAGTCGTGACCGATCACGGCAGCAACAGCGTCATAACCAAACGCATAGACCAAGCCTAGGGCGTCTCTCACTTTGTTCAGCATTCTAAAGGGGGTTAAGTCGGCATCATAATCACTGTTCCAGCCAGTAGTTCTGCCATAACCTCTTAGATCTGGCACAATCACATGATAGCCAGCATCCGCCAATGGTTTCATTACATTGCGCCAACTGTAAGCCAATTCTGGAAAACCATGTAATAAAAGTAAGGCAGGGCGATTACTTGTTTCGAACCCAGCTTCAAGCACATGAACGCGTAATCCATTTACGTTATCTACAAAACGTGAACGTACTCCATCCGGTAGCCACTCATCTGGATAGGGGTGAGGTACCCCGGAGAGGGTAAACTGGTTCTGTGCTATTGCTGCTTTACTTGTTGCGGCAGCAGCTGCACTAAGAGCAGCTGCTTTAATAAACGTTCTACGAGTTTGTTTATTCATCGTTATTGCTGTTCCGGCTAAAGGTTATAAAAATCTAGTACTCGTCGGTCAGGCACCTAGTAAATCATAAAATCCATTTTTTTCCGAGAAGCTATTTCATCGACCTGGCGACACAAAAGCCTACTCAAAGCCCAGCCATATCAATCGCAAAATTCATCACCATGCCGCCCGCGCGGTCATCCCGGTCAAAAATTGCCAATCGGTCTAAATAGGCCTCAAGGGAAGGCATCTTGCCAGTGGACGTGCAGGCGTTAATAAAAATACCGTCAAAACTGGTACGGATTTTTATTGCATTCCACGCTTTATTCAAAACTGGTCTATAGGTGGTTTCAGATAACCAGCCATTATCTATTCCCTGTTTAATCGCCATTCCGATCATTGCTGTTGATGTAATCTCCGCAAAAGAGCCTGGATAATCGATTACTTCATGCCACATGCCATCTATATCTTGATAAGGCAGCAGTGCTTCCAGATGGTCCACAAGGTAGCCAAGCAAGACATCTCGCGCAGGATGCGCTTTAGGAAACTCATTCAAACTTAGAGCAAGACCATAGGCTGGAAAACCATTGCCTCGACTCCAAGCGACATCTGCATCTGCAGAATGCCGATACAACCCGTTGTCGCGCAGTAAAAGTTTACGCATATAGGCCGCATGGCGAATTGCCATGTCAAAGTATCGATCATCTCCACTTAGCACGCCTGCTTTTACCAGCAGTGGAGTTGCCATAAAAAATGAATCGCTCATTTCGTAATGCATGGGCATTACTTCTAAGGGCTGGTCGTTTTCATCAAATGCTAAGTTAGCCGCACTCAGGACTAGTCTCTGTGATGTTTCGTTTCCCGTGATTCTCGCATGTTCGGCAAACACAAGTTGACCGGCCATTACTGAAGCGTTAGAGACTTCAAAAGATTCACCCATTAGATAAGACGATAACAAGTCGTTTACAGAGTCAATGTAACCAAGCCGGAGTCGACCAATAATACTCATACCGGGAACATAAACAGGAGATGAAAAATCATAACCGTAAATGGCGGCGAGTTGTTCTGCCACTGCTCTTGGCGTTCGAGCAGTACGTCGGTCTAGTTCGGCTCTGGCCTGCGATCTTGCTAGATCGGAACTGAAGCGTAAAAACTGCATTGTCGTATTGCTTGCGGAAAGACTTGCAATGGGTATGTTGCCGAACCCGGCAATTCCAATCTCCTCCAATGCAGTGCTAAAGCCAAAATCTTGGCCAGCTTCTAACACGATTAAATCTGGAGCATGGGTACCTATCCAGCGCCATAATACATGGGATACCGAATTTTCAGAAAAAGCTGCACCAGTTGGGGGAAACTGTAACGATTCAGAATCCGGGTTGGCATTGGCAATGACGATTAAATTAACTGCAGAATCTGTAGGGGAAGACTGACTATAGTTTTCAAGAAGCGTGTTTAGTACTGCTGAATTTTGTGAGGAACCTTCGAGTCCTGCGAGATAAAGAATAGTGGGGGCGTTTTTCTCATACATGACTCCGCTTGCAGTAATTAAATTACGCTGTTCAGTTAATCCTATATCCCACGAAAGTTCTGTAGCAGAAATAGAGGCAAAACTAATACAGTTAAGAATCGTAAAAATAGGGATAGAAACTAATTTTCTAATCACGGGCCATTAATTCTCGTATTTGATCCATCGCGGCATTAAATATTAGATCGAACCCTACTTTCCCGAGCTCTGCTGTAGCTATTGTTGGGTCACCGGAAACACCATCAATATCGGAACCTTTGCCGGGCGAGATATTTTCTTTTCGCACACGTTCTGGTGCGATTGCGAGAAGTAAGGCTGTATCTCTTAGGCCTGCATGAGTCCCAATTTGATCATAGCTAGCGCCTTGGGATAAAAGATACTCGTCGAAAATACCGATCTTGTACCAGTCCGATATGTGTAAGATTTTCACGCCCTCACTTTCCCATTCGCTAGAAAGTTGTCTTGCTACTATTTCCTGCGGCCTCTGATTCGGGCCACTATCACCGATAAATAAAATATCAGTAAATCCGTGCTGCTTTAGGCTGCGAGCGGTATGCTCAAGCACTTCAATGAAGACGCTCTGCGGAATAGAGATTGTTCCAGCATAACGCATATGGCCGGAAGGCGGATCAATATCGCCTTCCGGCACGTAAGTTATTGCTGGAGCAATCAAGGTATTATCTAAGGCTCTCGCAATTCGCTCGGCGCCAGCGTTGATTCGGTATTTGTGTTTACCTAATACCATGTGAGGGCCATTCTGCTCTGTTCCAGCTGTTGGCACGATAACAGTCGTAGTGCCGTTATCAATTGCAGAACGAACTTCAGTCCAAGTGAGTTCTTCAAGAAAAACAGTGTCAGGGGTTTGAGCAAAAAATGGAATGCTTAAGGGAAATAAGACCGTCAGAAAGATCAAGCAGCACTTTTTAAACATGCTTTGCACCTCAGTCAGGAGTTCAAAAAGAGAGAATCGATTCCCACAGGGATTCTTCTAGTTTTCTAATGCACCAGCAGCTTCTAAAAAAGTAACAATTGATTCATAGCGTCTTTGCTTTGCGAATGCTAGGGCAGATTGTCCTTCAGCGTTTTTGCCGTTGATATCAGCCCCAGCGGCAAGAGCAATCGTTAAAGCATCGAGAGCGAGAGCTTCTCTACTAGCAATTTGTCCAGCACGGCGCTCTGGTGTGCCCCAGCTTACCCGAAGTCGCGAGTTCCCCATGCCAACAGCAGCCATTAATAGATTGATCTCACCCTCATCTCGAATGAAGTTTTCGCCTTGGCGTTGAGCAGGGTAACGCATGTGATTAATGATTTTTGGATTGGCACCGGCTTCTATTAAAGCCTCCATAATTTTTGCTTCTGAGAAGCGTGCTGCTAGCCAGAGAGGCGTACCTCCCAATAGCGAATCATGAAAATTATAGTCAGTAGACTGTCTACGTACGGGTGTTGGCTTTTCCAAAATAGCTTCGAGGTTTGCGTGATGTTTGATCAAGACATTTACTGCATCAAGGCTACCTCGTAGCACAGCTGTATGCAGGGCCGTATGCCCACTTGCATTCGATTCCGGATCAGCACCACTTTCTAATAAGAAGTCCAACACTTCCGCATTGCCACCATGGATGGACATTATTGCTGGGCTAGTACCAAAGGCGGAGACCTCATTGATATCGGCGCCTGCTTCGACGAGTAATTGCGCTGAGCGCATATCTCCGGATCGGGCCGCAAACATAAGTGCTGTATTCCCACCCTGTTCGATCCAATATTTATAGGAAGGATGGCTGTCCTGTTCTTTTTCAGACTTAACATATTGTTCACGAACTCTTGATCGAGCATGCACATCAGCTCCGTGATCCAACAAAGCTGCCACTACGTCCGAGTGACCAAGGCCAGCAGCCCACATGAGTGCGGTTTGTTCGCGCGTTACGGCGACATTTGGATCACCGCCTGCTTCAAGGATTGACCGCACTACTTCCCCATTACCTGCTTGGGCAGCAGTCATTATCGTTGTTTCACCTGAAAGTAGTTGAATCCTGGGGTCGGCTCCAGAAGCTAGGAGCTTTCTTACTATATCAACACTGCCATTCTCAGCAGCGAGCCAGAGAGCGGTGACACCTAAGTCGGTGGTGGCATTTACGTCGGCACCAGAAGCGAGCAGCAGTTCTGTAGCTTGGTTACTGTTGTGATAGCTCGCCCAATGCAATGCAGTAGTGCCATCTCCGTAAACGGCATTTGGGTTGAACCCGTCTTCCAATAAGGAAGCAAGTTCATTCCATTTTTGTTCTTTAGCAAGACTTATGACAACTGGAAGATTTTGCGCAAAACTCTGACTTGCGAAAAAAAATAACGCAACAAGAAGAGTTTTTCGCGAGATAATAATCATGAATAGTAGTAAAAAATCGTCAGGCTTCTAAAGCGTAATTGGACCAGAACTTCCACCCATTTGATCTATCTTAACGCCAAACTTATCTAAGAGACTTAGATGCAGATCAGCCATAGTCGGTGTATTGTCATAATGCTTATGCTCCCCACCTTTTAACCAACCTGCGCCCCCACCGACTAAGAGTATGGGCAGATTGTCGCCGGAGTGAATGGTGCTATTTGATAGACCGCCACCGTAGAGTATGGTCATGTTATCTAGCAAAGAACCTTCGCCGTCTGGAATTGCTGCCAATTTATCCAGATAGTTGGAAAACAGTGTGGTGTGATAGGTGTTAATCTTCGACATGCGCTCTATCAACATTGGGTTGTTATTATGATGAGAGAGCGGGTGATGGGCATCGGGTACGCCTATTTGCGGGTAAGGCCTTGGGCTTTGTTCTTTGCTCATCATAAATGTTATGACTCGGGTCAAATCAGTTTGTAAGGCGAGCACTTGTAGGTCCTGCATGATTTCCATGTGATCTTCAAACACAGGCGGAACGCCAGCAGGCTGATCAATCTCAGGAAGATCCATGTCAATTTGTTCTTCGGCTTTTTGAATTCGTCGTTCAATATTGCGCACTGATTCGGTGTAGCTATCGATTAGGTGACGGTCTTCGTACCCTAGCTGATTTTCCAAGCTAGTAAGTTTTTCCAGCACTGCATCGAGAATACTAGACTGCTGGCTTAAGCGAATTTCCCGAGCCTGTTTTGCTGTGGTGCCACTGTCGCCAAATAAGCGTTCGAAGAGGGAGCGTGGATTATGTTCTGTAGGCAGTGGTTCCGTCTTACCGCGCCACGAAAGTGTATGGGTATAGACACAGCTAAGGTTAACGGTACAGGCCCCAGCGAGAGCAGGGGCATCCATTGAAAGTTCGAGAGAAGAAAGTTGTGTCTCTTTGCCAAGTTCATTTGCTAGAAGTTGATCAATTGAAACGTCAGCCAAAATTTCTACTTCGGTTTTTCCACCTTGTGTTACTCCTGTAAGAAAGGAGCCGCCAGCACCGGCATGTGCGATATTCCAGTTGGCTTTTAATCCGGAAATTACTCTCATTTTATTTTTGTAGTTGGCGAGCGGTTGGAGTATTGGTGTCAATTCGTAGTTAGAACCGGTCGTGGTCGGTGACCAATACTGCATGGCCATGCCATTGGGAATATAAACCGTTTGGAAACGCTGAACCGGGGCAGGTGCATTGGCAAAAGCAGGTGTCATTGCATTCAGCATGGGTAGGGCAAATGCGGCGCCGACACCTTTGAGAACAGCACGGCGTGATAACGCTTTCCCAGTATGAATGTTTACCGCGTTAGTAATCTTATTCTGTTTCGCCTTCATTATCGCTACCTCTTAGTAGGTATAACTTTTAGGTGCTGTTTTTAAAAACGGCTCGTACGCAGTGCATATCATTAAATGTTACACGGTAAATGCCTGAAAATCAGGATTTACCGCCTTAAAGCCTAGTTGTCGATGCAATTGTTTCAGTTTCATCATTGTTTTTCTCATTTTCTGCCACCTGCACGGGCCCCATGCTGGATTTGAATGCAGGGCTACTCACAATGCCTAGAACGATGGAAGACCACCTGTAATTCTGTTCCGCTGAATTTCTTACAATTTCTCGAATAATAGGTTGATCATAGTATTCCACACGCCTGCCTAAGGCATAGGTCATCAATTTTTCTGTCAGGGTATGGGCGAAGCGATCCGGTCGATCCATCATCCAATCTCTCAGATCTGAAAATCCTGCAAATTCGATTCCACCAGGGTAGTTTCCATTGGGATCAACAGGATTGCCTGCTTCATCAAATTCGCGCCAGGCTCCGATAACATCAAAATTCTCTAGGGCGAACCCAAGTGGGTCAATGACCACGTGACAGGAAGCGCATACGGGATCTTCCCGATGTTGTGCCAGTCGCTCGCGAATAGACGCTGGAATTTCACCTGCTTCGGCTTCTGGAAGAATAGGCACATTTGGCGGCGGTGGGGGTGGCGGCGTACCTAGCAGATTATCCAGTAGCCATTTGCCACGAAGAACTGGTGAGGTTCTGCCGGGATAAGATGTCACTGTGAGCAGAGCGCCGTGGGCTAAAATACCGCCTCTTTGAGTCGTATTTGGCAAGGCCGCTTTCCTGAACCGACTACCATAAACATCTTCAACTCCGTAATGCTGGGCGAGACGTTCATTAACGAAAGTGTAATCTGCATTGAGTAGTTCGATGACACTGGCATCGTTCTTCAATGTTTCTCCAACAAACATTTCAGTTTCGGTTTCGAAGGCTTCCATCAAGCTCACGTCGTATTGTGGAAACAACACGGTGTTGATATTTACTTCTTCCAAGCGTCGCAGGTTTAGCCACTGCGCCGCAAAATCTTCTACCAATGCATTAACTCCGCGTTCATCGTCTAGCATGCGATGTGCTTGCTGTTCATAAACTTGAGAATTAGAAAGATTGCCGGCTTCAGCAAGTTCCAGCAATTCTTCATCTGGTGCGCTACTCCATAGAAAGAATGACAGGCGTGAAGCAAGCTCTAAATCATTCAGTTCGAAAATTTCGCCAGCAGCCAAATTTTCTGGAGCCTGGTAAGAGCGAATTAGAAAGTCTGGGTCGCTGAGAATGAACTCAAGAGCGAACTGGATGCCAGCATCAAAACTACCGCCTTGCTCTCGACCTCGATTGAAGAATTCGACCAGTAAGTCCGTGTCGGCATCAGTAATCGCTCGTCGATAAGCTCGTCGGGCCATGCGCGAAACGATTTCTTCTGCGCAGGCAGCCTCTTCCGTTAGTTGTTCGGGATAGCAGGAGAATATTAGTTGGCGGCTTGGTGATTCTCCGAAGCTCGCATTGTTCGTGTATGGGCCACCCACTTCTATGGAATGGACTTTTTGATAAGTAAGATAGGCTTCGGAATTTGCTGGAAGTCTACCTCCCTGTCGTGGCTGCGGAATTTCTTCTTCAATAACTTGTTGCCGCACATAGGACGCGGTTATGGAATGTGGCCCAGCGGTCACGGGCACAGTAATTTCCAAGCCTTCGGTGGCTTGATACAACATATACTGCTCCCAATCCACGCTACCAGGTTCTCCAGTACCACTAAAACTTAGAGGAGTTGGTGTGCCCGGAGCATCACCGCCAATAGTAAATCTTTCTAGTAGTCGACCATCTAAACGTAAGTCGAGAATTTGTGCCCAGCCTAAGCCCTTAATGTAGTCTTGGTAGTTGGTTTCCAAATCAATTTTGACGGTGTATTCTCCGTCGACTGGAAAATTGTGAGTGACTGAAATACCGCCACGGGAGCCGAATGGCATGTCTTCGGTCTGACGCCAGTCTTGACTCATGTAAAGTGGGATTTCATAAGTTGAAACAATTGGGCTTAAAGGTGGTAGTCCAGTTGCAAGTCGCGTCACTTGCCTCGCCACTGACATATAGCGTTCCATATGAGCTGTCGAAAAGGGTAGGGCCGAGGCAATGTTGTCAAAACTCCCATCTGCAGTAGGATCACCTGGCAACATTTCCATCACATCGACATCGAGACCCAGCAACTCATTAATGGAATTGTTGTACTCGTAACGATTCATTCGGTGCACGGGCGTCACTCGTCCAGGGTTTGGGTTTGCTGTCCAGGCATCATCTAATTCATTTTCCAGCCATTCGGCCATTATCCTATAAGAATCGAAGTCCGGCCGTGGCATGCCAGCAGGCGGCATCATGTGTGCGCGTAACTTTTTTACTACTTTTTCTAAAGTTTCGGCGTGGTTTGCGATTCTGGTGAAATCGACAGTTTGTAATGAGAGCCCTGAAGTGGCGAGAGCATCATTGTGGCAGGCGAGGCAATACTGATTAACAACTCGCTGCATATCCGCGGCATTAAATTGGTCTTGGGCGACAGCCTTTTGCGATATTGGTGGAATTGAATTTGAAACTGACAGCAACGCCACAACCAGTCCTGAAAAGGCTAGGCCTGACCTGACCCAATTCTTTCTGATTGGTTTCATAGTGGCTCCGCTCGCCGACGGTAAAATATATTATATTTCAATAACTTAAAATTCAGCAGACCTACAACTTTGACATAACTTAACCAGAAAACATTACCTTAGGCGTGTTCAGACTGCAATCATAAAAAAGAAACAAAGCGTAACGGTATTGTGAGCTTTTTAAGGCACCTCACCCATCCACATTTTTGCCTGTACTGTACTGCCTTCAAACGCACCGCCGGCAACATACAGCATACCGTCAATTATGCCAGCGGCAGGCGATGAGAGAGGGTTAGGTAATTCGCCAACTTTTTGCCATTGGCCTTCTGGGGCAAGAGTCAGAATGTCGGGGTCCTGAGACTTGGTTCCAGCTGCTGGTGTTGTATGGCCGCCAATCATCCAGATCTTATTTGCGTGAACAAAAGTAGCGCCCTCGGCATGAGAATGTCCTTTTGGCAAGGGTGGCCCGATGCTCCATGTCTCTGATTCTGGGTCAAAGATGTCGACCCGGGACTGGTCTAATTGCTGGCTATCGTGATTGAACTGACCGCCAATCGCGTAGATATTGTCCTGAAATACGATGGTGGAAAATTGATTACGTGGTGCAGGCATTGGTATAGAGGGTTCCCACCTAGCGGATCCCTTTGTCCAGTCATCTAGATTTAAGACCCAATGATCGGGGGAATCTGTATCCCGGTCCACCATCAATCCGCCAAAATAGTGCAATTCCCGCCCAACCAGAGCGAGGCCGCCACCGGCACGTGGTCCTGGAAGCAGAGGTGCAGCTGTGTACCGATCCAAGTCGATGTCGTAATTCCAGACTTCGGCAATCGTATGCCCGCGATAACCGTCTTTAAATCCACCTGCGAACCAGACTGTCCGACCGTCCAACACCATATTCATGTGAGTGATTGCGCTGGGTAATTCTTGAATTAGCGTCCAGCTACCATCTGCAGGGTCGAAGTATTCAGAACGTTTACTAGAGACAACCCCTTCTGTGTAGCCACCAAACAAATAAAGTTTATCGTCAAGAATGACGACTCCAGGTTCCCATTTCCCGACTGGCATATCAGGCAATGCTTGCCAATCCATAGAATTCTGAGCCAGCGTAAACTGACTATTTGGGGATAATAACAAACAACTTAAAGCTAGTGATTTTGTAGTTTGCAGTAGAATAGAGCGGCTCATGTTTGTTCTCCAAAAGCATGGGCAATTATTCTTATAGGTTTAATACGGTGTAACTTCTATAGGGGATTTAGAATACCACTATTTGTGTTTTCAACAAGACTTCAAATGGCTCTGCGCCTGTTAACTTGATAGGGTTAGCCTTGGTTAATATTTGGAGCGGATAAGTCTAATTTTTATCACTATAGTTAGGCTTTATTATGTTTAAAGGTTAAATTTCATATAGGGAATGCTATGAAAACAAGTTTCGCTATAAAAAACCCTCGAGCTGGCCAATTAATGCATCTTGTGAAAGCAGCATTTTGTTTTGCTTTGATAGGTTGTTCGGCCTTAATTCACGCGCAGACTAGCGAGCGCAGTTTTGTCGATGTCACCAGCACTTATTCAGTCGCGCCAAATTTAACTTATCATCGTGCCGGTGGCGTGGATTTGAAGTTAGATGTTTATCGTCCGCGAGATGTTCAGGGTCCCAATCCTACGCTTATGTATATTCATGGGGGAGGCTGGACCAATGGCAGTAAGGAAGGATCTTCGTTAACTTTTCTTCCCTATTTGGAAATGGGGTGGACGGTAGTAAATGTTGCTTATCGCTTAGCAGATGTTGCTCATGCGCCAGCTGCGGTTGAAGATACTCGGTGTGCACTTCGCTGGATTTATCGGAATGCTGAGCAATATAATTTTGATAAAACCAACATTGTCGTTACCGGTAATTCGGCTGGGGGGCACCTGGCTCTTACTACAGGTATGTTGGCCAGTAATGTAGGTATGGAACGTCAGTGCCCTGGTGACAGAATGCGCGCCTGGCCCATAGGTCCACGTAATATGGAGCCTTTGGAAGTTGCCGCAATTGTTAATTGGTATGGCATCACTAATGTCACTTCATTATTAAACGAAGGCCCGGGCACATCGGGTAATTTTACGGAAGCCTGGTTAGGCAGTTCTTCGGATCGAGTAGCTATAGCAGCACGAGTTTCCCCAGTGAATCACATACGTGCTGACTTGCCACCAGTACTAACAATTCATGGTAATGAAGACTCAATTGTTCCTTTTGATCAGGGTCTGCGCCTTCATGAAGCTCTGGAGGACGCAGGAGTTCAAAACAAACTAATCACAATAGAAGGTGGTGGTCATGGTGGCTTCACTCTAAACCAAATGCGCGATATCTATGCTGAGATTAGAGATTTTCTGGAAAGCCATAATATCGGCCACTGAATATAATTTTTTCTGGTTTAGGAAGGCGTAATAGCAAGACGAATAGGCTGAACTGTAATATCTTGCCACACGCCTTCAGTCACATAGGGGTCCTCGGATAGCCATTCGTCTAATTCTTCCCTGGTGTTGAAGTCAACGCAAAGCGTAGAGCCAATCATCTCGTTATTTTCGTTTAATATTGCGCCGCCAATAATTATATTGCCCGCTTTATTTAGGTGGTTCGCTCCTTCTAAGTGCGCTGGTCTCGCCGCTGTGCGACGGGATGCTGCCGCAGCATCTTTGCCATCATAGGCAATCACTAAAAATTGCATAAAAAAATCCTCTCTGTTAAACCTAGTTTACAAAACGCCCTGATTACGATGGTCGCCAAATTTCGGGCGGACAATATTCTTGAGTGGGATGTTCATACCTCCAGTATCTTCAAGCCAAGAATAAATGTCCTTGGCAAAAGATTCGATTCGCTCTTGGTGTTCAGGCGCATCGATTAAGTTTTGCATTTCATTCGGATCATTCTGTAAATCATAGAATTCATTAGTGTCCCAAATCCCATGATAACGGATGTACTTGTAGCGATTTGTTCGCACACCGAACATAGTGGGCGTCTGTGGAAAATCCATCTCCCAATAGTACTCGTAGAATATTCTGTCTCTCCAGGTTGTGTCTTGCCTTGCAAGGAGTGGAACAAATGACATGCCTTGCATGTGGTCAGGTGCTTTCAAGCCCGCTGCTTCAAGGATAGTAGGAGCAATATCAATATTTTGTACCAGAGATTCGATAGGTGTACCGCCTTCAAATTTCGAAGGCCAGCGAACTAATAAAGGCACTTTCGCTGACTCTTCATAAAAATGACGTTTGTCGATGAGACCATGTTCACCAAAAGAAAATCCGTTATCTCCCATGTAGATCACTAAGGTGTCGTCAGTCAAATTATTAGCATCGAGAAAGTCCAGTACTCGCCCTACGCTCTCATCAATTCCCATCAGTGTTTCAGTGTAACGATGGAAAAAATCTTCGAAATTAATGGCTCCGTGATACATATAATCAACCCCATGCCAGGATTCTCGTTGTTCTTTGACCCAATCAGGAATGCGGTTATTTCCATAGTATTTTTTACCACGCAGAGGTTCGCCTGTTGATGAAGAGGAGGGCATTGTGGGTTCACCATAGAGTGGTGTTTCGAAAGAAGATGGGTAAATAATCTCCTCATTGCTATAGTTGTCAAGGTGGCGCTGGGCAGGAGCAAATTGACTGTGAACTGCTTTATGGGATAGATACATAAAGAATGGTTGATCTTCTTCCCGCTCTTCAAGCCATTCCACAGCGTGTTCCGTTAGCAGGTCAGAGATATACACACTTTCATCATAGGTTACGCGCTCGCCATTAATATTTAGAGTAGGTCCGTAATAAACTCCTTGCCCCCTGAAGCTCTCCCAATGACTAAAACCTGGTTGAGGTTCGTCAGAATGATTGCCCATATGCCATTTTCCAAAATAGCCAGTCTGGTAACCAGCTTCTTGTAAGTACTCGGGAAAGAAAGTGAGATTGCCGGGATCGGGTGCTGCATTGTCCACTACTGTGTGGGAGTGAGAAAAAAGTCCAGTGAGTATAGAGGCACGGGAAGGTGAGCATAGCGAGGTAGTAACATAAGTATTAGGAAAATATGCTCCCTCACTAGCAAGACGATCTAGGTTTGGTGTTTGTAGCCAAGGAACCTTCCCCGTAAAACCCATGAAATCAAAGCGGTGATCATCACTTAGGATAAAGATTACATTCTTGGGTGTTTTATCAGGCAATGGAGTTAGTTGTAGCGGATGCTCAGCGAGTGAGCAGGCAGTTAAGCTTGAAAGAGTCATTAACGATGCGAGTAGTGCATTCTTCATGGGCTACCTTTGAATGTTGGCGAAGTAGTAGTCAAATTTCACTAGTAATTTCTAATGTATCAGGCAGTGAATTGCTGATAAAGCTCGATGAACACAGGTAGTAACGAGCCAATTAGCAATACCGCCATGCTGTAATTAAAGAGTCTCACAGAGGAGGGTTTCTGCAAAATAGTTTTTAAGGAGGCCCCAAAGCAGAGCCACAACATAGTGCAAGGTGAGCCGAAAAACATAAAAATCAGAGCGATGGTTAATACCTGATAAACATAAGAGTCCGATATCACTGTGAAGGTAACCGTAGCTCCAATTGCTAATACCCAGGCTTTAGGATTTACCCATTGAAATGCAGCTGCTTGTAGGAAGGAAAATGGTTTGCCAAGAGTTTCGCTAAATTTGGATACGGGCGCTGTGGCAATTCTCCAGGCTAAGTAGCAGAGGTAGGCTGTCCCAACGACTTTCAATATGATGTGTAGAACCGGAAACTGTTCGAACAGGCCTGCTATGCCCAGCCCAACTGCGACTATCATTAAGGGGAATCCGATACAAATTCCCAAAAAGTGTTGCAGACTGCGACGCACGCCATAATTTAATCCGGACGCCATAATCAATGCATTATTAGGGCCAGGTGTCACACAAGTACTTACAGCGAAAACTATTATTGCTAGATATTCCATTGAGGTAAAGTTATAGATTCTGACAAAGGGCTGAAAACGGAATCGAGATACGATTCTACACTGCTTCGAGAAAAGATGTTATTGCTCATCAGAAACTCTATATATTGATTCTCTTTTAGTCAATTTCGGACCTTCGAATCAGTGAAAAGAATTATATATGTGCAAGTATCATGACAACAAAATAAAGTGGAAGTCTGGTGTCTTTCCCCAACTGTCGTTAAACTTCATTAGTTACTAATTGGTACTGAAAAAGGATTTTAAGATTGAATTCTTCTCAACAAGCAGTCTCTGTTTATATTCCAAAAAAAACTCTTAAAGGCGCGAACCTCTATTTTCCCAACTCGATACTGGTCGCAGAATTAGATGTGAGTATTAGTAGGCGGCCTGTTGATGTCAGTTTTAGAGACGCTGCCCTACAATTGCTCAATGGATATAGACCCTCCTCGGCAGGGTTGAATCTTACAATGTTGCCACCCTTACCTGATTCCCTAAGAACAAACTCTATTGCGGGAGTACTTAATTTTCTCGCTCTGACTTTGCAGCGTTGGTGCGGATTACCGGTAGAGTTTGCAAAAGTGTTAGACAATATGACAGAGAAGCCGGAAGAAGATCAGGGAGAACATATAGTTTTCGAATGTCGATTTGACCATATGGCTATTGCCGCCGGTCAGATCGCTGCAGAAATCTGCTTGCATTGTATTAACCCCGATATGGTAGATGAGCAGCGCCTGCAAACACTGCTTAACGAGTTTCTGCGAGTTTTTTTGGAAAAACGTGCGACTCAAATTCCGTTTATTCATTATGCGGAACGACAAGGTATACCTTGGCAACCGCTGACATCCGATGGTTCTATTTTGGGGTTTGGCCAGGGCGCAAAATTGCATCTGATTCATCAAAATCTTACTAGTGCCACCAGCCATATCGCAGCTCGCATTGCCGCTGATAAGAATACCGCAGCTACTATACTTCGAGGCCAAGGAATTCCAGTACCGCGTCAGTATGTAGTTAATTCAACTGAAATGGCATTACAAGCAGCTCAGCAGTTAGGATTCCCAGTAGTAGTAAAAACGTCAGCAAAAGGAGTAGGCGCCGATGTTTTTGTTGATATTTGTAACGAACATGAGTTAAGTGAAGCATTCAATGAAGTTGCTAAACGTGGCCCGGTAATAGTCGAACAGCTCATCTTTGGCGATCAGCATCAGCTCATAGTGATTAACGGTAGGTTTCGTTCTGCGAGGAAACAAAAACCTTCTCACGTCATAGGCGACGGCATTTTATCCATTAATGCGCTTATTGAAGCAGCCAACAAGACGAGATTGGCTAATGACTGGCAACTAATACCCAATGATGGTAAAGCTGAAGCCATCCTAATAAAACAAAATATGGAGATGAGTACAGTTCCAAGTGAAGGTCAGGAGGTAAAGCTTGGTTCAAAAGCTAAGCTTTCAGCTGGAGGAACAACGGAAGATGTGACCGACCAAATTCATCCAGCTAATATTCAACTAGCCGAGCGTGCAACAGCAATTATTGATATGGATGTTGCTGGGCTTGATTTTATTATCAACGATATAAGCAAACCTTTTTGGGAAGCAGGTGGCGCATTCTGCGGAGTAAATGTTGCCCCGGAACTAATTTTCAATGAACAAGAACTAATTCTTGACGAACGGTTTCCAGAGGATAATAAAGGTAAAGTTATACTTATTGTGTTGTTGGATTCTGCTGCAGAGAGTGAGCGAGGACTTAAAATATCGAAACAATTACAATCGAAATTTTCGAAAGTAGGATTGGCAACTAGTGGCGGATTGTTGCTCGATAGCGAGTTAGTATCTCCTGGAGATTTTGCTAATTACAATGGCGTGCGTGCGGCGCTTTGTGAACCTGCGGTTAACGCCGTGATACTTGAAATTTCTTCAGATGAAATAGTAATGAACGGGTTGGGAGCAGAACGCTGTGACCTCGCAATTTTTTCTTCTCAAGAAGGAGGCGAGATTACACGATTCAGCCAAGCATCCCGTCGACTCCTAGAATCTGTGAGCGAATGTGTGCTCGACAATAGTATCGTCCGAGACGCCGATGCTGCTTCATTTGAAGCGAAGCAGCTGGCACGAGAAATAAATGCTCTTCCTCGCTGAGTTTGCAGCTAAGCTTATAGAAAAGAATTATGGGTTAAAGATTTATTCTTGCTTGGCGCTTGTTTCTATGCTCCAAACATAGTGATGCCGCCCACTACGGTGCGGACGATTTCTATATTCTTAATTTCATCTGCTTCAATATCATGTGGATCGTCAGCCAAAATCACAAAGTCCGCCAGCTTGCCTGCAGTAATACTGCCTTTTAAGTTTTCTTCGAATGAGGCGTAAGCACCGTTCATTGTGCAAATGCGCATTGCTTGGTCCACAGTTATTCGTTGGTTCGGGCCCCAAACTCGACCATCGAAATCCTTGCGTGTCACCATACTCTGTATTGCCATCATTGGTTCGTAAGGTCCTGGCGTGTAGTCAGATGCTGGTGCTACTGGAATGCCATAATCCAGGAATGATTTATGTGCGAACATCCATCGCATCCTTTCTTCGCCATACTCTGTCCACTTGTTACCGTGGTAATGCACGTAAGTGTAAAATGGAGCGGGTACTACGCCTAAATTCTTAATGCGTTGCAGTAATCCGGGGTTGACAAGGGAGCAGTGCTCTATCCGGTGTCTAGTGTTTTCCCTCGGCCAAAGTCGTTGCACGCGTTCATAAGCTTTTAAGACCGTATCAATCGTAACGTCACCATTTGCATGAATTGCTACCTGGAAATCGTTGCGATGGGCGTTTTCTACGGACTCATGAATTTCTTCTTCAGTCATGTATAGCAGCCCAAAATCATCTGGTCTGCCTTCATAGGGAGTGCTCATTCGCATAGTGCGCTCAGAAGCGGATCCATCTGCTGTAAACTTAACCGCACCAATACGAAATACTTCGTCACCCATACCCGTGCGCACCCCAGCATTAACTAAGTCATTGAATAGTTGGCCGCGAGGGAATAAATACATACGAAAGCGCATGCCGCCAGCATCTCTTGCGTCCTGGAACGCAATCATGTCATTGCGGCCACCGCCGGTTTGATGGACTGATGTTAAACCAGCCTGAGTCATCAATTCAGAGATTAATATTACGCCATCTCTTCTTTGTTCTCGGGATGAATCAGATGGAATCAGGTCATTGAATACTGAACGAGCAGGTCCTTGAACTAAACCAGTCAGTGTGCCATTCGCATCCCGATAAAATCGTCCACCAGGGGGGTCGGGAGTTTCAGCAGTAACACCTGCTAATGCTAAAGCCATGCTGTTGTATACGCTAGTGTGACCACCGCGATGACTGACAGCCACGGGATGGTTGGGAATCAACTCATCGATATCAAATCTATTGATAGGACGACCCTCGGCCAGTTTTGTGTCGTCGTATTTAAAGGCCCTAATCCATTGACCTTCAGGGGTTATATTGGCTCTCTCTTGCAATACTGATGTAATTTCAGAGACGGACCTTCGGTCCGCATTTACTTGTACTAGCTCATTAACACCAGCCCCAGAAGGGTGAGAATGAGCGTCAATAAAGCCTGGGGTGACTGTCATGCCTTCCGCATCGATAATTTCAGTACCGGAGGAAGCCATGTTGCGAATATCGATGGAGGAACCAACTGCAATGAATCGATCACCTTTGACTGCAAAAGCCTCGGCCAGGGGTTGGTCATCATCAACCGTAAAAACTCGCGCATTGATAACCACGTAATCGGGAGCAGCTTGACTATTTGGTGGTTCCGCTTGAGCAAGTGCAGATTGTGTCGGCAGACCCAACCCGGCAGCAGCCAGGGCGGTGCTGGAACCAATAAATTTTCGTCTCGAGAATTTTGCCACAGTGGTCTCCTTCCTATTTGTGTCGATTCGGCGCTGACAAGGTTTAATCGAATCTTTGAAGCGCGAGGGTCAACTATAGCGCTACAACTCCGGTAACTCAAAATAGATGGAAGTTTCACTGTAATAGGACTCTTCAGGGCATTGTGGATGTAACTTGTAGCGCTGAGAGGTATTATCTGGTGTTTTCGGCTAAGCTCGCCTTCTCAAGGTTTTGTAGAGTCTGTGATGTTTGAAAAATACGTAATGATTATTATATATTTCGGCGTCCTCATGTTTTTGGGCTATCTCGCTTCGCGCCGAATACGCAACATGAATGACTTTGTCATCGGTGGAAAATCACTGAGTTTTTGGGTAGCTGCCTTCTCTGCTCAAGCGACCGGCGAATCTGCATGGTTGTTATTGGGTCTGACTGGCATGGGAGCAATGGTTGGCTTTTCAGCTTATTGGGTAGTGATTGGTGAACTGCTCGGCGTAGCCGGATGCTGGTTCTTGATGGCGAAACGCTTTAAGCGGCTCACAAATAAATACGACTCTATGACCGTGATTGATTACATGGCGAGTCGTTTTCAATCGAAAACGCATTTTCTAAGAATACTTGCAGCAATAGTCCTGTCGATCTTTGTACTTATTTATATCTCCGCTCAAATCGATGCCACTGGTTCAGCGTTTGAAACATTCCTGCAGTGGGATTACCTAACTGGCGCAATTGTTGGTTTTGTAATCGTAACGATTTATTGCGTAGCTGGCGGTTTTCTCGCAGCAGCCTGGACCGACATGTTTCAAGGCGCAGTGATGTTGCTCTGTTTGATGTTGCTGCCACTTGTTGCCTTTCTCTCTATATCCAATGCTGATTCTATCTATGACGGATTGTATGCCATTGAACCAGGCTTAGTGAATATGTGGGGATCTGGTGGTCTTACTTTAATGAACTTTTCTGTTGTCATTGGTATGGCTTTAATTGGGTTAGGGTTTTTAGGTTCGCCTCAAGTCTTTGCGCGTTTGATTGCAATTCGCAGTGAAGCAGAAATCAATCGTGGTAAATGGGTAGCCGTTGTTTTTACAATCTTAGTGGATTTTTCGGCTGTCAGTATTGGTGTTTTGGGACGATATATATTTACTACCCAAGGTGCAGATCCAGATATAATACTAGGTAATGGAGCTCAAAATGTTTTGTCAGAATTGGTCGAATTCACTTTTCCTCCATGGATAGTTGGGCTCTACGTTGCGGCTGTTCTTTCAGCAATTATGTCGACGGTTTCTTCATTACTGGTTATGGTTGCTGGAGCTATTACTCATGATCTTTATGAAAAAATTATTAATCCATCGCTTTCTGATAATGATGCAGCCCAGATGTGTCGTCTCATAACTATCGGGCTCGCGATGAGTGCGTTAGCAGTTGCTATATTAGTTTCTGTGTTATCGCCAGATCGAACTATTTTTTGGTTTGTAATTTTTGGCTGGGCAGGTATCGCTTCAACTTTCTGTCCAATGATAATTTTGTCTTTATTTTGGCCAAAATTTACTGAACGGGCGGCGATTGCATCCATGATTACTGGTTTTTGTATGACGATTATTAGTAAGTTTTTCTTACAGAGTATGGAAACCATAGGGCCTTACTTCACCGCATTAGAAACAATGCCACCTTCTTTTTTATCGGCACTACTGGTCGGTTACGTGGTGACAATTTTATGGCCAGATGATGCATTAGAAGCCACATATCGAGGCCACCTAACGAGTATTGATGCCGAAATTGAAAAGCCAAGCGAGTCTCAGCGGGCAGCAAAGATATAAAACTAGAACCCCAGTATTGAAACAGATTAATGGAGATTGATTAGGTGACGATCGATAAGCAAGAACTTTATGCCCATTGGATGCCTTTTACTGCTAATCGCCAGTTTAAGAACAATCCTAGACTAATCGTGGCAGCTGACGGGCTTTACTACACAGATTCTGAAGGTAAGCAGGTTTTTGATGGTTTATCAGGACTATGGACCTGTGGCGCTGGCCATAGCCGTAAAGAAATAGCCGAAGCAGTTTCAAAGCAAGTCGTGAATTTAGATTATTCACCTGGTTTTCAATACGGTCATCCTTTAAGTTTTGAGCTTGCCAATAAAGTCGTAGAGCTGACTCCTTCTGGTCTTGATAATGTATTTTTTACTGATTCAGGTTCGGAAACCGTAGACACTGCGTTAAAAATAGCTCGGGGATACTGGCGTAACCAAGGTCAGCCCAGTAAGACTAAGTTTATTGGTCGCCACAAAGGTTATCATGGCGTTAATTTTGGCGGTATCGGAGTTGGTGGAATTGGATTCAACCGCAAACTGTTTGGGCAAACTATCGATTCAGATCATATACCTCACACATTACTTCCAGAGAATGCTTTTAGTCGTGGTATGCCGGAACAAGGTGCGCATTTGGCTGACGAGTTAGAGGAATTGGTCTTACTCCATGATGCTTCCAATATTGCTGCGGTGATAGTGGAACCTCTATCTGGTACTTCGGGTGTATTGCCGCCGCCTAAAGGATATCTAAACAGGCTTAGAGCAATCTGTGACAAGCATAATATTCTCTTGATATTTGATGAAGTTATTACTGGGTTTGGACGAATGGGTTCTTTAACTGGAGCAGAAGAGTTTGGTGTAACGCCAGACATAATGACTTTGGCTAAACAAATTACCAATGGCGTAATTCCATTGGGAGCGGTAGTTGTCGGGTCGAATATCTACGAAGCCTACATGGAAAAAGGCGGCCCAGAATATATGGTGGAGTTCCCTCACGGTTATACCTATTCTGCACACCCTGTAGCGTGCGCAGCGGGCCTCGCAGCTCTCGATTTACTGGTAAATGACAACTTGGTTCAGCAGGTAAAAGAGATGTCCTCGGTGTTTGAAGATGCGATTCATAGCTTACGTTCCGCGCCTTTTGTCACTGATATTCGTAATTATGGGTTTGCCGGCGGCCTTACCATGGAACACTACCCTGGAGAACCTTTGCGCCGCCCGTTTGAGGTAGGTATAAAGTGTTTTGAAAAAGGGTTCTATGTGCGCTGGGGTGCAGACACTTTGCAGTTGGCACCACCTTTTATAACTAGTAAAGAACAAATCGATAGTTTGATTAACGCAGTAGGAGAATCCTTGAATGAACTTGCTTGAATCTGTAAACACAGAGATCAATTGAGTTACACGTAATAGATTAACTTAGCTATGGCAAAGAAATTTCGGTTTATGATAGAGCCTGCAATGTATTCAAGCTAGCAAGAGGTGTAGTCAGTAAAACAAGGATCTTGTTTATGCCGTTACATCTTAAAAGCCGCGTTCTTAAAAACTACTGCTAGTTTAGTAATTACTAAACTTCCTCTTTCAATCGCCTGAGCACTCCAAAAAAATAATTAGTACTTGCAAAATGTCACAGTTGCTCGGGTAAGACTTACGTATACTGCGCCGATCTATTCTATTTAAATTAGATTTACTCTTTAGGAAGATATTTTGAAGGTGCGTATAAGGATTTCGCGAGGCAGTATCTCAGAAAGCTTGCCCAAAACACTCGCCATACAAATTTCTCGTCTTTTTCTGCCGGTGATGTTAGTCGTTTCTTTTTCGCTGAATGCCTGGGCACAAGAGAATGTAGGAGATGACTCTACGGTTGTTTATCCCTTCGCTTATTTTTCCGAATATGCGCCGGTAACTGCGTTAGATATGTTGAACCGGATCCCGGGAATGGAAATATCGAGTATCGGTGGCAGCAGTCGTGGTGGCAGTAGTGGTGGTAGTTTTTCTAATGTAAGTCGTGGCGGTCGAGGTCTTGGCAGTGGCAGCAGTGGCACTCAAATTTTAATTAACGGCAAGCGCACAGCAGGAAAGAATAATAATACAGAAACTCAGTTGCGGAGAGTCGATGCTGATCAAGTTGATTACATTGAAATCATCCGCGGCACCTCTGGAGATCTTGACGTAAGAGGAAGCACGCAGATAGCCAATATCGTACTTTTTGAGGAGATATCAAACACCTCGATTAATTATGAAGTAAATGCGAATTATTATTCCGATAACAATTCCGAACCTGGCGGATCACTAACTTACGCAGGTCAAACAGGCGACCTGAACTTTATCGTAAACGCTTCAGCCGTGCCTAATTACAATTTCACACAGCTTAGAGAAAATAGCATTCTCCCTGGCGAATTGCCCAACGATTTTATTGACGAAGAGCGAATTCGAGATAACACCACTTACACCTTATCGACTAATCTAGATTATCAACTAAATACTAAAAGTAGTTTGCGATTCAATGCCTTGATTGCTGAGGACGACGACCCGACAGAAGTGGAAAGATTGACCGTTGATCTTCGCGGGGGTTCGTTGCTACACGATTATGAAAGAGAAGACATTCCTGGAACAAAAACGAACTGGGAAATAGGTGGTGACTACGAATATCGTCGTGACGATGGTAATCGTTTCAAAATACTTGTTATTGCTAATAAAAACGACACCGCCAATACTCGCGAACGCTGGGATATTTTGGAAAATGGCAGCGAAGAGAAAAACCTATTTCTCGATACAGGAAGTATTCTGGAAGAACGGATAATGCGCGGTTCATACACGATGAATCTCTTTGGTGGGCAGGATGTGGAAGTTGGTGCGGAGCGCGCTCAAACTATTTTAGATTCAAACTTGGCGCTGGGGCTTCTCTCGGGCAGTGAGGCACCTTCTCAAGCTTTTGGAGGTTTATCTCCAGTAAATATTCCTAACGCCAACACGCGGGTAGAAGAAGTTCGTTATGAGCCCTTTGCGATTCACAATTGGCGCATTAGTCCCCGTATGTCTCTAGAAACTTCTCTTGTTTATGAGACATCTGAAATCTCAATGAGCGGAGATGTTAGCAATAGTCGAGACTTTAATTTCTTTAAGCCAAAGTTGGATTATCGATTTGATGTCACGCCACAACTACAACTTCGAGTGCTGATAGAAAAAGTTGTCAGGCAATTAAGCTTCACAGATTTTGTTGCTACCAGCGATCAAGACGATGAAGACTCAAATACCTTGGCCGGCAATTCTAACCTCCGGCCAGATTACTGGTGGAACTACAACTTATTGGCGGAATATCGACTCCCAGATGATCAAGGTGTAGTGAGCGCAAATTTCTACCATCATCGCCATAAAGATCTCTTGCAGCGTATCGATGTTTCTCCTGGGCCCAACGATCTAAGATCTGCCGCTGGTAATATTGGCACTGGCGATATGCAGGTGTTTGAAATCAAAGGCAGCGTACGGCTTTCCCGCCTTGGTATGCCTAATGTGTTGTTTACTACTAGTGCCAATGTTCGAGATTCCTGGGTAACAGATTCTTTTCTCAATGAAACTCGTCGCTTTAATAATTACCATCGTGGTGAATTTAATTGGGGCTTTCGCCACGACATACCGCAGTGGCGTTTAAACTACGGCATCGAAATGCGTAATCGTATTGACGGTGGAACTAAGCGCTGGGACATCGAAGACATCGAAAATGATCACGCAGATCCATACTTCACTGGCTTTCTGGAATTTATTGCATTTGATGATGTGACTTTTCGCTTGGATGCACGGAATCTTGCAGATGTGCAAGTGTGCAGAGATCGTATTCGTTACGTAGGAAACATAGCTGACAATATACTGGAAGAAGTGGAGTACATGTGTCGGGATTTTGGTAGGTCCTTTTCGCTTAAAGTGAGTGGTACATTTTAACGACCTTTTTTTCAAAATTCTGAGTTTCATAATCCCACTCTGGCTTCATGAAGTTTTCTTCGATAATTTCTTCGCTTGAGAATTTAATCAGGACCAAAGCAGCTTTGGCATAGTGTTACTAAGACACCTGTGACTTATATTTCACTTGAAAAATTATGTCAGTAGCGTAATTTGATAGGTTAAAGTTCTCTTCCGATTAACAATAACCAGAGCACGGAGGATTCAATGAGCACCAAAGTGATCTTTCTTTTAAGCATAGCTCTAGGTGGCCTGATAGTTGTTCCTATAGCGTCCGCCCAATCATCTGATACTCCTCTTACCGAATTTGGGCATCCAGATCTGCAGGGTGTCTACACCTATCGCACCATTACTCCGTTGAACCGCCCGAGAGAGTTAGAGCACCTGGAAACACTCACCCCCGAGCAGGCAGTAGAATGGGAAGAATTCGAACTTCGTCGTCAGAATCGGGACCTCATCATCGATTCTGTTGGTGGTGCTGGCTATCCGCCAGGGGTAATTTCCTACAATAATTTCTGGTATGAGCGTGGTGAGAACACCGTCGCCGATCGCAGAACGTCACTGATTTATGATCCGCCAAATGGTCGTTTGCCTCCCTTAAACGAAATGGGCAGGAAAAGGGCTCAGGTGAGGGCCGAAAACAGACGTCTTAGCATTGGTCCTGAAGGTCGAACTTTGGCAGACAGGTGTTTGATGAGTGGAGGTGCAGGACCACCTATAGTGCCAGGCGCTTACAATAACAATATTCAAATCGTGCAAACCGAAGATCACATCATGATTTTGAGTGAGATGATCCATCGAGCGCGCATCATTCGCTTCGATGATGAACATCAAACAAAAGTGTTGAAATGGGATGGTGACGCCATTGCCCGGTTTGAAGGTGACACATTGGTCATTAAAACCCAGCATTTTTACTATCATGACAATGGTCGCGGGGCTTCCGAAAAAATGGTGTTGGAAGAACGCATCCGGCGTATTGGTGCTAACACTCTGGAATATGATTTCACTATCGAAGATCCGCTTTCTTGGGATCAGCCCTGGTCTGCGAAATTCCCTTTACGTCAAATTGAAGACCCTGTCTATGAATACGCCTGTCATGAAGGTAATCATGGAATGGTTGGTATTCTTGCGGGATGGCGACGTTATGAATCTATGGGAATGAATGGAAACGGTACGCCGAAAGACGACGATTAGAACGCATTGGTTTGGAGAACTAAGTATGAAGTTTAAGCAATTCAAGATAATTGCCCTCAGCACAACTATTGCATTGGGTTTTTCCTTGGGTGTGCGAGCTCAGGTACTGGAAGGTCCAGATCCTTTGCAAATGGAGCTTGCTCCAGATCTGGGATATGTCCCAGTGCAGCATGGGTTAAAAATTCCTTCAGGCGTCGAGTTAGGAGCATCCTCTAGTGTTGTATGGACTAAAGACAATCATTTGATTCTTTTCAATCGTGGTCCAAACCCTCTAATGGAGTTCGATCCACGGGGTCGGCTACTGCGAACCTGGGGGCAGGGGGATTACGTGCGGCCACATGGTATGCGTCTTGATCCTGAAGGCAACATATGGACCACAGACGTTAATGGGCACACCGTACGAAAAATGAATCTCGATGGCGAAGTGCTGCTTACTATTGGCAAAATGGGCGAAGCTGGAGAACCAGAAGATGGATTACTGTTTGAGCCGACGGATTTAACCATAAATGATGAAGGTGAAGTTTTTATCTTGGTTGGTCATGGCCGAGGTACACCACAATTATTAAAATATGATCGAATGGGTCGTTTTATGAAGAAATGGGGTGGGTCGGGCACAGGGCCTGGTCAATTCGATACCCCTCATTCAATCGTTGTAGACGGTGAGGGGCTGATTTATGTTGCAGATCGCCAGAATCGCCGCATTCAAATATTTGACGATGAAGGAGCTTACCTTAAGGAATGGCATTATAAAGGCTGGCCCTGCGGATTACACTTCGATGAAGAAGGCACCTTGTGGATGGTGAGTGGGTTTGCAGGGGAGATTTTGAAGCTGGATAAAAATGGCAAAGTTGTTGCAGCAACTGGTGAACCTGGGAAAAAGCTCGGTGAATTTGGTGAGGCCCATTACATGACTCTTGCGCCTGGCGGTGTAATCTATGTCGCTGACACAATAAAACCTGATCTACACAAGTTTATCCACCGTCATTAATTAATGTTATTCATGTCTGCCAAAAAAGCAAAGCCGACGACGGCTTTATCTTGGTTTTGGGTACTGCCCAATCAAAAAGTTAGTCATCGCTCTTAGCAGGCGCAGTCTAAGATTGCCCAATTAGTTTCTGCTTTGCATCAAGCCCCAAAGTTTGTTTGGCGTAACCGGCATATCTACATGACGGACTCCGTAATCACTTAACGCATTAACAATTGCATTAATTATAGCTGGAGGTGCGCCGATTGCGCCGGCTTCTCCGGCACCTTTTATGCCTAACGGATTGGTGGTGCAGGGTACTTCATTGCGGTTGAATCGTATCGGCGGAAAGTCATCGGCTCGGGGCATGGTGTAGTCCATAAAACTTGCTGACAACAACTGTCCAGATTCCTTTTCGTACTCGCAGCTTTCCAGTAAAGCCTGACCCAGTCCTTGGGCGATACCGCCGTGCACCTGGCCTTCTAATAGAAGAGGATTTATGACTTTGCCGAAATCATCTACCACTGAATAATCAACTAATTCGATTTCGCCGGTGGCCTCGTCGATCTCTAGTTCGCAGATATGTGTACCGTTCGGATAAGTGGCTTCATCAGGGGTGAAGGTTTCCTTTTCATCGAAAGCAACTCCCGAGTCCGCTGCAGCGGCTTTTGCTACTTCATTAAAACTTTGAACTCTATCAGTCCCAACAATTCTAAATTCACCACCATCGAATTCGATATCACTAACTGCGGATTCCATAAGTTCGGCGGCGGTTTCTTTGGCCTTATCTATTATTTTTTTTGAAGCTGCACCAATGGCAGATCCACCTACAGGGACTGACCGTGATCCCATGGTTCCTCCGCCAGTTTCTATTAGGTCTGAATCTCCTTGCACGATTGATACATTTTCGAAGGCAACGCCAAGACATTCACATAGGATTTGGCGAAATGCGGTTTCATGGCCTTGGCCATTTGATAATGTTCCAATGTATAAGGTGACATGTCCTTCCGCTGAAACTTCCAGTCGAGCTTGTTCCGGAGAGCCGCCAGCACATTTTTCGATGTAACTAGCTAAGCCGATGCCTAAAAGTTTTCCTCGAGTTTTCGCAGAAGTTCGCCGTGAATCAAAGTTATTCCAATCAGACATCTCTAGAGCATCTTCTAAATTATTTTGAAATTCGCCAGAGTCATAAGTAGCACCCAGAGCAGTGGAGTATGGCATTGCCTCTGGCGTTATAAAGTTACGTCTACGTATTTCCGCCGGTGACAAGCCTAAGTCGAACGCGGCAGCATCCAATAATCGCTCGATGGCATAGATCGCTTCCGGTCGCCCAGCACCGCGATAGGCATCTACCGGTGTAGTGTTGGTAAAAACCCCTTGTATTTCGACGTAGGCAGTAGGTATTGCATAGCAGCCCACCAACATAGGTACACCAGCGGCAGTAGCAACAAAGGGTGCAAAATTTGATAAGTAAGCTCCAAGATTAGCTACAGTATTTACTTTTAATCCAAGTATCTTGGCATTTTGGTCTAGAGCGAGCTGCATGCGGGTAACATGATCCCGCCCATGACTATCGCTGACGAATGCTTCATTGCGATCAGAAATCCATTTGACGGCGCGGCCAAATTTGCGGGCGGCATAGAGTGTGCAAACATACTCTGGAAACAAAAAGATTTTCATGCCGAAACCGCCGCCCACATCATTGCAGATCACATGAATTTCTTCTTCCGCAACATTAAAAATTTGAGTGGCGAGCAAGCGCCGCATGACATGCACACCTTGACAGGACACATGCAGAGTCAGACGACCTGTTTCTGTTTCAATAGAAGCAATTGCGCCACGTGTTTCCATTGAAGTTGGTACAACGCGATTATTAATTAAATCCAGCTCTGCAATGTGCTTCGCAGCCGAAAATGCCTGTTCCGTAGCTTCTGCTTCGCCCGCTTCCCAATCGAAACATTGATTTTCCTGAGCTTCTTTCCATACTAGGTTCGAGCCTGCATTCATCGCCTTGTCGGTTTCCACAACCGCGGCTAGTAACTCATATTCCACCCAAACTTGTTCTGCCGCATCTAATGCCTGTTCGCGAGTTTCTGCAACAACTACTGCAACAGCATCACCAACATGTCGAACACGACCTTCTGCCAATGCCGGACGAGGAGGCATTACGCAAGGTGTTCCGTCCTTGTTCATAGCAGGCGCAGCGCAAGGTAGATTGCCTATGCCATCTGCTTTCAAATCTTCAACGGTGAATATACCTAGTACACCAGGGAGGGAATTGGCTTCTGATATGTTTATCGAGGAAATGGTGGCATGAGCATGAGGTGATCGCACAAATGCTGCGTAGGTCTGTCCTTTTATGTTTATATCTTCGACATAGCTCCCCTTGCCGGACAAAAAACGATTGTCTTCAATTCTTGTTGCCGGCTGACCAATTCCAAACTTTTGCATGCTGTTAATCCTTACCTAGTTGCACTCTCTAACTCTGAGTCTTCAAGCTAAAAACTACCATAGAACCATGGGTCGTTTCACTTTCTTGCGCAACAGGCCTCTCTAGTTTTGGGTTCAGTTATCAGCATAAAGCAATTTTGCGAAGAGAACCGTATCCTGGAGTACTTTCGCTTGACTACATTATTAGCGATCAACATCACATGTTCAGTTGTTCTTTTGTTTGTGCTGGGAAAAGAAGAATTTGAGGATCATTGACCCTGATTCAACTAATAATTTCAGGTCAGATCGTCGAATGCTGGAAATGTTTAGAGCAGATCTAATTGATCTTTTATATTCAGGCTGATCTACTTCGCTGGCTTTTCGAATGCAAAAATGAAGCGATCAGTTTTAAACTGAACATCTAGATCGAAGACGATCATAGACCGATCATCTGCTTCGTTTCGCAGTGCTTCAGACGAGCTGACAAAAATAAATCCGGCATCCTCAATTTCACTGCGAACAAAAGATTCCTCTATGCGATGTAAATCTGCAATAACGTCATGATCCATCAAGGCGTCTCCAGCATGATCAACTACTACGAACCTTCCGCCAGGTTTTAGGGCAGTGAAAACCTGTTCAAGAAAATATTTTGTATTTGCTGGATTACCAACAGGAACATACTCTTCGCCGTTATAACGTTTTGGAACAACGTAAAGATCGTGGAAAGCCATTACTATCAATGCGCCGTCCAATGAGGCTTCATCTAAATCGAGATTAATGCCGCTGCGGTTGTGGCGTATGATATTGCCAGCGTCTCGCCCCAAAGCGAAGCGATCAGTTAGGCCGTTGATGCCCCAAGCTTCGAAACCATTATTATTGTGCAACAGAGCTTCGCCTTGGCGGCCTACAACAGAGGCTAAGAGTTCTGTGTAGTAGCCTCCGCCGGCGAATATATCCACCACTCGATCCCCTGTCTCTAACGCTAATAAAGGAATTACATCTTGCGGCTGACTTCTTGCATCTCTGGTAATGTCATCGGGTAAGCGATCTTGCTTGCTCATTGCTGCAAGAACAGCGGCTTCATTGATCGCAGCAGCACTCAATGACTGGCTGATAGTCAAGAATCCCACCACTACCAGAAAACGCCTAATCAAAACTAATTGCTCCATTCTTTTTCGCGCAATTCGATACGACGAATCTTGCCGCTGACGGTTTTGGGGAGAGCTTCAATAAATTCCAGCTTGCGTGGGTATTTATAGGGAGCCGTGACCTTTTTTACATGATCTTGTAATTCTTTTGCCAAAGAGTCACTTGCTTCAGCACCTGGTACAAGCACCACAAAGGCCTTGACCACTTCACCCCTGGTTGCATCGGGGCTCGATACAACGGCAGATTCAGCTACAGCAGCATGCTCGATTAGTGCGCTCTCCACTTCAAATGGCCCAATACGGTAGCCGGCAGACAGGATTACATCATCGGCACGGGATACAAACCAGAAGTAACCCTCATTATCAATGGTGGCGCGATCTCCTGTGATATACCAAGGGCCCCTTCGAGTGTCAGCGGTGCGCTCAGGGTCATTTTTATATTCCTTAAACAACCCTTGGGGTCGATCCGGCTCCACTCGCACGGCAATGTCTCCTTCGGTATTAGTGGCCACTTCATTGCCATCTTCATCTATTACTGATAAATGGATTCCGGGTGCTGGCTTTCCCATTGAACCAAACTTCGGTTCTATAAAATGAAAATTTCCACAGAGGATGCCAGTTTCTGTTTGCCCATAACCATCTCGAATAGTAATTCCCGTTGCGTTTTTCCATGTGTCAATAATTTCAGGGTTGAGGGGTTCGCCTGCACCAACACAATGCTTTAATTCACCGAAATCATAATTAGATAGTTTTTCTAGCACTAACATCCTATATATGGTGGGAGCACCACACATTGTAGTAATAGGATATTTTTCAATAAAAGTTAATGTTTGCCCAGGATTGAAACCGGCAGAATGATGAATAAACAGGGCTGCCCCGCAAGTCCAGGGACCAAAATAACTACTCCAAGCTGCCTTTGCCCAGCCGGTGTCACTTATATTCCAATGTAAGTCGTTCTCACCAAGGTTTAACCAGTGCGCGCCGGTGACCTGATGACTAAGTGCATAGTCTTGGGTATGAATAGTCATTTTGGGGTAGCCAGTCGTACCAGAAGTGAAATAGCACATCGATTCATCATTGGATGCTGTATTTATCTCCGCAAAGTCTTCCTCTGACTTATCCAGGAGTGTTGGATAATGCAGCCAGCCATCGCACAGACCATCTATAAGTACTTTTGTTACAAGTGTTGGGCAGGAGGCAGCAACCTCATCAATTTTCTCCGCATTAGCCGCATTGGTAACAATACAGGTGGCGCTAGCAGCACCTAAACGATACTTGATATCTTTCGCTGAGAGCTGGGTAGTGCCAGGTGAAACAACTGCGCCCATTCGGAGGGCTGCAGTAAAAGCTTCCCACCATTCCACCTCTCGCCCCAATAATAAAATGATGACATCTCCACGTTTTACTCCAGAATTTGTCAAGGCATTGCTAATTTTTTTTGAATTCCTTGAAATTTGATCAAATGTCCGTGTCTTTTCATTACCGTTATCGTCTACCCAAAACAGAGCTTGTTTACTTGGGTTTTGCTGTGCCCATTTATCAACAACGTCATTAGCAAAATTGAAATGAGTGGGTCTATCCCAAGTAAAAGAGTCATAGATTTCTTGATAGGTTGTGTTTTCTTCTGCAGCCATGGGTTTACTCAATATGCTTTCACTAAAATTCAGGGAAGAAAAAAGCAGTTCGATTGAACTGCTTTTTTAGATGAAAGCTAATTTAGCTGGTTTGCAGGCTGTTCTCAAGGAGTGACAGTGACAGTCAAATAGGTGTCGGCATAAAGCCCACCGTCATCTGCCCGTCCCCAGAGAGTATAGATGCCAGGCTCATCAAAAGTCGCAGTTACTTCAATCATGCCATCATCAGGGATTACTGGCGGCAGCCACAGCCCACCCCAGGGGGAGTTAGCCGATACGCGGGTGTCTTCCCATACCTTGGTTTGTGGGGGATCGAACGTAACCCTGCCTTCTCCACGATAGACATTCCAACTCAGGAATAGGGCATTTAATTTACTTACAGTGGGTTTTTGAGGAGCGCGAAACATGGCCCGATGCAGGTCACTCTCAGACCTAGAAGATCTTAGTCTTGATCTTGGTAAGCCATCATCTTCAAGGTGAGTCCGAAGGGTTATTGCCTCACCTACCTTAGCCGTGCGCGCATCATCACCCTGAAATGTGAGCACTGGAGGCGTATTCGACCTGGATTCAGGGCTACTGACTCCAATTCCGAGAGACCCAGTTTCAGAAGCGATTATCATGTTATCAACTAGGTAGTCAGGCTTCAGGGTTCCATAGGCCTTGGATTCCACGCCATTGATATTTAAATTCCAAACCAGCTCACGATCACCCCAATCGGAAGGTACATTTACCTCGAAAGTAAAACGATTTCGGCGTGGCATAAAATTTGTCGGTTGACCTCGGTCAGGTTCACCGGGAGAGAAAAAATTATTGTCTCCAATTTCGACCAATGGTTGCTCTTCCCAATTTTCATTCATGTATCCGAACATGAGATTGAATGATCCGTCTGGGTTCGGGCGCCAGCCCTCAAAGGAAGGATAGACAGGTGCACCATATTGCAAAGTTTCTGCGGCAAATGCGGCAGGTAAGAGAAGCACTACCGTTGTAAGCAATAGAGAGTTACACCTGCTTCTAAATTTATTAGCTAATAATTTCATTCTGTCTCCAACTAATCTTCAGCTTCGACGAGTGAAACCAAAGTCGCCGTGCAGAGCGGACATCCGATAACATGATCGTTCGGGCCCAAATTGAGAACTTGTTGTCTTTCTTCCATGGCTTCCAGGAATTGCTCCTGATTCATGGATACCCGAATGCCGAGATCGAGAAACATGTTCTGTGTGGAACGATTGCCAGATCCCTGCCAATTGCGCGGATCTGGGATGTTGATATTAGTCTCCGTATTATTCATATAACCAGTGATGTGAAGGATAGTACCTTTAGGTAACAACGGCGCCGCGGAATCCTCAAATTGATAGGTACGCACCCAGTTGTGATCGTATCCAACACAGGAAAGCGTTTCGACTTGATGACCCCAGATTGCTTCCAGACACATGCGAGTTCCGGGGGCATGCAGGTGAGGTTCGAAAGAGACAATCTTAGTATGTGCTTCAAGAATACTGTAGGCATGAAGTTCTTGATCTGTCTGATTTGGCGCAATACTTATGTCAACTCCATTTCCGGTAAAATTTATCGTGTCTCTATACTTGGGTTCGAAGTCCCGATCATGGAAAGTAAAACCAATCTCCAGGTGACCCGTGGTATCTCTGCCATTGGAGTGCAAATGAATCGAGTCAGACACTATCGCTGAACCTGCTTCTAAAAGGCGACCTGTATTATCGTCGAATATATCAGCGTTACGTCCGACTTCATGCACTGGCCATGGATTACTGAACATTCCACGCTGAGGGTTTCCTTCTTCATCCAATTTTGCAGTAAACCAGAGCATGTGATGGAATATGTATCGTCCGCCAACGGTCCCCGAAAGTTGGGTCATATCGACGTCGTTAACCTCGACCACTTCTACAGACTTTACATAACGGTCTTCAGTCAGTCCGGTTGGCACGGTTTCTAGTTCGCCCCACCAGTCAGCAGTTCCGGCCAACTTGGTAATTTCAGGTAGTTTGACAACGAGGTCTGGCGTGCCGGCTTTCCACTTGATGCTGTCATCAAAGATCAGAGGCTCTGGGGCATCTGAAGGATCTCCCTGTGGGGTTCCGCTTCTAGCCCAAGTAGATATTGCGGCGAGATCCTCATCACTAAGTGAGTTATCGTTTTTAAAGCTCTGAATGCCGATATTTTTTTCTACGTACCATGGTGGCATGGCGCCAGCACGGTCTCGCAGTCCTGTCTTGTACTCGATCAAACCGGCGAAGGGAGCGACTTCATCATAGGTCACCAGTGGCATAGGACCGCCACCACCAACCCGGTGACAGTTTTGGCAACTACGCTGCAAGATTGGTTCAATGTCTTTGTGGAACGTAACACTATCGCTCTGACCAAAGCCGGCCATGGGAAAGGCAAGCAGTCCGATAATAAAAGAGAGGGTCTTCTTAATGCTGAGTTTCATTGTGCTTTCTCCAGCAGGCGTTAATTGAAATTCATATAATAAAATTTTCGACAGCTACTATAAAATACTACCTTTAGGCAGTTGGATTTTATTGCGCAGAGAGTCCTCTTCAGAAGTCTCTGTCTAATCGTTACCAGCAAATGAGCGAGCTTCTTTTTCTTTACGCTCGGCAACTAATTTTTCATAGCCTTCTTCATCTAAGTGGGTTACTGCTATCCAGGCATGGGTCATTTCATCAGCCGTTCTACTGCCCCCGAATACCCATTGATCCGGGTCTGGGTTATTCGGATTGTCCGCAGTGTTGTCGTACCATTGCTTCAGTACGAGCACTGCCCCAGTTGGTAACAAAGGAGCAACGTCCGGTTCATAAATATGACTATGGTGCCAGGTTGCACTCCAATTAGAAATTTGACTTATCTCTTCTGTTTGGCCAGTTTTAGGATAGAAAATTTCAAATGATGCTGAGCGCATGCGCAAATGACCGTGGGGTTGAAAGCTGTCTATGCGAACCGGGTGATCAAAAGAGTGAAAACCCTGGGTCATCGTGTAGCCATGAGGTGGAATAACTAAACGCAAGTCTCGCTCTGCTCTTTCGTACTGAATGTTGTACTGTTTTAAGTCTTGAGTATAACCAACATTATCTTCATAACCTTCAGGGTGCAGCCATAGGCCAATTTCTACCACGTTATCTTCTATGATAGTACCTGGTGCTATGCTCCCGAGGCCGCCAGGAAACATATGAATGCTCCAGCGCACCATGGAATTAGATGGAATCGTGCGACAAACATCTTCGGGTACTAACTCACCCCATTTGCCCATCGCATATTCAGTAAGCATGCTATAACGCTCTAATTCACCGTCATCGTTATATACGTCTATAGTTGAGTTTGCATGATGAACAACTGACTTTGCATCACCTCGAGGTTTAACTTGTACTGCTTTTATGCAGCGATCGCTTGATATGCCACTTGGCACATAGTGGGTGCTCCATAAATCATTGCCATTCGCAGGAATATCTATAGCAACTGAAGGAATTACTAAATCTGGTTCCCCTAATTCGCTAACAAAATTCCACGCATCAGGGTCGTTTAATCGTGGTGCAGCTAGGGGCGAATCAGGATCACCCAAAGGAGCTCCTTGATTAACCCAGGCTACAAGAGTGTCAATCTCTTCTTGTTCTAGACGCCAATCGCCTTGCAGGTTTTGAATCCCGATGCCGTGATCATAGGCATAGGGTGGCATTTCTCGATTAGCCACTTTTAGCTGAATCAAAGGTGCCCAGGGCCGAATTTGATCATAGGACTCAAATTGCATTGGGCCTATGCCACCTTCTCGATGGCATACTACGCAGTTCTCATTGATAATACGGCCTGCTTCGCCATTGTAGGTGATCTGCTGCTCGCCAGCCTGTGCCTGAACGAATGCGGGTATTGCAATAAGGGCAATTGAGTTAAAAAGCCTGCTGATATTATTCATAACTTTCTCTTAAAAGAGTGATTGGGTTACATAAAGGGTAGTCGTCTGGGGCGACTCACGCTTTAAATATTCCAATTCCTGATTAAACTGGGTGGTATTCCCGGAGTCAAGCAAATTGAGGCATTCGGCGTCATTGATCTGGTGGTGGGCGTGAAGATTTTGGAATGATAGGATTATTTATAGACTCGGAATAATAGGACTAATCTTGATGAATTTGATAAAGGTTCTCCCAACGGTGCTTGTAGTAATGGCTTTCGCGCTCACTGCGGTTGCTCAATCTATTGAGCCTGCAGTGCACGGTGTGCGTAATGACTTACCACGACCATATGTCACGCAACGAAACTGGGGCGAATTGCCAGAGGGCACTGGAGCTTGGGCAGCAGTAACCGCGGTTGAACCTTCGCCAAATGGGCAGTTCATTTATGTAATTCACCGTTGCTTTGAAAACTCTTGTGAAAACCGGCCTGAGCCGCCCATCCTCAAATACGACTACGAGGGCAACCTGCAAATGGCTTTCGGAGCAGGTTTGTTTATTTTTCCCCATGGTGCCACTGTCGATCATGAAGGAAATCTCTGGGTAGCAGATGCTAGAGGTAATGAAGAAATCGGGCATCAGGTTATTAAGTTTAGCCCCGAGGGAGAAATACTTATGACTCTTGGGGAAAGTGGCAGGGGAGGGTCTGGTCCCAATTTGCTGCACTCTCCAAATGATGTGGTAATTGATCCGAATGATGGCGATATTTTTGTGACTGACAGTCATCGTGGAGGTCTCAATAATCGCGTCGTTCATTACAGCGCCAGCGGTGACTATATAAAAGAATGGGGCAGCAAGGGTTCAGCTCAAGGCCTCATAAGCGAACCCCATACCATCGCGATGGATTCTCGCGGCCGATTGTTTGTCGGTGATCGCGAAAACAATCGCATTCAGTTATTCACCCAGGAAGGCGAGTTTATCGATGAGTGGCGTCAATTTGGCAGACCCAGTGGCATATTCATCACACCTGATGACCGAATCTACGTTGCTGACTCTGAGTCTGGTCCTGACACTGGGGCGAAAGAATTAATGGGAATAATGAAGGGTATTCGTATAGGTTCGGCAATTGATGGCAGTGTCGATGTGTTTATCGAAGACATGGAGCCACTTCGAGATGATCATTCTGGGGCTGAGGGTGTAGGCGTTGACCATGAAGGCAATGTTTACGGGGCTGTGGTTCGACGTCGCATGCTGGAACGCCACGTCCTGAATTAAAACGGATTTTAAGATTACCGCTTAAATTTGACTCTCAAGCAGACAACGAAGGCGCCGCAATACTAACCTGATATCAAAAGTTACGGCAGTCGCAAGGCAAATAACGCTCCTGTCTGTCTCCTCTTTACGCTGCCTGATTGCAAAACGATGTACTGATTCCCTTTGTGCATGTAGGCCATCATGCCGTATTGACCGGGTGCAGGTATTTCGACACGGTTAAGGATCTCGCCAGTTCTAAGGTCACGAGCATTTAGCACTGGATTATTATTCTCGTTTAACTCTGTATCTCCACGCAGGTCCTCGGTGGTCTGCACTAGCAAATCCCCCATAACCATTTGAATAGAGTGCCCGGTACCGCCGGTAGCAGAAGTATCGATTCCCTGCAGTAATGGATGATTTTTTATGTTTTCAGGTGTTTCCCCAATTGGAATGTCCCAAAGTTTCTCGCCGGTATTCATGTCGTAGGCAGCCATACCTTGAAAGAGTGGTTTATAGACCGGTAGTCTATCTATAAGTGGTAGAAATTCTCGTGACCTACCTGGCGCCCAGGCAGCTACAGTAGTTCCGGTGGTTGGTGTGTGTCGCTCTCGTCCACGCCAGGCTTCTGCAGATAACCCCGGTAGGCCTCTTACTTCATCAATACCATTAGTTGGCTCCATAAACGCAGGTGCACTGCAGCTGCGTCGATGCGAGGCATATAAAATGCCCGAAGTAGGGTCTGCTACCGGTGGGTGATAGATGTTTAACCCACCGACACATCCCACTACGTTTCTATAGTTATTAGCATGGGGGTAGGGCAGCGCAGGAACATACAAACCACCAACTTCAAAGTCGCTTAATACAGTCCGAGCCTGTGCTTTCAACTCTGGAGTGTAGTCGAGAAGAAATTCCTCAGTGATGCCGTTAATGATAATGGGGTCCAAGGGTTCGGGCCAGGTAGGGTATGGCTGGGTGGCTGCTGTGTAATTGCCGGGCACTTGAGTTTGCATAACTGGTCGTTCTTCAATTGGCCAAAGAGGTTCACCAGTCACACGGTTAAAAGCGAAAATCAAGCCCTGTTTAGTATTTTGAATGAGCGCTGGGACTGCTTCTCCGTTTATGTTTAAGTCCATCAGTATCGGCGCGGTTGGAATATCATAATTCCATTGTTCGCTGTGATGAATCTGAAAATGCCAGCGCCGTTCACCGGTCGCTGCATCCAGCGCGATGACACTGCCGCCAAATAAATTATGGCCGGGCCGATGGCCTGTATAGGACTGGACGGTAGAAGCATTCGTTACTATGTACACCAGTCCCAGTTCAGGGTCGGCTGAGGCTGGTGCCCACGAGGACATGTCACCAGACCATTGCCAGGCATCGTTTTCCCATGTTTCATGACCAAATTCTCCGGGCCTAGGAATAACATGAAATTTCCACAGCTCCTTTCCAGTTCGTGCATCAAAGCCCATAATGTCACCTGGTACGTTTTCGATGCGGGTTTGGTCGTAACTCGGTTCATGGCCAATTAACACAACCACGACACCATTAACCACAATAGGTGGAGCCGATGCGGTCACCATGCCTAATTTTTGAGGAATTCCATGGCTAGGATCATAGGCCCCCTCTCTCTCTAACCAGCGTGGCCAGTCGTTTACTAAATGAGGAATGAGATCGACCACACCGGATTCGGAAAAAGAATCAATTCCGGTTTCGCTTCCCCAATTTTTTAGTGGAACGCCAGTTCTTGCATCTAGTGCCCATAAAAAGAAGGCTGGGGAGGTAACATAGATAATCCCTTGTTCATCAATTTCACCGTAGGCGACGCCTTTACCAAAATCTGTTCGGGGTGAGCGCAAGTAGCGCATGGTTTCAGGCTCTCGAAAGGTCCACAAGGTTTCACCAGTGGCTGCATCGATCGCGACTACCTGGCGACGTTGACCTGCTACCGTATAAAGGATTCCATCTACGTAAACGGGTGTTGATCGAAAGGTATACTCAACGTTTGGTCCAAAATTGTCTCCACGCCAAGTCCAGGCGACTTCCAGCTCGTCGAAATTTTCTGCCGTAATCTGGGAAAGATGCGGCGAGGCGCGGGTATGACCTGAGTCCCCGCCTAGATATTGCCAACTACCTTCTTCAATGCCTTGCAGCTGGCTAAAGGTGGCAGGTGGCAGTGCCAGCAAAAAGATACTAGCTAGCAAGAATTGACAGGAATTTGCCACCCTAATCTGAGCCCATTGAATCAGTCTTTTTTTAGGAACTCGTGAATAAAATGGGATCATCATACTCTCTAAATTTTTTCGATTAGGGAAAGAAGCAGTATTGAGGATGTAAAAGTAGCATTGTCCTTCCAGGGCAAGCAATGTAGGTTTTTTCTCTGCAGTAGAGAATTTTACAGTTTTCACTAATCATATTAGTGTTCTAATGGTATAGTGACGCCGGTTTTAACACTGACCGAATCTTTTTTAGGCTTCGAGCTATCAACTAGAGAATGGTTATGAAAATAATAGGTATGCTTAGTCTGGTTTTTTTATTAAGCGGTTGTCAATGGTGGTTAGACCAATACGATGACGGAGGAATACCTACGATTTCTTCTCAGCGTCAGGCTGATGCCTATAACGCTACAGTGAGTTCTCCGGGCGAAATGTTGGTTTGCGGGCGCGAGGCTGTGATTGGGTCGAATATACGTGAATTTGTATGCATGACAGTTGCACAGCGTGACCGAATGGCCAGAGAGGCTCAAGAAGCTTTGCAGGAAGTACGCGTCGACGGTGTGATTCAGTAATGCAGAATTGAGAAGTTGCCATTTTGTTGGCAATGCGCAGAAAAAAGGTCTACCGTCTAGTAGGCCTTTTTTTATGGACATAAATAGTCTATCGATCTACTCTGAATTCTTTGGATTTCTAAAAAGGATATCTTCTCATGTCAACCAAATCAATAATGGGAAAAGCTAATATTGCAGTGCTGCTTATACTCTTTGGGGTCATCGCAATAGTCGTTAACAACATTAAGCCCGCAGAAGCTGATCTTCATGGCGAAGCCGAAGCACTTTCTGGCCAAGATTACGAAGAAATCAAAGCTCTCTATTCACGTTACAACCAAGGTAGTGATTTTCGCGATACAGATTTATTTCTTTCAGCTTTTTCTGAAGATGCCATCATGACGCGCGAAGGCGGTGACATTGTTGGTATGGATGGACTAAAGGCAGACCGTGCTCGACGTTACCAGGGCGAAACTGGCGATGTTGGTAGGCGGCATCTCAATGGAAGCTACCTAATCTCAGCAACTGCAGAGGGGGCGGAATCACGCGCTTACTACATTTTGATGGATGTGACCGCACGTCCACCAAGCATTGTTGGATCAGGTTATTATGAAGATAAATTTGTTAAAACCGATGCAGGCTGGAAAATCAAACACCGAACGTTGTATCGAGATACATTAGATTAGGAAGGTGTTTAAAGCTGCGTAAGTTCGTGTATTGCAATCGGTGGTTAGAATTGGGTTGATCCTATGAAGCGAGTACTTGCTAAAATATTTCTGTTTTTCTTCCTGGTAGTGAAAATTCATACCGGGGCTCATGCTCAGCAAGATGACAATGCAGAGCCAAACGAAAACTCGGGCGGGATAATCGAGCGTTATGGCAGAAATGTTGCGAATTCTCTTGATTCAATCAACGCGGATCCAGACACAAATCCCTTGCTTCGGAACTACTCATCGGTTTCAGATGAGCTTTTACAAAATCCACCAGATGCTGATTGGCTCACTTGGCGCCGCACTTACAATAATCTTGGCTTTTCTAATCTCGATCAGATAAATAGAGACACCGTCGCCGAACTTGAGCTTGCCTGGCATCAAGAGGTGACGGCGGGCAATAATATGCCTACGCCACTGGTTCATGATGGAATCATGTTTCTTTACAGCGCAGGAGATGTGGTACTGGCCTTAGATGCAACCAATGGAGAAATGTTATGGCGCTATAGTCATGATGGAAATGCAGTAACTAGTCACAAGTTTGGTATAGCGCTGCACGAAGACAAGGTTTTGGTGCCAACGTCAGATCTGCACATGGTTGCCTTAAATGCGCGTACTGGGGAAGTAATTTGGGACCATGCAGTCGATGTTGGTGATAATGAAGGGTATGCTTTGAGAAGCGCGCCAACTGTTGCTGGTGGTCAAGTTATTCAGGGCATGGCGGCATCTTTTGTACCAGGTGGCGGCTTTATTTTTGCTATTGATCTTGGTACAGGAAAGGAGACCTGGCGCTTTAATACGTTGGCGAGGCCTGGTGCGCCAGGCGGTAACACCTGGAATAATATCCCCTTAGAAGAAAGGCAGGGGGGGTCAGTGTGGAATACAGGAGCCTACGATGCCGAGCTAGATTTAGTCTTCTATGGTGTGTCACCCACTTATAACACGGGTCCTTTGCTCTATTCTTTGGGCGTAGATGGGGTAAACAATGATGCACTCTATACTAATACTACCCTGGCACTGCGGCCAGCGACCGGGGAACTAGTCTGGTACTACCAGCACGTAGCTAATGATCAGTTTGATTTGGATTGGATATTCGAGCGCTCAATTGTCGAATTAGAAATAAATGGCGAACTAAAGAAAGTGGTTGTCACCGCAGGCAAACCAGCCTTGTTTGATGCCTTGGACGCCGCAACCGGCGAGTATTTGTTCTCTGTTGACACTGGATTACAAAACCTCTTTGTTGCCATCAATCCAGAAACCGGCGAGAAAATTCCCAACCCCAATGTGACGCTCGATGCAGAAGAGATTCGGACAGTCTGCCCGTTTTATCAAGGCGGGCGCAACTGGCATGCTTCTTCTATTAATAATGACAGCGGCTTGTTATTTGTCCCTATGTTCGAAGTTTGTATGGACACCTTGCTCGATGATTCCGGTACATTGCTTACAACGGGAATGCGTGCAGACACTAGACCGGTTCCGGATACAGACGGAAACTACGGGCGTCTGCAAGCTATAGATCTCAACACTCGGGAGCCAGCGTGGCAATACCGTCAAGAAGTGGTTCCAGCGTCGGCTAGTTTGGCAACCGCAGGCGGCTTGGTATTTTTAGGTTATCTGGATAATTCTTTTAAGGCGTTTGACCAGCAATCCGGAGAAATCGTCTGGGAAGCTCAACTCGGCGCGATACCTGCTGCATTTCCAATCACGTATAGCGTAGATGGAACACAATACGTTGCAGTTGTAGCTGGACAGCTCAATATTCACACTGGCGTTTGGTTAGGGCTGCAAAATAAGTTTTCAGGCTTCGTTCCAGAGAACCAAGAAGTCGCAGCTTTGTGGGTGTTTGCCTTGGAGTAAAGAATATAAATGGTTGATAACAACACAGTGTTAGACTAATTGGATTCAGTCGATTGTTCCCCTACCCGGGCGCCGCGCAAGATATTTATCATCCCGTAGTTGCCTTCATGGCATGCGTATTCGTAAACTTGGCCTGCCACTTTGTAAATTGGAATCAAGCCAACAATTTTATCAGTAAATGTTGAAGGATCATCAACAGTAAACTCGTAATTGATTTGATCGTGTGCAACACGAGTAAATTTCTCAGTTAAGTGTTTGTTCTCAGAAGACCCTAGCAATGAAAATGTATTAGTCAGCCCGTTAAAGTTTTGAGTTTCTACAACGAGGGTATCTCCTTCCCAATAACCACGTGAATCTCCAGTCCAGAAGCCGATCTCTCGCGGCGCGGGTGGGCTATCATTAAGCGGCACGATTCGAGCGTCATGAACCATTTCTGTGATTATGACTAGGTGATCCCTGTTTTGTATGATCTGAAGATTATTGTTGTAAAAACTAGGCGTAACGGGAGGTCCTGCGTTAAATCCAAGAATACATCGATCGGACAGTGGGCGATCCTCTGGCCCATCAGTTGCAAACCCCGCGCCTAATGCGCTGCGCACAGGTCGCTCTGGGGGCCTGCCAAACTCAGTTCGATAAGCGTCACCTTGCAATGAGGGCAAGCGACCGTTCTCAGGATATATTATGAGAGAAGTTTGTTGGGCGCGACCAAGGCCAGCGCTTTCAATCCAAAAATCGTTATAGGCTTCATCAACTCCGGTTCCTGGAATGGCTGCGTCAGACGCTGCATCGCTCGCAGCAGATCTAGATAGCTGCTCGGCAACTTCTTCATCAGTAAGATATTGTCGAGTACCAAATTGGGAAGGACGTTGCATTGGTGTATTGGAAGAAAAATTCCAGACGCCTTGTAAGTCCGGCAAACCCCATTCGGTTTTAGGTGCTGTGTAATTATCGGCAGCGAGACCGAGACTAGGAACTAGTATTAATAAAAAACTTAAGGGAAGTGGAAGAAAGTTCATGAATTTACTTAACCATTAAAAAAATTATTTATAGATTACTTGAATATCGACACTCTCTCAATCCCGAGACAATTCTCAGGCTTGAAGAAAATGGCAATTTGTTGAATTGAATTTTTTTGGCTGGTTTAGTTACTCTTATTTTTAAATGCATTTATCTTTTGCAGTAGTTACTAAAGACAGAAAAGAGATTGGAAAAGATAAAGTTATTTGGAAATGATTGAGCTTAAAATGAGGCCTACTATAAAAAGCTCTGGGTATTTATTGCCAATTATATGACATAATGCGCGCGCAACTAAACCCAGCTTTTATTTTAAAAACTATAAGTGTTTAAACAGAGCGAGAAGAATCAATGCTTCATCGTTTGCGTAGGCTTCTATATTCCGCTGGTCCGCTAACGATTCAGATTGCAGAATAGCGCCCATAAGAGTGAGGAAGGAATTATGATTGAGGAAAAAGTTGAAAATGACTTTCCACAACCATCGGTAGCATGGACAACGCTAGCTATTTTATTTTTAGCTTATGTTTCTTCCTTTGTTGATAGACAGATAATCGGGTTGCTTGTAGAGCCAATAAAAGCAGATTTTCAAATATCTGATACAGAGGTGAGTCTTTTACTAGGCCTTTCATTTGCTATTTTTTATTGTTTAGTCGCTCTGCCGATCGGTAGATTAGTAGATACACGCTCAAGAAAAAATATAGTTGCAGTAGGTATAACACTCTGGAGCTTTATGACAGCCTTATGTGGATTAGCGCAAAATTATACACAGCTTTTTCTGGCTAGAATTGGAGTTGGTGTAGGTGAGGCAACACTCGGTCCCGCTGCATATTCAATGCTAGCAGATAGCTTCCCGCCAAAGAGATTAGGTCTTGCGATGGGTATCTTTAATATGGGGACCGCAATAGGCGCTGGGCTCGCACTTATAATAGGTGGCTCGGTAATCTCCTTCGTTACTGGAAATAATGTGGGTAGCATTTCTTTATTCGGTATCAATTTTTTGTCTGGCTGGCAGTGGGTTTTTATTTTGGTAGGCCTGCCTGGCTTGTTTGTCGCTTTATTGACCATGCTCATCAAGGAGCCTCAAAGAATAATTATTCGAAACATGAATATGGATGGAAATGCTGTTGTTCCAATTCCAGAAGTTAAAAAATTCTTTATGAGAAATCTAGATTTTCATTGGCCCCACCATGCGGCAGTCAGTTTTAGTAATCTCGCTCTTGTCGGGATCAACTCCTGGGTTTCAGTTTACTTTATAAGAATACATGGTTGGTCTCTCAGTGAAGCCGGTTTATATATTGGCATTTCCCTAATTCTTGGAGGTTTAATCGGCCTGGTTGGGGGAGGATGGCTAAGTGATAAGCTGTCTGTTCGCTTTGTCGGTGGAAAAGCCATTTTTTGTATAATGTGCGCGCTACTCGCTGTCCCTTTCGCCGCGCTTTTTACTCTCACAGACAATCCTTCAGCCGCGTTAATCTTTTTTGGATTGAGCTACGGGTTCATGGTTGCGCCGATACCGTCAGCGGCAGCAATGTTGCAAGAAACTACGCCAAATCGGATGAGGGGTACTCTGTCAGCTTTCTACCTTTTAATAATAAGTATTATTGGTTTAGCGCTGGGTCCATTAATAGTTGCATCACTTAACGATATATTCTTTGATGGTGATACTGGGATCCGGCAAGCATTGCTGATAACTATACCGGCCTTTAACTTAATAGCTGCTTTTCTCTATTTCAAGCTACTAACACCCTACAAAGCCAGGTGTTCCTGATTAGGTAGAAATTTATGCTCAAATCTTTACTTCAGACCGAAAAGATAATTTTGATTCCAGGAACATTTGATGCGCTCTCAGCTTTGATCGCAAAACAGTCTGGATTCAAGGCTCTTTATATGTCCGGTTTTGGCGTTGCAGGTTCATTATTAGCGAAACCAGACATCGGTTTAGTGACCGCTTCAGAGATGGTTGAAAGAGCTTCGCAAATTGTTGATGCCGCAGAAGGTATACCACTAATCGCCGATGGCGATAATGGTTATGGCGGAATTCATAATGTCAGCCGACTGGTGAAAGCCTATGAAAAGGCTGGGGTACAATGCATACAACTGGAAGATCAGGTAATACCAAAACGATGTGGTCATATGGATAATAAGGAGGTGGTCGATCTCGAAGAAGCTACAGCAAAAATCAAAGCCGCTATTCAGTCCCGGAATTCAAAAGATTTTTTAATTGCTGCACGAACCGATAGCAGAGCCACGCATGATTTAGATGAAGCACTAAGACGTGGTGAGGCGTTTTTGAATGCTGGTGCAGATATTCTTTTTATTGAAGCTCCTCAATCTGTTGATGAAATGCAAAGAATAAAAAATGAATTCCCTGAAGCTAATTTAATAGCAAATATAGTTGAAGGTGGAAAGACACCCGAACTTAGTATTGAAGAATTAGCTAAGATTGGATTTAAAATTGTTTTACGACCAGTATCGGCATTGCTTGCCATATCCGGCACTTTGCAGGATTGCTATGCTGCATTATTAAACTCAAACTATGACCAAAAAAATTCTTCAAAAATTAGTTTTGAGGAATACAACGACATGATTGGACTCGCTACTTTCGAATAAGTTAAGCTAGCCTACTCCGAATTAACTCTCCTTCCAAGCCGAGCCCGCCCAGTCAGCAACTTCACCATCGCCCGGAATAGGAATTTCTCTGATTCTTTCAGGTACGTCATCAAATTCCAACCTTAACGCTTTGCAAAGAACAGCGTGTAAATTGTAGCCCATGACATGATAAGTTAACTCTAGAATGTCTTCCTCAGAGAGGTGTGAATGCAGAGAATTAAATAATTCATCAGAGGCGCGACCACCTTGAAGAACCAGTGCATCAGTCCAGGCAAGTATAGATTTTTCTTTTTCATCAAAACATGATGATACCTGCCAGTGTGGGATTGCTGCAATTTTTTCATTGGTTAAACCAAACTTCCTAGCGGCCTTGCAGTGTTGGGAGAATACAAACTGACTACCTTGAGTATAGCCTGCTCGTAATATGCCAAGTTCTCGAGTCTTGGGGTCTAATTGACTCACGCTTTTATCTGAGAACATGCCGAACATACCGAAATGGCTAGTCGCATGCTCAAAGATGTAAGGCACCCTAGCGAACACGGTCCACCAATTTCCAGGAGTTCCGGTGGCTGTGCCTGGCTCTTCTATCGGATCTCTGTCACCAAAAAGGGCTTGGTAGTACTTGGCAATTAATCCGCTAGTATCTTTTTTAGAAACACCTTTAAGTCTGGGCATAAACTTCTCACTGTAATCAACGACAAGCTTCAAATATAGCAGAAAAGAAAGCTCTTGACTTTAATCCCAGATAGTCAATTATGATCATTGATTAATATGTTACTGCAGCGCTAATTCTTTAGCGTTTAAAATATAACAAGAGGAATTCGTTGTGCCTAAAAACGAAAAGTTTGATATTCAAGGACTGAATCACTTAGCCCTAGTGTGCAAAGACATGGAGAAAACTGTTGAGTTTTACTCCGAGGTTTTGGGTATGCCGCTATTTAAAACAATCGAGTTACCGAACAACATGGGACAACATTTTTTCTTTGATATTGGTAAAGGTAACTCATTAGCATTCTTCTGGTTCCCTGATGCACCAGACAGTCAGCCAGGAGTCAGCCATCCAGTTTCAGTAGTCGGAAGAGGCCCAATCACCTCGGCTCATGCTTCTATGAACCACGTTGCTTTTGATGTTCCCGCAGAAAAAATCGATGAATATCAAAAAAGATTAGAAGATGCCGGAGTTGACGTAACATCTGTTGTTAATCATGACGACTCGGAGCGAGGTGCTAGTCCCACAATAACCGATACCACCTTTGTTAGATCTCTGTACTTTACGGATCCAGATGGAATTATGCTTGAGTTTGCAGCATGGACCCGTGAATTTGATGCGAGCGATGTGAGGCATGAACCTGCAAAGGCTGTTGAATAGAAACTCACCCCTAAAAACTATTAAAAGAAATATGTTTGCTGGTGCTAATTGATGGTTATAGTTACAGTCTTAAAGCATCCACTGTTTCTGTTTTCAATATTGGGATCCTTCCTATTTTTCGTGGATTTCTGGACTGAGTATGACCGTCAAGGGATTACCGTTACTGTCGCTCAACAACAAAGACTCTCAACACTTTGGGAAACACAAACAGGTTATGCTGCGACTCCTGCCCAGTTAGATTCACTAATCGCAAATTGGATTGAAGAAGAAATTTTATATCAAGAAGCATTGAGATTGGGCCTTGATGAACAAGACTCTATTGTTCGCCGGCGCTTGATACAAAAACTAGGTTTCATTGCAGAATCTGAACCTTCAAAGCCCGCGGAGATTTCAACTTTACAAAACTTTTATCGCGAGAATATTAGCAATTATACGTTGCCGGAACGCTATACCTTTCGCCAGCGATATTTTCAAACCGAAACAGATGCAAACGATGCCTTGATGTTAATTAATAGTGGAGAAACTGCCAACATTCTAGGCGAACCTTCAATGCTGAATTCAGAATATGCCTATCTCAGCAAACTTGAAATCAATGCGACTTTTGGAACTGGTTTTTCTGATCAAATCACGACTACAAACACTGATTCTTGGCAAGGACCGTTATTAAGCGGGCTCGGCTTTCACTTGGTTTACTTAATAGCGGTTCATGAAGAAGAAACCACACCATTCGAAATTATACAAGATCAAGTTTTTATGGATTATAGAAATCAGCAAGAACAAAATACTCGAAGCAATTTCGTTGAGGAGTTAACTCAAAAATATTCAATAACAATTGAACCTAGATGAACCGATATCTGTTTTTATTCAGCATATTTCTCAACAGTGTAGGTTTTGCTCATGAAATACGGCCAGCTTTTCTACAAATCCTCCAGAGTGATAGTTCTGGTTCTTATGAAGCCTCATTTCGTCAACCACAGATAGCTGGTCGATTTCTTGGACTCACACTTTCCACGAACTGCCAACAAGAATCTATATCTTCTGTTGTAAATACTTCTGCTCTTACGGAAACCTTTGAATTGGATTGTGGAAGTCAGTCCTTAAATGAAATTGAAATTGTGGGTTTGGATCGGACCATGATAGATACTCTTGTGAGAATCATTACTTTCAATGAGGAGGGAGAAAATAATTCAACAATATTAATTACAGGTGATGAGCCCAGAATTAGTCTAAGTTCAGAAAATTTTGGTTTGCCCGTTTATTTGTCTATCGGTTTTGAGCATTTATTGAATGGCTATGACCATATTTTATTTGTCTTGATGCTTCTATATTTGATACATAGGCCGTTAGATATCATAAAAATAGTCACCATTTTTACTGTCGCGCACTCAATTACATTAGCCCTTTCGGTATTCGATATAATAAAAATTTCTCAAGCTCCAGTTGAGGCAGTTATTGCGGGCAGTATCGTCTTGTTAGCTTATGAAAATCTTAGATCAACCAAATCTATAAAATTACAATATTTAGGTTTTGTGGCGCTTACTTTTGGGTTGTTACATGGGCTTGGTTTTGCCGGCGCTTTAACCGAAATTGGATTACCTCAATCCAGCCAACTAAGTGCGCTCTTTTTATTTAATCTTGGTCTAGAACTAGGACAATTAACGATAATTGTAGTTTTTCTGATAGTCGCGATGGCCATCAGAATAAAGAGAAATCGATTGCTTTTCTATGCCCCTGTTTACCTCAGTGGCGGAATTGCTTCTTACTGGTTTTTTGAACGCAGTTGGCAAATTATGTCTCCATTAATTTATTAAATTAGATATTATTTCTAAGGGGAAAAATTTAAAAAATATCGATAAATGAAAATAAGATTTAAGGCTGTCTTCTAGACTATGCCGTCTGTAGGTCTTATGCTCTGACTAAATAAAGGAATGCAAATAAGGCAAATTATGGGTAAGTTATTTTTAAGCTTTGGAATTCTAATCTTCGTAGTATCTTGTACTGAAACTGATGGACCTGCAGAAGTTGTCACTGGAAATAGTAGCGATCGTATCGCTAATAACACGGTTGCATATAATAATGAGCGAAACGCCTATTTTGGTGACTTACATGTCCATTCAATGTATTCCTATGACGCTTTTATTTTTGGAGGCATAGCTTCTCCAAATGATGCTTATGAGTTTGCTAAAGGTGGAAGCATTCGCCACCCTGCTGGGTTTGATATGCGACTTGATATTCCGATGGATTTTTATGGGGTAAGTGACCATGCTTACTATTTGGGAATCATTAGAGAAATGGCTTTGGGAGATTCAAGTCTTTCTCAACATCCAGTTGCCGAGGGTATAGACTCATTAGGTGATGACGTAAATCAGCGTCGATCCGTATTCCTCCGATTTGCCCAATTTGCGAGTGCAGGAAATGGTAGCGAAGTGATGGATGATCAAGTTGTCAAGAATGCTTGGGATGACATAGTTGCAAGCGCAAATAGACACTATGAACCAGGAAAATTTACAACTTTTATAGCGTACGAATATACTGGTACAGGCCCGGAAGAGGAAGTCCTGCATAGAAACGTTATTTTTAGAGATTCGGTAGTACCAGAAATTCCTTTTTCACGAATTGATTCTGATGACCCTCAAGACCTCTGGTCTTGGATGGATACTAATCGCGCTGCAGGAATTGAAAGCTTAGCCATTCCTCATAATTCCAACTTATCTGATGGCTTGATGTTTGCCCTTTCAGATTACCAAGGAAGGCCTTTAGACTCTGCTTATGCTAGCCAGCGTATTAGAAACGAGCCGTTAGTTGAGATAACTCAGGTAAAAGGAACCTCTGAGACTCACCCGGCATTGTCAACGAATGATGAATTAGCTGGGTTTGAGGTTTTGTCAGTTAGGATCGGAGGTTCTACTCCAACTCAACCGCAGGGGAGCTATGTTCGTAAAGCACTACTAGATGGAGTAAAGCTTGAAGCAGAACAAGGTTTCAATCCGTTTAAATTTGGCTTTATCGGGTCCAGTGATAACCATAACTCGACTCATGTAGGTGATGAGGATAATTATTATGGTGTTTCTGGTCTGCTAGATAGTGATGGCCAAAAACGGGGCTCCCTACCTTTGGATTCAGGCGGAGAAAATGATGGCGTTTATTTTGATCGGTATGCGAGATTTGGCGCATCAGGCATAGCTGGTGTTTGGGCCGAACAAAATACTCGGGAATCTATTTATGACGCTCTGAGAAGAAAAGAGGCATTTGGCACCTCTGGCCCACGTATAAAAATCAGGTTTTTTGCTGGTAATAATTTACCTGATGTAGATGATAGGGAGCTGGTCGCGAAATCATATGCTGGCGGCGTGAGTATGGGTGGAAACGTTATTACCGATAGAAATGAACCTGCGACCTTTATTGCTTGGGCAGCCAAAGACCCAAACAGTGCGCCCCTTCAGCGGTTGCAAATAATTAAAGGATGGGTTCAGAACGAACAGATCTATGAAAAAATATATGACGTTGCATGTGCGGATAACATGGAAATTGACTCCATTAGTCATCGGTGCGCAGATAATAATGCTAGTGTTAGCTTAGAGGACTGCAGTATCAGCTCCGGACTTGGAGCGGCCGAATTGAAATCGCGGTGGGAGGATCCAGAGTATGACTCTGCCCAGCATGCATTCTATTATGTTCGCGCAATTGAAAATCCAAGTTGTCGCTGGTCTACCTGGGATGCTGTTAGAGCTGGTGTCGAACCTAGGCCAGATCTACCTGGTACCATTCAAGAGCGTGGGTGGTCGTCACCAATCTGGTTCATTCCACCTCAATAGAGGCGCTTCCATCTGCAATAGGTGGCTTTAACGAGTTTATTCTCATATTAAATTATTTATGGTTGTGCCGCTAAAAATATTTATCCAAGAAATAGAAGTCCGCTTGATGGCTGGGAGGTTGTTTTATCTTTAATAGAATTCGTATTTTTCTCAGGATAGCGCGCTTAAACATTTTAATTTTAGCTAATGTGTTCATGCTCGATCTCGGTGCTGTTGCGGCTAGTGAAAACATAATTAAGGGTTTCGAAGGTCACGCCTATGAAGTGATTAATGTACCTATGACATGGAGCGAAGCGGAAGAACATGCAAAGCAAAAATTAGGCACGTTAGCAAAAATCGACTCTCTGCAAGAAAATGTTTTTCTCCAGTCTTTAATGTCTCAGATAACGACAGTGGCTCAAGACGGAGGAGGAGCGAAATATTTTTGGTTAGGCGGGTCTGATACAGTGCTTGAAGGCAATTGGCAGTGGGTTGATGGCACCCAAATCGATTCTTTATCTATTACTAATCGGGCTCTGTGGGGCCAAGGACCAGGGTTTGAAACAGGCTTAAGTGAGCCAGATAATTTTATGGGCAACCAAGACTGTTTAGCAATGGGTCTTGAAACGTGGCCAAAAGGCGCTGAGACTCTGAGTGCCCTAGGTGCAGCTGGACAGTGGAATGATATTTCATGCTCAAATAAATTAAGTTTTGTAATTGAATATGACGTAACTGCGAGTTTTACAGATGGGCTACTGCAGGTAAAACATCTCACTGCTGGTGATAAAAAATATTCCGCTTCGTTTCAACTCACGAGTCGAGCAGCTGATGAGCGATGTTGGTCACTTTCTGCGTGTTTTAAACTCACTGTTGCCGATGAAACGATTTTACCTACAACTAGCACATCGAATTATTTTTCTGATAATGTATTAAAAATTACTAAATTCGAGTATATGGGAAAAGTCTATGAGCTCGACCTTAAGCTCATTGACTCTGAAAATTTGATATTTGAATTAACCCACGCCAATCTAACGAGCTCTATTCAGACTTTCCCGTCCGAATCCTGGATAACTGCGACTCCAGATAGCGTGGGTATGGATGCCGCTAAACTGCAACAAGCGATAGATTATGCGTTCAACGATGTTATGGTGGATGGAAAACTCATGCCACAAAACACTCAAGGCCTAGTTATTATTAGACATGGCGCTATAGTAGCAGAAAAATATGCGTCAGGCTCAGCTAAGGATAGTATCGCAACTTCTTGGTCTACCGCTAAATCCTTTACAAGTGCTCTAATGGGGATAGCTATAGATAAGGGTTATGTCTCTTCAGAATATGTTCCGGCAGCAGAATTTATCACCGAGTGGGCTGGTGATGACAGGAAGAACATGACCATAAAAAACTTACTTCAAATGTCCTCGGGTTTGATTGAAGGAGGTACTTCAAGTTATGGCGACGGCACAATTATGTATATTGGGCTTGAGGATGAAGAGGGGGTATCAGATCCTAACAGGCCTGTAGATAATGTATTATATAGCATAGACCGCGCTATAGACCCAAACAGAGCACCTTGGTTAGGTGCAACTTATAGCTGGAGTTATCAAAATGCAGATAGTCAGCTTTTGGGTGAAATTATAGAAAGGGCGACCAATACCAGTATTTATGAATTCGCCCAAGATGTTTTGTTTAATAAATTGGGAATCAATGCTGGTTGGTGGACAGATGAATTCGAGAATTACATGGCTTATTGCTGCCTTGATATGACAACGAGAAATTTTGCAAGGTTTGGACTTCTCTATGCGAGAGAAGGCAAATGGAATGCAGAGCAAATTGTTTCACAAGAATGGGTTGTAAATTCTACTGCACGATCAGTATGGCTATCGGATTCAATTCCTTATGGATATGGATATCAATGGTGGGCTGATGATTCGAGTGATTGGTTTTTCTCGGTGGGCAGCCGAATGAATAATATTTACATTCACCCTGGTCTCGATATTGTTGTGGTTCGAAATAGCTCTTTGGAACTTATAGGAGAAGGGAAAAGTCGTGCTAACGAGGCTTACCATGATACGGAGTTTCCAGCGCGATGGAATCACCATGAGTTCTTTCAACCTATAATTGATTCTACAAAACCATAGTACAAGTCTTCTAACTCTATTAAATGGATTTATAAAGATGGACAGACTTTTTCGTTTACCTAACTTGGCCTACTCTCTCCTTTTAGCCAGTGTTGCACAAGTTTCTTTCGCCCAGGAAAATGTGGGGGATGAATCGACTGTTAGATATTCGGCGAGTTATTTTTTTGAATGGGCTCCGGTCACGGCTCAAGATATGCTTGATCGAATTCCTGGGCTTAATCTAGGAGACATGGGTGGTTTTGGGAGTGGAAGTAGTTCACGGGGCAGGTCAACTGGTGGAAGTAGACGTGGGTCTCCCGGCTCAGGTGGTGGCGGACGGGGCTTTGGCGGCGGTAGTCGCTCTATTGAGATTCTAATTAACGGTAAGAGGACTGCTGGCAAAAACAACAGCACTGATCGTCAGCTAAGCCGGATTCCCTCCGAGCAGGTAAATCGCATTGAAATTATTCGGGGCACTTCTGGCGAGCTTGATGTAAGGGGGAGTGGACAGGTAATCAATGTGGTGTTGAACGAGCAATTCTCTGAGTCCTCATTGCAATATGCCATTGGCGCAGAACAGTCTCCCGATAATACAGTAAGACCCCGGGTCGAGTTGTTCTACAGTGGTCAGACAGGGGGGCTAAACTTCCAAGCTAGCGCGATGAGATATGACCCCTATTTTTATACCTCGAGTAGAGAGTATTCGATATTAGGTGATTTTTCGCCGAATGACAGAATTCTTGAAGTTCGGAAGAGAGATCCTCAAGGGGGAGGTATCACCACAAACCTCGACTATGAAATTAACTCAAACAGTAGCGCTAGGCTAAATGCATCGTGGACCGATGGTACGCACACGAGTGACACAGTAAGAAAAACCACAGACTTCAAAGTCAGTCCGAATATCGATACTTTCCAATTAGAAACCTCACCCGGGATATATCGAAATTGGGAGATTGGTGGTGACTATGAATTTAACACGCAAGCTGGAAATCGATGGAAGATTTTGTTTATTTCAAATGCTCTTGAGAGTGCTAATACTAGAGAGCGTTACGATGTTCTCAGCGAAACATCCAAAGAAAAAAACCTATTTCTTGATTCATGGAGTAATACGAAAGAGCGAATTGTTCGAGGCTCTTATACCTTTGACTTATTCGAAAGTCAGGATATTGAGGTCGGTGCTGAGAGAGCGCAGACTATTTTAGATTCTAAGTTAGCTTTGGGATTGTCCGGAGTTACTGGAACGCCTTCTCAATCAGTTGGTGGGCTTATCCCTATGCCAGTAAGTAATGCTAATTCTACTGTTGAAGAAATGCGCTATGAACCCTTCCTTATCCACAATTGGATAATCAGCCAAGAGATGTCACTGGAAACTTCTGTCTTGTATGAAGATTCGGAAATAATGCAACGAGGAGATGTGTCGAAAGAGCGAGATTTTGACTTTATCAAACCTAAAGTAGATTTTAGATACGACCTAACGCCCCAACTTCAGTTAAGGGGGACTATTGAGAAGGTTGTAGAACAATTAACCTTCAATGACTTTGTTGCGGCAACTGATGATCAAGATGAAGATTCGAATGTTCAAGCGGGTAATACTGATTTGCGTCAAGAATGGTATTGGAACTACGAGATAAATTCCGAATATCGACTTCCAAATGACATAGGAGTTGTTAGTGGAAGGTTCTATTACGAAGATTGGCACGATCGAATAGAGCGTATGGACGTCACAGTTAATGAGGCCCAATTGCAGAGTGCGAATGGGAATATCGGTGATGGCGAGAAGTACGGGCTTGATATAAGGGCGAGTGTTCGGATGCGTATGATTGGGTTACCAAATCTGCTCATTACGGTGCGATCAACTGTAGAAGATTCGAAAATCATCGACCCAATCTTGGGTGTTGAAAGGAGAATGATGGGTAGTTGGCGCGGTCGCACTAATTATGCCTTTCGGCATGACTTGCCGAACTTGAATCTTAATTATGGTATGAATGTTCAAGATAGTTTTGATGGTGGGCGTCTCAGATATGATATTGATGATATTGAATACGGCAGCGGAGACCCGTTTTGGGATGCGTTTGTGGAATGGGTAAGCCCCCAGGACATAACCTTTCGGTTAGAGGCTCAACAGATCATTGAAAAAGCCAAGATGTGTCGTGAGCGCCGCCGCTTCGTTGGTCGTATTTCTAGTAGCGCCCTTGAAGAAATTGAAGACCAATGTTATCGCTCAGGTCCAATTATCTCCCTTCGAATGACAGGTACTTTTTAACGTTAAAATTGCTTCCACTCGATTTGGAGAGAAAGTACCGCTTATGAATGAGTTAGTAGACTTTTGGTCTCTGGAAACAAACTCAAGCGGCGCGGCGCAATAGTTTGTTGCGCCGCTTACTCTGGGTCAATGGGTGGCTTCTTCCGAGTAATTTTATTCAATCAAGGTGCCAGCTGGCCAGGCGGGGCCAGATTGCATTTGTTCAAGTGGTCTCAAGCCCCGATAGACGAACTTCTGGACACGTTTCCCCTCATAGGTTTCGGTCGTATAAAAGTTTCCCTGAGTGTCGGTGACAATGCTATGAGTGCCATAGAACAATCCGGGTTGCCGGCCGCCTTCACCAATGACATACATGACCTCCAGTGTGTCTCGGTGCACAACATGGACTTTCATATTGGAACCGTCAGCTACGTAAATAAATTCTTGGTCGTCGTCCTGGGAAAAAGCAATGTCCCAAGTGGCGCCAGCACCAACAGTCATCGGAGCGACTTGTGCTTCTTTAACATAGGTACCATCCGGACGAAATACCTGGATCCTGTCCGCACCTCTATCGCAGACGTATAAGAGTCCGTCTTTTGACGGCTCGGCGCAATGAACAGGACCGACGAATTGCCGAGGCAATGTTTCCCCGGGAGTATATGTGACCCGGTCATCTGAGGGGCGGTTACCATAAGCGCCCCAATATCGTTTGAAGGCTCCTGTGGCAACATCTACGACAGCCACCCGCTTATTGCCATAGCCATCGGCAAAATAGGCCTCGTTTGCATCCGGGTCTATTGCAATTTCAGCGACGCGGCTGAAATGAGTTGTGCTGTTACTGTCAATAGGCTCTCCTGGTAAGCCGATTTCACGTACAAACTGGCCGTCGCGGGTAAATACTAGGACATGGGAATCACCACCACCATTACCACCTATCCAAACGTCGCCGTTGGGCGCGATTTCAATGCCATGATTTGAGGCAGGCCAGGTATAGCCTTGCCCAGGGCCGCCCCATGCATTAACAAGCGCACCATCGGCATCGAATTCCAGAATTGGTGGGGCTGCCGTACAGCAATCTGCTATTCCATTGTCGATACCGATTTCCTGTGTGGCAAAATTAGCATCATCATTTCGGTGAACAATGTAAACATGATCACGTGCATCTACGGCCACGCCAATAGCGCTTCCCAGTATCCATTTATTAGGCAAGGGCTGGGGCCAGAACGGGTCTACTTCAAAATGAGGCACCATCCTTGCGTTGCTGGCAGCAGTGGCTGAGTTCTGCAAATAGTTTTGGGCAACCCCAAGTACCACGAGCAATGAAAGGGCTAGAGTGGCGATTATCAAAGAGCTTTTATTACGTTGCATAATTTGACCTTTGTTATTAGGTGGTTAACTAGCGGTATATCACTTAGATAGCTGATATTCAAGAGTATCAATCCAGATATATAAAACTCGGTTCTAATAAAAATCAGGAAAATTTTTGATTGAATTTTTAGGAAACGAAAATGAGCAGATTGTTAGTTTGCTATTCGTTTAATTGCATTGATTTAAAAAGTCATCTGGTGAGTTGTCTAGACAATAATTTTGGTTATGATCTCATTCAAGAATATCGCGTATCACAAGCACTATGCTTGTTAGCTCTGGAAGAGAGTTTAAGTATCCATGTGAGAGAGGGTTTGGTGGAAACCAGTTCATGTATAAATTCCGCATAGTTTCTAAATCACATCAGCGCATATTTTTTTATCATTAGTTCAAACTAAACAACTATAAAGGTGAATTTAGAATGAAGAAAACTCTAGCTTTAATCATCACTATCTTTTTTTTAACAAATTCTTATAGCGCGGAAAGCCCCAATGCGTTGAATGGGGCTGTCGGAATTACTGGACTAATCAGTGATAGTCCGAATGAATATATTGCTCAATTAAAACAAAGTGCGGAAGTCTTCGAGAATATGGGAACGATTGTAGCCGGGGTTTGTATAGCATTATCTGGTAATGAAGAGCCTGGCGAAATGATGTTGTTTAATTACTCCCCGTCCATCTCTGTAGCCTTCACAAGCTGGGGATCAAATCTAACTAATAGGGCCACGCAAAGATTGCGGCAAGAACTAGATCAAATAAGGACCCTTACTGGAGACCAAACTTTCAGGATAGTCCTGCCTTACAACGGACCGCTGTATGAAACGTGGGCTGTTAGAATCATGGAACTAAATACCGAAAATCCAGCTGCCTATGTGAATGCGGCTTCTAATTTGGAAGCTGCATATAACGCTAACGGTTTTGAGGACTTTGATCTCGAAATTAATCAAGCGATTGTCGCGGGATCAGTCCCGGCCTATCGCGCCATCGCTGTGGCTCCTACGTTAGAAAGGCTGGGAGCAGCCTTTGACGCTCTATACTCTGAAAGCTGGGCGCAGGAAGCCTACACGCTTGTCACTTCCAGTCGATCCTCGGTGGTAACCGACAAACTTTATACATGTGAGCAGGTATACGAAGCGATGTAATTTCTGTTTTTAAACAGATACTTAAAGCTAATTTAAGAAAAATACAGCAGACAATGTTGTAGTAGTGATACCTTATTTTTAAAATTAACTTACTGGAGAAAAATTATGAGTGAAAAAATAGCTGACTGGATCTTGCATCACGTGAATACTTCATACGAGCGCACAGGAGAGAGAAGCTTAAGAGCAGTTTCAAATTGGAAGACTGACGGAGATATAGAACACTATGGAGCTGGTTTTGGAACACTGGTAGTAGACCAAGATATGAATGATCCTAATGCGAAGAGTGGCACTTGTAGTTGGCAAGGTGAAGCATTTCTTCCTGATGGTAACCGCGCCATGGGATACTTTGACGGCACTTGGGAAGCATTGGGAGGAAATATTTGGAAAGTATCTATGGAAGGCTGGGATAGCCTAGATGGAGACATCCGTTTAGAAGGCGAGATCAGTCTCGCTGAACTCACGTTCAAGGGAACAAATTATCGAGCCTAGCTGGATTAAAGTTTGACGAGATGTGGCGCCTCAAGCGCCACGTACTTTCAAGTTAATACCCGCAACAAAATATTTCTTGGCTCAAATTTGGGTCAAGAAATAAACTCCACCCGCACGACCAAGCATTTTCCTGAGTAGATTCCTTCGAACCCCCAAACATATTATTCTGGACGAGAGTTTAGTTAATTTGTGTATATTATAAAATGGCCTATAACCTAAGTATCTACTGGGAGGATTAATATGAACTGGGAAGCTGTTGGTGCTATTGGTGATTTTGTTGGTGCGTTGGCTGTTATCATTACGCTTGCATATCTAGCTATACAGGTGCGCCATGCTAGGGATGCTGCAGCGGATACTAATAGGCTTGAAAGGTCTAAAGGTGTTCGTGACATTATGTTGGCGACCGCTTTGGATAGAAACTTCGTAGAAACTTTAACGAAGGGTCTCAATTTGTCAGACTATTATGAAAAAATTGGCGCCGAGCTAAGTATGTCATCAGATGAAGCGGCAAGCTTTGATTGGGCTATGCTTTACTGGTTTTGGCTGCATTGGGGGCAATACGCGTCCACAACTAAGGCTTCTGATGTTGAGGAGTTAAGAAACCTCATTAGTATATTTTACTCGAATCCCGGGGTACGCCTTTGTTGGGATAACAGCCCATGGGCTAAACCCGTTTTAGAAAAAGATTTCGTGAATTTCGTAGAGGAAATTCTTGTTGATTCGGAAAGAAAATGAAATATTAGTGTCAAACTATTTACGGTAAAGCTAATTGGAGATAACAATGTTAAATATTATTCTTCGCAACGTTTTAATTGTCACTACTATGCTCACGTTAAGTGCTTTTGCTTCTGCTCAAACAACGTATACAACAATTGGCAATATTACTTTTGGCAGTGATGGGTCAACCGCGCAGACTATTGGAGGTACAACCTTTATTAATAAGAGTGACGGCACAGTAGCTATAGCGCAAAAGATTGGAAACACAACGCTTATAAATAGTAGTGGAATAACAAGTACCATTAATAAAATCGGAAATACGGGCTTTGTGAATAGTAGTAGCGGAACGACAGGTACTATCAACAAGATAGGAGATATTACTTTTATCAATAGTAATACGGGCTTGACGACCACTGTTCAGAAGATTGGTAATAGTCTTTTTACAAATAGTAATTAGGCTTTTGTGTTGCTGGGCACTCAGCCTCTATCGTCTGATTTGGGGCACCTCAATTTAAGATTTATGCGATTTGCAAACTCTTGACCCGCTCAGCGCTCAAATACGATTTCACCACCTAAAATTGTTGCTTCCGCTCTTAGGTCGAAAAGTTCGGCACCCCGCATTTTGCCGTGACACTCAGAAAGCACCATGAGGTCGCCAAACTTGCCGACTTTAATAGACCCACGGTCATGGTCTTCGAAACCACTCCTTGCAGCCATGATAAACCTTTCCCTAATTATTTTGACCAACTGTTTCGTAATCTAGGAAACCACTGACGACGAGATACGTAATGGCGGCCACAGCAATTGCACCATGAAATTTCTCGTTTTGAGTGAAAATTGCTACTGCAGCGAAAACAACATGCAACATGGTTGCTATAAAATAACGTAGTCCCAAACTATAAAAATAATCTAACCCCTTGATTAAAGAATCACCTAAGCCGATTAATTCGGCGAAACAAAACAATCCAAAAAACCAAGCGCGCTTTGCGAAAAAATAACCCTTGAACCCATCGTATCCAGAAAAGTTTGTTGGAAAAAGTATCGAACATAGTAAGAATACGAAAACCGCATAGACAATGAGGAACAAATAGATGCCAAAAGTCCATTCTTCGATGGCATTAAGGTTAAACTCCCACCACCACCAGAACACGGCAAATAGGAACATATAAAATACCCAGAGTAAATGAACCCAATAGGGCTTAGCTTGCTCTGGGTGTTGAATTAGCCTTATTAAACCCTGCAAAAGCTGGGCCATGCCAAGGCCTATAATTATTGAAGTGAGAACCGCGACGTATTCAAATAATCCCATTTTAGGCCCTATCACACCAACGAGTGTAGATTCTCAGATTAACCTGTTACGTGGCTATCGTCGAGCGACAGGGTTCTAGTCAGGTACATTATTTGCATCCGCATGCGACCTTCGCCGGCCCTCCATTGTCCGGAAAGAGTCGCAATTTCTCTGGCAATGCGAACGCTGGACTGGTACAAGTTCTAATCAGGTATATCTATCAGTTTAGGATTTGGAGAAACTCAGATGCAGATCAGTTTTCTTAGACAAAAACTCATTGGGCCTATGGCTTTGTCTTTTGTGACAGGAATTAGTGCCTGCTCAGAGCCCAGCACAGAACAGATGAGTGCTGCAACCGAATCGTCTATTTCAGATATTGTCACCGATTTGGCCCCGGCTAAAGAAGTGCAGATACGTTGGACTGACTACGGTATTCCTCATATAAAAGCGAACAGTTGGGAAGGGCTTGGTTATGGTTTTGCTCATGCCTCTGCGTCGAATACGATCTGTGTCCTCGCCAGAGAGTTTGTCACTGTACGTGGAGAACAGGCTAAATATTTTGGTGCTACAGATGCCAATATCAATCAGGATGCTTTTCATCGTGCGCTGCTGAATCAGAATAAATTAGAGGAGTATCTGGCCTATGGCTCTGCTGATTCGAAAGCGATGGATTTGGGCTATGTGCGAGGATATAACGATTATATTGAGCGTCATCGCGGCAGGATGCCAGCATCCTGTAACAATGCGCCTTGGCTAACCCAAATTAATGAGAGTGACCTGGCTCGTATTAATATCGGTGTTGGTATTCGTTACGGTTTGGGAAGAGTGACTAATGAGATAGCTACTTCTGGGCCTGGGTTGGAGCTGGCACAGTTACAACCGCTGGACCTGGAAGTTGATCGCAACATGATCGGCAGTAATGCGTTGGGTTTCGGTGGCGCTCTGACTGAGAGTGGTCGTGGAGTATTGATGGGCAATCCACATTATCCCTGGCACGGTCCATCTAGATTTCATATGGCCCATCTAACCTACCCAGGTGAGCTGGATGTTATGGGAGTCGCTCTCATTACTACTTCTCGGATAGCCATTGGTTTCACAGAGCATGTTGCTTGGTCCCATACTGTTTCAACTGCCTTGCGTTTTACCATGTTTCAACTGGACTTGGTTCCAGACAATCCAATGGCATATCGCCTGGGAGATGATGTTCATAACATTGAAGTCATTGGAGTGGAAGTCGAAACGCCCGATGGCGTAGCAACCAGAAGCGTACATATGACTCATCTTGGCCCAGTAGTAACCGGGCAGGGAATGCCATGGACAGATAAGCATGTCTACGTCATGCGTGATGTGAATTATGAGAACTATCGCTCCGGGGATCAGTACCGGGACATAAGTCAGGCCCGCAATGTCGAAGAATTACGGACCGCACTCGCGACGCATCAAGGCGCAGCATTCGTAAATACTATTGCTGCCGACAGAGACGGTGGTGCGCTGTATGCCGACATGTCAGCGATTCCCAATGTCTCTGCCGAGCTATTGGCCCGTTGTGCGATTGATACAGGCAATCCTCGAATTATCACACTTAATGGCTCGGATCCAAGCTGTGATTGGCAAGTAGACCCCGGTGCAGCCTACCCAGGATTGATGCCACCTGCAGAACAGCCAAGTCTGATTACCGACACTTATGTCAGCAACAGCAATGACTCATATTGGTTGTCAAACCCCAATACCCGATTGGAAGGGTTTTCACCCATCATCGGCAACGAGCAGACCACGCGCTCATTGCGGACTCGTGCTGGATTGGTCATGGTAGAGGAAGTTATCGACAGCGGAGAGAAATTTACCCAGGACAAAGTGAAGGCGCTTTTGTTTAATCACCGACACTATGGAGCAGAATTGCTATTAGATGAAATTCTAGAGGTTTGTGAAGGACAGACAAAACTTGAAGAGGCGTGCACGATCTTGGCTAACTGGGATCGTAGACAAGACATTGATAGTGTTGGCGCCCATATCTTTAATCGGTTCTGGGAGAACGCTAGGGGATTATCAGAACACTTCGCTATTCCTTTTGATCTAGATGATCCTGTGAATACACCATCCGGACTTACTATAGAGAATGAGGAAACACAAAAATTAGTCATTTCTGCACTAGAGTCAGGTATCACTTCTTTGCAGGAAGCTGGCATACCACTGGATGCACCGTGGGGTGATGTACAGTTTGCTATACGCAATGGTGAAAAGATTGGTATTCCGGGCGGGGCTGGAGGGCAGGGCCTATTCAGTGTCATTACGGCCCGCTTCAATGCAGAGAATGGCGGATACAATCCGATTATCCACGGAAATAGCTATATCCAGACTGTTACCTGGAATGAGAATGGTACGCCGGATGCTGATGCGATTCTAACTTATTCTCAGTCGCCGGAACCTGACTCATCCTATTACTCTGATCTCACGAAAGTTTACTCTCAAAGTAACTGGATTGATCTGCCCTTTACTGACGATCAAATTCAGGAGCAATTGGTAAGAGAAGAGAATCTCCAGTTTTAATTTAGATCGATGCAGACAATTTAAAAGCCCTAAATTATAGGGCTTTGGGAACTTTTTAAGTGTCTACAGAGTTTGCTGGAGTCATGTTTGGTAGCTATGGGTGGACTTGAACCACCGACCCCAGCATTATGAATGCTGTGCTCTAACCAGCTGAGCTACATAGCCATTGTTCTTTGTTCGGGTAAACCCTCAGGACAAATTGATTTTCTAGGTCTTGAAAGGCCGCGAATTTTGTCGATTTAGCGGCAAAAAGTCAAGGATGTTGCTAGTCAATTACTACGTTTCTGACGACTGCATAAAAGTCGTTTACCGCCCGGCGGAAAGCGGCCTCACCCACTTGCTCGTCATTACCATGCACGCCGGTATGCTCGCCGGAATCTGTAATTAATGGATTGAAGCCATAACTGACAATTCCAAAATCTCGGGTGAAGTGACTATCGGTAAAACCAGTACTGACAGAAGGCAGCACTCTTGACCCTGGGTGCAATTCTTGTGTTACTGATTCGATCGCTGCGAATAATCTGGTGTTGGTTTCCGATATCGCTGGTGTAAAGGCCATTATAGTTTCGATAGTTACACCGGTACTACCAATTAGGTCTTCAAGTTCGGTAATAAATTGTTCTGAAGGTTTGTCTGGCAGTATACGACAATCTAGTTCGGCCCAAGCCTCTGGCGGAATAACATTAATCTTTGTTGAACCGCTCATACGAGTCATTGAGCATGTGTCACGAATTAGAGAATTGTGGCCGGGCCTTGCGGCGTGCAATCTTGCCACAAAAGCGGGATCGGTAATGGCGTTACTAATATCAGCGTAAGAGGGCCCCCAATTTGCGTCCATGTCTACGGATAACTCGGAAAAATAGTCTGATACCGGCCCAATTATTCTGGGAGGGAAGGGGTTCTCTAGGAGGATGTTTAATGCCTGAATGATACGCGTAACGGAGCTTGTTATGCGCGGGGATGATCCATGGCCTGGTGTGTCGATGGCATTTAAGCGCAGCCAAACAGGCACTTTTTGTGTGACTTCAACACCAAAAACGATATCGCCATTTTCACTGCGGCTGCCGCCACCACCTTCATTTAATAAAATACCTGCACCTTCAAAAATTTCGGGTCGGTTATCTATCAGCCAACCCACACCAAAATAGCCGCCGGCTTCTTCATCAGCAGTGGCGAGAAATATTACGTCTCGATTTAGCTCGACCCCGGAGCGATGCAAGCTCAAAAAAGTGGCGAGTTGAATTACGCCTAGACCTTTCATGTCCCGTGTTCCGCGGCCAAGAATGTAGCCGTCACGAATGTCGCCAGACAGAGGATCGATCGTCCAGAATTCTTCTTCCGCAGGAACCACGTCTGTGTGTTGGAGAAGAATTAAGCCGGGCTCATCGCCACCTTCAATTTTTGCCCAAATATTACCGCGGCCGGGTGCGCTTTCTGCAGTTTCATAATCAATACCTT
>NTJZ01000012.1 GCA_002457215.1 OM182 bacterium MED-G28 | reverse complement strand
ATTCTCTAGAAAGAGAATAATCGCTTTTCATTAACCAATTTGCGACCAATTGATTAAAGGCTTATAAAAGAGGGCAGCCATTATTTTTCAACTTCTGCCCTTGTGTTATCCAAACGATGTTCGACGCAACTTAAGTATTATCAAACATCGCGCTTATGGATTCTTCGTTGCTTACTCGTCGGATTGATTCTGCTAACAATTTGGCCATTGATAGTTGACGAATATGGGCGCAAGACTTAGCTTCATCACTCAGTGGGATCGTGTCGGTTACCACCAGAGCGTCAAGATTCGAACTGTTAATGTTTTCTATCGCAGGACCAGAAAGTACTGGATGAGTACAGTAAGCCACTACTTTTAGTGCGCCATGTTCTTTTAGTGCATCAGCTGCTTTACACAACGTGCCGGCCGTATCTACCATGTCATCCACAATCAGACAACTGCGGCCTTTTACGTCGCCAATAATATGCATGACTTGTGCTTCATTTGCTGTTGGTCGACGTTTGTCAATAATAGCCAGATCAACATTTAATTGTTTGGCCACAGCTCTAGCTCTAACCACGCCGCCAACGTCCGGCGATACCACCGTCAAGTTTGTATAACTTTGGCGTTCAATATCATCGGTCAACACCGGTGAGCCGTAAACGTTATCTACCGGTATGCTAAAAAACCCTTGGATTTGTTCAGCATGCAAATCTACCGTCAATACCCGATTAACACCCACTGCGCCAATCATGTCGGCAACAACTTTCGCGCTAATGGCGACTCGGGCAGATCGAACCCTTCGGTCTTGTCTGGCATAGCCAAAATAAGGGATCACTGCGGTAATTCTGTTGGCAGACGCTCTATGTAATGCGTCAGCCATCAGCAGCAATTCCATGATGCTGTCATTGGTAGGGGAGCAAGTCGGTTGAATTATGAAGACATCTTTGCCACGCACGTTTTCATTCAGTTCAACGGACACTTCGCCATCGCTAAATTTACTAATACCGGCGTACCCCAGTGGTACTCCAATATTTTTAGCAATTGCATCCGCGAGTTGCGGATTTGCATTGCCAGTAAAGACCATTAAATTGTTTGCCACGCTTGCTTCCTTGGACCTGGGTTACTGCTTCTTGTTATTAATATTTGGTCTGTCAAAAATGGCTGGGGTGGCTGGATTCGAACCAACGCATGCAAGGATCAAAACCTTGTGCCTTACCACTTGGCGACACCCCAATTGTATTTACTCGTAAAACTTTACAGCGAATTAATACCCCTAGCGACAAACCCGTTTAAGTTCGATGGTCGCTTCGCAAATACTGCTTGGGCAGCGGCTTCATTCTCGAATTTACAGAATACTGCAGAACCTGTTCCGGTCATTCTGGCCTCGCTGAATTGGTCAAGCCAGTTCAGAGCTTCATTCACTTCGGGATGCAGATTTCTGGTCACCGCTTCGCAGTCATTCTTAGCCCTGCCCGCCAGAAAGTCGGCCATTTTGATGGCTGGCGAGTTCCGTGTCAAATTTTCCTGAGAAAAAATCTGAGCTGTAGAAACTATGCTATTTGGGTTTATTATCAGGTACCAGCATGGCTCAATTTCGATAGCTTCCAACTTTTCTCCAACACCCTCAGCCCAAGCGCTTTTGCCCAATACAAACACCGGCACATCAGCCCCTAATTCCAAGCCCATGGTAGCTAGTTCTTGCTTCTCCAAGCCGCAATTCCAGAGCTTATTCAGAGCTTTTAAGGTTGCGGCAGCATTGCTGCTTCCTCCACCTAAGCCAGAACCAATGGGAATACGTTTAGTGAGGGTGATCGAAACGCCAAGTTGATTTCGTCCATAGTTTGCTCTTAAGAGCTCAGTGGCGCGAATAATGAGATTATCGTCCATGGGTATTTTCTTGATCTCCGAGTTTGAATCCAGATGCAGCGAAATAGTTCCGGAAGTATCTGTTTCGAAGTGCAAATCATCACCGAAGTCTAGCAATTGAAACAGCGATTGCAGATTGTGGTAGCCGTCATTTCTGCGACCTAGGATATGTAAAAATAAGTTGAGCTTAGCAGGTGCTAATACACTAAGTGCGTTATCACTCATAAATTTAAGGCCAGATTCAAGTAGTTAATCTAAATTCTCAACAACATTCCAGCTAAGCCCGATGAACCGCAAAGCAATAGCGTCTTCAGGACGACTGACGTCAACGCGCCGGGGTAGTGTCAATGCACCATACTGTCTCGGGTCAGGGTAGATGACCGTCCATCCATTCTGAGATATTTCAGACAACTGATTCAATTCATTGAAAGTAAGCTCCGCCTTGGAGTCCGGAGCCGGTAATCCGCGAATCCAAAATTCGAGATAGGAAACTGGTAATTCGTATCCTAGCTGTTGCAGGATTAAATCCTCAGGGCTGTTAGCTGTAAGCACATCTCCATCATGCTCCATAGTAACGTAGCCTGGTCTTCCGACAATTCGAGTATTCCCTGCATTGAATGTTCCCCATAAACGGATAGTGTATTCGCTATTTAGCTGTTGCCATCGTATTCGGGGTGTGTGTGATTCTCCTTCATAACGCACATTAACTCGACCGCTGAGCTGCCAAGCGCTTAGCGCCTTAAGCAAAACACGCTGGTTATCCCAAATACCGTATTCAACCGCCCTCGGCGGCAAGTTAGTGCAAGCACACAACAGAATGAGCATTACTAAACCCAGAAAAAGATTTTTCCAGTTTTTACGGCTATTCCTTATGAGGGATCTCCTATAAAAGGAAACAAGATTGAAATCATTCGTAGGGACGGAAACGCTCTATGACTTCCCTAATAAGTTCACTGTCTGGTTGGACTTCCAATGCATCTTCCCAAACCTGAGTCGCTTCTTTTTCTCGACCCATTTGCCAAAGTACTTCACCTAAATGGGATGCTACTTCGTGATCAGGGAACACAGCAAATGCGCGCCGTAAGTTACTTAGGGCTTCTTCATAATAGCCGAGTTTATATTGAGCCCAGGCCAAACTGTCAATAATGGCAGGGTCATCTGGTGAAATGGCAATTGCTCGCTCAACGAGCTTGAGGGCTTCTTCGAAGCGGTTGGTCTGGTCAGCAAGCATGTACCCGAGATGATTAAGTGCCCTGGAATCATCAGGTTGCATGCGAATAATTTGTTGCAAGTCTCTCTCTGAGCCAGCTTTGTCACCTTGGGAGTCATAATAAAGCACGCGAGCGAACAATAACTCCGATTCATTAGGAAATCGGTTTAGAGAGCTGTCTAGCAGCGATTTTGCTTCTGTAATGTAGCCTGACTGAATTAACAAATTTGATTCGATAGTGGTAAAGAGTATCTCTAATCGAGGTTGGCCGCTGGATTGTCTTATTAGCCAACTGTGAGCTTCATTTAACTGACCCAAATCGATAGCATGCCTAGTTGCTTGTTGTTGTGCCGCGAGAAAATTATTTGTTCCGATTCGAACTTCACGATAGTGCTTAATGGATTTTTCCATCTCTTCAAGTTGTTCATAAATGAAGCCGAGATAATACTGACTTTCATCAAAGCGTTGGTCAACGAGGATTAACTTTTCAAGATTATTAATGGCGCTTTCAAAGTTTTCCAACTCCATATCTAGCAAGGCAACGGAATAAAGTGTTTCCCAATCTTCCGGATCTTGTTCCACAATAATTTCAAATTGTTCCTGGGCTTCTTTAAAGTCTTCATTCTGTATGAGTAGTCGTGCGAAGCTTAAGCGTAAGGATTTGTCATCTTCAAATTGCCTTACCCCGTTGCGCAAGACTCGTGCAGCTCCTTCGCTGTCATCCATGTTCTGCAGGACTTGTCCATGCAACAACACCATATTAGGAGTCAAATCGATGATTTCTAGTACTTGCTGTATTTCATAAAGGGCTTCTTCAAACTGGCGGTTTTGAGCTAATAGTTGTATCAGAGCGATTTGGATAGAGCTTTCATCTTCAAATTCGCGTGCTAACTGGCGCAGATTTTCGATTAATGATTGTCGATCCCGTGGTTCGAGTCTGCCAGTTCTTGCGGCGAGCGCTGTAAAGTCTATTTCGCTCCCCAAGTCAATTACCCGGGCCATATGCGAAAGTGCTTGGCTGTAATTTCCATTTTCCAGAAACTGAAAACTTAGCATCAAATGGGGTTGGGCATTTTCAGGTTCTACGCCTGACCACAGCAGACCAAGTTGCATGAGCGCATTCAAATCACCGTTAACGGAAGCGAATTGAATTGCCCGTTGAATAATCGATAAGTCACGAGTAGCCATGGCAAGATCAAGGTAATTGTCTCCGGCTTCCTCGAGATTACCTCGTTGGGCATCGAGTTCACTAATAATGGTCTGATAAAGTTGCTCTTCGGAGAAGGACCCGTATTCGATTTCTGCTTCAGAGCTTATTTCTGGGTCTGCGATGGCTGCTATTGCGGGGTCTTCCATGTCAGGCAGGGAGGGCGCAGTTGTGCTGGTGCAGGTAGCAAAAGTGGCCAGCACTGCCACAACTATTAAAGTCTGTTTTTCTCTCATTTTCACAACTATAGATTCCATATTAACCCTGACATTATACCAGTTTGTGAGTCAGTCATCACAAGTGTAAAAGGTGAAGGCAAGAGATGAAGATAGTATCTTGCTTTTATAAGGATTCTGGGTCGTTAAGAGCCAGAATCTATTGAATTACATTAATCCTAGATTGTGAGTAGGTGTTAGTTTATTTCCTTGAGTTTCATAAGCTCTACGATAAAGCGAGTAGAATCAGTCACTAATGGGCACCACGGCCGATATCTAGTACTATATCGAGCTTTTTGTTTGACCATTTTCTGGAAATTTCATGGCGCTTCTATTAGTGGGTGTAAACCACAGGACTGCAAATATCGCGTTACGCGAGAAAGTAGCGTTCCCTCCAGAAATAGTTGGAGAAGCACTCAATCAGGTCTTCGCGCTGGTCGCCGTCAATGAAGTTGTCATTGTTTCTACGTGCAATCGCACAGAGCTTTATCTGGATTTTAGCGATGTAGGAAGGGAGGAAAAGCCTGACAATGAGCTGAGCGTTAATCGAGCATTAATAGACCAGCAGCAAGCTATTGTGGCCTGGCTGGCGAAATATAAACAGCTGGAAGTTGAGGAGCTCAGAAGGAGCACTTATTTCTTCAGCAACCAGGAAGTGGTTCGCCATTTGATGAAGGTTTCCTGTGGTTTGGACTCCATGGTTTTGGGTGAGCCGCAGATACTGGGGCAGGTTAAATCTGCCTTCGCCGTTTCCAAGGATCTTAATTTGGTCGGTTCTGCCTTGAGTCATGCGTTTCACGGAGCGTTTTCTATTGCGAAGGAGGTTCGAACTGAGACTGCTATCGGTGAAAATCCAGTTTCAGTAGCCTATGCCGCAGTCTCTTTATCAGAACGGATATTTTCTAATCTCGCCAGTCTGAAAGTGCTGTTAATTGGAGCTGGTCGTACGATCGAATTGGTGGCTCAGCATTTGGCTGAAAAAGGTGTATCCAGAATTGTTGTGGCAAACCGTACCCTGGATAACGCATTGGAATTAGCAGCTAAATTTGATGCTCACGGGGTCTTGCTGTCAGATATTGCTGAGCAGCTAGTTGAAGCTGATATCGTGGTCTCCTCTACAAATAGTCAATTACCATTGTTGGGTAAGGGTGCAGTCGAGAGGGCATTGAAACAACGCAAACACAAGCCGATGCTCCTTATTGATTTGGCGGTGCCTAGGGATATAGAAGTAGAGGTAGGAGATATTGCTGATGCCTACCTCTATAGTATTGACGATATTAGTGAAGTGATTGAGGATAATGTTAAAAGTCGAGCGGAAGCGGCGGCTCAAGCTGAATCAATTATAGAACGAGGTATTGAAGGATATTTAAAACAGATACTTTCTTTAAATGCAGTGACTACATTGAGAGCTTATCGAGATAAAGCTGATACTATTCGCGATCATGAATTGCAGCGGGCTTTAAAATTGTTAGAAAAAGGTGAGCCAGCCGACGCAGTCCTTAAAACCCTCGCCCGTGGTATTACCAACAAGCTTACCCATGCTCCAAGTGTAAAAATGAAGAAAGCCAGCTCCGAAGGCAGAGATGAGCTCTTAGCCTTAACTCAGGAGCTATTCGATTTAGGAGAAGAAGACCCTTTATAAAGGTCAACGACGTAGTCCTCATGAAAGAATCAATTCGCTATAAATTAGAAAATTTAAAAGATCGATTCGACGAGTTAGAAGCTTTGCTAAGTGATGCCGAAATTATCGCCGATCAGAATCGTTTTCGTGAACTGTCCAAAGAATACAGTGAGCTTGAAGATGTAGTACGAAGCTTCAATCACTTTATGAATGTTTCAGATAATTTAATTGAAGCGAAAGAAATGCAGAAAGATGCTGACTCCGAAATTCGTGCCATGGCTGAAGAAGAAATCGCCAGCAACACAGACGAATTAGAAGAGCTTGAGTCAGATTTACAAAAACTGCTTTTGCCAAAAGACTCTAAAGACAGCTGTAACGTATTTTTGGAGATTCGTGCAGGCACAGGTGGGGATGAAGCTGCAATATTCTCTGGAGACTTGTTTCGTATGTATGCTCGTTACAGCGAAGAACAAAAATGGAAACTAGAAGTGGTCACCGAGCGCAATGGCGAACACGGTGGCTATAAAGAAATCATAGCGCGGATAGATGGCAAGAATGTATATGAAAAATTAAAATTTGAATCCGGCGCTCATCGTGTGCAAAGAGTTCCTGAAACGGAAACGCAGGGCCGTATTCACACTTCAGCTTGCACTGTGGCGATAATGCCGGAAATCGAAGAGCTTGATGAGATCGATATCAACAAAAATGATCTGCGTATTGATACGTTCCGTGCGAGTGGCGCGGGTGGTCAACATGTTAATAAAACTGATAGCGCTATTCGCTTAACTCATATTCCGACAGGTATTGTCGTTGAGTGCCAGGACGAAAGGTCTCAGCATAAGAACAAGGCGCGTGCAATGTCTCTATTACAGGCCAAACTTTTGGATCAAGCGCAGCAAGCGCAGCAACAAGAAGAGTCTGATACCCGGAGAAAGCTGGTCGGAAGCGGAGATCGATCAGAAAAGATTCGCACTTATAACTACCCTCAGGCGCGAGTAACCGATCATCGAATAAAACTAACTCTTTATAATCTACCAGAAATAATGGCTGGTGAGCTTGGCGCTGTCATAAAGCCGCTAATTAATGAGTACCAAGCAGATCTTCTCGCAGGCCTTGCGGAAGACGATTAATAGTTAAGATGTCCTCCTCTGTGCAAAAGGCACTCGGTATAGCAGACTCGTTAAAATCTGTTAGTGAAAATGCTCTATTAGATACTGAGCTTCTTCTCGCTCATGTCCTAGGTAAGACAAGAGAATATCTCCGAGCTAATAATGAAAAGGCGATTTCATCGGACTGTCTTGATCAATTTACCAAACTAATTGAACGACGAAAGCGGGGTGAGCCCATCGCCTATCTAATAGGCCGCAAAGAATTTTGGGACTTCGATTTGCGAGTAAATTCTTCTGTATTGATCCCACGGCCAGAAACTGAAGAATTAGTAGAAAAATGTTTAGATAAACTGGATGGGAGAAACGATTCGGTGCGTATTGCTGATTTGGGCACCGGCAGCGGTGCAATTGCCATTGCTCTGGCGCGAGCCAGCTCGTCTTGGCAGGTTCATGCTGTAGATATTAGTGAAGATGCTTTGGCAGTAGCGCGTTACAATGCTGCTTCTTTAGGAGTCGGCAATATTGAATTTCATCTCGGATCATGGTGTGATGCTTTACCCGAAGAAAAGTTTGACTTAATAGTGGCAAATCCACCTTATATAGAAGCGCGCGATGAGCATTTGCAACAAGGGGGATTGCCTTTTGAGCCGATAGTTGCCCTGGTTGCAGAGGACTCAGGGTTTTCAGCTCTTGATGAAATTATGATGGGAGCTTCTCAGCTTCTTAAAAAAGACGCCTGGCTCTTAATGGAGCATGGATATTCTCAGCAAAAAAAATTACTGCATAAATTGGCGTCATTAGGATACTCAGAAATTGAAGGATGCAAAGACTATGCTAGCGTGGATCGCATTGTGTTAGCTAAGTTAAACTTAAGTTAATAAACCCATGCTAAAAATTCTATGAAAGATGAACAGTTACTGCGATATAGTCGTCAAATCATGTTGCCTGAGATGGACGTCGCAGGTCAGCAGAGGCTTATCGATGCCACTGTACTAATTGTTGGTATGGGAGGCCTTGGTTGTCCCGTGGCGATGTATTTGGCGGCTGCAGGAATTGGTCATTTGATAATTAGCGATCATGACACCGTTGAATTGACAAATTTACAAAGACAAATCGCTCATAGCCAGGAAAATCTTGGTGATTCGAAAGTAGGATCCGTGGAAGAGACATTAAAAGGCCTGAATCCAGATGTGCAAATTACATCGATCAACAAGCGCCTCTTAAACGAAGAATTAGATCGAGCAGTTGATCAGGCGGACGCGGTGGTAGATGCCAGTGACAATTTTACTACCAGGTTTGATATAAATCGCAGCTGTATCAAAAGTGAAAAACCTCTGATATCTGGTGCCGCTATTCGCATGGAAGGGCAGGTCGCTGTTTTTGATAGTCGCCATGCTGATAGTCCTTGCTATCAATGTCTTTACCAAGAGGGAAAAGACGATGCTTTGAATTGTGCTAACAATGGAGTCATGGCTCCCCTTGTAGGAATAATAGGCTCTATGCAGGCAATGGAAACTATTAAAGTACTCAGCGGTATAGGCACAAGTCTCGCTGGAAGATTACTGCTATTGGATGCCACCAACATGGAATGGCGAGAGATGTCCTTGCCGCGGGACCCTAAATGTGGGGCATGTGGCGCGAATTAAGGCTATTATTGCGATTAGCTATCCAAATCACACCTTTCAAAACCGCTATCTTCCCGCTATTATGCGGGCCCTCATCAAGTCCAGGTAGTTAGTAGTGCTAGAACTATGAAAGACACGGTAACAGCCAAGCAAGACGAAGCTCGATTATCATTCGATGATTTCGAGTTGCAGGATGCTTTGAGAAAGGCGATTTCTAAACTTGGGTTTGAATATTGCACGGCAATTCAATCACAAAGTTTGGTACATACACTTGCAGGCCATGATGTAACAGGCAGAGCCCAAACTGGAACTGGCAAAACAGCAGCTTTTCTGATCACTATTATTAATGATCTTCTGACTAATCCTATAGAAGAAGAAAGATTTCTTGCTGAACCTCGTGCCTTGATTGTCGCACCTACTCGTGAGCTTGCAATCCAAATAGCCAACGATGCAAGATTGCTGACTGAATTTTGCGGACTCCACACAGTGACTTTGGTAGGTGGTGAAGATTATACCAAGCAGAACGTAGCACTAGATAAGCAGCCAGTTGATATCGTTGTGGCAACGCCAGGCAGGCTTCTGGATTTTGTCAGTAATTCTAACCTTGATCTTGGCTTTGTCGAATTGTTAGTCCTGGATGAAGCAGACAGAATGTTAGATATGGGTTTTATTCCCCAAGTAAGACAAGTCGTTTCCAGAACGCCGAAAAAAGATTGTCGTCAAACCCTATTATTCAGTGCCACTTTTACACCAGAAATCATCGAACTGGCTGATCGTTGGGCGATGGATCCGCTCATGATTGAAGTCGAGCCAGAGAAGGTGGCTGCCGATGCGGTAGATCAGATCGTTTACTTGGTAACTACGGCAAATAAGTACAACTTACTGTTTAATATTATTTCTGAGTCTAGTGCAATCAAAGTGATGGTGTTTAGCAATCGTCGTGATCAAGTTCGTAAACTTGCGGATAATCTGTATCGCAATGGAATAAACTGTGGAGTATTGTCTGGAGAGATTCCACAGAACAAACGCATACGAACCCTTGATGCATTCAAAGCTGGAAAATTACAAGTATTGGTCGCAACCGATGTGGCTGGAAGAGGCTTGCATATCGATGATGTGACTCACGTGATAAATTACACCTTACCCGAAGAAGCAGAAGACTACGTGCATCGAATTGGTCGCACAGGTCGGGCGGGGGCTATCGGTACTTCAATCAGTTTTGCCTGCGAAGAGGATTCTTTTCTACTGCCAGCAATTGAAGAGAAGTTAGGAAATAAGCTAGATTGTTCGCACCCAGTTGAATACTTGCTGGAAAAAGCGCCAGGATTTACTAGGGATTCACGCTTTAAGTCGAAAGGTTCCCCGCCACCTCGAGGACGAAAACCCTCCCGCTCAAGAAGTTAATTTGAGTTCTTAATAGCACCCGCATCTTCCAGTGCTGCAGCATAATCTGCTGATTTTCTATGCTGTGATACTAAGTCTAGGAAATTACTGCCGTCAGAGAGAGTAACATTGATATTTCTTCCGCCTTCTTTATAAATCACGATAAAACGCTCGAATAACTCTGCTGTCATGCCGCGATAGGCTCGAAGTAAAATATTGTAGTCCGTTGGCATTCCTGTGGGCGGTTCTGCGTCCAGAAAAGTTTTCAATCGCTCGTCAGACCATTCTTCATCTCTTGTCGCGATCTGTGTACGGTCTGCACCGCGTCTCTTTCCTTCCTTCATGGCATTATCTTTTCCCTAAGTAGTTGGTTCACTTGGCCAGGGTTGGCCTTACCCTGTGATAGTTTCATCGCTTGCCCTACAAGGAATCCAATAACTTGATCTTTGCCTTCTTTTAGTTGTTGAACTTGGTCTGGGTTGTTAGCTATAACTTCATCTACTAATTTTTCAATCGCGCCAGAATCGGTTACCTGTTTTAAGCCTTTTTTCGCAATGATGCTATCGACACTGTCATTATCATCGATCATGGTTTCAAAAACCATTTTCGCGATTCTTCCAGAAATCGTGTTATCTAAAATTCGACTAAGTAAATTGCCGAGACGTTCAGCTTGAATTGATGAGTCAGATATATCTAGGTCATTTTTATTCAATAAAGCTGAAAGGTCGCCAGTAACCCAATTGGCAGCGAGTTTTGGATCGCCGCAGCCTTTGGTTACCTCTTCGAAGTATTCTGCCATTTCTCTCGTTGCAGTAAGCACACCAGCATCATAATTGCTCAAACTGTATTCCTTGCTGAAGCGTTCCTTTTTTGCATCAGGCAACTCCGGTAGCTCAGCTCGAATCCCAGCGATGTACTCATCATCAATCACTATCGGTAAAAGGTCAGGTTCAGGGAAATAGCGATAGTCGTTCGCTACTTCTTTGCTTCGCATCGGGGTCGTGATGTCTTTATCGGAATCGTAGCGCCGCGTCTCTTGAACAATCTTGCCCCCATCTTCAATGACTTCCTGCTGCCGTCGAATTTCAGAATAAATAGCTTTTTCCACAAAACGAAAAGAGTTTATGTTCTTTATCTCAGTTCGCGTGCCTAACTCTATCGTGTTTTTCGGTCGTATTGAGACATTGACGTCACAACGCATAGAACCCTGCGCCATAATGGCGTCAGAAATGTCTAGATAACGGACGATAGAATGGAGTTTCTTTAGGTAGGCTACAGCTTCTTTGGCGTTCGTGATTTCTGGCTCGGATACGATCTCAAGGAGAGGTTCACCGGCTCGATTCAGATCGATCCCAGAAAATTCGTTAAATTCTTCGTGTAGAGACTTGCCCGCATTTTCTTCAATGTGCGCGCGAGTAACCCCGATCACTTTTTCTGTGCCATCTTCTAAAGTAACACTCAGAGAACCTTTTCCAACAGTAGGAAAGTCCAGCTGAGTGATTTGATAGCCCTTGGGTAAGTCGGGATAGAAATAGTTCTTTCGATCGAAAATAGATTGTTTCCCAATCTCAGCACCAATGGCTAGGCCAAACCGCACAGCCATTCTTAATGCTTCTGCATTGAAGACGGGCAACGTTCCAGGTAAGGCTAAATCAAAAATATTTGCCTGAGTATTTGGTTCAGCACCAAAGGCTGATGCACTGCCAGAGAATAATTTTGATTTGGTTGAAAGTGAGACATGAACTTCCAAGCCAATGACTGATTCCCACTCCATGTTTAGTCCGCCGGCTCAAAATTAGGTTTTCTTTTATGCCAGTCAGTTTGCTGTTGAAACTGGTGTGCTACGTTCAGTAACTTGCCTTCGCCAAAATCCTTGCCGACTATGTGCATGCCAATCGGTAAGCCATTAGCGAAACCAGCAGGAATTGATATTCCGGGCAGTCCAGCTAAATTCACGGCAATGGTATAGATATCTTCCAGGTACATTGCTACAGGATCAGTCTTAGAGCCTAACCCAAAAGCAGTATGAGGTGATGTTGGCCCAACGATTACATCCACTTGCTCAAATGCCTTAATAAAATCATTTTTGATCAAGCGTCTAATTTTTTGTGCCTTTCTATAATAGGCATCATAGTAACCTGCTGAGAGCGCATAGGTACCTACTAGGATGCGACGTTTAACCTCATCGCCAAAGCCTTCGCTGCGGGTGCGCTTATACATGTCTTCTAAATCAATTGGATTTTCGCATCGATGTCCGTATCTGACACCGTCATAGCGAGAGAGATTCGCTGAAGCTTCTGCCGGCGCCACCACATAATAAGCAGAGACAGATAAATGATTATTAGGTAAGTCTACTTCGGTAATGTTTGCACCTAATTGCTCATACTCTTTAAGTGCTTCTCGTACAGCCTGTTCTACCTCAGCACTTAAGCCTTCGGCGAAGTGTTGTTTGGGAATACCGATACGTAAGCCGTCTAATGAGTCATTAAGTGTGGCAGTATAATCTTCAGCTGGTCTATCTATGCTGGTAGAGTCTTTACTGTCTATACCTGCCATCACGTTTGTCATCAAAGCGGCATCTTCCGCACTCTTACTGAGGGTGCCCGCTTGATCCAGACTGGAAGCAAAAGCGATCATGCCCCAACGGGAGACACGACCATAACTGGGTTTCAAGCCGGTGATTCCACAAAATGCGGCGGGCTGCCTTATCGAGCCGCCAGTATCAGTGCCCGTTGCCATAACACAGAGATCAGCTGCTACCGCTGCGGCAGATCCGCCAGAGGATCCACCTGGCACCCTTTTTAAATCCCAGGGATTTTTTACCGGTCCGAAGAAACTGGTTTCATTGGAGGAGCCCATTGCAAATTCATCCATATTGGTTTTACCCAACATGACTGCGCCGGCTGTTTTGAATTTCTCAACAACGGTGGCGTCGTAGGGTGCGACAAAGTTTTCTAACATATGTGACCCACAGCTAGTGATAACCCCTTTCGTGCAAAAGATATCTTTGTGGGCTAATGGGATGCCAAGCAGTGGAGATTTATCACCTGTGGCCCGCTTCTCATCCGCTGCTTTTGCTTGCTCCAGAGCAGATTCTTCGCAAACAGTGATAAAGGCATTGAGTTTTCGGTTGTGTCTGCTTATCCGGTCCAAATATGACTGCGTAAGCTCCGTGCTGGAGAGCTCGCCAGATGAGAGTGCTTGCGATAATTCGGCAGCAGTTTTTTCGATCATTGGGAAATGGCTTCTTTGAGAGTTAATTGGCGACAGCGGGCAAATTCGATGATTTGCTCTATTCAATAACCTTGGGTACTAGGTACAAACCATCTTGTGCTGCAGGAGCTAGAGTTTGTAATTCATCTCGACGGTCTTTTTCCGTGGCTGTATCCACGCGCAAACGCTGAGTAACATCAAGTGGGTGGGCCATAGGTTCGACCATCTCTGTATTAACCGATTGCATTTGATCGATTAAGGCCAGTATGTCGGTAATACGACTCGCGACTTCATCTGTATCAGCTTCGCTTATATGCAGCCGCGCAAGTTGCGCGATTTTCTCTACTTCAGACTTGTCTAAAGCCATCCAATTACTCCGGATTAACCAAATATTTGTTCGTCAAAATTCAGTATTTAGCCTCTGACCAACAGCTTACCAGAGAGAATAGTGGCAGAAATGTGTCAGGGCTCTAATTTACGTGTAAATAGAGGGTTTGCCACTTGCTCTAATAGTTAGCCGTTGTTAGAGTGCGACCTATTCTCGATAACTCGATATTATACTTTAATTTCACCTACTTAGGTCAAATGCTCCAGAAGATCCTCTTAGGAAAAATTAATCCTTAAGTATTGAGTATAAAACTTCTGTATAAGCTAAATCATTAGGCTAAATTGCCGTCTTAGTAGCAAAGGGACAAGGGACTGGGGTCTTTAAATTGAGGTACGCAAAAATTCATGCTTAAAAAAATCCGGGGAATGTTCTCCAATGACCTATCTATCGATTTAGGAACCGCTAATACGCTCATCTACGTTCGTGAAGAAGGTATTGTCCTTAATGAGCCATCCGTAGTTGCGATTCGCACTCACAATGGTCAAAAAACAGTGACAGCAGTGGGTTCTGATGCCAAGCGCATGCTTGGTCGAACGCCAGGAAATATCACTGCTATACGCCCGTTAAAAGACGGCGTTATTGCCGATTTTCAGGTGACCGAGAAAATGCTTCAGCACTTCATTAACACAGTGCATGAGAACAGTTTCTTTCCTCCAAGCCCGCGAGTTCTGGTTTGTGTGCCTTGCAAGTCCACCCAGGTAGAACGTCGTGCTATTCGTGAATCTGTTGCCAGTGCGGGTGCTCGTGATGTTCGTTTAATCGAAGAACCCATGGCTGCAGCCATTGGGGCAGGCCTGCCCGTTGAACAGGCTAGTGGTTCCATGGTGGTAGATATCGGTGGCGGAACCACAGAAATTGCTATTATTTCTCTAAATGGTGTTGTGTATTCTGAATCAGTTCGGGTTGGTGGTGATCGTTTTGACGAATCAATTACCACTCACGTCCGACGTAATTATGGCAGCCTGATTGGGGATGCTACTGCCGAACGCATAAAGAAAGAAATAGGTTGTGCTTATACAAGTGCTTCTAGTGAAATACGAGAAATCGATGTTCGTGGCCGAAACCTCGCAGAAGGAGTTCCCCGCAGTTTCACCTTAAATAGTGATGAGATTCTGGAAGCTTTGCAGGAACCACTTTCCGCAATAGTGCAGGCAGTGAAGAGCGCCTTGGAGCAGTCACCACCTGAATTGGCGTCGGATATTGCTGAGTCTGGCTTGGTGCTAACTGGTGGTGGGGCTTTGCTGAAAGATCTGGATAAATTGCTCTCTGAAGAGACTGGCTTACCAGTGATTGTTGCGGAAGATCCTCTGTCTTGTGTGGCCCGCGGTGGTGGTAAAGCCATGGAATTAATGGACGCCCAAGGGGTAGATCTGCTCTCTATTGAATAGGGGCTAAACTGCCCTGAATCTAATAACTTCCTGAGGAAAACAGGATCTGAGAAGTGAACTCGCGAATTTACGGGCTTTGGGTCGGAAGACTATAATTACCGCTTCTTGGGGGAGGTAATCCGTCATCGATAAGATCCTATTCATTAAAGGTGTAGCACTTGAGTACCGTGCCTTAGCCTTTCTTCTCCTCTCCGTGTGCATTATGTTCGCGGATAGCCGCTTTGGTTATCTAGAGCGTGTTCGCTTTGGATTGGGCTATGCCACTACTCCTATTTATTGGGTTGCTGATATTCCAACACGCGTCTCCTTCTGGATTGATGATGTATTTGTGTCTCGCACCGACTTATTAGAGGAAAATGAAGCACTTCGGGAGCGATTGCTGGTAGCACAGCGTGAGTTACAGCTATTGGAAAGCTTAACTAGCGAGAATAGTCGGTTACTCGAGTTAGATGAAGCTACTGGCAATATCAATGGCGATGTCATGCCCGCTGAAATAATTAATGTCTCGCCGGATCCTTATTCTAAGCGTGTACTTATTAATAAAGGGGCGAGAGACGGCCTTTTTATTGGACAACCTTTATTAGATGCCAATGGCTTGATGGGACAAATCGATGAAGTGCTTCCTTATACCAGTTGGGCTTTGTTAATCACTGATCCTCATCATGTCACTCCGGTTGAAGTGAATCGAAATGGCGAGCGTGCTCTGGCTAGAGGGAGTAGATCAGTCTCGAATGAATTGGAATTGGAATTTGTCACTCAAACTCAGGATATGCAAGCGCAGGATTTACTCGTGAGTTCAGGCATGGGCCAGGTCTTTCCCAAAAACTACCCAGTCGCTGAAATTATTAGTGTCTATGCAGATCCAGGATTAGATTTCGCCACAGTGCGCGCCAGGCCGATAGCGCAGATGGCAAGTACTCGACATGTCATGCTTGTTTTCCAGAATGAAGAAGAGCAGTCCCTTGACGTTAATCAGGAGACAGAGCGGGAAATAAGTGAAGAGACAGTGAGCGATGTGGAAATAGAAGGTCAGGCTTCTCAAATTCAATCAGAAGAGAATGATTAAAAGTTGTGGCGATTCAACAAAAACCACATTCTACTTGGATAATAATTCTCAGCTTCTTTGTAGCTTATCTATTGGCGATCGTACCTTTCCCTGGTTGGGCCATGGATTATCGGCCAGAATGGGTGCCGATGGTTTTAATCTACTGGGTGATGGCTCTTCCCTACCGTGTCGGCATTGGTTCTGCATGGTTTGTTGGATTAATACTGGATATTCTGGAGGGCTCAATTCTTGGTTTGAATGCAATGGCCTTGGTAATCATTGCTTATGTAACACTTAGTCTGCATTTAAGAATGCGGATGTTTTCTTCATTGCAACAGGCGGGTCTAGTCTTGGTTCTGGTAGGTCTTAATTTAATGCTAAGTCATTGGCTGAAGATTATTACTGCACAAACTATTACTTCCGATATGATGTTTCTAATGGCTGCTATTACCAGTGCTGTCATTTGGCCTTCCTTATTTCAGTTGCTTCGCCAGACTCGACGTAGTTTCGACGTTCACTAAAAGATCTTCTCGTGACTAGCGCTTCTTTGATCCTAGCTTCTGACTCTCCTCGTAGACATCAATTACTGAAGCAGATAGGTGTAAATTTTACCGTGTCGAGACAAGATATTGATGAACAAATACTTGACCAAGAATCTCCTGAGGAGTTTGTATCTAGAATGGCTGACGAAAAAGCCAAGGCAGCGTTACAGAGTAATATGGGAAAAAACGTCATAATTATAGCGGCGGACACTATCGTTGTTTGCGGTGATTTAGTATTAGGTAAACCCAAGGACAAAAGTGATGCGCTGAGGATGTTACGCCAGCTCTCTAATAGAACTCACCGGGTATTGTCGGCGGTTACTGTAGCAACAACAATTAATCAAGAATCGGTCATGTCAGATACTTTGGTGCATTTTCGAGAAATAAGTGACATAGAAGCAGAGGAGTATTGGGAGACGGGTGAGCCTGAAGGAAAAGCCGGTGCTTATGGTATACAAGGGTTTGGTGCTGTATTTGTGCGGCTAATAAATGGCAGTTACAGTGGCGTGATGGGCTTGCCGCTTTATGAAACTGCAAAACTACTAAGCGAATTTGGCATCCTTACTTGGCGGCCAGTTAAAGGCCTACCCTGTGAGTGAAGAAATTCTTATTAATGTAACTCTAATGGAAACTCGAGTAGCCTTAATTGAAAATGGGCTGTTGCAAGAAGTTTTTATTGAGCGACACAATAAAAGAGGCCATGTTGGTGATGTATTCAAGGGGAAAGTAGTTCGGGTCATGCCTGGTATGGAAGCTGCTTTCGTTGATATTGGCTTGGACAAAGCAGCTTTTATCCATTCGTCAGATATTAGCAAAATTGATGCAGAGGGATTTGAATTAAGAAATGACGAACACAAGAATATTGATGAACTGCTGCGGGAAGGCCAACTATTAGTCGCTCAAGTTGCCAAGGACGCAATCGGTACTAAGGGTGCTCGACTTACAACACACATTACTCTGCCTTCAAGAAATTTAGTTTATCTGCCTCGCAGCCAGCATTTAGGAATTTCTCGGCGTTTGATAGATGAAGAGCAAAGTGAGCACCTGTTTGCTCAATTAAATAAAAGCCTTGCAGAAGAAGGGGTTGAAGGACAAGGGGGGTTTATTATTCGTACTGCGGCGGTAGCTGCAAGTAAAAAAGAATTTAAAGAAGACATACGTTTTCTCAAAAGGCTTTGGAATAAAATCGATGGGCGAATTAGCGAAAGCGATGAAGTTAAAAAAGTTTATCGCGAAGCATCTCTTTATATTCGTACAGTTAGGGATCTGATTACGCCTCAGGTTAGAAAAATACAGGTTGATAATCAAACCTCTTATGATGAAATTAATCAGTTCTTAGAAGATTTTATTCCTGAGCTTGAAGTTAGTGTGGAGATTTATGAAGATGACCGACCTATCTTTGATCTATATGCGATTGAAGATGAAATTAATAAAGCCCTTGGTCGCCAGGTAAAATTAAAGTCTGGGGGTGATCTGATTATCGATCAAACTGAAGCCATGACTACAATCGATGTAAATACTGGTAGCTATTTAGGAAGCCGTAATCATGCTGAAACTATATTAAAGACAAATCTTGAGGCAGCTGTTGCTATAGCACGACAGCTGCGAGTAAGAAATTTGGGAGGCATGATCATTGTAGATTTCATTGATATGCTGGAACTCGATCATCAACGGCAAGTACAGCGTGCTTTCACTAAAGCTTTGGAAAAAGACCAAGCTCGGGCGAAAATTACTAGCATTTCCGAATTGGGTTTGATCGAGATGACTCGCAAAAGGACTCGAGAGAGCCTAGGGCAAATTCTGAATAGCCCTTGCCCTGTCTGCTTTGGTCGTGGAACCTTGAAGTCGGCTGAAACTGTCTGCTATGAAATATTTCGTGAAATCCTACACATTATTCGAGCTCACGCAAATGAGGTATTGCTCGTAACTGCGTCGCAGATAGTGGTGGATCGCCTGTTAGATGAGGAATCCGATATCCTATCTGAATTAGAACGATTGATAGGAAAGACGGTCAAATTTGAAGTGGAACCTATGTATACTCAGGAAGAGTTTGACGTTGTTCTCTGTTAGCGGGGATGTCGATTTCCAAATTTCAGTAAATCTAAGCCATACAGAATGTCCGAGAGACACTTTCCGCTGCGAAGCTCTCGAGTAATTAGATTAAACCCAGTTAATAGGTTCAAATAAATGGTGGCGATAAAAACATAGTATGTTTTTAACTATCCTAAAACGTATATATCAGCAGACCCTGCTGTTGTTCGTCTTGTCCGTTGTATTGCTGGCGGTATATGTCAGCGCTGGACGCCTGTTTATGCCAGCAGTCTCTCGATATGCTTCTTATTTTGAAACTAGAATCGGCGAGTTTACTGGCGTGCCTGTCAGTATAGATTCTCTTAGTGGTTCTTTTGATGGATTTAATCCACAACTCAGTATTAATGGATTGCGCTTACTTGTCGGAGCCACTGAAGAAGATAAAGTTGCCAGTGCCTTAGAGTTCGACAGTGCGACTATTATTGTTGACATACCTCGAAGTATTTGGCAACGACGATGGATTCTCGAAGATTTTGTAGTAGAAGCCCTTGAATTAAATGTAGAGCAAAATGAAGCAGGAACTTGGCAGCTCGCTGGTTTTCAGAGTAGCAATAATGCTGAAATTAATGCTGAGGATTTGTTTCAATCCTTTCAAAGCGTCTCTTTCTTAAATTTGCAAAACGTTAGTATAAATTTCCTCTCCAATATTGGTACTTCATTTAATATAACTAACGGCTCTGCAGCGATTCAGAATCAAGAAAACTCCCACTTTCTTCATATTAATGGAAATCTTGAGCAGTCCATGGAGCAAATTTCGGTTTCGTTTGAAGTAAGTGGAAACGAGTTGTCTGATATCAATGGAGTGGTCCATATAGAAATGCCCCAGGCAGATTACACATCGTTGTTTGCGGGTCAGTCGCTATCTGCGTTTAATGTTGAAGAATTGATAGGTGAAGGAGATTTATGGTTGACCATTGCTGACGGGCAATTATCCCGCGCTGTCACAAAAATGGATCTTGGAATAGTTAGTTTACTTGGTCAGGAAACGTCTCCCATTACTTTGCAGAATGTGAGTGGCGAGGCCCAAATAACCCGCGAATCTAGCGAGGGCTCTTGGGAGCTGGCAATGTCAGACTTTGCAGTTACTTGGGAGGACGATTATTGGCAGCCATTTAATGTTTATGCTGATTATGCGCCAGATGAAAGCCTTGCTGTAAGAGCTGACAATATCAACCTAGCACTAATTTCGAAGCTAGCTATCTCTAGTGATTTGCTGAGCGAAACAGATAGTCAGCAGTTAGCACAATATTCATTTGGCGGGGCGCTTCAAAATTTCAGTTTGTATTTGCCCCTTGAAAGCGCCAGCGATCAGGAAATGCGATTACGCTCAAACATTGCCAGTGTCAAAGTAGGATCGGTAAATGGCTCTCCTAACATGTGGGGCATGAATGGCTATTTAGAGCTGTCTTTTGATAACGAAGCAAATTTGATCACTGGTTTTGGAGAGATGAATTCGGAAGAGTTTTCAATTAATTTGCCTAGTATTTTTACAGAAGTTTGGGATTACAGTTATGTAAATGGGCGATTAAATATCCGCGTCGACTTAAATAATGGTCAAGAAGTTAAGCTTGTAAGTAGCATGGTTGTCGCCGAATCTGACGCAGTCGATGGGCACATACAATTTTCTTCTACAGTGCGCAGATTGACCGATGGTAAAAGGGAAGCATTTCTTGAATTACTCGTTGGTGCTGCACGAATTAATGCGGAACAAAAAGCTAGTTATCTCCCGAATGGGCCAAATATATCAAACAATCTTAGGGAAACCATGCGGTGGGTAGACAATGCTGTCCTTAGTGGAGAAGTTTATGATAGCGGCGTTATTTTTCGTGGTTCTACCATTAGTGGATCCCCAGCGGAATCAAAAACATTTCAATCCTTTTATTTGCTCAACGATGGCGAAATAAATTTTTCCGATGAATGGCCAAACATCAAGTCAATGGAAGGTTTTGTCCATACTGATGATAACAATATCGATATTGAAGTGCGGAGTGGTGAAAGTCTGGACTTAGAGTTGGGCGCAGTACTTGGGGAAATTAGAAGAAATGAAGCAGATGAGAACTGGCTAAGTATAAATGGACAGGCAGTTGGGGCTACAGCCAGCGGTTTAGGGTATTTGCAGCAGGCACCCCTGGGTGAACGCCTAAAGAATTCATTCGCAAATTGGCAAGCGCAAGGTGACTTGGCGGCTGACATCACGGTGCGAGTTCCGTTTAATATTCCAGGCGGTGGGCCAGAAGTTCGCTTAAATTTGGCAGTTGCTGACAACGACCTCGTTATTCCTGATTACGCGATAGGAGTGAGCCAGCTCACTGGGCCCATAATTTATGACAGTCTTTCCGGCTTAGAGTCAAGTGCCTTGTCGGGGCAATTATTTGGTAGAGAAGTTACTTTGGGCCTTTCATCACTATCCAACAATGGAGAGGTTGAAACAATTTTCGTAGATGCTGAAGGTGATGCTGATAGAGATGAGCTAATTGCCTGGCCACGCCAAAGTCGGTTCGTACGAGATGTGCTTGCAGAAATGGAAGGTGACTTAAATTATCGAGCTAAGCTCATTTTGCCTCAAAGCATTGCAGCTTCGCAGAACAACACACTTCTTATTGACTCTAATCTACGTGGCGTTGCCTTAAACCTACCGCAGCCATTTGGCAAGACTGCAGATGAGGCTCGTCCTCTCCATATTGAATTACAATTGGGTGAGCAGCAAGTTGTGACAGGAGAATATGGAACGAGTGTTCAATTTGATCTAAACATTGGCGATGACTCAAGAAATAATGGTCTGGTTTACATAGGCTCTTACGATGTACCACTTGCTCCAATTGCAGATAAGGAAGCAGAGGGAATAATAATAATCGGCGAACTCGATGTGTTGGTATTGGAGGAGTGGACAGCGTTTCTTAGTCGTTTAAATAGCACTTCTAATCCCTCTGAAGGTCTCAGTAGCGCAATCGCATTTGTTGATGTCCAACTAGATGTTTTGGAGCTCTATGAGCAGGAGTTGCCGAAAGTTGCCATGCGCATAGAAGGTGATGCGCAATCTAGTTCTTGGGAAATAGCGCTAGATAGTGATTCGATCAAAGGTCAGGTGAACTTTCCCTATGATCAGGCCGACTATTTAAATTTAGATCTAGCGTATCTGCGTTTTCAGGGGGATGAAGAGGAAAGTCTAGATAACTTGCTGCAAGTAGAAGAAACTCCAGAGGTAGAAGAAAAAGAGCGCATCGATGTGCTTGCCGGAATTGATCCGAGGAATTTGCCTCGAATGCACTTCGCGACAGAGGAGCTTACCGTTGGCTCTAGGCCTTACGGTGCATTCAAGTTTACCTTCGAGCCAAATTCAGCTGGCGCAGAAATTAATGACCTGGTCTTTGATTTTCGAGGATTACGTTTAGGTATGGAAGGGCCTTATGTGGATGGATCGGAAACTGATGAATATGCCGAACGTTTTGCTCCAAATTTCCACTGGTTTTTCGATGGTAGCGAACATCGCAGTGAATTAACTGGCATTCTGTATGCTGACGACATGGCTGAACTACTCACAGCCAATGGCTATGCGGCGAGTTTAGAGAGCGACAATGCAATTTTCTTTGCTGATATTTTTTGGCCAGGTTCGCCCGCATTTTTTGCCGGTGCTAACCTTAGTGGTGAGCTAGACATGGATATCGAGGATGGGCGTTTCTTGCAAGGCTCTGGCGGCCAAGGAGCCCTAAGGCTAATTAGTATCTTGAATTTTGACGCGATTATGCGTCGAGCGCGCTTTAGTGATGATTTGGTAAGAACCGGTCTTGCCTATGATGAAATAACTGCTGAACTAAACCTTGATGATGGTCACGTCAGCATAGAAGATCAGTTGGTAATTTCTGGGCCATCTAGCTTATATCAAATCACTGGGGAATTAGATTTGAAAGATGAAACTATACTCGGCGAGATGTTTGTCACTTTGCCAGTGAGCGACAACATTCCCTGGCTAGGATTATTAACTGCGAATCTGCCTTTAGCTTTAGGGGCTTATTTGTTTGATCAAATCTTTGGCGATCAGGTAGATAGCTTGACCAGCGCCGTCTACACGCTGGATGGCCCCTGGGAAGGTTTAGAACCTGAATTTAAACAAGCTTTCGGATCTCCAGACGCTCTCCAGGATTCTGTTATTCAATAACCTAATTTTCTTCAATAAAGTTTAACGAATATCTTCAATACCAGAGTGAGGAATATACCATAAGTCCTAATTGCCAAATCCTCCATCGCGTTCAGAATCGAAAAAGAAGGTTTCGAAATCCGAAGAAAAAGCAAGGCAACGATCAGCTTGATCTGAATCCACCAGTGGGCCTACATTGATGAGTTGTGTCCATTCATCATTATTAGATCTGGAAGTAACATATATGTCCTCAAGACCAAACCCTTCGTCACGAATAGAAGTGATGTAAAGAGAATTTTCGTCTTCAGATTGGAGGGAATGGTGCTCGCTGGCGGCAGTATGTCATTTGGTCCGAGATTCTCCGTAGCTTGCCGAATTCTGTTTATCTGCTCCACTATCCAAATATCGTTACCACCGAATCCTCAAGGTCGAGTAGAGGTCCAATATACAAATTCCTCGTCGCCTTCCGCAAAATAGATGTAATGGTCCATGTCAGGCGAGTTAAAAGGGATGCCGAGATTGCGGGGCTCCGTCCATTTGCCGTCAATCCAGTCACTGACAGAGAAATCTTGTCCTCCTATTCCGTCAGGATGGTTACTCATGATATATAGTTGTTGCGCATCTGGAGTAAATGTCAGTTCTGCATCACAGGCTGAATTGTTAATGACTTCGCCCATATTGCTTGGGCCTGTGGTTTTTGCTGATATGCGCTTCCCAAAACATGCAAAGAGAATCATGAGTAATGAAATTTTGAATCTATATAATTGCATGAAAATATCTACGGCATCTTGGTAATTAATCATTAAATCTCTACTTGATTTTCAGAAACGTATGATTGAATTAAGATTAAATTACAGTCTAAAAGTAACTAGAAGTACTTATTATAAAATAGAGTCATGTATAACTTTATAAGTTAGCAGAAAGAATGTGAATGTATTCAGGTATTTGTCATTGACTCGAGACTAGATAATCCGTAATCTCCACAGCAATGTAAAAGCCAATCAAGTGCTATATTTGGAGGATACAATGAATCTTCGCCATATTATTACCGCAGCAATAGTTACAGTCGTAACAGGCTTGCTGATTCTGGTCGGCCCCGCCTTGGCTCATCATGCCAGTACTCCATTTTATGACCCTGAAACTGTCGTAGATTTAGAAGGTCCTGTTACTCGTTTCGTGTTTAGAAATCCACATGCATTCTTGTTCATCGATGTGGAAGACGAGGCAGGGCAAGCATCCGAATGGCAAGTTGAGCTGGGTGCCCCAGTTGGTTTGCGCCGGGTGGGCTGGACTCCAGAATCATTGCCGGTTGGTATGGTGGTGAAGTTGACGGGCAGAAAGTCTCGCGCTGAGGGGTCACAGGGTGTTTGTTGTGTGCGAATGACACGCGAGGATGGTAGTCCTATTATTGATGGTGGCGCCGTTAGGGAGCGAGAACAAAACTAGGTATTTCTGTGGGAGTAATTATGAAATTAGTAATGTTTACACACAAAATCTTTAAAATCAGTGCCACTTTTGTAGTCACTTCTGTACTTCTTCTCGGTGCTACGCTACCAGCATTAAATGCACAAGGAGTGGATAGCCATATTCCAGATCTAGCAGGGATATGGGATGGAACTCCGCGATCGCGCCCAGTTAACGGCGAGCGAGTGCCCTGGGGTGAAGAAAATTTTCCAGATTTAAATGATCGGGCACGCGCTTACCAAGAAGTATGGGAAGAAATAATGGCACCAAAATATGATTGCCAACCAGCTTCATCTCCAGCAATTCAATATGATCCCTATCACAAGCAAATCACTCAGTGGCCGGATAGGGTATTGATTCGTTATGAAAAAGACGATCAATTAAGAACAATATGGTTGGATGATCGTGAGCCTACAGCTGTTGATTTTACCTTGCAGGGTTTCTCCCGTGGATACTATGAGGATGGTTCTCTTTACGTTACTACGACACACTTTGTCTTCGATATCGCTGGCTTTGATGACTACAATGGCATTCCATCATCATCACAAAAAATTGTGACAGAGCGTTATTGGAAAGACGGCGATGAGTTGAGATTGACCTTAACTGTTGAAGACCAAATGTTCTTTACTGGTCCAGTAGCTTACACAACGCGCTGGCTTCCAGCAGGAGAAGGATACAAGCTTGCACCTTATGACTGCGATCCAGAGGCGTCTCGTGCTTCAGTGAGATTCTTTCCTTCAAAGTATGATTAATAAAAACAGATAAGAAAAAAGCCACTTTATTGAGTGGCTTTTCTTGTTATTTCTAAGCGAGTTTTAGTAGTTAGATTAGGGTTGCTTAAAGCTGACTGCATCAAGAGTCCTTTTGAAGTGCCCTAGTAGTTTAGAAGACGCCCCTGCCAGAAAATCGTTAGATTAACTCGGAGCCTCTCTGATCAGTTATTTCTCATGAGCGATGTTATACTTTTAATGCGTCAACTGGGGTTAACCGGTGCCAACATAAGGGATTAGTCGACCTAATAAAAGCACGCTTATCCAGGCAAATAGTGACGTAAATGCAACGAACTTGGCAATTGGTGGTGATTCTGAATTACGATCCATAGTGCTAAGAATTGGGTCAACTTTCCAGTGATATAGCCCAGCATTAATACCGGCGATCACTATCAAAACTATCTTTATTTGGAATCCAATATTAATTGAATAACGCATCGGGTCGCCAAAGAAAAACAAGATGCCAGTAATTAGATTGAGATTGAACCCGAGCATTACAGCAGGCAACAGCCTATGAGTGGCAGCTGGATCAATAGACCTAAAAAATCCAGCCATCCGGAGATCGATAATAATTAGACCTCCGAGTAAGAGTGATAGCCCAATGAAGTGAGTTATCTCCATTATTGGCCATAGCCAATAAGTCGCTTGAATCCATTGAGTTAATGCGCTGTCGATTATGTGTTCTGCAAAAAATTCGAGCATTCAATAAATCTCAAAATATATAAGCGATTAAGCGACCAGCAACTATCGCTGTGACCCAGCATGCTAATGAAATAATGGCCAGCACTTTGGCGTGTAATTTAATTATTTTTTCTAATCTTGATTGAATAAAAAAGGCTAAGATCATTCCAATCGCAATGCAGCTTAATTTGCTTAGAAAGGGAATACTGGTAACAAACACAGAAGCTTGTGAAGTGAATAGAAGGAAACCAGAAATCGCATTTAGAACGAACCCAATTATGGCGAGCTTACCCAGCGCGAAAAATGCATCTATCGGAAGAGCAGAGAATAGACCTAAAATGCGCAGGTCTCGCATCGAGAATATACCCACTACGACGGCTAAGCCGACAATGTGAAGACTCAACAAAAAAGGATAAGCCCACAGTGAAGTGCTTACCCATAATGCTAAAGAAGTATTTTCCAGCCAGACAAACATGTTTCTGATGAATTCCTTCTGTTTCCAAGAATTTGACTTGGTTGAACTTGCGAATGCTTGCGCTTTGTATCACAGTTTTAAGGTTAGGCAAATCAATGCTCAATCAAATCCAAGACAAGTCAAAACCAGATTAGACATCTCATTTCCCCAGGATTATGCTGCACTTCAGTTTACGGAGAGGTAAAAATGAAAAGATCTGTGTTTTATGGGTTTGTTGCTTTGTTCTTCTTAGGGTTAGGCTTAACCAAGCTTTCCGCTCAATCGAATCACGATATTTCTTCTGCGCAAGTTGATCAATGGATGCAGGATTTGTCGAATTGGGGGCGTTGGGGAGCGAATGATGAACTAGGAACGTTGAATTTGATCACCAATGAAAAAAGAATTGAGGCAACTCAATTGGTTCGTTCCGGCGTTTCTGTGTCTCTGGCCCATAATTACACAGTTGATCGCTCTCTCGATGATCCATTGCCTTTCGATCAAGTAGTGACTTCTCTGGATCAAGGCGTTGAAGCTGTTATGGAGCGCGTGTCCTTTTCTTATCATGGTGGCATCCATAGCCATCTCGATTCTCTTTGTCATGTGCTTAAAAATAATCAAATGTATAACGGTTACACCGCAGACGAAGTGACAGCAGCTGGTTGTCATAAACTGGATATTACTGGGGTTAAAGAGGGTATATTAACCCGTGGTGTATTGCTTGATATTGCCAAGCTAAAAGGTGTGGATTATTTGCCACCAGGAACTCCAGTTTATATCGAAGATTTGGAAGCTGCAGAGCAACAAGCTGGAATTAGGGTTGGGCCAGGCGACGTGCTATTTGTGCGTACTGGGCGCTGGGCTACTCCGGAGGGAAGCGGTCCAGGCTCGTCTGGTATACATGCTTCTGTGGCGCCATGGCTTCACGAGAGAGGCATTGCTGTGTTGGGTGGCGACTATGCCAATGAAGTTATTCCTTCACAAGTCGAAGGCAACTTTCTGCCGGTCCATGAATTGACTATAGTCGCTATGGGGATTAGGTTGTTTGACAATCTTGATCTGGAGGCAGTCGCTGTAGAGGCAGAAAGACAGAATCGATGGGAATTTATGTTAACGGCGGCGCCAATCCCGGTGGAAGGTGGGGCTGGCTCTCCGATGAACCCTATCGCAACTTTTTAGAAAGCGTTAAAGGATGGACGTGAAATTTTCTAAGAGTTTAGTGAGTAATTTTCTTGCCGCGACCTTGATTTTAATTGGTTGGACCATCTCGGGTCCGTATCAGATCTATATTTTAAATACTGGTCTTTTTGCATTGTCTGGCGGCATCACCAATTGGCTGGCAGTACACATGCTGTTTGAGCGAATTCCAGGTCTCTATGGGTCGGGAGTTATTCCTCTGCGCTTCGAAGAGTTCAAAGCTGGCATCCGTGCATTAATTATGGATCAATTTTTCAATAATGCGGACCTAGAGTCATTTTTCCATGGCACTGGAGAAATATCGAAAAGACTCAGTGAGTCATTTAAAGAATCAATCGATAATTTAGAGCTGGATGCTGCGTTCGAGTCACTTATCGATGTTATTATGGCTTCGTCTTTTAGTGGCATGCTCAATATGGTAGGTGGTCGGGATGCGTTAAACCCATTGAAATCTCCATTTATTGAAAAACTACGCGATTATTTTCAAAGTCAATTCGCTACTCCTGATTTTCAAGATCGGATTCAGCATGCACTCAAGAATGCACTTGATGATGAGGCAATTCGCGACAAAGTTGCTGAGCTTATTGATCAGCGTCTCGATCAAATGACCCCTGAAATGGTGAAAGACATCATACAGGAAATGATTCGTAAGCATCTCGGATGGTTGGTTGTTTGGGGCGCAGTCTTTGGAGGTGTTATCGGGTTATTCGTAACAATCGTATCAAACATATAACCACTGATTGTTGTGTTTGGTAAATCTATCGGTCTCATGGTTACCTTTTTGTGACGGTGCTAGCAAATAATTTGAGTAAAGAGCTCTAATTGTCAGGGTGATTTTACTAGTAGCTCTCTGAGCTTCGGCCCTATCTGATAGTTTGAAACGTGAATTTCTGATCAAATTTTTGATACTAGAAAGGCGTACAAACTTTCTGAAGCGGCTTGCTCAACTGAACAAATCAAAATAACTAGGATTGCTGAAAAATAATCTCAGTATTTCCGATTGAATTGATGTAAATCCAAAACGGCTGTAATACAATATCGCGCTTTTAAAATCACGAGAGATGAGACAGAACATGCGGGTTCTGTTTTAAATTCCAAAAATACATTTTTCCACTAAAATTTATCAGGTAACTTTGAGTAATTGTTATGGCAAGACCAGTCGAATTCGATGAAAACAAAGTATTAACGAATGCAATGGAGCAGTTTTGGCGAGAAGGATATGAGGCGAGTTCGGTTCAAAAACTTTTAGACTGCACGGGAATAAATAGAGGAACACTCTATAATTCATTTGGCGACAAGGACACTTTTTTCAAATCTTGTATTGATCAATATAGTAAGATTATTGATCAACAAATTGAAAGTTCTCTTAAAAATCTAAAATTAAATCCTTGGGATGCGATAAACGCGTATTTCGAAGAGGCGGTTTTAAATATTTCTAATAGGCATCGATCGATGGGTTGTTTATTAGTTAACTCTTTATGTGAAAGCATCAACTATGACAAAGATATGAAGAAAGTTGTACGAGGTTCGTTGTCTTCAATTAGAAAAGCGATTGTCGCTCGATTAAAGGAAGCTCAGTCGAAAGGAAAACTTAGAAAAGGAGTAACAGTAGAATTTGCTGCTGACGTACTAATGAACACATTGCATGGCGTACGGGTAAACTCTCGGGATGGGAAAAATTCCAAGCAATTAAAAGAGCTTATTGCGTACAGTATCGATTCGTTAAAAAAATAATTTTTACTCACTACAAATATGAGCAAAATTCAGTAAAAAACAAGGGAAGTTATTAGCTTATCTTGTTTTTTCTAGGCTGTACAAGGTCTTAGGTGGCCTGTTGCTTCTGTCATTGTGGCTGATATACTTTCCCGCATACATAGATTAAAGCTGTTGAGTACGAGTTACGCAGTGGAACTATTCGAAGAAATAGCATAGGTAGGGAAAAAATGAAAAAGATTGCAGGTCGCAAATCTGTAGATGATGCCAAGATCGATTTAACACCGATGTTAGATGTGGTGTTTATTCTGTTAATTTTCTTTGTTGTAACCGCTACATTTTTGTCAGAAACTGCAATTAGTGCGGCTAGCAGTGACAATAATAATAACGAGACTCCTCCAGAAGACGATGATAAGAAAAATATTCTCTTTGAAATCGGTGCAAATAATGAAATTGTCTTAAATGGGAATCCGCGACCCATCATAGCGACCCAGATTCGCTCCAATATTGATCAGTTAAAAGCAGAAAATCCTGCCGCGTCGGTAATTATTCAACCTAATTTTGAATCTGATGTTTCTACACTGGTGATGATTATGGATGCAGCGCGTCAAGCAGGTATGGCAAATATTTCGATTGTTGAGCCAAACTAAGTACCAACAATATGGCAATAAAAGAAACGCATCTTCGAAAGAAGGTGCGTTTTTTATTTGTATCTCACTTAATCAGAAAAAGAACATTTACCTTTAATGAGAAACCGCTGGAAAGACGACGAGGCCGCAGCAATAGGAAGTGACGACATTGCAATGCGTGTCTACACCTCAAATCTGCTAGGGGAAGAAGAAGACCTGGTTCTCCATGGTGGCGGTAATACTTCTGTAAAAGGATCTCTGACCACCGTATTTGGGGAATCAGAGGAAGTGCTATTCGTGAAAGGCTCTGGCTGGGATTTGCGTACAATAAAGGAAGCAGGGTTTCCTCCTGTGCGACTAAATTATCTTTTAAAGCTAGGGCGGTTGAATTCTTTAAGCGACAGCGAGATGATAAGACAGTTACGACTTGCCTTGCTCGATCCTCAAGCTCCTACGCCATCAGTTGAAGCGATACTCCATGCGCTTGTTCCCTATAAATTTGTGGATCACAGTCATGCCGATGCCGTTGTAACAATTAGTAATACACCGAATGGTGCAGAACATCTCAAACAAATTTATGGGGATGAAGTATTAATTCTGCCTTACATCATGCCAGGGTTTATCTTGGCTCAGCAAGTTGCTGAAGCTACCAAATCATTGGATTGGTCTCGGTTGAAGGGAATTGTTCTGTTGCATCACGGGTTATTCACTTTTAGTGATGATGCAAAAAGTAGCTACGATACGATGGTAGAGCTAGTGACTAAGGCAGAAGAATTTATCGCGAGTAATACGGATGAGTCGAGTATTGTCCTAAGCGAATATCAATGGTCTCCTTCAGACTGCCTTAAACTATCCAAATTACGACGTGCGGCAGGCGAATTAGTTCGTGGCCCTGTGTTGCTTCGACTAGATAATTCGAGAGAGGCTGTGGGTTTTGCTTGTCGAAAGAATGCTAGCAATTTGGCAACAAGAGGTCCTCTGACACCCGACCATACGATTCATGCTAAGGCTTTTGCAGCTATTTTCCAGGAAGACTTAACGGAAGACCTTAAGGGTTTCCAGGCGCGCTATATTGACTATTTTAATGAATATAAGATCGATGAGCATCAGTGCTTAGACACAATGCCTCGCTACGGAGTTTGGCAAAATAAGGGCTTGTTGTATTTGGCGGTGAATCAAAAGCGCTTAGAAATAGTTCGTGACATTACATTGCATACCATTAGAGCAATTCAGCAGGGTGAGGCTTTGGGTGGCTGGCAGCCACTGCCTAAAGCAGACTTATTTGAGGTCGAATATTGGGAACTGGAGCAAGCAAAACTGAAATCTGGCTCTATTCGAGCAGAGTTTGAGGGCAAAGTTGCTGTAGTAACTGGCGCTGCTTCAGGTATTGGTAAGGCTTGCGTAACGGCACTGCTAGCCGAAGGTGCAGTCGTAATTGCATTGGACATTGATGAGCAATTTGCAATGGACTCTTTAAACTCATCGCTATTTGCTTATCGCTGCGATGTTACTGATACCAAAGCGATCCAATCCGCTTTGCTTCAAGGAGTTCAACGCTTTGGAGGCATCGATATACTGGTGAGTAACGCTGGAAATTTTCCAGCGAGTCAGTCTATTGAAAAAATGGAAGATGAAAACTGGAACAGGTCAATTGAGTTAAATATGAGCTCTCACATGCGAGTTATGCGTGGTTGTTTGCCCTATTTAAAAGAAGGTTTCGATCCTGCAGTTGTTATTGTCGCTTCAAAGAATGTGCCCGCGCCGGGGCCAGGAGCTGCAGCTTATTCTGCAGCCAAGGCTGGTCTAACTCAGATGGCTCGAGTCGCTGCATTAGAACTTGGCGCTGACGGTGTAAGAATCAATATCCTTCACCCGAATGCAGTCTATGACACAGCAATATGGACGGAAGAAGTGCTCGCTGAGCGCGCAGAACATTACGGATTTAGTGTTGAAGAATACAAAACTGCCAATATTCTGCAGTCAGAAGTTTATTCTCAAGATGTGGCGAAAGCAGTTGTTTTGTTTGCTGGGAAATCGCTGGCAAAAACTACCGGTGCACAACTACCTATTGATGGCGGCAATGAGCGGGTCATCTAGTTTTTTTGATCATCTTCTACAGAAGATAAAGTAATGAAAGTTAATGGCGAACACATTCAAAGCATTTGGTATGAATTAGAAACCGATGAGGTTTGTATCATCGATCAGGCCCGATTACCCTATGATTTTGAAATTCTCAGTCTGCAGTCTCTCACTGATGCTTGCCGTGCAATCTCTGCGATGGAAGTACGAGGAGCGCCACTTATAGGCGTAACCGCGGCTTACGGTGTTTATTTGTCGTTGAGGGAGGATTCATCGAGCTTAGATTGGGCGATTAAATCTCTATCTGAAACTCGACCTACTGCAGTTAACTTGCGCTGGTCACTGCAACGTATGAAGGAGAGTTTAGAGGGAATTGAGCCTTCTGCCTTGGCGGGCAAGTCGCTAGAAACAGCACAGTTACTAGAAAAAGAAGACATTGCGGTTTGCGAAGCGATCGGAGATAACGGTTTAGGTATTCTTCAAGCGCTTTGGACTAAAAAAAGCGAATCACAGAAATGTTTGAATATTCTGACGCATTGTAACGCGGGGGCCTTAGCAACTGTGGATTGGGGCACGGCATTATCTGTGATCTATAAGGCGAATAATGCGGGTATTCCATTGCATGTTTGGGTAGATGAAACTCGACCCCGCAATCAAGGAGCATCCTTGACCTGCTGGGAATTATCTCAAGAGGGGATAGCCAATACTTTAATCGTAGATAATGTTGGTGGGCATCTTATGCAGTCGGGACAAGTTGATCTCTGTATAGTCGGAAGCGACCGCACGACCATATTAGGTGATGTTTGCAATAAGATTGGAACTTATTTGAAAGCGTTAGCTGCTAGCGATAATGCTATTCCATTTTATGTGGCCTTGCCAATTTCTAGTATCGATTTTACGATTGAAGATGGGCTGCGAGATATCCCAATCGAAGAAAGAGACAGCAAAGAGGTAAGTGAAATCACGGGCCCAGACAGTGACGGTATTATGCGCACAATTCGGGTAGCGAGTCAGGGGACTGCTATCAGCAATCCGGGTTTCGACGTCACGCCAGCGAAATTGATAACAGCAATAATCACCGAACGTGGGATACATGAGGCAACTAAGGCGAGTCTGAAGCGTCTTCTCCAATAAATTCAACTATCCCATGGAAAGATGTAATTGACGACCACCTAATATGTGTAAATGAATGTGAAAAATTGTTCTTCGACTATTTTCTCCTGTATTCAAAACATAACGAAATCCCGATTCAGCGAGTCCGAGTTCCCTTGCGATATCGTTAGCTCGGAGAAGCAATTTACCCAGCAGAGCTTCATCTTCAGCAGACGCGGCTAGCATATCTACTATATGCTTCTTTGGAACCACCAGAACGTGCACTGGGGCGAGAGGCTTAATATCTTCGAATGCGAAGATATCGGCATCTTCATAGACCTTGTTTGAGGGAAGATCCCCTGCGATAATTTTGCAGAATAAGCAGTCATCAGCCATTAATTACTCCATTTGCCGAAGCCTAACAAATACTTGGTAGTTCTTGCTTCGCTTTTAGTTATTTTGGTATTAATTCTATAACAGCCATGAAATATTTGAAGCTTACATCGATCCTCCTGTTAACCACCTGGTTGGCACCGAGCTCTATTACAACTTCCGCCCAGGAAGTTGTCGGGGAGAGTGCTAAAGAATATGGTTATAGAATTCTCAATACTTACCCTCACAATATCAATGATTTTACCCAGGGGCTGATTTTCCATGAGGGTTATCTGTTTGAAGGTACTGGAAAAAATGGCCTCTCTTCTTTGAGTAAGATCAATTTAGATGATGCTGAAGTAGTAATGACTCAGCGCCTAAATCGTAGGTATTTTGGGGAAGGCATCGAGGTGGTAGGTGATAGAATTTACCAGCTTACCTGGACATCCCATATGGTTTTTGTCTGGGATAAGAATACTTTCGAACAACTAGGAAATCATTATAACGCCACTCAAGGTTGGGGGCTTTCTTACAACGGGGAGCATCTAATCTTAAGTGACGGTACCAGCACCCTGCAGTTCATAGACCCTGATACTTTTGTGCCACAAAAAACTGTAACTGTGACGCTTAATGGCAACCCATTATCAAATATTAATGAATTGGAATATATTAATGGCGAAGTTTGGGCTAATGTCTGGCAAACAGATTTTATAGTTCGTATTAATCCGGACGATGGTGTCATAAGCTCTTTTGTCGATCTAACGGGTTTAAGTAATGAAACTGAGCTGGGTAGCAATGAAGCCGTTCTGAATGGTATTGCTTGGGACGCGGAGAACGAAAGACTATTTGTAACTGGCAAACATTGGGCGAACTTGTTTGAGATCGAAATCGTAGATCCCTAACAGGTTTTCGATCTATTTCCTCTATTATGTGGTTACAGAAAACAATTCAACTTTCACCTAAAGGCCGCGGATTTCACCTAGTCACTGATGAGATTTTGAATCAATTTCCTGAAATACGCTCAATAAAGATCGGTCTTGCTCATTTGCTTCTTCAACATACTTCTGCCTCATTGAGTATTAATGAAAACGCAGACAGTTCAGTTCGCAGAGATATGGAGAGTTACTATAATGAACTTGCCCCGGAGGGCGCGGCTTATTATGAACACACCTGCGAGGGGTCTGACGATATGCCGGCTCATCTTAAATCTAGTTTGTTAGGTGTTTCATTAACTTTGCCAATTCAAGATGGGTGTTTTCACTTAGGGGCTTGGCAAGGTCTCTATTTGGGTGAGCATCGGAACGATGCAGGCGCTCGAATAGTGATAGCTACATTGCAAGGAATGGACAAAGGAGAAGGATAGAGATGAGTTTTGAGTTTCTCCGAAATAAAGCGCAGTTGATAAAGCTTGTAATATTACTGACGATTTCAGTTTTTCTGGTTTCCTGTGAAGCAGTCGGCTACTACACCCAGGCCGCACGCGGCCAACTGGCAATCATGTTTGGCCGGGAAGATATCCAGCGACTTATCGATAGCGGAGAACTGTCTGTCGAGTTGAATGATAAATTTTCTGAAGTAATGAGAATTCGGAAATTTGCTTCTGAACAACTGGCGTTGCCAGTGGAACAAAATTATTCAACCTATGTCGATGTTGAGCGAGAGCATGTGGTTTGGAATGTTTTTGCTGCACCAGAATTTTCAATTATTCCGGTGAACTGGTGCTATCCAATAGCAGGCTGTGTTTCCTATCGTGGTTATTTTAGTGAAGCAGGTGCAAAAAATTACAGCTTGGCTTTGAAGCGGCAAGGTTTTGATGTGTATACTGGAGGGATCGACGCCTACTCTACCCTGGGTTGGTTTGATGATTCATTACTTAGTACCGTGATATCTCGTGCGAATCATCAATTAGCAGGACTGATTTTCCATGAATTAGCTCATCAAGTTGCGTACCTTCCTGGAAATACAACTTTTAATGAAAGTTTTGCCACTGCAGTAGAAAGAGAGGGGCTGCGCCGCTGGTTGGAGGCCACGGAGCAATCAGAAATAATCGCTATCGCGGATCGCAATAGTAGTCGGCAAGAACAATTCATAAATTTAGTGAGTCGATTTCGCGATCGCTTTGAGTCAGTTTATCAGGATGAAATTAGCGAGACGCAAAAGCGTCAAGAAAAATCTGCCTTGCAGGATCAGTTACGTGCAGAATATGAGCAACTAAAAGCCAGCTGGAATGATTATATAGGCTACGATGCCTGGTTTTCGCGCTCATTGAACAATGCCCAGCTATCGACTGTTAGTTCCTATAATGATTTAGTTCCATTTTTTAATGAACTGTTGCTGCAGTCTGCAGGAGATATGGGCGAGTTCTTTGAATCAGTGAATGCTATTATTGCAATGGCACCGGAAGATAGAGAGGCGCTTTTTGAAATTTACTAGATGTCTAATCGACGACGCGTAGTTTCAACCAAATTGGCATAAAATTCAGAATCGGGATCTTTGGCAGCCGCAGCTTCGTATTCTGTCAGTGCTTCGTCAAGCCTATTTTCTTGTTCTAGTATGCGCCCTAAACTTCGCGAGAAGAATGCGTTATCAGGCATAACTTTTATGCCAGCGCGATAAACCAGAATTGCTTTATGCGCTTCGCCAGCATTGTTATAAGTGTTTGCCATGATATGTATCTGAGAATCATTAGAAGGGTTTAATTCGATGGCATGCAGATCGTAAGCAATTGAGCTCTCGTAATTTTGAGATTGGCGTTCTAATTCGCCTAAGGTTGATACTGCTGCTATCAAACCTGCAGTTGTAGAAGTTTCCAATTCAATATAACGGGCTAAGAGTGGTTTCGCTTCGTCGTATCTTTCAAGAAAATAATAGGTGTTGGCCAGATTGCGAATTGCATTTGAGAAATTAGGGTCTGCGCTTATGGCTTTTCGGTATTCTTCAATGGCTTCATCATAGCGTTGTAAATTACTGTAGGTATTGCCGCGGCGGAACATTTTTTGCGCCAGTTCAGCGTCGATTGTCGGCCCTTCTCGGGTAATATTAAGATTGCCATAACGATCCAGGACATTGCTAGCTGCAGAATTTTGACCATGCACGTCACTACCAAGCATTAAAATCGGTACAACGCTTGAATAGGCAAATATATTTAGAAAGACCTTGAGTTTTTTTTTCACAAGTATCCTTGGGAATAATTTTGCTCTATGGCGAAAAGACAGCAATACTATACCTTAGGCATTAATTTAGTGCCACATGAGGCAGGTTTAGTCACTCAAGCTATCAAGCATAAAAATTATAAAATTAATTAAGCCAATTATTGCAATATAATTGCCGGTTGCAATGCTTCAAGCTTGGAAACGCGACCAATAGCCTTGGCTTGCGAGTAGCCAGATTCTTTTAAACGAGTGAGGCAGGTTTCTGCTACAGATTCTGGAACTGATGCCAGCAAACCGCCAGCTGTTTGAGGATCAAAAAGAAGAGCATATTTTGGGTCTTGAGCGAAAGCCTCTTGATTAAATACACTATGAGCGACCAGACTGTTGTCTTTGTGTAGCGAGCTGTAAATTTTTTGCTCTAATGTATCAAGTGCACCGGATAATACTGGAATATCACTCAAATTGAGCTCTATTTCTGTATTGTTTGTCGAAAGCATTTCCAAGAGATGCCCTGCAATACCAAAACCGGTTATGTCAGTACAAGCGGTGGCTCCAAATTTCTGAAAACAAGCTGCCGCCTCTCTGTTCGATTGTTCCATGTTGCCTAAAGCTTCTTGCATCCATTGGTGGGATGCTCTAAAGCGCATGTCCGCTGCAAGAAGTGTACCCGTGCCTAATGGTTTGGTAAGAATCAGAATATCGCCAGCATTCATGCCATTTTTTGTTAGAAGGTCTTCTTCATCGATGAATCCATTTATACAAAGTCCAAAATGAAATTCCTCTGCTTCTGCAGAATGTCCACCCACTAAGTCACATTTATGTTCTTGCAAAACTTCGCTACAAGAAAGCATCAACTCTTTTAATTGACTACGTCCATACTTTTTAGTTGCGAAAGGCAAGCCAACAATGGCTAAGGCTGAATGAGGTTCGCAACCCATCGCATAGATGTCACTTAGACAATGGTTAGTTGCAATGCGAGCAAATAGCCAGGGATCGTTTACGAACGACTTAATTTGGTCGATGCTTTGAACCAACACTCGACCATCATCTAGTTTTATTAGCGAAGCGTCTTCTGCGGCTGTGGATTGATTCAGTATATCTTTGCGCTTCGATTGCGGTAGCTGTTGTAATACTTCCTGCAAGACATCGCTTGCTATTTTCGCTCCGCAGCCGGCGCATCGCATAGCATGTAGTTTTAATTGGCGTTCGGTTTCCTGATCAACCAAGCCATCAGCGATGTTTAGTTCGGTTGTCATCTCGGGAAGTGCAGAATATTTCCTTATGAAGGCAGTATCGATGTTATTTTTAATAGACCAGACACTACGACCTTTAAAGAAAAAATTATTACGTGAGGCGATGGCTGTTTTGTTGCCCATACTTATAAGTGCTAGAGCATGTTGCTGAGGTTTGTAGCGCGTCAATGATTTGCCAGTGGCAAAACGAATGAGATTTTTCGCCAGCGGTAATCCTTGACGAACTGCATAAACACCCGATTTTGGTCGCGGTTCACCTTTGAGGGTAGCTGCATCGCCCGCAGCAAAAACACAGTCATGAGAGGTGGATTGTAGATATGCATTAACTTCAATAAATCCATCTTCGCTGAGCGCTAAGCCACATTCTCCAGGCCATGAGGGAATACTAGCGCCAGTCGCGAATACCATTGAATCTGCAGAGTATTTATTGCCATTTTCACAAACTACGATAGTTTCTTCGAATGCGGAAACCGCAGTATCAAGAATGACTTCGACGCCTCGTTCCTCTAGTTCTGATTTTGCGAATTGACGAACTTGACGATTATGCAAAGAAAGTAAATTCGTATCGGCGCTTATAATTTTTATTTTTAATAGAGAAGTATCTGCTGATTTAAGTTGTAATTCTTTCTGGATACGAAACTGAGCAGCAAAAGCAAGCTCAACGCTGGCAGGTCCGCCACCAACTATTATTATTTTGTATTCTTTGTCCTGCTGTATGTTATGGACGGCTTTTTTGAGTAGGGTTTGCCAATGATTAATAAACTTTTGTATTGGTTTGATCCCTAAAGCAAATCTATCAGCGCCAGGAATTTTACATGCATCGGGGTTGGAGCCAATATTAAGTGATAAGAGGTCAAATGAAATTGAAGGTCGAGCGGTTAGTGCAATCTCCTTTCTATCAAAATCAATTGATGTAATCTCTTCTTGTATAATACGGGCATTCGCAAATTGTGCGAGCGGTCTCAGGTCAATATGAATGTCATCATAATCATAAACTCCACTGATGTAGCCCGGAAGGGATCCGGAATAAGGGGTATTAATGTCGCGGCTAATCAACGTAACAGCAAGACCTGGAACAGGCTTCATTCCTAAATGCTTTAGAACAGCCAGATGACTGTGGCCACCACCAAGGAGTACTAAGTGTTTTACGACTGGGCTATTTGTTTTCATAAACCACACACAAGCTAGAGAACCCTAGTTTACCTTAATTCTCTTAATAAGCTGAATTTGGGAGAAAAAATTAGATCTTAAACCAGGAAATTTGAATTTCTTCGCCCTTGTCAGCGTAATCTCCAGCCGCTCTGCCGCTGCGAAAATCACGCCACGAGACAGGCCTATACTTGCTGTCGTTTGGCTCAGCAACAAGAGGCTCACAGATAGTTTCATAAGACGGGTTATAGAAATAAGGAGCGCTATAGCGATCTTTATCATCACTGGCAAGTACACGGTGTTCTGGTGCTTTAAATCGATCATTCGACCAAATTTGCACCATGTCACCAATATTAACTATGAGTCCCTCGTCAATTGGTATTACGGTATGCCAGGTGTCCCCTTTTTTGATTTGTAAGCCTGGTACGGTATCTTGGGCTAGCACAGTCAATGCGCCTGCATCAGTGTGGGGATGAATGCCCAAATAGCTTTCGTCATTTTTTTCTTCAATGTTTCGTTCGACCAAATTTGGATAGTAATTAAACCGCAAGAAACTAGTATGCTTTTTAAGAAAAAATGGGTTGAGGGTTGCGGAAGGTTCTCCCAACGCGATACAAATTGAGCCTAGTAAATTTAGACTTAAAGATTCAACCACTGTAAGCCACTCCAATACGGCGGGTTTTAGTTCTGGTAGATCCTTAGGCCAAGGTACTGCAAATTCTGGGTGTTCTAGTTTAAACTGTTCACGGGTGGCATCGATATCATAAATCTCTTTAGAATCGATTTTGTTTTTGGTGAATTCTTTGTCGTAGTAACCCCAGAAATTATCTTGGGTTCGCGAGAGTTTGAGCTTTTGAAATTTTGGCAAAGAGAAAAAATCTTCAACATTTTTAAAGAGTTTTTGCCTCAGCCTGGGGTCAATGCCATGACCAGTAATTTGGAAAAACCCCCATTCTGTGCAGGCATGTGTTAACTCTTTGATAAAAACGGCATCACTGAATCCCTGGCTTATATCAAGAACCGGTATATTTAATGACATTATGGTCTCGGTTATTGCTTAACTGGAGTTCTTTAAATTAGGATCGATTATAAACATGCTATACCCTGAAAGGTATTATCAGGTAAGCTTAGTCCTTTAAAAATAAGGCCTTAAATTGTTTAAGGCCGCCAATATTACCCTCTACAACAATCTGAAAAACTAAAAGTTAATAAAAAGGAGAGCGAGGATGACCCTCAAGTCCCTAGTAAAAAGCATGGTTCTGAGTGCTTCTGCAGTTTTGCTAACTAATGCAGCCCAGGCCCAATGGTCATTAGATAATGATTCGTCAACCCTGAGCTTTGTCACAGTAAAAGCCGATCATGTGGGTGAAGTTCATACTTTTGATCATCTCACTGGTACCATCGAAGATGATGGTGCAGTTGAAATCACCATCGAACTCGCCAGTGTTAATACCATGATCGATATCCGCAACGAACGCATGCAAGCTATGTTATTTGAAACAAATCTGTTTCCAGAGGCGACAATAGCGGGGAGTATCGATTTAGAAGCAATTACGGCTATGTCTCCGGGAGCAATGCAATCAATGCAAGTGTCTTTCGATCTAGATATTCATGGTGCTTCGGGATCTTATGCGGCTGATGTGGTAATTACTCGGACTGAAAGCGGTGTTGTTGCGTCCACAGCAAAGCCTATAGTTGTTACTGCTGGCGCTCATGGGTTGGTTGCTGGTGTTGAAGCCTTAAGAGAAGTTGCCGGGTTACCCAGTATTAGTCGTGCGGTCCCTGTTTCTTTTACCGTTGTATTTGAACAAGACTACTAGAGATTTGTTTGAAACTGCAGCGGGATCCTTGACTAGCTCATGATCCCTATGCAGTTTCCTGATTTAGCAATAATCATGAAAAATTAAGATTGGGGTGATCGCCAAAACTTGTACTTCAGGAACATTCTAATAGCTCAGTGAGACTACTAAAATGCTAACAAATGGCTAATCAGGGAGTTGCGAGGGTTGAGTCAGTTTTCTGCGATCAAGCCAGCGGATTTCCTGCCCTTGCTTTGGTTGGTCTGGGATAAATTGAGTAACCACTAGAGATCCGACGGCTATAGTTGCGCCTACTAGAAAAACGGCACTGTGGTTAATGACCCAGAGAAATCCTAGTAACGCAGGCAGAATAACGGCTGCGATATGATTAATTGTAAAGCTGATGGAAGAGGTGGCTGCGATATCCGCAGGATCAGCTATTTTCTGAAAGTAAGTCTTTATCGCGATAGCCATGGCAAAAAACAAATGATCAAGGAGGTAAAGCACAATTGCTGCCGCTACATTATTAACGAAAGCATAACTCAAAAAGATTATGATTAAGCCGACATATTCGAGTGTTAATGCGCGACGCTCTCCAATATAACTAATAAGTGCGCCAATTTTTGGTGCTAGCCAAAAAGTTAAGGCAGCGTTTACCAGAGTGAGTAAGACAACGTTCTCAATGGGAAAGCCGAACTTTTCTACCATCAAAAAGCCGGCAAAGACGACGAATATCTGTCGGCGCGCGCCGGCTAAAAAAGTAAGAAGATAGTACAGGGAGTATTGCCGTCGCAGGAAGAGAGATTTTTTCTGTACCACACTATCCTCAAAATGAGGAATAAAAATCCAACAAAATAGCCCAATGATAACTGCGGTGCCGCCAGCCAAAAGATATATCAAGAAATAATTAGCAGAAAAAAACATTAAGTATAAATAAATAGCACTTAGGATGAATAAGGTGCACATTGCGCGAGCGCTTAACAATTGCCCTAAAACTTTAGGCGCTTCATCTTTAGTTAGCCACTGCAGGCTGAGCGAGTTATGCAGTGTTTCCAAGTAATGAAATCCAGCCGACATGAGTATCGTCGTCAAGTAAAGCCAAAGCGCAGTGGGATAAAATGCGGTGATGGCTACGCCAATTCCGAGAGTAAGCAGTGAAAGTATAGCGAAACTTTGTTGCCTTATAAAAAGCATCACTAGTATAGCGGTGAAGGCTAGAAAGCCAGGGACTTCTCTTAAGCTTTGTAATATGCCGATTTCTTCACCAGTAAAATTAGCGTTTTCTACTGAAAAATTGTTAAGCAATACCTGCCATGTCGCGAATGCAATCGTATTCCCGATAGCCAGTAGGAATAATAAGGTTTTGCGACTTCGCAGTGGGGGGAGCTTCATAAATAAATGTTTATGGGGTCAGTCGGTATAAGGAATGAATAGACTGCAGATAGTAGCAGTATCGCTAGTAATATTTTTTAGACGTCAGAGCAATCACAGTGGATTGCATGAGGCGACGATTATATCATTCATTCGCTATGGCTTCTCTGGAAATTTATGCAGGACCTGCCGCAATGAGGCGACTTCGTAAGGAAGGAATTTGCCAGTCTCAATTTGAAGTCTTGGTTGCGGCTTCTGGGGGTCCAAAATGGTTCGTCTTAGCTGGCTTGGATCGTTATTTATTCGGCTCGTTCTTCGTCAATCGAGCATCTGAACTTTTTACTATAGGTTCATCGGTGGGGGCTTGGCGTGTGTGCTGTCTGGCCACTCATGATCCTGTAGCTAGTGTAGAGCGGTTAGCGCATTTTTATTGTCATGAAAAATACTCTTCTGCACCGACAGTTGAAGAGGTAACCAATAGTGTTCGAATTATGTTAGAGAATATATTGGGTGAACATGGGGCTATTGAAATTGTGAATAATTCTTTATTTCGGACTCATATTATAGCCGATCGCAGCAAGGGTATTGGTTCTTCTCATAGTAAATTTCTGCAGGCTATTCACTTGGCTGCAAGTGCTGGCTTTAATCTTATTTCTCGCCAGTCTTTATCGTTGTTTTTTGAAAGATCAATTTTTAGCAATTTAGGAGAGGGATCCCCTTGGGCCAAGTTTCATGACATTAGTTCAGCAACCGCATTTTTAACAACTGAGAATATTCACGATGTGATGTTGGCCAGTGGTTCTATCCCATTTGTGCTTGAGGGCGTTCGCAATATTGCAGGCGCTAGACAGGGATACTATTGGGATGGAGGAATTACGGATTATCATTTCGATTGGAAATTCCATGAGGGAGAGGGCTTGGTGCTATATCCTCATTTCAGTGCAGAGCTCATTCCTGGCTGGTTCGATAAAATGCTCAGGTGGCGCAAAGTAAAACCTGAGAATCTTGAGAATGTTGTATTACTTGCCCCAAGCAAAGAGTTTGTTCAAAGCTTGCCAGGCAAAAAAATCCCTGACCGCAAAGATTTTAGAAACTTAGATTACTCAGAAAGAGTAAAGCGATGGCAAGAAGTAATCACAAGGAGTGAAGAGTTGGCAGAAGAATTTAAACTTGTTGTGGAGACTGGAGAAGGTCTAGGTCATATTAAACCGATTGCTGTGAGAGATAGATAATTTCTATCAGAAGAGTTCATTGGTCAAATCAATTAAAGATAATAATACTCAAGCTACTGCTCAAATTTATAGTTAGTATGTTGAAGCCATCATCTGTTTTCCAGAAGAAAGTTTCGTGATTGAAGAAAAGATTAGTCGGGTAACAAGAGCGCACAAGTGCATCTTTTTTTGGTACTGTGGATGAACAAGAAGGTGTTTGCGCATACTCGGATTGCTCTTGGGAAGCCCAAGAAGCTTATAGATATTTAGGAAACCCAGCCGTTATGAGTATATGAGTCTTCTTGGTAAAAGGTATGATCTGTTTCCAATACAATCTCTGATTGATGATACTCATAAGATGCCGATACATCCTTTAATTGTTATTGTTGCGTTGTTATATGCTGATGGCGTTATGAAAAGCTGGGTTTTGAAGAAAGCATTGAATTTAAGGAAGAAGGGGTGAATAAATTCAACAAAGATCCTTGGAAGTTATTTTGTGTGATCTCAATTTTCTTGAGCCTGCAAAGCTGCGTTGGAATTATAGTTGGCGCGGCAGTTGATACCACGATTGAAGTAGCCAAGGTTCCTTTTAAAGTTGTTAGCGCTGCCGTCAATTTAGATGACGATGACGATGACGATGACGATGCGGATGATTAGGAATAAGTTATGAGTTTTAAGCCAGAAGACTATGATATTCCCAGCCATTATAAGCATTGGGTAGGAGACAAAGCCGAAGATTATATCGGTCCATTTTTTTTTACGTTAGATGGGGAAATCCCCCGCACTGCCTTTCGTGTTCAGGAATATAATTGCAATGCCCATGATTCTATTCATGGGGGGGTATTGATGGCGTTTGCTGATTATACGCTGTGCATAGGTGCAAATATGGGAGAAAGCGAAAGTGTCGTGACCGTTAGCTGTAACAATGAATTCATTGCGCCAGCCTACAAAGATGATTTGATAGAGGGCGAATGCACAATCATCCGGCGGGGGAAAACTATGGTTTTCACTCGCTGCGAACTTAGTGCAAATGGAAATGTTGTACTAAATAGCAGTGCTGTAATAAAGCGAATCAAGCCCCGATAAATTGAGCAGTAAGCTGTGGTGGGTCAGCAAACAAGAATTCAGGTTTTTCTGCCAGCAGCTCTTTTTCATCTCCATAGCCCCACAGTACAGCAGCTTTTGCGAGTCCATTAGATTTTGCAGCGATTAGGTCTATTGCGCGATCACCAATCATAATGGCATTGCCGCTAATTATATTTTTTGCTAATAAATTTTCTAATTGTTTGGCTTTCACCATTTTTTTTGTTGGGCCGCTAACGAATTCGAAGTACTGCCTGACGGTGAATTTTTCCAGTATTTTTTCTGCAATACTCTGGAACTTGGAGGTACAAACCCCCATCCGAATATCTCTTTCGGCTAAATTAGAGAGCATTTCCAGAATGTGTGGGTAGAGTTTATTCTCTGTATACCCGATCTCGAAATAGCGCTCGCGATATTTTGCTACAACTTCATCGACATGGTATCCGTCGTCAGAACCAATTATCTGCTGAATGGTTTCTTCTAGTGGTGGCCCGATATGCCGAGTAATTTCCTGCTCTGAAAGCGGTGTATAGTCAAAACTACTTAAAGCAAAATTCATTGAGCGAACAACGCCAAGTTTTGGATCTGAAAGCGTGCCATCTAAATCGAAGATTAATGTATCGAAATGCATATAAATTTTATTAGCCTTGAAGTGAGTAAATTTTGGCTGCTGTAAAGTAAAACATCGCATATTTTGCATCTTCAGTAAAATTCAGAACCATTTTTCTAGGTGTTGAATAATCTCTATAGATACTTTGTCTTTCATTGTTGTAGTATGATTAGGACCCTCTCAAAGGTTTGACGTAAGTCAAGGCATAGCCGGACTGTTAGAATATCAAAAAAAAGTAGGAGCTATGCGTGAACATAACCTCGCTCGTCATCATTCTTTACCTTGGTGCATTCGTTGCTTTTGGTATTTACCTAAACAGCAAGAAAGGCAGCGCCGCTGATTGGGCAATCGGCGGCAGTACCCTGGGCATTTTGATGATCGCTGCAGGGGCAGCGGGAACTCGAATTGGTGGCGCGGGTACTTATGGTGTCGCTGGCGACGTTATTGCCGAGGGCGTCGGCCATATGTGGTATGGCGTAAATTCATTTGCGGCATTGTTCCTGGTGGGTTTGTTTTTCGCGATACCTTATCGACGCTTGAAAGTAGTTAGTGTTGGGCAGGTATTCGACCGCAGGTTTGGATCGTATCGCTGTCAATGGCTAACAAGTCTCTGTGTGCAAGCAGAGTATCTGGTAGTCAATATAATTGAGCCTTATGTAATCGGCACAATTATATCTGGGTTCACTGGCATTCCATTTCCAATCGCTGTCGCTATAGGTGCGTTTTTAATTATTTCCTTTACGGTTTTTGGCGGACTCAAAGGTACTGCTTACGCAAACATTGTGCATTGTTCCGTAATAATATTCGGCCTGTTGTTGGTGGGATTAGTCGCCATGAACAATATCGGAGGCTGGGACGTGGTTGTGCAGCGAACTACCGATCAGTTGGCTCTGTCAGGTGGTGATGAAGTTAAGTGGTGGAGTTTCACCGGGATAGGCATTGCTACGATAATCGCCATGTTTATTTCTGCAACTATTCATACGCCGGCCGCATCTGTGTATTGTAATTATGCAAGCTCAGCAGCGAAGGAAGATAATTTGCTTCCAGGATTTTTCTTCGCAGGTGTCATCGCTGCAACGATGCCAATTGTGGCTGGATTTATTGGCATATTGACATTGGCTACCTACGGCGCCGATAGTGGGTTAAGTAGTTATTTGAATATTGCCCAGCTCGCCATAGACAGTGGACCGATTCTGGGAGGCATTGCTCTGGCTGCGGTACTGGCGGCCGTCATTTCATCTGGCGCGCCAATTCTTCTCGCCAGCTCAACTATGTTTGTCAATGACTGGATACCTGCTTCAAAAAACTTTGCGCCAGAGAAAAAATTACGTTGGTATAAAGTTGTAGCTGTAATCTACGGCACAATTGCTGCCTTGGTAGCCTGGTTAGGTAACATAACGTCTGTTCTTGGATTAGTACTTATCGGATTTGCTTTAGTAGTACCGCCAGCTGTTGCGGTTGCATTCGTGATTTACTGGAGGCGCACTTCAGAAAAAGCAGCCTTCTATGGCATGGCGTCTGGATTTTTCGGTGGCTTACTCATGTGGTTGTTTAACGTATTGTTCGACGGTCCGGAAAATGCCATGGCTGGTGGGTTTGCGCAATGGTGGCACGAAACTTACAATCAAATTGGTGCCTGGAGTGATCCTGCGTTCGCGACATTTATTTTTCCAATGATAGTGGTTCCATTGTTTACCATCATCTTTCCGAATACTGAGAAAGAAGATGAAAACAAAGATACCTTTTATGGAATATTGGGACGTCTACAGCGGAATTTTAAATGGACAACTGAAGCGTAACGCTATCGCTTAATTTCGCCACTCGCCTGAATAAGAAAAGGGCCCGGTGTCGAGTAACTTTGCTCAAGTAATGCACATAACTCTTCAGCGGTTTCTGCTTTGCCGCCGGGTACTCCGAATCCTTTCGCCAATGCGACCCAATCTACTTCGGGATTTCCGATATCGAAAAGACTGGCGGCAATCGTACCTACATCGGTGACACCTAATCTTCCGTACTCAACATTTAAAATGTTATAGGAATTATTAGCGAAGATCACAGTAGTCACATTCTGGCTTTCACGGGCCTGAGTCCACAGAGCTTGAATGGTATAAGCTGCACCACCGTCGCCCAACATCGCTAGAACCCTTTGGTCAGGACAGGCTAGCGCTGCGCCAACGGAACAGGGAGCGCCTTGGCCGATGGCGCCGCCGGTTAAGCTGAGCCAACTATTTTGAGTAGTATTCTGGCAAAAGGAATAGGCAGCATTGCCGCCACCGGAATCAGTACAGACAATGACATCTTCCGGAAGTGTTGATGCGAGTGATTGAATTATAGTGCTGGTGTTCAACTCGCCACTGGGTTTGCCAATTTCTTTGCGCTCAAAAGAAATTACTGCTTCGTCGCTTGCACCAAGTCTATCTGCTAAACGTTTAAGTGCATCTATTGAATCTTCTTCGACGGTTGAAAGGCGAGTTACCTGGCATCCTGCTGGAACTAGCTGCCCTGGTTTACCTTTGTAGGCAAAGAAACTGACCGGAATCTCACCGCCAACTAAGATTAGGTTTTTAACCCCATCTAAAGTGGCCAGGACTTGTTCGGGAAAATAAGGCAGGCGACTGACTGCAACTCTACCTGGTCCGCCGTCCACTCGTGCTGGGAAAGTGCCGTTGAATAATCTGCAACCCAACTTGCTGGAAATTTTACTAGCAGCAGCCATGGCAGGCTGCTCTGCTCCATGATGCTCAAGCAAAATTACAGTATCACCGCCGGCTTCAATTGCTTTTGCTGACGCTTCAATTGCAGACTCTTCAACTTTGGCTCTTTGGGGAATGGCATTCGGCTTAGCTACTCCAGGTGAATCGCCCCAGGCAGCATCTGCTCCCATAATTAGCGTAGCGATTTGTCCTGTTGAGCCAGAAGATTGTCGCAAGCTGGCGGTGTAAGCGTCGGCGCCATCTTGTGCCAATGACTCCGCAGTGCTCTCTGACTTTATCCAACAGGAGAAATTTCTGGCTAAGGTGTCAATATTTGAAGTAAGAGGTGCATCATAACCCACATGAAAGTTTGGATGATTACCAATGATATTTATCATCGGAGAATTGGCTCGTCTTGCATTGTGTAAATTGGCAATGCCATTCGCCATTCCTGGGCCTAAATGCAACAAAGTCGCTGCAGGTTTGCCGGTCATTCTGGCGACACCATCAGCAGCGCCAGTACATACCCCTTCAAATAAAGCCAACACAGATTTAACGCGGGGAACTGCGTCTAAGCCTTGAACTAAATGCATTTCGGAGGTGCCTGGGTTGGCGATACAAAATTCAACGCCGCAATCAGCCAGAGTGTTAATCAGTGCGGTGGCTCCATTCATGCTATTGTTTCCCTGTGTTGTACTAATTTAAAAAATAATTTACTGAGATTCGAGCTGGATATCATAGCATCCAACTATGGCTATTTCCCAAGAAGAAAGAGAATTTACAGAGTATGTCGTGGACCTTAGTCAATTGGTAGGCCCGGTCTACTCTAAACGTATGTTTGGCGGATTTGGAATTTTCCTCGATGGTTTGATGTTCGGTCTGATCGCAAAAAATGTTTATTATCTGAAAGTAGATGAAGAATCTCGTGAGGATTTTGAAGTGCTGGGTTTGTTACCATTTACCTATGAGAAACAAGGCAAGAAAACGAACCTGGGATATTTGCAAGCTCCTGAAGATGCGATGGAAGATAGCGAAATTATGCGTGAGTGGGCTAACAAAGCATTCGGTGCTGCAATTCGAGCAGCCGCTAAGAAAAAACCAAAGAACAAAACCTGAATATGCCAATTAATGGAAATAGTAACTTAAAGGTTAATCTTTCTATCCGTAAAGGCAGCAATTCATCGATTCTTTCTCAACTTAATCAAGCGATCCCTTTGCAGATGCGCTAAAATTACCAAAGGCTTTATCTCGTTTATTTAGATTTTAGGGAATATGATGAAAACACGAATATTAGCTTTCGTAACTGCAGGACTTTTAATTGCAGAGTTCGCGCTAGCTCAAGACGATTACACGGCACCATCCACAGAATGGGGCCAGCCAGACCTACAAGGGGTCTGGAATTTCAGTTCTGTAATTCCGCTTCAGCGTCCAGCATTTTTTGGTGATAAGCAATTTTTAACTGAAGAAGAGGTCGCTGCACTTGCCAATCAAACTGAAGCTGGTTTAGAAGCAATAAATAATATTGGAGTCGGAGGTTACAACACTTTTTGGACTGAAATGGGTGGTATTGGCGATAATAGGACTTCCCTGATCACCTACCCAGGCAACGGCAGGCTTCCTGAAACGCAGGAAGGCGTGTCGGTTCAGGTTGGTGGTCTCGGCCCAGATGAACCCGGAATGAGACCGGTTCGCATGGTTGTTGGTGGTATTGCTAAAGATGGACCTGAAGACCGTGGTTTATCTGAGCGCTGCATTGTTGGATTTAATTCCGGCCCCCCGTTTACTCCTAATCTATATAACAATAATGTGCAGATTTTTCAGAATAAGAATACTGTGGTAATCATGACTGAAATGATTCATGACGCACGTATTGTTCCAATCGCTGGCAGTGAACCTTTAACCGAGGATATTCGTCTTTGGACTGGTGACTCACGAGGATATTGGGATGGCGATACTTTGGTGGTTGAGACTCGTAACTTTAATGGTTTTACTCAGAGCTTCGGTGTGTATGGTACTGCTGAAGAAAAAGTATTAACTGAATTCTTTACGCGTACTGGGCCTTACACAGTTGAGTATGAATTTACAGTTGATGACCCTGCTACTTTCAAGGACAAAATTACTGTGATGGTTCCTATGTCAAAAGTTGATGGTCAACTTTATGAGTACGCCTGTCATGAGGGCAACTATGGAATGATAAACATCCTTCGAGGTGAAAGAATGACTGAGCAACGTGAAGCAGAGTCTGCCCAGTAAGTTTTGAGTTTCTACAAAAAGGTCAGCATTGCTGGCCTTTTTTTTGTCTCGGATTTCTTCCCGGAAAAGTTAGTTCGCATTGGTAGTTCTTATTGATATTTGGTGAGATACTCCATTGAGCTACTAAAAATATCTTCAGCAAACTGATATTTATCTAAAGGTTTTACCTGCTCGCAATGGGTGGAATTGGTTAGTTCAAAACAGATGGCGGAAATTGAAAAATAATCACCAAGTAAGTTGTGGTAATAAACCGGAATAACGAGAGTAAATTTAATCGAAGCTGAAGGATTTATGTTGGTCATCTTGCTTTTAATTGTAACTACACTGGTTTAGATGGCGGTATAAAAAGATGAGATATAATGAGCAAAACTAGAAGGGAATTTATAAGACTTAGTGCCTTGTTGGCTGCGGGTGTGTCACTCCCGGCAAAGGCACAATCACCTTTGAAACTTTTGATTCTTGGGGGAACCGGTTTTGTTGGGCCACACATGGTTCGATATGCAGTTTCTCGCGGGCATAAAGTATCAATATTTACACGGGGCAATAAGCAGCTCGATGTCCCAGGTGTCGAATACCTGGTAGGGGATCGCAACAATGAGCTCTCTGCATTAACTGGCAGAACCTGGGATGTGGTGCTCGATAACAATGCCAGGGACTATCGATGGGTTCAGGCCAGTACAGCGCTACTTAGAGGTGCGGCCGAGCATTATATTCTAATTTCATCAATTTCTGCCTATGCCATCGAAGGTTTCGGCTATGAAAACTGGCAGCGCATTCTATGGGAACCAATGGTTAATGAGTCGACTACGAGAGTCAGTCCTCCAGAAGATTGGTCGATGGGAGATGAGGCAACCTATGGCTTAACGAAAGCATTATCGGAAGACATTGTACACGCGGTTTTCCCGAGTCGTTGTACGATTGTTAGACCCGGTTTAATTGTTGGTCCGGGCGACCCAACAGATCGTTTTACGTATTGGCCTGTACGTCTTAATGAAGGCGGGGAGATATTAGCGCCAGGTAACCCTAATCATGCTAATCAGATTATTGATCAAAGGGATCTTACCGAATGGATTATTCGACTTGCTGAGGGGCGAGTTGCAGGAGACTTCAATGCGACAGGGCCCAACTATCGTATGACCATGAGCACTATGCTTGGTGCAATTGGTTCAGCAGTTGATAGTGATTATTCTCTAGCATGGATCTCGGAGCAATTTCTACAACAGCAAAATATTTCACCTTGGAGTGATATGCCTACGTGGATTCCAGGGGACTCACTTTCATTTGTTAGTGTTGAGCGGGCAATTGAAGCAGGCCTAACCTTCCGAACTGTGGAACAAACTGCCCGAGACACTCTAATGTGGGACAGAACTCGACCCCAAATAGAGCGGCAAAATCGGCAAGCTGGGATAACTCGCGAGCGCGAGCAAGAAATTATTGAGGCTTGGAAAAATCGACCCCGCTAAATTAAGTGAATTTGAGACAAGAATTTACTTTTTTATGTTCAGTTCAAGCTTAATTAATCGGGTCACTTTAACTTGCACAAGTATTAGGTAAATGTGCACTCATAACAAAACTCGTTTCTAATAGCTCTGTTTATCTTTGATGTTATTTTCAGAAATCCCTTCTCGTCTGCGTGGGAGATAGAGAATGGGAATATTGTATTCTTGCCGTAAATTCAGGCGTCTGTTGCTCTTTTCTATATTTCGCAAACCCGGGTAGAAACTTGCTTTCTTGATCTGAAATAAATCTTTGATATGATTAATTTTTGTCGCTCGCACAGGCATTGCTGTGCGATGTACCGTAGGATCTGATGACAACATGCAGTAGCAAGTTAATTCGACCAAAAGCTCAAAGCTTTCCTATATTTCAGGTCATATGCCTCGTTGTTCGGTTTAGTGCTTTTTTGGTAGTTGGGCTGCAGACCCTGCCTATGTCCCTGGTAGCGCAAGAAAGAATTAATAACCCTGAAATTTATTCTATTCCCGCAGACATGAGTGGTGTTCATTTTTATTTAATTACGGTGGACGTGGGTGACGCTGTCTGGGATAACTTTGGTCACACTGCCTTGCGGGTGTTTGATGAAAACTCAAATACTGACGTGGTATTTAATTGGGGTAATTTTGATATTGGTAGCGGTGCAGTAGAATTTTCTTGGGATTTCTTTAAAGGAATTATGAATTATCAGCTGGCCACTAGCTCACCTAGCCAGGAATTTTCGATGTATCGGTTCCAGGAGCGCACGGTTTGGCAAGACCGTATAAATCTAACCAATCCGCAAAAGGTGCGCTTGTATCGTCGCCTGATGTGGAATCTCGAACCAGAAAATATTGTCTATCCTTATCAGTATTTTTATGACAACTGCACAACTAAGGTGCGGGATTATCTCGATGAGGCGTTGTCAGGGCGAATTAGTCAGCAGTTCACAGGAATGACAGAGATAAGTTTTCGTCACCAGGTTCAGGCGCATTATCAATCCGTTTCATTAATTGCGCTTTCTCTTGATGTGTTAATGAATAGCAACATCGATAGAGCTATGTCTGAATGGGAGGAAATGTTTCTACCTTTGCGTTTGAGAGATCGCTTACAATACGTACGATCCGATGTAGCGGAGAATTCTGAACAGTTAATGTTATTATCAGATCCGCAGGTAATAATGGAATTCGCTCCACCTACTAAGGAAACAGATCCTTATCGGATAGCTTCCATAGTATTAATTTCACCTGTGCTGTTGCTAATATTAATGCTAAAGCGCGTACGAAAATCTTTTTATGCGACCCGTTCCCAGATTGGTTTTAAAGCAGCAGGCATTAATTTTCGTATTCTTGGTTTGCTTGGCTTGTTGACAGCATTTTTTAGCGGTATTTACGGCATCTTAATGTTAGGCAGTTGGTTTTTTTCTGACCACTCTGACACGCATCACAACATTAATTTATTGTTATTTTGGCCAACAGACATATTGGGTGTGCTTGTAGGTTTACGTTGGCTCTTCCTCAGCAAACCTTGGCCTATGACAAACAATAGTGCCCCCTTTATTAATTACTATTTGTTAGCTCATGTGATAGCCATGATTGTCTACGCGGCCATCGCATTTCTCGAATTAGTGACCCAATCCATCGGAAATATTGCACTATATGTGCTTCCAGGCTTTCTACTGTTCACATTACTAATCTGGATTGTTGGTTTCGAGCGAGCAAAATTAAGAAATAATTTATTCTAAGAGATGCATCAATGATAGAACTAAGAAGTAAAGATGCGAAAAGCGCGGAAGTACTTGATGCGATTGCGCAGAAAGTTGCCGATGCGTCGACGCGCTTACCCCAAATTGAGAATGGATCACCTGAGACTGCTCGCACTTTTAGGGCCGAACGAGGTAATCCGTTCGCTCCAGAACCCTGTGAACTTGATATCATCGAAGACTTAGAGATTCCTATTAGCTCGGGTGCACTGACCATTCGAGTCTATAAACCTTTTGGTTGGAGAGAAGCTTTGCAGCCCGGGTTTGTTTTTTACCACGGAGGCGGTTTTGTTTTAGGGGACGTACGACAATATGACACCGTTGCTCAGCACTTTGCAGCAAAAAGTGGCTGCATAGTGGTTTCGGTGGAGTATTTGCTAGCACCAGATAATAAGATTAAAGGTATTCATCGTGATGGTTTTGATGCTTATGCGTGGGTTCACGAAAATTCAGAGACATTAGGAATCGATAATAAACGCATTGCCGTCGGCGGTGATAGTGCGGGAGGAAATTTAACAATAGGTGTAGAGCTAACTTGTAAAAAAGAAAGTTATCCGTTGCCAGCTTTTCAAGTGTTAATTTACCCCTCTGTCGATCTGCCGATGAATTTTCCTTCTGTAGAAGAGTTCGCCAGCGGTTATTTTTTGACTAAAAGAGGAATGTCCTGGTTTCGTAGTCATTATTTAGAAACTCCAGAACAAGCCTTTGATCCCGAGCTTTCATTTTTGGAGCGTGATTTACACGGTTTATCTCCAGCGTTATTAATTACTGCTGGCTTTGATCCTTTGCGTGATGAGGGTAAGGCTTTTGCGGATCGCTTAAGTGAGCAGGGAGTGCCGGTAAACCATGTTTGCTATACTGATATGATCCACGGGTTTATTTCATTTGCTGGAGGTATTCCAGCAGGAATGGAACTCATTGAACAAATTGCAGAAGAATTAAAGCTAGCTCTTTAGTTTGATCCGCATATTGGATTTTTTCTGTAACTAAAGACTACTTACTGAACTACAATTTCAACTCTGCGATTACGCTGATAGGCAGTTTCAGAAGTGGCTCGATCGGCGGGGCGTTCCTCTCCGTAACTAACTGTTTCGATTTGGTTACGGCGTGCCCCGTTTACGACGAAATAGTTAAGAATGTTGTTCGATCTTCGCTCTCCAAGGGCTAGGTTATATTCACGAGTACCTCGCTCATCAGCATGTCCTTCAAGACGAACCCGTTTGCTTGGGTTTGCCGCCAAATCTTGTGCGTGAAAATTTAATATGTCGCGATCTGCTTGCCTAAAATCAGAAACATCGAAGTCAAAATAGAAGACTCTGTTCGCTAATGCTGAGCGGCGCATGCGTTCTTCTGCTGCAGCGGCGCGAGCCCGCGCTTCTTCTTCCAATTCCTGCGCGCGGCGTGTGGTGGCGTCAATACCGGATTCACTAGCTTCAGTGACTTCGCTTGCTGGCTCTTCTTCACTCGTTGAACTGCAGGCTGCTGCAGTACTAAAGATAAGTAAGAGCATAATCATTTTAAATAGCCGGTTTATTTTCATGTGAGGATCTACCTAAAAAGACGAAGGAAAACTTAGAAAGACAGTACGCTAAAATCAACTAAAAGCATAACCTATTTGGAAGGCCAAATCCATCGAGCTTATGCAATTGCTGTAATCAATAAACGATGGCTTGCTTACTGAAATCATTGAAGATTCTTTATCTTGATTTTCTCTATAATTTGCCGAGCATGCGTTCGATTTTTGTTTATTTCTTCACTAATTAGATGATAGTCTTTCGCCTCGTTTAAACTCGCGACTAGATTGAAAATCTAGTCGAGTTCTAGAATTTTTGTTACTCGCCAAAGCCCTTGTTGTTATGGGGAATGACCTTGAATCGGAGAAATACAGTGAATGCAGATTTCACAGAGGAAGATCTGGCCTTTCAGGATGAAGCTCGAAGTTTTCTAGATAGCGAATTCCCTGCGGAATATCGCGCAAAAATAGATGCGAGCAAGCGCCTGAGCAAAGAAGAGATCGTCAACTGGCAAAAGATACTATACAAAAAAGGATGGGCAGCACCGTCGTGGCCAGTTGAACATGGCGGTACTGGCTGGTCGCAGATTCAAAAACATATTTTTGAGACGGAAATGGGATTAATCGGTGCGCCGGAGCCAGTCCCCTTCGGTATGAAAATGGTGGCGCCAATTATCATGGCTTATGGCTCTGAGGAGCAAAAAACCCGATTTCTGCCGGACATTTTAGAAAGCAATGTTTGGTGGTGTCAGGGTTATTCTGAACCTAATTCAGGATCTGATCTCGCGTCTTTAAAAACTGCCGCGGTGCGCGATGGTGATCATTTTGTTGTGAATGGTGCGAAAACCTGGAACACCTACGGGCAATATGCCGATTGGATTTTTTGTTTAGTAAGAACCGATAACACGGTCAAAAAACAAGAAGGTATTAGTTTCCTTCTCATCGATATGAAGTCACCGGGCATTACGCTTAAGCCTATTTATTTAATTGATGGTCAACCAGAAGTGAATGAAGTGTTTTTCGACGATGTGCGCGTACCCGCTGATAATTTGATCGGTGAGGAGAACAAAGGATGGACCTACGCGAAAGTACTGCTAACCCACGAGAGGACAAATATTGCAGGAGTGCCTCGAGGCAAGCGTCGACTCCGTGCTTTGAAACGTATTGCCGGTGAAACCGATGATGGTTTCGGTAATAGCATGATGGATAATCAAGGCTTCCGCAATAAATTAGCGTCAATAGAGATAGAGTTGCAAGCGCTCGAGTATGCAGAGTTGCGGACGCTAGCGTCGATATCTACGGGCAAGGCACCGGGACCTGAATCATCGATTCTGAAAATTGTAGGCACTGAATTGGCTCAGAGAATTGATAAAACCTTTGTGGAGCTTGCGGGCTACCATTGCTTGCCTTATGTCCCTGAGCAATTTGAAGACGGATTTCAAGGGACCCCTCTCGGGCCTGGAAATTCCGCAGCAGCAGCCCTGACCTATTTTAATAACCGAAAAGCTTCCATCTATGGAGGCTCCAACGAAATTCAACGCAATATTATTTGCAAAGCGGTCTTGGGCTTGTAGGTATAGAGCTAAACGAACTGCTCTAGAAGAACAAGGAATAAACGAGGTTTTACAGTGGATTTTTCATATTCAGAAGTACAACAAATGCTGCAGGATTCAGTACAAAAATTTGTACAGAAGAGCTATGACTTCAAAACGCGTAGCAAGATTATTGAGAGTGAAGACGGATATAGCAAAGAGAATTGGCGCTTGTTTGCGGAGCTTGGTTGGCTAGCAGTGCCATTCTCCGAAGAAGATGGCGGTCTCGGCGGCTCTGCCGTCGATTTAATCGTAATGATGGAGGAGTTTGGTAAAGCGAACCTCGTAGAGCCCTTTATCGCGACTGCGGTATTAAGTGGAGGATTAATCAGCGAGCTTGGCGATGGAGCACGAAAATCAGAGCTGCTAGAGCAGCTAGTGACAGGTAAGCTACAGTTGTCCTGTGCTTATGCAGAAATGGGTAGCCGGTTTAATCTCGCTAAAGTTGGAACCACCGCGACTGTGCAGGGAGATAAGGTTCTTATCAATGGGAAGAAGATCGCCGTATTAAACGGATCGAATGCTGATCAACTGCTTGTGGTGGCTCGTGAGTCTGGAGAGGACATTGACGTAGATGGAATTTCGATTTTCTTGGTGGATGCTGCCAGTGAGGGCTTAGGAATCAATTCATTTACGAACATCGATGGTAAAAAATCTTCAGAAATAGTGTTAGAAAATGTAAGCGTGCCGGCTAGCAGTCGATTAGGTGATGCAGGTAGTGCGCTATCGGCATTGCAAAAAATCATCGATCGGGCCACCGTCAGTGTAAGTGCCGAAGCGGTTGGTGCAATGGAGTTACTTTTGCAAAAAACCGTAGAGTACAGTAAAACGCGCAAACAATTTGGTACTTCTATCGGCACCTTTCAAGCTCTTCAGCACCGTATGGCTGATATGTTTATTGAATGTCAGTTGGCGCGATCTATTGTAGTGATGGCTGCAATGAGATTAGACAGCGCTGAAAGTGATTTGGAAAAAACCAAAGCAGTGTCTGCTGCTAAGAGTCGAGTCGGGGAAGCGATACGTAAAGTTGGTCAGGAATCAATTCAGATTCACGGTGGGATTGGCATGACAGATGAACTCGATGTGGGGCATTTGTTTAAGCGAGTTACTGCTTTGGATATTATGTTTGGTAATGCTGACTATCACACAGAGCGATTTGCCTCTCTCTAGTCTAATTTTGGTTAAATCGGAACAGTGTCATGAGTGAACTTATTTTTGTTCGACATGGACAGGCTTCGTTCGGTCAGAAATCCTACGATAAGTTAAGTGATCTTGGTATAGAACAGGTTCGGATCCTGGCGCTTCATTTGCAATCCCTTGGTGAAGAATTTGACTACATCTATTGTGGATCCTTGCTGCGGCAACAAGAAACCGCTCGAGAGCTCATGACCCTGATAAAAGGAAAGCCAGAAAAAGCGAACACTCACCGTGGCTTGAATGAATACAATGCAGATCCACTTTTAAAGATTTTTTTGAGAAACCATAATTCTAAGCATGACATTGAGTTGCCAATCAAGGATGAAAAGGTATTTCAGAAAATTTTTGAGGCAGCTACATCAAAATGGATCCGCAATGAACTTGAACCCGCGGATCAGGATACTGAATATGAAGCCTGGCAAAACTTTCAGAATCGCGTCTACGGTGCCTTAGATGAAATAATGTCGAGACATGCTAGTGGTAGTCGCACTCTTATTTCTACTTCTGGTGGAGTTATCGCCATGGCACTGCAGAGGGTACTTGGTTTTCCAGATGAACAAGTTATCGCTACTAACTGGATGGTGCATAATAGTTCTGTTACTCGGGTACGCTATGGAAATGGTAAGATCTCACTCACTCAATTTAATAGCCTGCCGCATTTGGAAAAAAAAGGCATGCAGCATTTGGTGACCTATCGTTAATGGGCTATCGAAACTAGGAAGGTAAAGTGAGCGCGGACGAATTAGTCGATAAAGCGGGAAGCATTAGAGCCGGGGAAGAATTAAATCTGGATGCACTGAAGCAACATTTAGAGCCTATTCTTGGCACTAATGTCTCTGCGCTAGAAATTTCTCAGTTTCCAGGTGGGCACTCAAATCTTACTTATTTGTTATCAAATGGAGATGAGCAATGGGTACTCAGGCGGCCGCCGTTTGGAAGCAAAGTTAAATCTGCTCATGATATGTCTCGTGAATACAAAATTCTTTCAGCTCTAAAAAATGTTTATTCCTATGGCCCAGCCCCGATTCATTTCTGTAATGATCACAGTGTGTTAGGTTCTGATTTTTATTTGATGAATTACATTGAAGGACTAGTGATACGCAGAGAATACCCTTCTAATCTAAACTTGAGCCCAGATCAAATTCGACAACAACTTTTAAACTTCTTTGATGTGCTGGGTGACTTGCATTCAGTTAATCTGAAAGAAGCAGGTCTCGATAACTTCGGTAAGCCTGCAGGCTATGTTCGACGTCAAGTAGAAGGTTGGAGTCGTCGCTGGGAGAATGCAGTCACTCCAGACACGGTGAATTGTGATAACACTATCAAATGGCTAAATGATCATATGCCTATTGAGAGTGAAAAGGCCAGCGTTATTCACAATGACTACAAACTAGATAACGTTATTTTCGATGCAGAAGATCCGCTGCAAGTTATTGGTGTATTGGACTGGGAAATGTCGACAGTTGGTGATCCATTAATGGATCTTGGTTGTACCTTGGGTTATTGGGTTCAGACATCTGATCCCGATTTTTTTCGTGAGGCGCGCACAATGCCTTCCGATATTGAAGGCGCGCCGCGAAGAGTGGAAATTATAAATCGCTTCCAAGAGCGAACAGGGTTATCAGTAGAACATTTCCCATTTTATTTTTGTTTTGGCTTATTTCGCTTATGTGTCATCGGACAACAAATTTATTACCGGTACTATCATGGGTACACTAAAGATCAACGATTCGCTGGGTTTCTAGAGAAGGCGCATGTGTTGCAAAAAATGTGCGAAATGATTATTGCTGGTAAAATAACTGATTAAGGGGAACGCAATGTCTTTTCAGTCGAACGATTTGTTTTCTATTGCAGGTAAGATTGCGATCGTTACCGGGGGGTCCCGCGGTATCGGAAAAATGATTGCCCAGGGATATGTCGAAAATGGTGTAAAAACTTATATATCCTCCCGTAAAACTGAAGCTTGCAGAGAAACTGCGGAGGAGCTATCTGAGAAAGGTGAATGCATTGCTTTTCCTGCTGACCTATCTACCCAGGAAGGTCGGGATTTGTTTGTCGGAGAAATTAAAGAACGAGAATCTAAGCTCGACATTCTGGTGAATAATGCAGGTGCAGCTTGGGGAGCAGCTTATGAGGAATACCCTGATGAAGGTTATGACAAAGTGATGGATATTAACGTAAAAGCGATTTTCACGTTAACTCGGGACTTAATGCCTTTGTTATTAAAAAACGCCTCCCAAGAAAATCCTAGCCGGGTGATTAATATTGGTTCGATTGATGGCTTAAGAGTTTCCAGTACAGACAATTTTGCTTACGGCGCGAGTAAGGCTGCAGTGCATTTTCTAACTAAGAATTTAGCTGTTCGCTTCGGACCGAAAGGACTTACTGTGAACGCGATAGCACCGGGTCCATTCGAGAGTCAGATGATGGGTTATATGTTGAAAAATTTCCGCGATAAAATCGAAGGCGAAAATCCTTTGGGAAGAATCGGAAACCCGTTTGATATGGCTGGACTCGCGATATTTCTGGCCTCAGGTGCCGCTAAATACATGACCGGTCAAGTCATCGCTCTAGATGGTGGTCGCAGTCTGGGGGCCAGCCAGAAATAGAGACGCAGGCCGAATTTCGCTAGCAGCAACAACTCTCTACTTCTTTGACCCAAAAGCCATTTAAATCCGTGGCTTACGATGTTACTTTAGCGCTCTCGCAGACAACAAGACTGATGAAGAACTGGTAGTGAGTGACAAGCAAGCTAGAGTATTGCCCCGCGCAATTATAGCCAGCATGGCCTTTGTTAGTGGCTTTTGCATAATGACTATAGAAATGCTGGGCGCCCGAATCCTGTCGCCGTATTTTGGTGGTAGCCTCTCCGTTTGGGGAAGTATTATTACCATCTTTATGCTGGCGCTGGCGTTAGGGTATTTGCTTGGCGGACGCTTATCGACCCGCAACCCCAGTGCCAATACTTATGCTTTGTTTTTTATCTGCGCTGCCGTCTTCTCGCTCCCTGTCATCTTTTTTGCCGATTTCATTATGGAGCCTATTTTTCTCGCTATAGAGGATCCACGATATGGTTCTTTATTTGCGTCCATATTTCTTTTCTTTATTCCAACGAGCATATTGGGAATGATCTCGCCTTATTCGGTGCGATTGATGGTGGAAAGCGAAAAAGACAGTGGCCAAATGGCTGGACTGCTTTATTTTATATCTACGCTTGGTAGTGCCGCCGGAACTTTAGGAACGAGCTTTTATTTCGTTCTATGGTTTGAAGTAAATCAGATATTATGGGGTTCTGTGATTGCTTTAGTTTTTGCGGGATGTGCTATTTTGCTGTCTGATTATTTGCGGAATCTAAATACAAGGAGTTCAAATCCTAGTCATGCGAAAAAACGTGCTTAATCTAATTTTAAAGGTTCTAGCTGGGCCGGCAGTCTTTGCTTTTATGACCGCTGCGGTTGTGGCAGAAACTATTCATGAAGCACGTTCCAAATATCGTGATATTACCGTGACACAAGTCGGTGAGCGTCGGTGCCTGTTATTCAATGTACACCGTGGCGATCGCAATCAAACCTGCATGATGATGAACGATCGAGACCAACTAGTTTTCGATTACACTCGAATGAGCTTTGTTGGGCTTTTACTTCAGCCAGAACCAGAGAGTATTTTGGTTATCGGCTTAGGGGGTGGGTCAATTCCTATGACATTTGCAGAGTTGTATCCGGATGCGAAAATTGATGTTATTGAAATTGATGAGGCTGTAGTAAACGTAGCTGAAGAGTATTTTTACTATAGTGACACCGATAATATGAAAGCCCATGTGGATGATGGCAGGCCCTTCATTAAGCGGGCGGGTATTCGCGGTGAAACTTATGATTACATCGTGCTCGATGCCTTTAGTGGAGATTACATTCCTGAACACATGTTAACGAGAGAGTTTCTTGAAGAAGTAAAAACGATAATGACTGAAGATAGTGTTTTGGTCGCAAATACTTTTTCTACTTCGCGCCTGTACGATCATGAATCAGTTACTTATCAGCGCTCTTTTGGTGAATTTTACAATTTCAAATTACCAACTTCTGGTAATCGGATTATTATTGCTACACTAAACACGTTGCCGCCTCGCGGTGAGCTCGTAGAGGCATCACGGCGCATAGCGCCCTCTTTGGAAAAATTTGGAATATCTTTAACGGACTACCCTCGGAGATTGACCACTCGAGTTGACTGGGATATGAGTCGCCGAGAATTAACTGATCAGTATTCACCAGGTAACTTGCTAAGAGAAAATTAATAGGAATTACTTATGAAGAAAATAATAAAACTACTAGTGGCTGTTACCTTCATGGTTTCAAGCCTCACGAGCTTGGCGGATACAAGCATTAAAGCAGATGTTGTATATGGGCATAAAGACGGTATGGCACTGGTCTATGATGTTATCACCCCAGACAATGCAAACGGCGCTGCTGTGGTATTTATGGTCAGTGGTGGTTGGTACTCTCGTTGGTCTCCGCCAGAATCTCGCGTTGAACAATTCTCTCATTTCCTCGATGCTGGATTTACATTGATCCCTGTGCATCATGGCAGTGCTCCTCGATATCACGTGCCAGATGCCTATGCTGATGTCAGTCGCGCCATACGTCACATTAAGATGCATGCAGGGCAACATGGAATCGATGCAGACCGGATTGGTGTTACCGGTGGCAGCGCTGGTGGGCACTTGTCTTTAATGTTAGGTTTAGATTCTGATCAAGGTGATCCGAACGCGCGGGAAGAAGTAATGCGTCAGAGCAATGACGTCGCCGCTATTGTTGCTTATTTTCCGCCTGTGGATTTGCGAGAGTTAGCCGGTCCAAATGATCGATTCCCTGCTTTGGATTTTCCTCAGGCAAACGCTGCGGCAATTTCTCCTATCCTACATGCTGATGCTGGTGATCCGCCGACTTTGCTCATTCATGGTGATGCTGATGATTTAGTTCCCATTAGCCACTCCGAAATTATGCAGGCAGAGTTTGAAAAACAGTCTATTGTTTCAAATTTTATCACCATCCCGGGTGCCGGGCATGGATTTCGGGGTGACGATGCAGTTTGGGCTGCCAATGCCTCTGTAGCGTGGTTTCAGCAACACCTGACTAGAGGAAACTAAAGCTTTAGTGAATCTTAGTTAGTTAGCTCCCTTGATCATGTTGCGCGCGATAATAAGCTGTTGAATTTGGCTGGTGCCTTCATAGAGACGAAATAAGCGCACATCGCGATAGAAGCGTTCAACGGAGTATTCTGACATATAACCTGCGCCACCATGAATTTGGACGCAGCGGTCAGCAACCCGTCCAACCATTTCAGTTGCAAATAATTTGGATGCAGATGACTCAGTACTGACGTCTTCACCTGCATCGCGTTTTCTAGCCGTTTCCAGAGTCATGCATTTAGCCGCGTAAGTTTCTGTTTGTGAATCTGCAAACATTGCTTGTATCAATTGCTGGTCCGCAATAGGTCGGCCAAATTGTTTTCTTTGAATTGCATAGTCGAGAGCGTCATTAATAAGCCGTTCTGCAACTCCGACACTGACTCCGGAGATATGCAGGCGGCCACGATCGAGTACTTTCATGGCAGTAATGAATCCTTCGCCCTCTTCACCAATAATGTTTTCAGCGGGTACCCGGCAGTCTTCGAAAATAACATCACAAGTCATCGAGCCGGATTGCCCCATTTTCTTATCAACTTTTCCAAGGGTTATACCTGCAGTATCACGTTCAACTATAAAGGAAGAGATTCCACGCGCGCCTTTAATTGAAGGATTAGTGCGTGCCATTACATTGAAAGTGTCGGCTACTTTGGCATTCGTGATGTAGCGCTTGGTACCATTTAAGATATAACAATCACCATCACGAATAGCAGAGGTTTTCAGCGCTGCTGCATCGGAGCCGGCTTCCGGTTCAGTTAAACAAAAACAACTTATCCATTCCCCGCTGGCATATTTAGGCAGATACTTTTGCTTTTGCTCTTCAGTGCCATTAAAAACAACAGCCGCCGAGCCGATGCCGTTATTTGTACCCATTACTGATCTAAATGCTGGAGAAGTTCTACCCAAAGAAAAGGCAATCAGGATCTCTTCTTCCATGGTTAGGCCTAATCCTCCATATTGCTCAGGTATAGTAAGGCCAAACAATCCAAGCTCCTTCATCTCTGCCAAGATATCGTCAGGAAGCTCACCTGTTTCTTCCAACTCTTTTTCTCGTGGTACTAGACGCTCTCGCACAAAACGGTCAATTAAATCGATGAGGTGATTTAGTGTTTCCTGATCTCTAATCATGTCTGCCCCCTAAAAAACGAGCGGCTAACCTACCATAAGCTCCCGTTTTTTTCGAATGGCATGATAGAATGCCGGTCCTTTGTTGTTTTGCCATCGAAGCTTCGCGCTCTCAGTACGCGACATATAAAAAAGGCGGAAAATTCGGTTCGACTAACTCGAACAGGGACTGTAATGAGTGCAAGTGGAACTGATGTTTTAATAAGTTTAATTACCTAATCGAGAAACGCTATGTCTGACATATCCGATGCGTATATTTATGATGGCGGACGAACTGCCTTCGGGCGCCATGCTGGTGCTCTTTCCTCTGTCCGGCCGGATGACCTTTTGGCTCACACAATTAAATCGGTAGTAGAAAGAAACGAATTCCCTGCCGAAGCTTACGAAGACGCGATCATGGGAAATACAAACGGTGCCGGTGAAGACTGTCGAAATGTAGCGCGCTTTGCTTTATTGCGGGCTGGTTTGCCAGTGGAAGTAGGTGGACAAACTGTAAACCGACTATGTGGCTCTGGATTGGCAGCTACTTTGGATGCGGCGCGGGCTGTCAAAGTAGGAGAGGGAAATTTATTTTTGGCCGGCGGCGTAGAATCCATGAGTCGTGCTCCGATAGTGATGAGTAAGGCTAAATCCGCTTATGATCGTAGCCAGGAGATTGCCGACAGTACATTAGGTGCTCGTTTTACCAATCCTGCATTTGCTGCCGTTTTCGGCAACGATACAATGCCACAGACGGCTGACAACATAGCCAGTGATCTAACTATTTCGAGAGAAGAGGCAGATGCTTTCGCCGCAGCTTCTCAAGCGAAATTTGAAACGGCTAGAGTGGAGGGTTTTTTTGACGGTGAAATAATTCCTATTGAAGTCTCTCAGGGCCGGAAGAAGTCGCCTGTGATGGTTGGCGCAGATGAACATCCCCGTCCTCAATCGACAGCAGAATCCTTGGCAGGCCTAAGGGCTCTGTTTGAAGATGGCGTCGTGACTGCTGGAAATGCGTCTGGGATAAATGATGGAGCTGCCACGTTAATTGTCGGCAATCAGGCTATCGGAGAAAAATATGGCGTTGCTCCCAAAGCTAGAATAATCGCAGGAGCGGTAGCTGGAGTGGAGCCTCGTGTTATGGGCTTTGGTCCGGTGTTTGCAATTCAAAAGGCCTTGGCCCGCGCAGATCTTTCCCTAAGTGATATTGACATCATTGAAATAAATGAAGCTTTTGCACCGCAAGTACTAGGTTGTCTGAGTATGCTTAAATTGGATTTTAATGATGCAAGAGTAAATCCTAATGGGGGCGCGATTGCAGTTGGACATCCGCTTGGTGCTTCTGGTGCCAGAATTGCAATTACAGCTACTCGTCAGCTTGAACGAATGCAAGGTCGCTATGCCGTAATAAGTTTGTGTATTGGTATAGGACAGGGCGTTGCGGCAATTATTGAGCGCGTTTAAGAATTGTGAATTAAGAATAACTAATTAAGAATTTGAGAATATTGGAAAGTTAAGAAAGGAAAAATTATGTCACAAGTAGTTAGCTATGAATTACAAGCAAATATCGGAATTATTACAGTTAACAATCCGCCAGTTAATGCACTTGCTCAAGTTGTGCGGGAAGGTATTCTTAATGCGGTTAACACTGCGCAGAAAGATGCATCCGAAGCGATTATATTGTGCTGTGATGGGCGTACATTTATTGCTGGCGCTGATATCACTGAGTTTGGTAAGCCCCCCAAGGAACCTGGCTTGCCCGATGTGCTAACTGCAATTGAAAACTCAACTAAACCAATTGTTGCTGCAATCCATGGCACGGCACTCGGTGGTGGATTCGAGGTCACTCTAGCATGTCATTATCGCTGTGCAGTTGCTTCGGCTAAGGTTGGTCTTCCAGAAGTTAAACTAGGCCTATTACCTGGTGCTGGAGGAACCCAGCGTGTTCCAAGAATTGCAGGTGTCCAAGCAGCACTCGATATGATTACTAGTGGTAATCCAGTTCCTGCGCAGAAAGCTAAAGATATGGGATTGGTGGATGAAGTTGTTGAAGGAGAAGAGCTGCTTGCTGGCGCTATTAGCTATACCAAACATCTTATAGAGTCAGGTGCTCCACTTAAACGTATTCGCGATATCACTATAGATTCTTCGACTATTGAAGCTGGTTTTTTTGAGAGTGCTCGAGAGCGACTTGCGAAAAGAGCACGGGGGCAGATTGCTCAGGACAGAATAGTCTCTTGTTTGCAGGCTGCAGTTGAGTTGCCTATTGATGAAGGACTGATTAGAGAGCGAGAGTTGTTTAAAGAGTTAGTAAACTCACCGGAATCTGCTGCCATGCGCCATATCTTTTTTGCGGAAAGGCAGGCTGCAAAAATAAAAGATCTGGCAAAAGATACCGCGCTGCGACCGATTAAATCAGTTGCTATACTCGGTGGCGGTACCATGGGTGGGGGCATCGCTATGTGTTTTGCGAATGTAGGTATTCCTGTAATTCTTGTAGAGATTAACGATGAGGCTTTGGAGCGTGGACTCAGCATTGTCCGTAAAAATTACGCTATCACTGTTCAGAAAGGCAAACTGCCGGCAGATAAAATGGAGCAGCGTATTGGTCTGATTTCTGGAACTACTGATTATGGTGATATCAGTGATGTAGATTTAGTCATCGAGGCAGTTTTTGAAAATCTGGATTTAAAGAAAGAAATCTTTGCGAAGTTAGATGCAGCTTGTAAACCGGGAGCGATTTTAGCCACCAACACTTCTTATCAGGATGTAGATGCAATTGCTGAAGCAACAGCTCGGCCGGAGGACGTCGTCGGCATGCATTTTTTCAGTCCCGCAAATGTGATGAAATTATTGGAAGTAGTTCGCGGGGAGAAGACTGCCGACGATGTGCTTGCTACGGTTATGCAGATTGGTAAAAAGATTGGAAAAGTTTGCGCGCTGTCGCGGGTGTGCTATGGATTTATTGGTAATCGGATGTTGGGTGGCTATGGTCGCGAAGCCCAAATGCTGTTGTTAGATGGCTGCACGCCAGCCCAGGTCGATGGTGCACTCGAAGGCTTCGGCATGGCAATGGGTCCATTGGCGATGAGTGACCTTGCGGGTCTGGACGTGGGCTACAAAGCCCGCCAAGGTAGAACTGACCTTCCCGATGATCCCAAGCTTTATCGCATGGGAACGATGCTTGTTGAAATGGGCAGATATGGTCAAAAGACTGGTTCGGGTTTTTATCAATATGACCCAGAGACTCGCCGTCGAATGTCTGACCCGGAAGTGGAAGCGCTCATAAAGGAAGAAGCGGACAAGCTCAATGTTGAGCAAGCCCACATATCTGATGATGAAATTCTTGCCCGCTGTTTTTATCCTCTAATCAATGAAGGCGCTAAAATACTTGAGGAAGGCATCGCTCAAAGAGCTAGCGACATCGACGTTGTGTATATCTATGGTTATGCTTTTCCGGTCGCTAAGGGCGGACCCATGCATTATGCCGATTCAGTTGGATTAAAAAATGTACATGAAAAAATATGCGAATTCCGAGATAAGTACGGGGAGCAGTATTGGAATCCATCTCCGTTGCTCAAGCAACTTGCAGAGGAAGGTAAAACTTTCGCTCAGTGGGATAAAGAAAGGAGTGCACCGCAATGATTTCTTATCAAACCGCTGCCCCAGGTGCCCCACTGGTTGAAGTTGAATCCGCCACACCGGTGCCTCAAGGAGCGGAAGTACTGATCAAAACTCTTGCCTGCGGAGTTTGCCATTCGGACATTCACATGCACGATGGAATGTTTGAGTTAGGCGATGGCAAGCAATTGGAAGTGGGTCGTGAAGGGATGGTGTTAGGTCACGAAATATTTGGCGAGGTCATTGCAAAAGGACCTGAAGCAGAAGGTGTTTCGATCGGTGATCGCAGAGTTGTATTTCCTTGGATCGGTTGCGGTGAGTGCTCCTTCTGTAAGCGAGGTGAAGAGCACATTTGCACGCCTGGGCGCGCATTAGGAATAATGAGCGCAGGAGGTTTTTCTGATCATGTATTGGTGCCACACAGTCGTTACCTTTTTGATAAAGGTGATGCCTCAGAATCTTTGGCAGCAACCTACGCTTGCTCTGGTCTGACAGCCTATGGAGCGCTGAAAAAAGTCGGTGATCTACAGGAGGGAGAAGAACTGGTCATCATTGGCGCCGGCGGTGTTGGTATGATGGCAATTCAGATTGCTCATGCGCTGGGAGTCGACCCCATCGTAGTTGATATTGACGATGCAAAGTTGGCAGCGGCGGAAGAACTGGGAGTCACCCGGACATTTAATTCTTCAGATGCACAAACAGCAAAAGCAATTCGCAAAAGTACCGGTGGGGTCTATGCGGCGCTAGATTTTGTTGGTGCAGAAGCAAGCGTCAATTATGGTTTAAGTTGTTTGCGCAAAGGTGGGATGCTGATAATTATTGGACTTTATGGTGGTGCTTTATCGATGCCAATTCCCTTTATCCCAATGAATGCAAGAATCATACAAGGCAGCTATGTTGGCAGCTTGCAAGACATGTCGGACTTAATGGCCATGGTTCGAGACGGCAAGATCGCACCGATTGAAATTACAGAAAGACCACTAGCTGAGGCTAATGAAGCACTGATTGATCTTAAAGCAGGTAAAGTTAAAGGCAGGCAAGTCCTGGTAAATGGCTAAATTATGGATAGTCAGATGCAAGCACTAGATGATTTTCGCTCTTCAGCACGCGTTTGGTTGGAAGAAAATTGTCCTCAATCGATGCGCACTGCAATGGTTCAGGAAGAAATTGTTTGGGGCGGGCGTCGGCCGCATTACGAGAACCCAGAAAGCAAGGTGTGGTTGGATCGATTGGCAGAAAAAGGCTGGACCTGCCCAACTTGGCCTCAAGAATACGGTGGAGGTGGACTTAGTAAAGAACAAACTATTATTCTCAATGAAGAGCTTCGGCGGATTAATGCAAGGCCAGGGCTAACAAGTTTTGGTATTAGTATGTTAGGTCCGGTTTTACTGGAATATGGAAGCCATGAACAGAAACTAGAGCACTTACCTAAAATCGTTCGTGGCGAAATTCGATGGTGCCAAGGGTATTCAGAGCCAGGGTCTGGGTCCGATCTTGCTAGTTTAAAAACGAAAGCTGAATTGCAGGGTGATCATTATCTTATTAACGGATCCAAAATATGGACCTCTTATGCTGACAAAGCCGATTGGATTTTTTGTCTAGTTAGAACAGATTTTGATGTGCCAAAGCATGCCGGCATCAGTTTTATTCTATTTGATATGGCAAGCGAAGGAATTACCACAAAACCAATTCAGTTAATCAGTGGAGCATCTCCATTCTGTGAAACATTTTTCGATGACGTGAAAGCGCCAAAGAACAACCTGGTCGGCCGGCTTAATGACGGGTGGACTATTGCAAAACGCCTGCTGCAACATGAGCGAACAATGATCTCTAGTTTTGGGCTCGCCAGCGGTCAATCTGATCGCGGAGGAACGACGTCCACTGTTGCAAGCCTTGAGGGTGCAGCGATGCATTATAGAGGAGATAAAGGAAAGCTTTCGGATCTAGTTCTAAGGGATGAAATCGCCCAGTTTAAAATCGATTCCACCGCTTTCATGCTAACTTCTCAGCGCTCAATTGAAGAATCTAAACAAGGCCAGGGACCAAATGCCACTTCATCGATGTTGAAAAATTATGGTTGTGAATTAAATAAGCGCCGTTATGAAATATTAATGAAGGCATTAGGTAGTCAAAGTCTAGGTTGGGAAGGTGAGGGCTTTAACGCCGAAGAGTTGTTAGTCACGAGAGAATGGCTACGTTCCAAAGCAAACTCCATCGAAGGTGGCACCTCGGAAGTACAACTAAATGTTATTGCAAAACGGGTTCTAGGTTTGCCTGATATTTTAAGCATGAGCAAGACTAATCAGTGACAGCGAAAGGCTAAGAAAAACCCCAGGTTAAAATAGATCAAATGTTAAGGGTTTAGTGATGGCGTTAGTGTTAAATGAAGATCAACAGATGTTGAAAGACTCGGCGAAAAACTTTTGCCAACAAAGTTCACCATTATCTGTTTTAAGAAAACTACGAGATACAAATGATGAAATAGGCTTCGATACGCAAATCTGGCAGCAGATGCTTTCACTTGGCTGGGCGGGTATCGCAGTGCCAGAAACCTATGGCGGTTTCAATTTTGGATATAGTGGTCTTGGGGTTGTTTTGGAAGAGTCAGGGCGTACCCTCACCAGTTCACCTTTGATCCCGAGTGTGTTGATTGGGGCAACAGCAATAAATGAAATCGGCTCAGAGTCGCAAAAGCTAGAACTACTGCCGAAAATAATAGCGGGTGAGCTGTTGCTTGCTTTGGCTGTAGATGAACAGGCGACACACTCTCCTTCAAATATTACGACAACTGCAACTAAAACTGACAAAACTTATTTGATTCAGGGTAAGAAGACCTTTGTGCTCGATGGTCATGTGGCGGACAAGCTGATTGTCGTGACGCGAACTGCCGGTGGAACCGACAAAGAGGCTGGTATTACTCTTTTTCTGGTGGATAGCGATTCACCAGGGCTGGAAATTAAAAGAACCTTAATGGTAGATAATCGCAACTCTGCTCAAGTACATTTCGATGATGTAGAGGTTCCTTCTGAAGCTATGCTGGGGGAGGAAGGTAATGGGTTCATAGCTTTGGATAGAGTCTTGGATATTGCTCGTATCGGGATAGCAGCTGAAATGTTAGGTAGTATTCAAGAGCTGTTTGATCGCATTATTGACTATCTAAAACAGCGGGAACAATTTGGTGTGTTAATCGGCTCGTTTCAAGGTTTGCAGCATCGTGCTGCAACTATGTATAGCGAGATTGAGCTTTGTAAGTCTACAGTCCGCGCTGCCTTGGCGGCACTGGATAATCCTGATCTAGATCGCATAGAAATTGCTGAACTTGCGAGTATCGCAAAAGCTAAATTATCTGAAGTGTATTTTCTTGTCAGTAATGAAGGTGTGCAGATGCATGGTGGTATTGGTATGACTGATGAATTCGATATAGGATTTTTCATTAAGCGCGCCAGAGTAGCGCAGCAGTTTTTAGGAGATGCTACTTTCCACCGCGATCGCTATGCTACTTTGAAAAAGTTCTAATTTTTTTACCCATTCGTGACTGTAAGCAGCCAAAGGGTTTTAGTAGACTGGGCGGACGGGAAGAAAGTCATGGTAGTGAAAGTTAGAGAATTTTATAAAACATGGCGAAAGGTCAATGAAGACCTTTTGGTCTATGCGTTGGAATGTTTTCTTGAGTTCAGAGAAATAGATGTGCTTTTTAATGCAGAGAAATGCAGTTGTAAGAAGTTAGGCCTGCTCAGTAGCCGCGTTAAAAATAATCAACCTCACCTAAATTTAATCGTGTGACCTAGGAATACACGAAGGCAAATCGTATGCCTTTTCTTATTATCGGAGCAATTCTTGCCATTTTGGTTTATGTGCCCTCTTATTGGGTGCGTCGTGTAATGAGAAAAAATGGTGAAGAGTTAGAAGAAATTGCAGGCACAGGAGGAGAATTAGCACAGCATCTAATTGACCGGTTTCAGTTAGAGGGAATAAAGGTCGAAGAAACTAAAGATCTAGGAGACCATTTTGATCCAAAAGATCAAATGGTCAGGCTGAGCCCAAGTAACTTTAATGGCAAGTCATTGACTGCGGTTGCTGTTGCCGCACACGAAGTAGGACATGCAATTCAGTTTCACCGGAAAGAAAAAATTTTTGAACTTCGCAGTAGGTATCTGCCTACAGCCCATGCATTGAGCCAAGCAGGGATTGCCATTATGTGGCTTTTTCCAGTTATTGGTCTGATATTGCGTTCTCCTTTTGCGGTTAGCGTTGTTATTGGTTTGAGCCTGTTGTTGCAACTAGCAGGGGCTTTAGCGTACTTGATTATTTTGCCTGAAGAATGGGACGCGAGTTTTAATAAGGCGCTGCCTATTCTCATGGACGGCGAATATGTTGAGGAAAAACAAATTCCTACCATTCGAAAGATCTTAAAAGCTGCTGCTTTGACCTATTTCTCAGCAGCGCTTGCCAATGTCCTTCATCTAGGGCGTTGGTTGTTAATTTTAAAGCGTTAAGTGGACGGATAAGAATAGGAGCAGAAAGAGAATTGATGAAAAGGATTTGTGTGTATTGTGGTTCGGCCGATGGTGCTTCCCCTGAATATGCTAACGCGGCGCAGAGGGTGGCTGCTGCTTTTGTAGAGGGCGGCATTGAACTTGTGTATGGCGGGGCTAAAGTTGGTGTGATGGGAGCAATTGCTGATGCAGTGCTTGCTGCTGGAGGAACGGTAATCGGAGTTCTGCCAAAGGGGTTATTTCGAGCTGAAGTCCCTCACTCTGGTCTAACCGAATTAATTGAAGTTAAGTCTATGCACGAAAGAAAATCTAAAATGGCTGAAATTTCAGATGGGTTTATCGCTTTGCCAGGAGGCCTGGGGACCATTGAAGAATTGTTTGAAATTTTGACTTGGGCGCAATTAGGGCTGCATAGAAATCCAGTAGGTCTTCTTAATGTGAATGGTTTCTACAATAAGCTGCTTGAGTATTTAGACCATGCAGTGACAGAACGGTTTATTCGACCGCAACACAAAGATATGATAATTGTTGAAACTGAAATCGATACGATTCTAAGTAAATTTAGCTCCTACCATCCCCCGACAACAAAGAAGTGGTTTGATCTGACTGAACAGTAAATTTCAATTAAAAAGGTTGAATTGTGGAAGACTCTCTAAACGTATTTGACGAGCCTCTAATTTCTTGTAGCGAAGAGCCTATTACTGGTTTCTACAGAGACGGGTGTTGCAATACCAGCGATGGCGATATTGGTTCTCACACTGTTTGTATTCAAGTAACACAAGAATTTCTAGAGTACTCTCGCTTCCGAGGGAATGATCTTTCAACGCCGATGCCAGATTTTGGGTTTCCAGGTCTTGCCGAGGGTGATCGGTGGTGTTTGTGCGCGTCTCGTTGGCTTGAAGCCTTCGAGCAGGGAATGGCACCGAACGTCTTTCTAACCCGCACTCATAAGCGAGCATTGGACATTATCGATCTCAGCAAACTCAAGCAACACGCTGTAGATATAAACTAAAACCCAAGAGTATTTCCTATTTTTCTGATTGATAAAATTATTTGTTTATTTGTTTAAAGAGCCTAGAGTTGAATTTCGAGTCATCCTTAGTGCAATTGTTGTACTTTGATTGAGACCTCTATTGGGTGATATAGGCACTGGAACCCAAATTAGGTTTACAATAAACTCTGGCAATAGCTAAAGAAGAAGGAACTATTTCGCATGTATCGTGATAAGCCTCAATACAGCTTGAAGTACCGGAGCGCTTTGTTTGACAGTGAACGCTGGGATGATTTCCAGGCGAGAGACGATGATATTGTTATCACGACTTCCTATAAAGCGGGTACAACTTGGATGCAAGGCATCTGCGCTGCGCTTGTGTTTCAAAAACCTAAACCGCCTATTCCGCAAGATGAGTTGTCACCCTGGCTAGATGCAAATTTTGGCCCGATCGAGGAAGTCCTGGCTCAATTGGAAGGTTTAACAAACAGAAGATATATAAAGACGCACCTCCCCTTAGATGGAATACGTTTTTTTGATGAAATTAAATATATCTTTGTAGGTCGTGATGGCAGAGATGTTTTTATGTCTATGTGGAACCACTGGCACAACATGAAACCAGAAGTGATTCATGAACTGAATAATGCGCCCGGAAGACAGGGGCCAGCAATTCCGCTTCCACACGAATCTATTGAAGCTATTAAAGATATTGCCGGGGGATTTGATGTTTGGTTGCATGGATCTCCTTTTCATTGGGAGAGTAACGGTTTTCCCTTTTGGTCTCATTTGCGTCATGCGGCAACCTGGTGGAATTATCGACATCTGCCAAACATTCTAATGGTTCATTTTGAAGATTTACTAAAAGATACTGATGGCGAAATGCGAAGGATCTCCGAGTATCTTGGTATTCCGGTGAATGAAGATATTTGGCAGGACCTGGTCGAAGGTGTCTCCTTTGACTCGATGAAGTCAAATGCAACGAATATGGCTCCAGGGGGTTCGACGGGTGCATGGAAAGACACCAGTGATTTTTTCCACAAGGGTACCAATAAACGTTGGCAAGGCGTACTCAGCCATGAGCAGAACTCTGCCTATGCTGAAGTAGCACTCAAAGAATGTGGTCCGGAATTGGCTCAATGGTTAGAATTTGGCGGCCGCATGGATTAGACTCAGGGACCGAAATTACAGTTAGGCACGTATTTCTTAGAATGTAACTTCACAAAGAAGGTATGGGTATGAAAAAGCTCACAAGTCGATTAATTCAAAAAGGCTTCATCGCAGCACTTTTTGTTTTTTTAGCACTACCAGCTACAGCGCAGCGCGGGACTGACCCCGGTGTCTGGAATGAGGCTATGGAACGCTTCGCACGACAAGATCGTATGAACTCTCCACCGATAGGGGGCATCGTGCTTACCGGCAGCTCGAGTATTGCTAGATGGAATGATCAAGCTGAAAAAGCCTTGGCGCCGCTGACTGTCATTCCTCGCGGGTTTGGTGGCAGTGTAATGAATGATGTGCTGCATCATCTTGATGCTGTTGCTCTGAAATATAGGCCAAGAGCAATTCTTATCTATGAGGGCGACAATGATACCGCTTACGGCATTCCGGAGCATGAAATCGTCGCAACGTTTGAACAGATTGTAGCAAAGGTGCATGAAGCTCTGCCGGATACGCGAATTTATGTAATGGCTGTGAAACCATCAACTCTTCGCGTTGATGTCTGGAAAAATGCTCAGCAGGTAAATATGGGTTACAAGGAAATCGCCAAGCAGGACCCCTTGGTTTATTACATAGACTCTGCGAATCCGTTTCTAAAAGCAGATGGAACAGTTATGACTGATATCTTCGTTGAAGATGGACTCCATTTAAATCCTATGGGTAATCTAATATGGGGCTCCACTATTAGAGCTGCATTGATGCCGCAGGAAGCACGTTTCGAATAAGTCGATGTTACTGATTTAGACGGATACTCTAGACACTTTTGAAGTTGCGTGCTTCGACTGGCGTATAAGAGCTAATTATCAAGAGTATCCTTTATCAGTTTGTATATACGACGATACTCATCAAGCCAACTGCTCGGTTCGCGAAAACCGTGGGCTTCAATTGGGTACACGGCTAATTCCCAATTTTCTTTCTCTAGTTCGATCAGTCGTTGTGCCAATCTTACTGAATCCTGGAAGAAAACATTATCGTCCTGCATACCGTGCGCTATGAGTAATGGTTTAGTCAAACCTTCGGCGAACTCAATCGGTGAGCTGCGCTCGTAGGCGGCTGGATCTAATTCAGGGATATTAAGAATATTCGAAGTATATCCATGATTGTAAGCTGCCCAATCCGTCACAGGTCGCAGTGCAGCGCCGCAAGCGAATAAGTCTGGTTCATTGAATAGCGCCATTAGTGTGAGGAAACCGCCATAGGATCCGCCGTAGGTACAGACTTTGTTTCGATCAACATTCTTGTTTTCAACTAACCAGTTAATGCCGTCGGAAAGATCTTGAACTTCAGGAGTCCCCATTTGCTGATAGATGGCTGTGCGCCAATCTCGGCCATAGCCTGAGGAAGCTCTATAATCCATATCTAACACCACATAGCCCTGCTGGACTAGAAAGCTATGAAACATGAATTCACGAAAGTAACCTGACCATCCTTGATGAGAATTTTGCAAGTAACCCGCACCATGAATGAAAATCACTGCAGGTCTGCCATAGGCATCATCTGTTGGTGTATAAGCGCGGGAATGAATCGGGTCTTCTGAGAATGAAGATTCAATTTCTACAAATTCCGGCTCCACCCAAGCTATGTTATTAAATTCATCGCTAATGGTGTGAGTAATTTGAGATGACTCCGCGTTGGGGCGTGCGCGACTTACATACAGTTCGTCTGGACGTGTCGCCTTGCTGTGTACGACAAGCAGTTTTGATTCGTCCGGTGATAATTGATACCGGCTCATACCCCCTAAAGAAGTGATCTGTTCTATTTCCTCATTATTTATATTCAGGCGATAGATATTATAGATAGTTGGGTGGGCAATGTTGCTGCGGAAATAGATTTGCTTTCCATCACGAGTGGAAGTAGGTTCGCGGATCTCGAATTTTCCCCGTGTGATTTGTTTAGAACTTGCATTTACGTTTCTATTCTCATCATCGAATAGATAGAGATGTCCATAACCGTCTTGCTCGCTAAGAAAGAAAATAGATTGGTTGTCTGGCAACCAGTTCGCACCAATGAACTGCCGATTAATCCAAGCTGGGTCATGATTGTGGTGAACTAGTCTTAAATGATCGGAGTCTAGATAGATCGGGGCCATTAGGTCCGATATTATTGCCTCGCTGTCACTGGTTTCCTCTTTATTTTCTTGACTTGAATCTGTCGTTAACTCAGCGAATCGAAGATTTTCAGTATCCAAGCTAAGTAGCCAACGATCTTTGTTGTCTCTACTTATTGCCTGGAACAAAACTTTTTTACCGTCCTGTGTCCATTGTAGATTGACAAATTGTAGTTGGCGATTTTTTTGTTCTTGATCCGTGTCGGGAAATGCATCTTCTGATTGATCTGACAGAGGATTGACTTGTATTGAAGGAAGCTGATTTAAATTTAAATTCGCAACTTGATGATTTTGTAGATCGAGCAAGTAAAGCTGTTGATCTGAAAAATCAGTTGTCCCTACGCGAGCCCGAACTTCTCGGGTTTCTGTATACCCAGAAGAAGTAACATAGTTTGGCATTATTCCCGCTCGTCCGAGATTGCGTTCTGTATTATTTCGCAGAGAAACTAGTAACCATTTTTCATTGGGTGATAACACTGACAGCAAGAGCTCACTATTTTTACCCATGTAAAAAGGGAGAGCGATCCGTGATGCATCTAATCGCTGATTTTCTTCGTTAAAATTTTCTTCGCGCTCCTTTCTTGCTTGGTCGAGTTGAATAATATCGAACAGTCTTGTCTGTTGTTCTTCTAGATAGTTTTTATTGTCTTCAGGGGGGATGTTTTCAAGTCTGATATCAGCTATCTGAGCTTCTAGGCCAGAATTAAGATCGCGAACAAACGTTTGTCCGTCACGATTAAAAATTATCTTGTCGTTGTTGGTTGTAAACCTCGGATTTGATTCAATTGCAGATGTTCTTGTGAGTTGGGAGACGTTGCTAGAACCGAAATCCTTTACATAAATATCGCCCTCTCGCTCATAGACTTTCAAGAGTGAGTTGCTTGAAAGAATGCTACCTTCAATATCAATGTTGTTTAATTCTTCCGGGAGAATCTGATTTTCTGTATTCGAATCAAGAGCAATACGAAATATATCCGTTTGCTCTGCACCTTGCCTCTTACGGCGATAGTAGATTGACTCGCTGTCATCAGACCAATATGGCTGGAGTGGCTGTCTGCCTAGCCAATCCGGATCTGCCATAGCTTGTTCCAAGCTTATTAGCTGGCTAGAGGATTGCGCCATTGTTTGATTTGTCAGGCTAAATGCTAAAAAATAAACTAGCAATCCACTGATTGAGATTTTGTAAATATTTTTCATCTTGTATGCTAGCCCACTGATTCTGGCTTTTGAAAGCGTCTCTAAATGATTTTAAAAATTTTAGAGGACCCGGCATAAAATATAGAAAGCCAGGTATCACATATAACTCAGTGATGTTTTAAGTTCTCCAAAATCTTCGTTATTTACCGCCGGTAAATAAAAATTTTGATTCTGCCCATGGGTATAAGTCTTCCGAAGTTATTCAAGGTAATTTCAAACTCCACCTTGATCTAATATTCGTCATAACCTTCAGTTAGCTCCACATAGACTCCAGAAGGATCAGTAAAATAGGCAATATTGAGTCCTATTGCAGGAATTTCCCGATAAGGAATATCAAATACAATACCTTTGGCTTCTAGTTGCTTACAAAACTCTTCAAGGTTGTCGATTTCGAAGCCTATATGATCAATAGCCGAACCTTGTGTATTTTGTCTTCCACTATTATTGGCGCCAAAGCTCAAATTCATTCCGGGTACATTGGTTGTTGTCGTAATACGTCCCCTGGGTCGAATTTCTAAATCAAACATTTCTACATACCACTGCAGAATTTCTTCAGGGTTATCTAAAAACCAATGTACGTGATACCCCGTAATTTCTTCATGTAGCCCTTGGTCTTCTTGCATCTCGACTGCAATATTATCTGGTGTAATTACATAAGCATTTAGTTGACCTTCAGAGCCAAAAAAAATGCTACCAACTTCCAGGCCATCCGCTCGCCATTTGTCTAGAAACTTATCCATTGAGCGTACTTTAAAACCAAAATGATGCATGTTGGTCTCTCGAGACCCCATACTTGGTTCACTTTCTGTAAGTGCTACCATCATATTGGGCAGCTTTGCGACAGTAAGAGGGCCCCGTTCTACAATCGTGCCATTAAAATGCTCCACCCATATACGTTTGTGCTCCTCGATATCAGAAACATTTAAATGCACATGGCCAAAGGTGATGCCGTTTGCATTAGGAGTGGCGAGTTGGGCATGAGCCGATGAGGTGGCTAGACAAAGTATGAAGAGAGAAGAGAGTAGTTTCACTTTATGCTCCTTTATCAGATGGCAAACTAGATTAACATAAAGGCTTTATCAGTTTGCGTCCACTCATTGCCAGGCAGAACTCAGTAACTCATAGGAGTGTCGACGTGCATCTGCGTCATGAGTTATGGTAAGTATCATTACTTCGTCCAAGTCGAATTGTTTGACGTAAGACTCAAGCTTCTCGCAAACCTGTTCCGGAGTCCCGACGGCGCGTCGGTCTCGATTATCTTCAATTGCACGAATCTCTCCGGCACTGTAATCATAGTCCATCGCTTCTTCTACGCTGGGGAATGGACCAGGATTTCCGCTAAGCAATCTAATGAACCAAAGGTCTCTGCTTTTGGAAAGCTCCAGTGCTTCTTTTTCAGTCTCCGCGCACACAGTGAAAAGAGTTAAGGCAGAGTGGGGCTCGTCCCAGTTAGGTCCAGGTTTGAAATGACTTCTGTAGTAATCAAATATGTCAGGTCTGATTTGTGGATTAATAAAATAGGCAAAGTTGTAGGGAAGTCCGGTAAGTGCTGCGAGGCTGGCACTGTCCTCGCTTGAGCCGAGCATCCACAACCCTGGTGGTGTGTCGACGCGGGGAAAAGCCCGCGCATTTTCCATGCCCGGAGTGTGTGGGTCGCTATCATTGAGAAGAGCCTGTAGGTCTAGAACCATGTTCGGAAAATGTTCGGGGCCGACTCTGGAGCCATAACGAATTGCTGCCGCCGTAAAAGGGTCTGTGCCCGGTGCACGACCGATTCCGAGGTCAATTCGACCAGGATAAAGCGTTTCCAGTATTTTAAAATTTTCTGCGACTTTATAAGGACTATAGTGAGGCAACATGATGCCGCCAGAACCTATCCGGATTTTGTGGGTTTCCGCGCCTAGACGGCCCAAAAGCACTTCCGGTGAGCATCCAGCCAAAGCATCGGACGCATGATGCTCTGCAAGCCAATAGCGGAAATATCCGAGGTCGTCGCAAAGCCGCGCCAGCTCTAGGGTTTCCTGCAAAGCTGCAAATGCATCGCCGCCTGCTTTAATTGGTGATTGGTCTAGGACTGAGAGTCTGATATTGTTGCACCTACCTAACTGCGTTGAGCTGAAAATTTGGCGGTAATTGGGTCGATTTGATACGAATTCGGTTTTGAGACCGATGGTAACATGGAAGCTAAACCATCGATAAACTCTGCGTTTGAGCCATTTTTCGTCAGTTTTATCGTCCTAGGTCAGATTTTGAGTGAGTGATCGGAGCGATGCCACAGTTTGAGTGACATTTTACAGAAAAGACGACGAGACTGAAAAATTCGTCATTACGGGGTTATTTACCCCTGGAACACCAATACCCAAATAGTTAAGTTGATAATTTAGTAGAAATAGGGGAGAGAAAAAATGCGCAAAAAGTTTCCTTGCCGACGCAAGGCCATTGCGGCAGGCGTGATCCTAGCAGGATTATCGATACAAGCTGCAGCACAGGACGACGAGATCGAAGAAGTCGTTGTCACGGGTTCATTTATCCGTGGTACGCCTCTTGATGCTCCCTCACCGGTTCAGGTAGTGGATCGTGAGAGCATTGAAGCCCAAGGTGCAGCGATCATCTGGGACGTGATAAAGAATCTTGAAGTGAATTCGGGATCATTTACCAACTCCGGTTCTGGAGAGCGTTCACAGGTAGAAGGTACAGCGCAGGTTAACTTGCGTAACCTGGGCGAAAATTCGACATTGACCTTAATCAACGGCAGGCGTGTTTCGCCTTATGCGGCGATTACCCAAGGCGGTGGTGAATTCGTAGACATCAATGCAATCCCGGTTGTTATGACCGATCGCATCGAAGTTCTCACGGATGGCGGCTCTGCTCTCTACGGCGCTGATGCGGTGGCTGGTGTGGTCAACGTGATCATGCGTACAGATTTCGAAGGTTTCGAACTCTATGGTGATATACAGAACATCGAAGCTGCTGGAGATTCTTTCGATGAAACCATCAGTGGTATTTGGGGTTGGGCCAGCGACGACAACGACACCCATTTTGTTATCTCGGCTGAGCGTTTTGAACGAGACGCGGTTAATGTGCTCGACGGCAATCATATTGATGAGAACTCGCAGTTTCTCGGTGCGGTATCTTCAATTAGCTCGGGGATAAGCAGTGCTGCATTCGGGGCCAATATCAATCCGGCTTACCTGGCTCAGGATATTGTAGACTTCAACGTCTCTCAAGGTGGTATTAACGAGCCTGTTTATAGTGACCCTCTTTGCGGATCACTAAACAGCGCTGAAGGCATACCATTTTTTACCGGTAGCCTGAGGGAAACGCGTGGTGAACGTGGTGGTACCTGTTTAGAGGATGTTTCCCGATTTAATTTCCTCTCCAGGGATACTGAACGTACCAGTATCGCTCTAGCTTTTGATCATACCTTCAATGAATCGGCGGAGTTTTATTCTTTCGCTAACTACATGGAGAACGAGATCTTTCTCGAGGGTGGCGGCCTTAACAATACAGGTGGTTCTAGCCGGACTCGCGGTCCCACAGTAATGTTGGCAACGCCTGGTTCTTATATCGGTAATCCAGCCTGGGGTGGTTATTCAATTGGTGCGCCTTCGGAATTAGGCTACTACGCACCAGCAGTTGGTAATGCTCGGCCTACTGGTATCACCAACGCTCCGGTTTCTTTGGCGAATGGTGGCATGAACATTTCTCACTTGATTAATCCCCGCGACGGCATTCCCAGAACCGGTGATCGATCGAATTACAACACATCTGAATCCTCAATCGTGCAACTTGGTCTGCGTGGTGATTTCACCTACAACGATCGACCTTGGAACTACGACGTGGGTCTTTCCTGGAGTTCATCCAGCAATGAGCAGACCTATCAGACCTTTAATCGTACGCGTACCGAAATGGCGGCGAATGGTTTAGGTGGTCCAAATTGTACTCCTAACGGTGTGCCGGATTTTGACTGGCAGGGCCAGAAAGGACCATTTGGAGGTGCTATACCTACTGCCTGGGATTACTACGGCGATGGTTATACACAGACTTTCTTCCCTGGGTACGTTTTAACCACCCGTGAGAGTCTGTCCTACGCTTTAACCAGTAACAATCAAGGTCAAGGTGGATGTGAGTTTTACAATCCCTACCTGACTCAGTTTACAAACCCGAATGTGGCCAACTCGCCTGAATTGATGGCTTGGTTAAACGAAACTGTGCTCAGAGCAGACAAGCGGAATCAAATGTCCGTGGTAGATGCCGTTGTTGGTGGTGAGTTATTTGATATGGCAGGCGGACCTGCGGCAATCGCAATCGGTGGTCAATATCGGGAAAGGCAAGCACATTCAAGAGCGCCTTCAATGAACTACCCGGGTCTCAATGCGATTCTTGGTTATGACTCGGCTGGCGTGCCCAATGACTATCATTACGTGAATAACAATTTCGAGTGCTCGATGTGTATTTTTAACTTCGACCATACGAGATCAACTCGCGCAGCATTTGTTGAGATGGCCTTGCCATTCATGGAAGGCATTGAAACGCAGATCGCTGTTAGGTACGAGGATTATGGAGGCAACATTGGCAGCGAAGTTTCGCCTAAGTTTGCTATTAGCTGGAGGCCCACTGACGATATCTTAGTTAGAGGTTCGTTCTCTCAGTCATTCCGCGCGCCGAACATTGGTATCGTTGAGGAAGGGCTGGAAGCGAGTTCTACAGTTTTCTATGATCCTATCTCCAATCAGCAGGTTAGAGCGGGCTTGATCCCTCCGACGCCGGAAAATGGTGAAGCGGAATTCAGCTATACCTTGGGTGGTCCCGCGCCGTATGTGGGTAACGAGTCTGCTGATACCTACAGTGTTGGTTTCATTTGGACACCAGGTGGCAATCTAGACGGTCTTAGTGTGCAGGCGGATATGTGGAAATTCGATGTGCAGGATCGGGTATTACCCGAGCCAGCTATTTCCGCGGTACAGCCAGAGATCGAGAGATTCAAGCAGGTTGTAGGAAATCCTGATAACTACATTCTTAATGATTCTATTTCTTCTGATAGTCCCGTTTTGGATATAAAGTGTAATCCTAATGATCTGGCGGCCCAGTACGGCGCTGATTCAGACGAGCGTTTAAATTGTGTGGTAAATCCAGCTCTTTACACGGATACGACGCAAGGGGTTGGCATTAGCCGGGCATTTAGAAGCGAAAATGCCTCTATGATCACTCTGACACTTGCAGCTATCAATGCCGGTCAGATTGAGGCTGAAGGTGTTGACGTAAAGCTTGGTTACTCTTGGGAGACCGACCTGGGCCGATTCCGCGTCAGTTCTGATTTCACCCACGTGCATAACTACGAGCTAATCGGTGTGCCAGGACTGGAACGAGGCTTGTTGGATACTGGAGTATTCAATGCTGCCGGTACCAGCGGTAACGGCAACCATGTTCGTTCCCTGCCAGACAACAAGGGTAACCTTACCTTTAGTTGGCAACGGGATCGCCACGGTTTAACTCTTATCAACCGCCACATTGGCTCCTACAGGGATCTCACTTACGATATTGCCTATGTCAATGCCAATGATCTGGTTAGATCACTACTCACGAAGAAGATCGATAGTTACCAAACCTGGGATGTCCAATACCGATATACCCATGATTGGGACAATGGAGCTTTGGGTAGTACTGTTTTCACAGTTGGTGTTCTCGATATGTTCGATGAGGATTTGCCATACCGTGAAGTCGGCGGCCTAAACTATGATGCAACGGTGTTTGACCCACGTGGTCGACGTATTTATGCCAGAGCATTATGGAGGTTCTAATTACTGATTTAGTTCAGTAAAACGGAAAACGGCGATGGTGACATCGCCGTTTTTTTTCGATTGTTGTTTGTGAAAGTTTACTTTTTAATTTCTAAACTTTGTCCGCGTCGTTTTCCTAGCGTTAAAGTTCGATGCTCTGTAAAAAGAAAGGCTCGCATGTGCATCGCGAATTAGCTCTTGGCGAAGAAGATTTTTACGAAGTTTGTTTTTGACGCATTTCGAAATTGAAGGACATGCTGATACGTTCTATATCATCCATATTTTGTCCCACTCCGTGTTCTAGCCATGAAGGAAACATTAAAAGTTTTCCTGATTCCGGCGCAACGGCCGCGTTGAAAGTATTTTCAGGTCTGGCGCCATCGGCTGTTGGAGGCATCATCCAGCGCCCTACTCGTGGGTCTTTGAATGTGATCGGTGGGCTTCCTACTGGTGTATCTACATAGAAAACCCCGCTGATGTGTGAATAGGGATGAAGGTGCTCTGGGTGAAAACTGTATTGAGAATTGATATTGCCCCATAAGGAATTGATCGTTGGGGTATAATTTTGAGTGTCCCAATGGTGTTGTTGTGCATAGTTGTTAGCACTTTGTTGTAAAAACTGAGACAAGGGTTGAAGTTCCGGTAACTTATAAAGGTCTTGGCGAGAAAAATAAGAGGTAAACCCAGTTGAATACTCTCTTGATGATTCCTTCCTGCCTGCGAGATCGTCTTCTCTCAATTTTCGATTAAAAGCTATAAGTTGTTGCTGAATTGAAGAGAAGTTTGGGAACCAGCCTTCGTAGATCAGGGTGGGGAATAGAATTCGCAGTCCGTCTCTTTTTTGATTGTTTCCATTAGCCATACTTCATACCAGAATTCATAAATCTTGGTGAGAAGTATATCGCCAATCATTTTCTTCTGTAACGCTAAATAAAAACAATTTCTGAGTATTAGTGGTCGCGGAATAGCTAAGTTGTTTGACTATAAACGCTAACTCTTTCGAATAGTGGCGCAAAACTTATGGCAATTCATTCTCAAAAAATATAGCAAGGCGCAATCCTGCTAGACCTAGACGCTGTCTGGCAATACCTTGCATTCCAACTAGGTACTCAGGACTAAGTTGTTGGGTGGCTAATTCATTATTGTTTTTTTCGGCATCTCGAATAGCAGATTTTATTGAGTCACTGTAGACAACGAGTTTCAGAATTTCTCGACTCTCTGCCATCCAGACCGTTGAATCCGAACTTAAGCCGGCAATGGAAGAGTCTGCATAGCCGGCAATCGAATTCAGCACCAAAGGCAAGTTTTCGTTAAAACCACCGTTGCTGGAAGCTCGATCCCAGTCTGCATGCAGATTGCTACGAGTTTCAGTTTGAATCCCATTACCGCCTCGATCGCCGTCTGCAAAAAGCAAAGGGGTAAACAGAGATCCAGTGTGCAAAGGCTGATGAATATCCCCCATTAAATGGAGCACCCAGCACAAGGCAATTGCTCGTGCTATGCCAGATTCTTGTTGATCTAGAAGCACTCGAGTATTGAAGTCAATTGCAGTGACTACATTGTGCGCTTGTGATTCGGAAGAGATTGAAGTTGGCGATTCCCCTTCAATAGCGGGAGAGGGGGATCTATCCAGATACACGTTTCCTTGAGTTTGTGCTGCTCCCCGCAGCCAAGCGCCATCGGTGAAGTGCCAAGCAGGACGATTAAAGCGCGACCTCTCCGTCCCTGAAAAACCTCTGGCTATGTCAGGCCAGTAAGCAGCTTGACCTAATAACCAAGAGGAGAGTTCTTGCCTGTTTGACTGATCTACGAATTCTGGAATTTGATTGAGGAAATCTTGTTGGTAGCGGGGGTGCAAGGCCAGAATTTCTATTAATGTGTCTCCCTTCTCTTTGCTAAGAAATTGGAGGGCAACAGCGCTAGTGATTCTATGCCCAATCCTATCCCAGGCGTGCGTAGGCGCAGCAAAAATTAAAAGAAGTAGCGGAACTAGAATTCGGGTAGTAATCATGTAAGCACCTACTGAGACGCATTTTGTAGCGTAGCATGTAATAATTAAGGACATAATGACAGTACAATAAATTAGTTTTCATCATTGGTCTGGACATGTCTAAGAATACTCTTTCCGGCACAGAATTCGAATTCCAGACCATAAGAGCTAGTGGTCCAGGTGGACAACATGTAAACAAAGTTGAGACAGCAGTTTTGCTTAGATTCGATATTGACAAGTCTAGTCTTTCGGCGCTTGCTAAAAAAAGACTATTAGGATTGAGAGATAATAGAATTACTAAAGATGGAATAGTTTTAATTAAAGCGCAAAGGTTTAGAAGTCAGGAGAAGAACAAACAAGATGCAATTCAAAGACTCAACCTTCTGATTCGCAATGTAACGAAATTGACAAAGAAAAGAATTCCTACAAAGCCCAGTAAAGCTTCTCGTAATAAGCGGATGAATGAAAAGAAGAAAGCAGGAACTCAGAAGAGCCTAAGGTCTAAACCATCAATTAATGACTAAGTTTTTTTTATGGATCCCTCATGACAATCCAAGCAATTTCCCATCTCACTGTTTATGTTGAGGATCAGGATCAGGCATTAAAATGGTATGTGGATAGGTTGGGAATGGAAGTTGTAATGGATAATAACGATGTTGTACCCAATTTAAGGTGGTTAACAGTCTCGCCAATTGAAAACCCTGCCATCCAAATTGTTCTAGTGTTGGCTCTTAGCGCCGATGATAAGTCTCGGGTTGGTAATAACTTGATGACTGTTTTACGGACGGATGATTGTGTTGCAGAGATGAAAGCTATGGAAGGTAAGGGCGTTGAAATTGTCGATCCCCCTACTGAAGCATTATGGGGAATTTCTGGAATCATTCGAGATCTTTATGGAAACCCCTACAATATAGTAGGACCAAAATAAGCTTTAAGAGAGTAGTAATTATACTGTGAGAGCTATTCGATTTAATTTTGCATTTATATTTTTGTTTTTTATAGCAAATGCTTCTAGTGCTCAATCAACCATTGCGGGAGCGGACGCAAGCTTTAGTTATATTGCCTCAACCTTGCAGTTATTTCGAAATACTGGGCGCTTAGTTAATAATCCTGGAATTGATGGTGCTGATCTGGAAGCGTTCATTGAACTGTTGGATTATTATTATGATCAATTTAGTAACGAATTTAATCATGACTCCCCAATGTGTCAGTTCTATATGAATCCAGAAAATGGGCGGATGACCATTGAAGACAAAGCAGAGCTAAGTTTCAGTTTTTTGCGTGATCTTGATGATCGCGTAGAATTATATTTATCAGTAGATGAAGAATTTCAGAACCAAGTAGTGGACGAATTTGGCAGCTTTCTATTGGACAATATTAATGAAGAGAAATTAGTGTCTAGTAACAGTCTACAGCTGCCTTCATCAACTTTTGATGAGGCAGCCATAATAAGTTTTATCGATTCGGTATGTATCCAGGAAATCTAGTTAGTAGACTTCGAATAGACCAGCGGCACCCATGCCCCCACCTACACACATTGTACAGACTACGTATTTAGCACCACGCCGTTTACCTTCTATTAAGGCATGCCCTACCATCCGCGCACCACTCATCCCGTAAGGGTGCCCAATCGATATTGCGCCACCATTTACATTTAGTAAGTCATTAGGAATGCCAAGCGTGTCGCGGCAATAGATCACTTGCACAGCAAAAGCTTCGTTTAATTCCCAAAGGCCAATATCGTCCATCTTTAGATTATTTCTTTCTAGAAGTTTTGGGACGGCATAGATTGGCCCAATACCCATTTCGTCTGGGTCCAGACCTGCGACAGCTACACCTCGGTAGGCACCCAAGGGCTCAAGGCCTTTTTGTTCGGCAAGTTTGCTATCCATTAACACAGATGCAGACGCACCATCAGAGAGTTGACTAGCATTACCCGCTGTAATCACACCACCTTCGAACACAGGCTTTAATCCTGAAAGCCCCTCCAATGTGGTAGTGGGACGATTCCCCTCGTCTTTCTTCAGTTCTACATCGTGCACGCTTTGCTGTTTAGTTTCTTTATCAACAAATACCATCTTTGAGGCGAGTGGTACGATTTCGTCATCAAATTTTCCAGCTTCTTGCGCAGCGGCGGTGCGCTGTTGACTCTGTAGTCCATATTCATCTTGCTGATCGCGAGAAACGTTATACCGTTTAGAAACTGTTTCTGCTGTTTCCAACATCGACATGTAGGCATCTGCAGATTTTGCAATGACATTAGGATCTTGCGCACGATAACCATTGCGATGTTCATTTTGCACCAAGCTAATGGACTCAAGGCCTGCGCCAATAACAATTGGCATTTGATCATTTATAATCTGTTTGGCAGCAGTAGCAATTGCCAACATGCCTGATGAGCATTGTCTATCCATGCTCATGCCAGAAACTGTATTTGGTAATCCAGCAGCAATGGCGGCGGTGCGACCTATATTTTGACCAGATGATCCTTGCTGCATAGCGCAACCCATAATTACATCATCGACTTCTCCAGGTTCAATGCCTGCTTTTTGCACGGCACTCGCAATTACATGACCTCCGAGTGTGGGCGCATCAGTATCATTGAACGCACCTCTATAAGCTTTTCCGATAGGTGTACGAGCCGTTGATACAATTACTGCTTCTCTAGTCATTACTTTCTCCAATTAATGTTTTCAAAATCTGTTTAACTATTTGTGATTAATGCCGCTATTTCTATTACTTTAGATTTTGCTAGCTCTGCCATTTCGTCATCTGTTCTGTCTTGAATAGGGTGAGGAACAAAAACACGGTTAGGCTTAATCCCAAGGGATTTGCCTTGCGCATCGGCAGCCTGCTCAAATTCGCAAGAGGCAATAAAACCAGAAGGTAAGCCGCGACTCTCAAGATCCATGATGTCATGCAAACTGCACGAGGTACATGAGCCTCAATCAGCTAATCCTTCAATGACAGCATCGCACTCGATGCTAATCTTTTGATTGAGCTCATTTGGAGCTACTCGGGCAAAAGTAGGTTTCATATAGCGTTTTACAGTCGCGCCCATTTCTACAAGATATTTCTCTACCTCATCAAGAAACTCTTTGCCCCGTGGTTTGGAAATATCGAGTAGACCAACAGTTGCTCCTGCCAGTGAATCTAGTCGTGGCAGTATCTGTTTTTCGACAGGATTTAGCTCCGCCGTTGGATCTAGCATGATTGTACTAGTCATGTTGTCCTCCTTTTATTGAATTTTCTGTGAGACGAGTTGACTGCCCTTTTCGCCGGATGCCACCCAGCCACTAATGATCGCAGAAAACATGCCTGCTTTGCCTCCGGTCGACGTGATATGCAGACCATCTTCACGAAACTTGTTTAGTGTCTTGTTTTTAAATTTTTCTGGCATGCCTTCTGCAATACCTTGAGCGCCACGTATAATATCAGCGCCAGGTGTCATTAAATTCTCTAGTAGTGCTTGTCTTAGATCAGCCTTTGTCCAGCCACCTTGTTTCAATACACGCCGGTGCTCTGGGCAAACAACTAAAATCGCATCCGCTAATCCGTAGAGTTTCGAATTGACCACACTCTGTAAACTGTTTGCCATATTTTTAGCTAAAGACTCAGGCTGTCGTGATTGTTGATCGACAATCGGTTGCAACCCTTCTCCGGCAAAGAGGTTGACCACCGAATCTGATCTATCGAAGCCACGATCTTGGGCTAGGGTTGCCCAATCTTCATCAGACTCGTCTTCGGCAAAACAGTAAGTATATTTTCCAGGGTTACCCATGACTGCACGGTCAATACCACCGGGTAAGCCTCCACCGACATTGCGAATCAGTAATTGTAAGGCTCGGCCAATAGTAGCATTGGCTCGATTTCCCTGGCCAAGGGCATTTACTCCACAATTCATACCAATTCTTTTTATCACTGGCCCATTAACAACCACCACTGGCCCCGAGAAGTAGGTAGTGCATAGCAGGCCATGCATGCAAAACCTGTCCTGCAGTGCTGCCTCTACTGATGCCAGGACTGTCGGGAAAAATTCCGGTTTACACCCAGCCATCACTGCATTGATTGCTACTTTCTCAATTGTACAAGGCAGATTGTCGGGAGGAATATTACCTATGATTTCGTTCGCAGCTCTTCGGGATCCCTTAAGCATTCGTATGACTCGTAGGCTAGTTGGTGGAACCACTGGTAAGCCATCGCTCCAACCTCGATCAAAACAAGCTTCTATCTCATCTTCGGATTCTGCCAGTTCAACCTTCCGTGCTGAAAGCATTTCGCTATCAAAGCGAGCCGCTAACTGTTCCTCCATTCCCGGATCTTGGGATTTGGAGCCGCAGCCAGGTTTAAAGTCAACTAGATTAGTGCCTAAGTTGGAGAGCCCGGTTAATCGTTGCCACTCGGACTTATCCCAACCTACAGTCCTGGCAACTTCTTGTTCTGAGTTTGAGGAAATCAGTGTGGGGACTATCTCGATTTGGTTTCGATAAGAGAATTCCAATGAAGTATCGTCGATCTTATTGCTGATACTGGAAGGAAAAGCAGGATCATCCTGCACATAGACAGAAATCTTGTCTCGATAACTTTCCACTAATTCATTTAGAACAGGTTCAATAAGCAGGCATGTAGGACAGTCTTTCTTAATGACTACTGTGAGTTTATTTGTTGAAGAATTTTTCAATGGAGTTCTCAATTTTTAGAGCGAATAGTTTAGCGTAATAAAGGAATGTCTATCTAGTCAGGAGTCTCAATAAATAAATCCGAGAGTGCTTATTCCTACTAGTATATTAGTAATCATGAATATAGAAGACGTTCTAGACATGACTTTCCAGAGTTGCGGTCCTTTGTACGCGGAGCGGATACCGGCTAACAGTAAACCGGTGTAGCCAAGTTGAGCAGCAACCATAATGAAGTAGGGTATCCACAGCTCTGCGTCTATAGCGCGGCTACCGAAGATGAAATACAAAGAGCCGCCGAGGAAAAATAAAGCCCAGTAGGTAATTGCTAGCCCGAATTCTCCAGCGATTAGTCGCTGAGTGAAAGACCTGTTATCAATACTTCTGGATTCTGTGAGTTGGTCAGCTTGAGTCATAGAGGTATTTCCATGGGCTAAGTGTAACCTACGAGCAGACCTCTGAGAATGCGCATAAATCAGTAACTAGCTGCTTTCCCCAAAATTATCTCGACTTCAATTCTAGGTATCCTGCCCCATCAAATTGTCGGAAAAACTACCTCAGCTTTTAGGTGGCAATTCTAGCTAAGTTTATTCACTGTGTAGCTGCTTTTACAGTATTACAATGCTTTAGTGTCACTTAACCTACAACGACACAAATATTAGTATCGCCGCAGATGCAATGCCACTTAATAGTGAATTTGATTAAAAATTGGCTGATAAGCATGGGAGGTGATTTTTAGTCTCTAAGTCGCTTAGATAAATTAAAAAAGAACTGCTGAGGTAGGCGCGACTTCATGTATGTCAGTTATTTTAAAGAGATCGGCAGTGAGCTTATGTATATTTAAAGAAAAGATCGGCGATGAAGGGCCTTACATGATTTTCTTTTCTTATTTTTGTGCTAAAACTCCTTTAGCTGACAGGCATTACCAATACTCGTGTGTTGGCCATCTATTTGTCACTAAATAAGCTTCCGCTGATAGAGTCTTGATATGTGGCGCTAGAACTTCTGATAAACCTCTTGGAATAATCCATCAGAGGTGGTCGCCTAGTTAAAAGATTGTCATTAATTTGTTTTCTGAAAGAGGGCTTGGTAGGAAAATATTCTGTTTTGGGGGCGTGCTAATTTTGGTTGCAGTCTGCTCGAAAACTACTAATAGAGTGTGCTGCTTTTAAAGAATCTATCTGCTAGGAGAATCAAAAATGTCTGCTGATCTAATTTTCTCTGTTTGTAATTATGCTGTGCTGCCAGGTTGGGTATTACTAATCATATTTCCAAAGTGGAAATGGACTTTGGCTTTGATTTCGGCCGTAATTACTCCCTTTGTGCTAGGTCTTGTTTATGTAGGCTTGTTTGCTTCGCAGTTAGGGAATTTTCCTGAAGGTGGTGGTCTTGGGTCAACTCAATCACTGATGATTGCTTTTAGTAATTCCTATATTTTGACGGCAGCATGGATTCATTATTTGGCTTTTGATCTATTTGTCGGTGCTTGGGAGGTAAGGGATGCACAAAGGCAGGAAATCTCCCACTGGTTGGTGATTCCCTGTTTAGTCTTCACTTTTATAGCAGGGCCAACTGGGCTGGTGCTTTATTTTATTTGTCGCTTTGTTGTGACTAAGAAGTATTTGCTGGCATCACCAGTGGGGAATTAATAAGAAGATAACGATCAAATAAAAACGCAGAAAATAAAGGGACATTAGCCACCTTTAATTCTTTGTGAAATTTATTTCTTTCCCATCATTCCTTGTATCGCTGCAGGAATGTCAGCCGGAAAGACAACAAATTTAGTATTGTCGGATTCTGAAAGATTTTGTAATGATGAAATATATTTTTCGCCGAGCAAATAAACTACTGGCATTTCCTTTTCTCCAATCGCTTCGGTAACTTTGGTAATGGCTCGTTTACTTGCTTCAGCTAAAATAACCTGGGCTTCGGCTTCACGCTTTGAAGCTTCTAATTCGCCCTCAGCTTGCAATATAGCTGCTTGTTTGTCGCCATCGGCTCTGGTGACAGTAGCACGACGCCCACGCTCCGCGGCAGCTTGTTCTTCCATAGCCTCTTGCATCGTGCTTGAGGGGTTAATATCTTGAATTTCAACGGTTTTTAGCGTGATCCCCCAGTCAGATATATCATCCGAAATGGCCGCTTTTAGTTTTGCTTTAATGTGATCTCTTGACGATAGTGCATCGTCAAGAGTCATTTCTCCAACAATTGAGCGCAGAGAAGTCTGAACTAAAGTTTGTATCGCTATCACATAATCTTCTACACCGTATACTGCCTTTTCAGGTGAAACGATATTAATGTAGGCAACGGCGTTGGTAATTAAAACAGCGTTGTCTTTGGTGATTACTTCTTGCGAAGGGATGTCAAGGACTATGTCTTTGGTAGTAACTTTAAATTCTACTACATCAATATAAGGTATTATGAAGTTAAGGCCTGGGTTGAGTGTGGAATTATATTTACCAAGTCTCTGTACCACCCATTTAAATCCTTGAGGGACTTGGCGCACTCCCTTTGCTACGGTAACGAATATAAGTATGAACGCAGCTATTACCAATATCATTTCTTGATTATCATTTATTAATTGATACATTGACATTGCAGTACCCCTTTAAGTAACGCCAGAATTAATTAGGCTTTTTTGACGATTAGTGCATTTCCAGATAAATCAATAACACTGACCCTGTCGCCAATATCTAAATCCTCTTGTGAAATTATTAGCCATTCATCTGAACCCAATACTGGCGCGGGAAATCTTACCTTTCCTCTTTGTTCGCCATTGGGCACGCGCAATACCTGACCAATTTCTCCTAACAAGGATTCTCTCGACAAACCTGCTTTGGTCTTATCGGTATTTAAAGGTTTGATCAGTTTAAACCATGCGAATGCAAATGCGGTCGATGAGATTGCCCAGATTAGTACTTGGGCAATAACAGACATAGCTGGTAGAGGTACCATGAGTATACCCACGACGATGGCAGCTGCACCAAACCACAAAATAAAAAATGAGCCTAGAAAGATTTCCAAAAGCATCAAGCCGATGCCAAATACAATCCAGTGCCAATATAGAAGGGCAAAATCCACAATTCGTCTCCTGGTTAGTAGTAAGCCATTATTGAACTGTTTTGGCTGCCTAGTAAACCTGTTTATAGAGACACTTTTTAAAATTAGTTATAGATGAAGTGCCTAGACTAAAAACATATTAGTATCAGCTGACTAGTTGTGCATAGGGACTCGCCGAAAAAGGGTTAACTATATTGATCTTTTTTTAGCTACTTTGGAGTGATATCCCTTAAAAAGTATTTATTGCTAATGGGCTTGAGCTCTGCTCGTCGTTATTGGCGAAATTAACAATCATGTCCGGTGTTATTGGAACTCGATTGAATGAGTGACCCAATGCATCAGCGATGGCTGAAGTAACCGCCGCAACTGCACTTCCCTGGGATGGTTCGCCTACGCCACGACCGCCCGCAGGATTGTATGGATCTGCAATGTCGACCGCTCCACTTTCCATGTTACTCGGTACATCCAAAATTGTAGGGAGCTTTGCTTGATAAAACCCGATGTTTGCCGGCAAGGCATTTTGTGGATCATAAACATGGCGTTCACTACCTGCCATACCAAATCCCCACACCGCACCGCCATTAATTTGCTGCGCCAGACCTTGTGGATGAATTATCGTTCCACAATCAGCAATGCCAATATAATCAATTACCTCATATTTTCCGGTGTCGAGATCAATTTCTACTTCGGCCATACTAATCATCAAGCCTGGTGCGATACCTCGTTTGGGGAGATTGTCTTTGGCAACACCCACTAAACCTGATCCGGCGATGCCTTGCACGGCCCGTTGAGTAATAGGATGAATGTCATCTGGATATTCTTCCCCACTAAAGCGACCGCCAAGCTCAACAGCTTTTGCTGCTGCCTCGCCGTAGCTGAATCCCTGGTTTGCATCTTCAGTTTTAAATACACGCTCGTTCCCGATACTGTAGTCTTCCACATTGCCGCCAAATTCGATTGCTGCAATTTCTTTAAGTTTTACCACGGCATCTTCTGCGGCTACCCAATTGCTCCGAGTATGAGTAAAAATGGTATTTGATCCACCCTGTGTAGAGGCATGAGGTAAATGGCTGTCGGTGCTGCCGCGAGCAATTTCACAACTTTCCCAGCGGCATTTGAGAACTTCTGCTGCGGCTCGTGCGGTACCAGCATAAGAATATGTTCCCAGATTACCTACGCCACTATGCAAATGAATGCGACCGTCTGGTGTTATTCTGACTAGGCCGTCATAACCATTACCGCCAGCTGAGTGATAGCCCAAGCCAATTCCTAAGCCGCGTACTTTTCTGCCGTTTTTTTGGCGCGGCGCAGCTTCACGTTCAGCCCAGTTAAACATCTCTGAGGCTTTATCAATTGCTTCTGTCATGAACGCACTTGTAATTGGGCCCTGGTTTTCATACACAGGTGATTCACTATGAGGCGCATTCACTCGTCGAAATTGTGCGCGATCCATGCCTAACTGGCGCGCGGCTTTGTCCATTATGGGTGCAATGGCGGCTGACATCTCGTTTTGGCCTGGCCCCCGCTGAGCGCCTCTTGGCGCGGTATTTGTAAACACTGGAATATTGCGAAGGCGCATGGCGCTGGGAGTGTATACGACTGAGAGATGTTGCGCTGAGGAAGAGGCACTATTTCGTCCAGTCGGTCCGCCATCGCTGATAATAATTACATCAACTGCGGCTACGCTTCCGTCCGCGCGGACACCAGTTTTTACCCAGCCTTGCATGCCGGGTCTACCAACACCGAGGTAATATTCTTCTTCGCGGGTAATGCGAAGTTGCACCGGTCTATTTAATAATTGTGAGAATTTTCCAGTGATAGCCATAGTGGGGTAGACACGACCTTTGGAGCCAAATCCGCCACCAGTATTTTCGGAAATCATGCAAACGTTTTCCGGAGCTATTCCCAGCAAATCTGCTAGTGGTTCAACTACTGCACTTTGGCTCTGAGTCGACGCATAGAAATAGCATTTTCCATTTTGCCAATAAGCCATGCTGCTGCGCGGCTCCATGCAGTGGTGCGGAGTACCAGCGGTGACGAAGGATTCTTCGACAATAACGGCGCTCTCAGAAAAAGCTGCATCTAAATCACCGTAAGTCCAGCCATCGGCAAAATCGACACCGGTCGGTTCTTGACCATTTCTAAATTTTTCAATTTCTGTGGCCGGCCACTTAATTTCGGCAATGCCGCCCCGAATTGTCGCATTCTCATCTTCTAAAGAATTCGATTGTCTTAAGACGTTACCATCTGGATAAGCGTTGGGTCCAAATTGAACAAGGCTTTCTAAGGGATCTGTAACAAAGCTTCGGCGTTCAAATTCTATTTTGATTTGATCAATTGCATTTTCTGCAATCGCATCAGAAATCGCAGCAATAGCGACAATTGGTTGGCCGATATAAGTTACATCGTCGGAAGCCAAGACCGGATCATCCGGTGCGGAGGAAGGTGGTAAGTCATCGGCGGTGATTACGCCGAGTACACCATCCATGCGAAGCGCCTCGGAAGCGTCGATACTAGTGACGCGACCACTAGGCAGAGGACTGGTAAGCAAGCGTGCGTATACCAAGCCTTCAGGTTTAAAATCCTCTACGTATTTTGCGTCGCCGGTTACTTTGCCTTCAACGTCTGGTGGAACGAAATCTTTTCCAATATGAATAAACGTCATGACAATAACTCCGCGGCGCGCATTACGCCATTTAAGTAGTGATCATAGGCACCACAACGGCAAAGGTTGCCCGCCAAAGCCTGTCTGGCTTCTTCCCGACTAGGGTTGGAGTTTGCTCTTAATAAAGCGGTAGCTGCCATAACTTGACCAGGTGTGCAAAAACCACATTGAGGGGCTAGCTCTTCTATAAATGCTTGTTGAACAGCACTCAAGCGACCATCAACTGAGCGTAAGCCTTCGACTGTAGTAATAGCCCGCTGTTTGATTGTGTGAGTAAGTAATGAGCAACTGTAGTTTGAGATGTTGTCTAGTAAGACAGTGCAAGCACCGCATTCGCCGCGATTACATGCGACTTTTAAACCGGTCAGACCCAATTTGTTGCGGAGGGTAAAGGCGAGAGTTTCTGTAGGTGCTACATCGACCAAACGGGTTTGTCCATTTATGTGTAAGGAGAGCAGCCGTTCAACAACAGCATTGGAGTTGACCTGAGCAGTTGCCAGGTAGTAGCCAGCTCCAGCAGATGCAGCCGCACTTGAATAAATCACGCCCTTAATAAATCGTCGACGGGACAGTTTGGGGTTCATTATTTGTCACTCCCTCACAGTTTTGCACGAAAGTTTGAGTTTTAAATACATGGTAAAGCGCAGTACCACAGTAACTGTGGAACAATTAAAAATCAATCCGATGTTTCCTGAGGGAGGAGTCTGTAAACGAAAACTATTCGTAGCGAAGTGCATCTATGGGGTCAAGATTTGCTGCTTTTGCTGCTGGTAGAATCCCGAATAATACTCCTACGAAAGCCGAAAAGCCGAGAGCTAAACCTGCTGCCCAAAGCGGGACGCTTGCCGAAGGAAAATCTGGGATATTATTGGCTATGACCATGCCCAGACCATAGCCTGTCGCCAATCCAACTAGCCCGCCTAGAAGGGAAAGCAATAATGCTTCAATCAAAAATTGCATAAGAATATGATGACTCTTTGCACCTATAGCTTTGCAGATCCCTATCTCCCGTGTGCGCTCTGTAACAGAAACCAGCATTATATTCATAATGCCTATGCCACCCACTAGTAATGAGATGCTGACTATACCGCCAATGACCATAGTCAATGTGCCGAGAATTTGATCGAATTGTTCCATTAACTGTTCAGCAGTTTGGATTCGAAAATCATCGTCTTCATTGCTGCTTAAGTCATGTGCGTTGCGTAATAAGTTTGTTAATTGCGAAATTACAGCGTCTGGCTCAGCCGTTGGGGTGAGGCTGAGTTGTATGCCGATATCAGTCCGTGCTTGGTTTCCCAGAATGCTAACCATAGTGGCATACGGGACGAGTACAAGATTATCGCGACTCTGCCCCATAATATCACCCATCGGCTCAAGCAAACCGACTATCTTGAACCACTCCCCGCTAAATTCGACGTACTCATTAATTGGATTTTCAGGGAGGTTGAGGTTTTCTCTAACGTCTTCTCCTATTACTGCGATGCGTCGCCGAGTCTGGTTATCAGATTGGGCAAGGAATCGGCCGACTTCTGTATAGGTTTGCGAAACGTCCTGGTAGGTGTAAGTAGTCCCCATGATTTCGCTATAAGCGGTTTGCGAACCATATTTAATTTGGCTTGATCTATTCGCAGCAAGAATGGGAGTAATTGATGCGATTCCTTCCCCGCGTTTTTCGATTAATTCTAAATCTGCTGGGGTAAGACGAGATCGGATTCCCTTCATTAGATCTTCAAAGGGAGTGTATGACTGGATCGTTAAGCTATTAGCTCCTAGCGAAGCGAAAGAATCTCCTATAAAAGCACTCATGCCTCCGGTTACGGAAACAACTGCAATAACACTTGCAACACCTATGATGATGCCTAGGGTTGTAAGAAAACTACGCAACCGGTTTGCAAAAATTGCCGCAAGTGCTGAACGGGAGCTTTCTAAAAACGCAAAAAACATTAGACAGCTACCCCTAAAGTGGCTTTTTCCGTCGCGCTATCATTGAATATCCTGCCATCTTTCATCTCTACAATTCGATGACAATGCTGAGCTATTTCATTTTCATGAGTTACGACAATTAGAGTGTGCCCTTCTTTATGAAGTTCATCGAATAGCTGCATAATTTCCACTGTTGTCTTGGAGTCCAGATTTCCAGTTGGTTCATCAGCTAGTAAAATAGAGGGATGGGTCACAAGAGCTCTTGCTATTGCAACGCGCTGTCGTTGGCCGCCAGACAATTGGTTTGGCAGATGATCGACTCTGTCTCCAAGTCCGACTCTAGATAATGCGTCCATTGCCATCTCTTTACGTTGACGAAACCCGATACTTCTGTATATCAATGGTTGCATAACGTTATTAAGGGCATTTGCGCGGGGTAGTAAATTGAAGCTCTGAAATATAAATCCAATTTCCAGGTTTCGGATTTCCGAGAGTTCATTTTGATCAAGTATCTCAACGTTTTTGCCATTAAGATGATATTGGCCCGAAGTTGGCTTATCGAGACAGCCAAGGATATTTAGCATCGTCGACTTTCCAGAACCGGAGGAGCCAATAAAGGCGAGATAGTCATTTTTATTAACAGTGATATCGATGCCATCAAGGGCTTTTACAACTTGAGAGCCCATTTCATAATGTTTGGTGATACTTGTGAGGTTAATGAGTGACATACGACTTTTAACTAATGCAGAAGCTCTAATTGCCGAAGCCGAATCGTGAGAAAATCACACTGTTTCCAGTATCATCTGGTCGTTGTTGTGAGGCAGCATTGATTAGGTCCCCATCGACTAAATTTCGAAGCTCTCTGTTTGGTCCAACAATAACCTCTACATCATTGTCTATGTCACTAACTAGTTCTTGATATTCGTCATCGGAAAGTCCAACTTCGACTTTGGTCTTTCTTGCCATGCCGTCATCATTAACGAATATGAAATATTCGCTGCGAAGTTCTGCTCGATCCTCTTCGAATATGACGGCCTCGACGGGAATTGCCGCTACGCGTTGTTCTTGTTGGGTGAATATTTCAGCCCGGCAGGACATGCCTGGGCGAAGCGTCACGCTACCTGGGTCTGTAATATCAATTTTTACAACGAAACTTAAGCCAGTTCTTCCTGTTGCAATCTTTGCGGTGTTCGCAATGAATCGAACCACTCCTTGCATAGGCTGGTCCGGGTATGCGATTGCAACGATTTCTGCTCTTTGTCCTACTTCGATATTAGCAATGTCCGCTTCGTCTACAAGTACCTCGGTATAGATGCTGGCTGGATTGGCGATAGTCATTAACGAGGATCCAGGAATATTTGTTGAGCTCGCTATTGCTGTTTCTCCGACCTTTATGTCAAGGCTTGTGACTACTCCTTCAATAGGGGAAATGATCTGTGTTTTTGAGAGATTGTCCAGTACTTGATCGAGTTGAGCTTCGGCTTGAGTCAAGCTTTCCTTCGAAGACAAAAAATCTATTTTGGCTAAATCGAGCTGATTAAGTAACGATTCATATTCTTGTTCGCCAATTAGACCTTCTTCATAGAGACTTTTGCTTCGTTTATATTGGCGCTCTAGGTTTTGTATCCGAATTTCTTGTCGCTCGATGTCTATCGTGTTGATTCTCACTGCGGCCTCGGACTGTTCGAGGCCAGCCAAAAAGTTTTTATCATCTACACGCAGAACTAAATCACCGATTTCTACGGAATCGCCTTCTTCTATCATCAATTCAGCGACTTTTCCGATTACCTCTGAACTGAGCATGACTTCTTCTTCATGAGCCAAAAAGCCAGATGCCAAAATCGAGGGACTAATAATCCGTTGCGAAACTGTATCAACATCAACCTCAATGGTATCCGGCCCAAAAAAAGTCTGTAAAGTCTGTATTGTAAAAGGAAGGGCTGCCGCCATTCCTCCTATAAATAGCAAAACGATTAGTTTTTTGATATTCATATTCCTTTTTCTTAAGAGCAGAACTTGGTTCGCGTCAACTGGAGAAAGTCACTGTTCTAGCGGCGGGGAGACTATCATATTTTTGTTTAGACGAAAGGAAAATAAGCTGAAACTATATAGATTGGGAGGTGGGATGTTCAAAACTAGGCGCTTGATTAATGAAAGCTGATTATTCGGTGACTTACACTCACCTATTCGATAAAGCGTGGCCCATTATTCTTGCTAACGCATCAGTGCCGTTGCTGGGGTTTGTTGACACGGCTGTCATTGGTAATTTTGGGGTAACTGAGGATTTGGGAGCGATTGCTTTTGGGGCTCTAATCTTTTCCTTTGTTTATTGGGGATTCGGTTTTCTTCGAATGGGAACCACAGGTTTTGCTGCACAAGCTAGAGGGTCTGGGAATGAAAAGGAAGTAAGAGCCGTTCTTGGGCGGGCATTGCTGCTTGCAGCAGTCCTAGGCTCGCTATTAA
>NTJZ01000011.1 GCA_002457215.1 OM182 bacterium MED-G28 | reverse complement strand
GCCATTCGCAATTCTGACTGCAATTCTCATCGTTTAGTCCTCTGCAATAAGGATTTCAGACTCCTGATTGCGGTTTGGTTATCTATAAATAGCTGTGTTTAGGGTACTTCAACATACCACGAATGGCCTGCTTAGACGCACTGAAACATAAACTACATCCCTATATTTTTCAAGTGTTTAAGTTGATATAAGGTACCAAAAAGTTGATTATTTAATAGTAATTTTAAGCGCTTAATTGCTAGCTCTAAATCTAACCCGCCCAAAACGAATGCGAGCAAAATGTTACAGAAGACAACAAAACAAATATTAGCCGAACTAAGTGATTAGAAGAGGTCAGATTCCAGATGATTTAGTACTTGCCCATACGAAATGAAGATTTTCTCGGTCTTATTCCACTTTTCACTTTAGATAAACTCAAAGTAAAAGTACGCGAACCCGATAGATCAAATAAACTCTGATCAACCCTAACAAAAAAGGCCGCTATACTTCGTGGCAGTTTTTACAGGCAGTTATATTTATGAGAAAAGGCACTCCTTAACTATTAATTTTACACTTTAAATACAATGACTTAAAATCTTTGAAAGAGATTGATACGGCCTATCTATATTCACTTAGAAATTATTCTTGAACTATGGGTTACAAAAATATTTTTAACTCAAAACATACGAGCGTATCAGAAACAAATTATTTACCAATTTGGAAATAGGCAAATGGAAAAGATTCAAAAGGGTTTTACGTTTTTCGAATTAATGATCATTACAGCGATCATAGGGCTTCTGGCTGTAGTGGCACTGCCTGTCTATCAGAATTATACCGAACGTATGGCTTTTTCTGAGCTAGTTCTAGCTGTTATACCTCGAAAAAGTGCTATAGAGCTTGTAATCGAAACTCGCAATCCAGTCAACTTGAGTGTTATCGATGGCGGATTATTAGGCGTTCCTGCGAACATTGCCGTAGCAGACGGCATCCACGGCGCCAGTGTCACTGACGGTGTCATAACCATGACCTGGAAACTAGACGCAACTTCCAACTTGAGTGCGATTACCTATACCTTAACGCCAGATGGTGTTACACCCCCTGTTCAGTGGACTGAGGGAGGAACATGTTTAACTAGCGGTTTCTGCTAGTCGAACAACCCATTCGGAATTGATAACATCCATTACCCTCAAAAAGTTGTTGTTACCAAGCCTTTGATTTCAACTGACATGTTCTTTAAAAAGACGACTACCGTTAAATGACGATCATTGATTTACTCTCGGCGAACCAACCTTTTCTCCTTACGGCCGCGCTTGTTCTCGGGCTGCTCGTAGGCAGCTTCTTAAACGTCGTCGTCTATCGCTTACCCATTATGCTGCAGAGGGAGTGGAAGCAGCAGTGCTCCGAATTGCTGAAAGTTGAAAATCAATCAACACTCCACATTAACTCATCAGTAAAGTATAAGGTTTTTAATCTACAAAATCCGGCATCACACTGCCGGAACTGCAATCACAAAATCAAACCTTGGGAAAATGTTCCAGTGATAAGTTATTTAGCACTTAGAGGTCGGTGTTCGGATTGCAAATCTAGAATATCGCTCAGATATCCTCTCGTCGAACTCGCCAACGGTTTACTTTCAGCATTGGTAGCATTTACTTTTGGTCCAAACCTGCTGACATTAGCGTTATTATTTTTTACTTGGGCACTGGTCACACTCACTCTTATTGATTTTGACCACCAATTATTGCCAGATAGCATTACTATTCCACTCTTGTGGTTTGGAATAGGAATTAATGCCTTTGATCTTGGGTTGGGCGTATCTCTCCACGATGCAGTTATCGGAGCCATAGCTGGCTATCTTGTGCTTTGGTCATTTTATTGGGTATTCAAGGTTATAACTGGGAAAGAAGGGATGGGTTATGGAGATTTTAAATTACTTGCGGCCATGGGCGCTTGGATGGGATGGCAAACCTTGTTACCAATAATCGTTCTCTCTTCCTTGGTTGGTGCAGTATTTGGTATTGTAATGGTCTTAGCCATCCAAAGAGATATATCAGCGCCAATGCCTTTCGGACCCTACTTGACTGGTGCAGGTTTTATAATGCTTATTTGGGGACCTCAAATAAGCAGCTTCTATCTCAGAAGCTTTGTTGGTTAATCTCGTTGGCTAATCTCACAAAATATATAGTTGGTCTCACTGGAGGAATCGGTAGTGGAAAATCTACTGTCGCTAAAATATTTTCTGGCTTAGACATCGTTGTAGTTGATGCAGATCAACTCGCACGTGAAGTAGTTGAACCTGGGAGCCAAGCGTTAATTGCGATCAAAGAGCATTTTGGCAAAGCTATCCTTCTCCCAGATAACTCTCTAGATAGAAGCAAACTGAGAGATATCGTGTTCGCAGACTCCAAACAGCGTCATTGGTTAGAAGAATTACTACATCCTAGAATTAGAAAACTTTTGATCGAAAGAATTCATTCCGCGGAATCTGCCTATGTAATTCTTGAATCTCCTTTGTTGCTAGAAACGAACCAAAAAGAAATCGTTGATCGGACGCTTGTGATTGATGTCAGTAATGCCACTCAGCTAAAGAGAACTATGAATCGAGACGGTAGCCAGGAAGACACCGTCGCCGCAATAATAGCTACTCAAATTCCAAGGAATAAACGATTAGCCGCAGCAGATGATGTATTGGATAATGAACAATCTCTGGAAACAATTGAAAAGCAAATAGAAATACTACATCAGAAATATCTTGATTTGGCGAGCGCTCAATGACACAAAAAAAAGTAGTTAGCTGCCCTACCTGCACCAAATTAGTTCCATGGACTGAGGAAAGTTTATTCAGGCCCTTTTGTTGTGAACGCTGCAAACTAATCGATTTTGGAGATTGGGCGGCAGGGAAAAATACAATTGCTGGTGAATCAGTCTTCCCAGACGAAGAAGACTCGATAGGAAAACTGCAATAAAAAAAATAACTAGACCTGATTAATTGAAAGTTATGTATCACTGAAAGCCAAAAAATCCATTTTCAAACTAACTAACTATCTCGACACCAGTAACTTGTAGTCTTGGATAAACTTCTTGAGTAAATTAAGTACTATATCCAATTATCTTCGCTAAAGCTTTCGTTCCTGATTAATTAACAGGTAAAAGCAAAAGTGCCCGCAATACCAAATGCCCCTGACTCCAGCGCAATGTCTGAATCATTTTCAGAGAGTCCTCCGAGAGCATATACCGGTAGACTTACCTGACTAGCCAAGTCTCTAAATTTCTCCCATCCCAATACCTGCTCCTTCCAGGATTTTGCATTTGGGCAAATAGGAGAAAGGGTAACAAAATCTGCAGCTAATTTTTCAGCGTGCTGCAATTCCTTTAGATTGCGACAAGACGCACTAAAAAGAAGTTGATCAGATATCGGTCGCTCCGTTAATAAATCAAGCACATGAGAATTTGCATGAAAACCCACATTCCATTCATCTTTATAGCCTCGCAAGGATTGGTTGTAGAGTAGGCGCAAGCCATGATTCTTCGCTATCGATTGGGCATTATCGAACCAACTCAAATAATCATTTTCACAAAGATGGGTTTGTTGAAATTGCACCAGCTGAATACCCATTTCAGCATAGCGATCAAAAAGCGAACGGATTGACTCACTTTTATCAATATTAGGTGTAATAGCTAATTTTCTTGGTGTCTGTAACTTTTTGATAATTGCCTGATTAGCAATAGGGAAATTCTTTGGCCGCAAGTCTGTAATAGGACACCATTCGATTACTTGTCCTTCTCTGCCTATTTCTTCTCCTCTATATTGTGTTATTAACCAGACATCAAGTAGAACGGTTTTCTCCGCATAATGATGAAGTATTTTTGCAAATGGGAAAAATTCAATAGGTTTAATTCCGAGTTCTTCGACAAACTCTCTCTGCAGTGCAGCCTCTATAGATTCTTGTGATTCTTTTTTACCCCCTGGAAATTCCCACAGGCTACCCTGATGACTATCTATATGTCTTTGAGATATTAAAATTTCTTGCTGCCGATTAATAACAACACCTACTGCAACATGAATGATGCGATCATAGCTCATAGATGATAAAAGCCTTCACCAAATCAAGTGCGGTAATCAGAGTTAATGCTAATGTATTCGTGAGAAAGATCTGAAGTCCAGACAGATTCTGAGAAATTTCCACGATTGAGGCTAACTGAAATGATAATTTCATCTTTCTGCATAGCAACTTGGCCCATTTCTTCTAAATAGCTTGGATCAACGCCTCCGCCGGAAACAATTCGAACAGAGCCTAGATCTATTGTTATCGATTGCAGGTCAAGGTTTTCGAGACCAGAACGGCCAACAGCAGCCAAAATACGCCCCCAATTTGGATCTTCTGCAAACAATGCAGTTTTAACAAGTGGAGACTCCGCAATACTATACGCCACTCGTCGACATTCTAAAGAGCTAGCACCACTCGCAACTGTAATAGTGATAAATTTACTCGCTCCTTCTGCATCTTTAATAAGCTCTGTAGCAAGAGTAATAAATAAAGATTCTAACGCAGCTTTAAATTGACAGTAGTCATGAGTACTCAATTTATTAATCGAAACATCCGATTTTCCAGTTGCTACCAGCATGCAACAATCATTAGTGGAAGTATCACCATCTACAGTAATTCGGTTGAATGATTTTTCCACCGCATCATGCAGAAACTCATCAAGCACAGTAGACTCAATATCTGCATCTGTAAAAATAAAACTCAACATCGTTGCCATGTTGGGTTTTATCATTCCAGACCCTTTAGCAATTCCGGTAATGGATACCTGTTTACCACCTATTTCCAGCTGTACTGATACTAGTTTAGGCCGAGTGTCAGTCGTTAAAATCCCTTCAGCAGCCTCAACCCAAGAAGACTCTGATAAGTCAGCAAAGACAGTGGGCGCAGCAGCGAGAATTTTTTTAACTGGTAAGTGTTCGCCAATAACACCAGTAGAAAACGGTAGTACTTCTTGTACAGATACTCCAGCTAAATCAGCAATTTTTTGACAACAGCGAAGTGCACTTACTTTGCCTGATTCTCCAGTACCTGCATTGGCATTGCCTGTATTAATAAGAAAATAACGCGGAATAGAATTTTGAGTATGTGCTTTAGCGAGTGCTACCGGTGCAGCACAGAACGTGTTTTGAGTATAGACTCCGGACACACTCGCATTCTCTGTTAATTCAATTAGAACTAGATCTAATTTATCCGGGTATCGAATTTTACTTTTTACAGCTGCGAGCCGAATACCAGCAATCAACTTGTAATCTAAGGAGCGCCCTAAACCAACTGCCATCGCTTTAACCTAGTTTTCCACAACATTGCTTATACTTCTTACCAGAACCACATGGGCAAGGGTCATTTCTACCCACTTTCGCAATCTCCCGAACAAAAGGGGATTGCTTGTTTCCACCACGTGGTTCTTGAGACGGCTCTTTACCCTCGCCACCTTCCGTATTCGCCAAAGCAGACATTGTCTGATGCTGATAATTCATACCGGCGCGAGCTGACTCTTCTTCTCTTTGACGTTCAATAGTATCAGCAGCTTCATCTTGCTTAATTTGGATATGGCTAAGAACTTTAATAACTTCTTGCTGAAGCGCTAACATCAATTCAGTAAACTGGGCAAAGGCCTCACGCTTATATTCCTGACGGGGGTTTTTCCCGCCATAGCTGCGCAAGAATATCCCTTGCCGCAGATGGTCCATAGTCGCCAAATGCTCCTTCCACAATCGATCAAGAATTTGTAGCGTGATTTGTTTCTCGAACTCGCGCATCTTCGCGCCCACAAGGTCACATTTCTGCAAATATTCTTCAGTAAGTAAGGCAGTTATTTTAGCCTTAAGCTGTTCCTCGTAAAGCTGGTCATCTTCATCTAACCACTTCTGAATAGGTTTTTCTGAACCAAATTCGGTTTCAATGGATTGCTCAAGCCCTGAGATATCCCATTGTTCTGGAACACTCTGAGGTGGAATATAGTTATCTACCAAAGCGTCAACCACTTCACTTCTCATACCCTCTAGAAGATCAGTAATATCGTCACTTGCCATCAATTCATTACGCTGGCGATAAATAATAGTACGCTGATCGTTAGCTACATTGTCATATTCTAAAAGTTGTTTACGTACATCAAAATTCCGACCTTCTACCTTTCTCTGAGCTTTTTCAATTGATCGAGTCACCATCCCATGTTCGATTGCCTCTCCTTGTTCCATGCCAAGACGACGCATAAAATTCTTTACGCCATCGGTAGCGAAAATTCTTAACAAGTTATCTTCCATAGAAAGGTAAAAACGTGAATAACCAGGGTCACCCTGCCGACCGGAACGCCCTCTTAATTGGTTATCAATACGCCTAGATTCATGCCTCTCCGTGCCGATAATATGCAAGCCACCAGCCTCGATAACTTGGTCATGTCGCTTTTGCCAGTCTCCCTTTATTTGTTGAAGCCGATCATCGCTGGGATTAGTTATCTCTGCGATCTCTGCTTCCCATTTTCCACCTAAAACAATATCAGTTCCCCGGCCCGCCATATTTGTTGCAATAGTTACCGCTCCAGGTCTCCCCGCTTGTGCAATAATCTGAGCTTCTTTTTCATGGAATTTCGCATTTAGCACTTCATGGTCAATTTTATTTTTTTTCAAGAACTGTGAAAGCGTCTCTGATGTATCAATCGATGCAGTTCCAACCAAAATTGGCGCACCAGAATCTCTAATCTCAATAATATCTCGAACTATCGCTTCCATTTTTTCTTCCATGGAAAGATAAATCAGGTCATTGGCATCATTTCTTATCATTGGCACATTGGTTGGAATTACTATGACATCAAGTCCATAAATCTGACTAAATTCAAAAGCTTCGGTATCTGCGGTACCTGTCATTCCAGACAAAGTGTTATAGATACGAAAATAGTTCTGGAAAGTAGTAGATGCTAAAGTTTGACTTTCGCTTTGTATCTCAAGACCTTCTTTCGCTTCCAATGCTTGGTGCAACCCTTCAGATAGGCGTCGACCTTCCATCGTTCGGCCTGTATGTTCGTCAATTAGCACTATCTGCCTATTCTGCACAATGTACTCAATGTCTTTATTAAACAGGTTGTGAGCTTTTAAGCCAGCATGGACATGATGCAATAAGGAAAGGTTTGTTGCGGCATACAAGGATTCTCCTTCATTAAGCAATTTTTTCTGAATCAACAAATCTTCGACATATTCATGACCTTCTTCAGTTAGCTCAACCTGTCTGCTTTTCTCATCGACTGAGAAGTGCCCAGTATCTTCAGGTAAGTAATTCTTATCCATCATCTCCATTTTGGATTTTTCAGCTTTTACGCCTTTGTCTAAACGAGGAATGAGCTTGTCAATTGCGACATATAATTGAGAGCTACCCTCCGCAGCACCAGATATTATTAAAGGTGTTCGCGCTTCATCAATCAAGATCGAATCTACCTCGTCAACAATAGCGAAATTCAATTTTCGTTGCATTTTTTGGTCGAGACGAAACGCCATGTTGTCTCTTAGATAGTCGAAACCAAATTCGTTATTGGTACCATAGGTAATATCAGAATCGTAACCGGCTTTCTTTTCTTCCGGTGTCTGACCCGACTTAATAGTTCCTACGCTAAAGCCTAGCAACTCAAATATTGGACGCATCCAATCGGCATCACGTTGCGCTAGATACTCATTTACGGTTACGACATGAACTCCTTTACCCGACAGACCGTTTAGATAAGCCGGCAGAGTCGCTACTAACGTCTTACCCTCACCAGTACGCATTTCAGAAATATTGCCTTGGTGTAAAACCATCCCACCAACCATTTGCACATCAAAGTGACGGAGTCCTAGTGTTCTCTTTGAAGACTCTCTAACGGCCGCAAATGCTTCGGGAAGGATATCGTCAAGGCTCACTCCCTCTTCAATCCTTTGCTTGAATTCGCCAGTCTTCTCCCGAAGCTCTTCATCAGTGAGAGATTCCAGGGACTCTTCCAGACTATTAATTACCGCAACAGTGCGATTCATTTTTTTAAGCTTTCTGGAATTACTACTACCTAATATTTTATTGAGTATGCTCATGAGAAATAATATTCACTAAAACTAAAGTTTATAATTTATTAAAATCAAATAGACACAGTTCACTGTACCTATTGATCAAGGCGACAACGTTCGATTTAGAGGGAATTATCTAGCTGTGCGATGGATGTATGCGGCTGGATCGACTACACGCCCATTCTTATAAACTTCAAAATGAACATGGGGACCGGTAGATCTTCCAGTGGAACCGACGAGAGCAATATTTTGTCCTTTTTTAACAATGTCGCCAACCTCGACAAATAGCTTTTCAGAATGAGCATAGCGAGTGATAAATCCATTACCATGATTTATCTCTACCATTAAACCATAACCAGATCGTGGTCCTGCCCAGGTAACTACGCCAGCGGCTACCGTGTTAATGTCAGCGCCGGCACGACCAGTCGTAAAATCTACACCTGCATGAAATGTAAGCCTACCGGTAAAAGGATCCGGCCTTTGGCCAAACCTAGACGCTATCCAACCACGATCGACCGGGCGTCCCGAGATAAGCACATCAGATTGAATTTTCCGATCAGAAATGAGGCTTTCTAAAATTTCTAACTGTTGCTGTCTATCTTCTAGCTGGTGCTCTAAGTGATCAACGGCATTTACAAATGTACTAATGGAATAAGCCTCAGTTTGTCCAGTTCCTGGGCCGCCAATTGTCACAGGCTGACTAAAATCAAATTCACCCTGATCTAAATTCGCAATGGTTGTGATTCTCTCTCCTACTGCATCTAGACGAACTAAGCGCGCCTGTAACATCGCCAGTCTTAAGGTAAGCGCTTCCAATTGCTGACCGGATTTTTCTCTTATGTCTGCAAGTTGCTCAGACTGCATCTTTATCTGGCGATCCCAACTTTGCGCACTTTCTTCTGTAAGCATGCGTTCATTTTGAGAAACAGCCAATTGATAGCCAAAATAACCTAAGGCCACTGGAGCAATTAGTAGAAATAGAGAAAAGAGGCCTTTAAGCCAGCCTCTAAGGACAATAGTTTTAGTGTGACCGTGGCGTTGATCAACAAGAATTAATTTCATTTCTTAAGCGTTATTCTATCAAACCCTATTATTACACTTGGGGCTCATTCAGAAACTTCAACGCCTAACTATTTGTTGTTACAGATCAAGCAGTTAGGAGAGTGTGGCTGGCTAGGCCGCTAACACTGGTTTCATATAGGAAATAGGTACATTAGTTTCATTATCAAAACTGACAATTTCCCAAGCGTCTTCATTAACTTCGAGCATTCTTAATAAAGCATTATTGAGAGCATGTCCAGATTTATGTCCCTTAAACTCACCAATCAAGCTGTTGCCTAAAAGATATAAATCTCCTATAGAATCAAGGATCTTATGCTTGACGAACTCATCTTCATAGCGCAACCCGTCTTCATTAAGGACTTTATAGTCACCAACTGCTATAGCATTATCCATGCTGGCGCCGAGAGCTAAATTTCGATTTCTCAGCTCCTCGAACTCATGCATAAAGCCAAAAGTCCGAGCTCGACTTACTTCCTTCACAAATGAAGTGCTAGAGAAGTCTATACTTGCACTCTTTGTATACTTCTTATAAACCGGGTGATCATAAAGCAAGGTGTAGCTCACCTTAAATCCATTAAATGGTTCAAGGCTAACGAATTTATCTCCCTGCTCAAGTTTAATAGTGCGTTTGATCTTAATAAATTTTTTGAGCTCTGATTGTTCTTCTATGCCCGCAGACTGAATCAGAAACACAAATGGTCCAGCACTACCATCCATGATCGGTACTTCTGGTGCGCTGACATCGACATAACAATTATCGATCCCGAGGCCAGACATCGCTGACATCAAATGCTCAATAGTTGAAATTCGAACATCGTCTTTGACTAAAGTAGTTGACAAAGTAGTGTCCCCTACATTTTCTGCGCGTGCTTCAATTTGTATAGTCGAATCGATATCAGATCTAGTGAAGACAATACCGGTATTAACTGGAGCTGGGCGTAGGGTAAGATACACTTTTTCACCAGTATGCAATCCCACCCCGGTGGCGCGAATTACGTTTTTAAGCGTTCTTTGTTTTAGCATTAGTTGCTTTGTGCCTTTTTTATTTTACTACAAGAAATCAGCCTATATCCCTGCATGCCCAAATTCAGAGAATGTAAGATGCCAACATTCTTGACACTTGCCACCTAAAAACCTGCATAGCTTCTGCTATTCTCGCTTAAAGCTCTTAATGCGCGCGTTGACGCATAGTATATGGTACCAAAAATCATCAAAAATCCCAATATATAGAGTTTCGAGAGAGTCCAATACGCCAAAGTAAGGCATAGCGATTTTTATATTTCTGTAGCTGCTTATTTCTCTATTTTAGATAACTATTCAGCACAAATTAACTACTGAAACCAGTCACAAGCAGAAAGTGCAGACAATCCAGGATTCCGTGGTTCCCTTAATCTGCCTGCCTTCGTAAGAACGCCGGAATATCTAAATAATCCATATCCGTTTCAGCTCCTGCTGCTTGAGCCATCACCGGCACACGCTCTGCATTTTGACGATTACGCATAATGGCAGGTTCATCTAACCGTCGATAATCTGTATCAGAGTCTGCCATGGTATTGTCTACAACTTTTGTAGGTTTTTCATCTTTAGAGCCAAGACCAGTTGCAACAACAGTTACAAATATTTCGTCATCGAGAGTTGGGTCGATTACGGTACCTACAACTACAGTTGCATCATCTGATGCGAATTCTTCCACGGTGTCGCCTACTTCAGAAAATTCTCCCAACGATAAATTCTCACCAGCAGTAATATTCACCAAAATACCTCGAGCTCCTTGTAAATTTACGTCTTCTAGTAATGGACTTCGTATTGCTGACTCAGCAGCGTCCCGAGCTCTATCCTCACCTGTGGCATATCCGGTCCCCATCATAGCCATACCCATTTCGGACATGACAGTTTTTACATCGGCAAAATCCACATTGATCATGCCTGGGTGCATTATGAGGTCCGCAATTCCTTTGACAGCACCAAGTAATACATCATTTGCTGCCTTAAACGCCTCTAACAAAGTTGCTTCTTTGCCAAGCACATCCAATAGCTTTTCATTTGGAATTGTAATAAGAGAATCAACAGTTTCCGATAATTGCTGAATTCCCTGCTCAGCGACCGCCGATCGCTTCTTGCCCTCGAAAGGAAATGGCCGAGTCACGATTGCCACTGTCAAAATCCCCATTTCACGAGCAACTTCTGCAACTATTGGTGCAGCGCCTGTGCCAGTTCCACCACCCATACCTGCAGTAATAAAAATCATATCCGAACCAGACAAAATCTCAGCGATCTCGTCTCGATCTTCTAGCGCTGCTTGCCTACCGATCTCCGGATTAGCACCTGCCCCCAGCCCTTTAGTTATGTTACTACCCATTTGCAAGATAGTTTTGGCTTTCAAATTGTTAAGCGCTTGAGCATCTGTATTTGCACAAATAAACTCAACGCCGTCGACTTGATTACTAATCATATGATGCACAGCGTTGCCACCACCCCCTCCAACGCCTATAACTTTGATCACGGCGCTTTGTGAAATGTTTTCGACTAATTCAAACATGTAGCCTCCTTCATTAGAAATTCTAAAAGTCGTTTTAGTTAATGGCTATTAAAAGTGTCCTTGAAACCAATTCTTAACTTTGTCCACTATTTGTGTTTGTGGCTCCCTTCTTGTATCAGTTCCTTCTCGTTCTTGATGCTGTTTAAGCCCATACAGAAGCAGTCCGACACCAGTAGAATAAATCGGATTTTTCACAATATCAGCGAGCCCATTTACATTATGGGGTGCACCAATTCTAACTGGCGCGTGGAATATTTCTTCCGCCAAATCAACGACACCTTCCATCTTGCTGGTGCCACCTGTTAACACAACACCAGCAGCTAATAAATTTTCAAAACCACTGCGCCGCAACTCTGCTTGCACCAAAGTGAATAATTCGTCGTATCTGGGTTCGACTACTTCGGCTAGCGCTTGTCTCGAAAGTTCGCGAGGCGCCCTATCTCCAACACTCGGAACTTTTATTATATCTTCCGCACTAGCGAGTTGAGTGAGCGCACAGGCATACTTAATTTTTATTTCATCCGCATTTTCTGTCGGAGTCCGTAATGCCATAGCGATGTCGTTAGTAACTTGGTCGCCAGCGATCGGAATGACTCCAGTATGTCGAATAGCTCCATCGGTAAAGATTGCGATATCGGTGGTCCCCCCACCAATATCTACCAAACACACCCCCAACTCTTTCTCATCATCGGTTAGAACAGAATAACTGGAAGCAAGTTGCTCTAAGATAATTTCACTAGTATCGAGACCGCAACGCTTTATACATTTTTCAATATTCTGCACTGCATTAATTGCACAAGTTACTAGATGAACTTTTGCTTCTAGCCTGACGCCCGACATGCCAAGCGGCTCTTTAACACCTTCCTGAGAATCAATAATGTATTCTTGTGGCAGTATATGAAGTACTTTTTGATCAGCAGGAATCGCAACAGCTTTACCTGCATCAATAACCCTCTCGATGTCGGGCTTCATGACTTCGCCGTCCCGGATAGCTACAATGCCATGGGAATTCATGCTTCTTATATGACTTCCTGCTATTCCCGCGTAAACTGAATGAATCTGGCATCCAGCCATTAATTCTGCCTCTTCTATCGCTCGCTGAATTGATTCAACCGTTGATTCGATATTGACAACTGTGCCTTTTTTTAAACCGCGCGATCGGTGACTGCCTATCCCAATAATATCTAGCCCACCCTCCGAATTTATATCACCAACGATTGCAACGACTTTAGATGTTCCTATGTCTAGGCCAACAATCATGTTTTCACCGAGTGGTTTGTTCATGGGCAGTTAACTCCGAGGAACACTTGCCGCTGTTTGTTATTTCCTGCATTACCTTATTGCTACCTCTGCAAGCTCATCACTGCTATTTCTAATTGCTATACCATTGTCATAACGCAAATCTACCGAGCTAATTTTTGCTGTTTGAGAAACTAACTGGCCTTCATAAAAATCAATAAATCGCTGAAATCGTTCGACTACTTCAATTCTGCCAACAGCTACTTGTATAGACTCATTAAGAGTTAGCTCCCAACTCCCACGCATACTAAGAGTTAAACCATTTAACTTTAGCCCTGACGAATAAAGCAGCTGGCTCATTAATTGGTATTGCTCCATTACTTTTATTTGACTGTTGATTGGTCCAGATAATATTGGTAACGCATTCATTTCCCCAATATCCACAGGAACAAAAATTTCCCCGTGTTGATTTAAAAGTTCGCCTTCTCCCCATCGAGCGATAGCAACATGCTCAGTAAGCTGCAACGTGAGCATGTCAGGCCACAGCCTTTTGATTGATGCCTCTTCAACCCAGGCATGAGCTTCCAGAGTCGATTTCACGCCAGCAACGTCGAAATTAAAAAACCCAGCACCCATAAAATTTGTAATCAAAGAGCCAACTTCTGCCTCGGAAACATGTTGCCATTGGTTGTCCATGCGAACTTTTGTAATAGGGCGGTTCATGTATTGCCCTATTTGTTTATAATTCTGAGCTAATAAAACAAGACTTCCCAAGAATGCAAGCCCCATCACGACGAGACCAAACTTTTTGTTTGATTTTGGCTTTAGCGGCTGCGAGTTGAATCCACGTCGATTGCTGACACTTCGTAATCTTCTTGCAGCTATGTCGCTTGGGTCTGGCCTCATTGTTCTCTTTATTTCATCTTCAAGTGTATTTTTTTCTGCTTAATGTTGTGTTTCACTGTCTAGAATACGGAGCAGCAACTCATCAAAATTTATGCCAATGTGTTTTGCAGCCATCGGAACAAAACTATGCTCCGTCATTCCTGGAATAGTATTAAGTTCCAATAAATAAAATTCTCCATCGATGCCTTGCATTACATCAACTCGCGCCAAACCTTTACATCCTAGGCTGTCATAAGCGCGCTTAACTAGAATTTCCAATTCTGTTAACTTTTCCTCAGACAGCTCAGGCGGGCAAATAATTCTGCTGTCTTCATCTGTATACTTCGCTTCAAAATCGAAGAATTCTCTATTCGTTTCCAATTGAATAGTTGGAAATAGTTCTGAACCTAGTACACCCGTTGAATATTCAACCCCTTCAATAAATTTTTCTACGATCACTTCCGCATCAAATTCAAGTGCCTTCCAATAGTGTTTTTCTAAATCCACCGCGTTATCCACAATTGCAATACCCAAGCTCGAGCCACCACTGACAGGTTTTACAACCAGCTTCCCATAGCGATTTATCAGTTCTTGCCAACAAGATGACTCATTAGCAAATTCAAAGTCAGCCGTTGATAATCCCAGTCGTTGCCAAAGTAATTTGCTTTTAACCTTATCCATTGCGATTGAAGAAGCCAAAACACCGCTACCTGTATAGGGTAATTCCATAACCTCTAATAAGCCCTGGATAACTCCGTCCTCACCGCCTTCACCATGCAACATAATCACTACGAGATCCGGCTTCGCCGCTTTCAGTTGCTCAATTACGTCATTCCCCACATCGATCACTGAAGCATTTACACCTAATCTCTTCAACCCATTGAACACGGCGGAGCCACTTATCAGAGAAATTTCTCGCTCAGGGGAGGCACCTCCTTTTAGCACTGCAACATGCCCCAATTTTGCTAGTATTTTCTCTTTATTTATCGGTTTCATAGCTGTTTTTCTTGACTAACTTTGACTAAACTCTTGTCTAAAAATCAATAAACTGGCATTAATTAAGCCCTTTTTGGGCAATCTCTTTAGCCAGAGCTCCAACGCTCCCCGCTCCTTGGGTCAGAACTACGTCTCCGGCCCTAACCAGTCCCTGCAAAACGTCGTGAATATCGGCTTCTTTCTGGACATAAATTGGGTCAACTTTGCCTCGCAACCGAATGCTTCGGCAAAGGCTCCGCGAATCTGCACCAGCGATTTTCTTCTCTCCCGCCGAATAAACTTCGAGCAGTAATAAAACATCAACACCAGAGAGAACCTCGACAAAGTCTTCATACAAATCTTTAGTTCTACTGTAACGATGCGGTTGATAAATCATCACCAATCGGTTTTTGGGCCAACCATCACGTAATGCTTTAATCGTCGCTTCCACTTCCGTTGGATGATGACCATAATCATCGACAAGCAATACACTGCCACCCTCAACGCCAAACTCACCCTGCACGTCAAAACGCCTACTAACGCCAGAAAATTTCTGAATTCCAGACTTTATATCTTTGTCTTTGACACCTTCGTCACTTGCAATCACGATAGCAGCAGTTGCATTTAATGCATTGTGTCTACCAGGCATATTCAACTTAACTTTCAATGGCTTTTTTTTGCCGCGCTGTTGAACTTCAAATTCCGTCGTTTGCTTTTTTTGGGTTAAGTTTTTGATCCTAAAATCAGCGTTTTTAGAAAATCCATAAGTAATCTTTGGCCTTGAAACTAATGGGAGAATTTCGCGCACTACTGGGTCATCGATGCAAAGTACGGCCAAACCATAAAATGGTAAATTATGGAGAAAATCCACAAAATACTTCTTTAGGTTTGCGAAATCACCACCGTAAGTGCTCATATGATCCGCTTCAATATTCGTGACCACAGCAACCATTGGCTGTAAATGCATAAAAGAGGCATCGCTTTCGTCTGCTTCCGCTACCAAGTATCTGCTTTGACCCAGTTGAGCATTCGCTCCAGCGCTATTTAACAATCCACCAATAACAAACGTTGGGTCCAAGCCCCCTGCGGCCAATATCGAGGAAACAATACTTGTTGTTGTCGTTTTCCCATGAGTGCCCGCGATTGCAATCGAATGGCGATAACGCATTAATTCTGCCAACATTTCCGCTCGTGCAATAAGCGGCTTAGCGTGACTAATAGCCGCTTTAATTTCGGGGTTTTTTCTGTCTATAGCACTGGAATAAACTACAACGTCTGCCTTCTTGACATTTTTTGAATCATGTCCAATAAATATTATTGCGCCAAGAGATTTTAATCTTTCTGTATTAGAAGATTCTTTAATATCAGAGCCGGTAATTTGATATCCCTGATTTAACAAGACCTCTGCTATCCCACACATTCCTGCGCCGCCGATACCAACGAAATGTATCGTACTGATCCGACGCATTTCAGGAATTTGGTGAATTTGTGGTGCATTAGGCATTAGCGGCTCTCACGCATTCAGAGGCAATGATTTCGCCTGCATTGTTAATTGACAGTCTCTTTGCTTTGGCACCAATTTCTTTTAAAAGATTTCGATCTTTCTGCAATTTAACAAGTTGAGGTAATACAGTTTTGACAGAGAAATCTTCCTGCGTGACAACAGAGGCCGCCCCATTGTTTGCCAACCATTGAGCATTCAATAATTGCTGCTGATCCTTATGGTGTGGGTATGGGACCAATATTGAAGGTAGCCCTATCGCTGCCAATTCACTTACGGTACTCGCGCCAGATCGGCAAATAACTATATCTGCCCACTTATAGGCCGACGCCATGTCGTTAATAAAAGGCTCTAAAACTAAATTGTTGTTTAACTGTATACCTAGTTTTTGATAATGCTGCGCTGTTTCCTGCAAGGTTGCACCACCAGTTTGGTGGCGAATGCTCAAAATTCCCGACTCTGTCCAATTTGCGGCAATCTCTGGAATAACTTTATTAATAGAGGCTGAGCCTTGTGATCCACCCAAGACCAATAATTTCAACATAGAATTTGAATTCACCTCGACTTCAGCTTTATCAATGTTGAATATTTCAGCACGTAAAGGATTACCTGTATGGACTGCATTGACCTGTTCATTAAATGTATTTGGAAAGGCTTCAAAAACTTTTGTCGACACTTTAGAAAGTAAATTATTTGTTAGTCCAGCTACTGCATTTTGCTCATGAATTAACAATGGCTTTCTTAACAGTTTCGCTGCTAACCCTGCTGGCCCACAGATAAAGCCCCCCATTCCTAAGACGCAATCAGGGCGCACGCGCCGAATTACATTAAATGATTGAAAAAATGCCATGCACAACATAAATGGCGATGTGAGTTTTCTTACCAATCCTGATCCTCTCAATCCCTTAATTGAAATTTGATGCAAAGGTATGTCTGTTGCAGCAAGCAAACTATTTTCCATCCCAGAATGCGTTCCCAGCCACTCAACATTTACTGATTGCTTTCTTAGAGATTCAACAATTGAAAGTGCTGGAAATACATGTCCTCCTGTTCCAGCAGCCATAATTAGAACTGTTATTTTTTTTGTATCCATCCGTTTCACTGTGAGATATTAATTACGCCCCTAGGATGGCTAGTTAAATTACTCTCGTTGCAACTAAAACATTCAGTTTCATATTGAATACGAACCAACAAGGCGACCATAAAACAACTCACAATCAAGCTTGCTCCGCCATAACTTAGGAACGGTAAAGTCAGCCCTTTGGTTGGAAGTAAGCCAGTATTTACCCCGACATTGATCATTGCTTGCCCCGCAAATAGGAGGCCGAGGCCATAAGCTAGAAATGCTTCAAACAAATTACCCTTTTCTTGAGCAGCTTTGCCAATCGAAAACGCCAAATAGACCAACAAACAAAATAGAAGAACCACGACGCATACACCTACTAAACCGAACTCTTCCCCTATAATTGCTAATACAAAATCATTATGGGCTTCCGGTAGGAAGTAAAGTTTCTGGATGCTATTTCCAAGCCCTACTCCGAACCACTCGCCTCGACCAAAAGCAATTAATGCCTGAGTTAACTGATACCCCCCCCCGTAAACATTTTCCTCTGCCCAGGGATTAAGATAAGAAGAGAATCTCACGATGACATAAGGCTTAGTTAGAGCTATGTAAGTGACAGCACCACTGCATAATCCCAGCATTATCAGAAAACGGTAAAGTTTTATTCCCGCGAGGAAGATCATACAAAATGCAGTTAACATTAAAATTACTAAAGCGCCGTGATCAGGCTCCAACTCAAGCAATACCGCTGCTCCACCAATTACTAACATGGGCTTTAAGAATCCAGACCATTTATCACGAACTTCTTCTAGATTCCTTTCGAGATAAGCCGAAAGATAAATAACAATCGAGACTTTAGCGACTTCAGAAGGCTGCAAATTAAAAAATCCAAGATCAATCCATCGGGCACTTCCATTTACCACCTTGCCAATTCCTGGCACTAGCACTAGAAACAATAATACAAATGATCCCATCAAAAGAAACCAGCTGAACTTCTTCCAAATGGCAACGGGAATGTGTAGCGTCAGCATCATTGCTAATAAGCCAATAAGCGCAAATATTCCTTGCCGTTTTAAATAATAAAAAGGGTCGTTATATTGACTGCTTGCAATTTCAACCGAAGCTGACGTCATCATTAACAATCCGCAAGCTAGCAACATGCACGTAACCAATAACAAAGGGTTTAGCTTCACTGAAGGCATAGATTTCACCCTAATTGGCATAGTTGCTCTGGCGATTGCCATTACAATTGCCTCACAGAACGAATAAAGGCATTACCCCGTTCTTGAAAGTTCTCAAACATGTCAAAACTCGCACAAGCGGGCGATAGCAAGACAGCATCTCCTGACGACGCATGCTTAAAAGCTGTGCTAACAGCATCTTGCATATCGTTTGCGAAATAAACTTGAATATCTTGGTCAAAATTGGAAGCTATTTCTATAGCATCCTGACCGATTAAGATAACTTCCTTTCCCCACCGATTGATCACTGGTACCAATGAATGGAAATCAGCACCTTTCCCTATACCACCAGCAACAAGCAAAATATGTCCTGAAATTCGCTGACCCAGACCTTCTACTGCAGCCATGGTTGCGCCAACATTTGTTCCTTTGGAATCATTATAAAACTCCACTCCAGAAACATTTGCCACCCACTGACATCGATGGGGCAACCCATTAAATCCTTTGATAGCGGAACGGATCGCGTCTAATTCAATTCCTATAGCTAGAGCTAAGCCAACTGCCGCGAGCACATTCGAAATATTGTGCTGGCCAAAAATCTTCAGCTCGTTGACGGAAACAATTTTCTCAAACTGAAAGGCTAGGTATTGATAACCGTCTTCTTCTAACAATCCCAATCCATTAACACCTGGGCGACTAAATCCGAAATCCCAAATAGGTGCACTTAACTCGGTAACTGGATACGAATGCACATCATCTCGATTAATCACAACCTGATTACAACCATTGAAGATTCTCAGTTTGGCCTTGTGATACTCATCCAAAGTCTCATAGCGATCCATATGGTCTGCACTGAGGTTTAAAATCACCGCTACTTCAGCGTTTAATCTTTCCGTAGTTTCAAGCTGAAAACTAGATAGCTCCAAAATATAGAAATCTTTTGGTGCTTCACTAAGCAAATCTAAAGCAGGTTTAAAATTAGTACCGTCCAGATTTCCACCTAGCCCATATTTTTTTCCTGCTTTTTCAAGAATCCGAGCTAGAATTGCAACTACAGTGCTTTTTCCATTCGATCCTGTAACAGCGATGATAGGCTTGCGTACTGACTTAGAAAAGATGTCAATGTCGCCAGTGATTGCTACACCTTGTTCTGCCGCTTCTGCAATGACCGGAGTCTTGAGGCTTAATCCTGGACTAATCACTAGCTCACTGGCTCCCAATAAAGTTTTTAGTTTTAATTCGCCTACTTCAGTTTCAACTTCTGGCAATATCCTTTTTAATTCAGACAGCGCCGGTGGATTCAAGCGGCTATCAATGACCTTAAATTTCTGATTTCGTGATGCTAAAAATTTAGCGACCGATAATCCTGTTTCCCCCAGACCGACGATAACTTTTTCATTGACTATCAAATCACCGCCCAATTGATTTACCCAATAGTTTTTAACGAAGTTTCAAAGTTGCCAAACCAAAAAGCACCAACATTACCGTGATTATCCAAAACCGAACTATTACCCTTGGTTCTGGCCAGCCTTTAAGTTCAAAATGATGATGTAATGGTGCCATTCGAAAAATCCGTTTCCCAGTCAGTTTGAACGAACCGACTTGCAAAATTACGGAAGCAGTTTCAACCACAAAAACACCTCCCATAATGAATAAAACAATTTCATGTCGAGAAATAATTGCCATCACACCCAAAGCAGCGCCAAGAGCTAACGCACCAACGTCGCCCATGAATATTTGTGCCGGGTAAGTGTTAAACCAAAGAAAGCCCATTCCTGCACCAACCAGCGCGCCAGCGAAAATAACCACTTCGCCAGAACCGTCAACGTTGGGGATATTTAAGTATGCAGAAAATTCGGCGTGTCCTGCTAGATAAGCAATAATTCCGAGTGCTCCGCCTACCATCACCGTAGGCAAAATTGCCAACCCGTCCAGGCCATCAGTAAGGTTCACAGCGTTACTAAACCCAACAATGATAAAAGCACTAATGGCGATATAAAAAATTCCAGTACTAATTGAAACATCTTTAAAAAATGGCACGATGTATTCGACTTCAATCGGGCTGACGGCTGTGTAGTACAAAAAAATAGCTGCGACTAGGCCAATTAACGCTTGCCAGAACAGTTTCCACTTTGCAGAAAGCCCTGCTGTATTTTGCTCAAATACTTTACGATAATCATCCACCCAACCAATGGCACCGAATAAAATCGTTACCAATAAAACTATCCAAACGTAGTGATTGCTTAAATCAGACCAAAGCAAAGTACTTATTGCGATGCTTACAAGAATGAGTGCACCGCCCATAGTAGGGGTGCCAGCTTTACTAAAATGAGTTTCCGGCCCATCATCTCTGACGACCTGCCCAATCTGAAGATAGTTAAGGCGTCGAATCATATAGGGGCCAATTATTAAAGACACGAATAGCGCAGTTAAAACGCTGAATATTCCGCGCACGGTAATGTACTGTAGAACAGCAAAACTGCTATTAAACTGAATTAAATAATCTGATAACCAAACAAGCATTAGTCGCCCCCAGCCTCAATCAATTCATCGACTATTACTTCCATGTGTGCCCCTCTAGAGCCTTTCACTAGAAATACAACATCAGATGCTGCTAGCGCTTTACATGCATAAATTAATTCATTGGTCGTAGCAAAATGTTTACCCTTTTTACCAAGCTCTGCCGAAGCCAAACTACTTAAATCCCCCACGGTCCATAATCCATCAACACCCGAGTCGCTTGCATAACGGCCTACTTCTCGGTGAGACTCCTCAGCCTCACTGCCTAGCTCTTTCATATCACCAGCAATCAAAATTTTACGTTCTGGAAATAAAACTAAAACATCAATTGCAGCTTTAAAAGAAGATGGGCTCGCGTTGTAAGTATCATCAACAACACAACAACTATTAAATCCAACTCGAGGGTTTAGACGTCGATTTACCGGCACCAAACTACCCAGACCTTCACCAATAGATTTCAAACTTGCACCTACTTCTAATGCCGCAGTTGCCGCAGCAACCGCGTTGGTTACATTGTGTTTACCTAACAACTGGAGACTTATTCTTTCTAACCCCCGGGGAGTGCTTAATGTAAAACTGACTACGCCCTTTTTCCCGACTACAGTGTCTTTTGCATAACAATCAGCTTGAGGATTAGCAGCGCTGAATTGAATAACCTTTTTCCCAGCAGCGCGCTCAATCCATTGGGCAACATTTTCGTCATCGGCATTGAGAATAATTGAAGCAGACTCTTCTGCAGTGCCAATAATTTCACCTTTTGCTTCTACTATCCCTTGAAGACTGCCAAAACCCTCGATGTGCGCCGAATTAGCATTAGTAATTAAGGCAATATTTGGTTTTGCCATCGCAGCACTAAATTCAATTTCCCCATGACAGTCTGCACCAATTTCAATTACAGCAAATTTATGTTGATCTGTTATTTGTAATAGTGTTAACGGCACGCCAACAGTATTGTTCTGATTCGCCTGTGTAATTAGGGTTTCGCCTTCGCGGCACAAAATTGCTCCGATCATTTCTTTAACTGTAGTTTTCCCCTGACTGCCAGTTAACGCAATAACTTTAGCGGTGCTTCTCTCACGATTAATCGATGCAATTTTTCCCAGAGCCAAATGCGTATCTTTTACTCGCAATAACGGGAGTGGCTGAGCATGCTTTGATATTGGCTTCGAAACTATTGCTGCAATTGCTCCATTAGATTTCGCTTCCATCAAAAAATCGTTCCCATTAAAATTTGGACCGACCAATGCCATATAAGTGTCACCTTTTTTTAGCGCACGCGTATCCGTAGACAACGCCGATATCTCTACATTGTCCCCAATGATTTCACCGTCCAATTGCTCGGCTAACCCTGATAGCAGCATGGTTCCAATCAAAGTCCTGAATTACCTCCCCGTTGCCTCTCGCTCTTGAAGTGCTACTCGCACTTGCTTTGCATCACTGAAAATATTCCTTATTCCGGCAATGTCTTGATAGGTTTCATGACCTTTCCCAGCGACGAGCACAACATCACCCGCTTTAGCCTGGCTAATCGCATAACTTATTGCCTTAGCTCTGTCTCTAATGATTTTGATATTTTCTTTCCAACGAACCCCGCTCAAAATATGTTGAACAATTTCATCACCTCCTTCATTGCGAGGATTGTCATCAGTAATGACTATCTGACTCGAATGCTTCTCTGCAATTTCACCCATCAGCGGGCGCTTGCCTTTATCCCTGTTTCCACCGCAACCAAAAATGCACCATATCTGTCCACTAAAATGATCTTTTAGTGCAGTTAATGCGCTGCACAACCCATCAGGAGTATGGGCATAATCTACAACTACGGTAATTTCCTCGCTTTCTCCTATTATTTCCATGCGACCGTCGACCGGCTGAAGTTCAGAAATTTTTTGGCATATTGAATCAATATTTATCCCTGAGTGCCGTGGCAAGTAATTTATAAGCGCAGTTAACACTGCCAATACATTACTAAAATTAAAATAACCGATAAGCTTACCTGTTATTTCACCCATGCCAATCGGCGTACATATTTTTGCTCGAAATCCATTTCGCGTAAGCTCCAATGATTCCGCAAAAACAGAAGCGATTTTGTTTTTAAGACTGTAAGTGAGAACCTCGACGTCGGATGAAACAGAATTAATAATTGAGAGCGCAAAAGAGTCATCTAAGTTTACAATGGCTGTCTTTAACCCAGGCATCATAAATAATTTCTTTTTGTTCTCGCCATAAGATTCCATCGTTTCGTGATAATCCAAATGATCACGCGTCAAATTGGTAAATATCGCTGTATCAAAAAGAACAGATGAAACACGTTTCTGATGCAAGCCGACAGATGAAACTTCCATGGCTACTGGGTCAATATCTTCACAATGCATTCTTGCAAGCGCTGATTGGGTAAATACTGCATCAGGAGTTGTTAACTGAGTCTCTTGTAACTCTCCGCTGATGCCGTAACCCAATGTGCCAATTACCCCACATTTATAACCTAATGCCGTCAAAGTTTGCGAAAGAAATTGACTGCAGCTAGTTTTTCCATTCGTACCAGTAATGCCGATTACGTTTAACTTTTTGCTGGGATGACCAAAAAACCGCCCAGAAATCTCACTTATCTTTGCGTGTAAATTATCGATAGCGATTATAGGTACAGCATCTCGCAGCTGAATCCCTTGCCAATCAACACCGGATTCCACAAGGATTGCACAGCATCCAGAAATAATTGCTTGATCGATATAATTTCGAGCATCGTGATTACGGCCAAAACAAGCTAAGAATAAATCGCCCTGTTGAAGCAGGCGACTATCCAATTGCACTCCTCTAACTACAATTTCCAAGCTCGATGCTTCGGCATCGCTAATTTCTCTATACCCTGTAATCAGCTCCAAGAGAGAAGCTTGTGAATTCAATTTTTCAGCTGTATTCATGGTTATAAAGAACCCAATTTTAGAGCTTGCCCCTGAGGAATATTGTCTGGCGTAATATTAAGAATTCTCATTGCTCCTGTAGCAACTCTTGAAAATACTGGCGCGGCAACTTGCCCACCATAGTGCTCTTCACCCTTTGGCTCATTGACAATAACCACGATGACAATTTTTGGGTCCGAGACTGGAGCCATACCAACAAAGAATGAGTTATGTAAATTGTCCTCATAACCCTGCTCTCCAACCACATGTGCAGTGCCAGTTTTTCCCGCGACCGAATAGAAAGGCACATTAGCTTCCAGTGCAGATCCGCCACTTTGCGCGTCAACTACAGTACTTAACATTCCGCGAACTGTCTCAGCTATTTCTGCACTTATTACTTGTTTACGCGGTAAATCAGAAACGTCAGACTGTTGTAACTTCAACAAAGATACTGGCTTACGAATTCCATCGTCAGCGAGCACAGAATAGGCTTGTGCTAACTGGAGCGCTGTCACAGAGAGTCCGTAACCAAATGAAAAAGTTGCAGTAGCGTGCCGACCCCAACGGCTTGGATTGGGTAAAACTCCAGAACGCTCTCCGGGAAATCCAGTACCTAATACTTGACCAAAGCCCACCCGCTCCAATACATCCCTAATAGGCTCAGCGCCTATCTGCAGAGCTATTTTACTACTGCCAATATTACTGCTCTTGGTGATCACTCCAGTTGTAGTTAGGGTGCCGTAGTCAAATAAATCTTTTACCTCATTCCCATTTAACATCATCCAGCCCGGACTAGTTTCGATAACTGTTTGCGGAGTAAATAACCCTGTCTCAAGTGCAGCAGCAATCGTGAAAGCTTTAACGGTTGATCCAGGCTCAAATGCATCGGTAATAGCACGATTTCTTAGAACACTAAAGTCAGTCATGTTCGCTTTGTTGTGGGGGTTATAGGATGGTTGGTTTGCCATCGCTAGGACCTCGCCAGTTTCTACGTCTAGCACGACTACAGTTGCCGCTTTTGCACGTCGTTTTATAAATTCTTCCTTAAGCTCTCGATAAGCGATGCTTTGCAATCTAAAATCAATACTCAGTGCTAAGTTCTTTCCTGGTTGAGCTGTCTGGATCGTATTTAACTCTTCAATTATATGACCTCGCCTATCTTGCATTACCTGGCGTCGACCGGGCACGCCTTTTAGCCAACCATCATATGCTAATTCAAGGCCCTCCTGACCAATATCATCAACATTACTAAATCCGATTAAATGCGCTGCAACTTCTCCTTGAGGATAAAAACGCTGGTATTCTTGCTGCGCATAAACCCCAACGATATCTAATGCCATTACTCGCTCTGCGTCTGCCGGAGACAAACGGCGTTTTACGTACCAAAACTCCAATTCCTGCGCCAATTTATTTTTAATATTACTTGCAAGTACTTCTGGATTTAATTCAAGGGTTTTTGCGAGTAAGGCTATTGCAGCGTATTCATCGGCAATCTCCCCAGGGTTAACCCAAATAGATTGTACTGGCGTGCTAACGGCTAATGGTTCACCATTTCTATCTAAGATTAGACCGCGATTAGCAACCAAAGGGACAGTTCGAATAGTTCTAGCGTCACCCTCACCTTGCAAAAAGTCGCGATCAATGATGTGTAGATTGCTTACTTTCCAAGCTATCGCGAGCACGCACAATGACATAAAGAACAATACAAGATGTAAACGCCAGTCTTTGAATAAGATTCTTAATCTGGACTCAGTCATGGCTCACCATCACAATTTCTGACAGCTTGGGTAATTGCATTCGTAATTTTTCAGTAGCTTGCTGCTCAATCCGCCCATCAACACCAAAGGTGCTTTGCTCAAGTAGCAATTGCCCCCATTCAGTTTCAAACTGATTGGCTTGATCTTTAAGTTCCTGAAGTTCATTGAATGCGAAACGATTCTGATGTGTTATGAGTACTACGGAGAGACCAGAGCTCACAGCAAAAGCTAGTAATACAATTACCCCTAATGAAACTGAACGGGTTAATCCTGCCCACTGAATTATCGAGGGGGTTAGAGGCCGACCTCTTTTCAAAGGTGTGCGTTGTTTAGTTTGAGGGCCTCTAGGTCTCATTTCTTGCTATTAACCTTGCTCAGTTGAGTTTCTCAGCTACACGCATCACTGCACTTCTCGCACGGGCATTATTTTCTACTTCTTGCTCCGCGGCCTTAATCGGTTTTCCAATCTTTTTCAATGTTGGATTAAGAAATGCCGCAGTAATCGGCAAATCACGGGGAAAATTATCACCCTTGGCTTTCTCAGCAATAAACTTTTTTACTATTCGGTCTTCCAGTGAATGAAAACTAATTACAACCAACCGCCCCCCCGCCCTCAACAATCCAAGTGCGTCACCTAGTCCTTTCTCAATCTGTTCGAGCTCACCATTAATGCGAATTCGTATAGCTTGAAATGCTCTTGTTGCTGGATGTTTATCTTTTTCCCAAGACGGATTAGCTTTTTTAATGACCTCTGCAAGCTGGCCAGTTGTATTGATCCTTATTTCAGCGCGCGCTTCAACTATTCGCTTGGCAATTCGCCGCGAGAACTTTTCTTCACCATACTCAAAAATGACGTTCGCTATTTCTTTTTCACTAGCACTGTTAACCCATTCTTCTGCGCTTAGTTTATCCATCGGATTCATTCTCATATCAAGAGGTCCGCTATGCATAAAACTAAAACCCCTTAGTGGGTTATCTAGTTGGGGCGAAGAAACGCCTAGATCAAACAAAATACCATCTGTCTTTCCGGCAAGATTCTTAGTAGCTTCCAACTCACCCAGTTGACTAAACATCGCATGTGCCACTTGAACCCTCGAATCTTGCTTTTGTAATTCGTTTGCAGCTGATATCGCGTCTGGATCCCGGTCTATTGCAATAAGTTCACCGCGTGAATTTAGTGAACTTAAGATCGCCCTGCTGTGACCCCCTCGACCAAATGTTGCATCGATATATTTTCCTTCAGCCTTAACAGCTAATGCTTTCAATGCTTCGACCTGGAGAACCGCTTTATGTTGTGAGGCAAAAGTCATTCAATGTTCCCTAAAGAGCTAAGGTTCTTAGTTTTTCAGGTAACTCTCCTTTCGTCGCAGACTCAGTGAGCCAAGTATCTCTCTGCTCATTCCAGCTATCTTGACTCCAAATTTCCAGCTTTTTGCCCTGACCGATTAAACACACATGCTTTTCAAGCTCAGCGTGATGCCTTAACTCCTGAGGTAACAAAATCCTTCCACTGCTGTCCAATTCAAGGTCATTAGCATGGCCGATAAGCAAACGTTTCACTCGCTGCTCCGCCGGATTGAAACTGGAAAGAGATTCTATTTTGCGCTCGATTTGCTCCCACTCAGCAAGAGGGTAGAGCAGAAGACAGCGATGATTGGTATCAATAGTCACCACAAGATGGCCAGAGCAAAGATTTATCAATTGCTCCCGATAGCGCGCAGGCATTGCCATGCGCCCTTTCGCATCCAAATTAATGGTATTGATCCCGCGAAACACTCTTTGTCCCCGCCTAAATTAAGAAATATCTCAAGAAAGGTAATCCACTTTACCCCACAATAATACAAAATATTCCACAATTTACCACAAAGAGACACTATAGGCACACTTACCCCTCTGTGCAAGTACTATTTAGATGCTTAATTTCAAGAAAAACCGGGAACTTGCCGCTAAATGTAGAGATCTTGAAGTGATCTTGCTAATTATTACCTTAATTAAATTAAGCAATTACAATTTATTATAATCTTTAGTTAAAGTAATTTATAAGAAGTATTTGAATTTAAAAGGGTTTTTTATTTGTTAAGAAATAAAGAGTCAGCCTATAAGCCGGGTTCTGTCGAGGACAATTATTCATCTGCAACCCGCGTCACCGCAGGCATCAAGCGGCCTACCCGAATCCAATGCGAGCAGCATTAACAGATTCCTATTTGGCCTTGCTCCGAGTGGGGTTTACCTAGCCATGGTCTGTTACCAGCCATGCGGTGCGCTCTTACCGCACCATTTCACCCTTACCTTCGATATAAATCAGAGATCTCGATCGGAGGCGGTTTGTTTTCTGTTGCACTAGCCGTAGGTTCGCACCCCCCAGGCGTTACCTGGCACTCTGCTCTTTGGAGCCCGGACTTTCCTCTATCTGCCACCTCATAAATCGCCAAGCGAAATGCAAAGTAAATCAGACAGCAATTGCCCAGCTGACTCACGTTCAGACTAATAGAAAAAATCTTTTAAATCAATAGGATAAATGTATTCGGGTTTAGGGGATTTTATTTGATAGGACCGTTTCATAAACTTTGTTCTTGCGTGCTCCACTTATTTCGCTAGCTATGGCCACTGCGTCTTTTGTTGAAACTGATTCGCCTAAAAGATCAACTATTTTGAGCGCGTCTGCGTGTCTCGCTGCTTCGATTGTTGACTCCTCACATCCTTCAAGCACAATGACAAATTCACCTTTTCGTTGCTGAATATCCGAAATAACCCAATCCAAACACTCTTCTGCTGAACCGAGAAAGTGTGATTCAAATTTTTTGCTTATTTCTCTAGCAATGAATATCTGTCTCGGGCCCGAAAGAGTCGAAACAAGATCCTGCAAGCATTCAACAATTCGATGAGTAGATTCAAAAAATACAGTGGTTCTCTCTTCTTGATTAAACCTTTGAAAACATTTTTGCCGAGCAAAAGATTTGGCAGGCAAGAAACCTTCAAAGACAAAACGATCTGTAGGCAATCCTGAAACAGATAAAGCCGCAGTAACCGCGCTAGCCCCAGGCACAGGTAAAACTTCAATCAGATTACTCCTGGCTAGCTTAACAAGTTGAAATCCTGGGTCAGAAATTAAAGGTGTACCTGCATCTGATATCAATGCTATCGATTGCCCATTTAAAAGATCATCAATTATTTCTTGAGCGGCAAATTCGCCAGAAAAATCATGATAAGACTTGAGCGAGTTCTCAATATTCAGTTTCCGCAATAATATCTTACTATGCCTGGTATCTTCGGCCGCAATTTTCGACACAGACTTTAAAATCGCTATGGCGCGGGAGCTTATGTCATCTGCATTGCCAATAGGCGTGGCAACAATGTAAAGAATTCCTTTCTGATTCATTTTACGACTACTATTTTTAATAAAAGTGGTTGAACTCCAGAGTAGCAATTCTCTACAAAAAATTGCCCAAGTAACCCTCTTGTATTAGTCTGGTCCCACCCTATGAAACTATTTATGCATTTATGAAAGCGTTTACTCAGAATTCTGTTCATCGGATGTTCGTTGCGGGAATTCTTTTTATTAGCATCACCTGCAGTTCGCCTCCCCCTCCTGTTGTTAATGCACCACCACAAATTGAGTCTACAACAGAGTCGATAGACGAGCTATTGCGGCAAGCAAATCTCGCCACCGGTCCAGATTCTGCATCACTCCGCTTAAAGGCGATAGAGGAGCTTATCAATTTCGGGTATCTCGATCGAGCGGAACTAGAAATCGGGAGCATTCAAAACCCTAATAGATTAAGAGCTACCTTGCAGATTCAGCTGGCACTTATCCGCGCCCAAATCGCCATTAAACAAAATCAATTTGACAGTGCTTTACGCTGGCTTAGTGGAAATTTGGCTGAGTCTGCTAATGGTGATACCTCAGCAGGGCGCCGGCTAATCTTGCTTAGGGGCCAGCTCTATCAGTCTATTAATCGAAACGAAGATGCCATTATAGACTTCACCAGCATTACTGAAAGCTGGCCTACAAATGCAGAAACCTCTTTGTTTGAAGATATCTGGATAGCGTTAACTAGTCTTCAAGATGAAGAGCTGGATAAGTTAGCTGAAGAAGCTGATAGTTATGAAATGCGTGGCTGGATCGAGCTAGCTCGTATCTACCAAGTAGATCAGTTCAGTATACGCAGCCAACTTGATTCGATTGTTCAATGGCGTCGAATTTGGGCTAGCCACTCTGCCGCCGCGCGATTGCCTGCTCCGCTCATTGAATTGCAAATGACTTGGGAAAACCGACCCAAACATATTGCATTAATACTGCCACTGCAAGAAGCCACTGGAAATGCCATACAAGAGGGCTTTCTAAGCGCCTATTATCAATCTTTAAGCGTATCCCGAGACGTCCCGCAGATCTCTGTGTTTGATAGCACCGGTTTGGCAGACATTAACGATACTTTTGACCAAGCTGTGGCAAGTGGTGCAGATCTAATTATTGGGCCACTTAACAAAAAATTAGTGAATCAAATATCCGAGCGTATAGAACTCCCCGTTCCGACATTGGCTCTAAACTATACCGACGAAGATCGGCTTGCAGAAAATTTGTTTCAATTCGGCTTAGCCCCAGAGGATGAAATTTCGCAAGTGATAAACTTAGCCTGGGAGGCAGGATATAGAAACGCAGCGGTAATAATGCCTGACAATTTGGACTACCAGCGGCTTGAAAAATTTTTTAGTGAGACCTGGACAAACCAGGGGGGGCAGGTTGTTTCAAGTGCTCGTTTTATTGGTGACTCTGGTTATGCGGAAGTAATTAAACGCTTAATGGCTATTGATTCTAGTGAAGCAAGGGCAGAGAAACTTCTAGATTTATTGCCCCGCCTCAATATGGAGTTTACTCCCCGACGTAGAAGTGACATTGATTTTATTTTTCTGGTAGCAAACCCAAGACAGGGCAGACAACTAAAACCAACTCTCGCTTTTTATTTTGCTGGCGACATCCCGGTATTTTCGATGCCTTCTGTCTACGATGGCCAGGAAAATCAAACTGGAAACCGAGATCTTGACGGTATTATTTTTACTGATGCTCCGTGGGTTTTAAACCCAACCCATCAATTAAGAGACGAGGTCAATACTAACCTACGCCAAGCGCAAGGCCCGCTGCAGAGATTACGGGCAATGGGAATCGATAGTTTTCGCCTTTATCCAAGACTAAAACAATTTTCAAATAACAGTATCAGCTCAGTGAGCGGCACCACAGGCGTGTTAACGATGTCAGAGAATCGACGAATTCATCGCAGTTTGACGACGGCGCGATTCGAAGATGGAATCGCTGTTCCATTTCGACTACCAAATTCTGCAAGCTCTAATTAAATTTTTTCAGAGACAACCTCGACAAACAGAGAAAAATAAAAACTGCAGTTAATTTCTTAGTCCTGATTTAGAACCATGCTACGTTGGAATATCAATCCAAATTAATAGCAACCCTCCGCTCAACAGCCTCGAACCAAAATTATATTGAAACTTTTTAGCCTAATAGCAAGTCTACTTCATTGAATGATTCGAATTTTTTAAGACAATTACAGTAACAATGATCAAATTGCGGCCGATAAACCTTTATATTTTTACAAATCAAATTTTTTGGAAATTAAGGTTTAGCGAATAGAGATGGATTTACAGGAGAGAATCAGTAATCACTTTAGGGAAAGCATTGAGACCAAGCAAAAATCGATGCATGAGTTGATAATCCCCATCCAGCATGCTGGTAACTGTATGGTTAGAAGTTTACTGAACGAAGGGAAGATCTTGAGTTGTGGTAATGGTGGATCGGCCAGCGATGCTCAACACTTTTCCGCCGAATTACTAAATCGATTCGAAAAAGAACGTCCTGGGCTACCGGCGATCGCATTAACTACAGACAGCTCAACACTGACCGCCATAGCAAATGATTATACTTACAATGAGATTTTTTCAAAACAAATTAGAGCATTAGGCCAAGCTAATGATGTACTTTTTGCCATTTCCACCAGCGGGAATTCAGGAAATGTCATAGAAGCAATAAACGCAGCTCACGATCGCGACATCACCGTGGTTGCGCTAACTGGCAAGGACGGCGGAAAAATGGCAGGGCTCCTGCGTGAGAATGATATTGAAATTAGAGTCCCGGCTGACAGAACTGCACGCATTCAAGAAGTCCATTTGGTAGTCATTCACTGCCTCTGCGACTTTATTGATACACAATTATTTGGAGGGGATGGCGTATGAAAATATATAGAGTCTTTGCGTTCCTAATACTAGTAACACTCGCATCCTGCTCGACTATTCTAGTAAACACAACTAACCGCGACGGAATGCAGGAAGACCCTACCGAACGAACGACAGGTGCGATTATTGAAGATAGATCAATTGAAACCAAGATTGCAGTAAATATGCAAGCCATAGAACCTGCATTCAGAAAATCTAGTTTCGATGTAATCAGTCACAATGGCGTCGTCCTGCTTATTGGGCAAGTAGAGTCAAGTGAACTTAAATCAAAGGCAACGGAAATTGCCTCTAAAGCAAGCACAAAGATAAAGCGTATTCACAATGAAATAGAAGTATCAGGAAGAACTGGAATTCTATCACGTGGCAATGATACGTGGATTGCCACAAAAGTGAGAACTCTAATGCTAGCCAATGCAGAAGTTCCTTCGGGTCAAGTCAGGGTAGTTGTAGAAAACGGCGCAGTTTACCTAATGGGCATTATAAGCCAGTCTGAAGGTGACAACGCAGCTAATATTGCTAGAAACGTAGCTGGCGTTACGAAGGTGGTAAAAGTTTTCGAATACCTTAGTTAAGTTCTACTTAACTATTCGGAGCGAAGGCTTCTTGACTCCTATGCCTTGGTTATCACTTGCTGCTGACCCGCCTGAAGCACCAGAACCTTCTGGCTCAGGTGGCTCACTACCATCATTATCAGCATCGAAAATCATTCCTTGCCCATTTTCTTTCGCATAGATACCTAAAATTGCATTAATGGGAACAAATACTTGTTTAGGAATGCCGGCAAAACGACCTTCAAAATCAATTGCGTGATTGTGAATAGATAATGATTTAACTGCAGATGGCGAGACATTCAGAATAATCTGACCATCTTTTACATGTTCCTGAGGAACCTCGACGCCACCTTCAAATGCATTAACCAAAATATAGGGTGTGCACTCATTTTCTATTATCCATTCATAGAGGGCTCGAATAATGTAAGGTCTGCTTGATGTCATTGCCATATCGCAGCCCAACGTAAAAAGTCTGAGCTCTTAAACCATCTCCTTTTCTTGCTCGGAAAGGCTCACCAAGACCGATTCTCTCTCGAACAAACGATCTCTATAAGCTAACATTGGCTTAGTTGTTTTAGATTTTGGCAGATCAATTCCCATTACAGGTAACCTCCAAAGTATGGGACAAACGACACAGTCAACAATAGTGAATTCGTCACTCATGAAATAAGGTTTTTCACCAAAAATTGGTGCGATTGCGATAAGGCCTTCGCGCAGTTCTTTACGCATTTTATCGAGCTGGGAAGGCGTCCCTTTTCCCGCCATGATCGGATCAACCAGGTTGCACCAGTCCTTACTAATGCGATAAATCCAAAGCCTGCTCTGTGCCCGGGCAACTGGATAAACAGGGAACAATGGGGGATGAGGAAAGCGCTCATCCAAGTACTCCATCATTATATCCGCTTCGTAAAGCACTAAATCACGATCTACCAAAGTGGGCAAATTATTATATGGATTTAGAGTCGCTAGATCTTCAGGTTTGCTGTCTGGATCCACGTCAATAGTTTCTACTGTGACTCCTTTTTCAGCAAGGACAATCCTAACCCGGTGACTATAATGACTGGTTCCATCTGAATAAAAAGTCATCGAAGATCTTTTAGCGACCACGCCCATAATATTTCCTCAATTCCTAATGATAGTTTTTGTTTTTAGTGTTTTTTTAGTGTTTTTTTAGTGATAATCTTTTGAAAATTCTCTACCCATAAATGCGGCTAGAATATAAAGGACTCCCAGAAAAGCCAGCACCCAAATTCCAATTTGCTGTCTGCGGTCTCTAATAGGCTCGCCGATGTAATAAAGAAAATTAACCATGTCGGCAACGGCTGTATCAAATTCCGCTTCACTCATTGATCCATTTCCTTCTACATAAAGCTCACATTGAGCTGGGTCGCCTGTCCCATGATCATCACAAGTCACATCACCTTGCAATTCGTGGAGTACATTAGGCATTCCGACATTTGGATAAAGTTTATTATTAGCACCTAATGTTCTAGCCCCATCGTTATAAAAAGACTTTAAATAGGTATATAGCCAATCGGCGCTATGAACTCTTCCCGCTAGCGTGAGGTCAGGTGGTGATGCACCAAAGGCGCCTTCGGCATATTCTTTAGACATAGAATTTTCAATTAAGTCTCCAATTAGCGAATCATCAAAAACCAAATTAGCAAGGACCAAGTCATGAGGAATCTCTAAATCATCAGCAGTTCTTTCATAACGAGCATAGCCCAATGCATGACAGCTAACGCAATAGTTCATATAGTACTTAAACCCGCGTTGCAAAGAGCCTTTGTCATCAAAATCTGTTTCAACATGCTCTAGATCAAGACTAGTCGCCGAAGCAGCTTCGGCACTTCCTGAAACCAACATGAGCGGAAGCACAACGAGAAAGATTATTAGTAATATGCTGCCGATTAGCTGGGGAATGCTTATCCAGCGCCCGGTTAAACGCTTTGGCGGTTCAACTGTTTGCTCAGCTTGCGTATACCAAGGCATAGCAAAAAAATAGGCAAAGTAAATCAGCGTCATAATCTGAGCGAGCAAGGTCTTTGCTGGGCTAACCGTTTGAGTTCCCAAGTAGCCTAGGATGATGAATGAAACCACAAACATCAGCAACGCAATGCGGCTATACCAACCTTTGTAACGCATCGATTTAACTGGGCTCTTATCTAACCAAGGCAATAAAAATAGCATAGCAATGGCGCCAAACATGACCAACATCCCCCAAAAGTTGGAATCAATACCGAACAATGGCAGGGTCATCGCACGCAGCATTGAATAGAACGGTGTGTAATACCAAACTGGAGGAACATGCTCAGGTGTTTTTAGTGAATCTGCTTCCTGAAAATTAGGAATCTCTAGAAAATAACCTCCCATTTCTGGCGCAAAAAAGACAATTGCACAGAAGGCGAACAAAAACAGAATTACACCTGCTAAATCATGATAAAGCGTGTAATAGGGATGAAATGGAACACTGTCCACTGGGATTCCATCAGGGCCTTTGTTTTCTTTTATCTCGACACCGTCAGGATTATTAGATCCCACTTCATGCAATGCCAAAATGTGCAAAACTACTAAAGCAATAAGTACGATTGGCAATGCCACCACATGCAGTGCAAAGAACCGATTTAACGTGGCACCAGAAATTAAATAGTCGCCGCGAATCCATACCAACAAATCCTCTCCTATAATCGGAATCGAACCAAATAGGGAAACAATTACATTTGCACCCCAGTAGGAGAGCTGACCCCAGGGCAAGATATAGCCCATAAACCCTTCAGCCATTAATACCAGGTAGATAGCCATTCCTAATACCCAGAGTAATTCTCGCGGCTTCTTGTAAGAGCCATACATGAGTCCGCGAAACATGTGGAGATACACGACAAAGAAAAAGGCGGAAGCACCGGTGGAATGCAAATAACGCAACAACCACCCGTAATCCACGTCGCGCATGATGTATTCGATCGAGGCAAATGCGGCATCGGCGCTAGGCGTGTAATTCATGGTAAGCCAAATACCAGTCAGAAGCTGGATTACTAAAACCAGTAAAGAAAGAACGCCAAAGTAGTACCAAATATTGAAGTTTTTGGGAGCATAGTATTCGCTCATGTGCTTCTTCCAGGCTGCCAAAATGGGCAATCTGGCATCGGTCCAATCTCGCAAGCCGATTAATGCGGACATTAAGCGTCCTATTTGTTGTGTTTCTTGAGCTGTATTTTTACTACTGGAGACATCATTCATGCTGCGCTCTCCCCATCAATTCCGATTATTAAAACATCATCACTTTCGAATGAATGAGGTGGTACTTGCATATTACGTGACGCAGGAGATCCACTATAAACTCGACCTGCCAGATCAAAACGAGAGCCATGGCATGGACAAAAAAATCCGCCTCTCCATTCTGTGTCAAACGGTTCTGGTCGAAGTGTAATATATGGTGTTGGTGAGCAAAAAAGATGCGGGCATAGACCAACCAATACCATTAAATCCGGTCTTCTTGATCGATATTCATTCCGCGCATAATCTGGTTGTTCTGGGTCTTCTGAATCCGGATCTGTAAGCCTATCTGGGTCTTCATTTAGAGCGCTTAATGCCTCATCACTGCGATTAATAACAAATATAGGTCTTCCTCGCCAAGCAGGAATAGGGCCTAACATTTCACCTGATTGGAGTCGGCTAACATCAATGCGAATTGGAGCACCTGCTGCCCGAGCTTTAGCACTTGGATTCCAGGATCCTACAAAAGGAACCGCTGCTCCTGCTACCCCGGCAGCACCAACTACCGACGTTGAACCCACAAGAAATCGCCTACGGCCAGTTTTAGCACTGTCGTCAGTCACCGTAATTTTCTCCTTGAGAACATACTTAAATGCAATTGATATGTCACAATAAGGGCAGGAATCAGTCCTTCTATCGTCGTGACGGGGAACGCATCCCTGTTATTGAAGCTGCAATATTGAATTTTAGTAAAAAATACAGTTTTTTTCAAGTCAGAGCATACTCCAAAAATCCCATATCTTACTGATATAAATAGAAAATTATTTATTTTTCAAGTCAAAAAAAACGCCAATTCTACACTCGGAATCAGCGTTCCCTTATGAATTCTTTAGCAATTTAACGCTTGGAAAACTGTGGCTTCTTACGCGCCTTGCGTAAGCCAACTTTCTTCCGCTCAACTTCCCGTGCATCACGAGTCACGAAGCCAGCTTTGCGTAAGGTCGGTTTTAGCTCGCTATCATAATCCATTAGTGCTCGGGTAATACCGTGCCTTATGGCCCCAGCTTGCCCAAAGCTGCCTCCGCCACGAACACTGACGTTGATATCAAATTTTCCAACCATTTCGACTAGCTCTAATGGCTGCCGGACAATCATACGTGCTACCTCTCGTCCAAAATAACCATCTAGCGAGCGGCGGTTAATAGTTATGCTGCCCTTCCCACTGGTTAGATAAACGCGGGCAGTTGAAGTCTTCCGCCGACCGGTACCGTAATATTGCGTAGTTGCCATTAAATACTACCGCCTACAATTGAACTGATTTTGGTTGTTGAGCGCTATGCGGATGCTCGGAACCCGCATAAACTTTGAGTTTCTTAAACATCGCTCGGCCTAATGGTGTTCGGGGCAACATGCCCTTTACGGCCAGTTGAATAACTCTCTCGGGAGTTCGATCGATTAACTTCTCAAAAGAAATGGACTTTAAGCCACCCGGATATCCAGAATGAGAATGATACATCTTGTCTGAAGCTTTATTTCCGGTCACTTTAACCTTCTCTGCATTGATGACCACAACGAAATCCCCTGTGTCCACATGAGATGTATATTCTGCTTTATGCTTTCCTCGTAACCGGGTCGCTATAGCAGTTGCCATGCGACCTAGAGTCTGCCCATCTGCATCAACAAGCAGCCAGTTTTGATCCACCTCGCGGGGTTTGGCACTGTATGTCTTCATTACTCTCAAAGTTGGCATTAGTTTAAGGAGCGCGAATACTAACGGAGCGACACTGAATATTCAAGGAAATTTAGGCTTCAAAACCAGCTTTATCGGTGCTTCCAGCGAATTTAGCATTATTAGGAAATTATCGAATCTTGATTTAAACAATTTCCTTCAAGCCAGGTGCTCGGAGCTCAAATAATCGTGAGATTGCATCTCTAGCAACCTAGATGACGTTCGCTTAAATTCGAAAGTAAGGCGCTGGCCCTGGTATAGATTTGGAATTTGAGTTTTCGCAGAAACGATAAGTTTTACCCTTCTGTCGTAGAGCTCATCGACTAAATTAACAAACCGCCGTGCTTTTTCGTCCTGAGACTCATCAAACTGTGGTACACCACTAATAATTAACGCATGAAACATTTTCGCAATTTCTACATAATCAAATGCACTGCGGGGGCCCTCGCAAATAGCAAAGAAATCAAACCAGACAACATCTTCAGCGCAGTAGCGTGTACCAATCTCTCTACCCAATATGTTGAGAGGTTCATTGACTGTAATCTCGGAGCGGTTCGGAACTAATTCGTAAAAGCTTTTTAACAATGCCGCTTCAGTAGTGGCATTAACTGGAGAGTGGTAAAGCGTCGCCTGACTTAAGCTCCGCAGCCGATAGTCCACTGCGCCGTTTAGTTCGATAATATTAGTATTAGATTTAATCAGTTCTATCGCCGAAAGAAACCGTTCTCTTTGTAACCCGTTTTCGTAAAGCCTATCCGGATGAATATTGGATGTCGCTATCAAGAGGACTTCACGCTCAAATAAAGCATCTAGCAACCCAGCAAGAATCATCGCATCGCCTATATCAAGTACGAAAAATTCATCAAAACAAAGAACTTTTGTAGTTTTTGCTATATCTGAAGCAATAATTTCTAAAGGGTTTCTTGAGCCCTGCAATCTTTTGAGATCTGCATGCATCGACTGCATAAATCGATGAAAGTGAGTTCTTTTCTTCAACGCTGGCGGCAAGCAATCGCAAAAAAGATCCATTAAGTAAGTTTTACCGCGGCCAACCCCGCCCCATAAGTAGATTCCCCTTGATTTAACGGGGTTTTCATTGCTGCCGAGCGCCAAACCCTTGACTCTTTTCCAAAAGGATTGTGACTCTACCCTTCCTAATTGAAGCGATTCATATAATTTATTAAAAGATCGAATTACGTGGTGTTGATCCGCGTCAAAAATTATGACTTCGTCTTTCAAATCTGCTTGATATTTTTCGGAAGGAGTCATTACTCTGAGAAGTTAAAAATGCCATGCAGAAAAAATTATTGAATGCACCGGGATTCTAGGGGGCTTTGGATTCAGAAACCAGCTTCTTGAAAAAAAACAGTGTCTTCCAAACAGTCTCAAGCTAAAGTGTTTACAGAGATTTATTGATTTAAGGTATACTTATGCTCTCGCTCTTGAACCATGGGAGCTAATTCCACCTTAGATACATGGGTAGTAAATGTCGATTTGGATAATTGCAATGGGTTGCTTGGCAATTGGAATAGTAGCTGGAGTCGTTTTTGCGAGTCGGCTAAATACTAGTCCGTCTCGAGTGCAGGAGTTAGAAAACCAAATCCGCGCCCTCAAAGAATCCAACAACGAATATCGGCATAGCGTAAGCGACCATTTCAGCATGACCGCCGAATTGGTTCAGCACATGACTGAGACCTACAAAGAGGTTTACCAACATATAGCGAGTGGAGCTCAGGACCTTTGTAATACAGAAGTGGCCAATAAATTACTCCCTACTGAACCCGATGCTGTTTTTGATGCCACGGCTCAGGGAACAGAACCAACCGGGCTAATTCCTCCGAAGGATTATGCCGTTAAGGCATCTCCCGACCAAGTTGGAGCTCTATCTGAAGACTTTGGTATTGATAAAGCAAAATTGATAGCAGAAGAAGACGTCCCAATCCAGCCTGCAAAATAAAAAGCGGGCGCACTATAAAATCTCAAACTAAAATCCCCTTTTGAGGACCTGAAACAGACCTTTCAATATATTATGGCCGAATACAACCTCACTCATCTTAAGCAATTAGAAGCGGAAAGTATTTATATTATTCGTGAGGTGGCGGCAGAGTTCGATAAGCCAGTAATGCTTTATTCAATCGGAAAAGACTCAGCTGTAATGTTGCAACTGGCGCTAAAAGCATTTTATCCAGGCAAACCTCCATTTTCATTGATGCATATCGATACAACTTGGAAATTTCGAGAAATGATTGAGTTTCGAGAACAACAAGTTAAAAAGCTAAACTTGGATATGATCGTACATATCAATCAAGAAGGTGTAAAAGCTGGTATTGGACCGTTTACTCATGGTAGCGAAAAACACACTGACATCATGAAGACTCAAGCCTTAAAGCAGGCATTGAACAAACATAAATTCGATGCAGCATTCGGTGGCGCTCGGAGAGACGAGGAAAAATCTCGAGCCAAGGAAAGAGTCTTTTCCTTCAGAGACAAAAACCATGGTTGGGACCCGAAGAATCAACGGCCAGAGCTCTGGAATATCTATAATGGCAAGGTTAACAAGGGTGAAAGCATCCGCGTTTTTCCCCTATCGAACTGGACGGAACTAGATATTTGGCAATACATATATTTAAATAATATTGATATCGTGCCTCTCTATTTCGCGAAACCTCGGCCCGTTGTAAATATAGACGGGGTGGATATTCTTGTTGACGATGATCGTATGCCTATCGGAGAAGATCAAAAAATCGAAACTAAGACGGTTAGATTTCGTACGCTTGGATGCTATCCATTAACTGGCGCTATTGAATCAACCGCCACCACCTTACCTGAGATTATCCAAGAAATGTTACTTGCCACAAGTAGCGAGAGGCAGGGTAGGCTTATTGATTCTGATTCAGCTGGCTCCATGGAAGAAAAGAAACGAAAGGGATACTTCTAACAATAAATGTCTCATCAATCGAAATTAATCAGTACCGATATCAATGCCTATCTCGCTCAGCATGAGCGCAAGGAGCTGCTGCGTCTTCTCACTTGTGGCAGTGTGGATGACGGCAAAAGTACACTGATTGGCCGACTTTTGCATGATTCAAAAATGATATACGAAGATCAGTTAGCCGCGATAGAAGCAGATAGTATTAAGTCTGGTACAACAGGTGGGAAAGTCGATCTCGCGTTACTGGTAGATGGATTACAAGCCGAGAGAGAACAGGGTATTACAATCGATGTTGCCTATCGCTATTTTTCAACCTCTAAACGCAAATTCATAATTGCTGACACCCCCGGCCACGAACAATATACGAGAAATATGGCGACTGGTGCGTCAACTTGTGACCTGGCAATAATATTAATAGATGCTCGGCACGGAGTTCAGACTCAGACCAAGCGTCATAGCTTTATCGCTTCGTTGTTAGGGATCAAACACATCATTGTGGCAATCAACAAAATGGACCTTGTTGATTATAAACAATCAGTCTTTGAGGAAATTAAAGCGGACTATCTCGATTTTTCGCAAAAGCTTGTGCGAGCAGATTTTCGCTTTATTCCTATTTCAGCGCTAAGTGGGGACAATGTTGTTAATGTCAGCGAGAATATGCACTGGTATAAGAACGGCCCTTTAATGCGTATGCTGGAAACTGCAGAAATTTCCGCTGACCGGAATTATTCGGATTTCCGATTCCCAGTTCAATATGTAAATCGACCTAACCTAAATTTCCGGGGGTTTTGTGGCACCGTAGCATCTGGCGTGGTAAGAAAAGGCGATGAGATTACAATACTCCCTTCAGAAAAAACAAGCCGAGTTAAATCGATCGTAACTTTCGATGAGGAAATTGAGCTAGCTCATGCTGAGATGGCAATTACCTTAACACTTGAAGACGAGGTAGATGTTAGCCGCGGCGATGTAATCACTCACTCCAGTAATTTACCGACTAGTCGCAATCACTTCGAAGCTAATGTTGTGTGGATGACTGAGAGCCCCTTATTACCGGGCAAAAACTATGATTTAAAAATAAGCTCGTCCACAGTTACTGCACAGATCAAGACAATCCGCAATAAAATTGATGTGAATACTCTAAAAAAACATCCAACGCCCACACTGGAGCTCAATGAGATCGGTTTGGTTGAAGTTTCCTTAGATAAATCTGTCTGTTTTGACGCTTACATAGCTAATCGAGCTACTGGAAGTTTTATCATTGTAGATCGACTCACTAATGCAAGCGTCGGCGCCGGAATGATCGACTGCGAGCAACAGCAGAAAATACCTAAAACTGAAGCTAACAATGTCCACGTATCAAAAGCAGAAAGAGCATCTCGGTATGGACAGAAACCTGCAACAATAATGTTTATTGGTGTATCTGGTTCCGGAAAATCAACTTTAGCCCACGGATTAGAGCGCAGACTATTTGATCACGGGCGAGTAAGCACGGTACTCGATGGAAAAACTATGCGGTTAGGCATCAGTAAGGACTTACCGCATGATGCAGAAGGTAGGGCAGAAAACTTAAGACGAAGTACACATATTGCCAGATTCTTAAATGATTCCGGGGTAATTTGTTGCGCGGCATTTGTAGCACCAAATACAGATTCGCGAGAGCATGCAATAAGCGTGATCGGCAAAGATAATTGTTATCTTGTTTATTGCAATGCACCGATAGACGTATGTATACAGCGAGATCCATCTGGGCTTTACGCTGCCGCGGAAGGTTCTGATTCTGCAGATATACCCGGCCTATCTTTTCCTTACGTTCCACCAGAAAAAACTCACTTAGAATTAGACACAGAGGCTTTATCAATTGAGGAATGCTTGGACCAAGTACTTAAGTTAATGCAAGAAGAAGAGATCATATAGAACTCCCAACCCTATCCGGTATTTTAAAATCTATCTACTTGGACATTTTCCACTTGTATATTTATCGTGGCAATTGAATTCAAACTGGATTTTCGATATCGATAAACTCATGCTGGATGGAAAATTTTTCTGATAGATAATTACCCACAGCCTGCACTCCATATCTTTCCGTAGCATGATGTCCAGCTGAAAAGAAATGTAGACCTGCTTCTCGTGCTATATGCACCGTCTGTTCCGATACTTCTCCGGTAAGATAAGCATCAACTCCCACACCTACTGCCAATTCAATAAAATTTTGCGCTGCACCAGTACACCAAGCAATTTTTTCTATTTTCTCACTTGCCCCCCTAATACTCAGAGGCACGCGTTTTAACTTTTTGTTTATATGCTGGGAGAAACTATCGAAAGACATTGGCTGGTTTAGCCGACCGCAAAAAACAATAGGGTTCCTTTGCTCAGCATCCAATGGTGATCCAACGTTTAATTCCAATATTTTTGCGAGTTGAGCATTGTTTCCCAGCTCCGCGTGGGCATCAAGCGGGAGATGATAAGCACTTAAACTAAGATTATTCTGCAGCAACATTTGAATCCGAGATTTTTTTAAACCGGTTATGCATTGATTTTCTCCTTTCCAAAAATAGCCATGATGCACTAATATGAAATCAGCTTTCGCAGCTACTGCGGCCTTTATCAAGGCTCTGCATGCGGTAACTCCACTGACAATTTTCGTTACTTCTTTGCGTCCTTCCACCTGCAAGCCATTGGGGCAATAATCATTGAATTGTTCTGGTTTTAATAGATTATTAAGTTCCGCGGTTAGTTCATTAAGGCTTACGGGCATTGGAAATGACCTCTAGTCGCTGTATATTGTTCGAGAGAATAATAGTAACACATGGCAAAATATGCTGGCCCGGACTAGACCATGAATCGAACTGTAAAAATCATTCAGTTTATAAGTTGGCCTGTAATATGTGGTGTTCTAATTGCCATTGTGATTTTGCAGTACTCTCAGTTGGAACAACTTGGCCATCAACTGGAGCAATCCAGTATTGCTCCACTCACCCAAGCCAATACTTCTTTTGCTGTCGCAATCAGTAAGGCTGCACCCTCAGTTGTAGGTATTACCGCCACCCGTTTTGATGTGGAATCCATTGAAAGAGCCGCAGATGATCAGCTAAATTTTCATCTCGAAGAGCAAAACAGCCTGGGCTCCGGCGTAATTGTAAGCTCGAATGGATTTATTCTTACTAATCTGCATGTGGTAGATAATTTATTTGACCTATTTGATACCGAAGTAACTCTAAATGATGGGCGTAGGGTTCCGGCGACGGTTGTCGCTTGGGACAAATTAAATGACTTAGCAGTCCTACATATCAATATGAATGACCTGACGCCTATCGAAATTTCTAATATGCAGAATTTAAAAGTCGGCGACGTAGTTTTTGCAATTGGCTATCCTAGAAACATAGGTCAATCAGTGTCTCAAGGTATTATTAGCGCCTTAACCAATAACCCTGATACCACTGTCTCAATTATTCAAACCGACGCAGCGATTAATCCTGGCAATTCAGGCGGAGCGCTTATCAATTCTGAAGGCAAGTTAATTGGAATTAACTCATCTATATTTTCTGAATCAGGTAATTTTGAAGGAATTGGTTTTGCAACCCCTGCCAGTATCGCCCTAACATCAATGGAAGAACTCGTCGCACAGGCGATTGAAGCGAACTCCGGTTACTTAGGGGTGTTAACCGGTGAAGCACTCAATGAACAGTCCAGCCAATTATTTTTTGGCGTAAACCATATTCGAGGAATGTTAGTTGAAAGTGTTGACGATGGCGGCGCTGCCGAAAGAGCAGGAATAAGGCCTGGCGATGTAATCACTCAAGTAGAGAATACCCAGGTCGTGGATGCACAAAATATCTTAATGGAAGTTAGAAACAAAAAACCTGGCGATACAGTAAATGTCCAGATATACAGAAACAGCCAGACGTTTAATGTACCGGTAACTCTGGGCTTTGGCGAAGCTCGCATAATAGAACCACAATCTGCTTCAAATTAATCTGAATTTTTCCTTAATCGATATTCTGCAGAAAGAGCATGTGCCTGCAGATGCTCATTTCGAGCTAACTCTGCCGCGGTAACTGCTAAGTTTTGAGCACCCTCTGCCGAGCAATTAATGATCGAACTACGTTTTTGAAAATCGTAGACACCGAGTGCAGAGAAGAATCGGGCCGTTCCTGAGGTAGGCAACACGTGACTGGGGCCCGCACAATAATCTCCAAGCGCTTCCGCACTATATCGACCAAGGAATATCGCACCGGCGTTTTTGATGCCTTCCAAAATAACATCATGATCATCTACAGAGACTTCCAAGTGCTCGGGCGCAATTAAATTACTTACTAATACTGCCTCCTCAATATCTTTTACAGAAATCAATATGCCTCTATTCTTTAGAGATGTTTGAATAATCTCTGCCCGCTCCATCTTTGGCAATAATTTGTCAATACTCACTTGAACTGCATCCAAATATTCTTCGTCGATTGAAATCAAAATAGATTGCGCTTGCTCGTCATGTTCAGCCTGAGAAAATAGATCCATTGCAATCCAATCAGGATCTGTTTTGCCATCACAAATGATTGTCAATTCAGAAGGGCCAGCAACCATATCAATACCAACGTCCCCAAAAACCATTTTTTTAGCCGCCGTGACAAAAACATTGCCTGGACCAGCGATCTTATCCACCCTCGGAATAGTCTCGGTTCCATAGGCTAAAGCTGCTATGGCCTGAGCGCCCCCCACTGTATAAAGCTGGCTGACGCCAGCTAAGGCCGCTGCTGCAAATATTAGTTTGCCATCATCACCATAGGGAGTAGGAACTGTAGCAATTATTTCACTAACCCCTGCCACTTGAGCTGGTATGGCGAGCATCAGAACCGAAGAGGGATAGTTTGCTTTCCCACCCGGCACATATACACCTACTCTTTCGAGAGGGCTAATCTTTTGACCATAGACTGAGCCGTCAGCTTCTTTATATTGCCAGGAACTTTGCTTTTGCTTTTCGTGGTAGCTTTTAATGCGCTCCGCTGCATGAGTCAGAGATTGCCGCTGCTCGTTCGATAGACTTCCCAAGGAGTTCTGCAACTGGTCGGAAGAAACAATTAATTCCTTTATTGACTGCACTTTGTAATCATCAAATTGGTTAGTGAAATCAACTACGGCTTGGTCCCCTCGAAGTTTTACATCGGCTAGAATTTTTCTGACAGCTTCTGTCACCTTTTTCTCCACCAACATTTCACGCCGCAATAATTGATTTAATTGCTGCTCAAAATTAGAAGCAGTGGTAGATAGACGTGTGATTGAATTAGTTAGCTTGCTCATTAGAATTTAGTAATCGGTCTAGCTTTTGTTAACTGCAGCATTCAGCTTCCTTAGAATATCGCGAATTATCACGTTTTTAATCTTCATGGATGCTTTATTGACTATAACTCGGGAAGAAACATTAGCTATAAGATCCCTCGGTTCCATTCTATTCGCTGTTAAGGTTTGTCCCGTTTCAACGATGTCAACAATCAAGTCCGCCAATCCCAATGAAGGTGCAAGTTCTAACGCTCCATTAAGTTTAATTAACTCGACTTGCTGCCCCTGTTCGGCAAAATATTTTTTTGCAATATTAGTAAATTTGGTGGCAACTTTTAGCGTATCCGAAGTACTGCTCGGAACCATGGGCTCTGCCGTCATCAAACGGCACTTTGCAATCCGCAAATCAAGAGGTTCATAAAATCCGTCAGAGCCGTGCTCTAGAATTAAGTCTTTGCCAGCAACACCCATATCAGCACTTCCAAATTCTACATAAGTAGGCACATCAGAACCCCTAACAACCATAAGTTTTATATTGTCGAGATTGGTATCAAACAACAATTTTCGACTTTGGGTTATATCTTCCACAGGTTCAATATTCGCTGCCGCCAACAAAGGAAGTGTTTCTTTTAAAATACGCCCCTTGGTGAGCGCAATCACTAAGTTTGTAGATTTCATGATTTTTTCTAATTTGAATAAACTCTTAAATCAGTTTGACTAAGAAGGAACCCGGCGTATTTGAGCCCCGAGTAGTTGGAGTTTTTCTTCAATACATTCATAGCCACGATCGATATGATAAATCCGGTCTACACTGGTTTCATTTTCAGACACAAGCCCTGCTATTATTAAACTAGCTGACGCACGCAGATCTGTAGCCATTACTGGCGCGCCCTTTAAAGCATCTACTCCTTGCACTATTACAGTGTTTCCTTCTACCTTTATTAACGCACCCATTCTGTTCATTTCATGAACGTGCATAAATCGGTTTTCAAACACTGTTTCAGTTATTGAGCCAGTACCCGCTGCTACCGAGTTAAGCGCCGTGAATTGCGCTTGCATGTCTGTTGGAAAAGCTGGATATGGCGCAGTTCTCAATGACACTGCTTGCGGTCTTTTGCCATGCATATTTAATTCAATCCAGTTATCACCTAATTTAATCTCGGCGCCAACCTGCTCCAACTTGCTGAGCAGTGACTCCAAAATATCAGGCCGCGTATCTTTCAATTTAATATGGCCCCGGGTAGCAGCTGCTGCTATCAGGTAGGTGCCTGTTTCAATTCGATCTGGCATTACTGAATAGCTACACCCATGCAAATCTTTAACGCCATTAATAATTATGGTATCTGTGCCCTGACCGGAGATATCTGCACCCATTTTTACCAGACAATTAGCTAAGTCGACTACCTCAGGTTCTCGAGCCGCATTCTCGATAACAGTCTGACCCTCTGCCAGACAAGCAGCCATCATCACGTTTTCAGTGCCAGTAACGGTGACTAAGTCCATAAAAATGTGGGCACCATTTAACTTTCCTTTAACTGAAGCCTTTATGTACCCATCTTCCACTACTATGTCGGCGCCCATCGCCTGCAGAGCACTGATATGAAGATTTACTGGTCGGCTTCCAATTGCACACCCTCCGGGCAACGCCACTTCTGCCTGACCATAGCGAGTTAGAAGAGGGCCTAATACCAATATCGAGGCGCGCATTGTTTTCACTAATTCATAAGGGGCACTGAAATGCTTAATCGTACTGCTGTCCACTTCGACATTCAGTTTTTCATCAATTATTGGCTGTACTCCCATACAACCTAAAAGTTCGAGCATGGTTGTAATATCGAACAAGTGAGGCAGATTACATATTTGAATCGTTTCTTGAGTTAGCAAAGTAGCCGCAAGAATGGGAAGTGCTGAATTCTTTGCGCCGGCAATCCTAATCTCACCCTTAAGACTGATACCGCCTTTGATAATTAACTTATCCATAGTGATCTAATTCTGGAAATCACATTTAAGAAATTAAATTTTCAGCAGGGGTCTGCAATTTCATGGAAACTGCATGAATAACACCACTCGAAATTTGCTCATTAAGAATTTTGTAAATGGTCTGTTGCCGTTGCACTGCACTCAAGCCTTCGAAAATATCGCCGGTTGCGGAAACAAGATATTTCCCTTCACCCCCTTCGACACTGATCTCGCAATTTGGCAATGCGGCCAACAAAAGCTGCTTAATTTCATTAGTTCCCACGATCGACTCCGATTTACTGCCAATTATCTAAGACAAGATCAATGTCGTTGTCGTGCTCCGACATTAGCGCTGAAAATTGACCAAAGTATTGTCGCCCTAAATTAATTCCTGCAAGGCTTAAATTTTTTAACTTCCACTCATCATTTTCATTTATGAACATCTGGTACTGCAAGCGAAGATTGCTATCGCTCCCTCTAAGCTCCATGCCTACCACAGTATCTGCTCTTGGATCATCACCTGCGTTGCTCGATGGCAGAAAGACTAATTCCTCACCATTGTAACTCGCTAATGAAGCGCCATAAAAGCGGGTTAGTGTGCTGCGTAATATATCGGCAAACCTTTCTGTTTGATCAACTGAGGCACCATCAGCGAAACGATTCATAACTACTTCAGCAACCGCGTTAAAATCTACAAAAGTGTTTAACACAGCCTCTACATTAGCAAAATAGCGATCCCTATCTGACAGAAAGAGATCCTTAGATTCAGCGACAGTCTCGAGCAGGGTATTCACACCAAGTTCAGCCGTTCCAACAGCTGACATCTGCTGGGCATTTACTACTCCTGTCATAGCTAGAACAATGAACCAGGGTAATGCAACTTTACTCATTGATTTCATATGTTTATCTCCACAATTAAGCTGGAGGCACCTTGTTTGATGCCGCTATGGAAATAATTCCAGTCAGCTTCCACTTTTGATATTGCGCATTAAGACCTTAATGCTGAATGAACCCGGAGGAACTGTGGCCAGTGTACATGAATTGGGAACTTCAATAAATTATTACTTGCAAAGCAAGACAAAGAGCCTTCTAATTGCGCGCTTCATCAAAATCTCTATAATTTACGATATATGTTCCTTGCTGCAGTCATTATCGTCCTTGGATTTATTGGATTGATCTGGGGGGCGAACAAGTTTGTTTTTGGCGCGTCTGCTCTAGCGCGAAACTTAGGGGTCTCACCCTTAATGATTGGCCTTACCATCGTTGCTTTCGGCACCTCTGCCCCCGAAATATTTTCCTCTGCAATAGCCGCTCTTGAAGACAAACCGGAACTAGCTATTGGCAATGCTCTTGGATCCAATTTGTTTAATGTAGGGGTTGCACTGGGCGTAGCGGCAATGATTAGCCCTCTTAAGCCTCCGGAATCTCTGGCAAGCAAAGAACTTCCCGCACTCCTTCTTGTAACTATAGTTACTGGAGCAGTATTGATAGACCTGCATCTGGGTTACTTTGATGCTGCAATACTAATTAGTATAGCTGGTTTTTTAGGTTACAGGCTTTACAAACAAAGCTCACGCTCTGGCAATGCGCCTGAAACTGAAGACTTAAAATTAACAGAAATTAATAGCATTCAAGCGTTCGCCTATTTGATGTTGGGATTAATACTTTTGATATTAAGTGCGGAAGCACTTGTTCAAGCAGCCTCAACAATAGCTGAGAATTTGCATGTTTCAGCCGCAATTATTGGTTTAACCATTGTAGCTCTTGGGACCAGTCTCCCAGAATTAGCAGCATCTGTTACTTTTGTACTTAAAGGGCACGATGATTTAGCGATTGGAAATATAATAGGGTCAAATATTTTGAATTTTTTGGCGGTTCTACCATTCCCTGGTCTATTGAGCGCTGGCTCCGTCGACCCCTTTCTTCTTTATCGTGATTACACCGGTGTACTAATTCTGACTTTATTACTATCTTATATTTGTTATCGCGGCATTAAGAAACAAAAGATGATTGGCCGCGTCCACGGCGCTATTTTCTTGTTAATCTATTGTTGCTGGTTTACGGTTATGCTATTTCAGACACAAAGTTAAATCACGAATACTTATGACTACCGACGACTCAAAGAAAACCTCTGTAATTAACAGCGTCCTTAGAGCAATTGAAATAGAAAGTAATGCAATTATTGCCTTAAAAACACGTATTGGTCGGGACTTCGAAGATGCCTGCGAAATAATATTAAACTGTCAAGGTAGAGTAGTGGTGACTGGGATGGGAAAATCTGGTCATATTGGAAGAAAAATTGCAGCAACCCTTGCTAGCACCGGCACTCCTTCCATGTATGTCCACCCAGCTGAAGCCAGCCATGGCGACATCGGAATGATTACCTCTGCAGATGTTGTTTTAGCGCTTTCCAATTCTGGGATAACTGAAGAAATCACTAATTTGCTGCCGGTCCTTAAACGGAAGAAAATTTCACTAATTACCATCACGGGCGATAAGAACTCTGCACTTGCAGCAGCAGCCTCTGTCAATATCGATGGTCAGGTGGAGGAAGAAGCTTGTCCTCTCGGCCTAGCACCGACCTCCAGCACCACCGTTGCTTTAGTCTTAGGTGACGCACTTGCTATGGCATTACTTGAGGCGCGGGGATTTACCAGCGATGATTTTGCGTTCTCTCATCCTGGTGGGAATCTCGGTAGAAAATTATTTGTTAAAGTGAAAGACGTAATGCACAGCGGTGAGGAAATCCCCAAAGTTCTAGCCACAGCAACTTTAGCAAATGCCTTAGTCGAAATGAGCAAGAAAGGCTTCGGACTGACGACCGTTTTTAATGAACAGAACCTGCTAGAAGGCGTATTCACTGATGGCGACTTGAGGCGTATGCTAAGTTTGGACAAAGATATACGAACTACACTTGTTAGAGATGTAATGTCCACCTCCTACAAATCTATTTATAGCAATGCTCTCGCTGCAGAAGCAGCAAATATAATGCAAACCTCAAATGTCTATGTGCTAATTGTCAAAAATGACGATGACAAGATTGAAGGAATAATTAAAATGCACGATCTACTCGATGCCAATGTTGTTTAGCTCACTATGCAGTCTAATCTAGAACAAGAGTCCTTAAAAAATGCCGCAAGTAAAATTAAATTACTCGCACTAGATGTCGACGGTGTTTTAACAGACGGCCGACTTTATTTCTCTAATTCTGGCGAAGAAACTAAGGCGTTTCATTCTCTCGATGGTCACGGCATTAAAATGCTACTCAGTACTGGAGTCGATGTTGGAATAATAACAGGACGGACTTCGCTGCTCGTTGAAAAACGAGCCAAGGATCTCGGAATCGAGATAATCTATCAGGGCCGCGAAGACAAATTACAAGCTATAAATGAAATAGTCGCCGACAAAGACTACCCGCTAGAAGAAGTTGCCTATGTGGGTGACGACCTACCTGACCTACCAGCAATCCAATCTGTCGGCTTAGGCTTCTCGGTACCGAACGGCCATTCAGACGTGCGAGCAGCTGCAGCAGCCGTAACACTATCGGCTGGAGGCTCTGGAGCAGTTCGAGAAATAACTGACTTTATAATCAAAAGCCAAAACAAAAACGACAACTTTATTTAGCTCTGTTATCGATAGTTCTCTATCCCGCAAGTCAAGTGATCGCTGAAGGCTCCTCTAATTTGGAACATTCATGATAAGCTTCCTAGAAAACCCATATTGAGAAAGTAATGCAACGTCATAAGCTGCTTCTTATCCCAAGTCTACTTGCGATCTTGATTTTCCTAGCAATATCAGCTTACGACAGTGTTTCCGTCAACCTCGAAGATACAGGCAGTTTCACCATGCTCGACTATAACGTTTATTCAGAAGGGTTCAATACGGTCCTTTATAACCTTGAAGGTGATATTAATTACACACTCCGAGCCAAAAACCAGACTCATTACAATGATAATCACACAGAACTAGAGAAACCATTTATTCGACTTTTTCAGGATGGAAAATCCCGCTGGAATATCGTAGCTAACAACGGTCGAATTCCTGCTGATTTAACTGAGAATACAATAGAAAATAGAAATATTGAATTGTCAGGGAATGTGGAAGTTTTTAGTATTGATAATTTTGGTAACCGTACTGTCATGTCCACGGAATTTCTCGAGCTTAACCCACAAAATAAAACTTTGGAAACCAACCAAGCTATAAGGCTTGTAACTTCCACATTACAACAATCTTCCACAGGCATGTTCGCTGATCTTAAAATAGACAAAATAATATTTCATCGTGATATTCGAGGATACTATGAGAAGACCAATAATTAAGGCTCTGATATTGTCTACGATTCTAGGGTTTTTTCTGTCGGTACCGATTAGAGCATTGGAAACCGATCGTCAGCAGCAGGTGCTCTGGAGCTCTGATGGTGGATCAATCATGCGCATAAATGGCAATACACGAATCTTGGAAATGAGTGAGAATGTAAAAGTTACGCAAGGGTCGTTGAAGATCATTGGCTCTGAAGCTATTTTTGAATACTTGGTTTCCACAAATGAACTTACCAAGGTTACAGTTCGCGGATCTCCGGTCCAATACCAGCAACAACTCGATGAAGATGGAAATTTGGTTACTGGCACGAGTGATACCCTAGTGTTTTACTCCGACGAGTTAGATGAAACGATTTTAGAACTCGTCGGTAATGCTAATATTGAATCTCCTGACTCTACTATGAGTTGTGCTGCAATTATATATATTGCTGACCAGGATTTAATTCGCGAAGCAACTGGCCCTTGCCAGGGAATGCTGAGCCCGCAGTCTAATTAACAATGCTAAAAGTCACGAATCTTGCAAAAAGTTACAAAAATCGAGAAGTAGTTAGAGACGTTTCGATTAGTGTTAAGAAAGGTGAAATTGTTGGCTTACTAGGACCCAATGGCGCTGGCAAAACGACTTGCTTCTATATGATTGTCGGTTTAGTTAAAGCCGATTCCGGTGACGTATTTATAAATGAGAACAAACTTACTTCACTTCCTATACACAAGCGGGCTAGTTTCGGGCTTTCGTATCTGCCACAAGATTCATCTATTTTTAGAGCTTTAACAGTGGAGAATAACATCCTCGCCATTTTAGAGACTCGCCAAGATCTAAGCAGCTCAGAAAAACAGAGGAAGTTGGAGACTCTGTTGGACGAGTTTAATATTCAACATATCCGATATAACAAAGGAATGAGCTTGTCTGGCGGGGAGCGTCGTCGAACTGAGATTGCTAGAACATTGGCGACTGATCCAAAATTTATTCTATTAGATGAACCCTTCGCTGGTGTCGACCCAATATCGGTAAGCGATATCAAGAGAATTATTCAACACTTAAAAACCCGCGATATTGGAATTTTGTTAACCGACCACAATGTTCGAGAAACACTGGATATTTGCGAGAAGGCCTATATTGTTAGTGAAGGCCAAATAATTTCTGAGGGGACGGCTGAAGAAATTCTAGACAATCAAAAAGTTCGAGAAGTCTATCTTGGTGATCAATTTAAAATCTAAAAATCCGTTTTTCTACTCCCAAACGATTCATATTCCCACGTTCAAATTTCTAATAAGCTGCCTCTTTCGGCACCGCAAAAGCCTCGCGATATACTATGCAACCCAGGCATGAATCTTGCTATACTATTCCGCTCTAGGGACATGCATCTAATCTTGGCATATGTATCCGATATCCACCTTAAGCTTACGCTCTTACTTTAAGTAAACCCATTCATGAAACTTTCGCTTCAGCTAAAGCTAGGTCAGCAGTTAACAATGACTCCTCAGCTGCAGCAAGCAATTAAACTTCTTCAGCTTTCAACCTTAGATCTACAACAAGAAATTCACCAAGCACTGGAGTCCAACCCAATGCTTGAGTTAATTGAGAATAGTGACGAAGATGAGTCTGGCATTAGCCAAGAATCCAATACTCAATCGGCTGACAAGTCTACGTCTGAAAATTCTGAGCAGACATCTGAAAGGAATTCAGAACAACCTACAGACGAGCAAGTATTAAATGGAGATGACAGCAACTGGCAAGAAGAGATGCCTGGAGATTTAGCTGTTGATAGCAACTGGGATGATATTTACCCGAGCACATATTCTGCCTCTAATTCCTATGATTCTGACTCTATAGATTACGAATCCAGAAATACAACCGTTGACACACTCCAAGATCATTTATTATGGCAACTTAACTTAACGCCAATGTCCGAGAAAGACAAAAGCATTGGTTTTGCCATCATAGATGCAATTGATGCCAATGGCATGCTAACTGTTGGAGTTGAGTCTATGAATGCAGGTTTCGAATCTGAACTAGAAATCGAATTAGACGAAATAGTTGCTGTGCTTCATCGAATCCAACAGTTTGATCCCATTGGTGTTGGTTACAGAGACTTGTCGGAATGCTTATCGATTCAGCTCAATCAAATTGATGATTCAAATTTTTCTAAACTAATAGCTAATGCCAAGCTTATAGTAAAAGAATATTTAAACTTGTTAGGCCACCATGATTACGCGCAGTTAATGCGCAAGACCAAATTAAAAGAGGAGGAGCTACGAGACACCATCATGATTATTGAAAGTCTCGATCCTCGTCCTGGTGCAAATATCTCTCCCCCATCTACGACTTATATGATACCGGACGTAATAGTTACTAAGCTAGCAGAGTCAGGAAGATGGAAAGTTGAACTAAACCCAGATACAGCGCCAAAAATTCGTATTAATAGTGATTATGCTTCTTTGGTGAAGCGAGCGGATTCTAGCGATGAAAATAATTATTTGCGCGACAATTTGCAAGAAGCTCGTTGGTTCATAAAAAGCTTGCAGAGCCGCAACGAGACCCTAATGAAAGTTGCCACTCGAATTGTTGAACATCAGAGAGACTTTCTCGAATACGGAGATGAAGCCATGAAACCTTTAGTGCTTCATGATATTGCCGAAGTGGTAAACATGCATGAATCGACGATCTCTCGGGTTACTACTCAAAAGTACATGCATACACCTCGAGGAATATATGAGCTTAAATATTTCTTCTCGAGCCATGTATCTACCAAGGATGGTGGAGAATGTTCATCTACAGCGATTAGGGCAATACTTAAGAAGATAATAGCCGCTGAGAATGTTCGCAAACCTTTAAGTGACAATAAAATTACCGAATTATTGGAGAACAAAGGAATAAACGTGGCAAGAAGAACAATTGCCAAATATAGAGAATCGCTTTCTATTCCACCTTCAAATGAACGCAAACGTCTTATTGGTTAAACCAAAAATAATTAAACTGATCTTACCTTGCGCCTACTTTAGATGAATAATTAGAAAAGAGAACCACCTTAATGCAATTGAAAGACTTTCTTACACGAGACCGCTGCTACTGTCGCATAGAAGGTGTCAGCAAAAAAAGGCTCCTCGAGAATATTAGTAAATTATTAAGTAAGCAATTTAGCAATCTCGACGATAATGAAATTTTTAATGCGATCATGGCGCGCGAGCAACTCGGCAGCACCGGCCTAGGCAATGGAATTGCAGTCCCTCATTGCCGGGTTCCACACTGCGAGACAATTATTGGAGCACTGATTACGCTAGAAAATGCAATAGATTTCGATGCAATAGATGGCAAAAAAGTAGATTTGATTTTTCTACTAATCGTACCAGAAGAAAAGACCGACGATCACATAAAAGCTCTGGGGGGTCTCGCAGAACTATTCAATGATCCAAATTTTTGCTCCACAATAAGACAAGCTCAAAACAGTAGCGACCTTTACAAAGTCACTCTACTTTTCTAGCGAATTAGGCGCTAACCTATCGGCTGCAAACTTAATCAGAGTCACCAAAAAATGAAACTGACAATTATCAGCGGCAGATCCGGCTCAGGAAAAAGTACCGTTCTGCATATACTAGAAGACCGCGGATACTATTGCATAGATAATCTTCCAGCCAGCTTACTCTACTCATTAGCAAACAGAGTTTTCACCGGAGAAACTGACATTCCAAATGTTGCGGTGAGTATCGATGCTCGTAATATATCTGCAGATTTAGAACAGGTTCCAAACATTATCAATGACCTTAAATCCAAAAATCTGCCGACGGAAATTATCTTTCTTGATGCTAATAGCCAAACGCTAATGAAGCGATTTAATGAAACCCGTCGTAAGCACCCTTTGTCTGACGAGAGAATCGGCCTAAAAGAAGCTATCGACAAAGAATCAGAATTACTGGAACCAATTTCAGCTATGGCGAATCTTTCAATCGACACAGGCAAAATGTCCTTAAATAAATTAAGAGATTTAATAAAGGATCGGTTAGTCAAAAATAAGGAGGCAGGACTTGCACTTCTTTTTCAATCGTTTGGTTACAAAAATGGCGTGCCGGTGGATGCAGATATTATTTATGACGTCCGCTGCTTACCCAACCCTTATTGGGACAACTCTCTACGAGCCCTAACTGGACTAGATGAAGCGGTGATAAAATTTCTCAATTCAGAAAATGAAGTCCAAGAAATGTATAGTGATATTTCCCAATTCCTGCAAAAATGGCTACCAAAATTTGAAGGTAACAATCGTAGTTATATCACTGTCGCCATTGGATGCACTGGCGGACAGCACAGATCCGTGTACCTATGCGAAAAATTTGCTAACGAATTCGTCGAATCTATCCGCAATGTACAAGTAAGGCACCGGGAATTAACACAACAGAATTTTAATTAATTATGCAGAAAGTCAAAGTGGAGATAATCAATAAGGCAGGACTGCATGCCCGCGCTGCATCCAAGCTCGTGGAACTCACGGCCACTTTTAGCTCTGATATTCGGGTAGGCCATGAAAGGATGGTCGACGGAAAAAGTATCCTATCACTCATGATGTTAGCAGCAGTGAAAGGCACAGAATTAAGCATAGAAATCGATGGTGCAGACGAAGACCTAGCCATCACTGCGGTTGTTGCACTTATAAGTAATCGATTTGGTGAGGACGAGTAATCTACGACGTCAACAAAACTTTGACTTTTGTTTTTCAGCGGAATGACTGTAAGATACTTTTGCCAATTACTCCGGACCCCCACTACCTGCTGAACACCTCAGTTCAAAGCATACCGGTGCCCATCGATTTCTGAGTAGATGTCTGAGGTTTAGTATGTCGCAAGCTAAAGAATCACAATTTAAAAAAGATCATGTCCTGGAATTAAACCGAGCTATTCATAGCGGTTCTTTGTCCCAGGTACAGCAAATGATCAAGACTTTACCTACTGCTGGTATCGCTTATCTACTCGAATCTTCTCCCCCTAAAACTCGCTCTGTTCTTTGGCAGCTAATTGACAAAGATTCCGAGGGTGAAGTTTTACAATATCTTAATGAGGATCTACAAAGTGACTTTCTTAGCGAACTAAACGCGGCACAGGTCGCAGAGTTAACAGAAGGGCTAGAGACGGATGATCTTGCAGACATATTGCAACAGCTTCCTCAACAAATTGCGGCCGAAGTATTGCAAGCCATGGACCAGCAAGACCGTCATCGTTTGGAGACAATTCTTTCTTACGACGAAGATACTGCTGGCGGCCTGATGAATACAGACACCATTACGGTTCGACGAAATCATACTGTAGAGTTGGTACTACGTTATTTAAGAAGACACGAAAGAATTCCAGAAATGACTGATAATCTGCTTGTTGTTAGTCGCGACGACATGTTTCTAGGAATTTTACCCTTAAGAGAAATCTTGGTTTCCGGCCCAAATACTTCAGTACATGAAGTTATGCGCGAAGATATTAAAGCGATACCTGTAGAAATGGAAGCGACTCAAGTAGCCCAGCTTTTCGAACAACATGACTGGGTATCTGCTCCTGTTATCGATAACAAAGGCAAGCTTTTAGGCCGTATTACAATTGACGATGTGGTTGATGTTATTCGTGATAGCACTGAACATTCATTAATGAGTATGGCAGGGTTAGATGAAGAAGATGACACGTTCGCCCCCATTGTAAAAACAGCACGACGCAGAGCACTCTGGCTTGGCTTAAACCTAATGACAGCGGTTTTCGCCTCAATGGTGATCTTTCTGTTTCAAGACACATTAGACCAAGTTGTCTATCTAGCTGTATTGATGCCGATTGTAGCGAACATGGGTGGAGTTGCTGGCACCCAAACCTTAACACTAGTAATACGTAGCATGGCGCTTGGGCATATTAGCCCCTCAACTAGCAGATGGTTGTTAACAAGAGAATTAGGCGTAGCAGGACTAAATGGGGCGCTGTGGGCATTTATAATTTCATTAATTGCGTTTGCCTGGTATCAAGACTTATTGCTGAGTTACATCCTAGCGGTAGCTATGATGATTAATCTCGTCACCGCTGCTCTTGCTGGCGCTTATCTTCCTCTCTTTCTGAAGAAGATTAATATTGATCCTGCACTTGCTGGATCTGTCGCCCTAACCGCGATAACGGATTCCATTGGATTCTTTGCATTTCTCGGACTCGCCCAAATTTTCTATATCTAAACCTTATAAGTAGCGCTGATGGAACAAAAAAATAGAGAGCAACACACTGATGAAGAAGTTCAAAAACTGGAACCTTCTAGCAGAACCCAGAAGAAGAAAGAAGCAACTAAAATGCAGGTCCTTGGTGAACGATTATTAGAGTTTAAAATCACAGATCTAGATAAAATTCCGCTTCCAGATCGCATAAGGATCGCTATTACTGAATACAAGCGACTGCCAAATTCGCATGGAGCCAAAAAGAGACAAAAACAGTACCTCGGGAAGATAATGCGAGACTGTAGTAGAGAAGAAATTAACGATGCGATTAATTTACTACAATCACCACGCAAAACCAGCCCTCAATCACGAATTCTTGCCAAAGAGTTAATAGAAATCATACTTACCGCAGGCGATGACGGAATAAATCAAATTCTAACTAAACATTCTAGATTACAACGACAGAAACTAAGACAATTGTTTAGAGAATACTCAAAAGCTGCCGAAGAAAATCGAGCAAAGTGCTACAAGAAACTAGAAAGCTACATCAGTAAATCGCTCAACCCAAAAGAATAATATTACATAGTTATATCGCCAGCAATATCGCTTCAACCATGTGGGAATCACTTAAGTAATAACGAAAATTATCAAGAGCACTTTTAACGTCAGCTCGTGGCCATCGATTAACACTCATCATAGGGGCTTGAAGCTCACGAAATCTATGGCCCGAGATGCGCTTTTCCTCAACCTTATCGCCGGTCAAAAAAGGGCTTAAACAACGGTGAATTAAGTAAATTTAGCTCAAGAGACGATGCCAATAAGTTGAGACAACTCATGAGAAGCAACATCGCCGAGACCCGCGAATCTAGGCAGCTGTACGGGTTCCGGATTAAGTGATAACATCCCAGCGCGTGGCAAAGACGGAATTCTTCCGTAGCATTTATTCCCTCGAAGGTCTTATTTGTTTACCCCTTCCAGGAGTTGAAAAAAGCAATAATCAAAGGAATCTTAATGTCTGATAGCAGCGCTCAATCCTACTGGAAATCCAATATTCGAATCGTTCTCTCGCTACTAGCTGTTTGGTTTTTCATTTCTTTCGGCTGCGGAATCCTCTTCGTCGATCTACTTGATAATTTTCGAATAGGAGGGTTTAAGCTCGGATTCTGGATTGCCCAACAGGGTGCTATTTTAGTTTTTGTCGCGCTGATCTATGTCTATATACATCTAATGGATAAGTTAGATGACAAGTATAATTTAGAATCTTCCAAAGACAATCAACCTAATCTTCAAACAAGCACAGACGGAGACACAGAATGAGTGTTCAAATCTGGACTTTTATTTTCGTATTCCTCACCTTCGGGCTATATATTGGCATCGCAATAAAATCAAGGGCCGGATCCACTAGCGAATTTTATGTCGCCGGAAGTGGAGTTCCACCTCTCGCAAATGGCATGGCCACCGCCGCCGACTGGATGTCAGCAGCCTCGTTTATTTCAATGGCCGGGTTAATATCCTTTCTGGGTAGAGATGGTACTTTTTACCTAATGGGATGGACTGGCGGTTATGTGCTTTTAGCACTATTGCTAGCACCCTACTTAAGGAAGTTTGGGAAATTTACAGTGCCCGACTTTATTGGTGATCGTTACTACTCGCAATCAGCAAGATTAATCGCTGTCTTCTGCGCAATTACAATTTCTTTTGTTTATGTCTGTGGACAAATGCAAGGTGCTGGAATTGTCTTTTCTCGTTTTTTAGAAGTCGATATCACCACCGGCGTTATAATTGGAATGGCTATCGTGTTTTTTTATGCAGTCATGGGCGGCATGAAAGGCATAACTTACACACAGGTTGCACAGTACTGCGTCCTAATATTTGCATTTATGGTCCCTGCTATTTTCATTTCTATATTAATGACGGGCATTCCCATACCTCAACTTGGTTTCGGCGCTGAATTAACAGAATCTTTTGGAGGGGGCTATTTGCTGGATAGATTAGATGGCATGAGTGAACAATTAGGTTTTGCCACATACACCGAAGGACAGCGTTCAACACAAGATGTATTCTTCATAACCGCAGCTTTAATGTTTGGTACCGCCGGCTTACCCCATGTAATCATTCGATTTTTTACAGTGCCAAATGTCAGAGATGCTCGTCGCTCTGCTGGCTATGCTCTAATTTTTATCGCTATCCTCTACACTACAGCTCCAGCGGTAGCTGCATTCGCCCGCACCAACTTAATTAATACCGTAGATAATATTGAGTATTCTGCTGTTCCAGAATGGTTTACTAAATGGGAAGCAACAAACTTAATTGTATTTACCGACAAAAATGAAGATGGCCGAATTCAGTATGTTGGAGATCCTGAAATTAATGAACTCGAAGTAAATCGTGACATCATGGTATTGGCAAATCCTGAGATCGCAGGATTGCCAAATTGGGTTGTTGCTCTAGTTGCAGCTGGAGCTCTTGCCGCAGCACTTTCAACTGCAGCAGGCTTGCTACTCGTTATTTCCACAGCTGTAGCTCACGATCTCATGAAAAGGAGTTTCATGCCTAACATTTCAGAGAAACAAGAACTTCGCTATGCCAGAATCGCAATATTTGTTGCAGTAATAATTGCCGGCTATGTGGGGATAAACCCTCCAGCTTACGTAGCGCAGGTCGTTGCCTATGCTTTTGGTTTAGCGGCAGCATCCTTCTTCCCCGCTATTGTTTTGGGAATTTTTTATAAGCGCATGAATAAACAGGGAGCAATCGCTGGAATGGTTGCTGGTTTTCTATTTACGGCTCTATACATTGTGTACTTTAAGACAATCAATCCTACTATGGATAATGCTGAAGGATGGTTGTTTGGGGTTTCTCCAGAAGGGATTGGAACTCTGGGAACCATTGTTAATATGGCAGTGGCCTATGGCATTTCAAAAATTACCCCGGAACCACCAAAGGAGGTGCAAGCTATCGTTGAAAATATTCGCCTGCCGGCGGAGGCCGTCCTGCGCTAGAATGTAGAATATATCTTTTTGAGGTGCAGTGTTATGTGTCGCGGATACGATGCTCTGTTCGATCCCAGTAATCAGCAACGGTTCTCTTCATCTCTTTGTGCATTAACAAAATTCCCACCAAATTGGGCACGGTCATAAGCACAATAGTGATTAGGGATATATTCCAAACAATGGTTGTGTCTGCTAGCGCTGCATAGAAAAACCCCAGCACATAAACGACTCGATAAGGGAAAACAGATTTAGGCCCAAACAAATAAGTCATCGCTCTATCCCCGTAATAAGACCATGCGATAGCTGTTGAGAAGGCAAACAGCATTAACCCAATCGACACTATGTATTGCCCGTAATCACCAAACAGACCTCGAGTAAAAGCCCGAGTAGTTAAGGGTACAGAGTGTAATAATGAATCTCCACTTACGATAATGCTAGCGTCATCCAGGGCTCCATCACTAACATTTATCGAACCAGAAATTGGGCCTTGTCCATCGCTAAACATGACATTCTCAGCAAACGATCTTGCGTGAATTAAAGTAAAATCACTATTGTTCTGCGCCAAACCGTTCTGCACAAAAATGCTGCCGCTATAGCCATTAACAACTGAATCGTCACCATTTAAATAAAGGAATAATTGTTCAGTGTCTGCAGATTCAGATTCTGTATACGTACCGCTTACAAAATTCATATCAGCGCGCTGAAACTCGTTATCAAATTTCTCCATCCAAACACCTGAAGATAGAATAACTAATCCGGTTATTGTGCAAATAACGATGGTGTCGATAAAGGGCTCTAGAATAGAAACCATGCCCTCGTCTGCGGGCTCATCAGTCCGAGCTGCTGCATGAGCAATGGGCGCAGAGCCTTGGCCTGCCTCATTAGAATATAGTCCCCTATTAACCCCTCGATCAAAAGCGTAAGCAAATGTTGCCCCTAGAAATCCACCTGTAGCTGCAGAACCGGTAAACGCATCAGAAAAAATTGCTGCAAAAGAAGGCAATATGTTGCCTAAATTTGGAATGATGACCGCAAACGCCCCGATCAAATAGATAAAAGACATGGTCGGCACAATGGCAGCGGCAACTTTTGCAATTCTCGTAATGCCACCAAGAATAACTAATGCAAGCAGCACTGAAAGTGCACTGGCTGTAATGATTGGCTCAATGGAAAACGTGCTCTCTAAACCAGCAGCGATACTGTTTATCTGCGGTAAATTTCCTGTTCCAAATGAACTAAGAACTGTAGCTATAGCAAAAATTACTGCCAGCCACTTCATATTTAGACCTTTCTCCATGTAATACATTGGGCCTCCAGCCATAGTGCCATCCGGAGTCTGGTTTCGATATTTATGAGACAGTGTCACCTCTACAAATTTGCTAGTCATACCAAAGAACGCAGTCATCCACATCCAGAAAAGAGCCGCAGGACCTCCCAAGTGAAGTGCAAGTGCTACGCCACCAATGTTTCCTGTTCCGACGGTACCAGAAAGGGCAGTAGATAGTGCTTGAAAGTGGGTTGTATCTCCTTTCGCCCCAGCTTTATCAAATTTTCCGGTAGTAACCCCAATAGCATGCTTGAAATAGCGAATCTGAGGGAACCCCAAGTAAAGAGTAAAGAAAACTCCAGTCAGAAGAAGAAGTGTTGGAAACCAAATAGCGGATCCTAAATAACCATCTAGAAATATTAAAAAATCATTTACAGAATCCACAACCATCCCCTTTTACAAAATTATTCTCTTAATTCTCAGAGAACCGCCATCCCAGTATTACTAAGCTTGTTCTAATCATCACTTACCTTAATCGTAGGCCCACTTCCTGCTGACACAACATGCTGACTTACCTTACACTCCACATTCTGTGCAAGTTTCAAATAAGCGTGAGCCGCAGGATGCGATGGTGCGGACGATACCACTGGATTACCAGCATCAGTTTTTTCTCTAATTTCCAAATCTAATGGCAAACGACCGAGCACTTCCAGCCCGTATTCGGCGGATAATCGATCACCACCCCCAGTACCAAAAATGGCTTCTTCATGACCACAGCTGGAACAATGGTGAGTACTCATATTTTCGACGATACCTAATATAGGAACATCAACTTTTCGAAACATTTCAATGCCTTTGCGGGCATCTAATAAGGCTACATCTTGAGGAGTAGTGACAATCACCGCACCAGAAACCTTGACTGACTGAGCTAGGCTAAGTTGAATATCGCCGGTGCCAGGCGGCATATCTACTACGAGATAATCTCGTTCATTCCAAGCAGTGTCATTTAGTATTTGATTAAAGGCGGAAATAATCATGGGGGCCCGCCACACCATTGCTGTATTCTCATCAATCAAAAAGCCCATAGAATTACATTCAATTCCATGGGCTAGAATCGGAACCATATATTTCTGCTGGCGTATTTCAGGCCGGGTTCCAGGCTCCACTCCCATCATCAATGGAATACTCGGGCCATAGATATCTGCATCGAGCAAACCAACTTTTCTCCCATTTGCTGCCAATGCCAGAGCCAAATTAACTGCTGTGGTGGATTTTCCAACGCCACCTTTTCCTGACGCAATGCAGATGAGGTGCTTAAATCTCTCAGGATTATTCAAAAATTAGACCTTTGCTGAGTTTTAATGGATTTTAGTATTCAGTCGCACTCAAACCATGGGAGATTATCTTGTATCCCCCCAAAAAAGAAAATAGGCATGACACAAGGCTATCAAGCCCGCTAAACTTGTTTTATGCCTTTTTCATTGAAATACATTAGTTTTCCCAGCCAGTTCGGCTTATTTTGCGCCGCTGCTTGTTTTCCCTTTCTAAGTTTTGCAGCAGAGCTAATAGAAGTAACTGATATCCGTTTTGCATTTTATTCCTCTGGCTGGGGAGCTAACACCGATGACGGAATGCGTTTGGTGGTATTCAATCAGACAGAAGACCAGCTGCGGCTAGATTCAATATTCTTCCTTAAGAATGAACAACAAGCAGAGTCGGTAGAAATCGACATAAATTTAACGATCCCTCCCCTAGGTTTTGCTGATAAAGAATTCGAATATATAGATTTAATTCAAGGAAACGAATGCATAAGCAGAACTTTAGAAGAGGATTGGAAATTAGTAGAAGTATCAAATTATACACTCAACCCTTCAGTACGTAACTTAATCATAGAAAACACTGACTCTTTTAGAATTTATCAGTGCGTGGAAAATGTACAAACAAGTTGGACGAATGTTAAGACAGAATCTCAGATAGAATTTACTGAATGGGTTTTATTTCATTTCGAAACACGTAGGAATAACTAAAACACTCATCAAAAAAAGGGCTAAATAGCCCTTTTTTTGATTTAAACCAGAAACAATACTACAAAAGTATTCCGCCCCATTGAACAAAGAATGGCGCAAATACCAAACTTAGAATCGCTGATAACTTAATTAGAATATTTAACGACGGCCCAGATGTATCCTTAAGTGGGTCGCCTACCGTATCACCAACGACGGCAGCTGTATGTTCTTCTGAACCTTTGCCGCCGAGATTGCCAGCTTCAATATATTTCTTAGCATTATCCCAGGCTCCCCCACTGTTTGAGGAAGCTATAGCTAGCACACCTCCTGTAACCAGAGAGCCAGCGAGAATTCCTGCTACCGCTTCAACACCAAATAAAAACCCAGCGAGCAAAGGTGTGCCCATAATTAAAATGCCAGGCGCGATCATTTCACGCAGAGCTGCTTGCGTAGAAATTGCAACACACTGCGCATAATCTGGCTCACCGGTCCCTTCCATAATGCCCGGAATCTCTTTAAATTGACGACGAACTTCTTCAATCATATCGAAAGCAGCCTTCCCAACTGACTTCATCGTCATTGCGGAAAACAGAAACGGTAACACTGCTCCAATAAATAAACTCGTATAGACGAGAGGGTCTAGCAAACTCATAGAAATAGGTTCGCCGGTTAAATTAGATGCAGCGGTTATGAACGCTGCAAATAGCGCGAGAGAAGTAAGAATTGCAGCACCAATTGCAAAGCCTTTACCGATTGCAGCCGTGGTGTTTCCAGCCGAATCCAGGATATCCGTACGACGACGTACTTCCTTATCCAAGCCAACCATTTCAGCGATACCACCAGCATTATCTGCTACCGGACCATAGGCATCGATCATAAGAGCGATAACCAACGTGCCCAACATACCAAGCGAAGCGATTGCTACTCCATACATGCCGGCGAGATCCCACGAAACAAATATACTTACGGCAATCGCTAAATAAGGCAACACGGTAGACTTATAACCTAAGGCCAAGCCATAGATGATATTTGTAGCAACACCAGTTTCACACGATCGAGCTAACTCTTTAACTGGGCCATAATTTTCTGATGTGTAATATCCAGTTAGTAGCCCAACTGCCAAACCCGCAATAAGGCCTGATAGAAAGCACCAGTAAACGCCCATGTTAGTGTACTGCTCACCGTTAAGCTCAAAGAACTCCGGGATCAATGCCATGGTGAAAAAGAACATGACGACTGCCATCAGCGCACTGGAGACGATCAGCAACTTCATCAATGCCGGCGCGACATCATTTTCGTCCTTAACACTCACTAACAATTTGGTAACTAAGCTGATAGGAATGCCTATTGCACTAATAAGAATTGGATAGAGCAATGCATTAGGGTCGGCGGCGAAAACAACCGCACTGATCACCATAGCCGCGCAGGTGCTTTCTGCGCATGACCCAAATAGGTCCGCGCCCATTCCTGCAACATCTCCGACATTGTCGCCAACATTATCAGCGATTACAGCTGGGTTGCGTGGGTCGTCTTCGGGAATACCTTGTTCGACTTTTCCGACCAGATCTGCGCCAACATCTGCTGCCTTGGTAAAAATCCCACCGCCAACACGGGCAAAAAGTGCAATAGTCGAGCCACCTAATCCAAAACCCGCGATTACTTCCATTAAGATATGATTATTTTCTTGTCCGAGATCGGCGAGCAAGAAACTCATTATTACGTAAATGAGCACCAACCCGAGCGTCGCAAGGCCAACGAGCGCAAAACCCATAACCGCGCCAGAATTAATCGCGACATCGAAGGCACTGGAAATATCTTTTTTTGCAGCCACTGTAGTTCGCGCATTCCCTTGAGTAGCAACCTTCATGCCGATATAGCCAGATGCTATGGAAATGGCGCCACCGAATAGAAAAGCTAATGCTGTATAGATTCCTTCGCGTATGTCAGGTGTATGAGTATCATCGATTAAGACCGCAATGATCGCGGCGAATACCACCATAAATATAGTGAGAAATTTATATTCCTGTTTAAGGAATGCCATAGCACCTTCTGCGATAGCTCCATGAATAAACCTTAGACGAGAGCCATCTTTTTCATCAAGCCCCAAATCCAATGGTATGCTAGTTACTCGCTTCATATAAAAGAAAGCTATACCCAAACCCAGCAGTGACAAGACCGTGGTGACTGTAATTGTTATCCCCGACATCTAAGTGTGTCTCCCCGATTGGTAAGTTGTTTTTAAAGCCGCGCACTTTACCACAACAGGCTTTACAAACAAAGCATGTGAAGCGGCTGGAGGGCCAGCATTTTTGTGGTTCAGCGGGATTTAGAGGATGTTAAAATTTTGCTAGGAAGTAGGGCTGGAATTAGAACTATTTTTTCTCCGGTTTTCTGCGACCTTTCCGTTTGCCTGAACGGGAATCCGGATCTGGTTCTCCCCTCGCTTGACGGAAGGCTTTGCGCAATGCATCTGCCTTGGCCTCCTTTTGCTTGAACAGATGTTCCTGCCGTTTGCTCTCGAAATCTAGGATTTTAGTCATGGAGTAATCACTGCAAACCTCTGGCTTCTTTTGCTAGACCTACTGAGCTTGACGCACCAAACTGTCTTTACGAGCCTCGAGCTCAGCGATCAGTTCTTTGGCAAGTGGTTCAAGGGTATTGCCATATTCATCAGTGCTCTCATATTTAGCTTGCTCAGTTGCGAGCGTATCCAGTAACTCTTCGGCCACCATAATCGCAGCTCGCAAAATAGCAGCGGTGGATTCGTCCTGCATAGTTGTAGATTCAATGGAAGCTATTTGGACCTCTAATTCAGCAATCAACTCCAGCTTGGATTGCCTTTCGGCTTCGGCGGCGGCATTTAAAGCTAAACGCTCATATTCCCTCTGCTCCGCCTCCTCGCGGCGGCGACGCTCTTTCTCTGCTCTCGCGAGCTCTTCCTCCCTTGCAAAAGCTTCTTGTCTCGCACGTGTTTCTTCTCTCGCGAGTGCTTCTTCTCTCGCAAGTGATTCTTCTCTGAGTTGCTGTGCTGCAGCGATCCTCACTCGGTCCTCTGCTTCACGTCGTCGTTGTTCTTGCATTGCACGCTGGCGTTCTTGCTCAATAGCGCTCGCAGTGTTCTCTAGCTGAGCCTCTCGCTCTGCATCGATCGCTGCTAATTCCGCTTCTCTAGCTGCTTGGGATGTGCAGGCAGTCAAAGTAATGAGAAAAACCATGGCTATAGAAATGCTGCCAAGGCCCTGCAACCCCTGCAGCAAGACAATTCTAATTTTGTATGAATTCATAACCTTCTCTTTGAAAAAATATCTTTCCCGCAGCACATCCGAAACTAAGCACTGGTTTCAGGCTCTTGATTAATAAGTAGTTTTATATCCAAACTCTAGAATTTTTGGATTTTGTCATACTTTATAGCGATAAAGTCGCTATTTGTCAGTAAAATCCAACTACAAACTGGCTCTGCCTGCAAGCGGCAACAAAAAAATAGAGTTCATTTTCCGCAAAATCAAGTGATTAAAGCGAAGACACCCTGAGCATGCCTATATTGGTAACTCTCCGATTTTTACTTAGATCGCTCCTAGTCTTTCTTCTGAGCGCTCCATTTATTGTGTTTCTACTTTCAGTGCAGAAAGTGCCAAATATTCCCGCTGGTGAATCATTAAACCCTGAAGAAATCTCCCGAATTGAGCAGCTATTAGTTGAAACTGTCCCTCGTTCACCCGGGATTGCCGGCCTACAAAATTTGCAGCTCAGTGCAGAAGAACTAAACTTGATATTGCGCTATGGATTAAATCTCATAAATTTGTCTCCTACCTTGGCTGCTCGATTGTCGATTGAAGAGGAAACTTTAAGTGCTGCGTTAAGTTTTGAGTTACTAGCCGAATCGCTCCCACTTTACCTCAACATAAGCAGTACTTTTGTAAGCACTAATCAAGTACTAGAAATGCGTGAAGTTCGCGTTGGCCATATCCGATTACCTGACCGTCTGGTGGAAATAGCCTGGGGAAGGCTCAGAAACAACTTGAACCAATCTACTCTCGCCTTAAACGACCTTAGCGATCTATTCGACAATGTTGACTCAATAGAAATTGAGGATTCACAATTGAATGTGGGGTTACTATGGGACCCAGCACTGATTAGCCGGATAAGTGATCAAGCTCAACAATTACTCGTGTCCCCGGAAGATCGCGATAGAATCGTTAGTTATTATGAATTGATCAATGAATTTGTTACTACAATCTCTGCGGATGTTCGCGCCATATCTCTGAATACACTTTTCGTTCCGTTGTTTACTGAAGCCAGAGAGAGATCTTTGAATGACAGTGATCCAATAGCCGAAAACCGAGCTCTTCTGCAAGCCTTGGCAATTTACGTAAATGATGATGAACTTAGTCAGCTTATTGGTAACGACACGGCGGCTGCAGTGCAATCCGCAAAGTTTATTGAGGTTCGCCTACAAAGACGACAAGATTTGGCACAGCACGTCGTGTCTATCGCTGCTATTGCGGCTTCGGTAGGTGCTGACTTTGCCGAACTTCTCTCAACAACCAAGGAAGCTTATGATGCTAGATATCGCTCCGGTTTTAGTTTTTCTGATTTAACTGCAAATAGCGTTGGTGTGACACTGGCCAGTTATTCGACTATGAATCGACAATCCGCGCTGGAAATGCAAAGGCGCATGATAAATCTCCGAACGGAATCAGACTATATGCCTGAAGTTGGGGGTAGCCGGGACGGGATCTCTGAATCTGACTTTAATGCTATTTACAATGACCGGAATAGTTCGGAGTACAGACAGCGTCTACTAGAAATACAGGCTTTTATTGATTCTCGCCCATTATTTCAAGGCCTGAAATAAAACATGAAAGAATTGTCGAGAATTTTTTATCATGAATAGTCTAACCACTAAACAAAAGAAAAATTTACTACTAACACTGCATAAGCTGGAGAGCGAATTAAAAGAACAGTTGCAAATAAACAAACAGGCGACAGAGACCGTGCAATTGGATCAGACAGCGGTTGGACGAGTATCGCGAATAGATGCGATGCAACAACAAAGTATGGCAGTGTCCACAAGAGGAAAGGCATTACTTAAACTAAAAAAAGTTCAAGCGTCATTGGAAGCTATAGAATCTGATAATTATGGCTTTTGCCGCCAATGCGATGAAGCTATTTCCTTCGGTAGGTTAAATGCGCAACCCCAAGCTAGCCTGTGTTTAGTCTGCCAAGACAAAGCAGACCAGCATTCTTAATCGCGGTATAATGTATTTTTTAGTGTTGTACTTGTGGCGTCGGCCTTTACATCTAGCAAAGCATTCTTTCAATATGTATAGGGCTAGTGTATAAAGCCGCCTGCATAAAATACTGCTCCGAGTACCATTCTCGGGCAATAATTTTTATTAGTAGGGATACATCGAAAAACACATGGGCAAGAAAGGTTTTAATACAACAAATTTACACTCGGACCGCAGGGATAATCCGGAACACGGGGTGCTGCACAAACCAGTGCATCCGTCAGTTGCCTATGGTTATGAAGATGCGCGTCATCTGGCGGAGGTATTTCAAGGAAAACGAGCAGGATATAACTATGGTCGACAGTTAAATCCCACAGTGACAGCACTACAAAATCGCATTACCCAGATGGAGCAAGGCATAGCCAGCGTCGCATTCGCGACTGGAATGGCAGCAATATCGAGCGCTCTGCTCGCATTGTTAAAGGAAGGAGATCATATAATTTCCAGTGCTTTCCTTTTTGGTAATACTAACAGCTTTTTTGGCACCTTAAAGCGGCTAGGTATTGAAGTTACTTTTGTAGACGCTACGAAAGCCTGCTTTGTTGAAAGTGCCATTCAAGAAAATACCAAACTCGTGTTTGTAGAAACAATAGCTAACCCCGTCACTCAGGTTGCTGACCTGAAAGCTATCGGGGAGCTTTGTAAGTTAAAAAGCTTAATCTATTGTGTCGATAACACGATGACTTCTCCACACTTGTTTCTTCCCAAGAAAGTTCAGGCTAGCTTAATCGTAAATTCACTAACAAAATACATCGGCGGTCATGGAAATGCGCTTGGTGGAATAATCACGGATACTGGATTATATGATTGGTCAGAATTTGGAAACATCTACGACGCTTATCGGACAGAAAAATCGGAACTTCAGGGAATCACTCAAATAAAAAAGAAAGGCCTTCGGGACATGGGGGCTAGCCTAGGGCCGGAAGCTGCGCACCATCTAGCGACAGGATCAGAAACGCTGTCTCTGCGTATCGAAAAGGCTTGTGAGAATGCGCAGGTGCTTGCTGAATTCTGTGACAATCATCCAAAAATTAAAAAAGCTTACTTTCCAGGCCTTAGCAACCACCCACAACATGAAAGAGCAAAGCAACTTTTTAAAGGATTCGGTACAATTTTCAGTGTCGACTTGAAAGAAGAAGTAAATTGTTTTGACTTTCTTAATAAGATGGACTGCATCGTCTCCTCAAGTAATCTAGGGGATAATAGGACTTTGGCAATACCAGTAGCGCATACAATCTATTATGAAATGGGCGTAGAACGAAGGGCCTCAATGGGCATTTCTGACTCCATGGTTCGTTTTAGTGTAGGAATTGAAGAAGTCGCAGACTTGCTAACTGACTTCGAGCAGGCACTTGCATAATGATTGAACTGTTTACGGTTAACGACATCGAAGAGGGCAAATCTAAAGGAATTGATCTCGATAACTTTTATATGTTTGCAGTGAAAAAAGATAATCAAATTCATCTCTATTGGAATCGCTGCCCCCATCTAGGGACACCCTTAGAATGGCAAGAAAATGATTTCCTTGATGCGGATGCCGAACTCATCCAATGCTCTACTCACGGAGCTCTGTTTAGAATAGACGATGGGCATTGCTTAGCAGGGCCCTGTAAAGGGAAGCATTTACAGAAAATCCCATTTACTGAGGAGAATGGGATGATTATGATTCAGAGAGATCAATTGGTGCCTGCACCCCAATATTAAGCGCAGCAGTTTCTAAAACATTGCCATTAGCTATGTTAGAGAATCACAGCAAGTTCATCTTGTAACCATATTTTCCCCTTCTGGGGATCGATTTCTGTTCGATAAGCAATAGCTTCTACCCCTACTGCAACTGCTTCTCTTAGTAACGAGCTATACTCAGGATCAATTTCATCAGCAGGGCTAACACGCTCAATACCAGTATGCTGAACACAAAACAGCAACACAGCGCGACAGCCAGATTTCTTTACTAACATTAACTCTTGTAAATGTTTTTGGCCCCGAGTTGTTACAGCGTCTGGGAAAAGACCCAAGCCTGAACCAACACCAAGGCTAACATTTTTCACTTCTACATAGCATTTTTCTTGCTTAGAGAGCCCTCCGCCACTAAGCAATATATCAATTCTGCTATTCTGTGCCCCATAAGCTATTTCTGTCTCCAGCTCATTATAGTCTTGTAATTGTTTGATCGTTCCATTCGCAATTGCTTCTACTACTAATTTATTGGATAGGCCGGTATTGATTCCGACTATATGGTTATCAGTGGATTCTATGAATTGCCATGTCATTGGATATTTGCGTTTCAAATTTGACGAAGCGGAATACCAAATTAAGCTATTTGGCTCCTTGCAATTCTTCATAGATCCAGTATTTGGGCAATGGATAGTCATTATTCCACCGTTCGGAAGCTTAATATCTGCCAGGAAGCGGTTATAGCGCCTCACCAAATGTGCAGACTGTAATTCGCTCTCAAATTCCATAAAGGTTTTCCCCTATCATCACTTGAGTCTCAGCATAGTGCCTTAGTAATTCGCTCAACGCCCAGCTCCAAATCTTGCATGCTAGTGGTAAATGCCATGCGCACAAATTCCTTGGCTTTATGTTCTCCAAAATCTGTGCCTGGAGTAATCGCAACTTGATGGTAATCTAGCAAGTTCTTGCAGAACTCTTCAGAATCCTCAGAGAATTTGGAGATATTGGCATAGATATAAAAGGCACCTTGAATATTATTTGAAAGCTGAAATCCTAATTCGCGCAATGCTCTAGACAAATAATCCCTTCTCTGGCGAAAAGCATCTCTTCTCTCCTCGAATATCACTTCCGCTTCATTTGTAAATGCAGCTAGCGCTGCGTATTGGGCAATGGATGGCGGTGAGATAAACAAGTTTTGAGCGAGGATATTCGCAGTTTCTACATACTCGTCTGGCACAATTATCCAACCCAAACGCCAACCGGTCATGCCGTAATACTTTGAGAAGCTATTCACAACAAATGCCGAAGAATCCAGTTCCAGCACACTGGGCAAATCATCAACATATTCAAGCCCGTGATAAATTTCATCAACAAGCAAATGGAGTCGATTACATTGCGTCCAATCACAGATTTCTTGCAGACGCTGCCTTTCTAAAATCGTTCCAGTTGGATTGCTTGGAGAAGCTAACCAAAGCCCTCTTGAATTTCGATTTCGATATAGATCTAACTCCTCTAGCGTCGGTTGAAAATTATTAACTATTGAAACAGGAATCAACTGCGGCTCCGCAGAGAGCATATAGATGAAATTTCTTACGCAGGGATAGGCAGGATCTGTGAGTAAAACGCCGTCGCCGGGTGACACTAACATATTAGCAAGAAGTGATAGTCCTCCGCTGGCGCCCGGGGTGATCAAAACCCGGTTTGGATCAATAGAAACACCGTGATTAAGTTTATAACGATTAGCTATGGCTTCGCGCAATTCGGCAATCCCGGGCGCACTTGTGTACTTAGTTAAGCCTTTTTCCAATGCCCGCTTCGCTGCTTCTACGATTGGAAGAGCGGTAGCGAAATCCGGCTCACCAACTTCCATATGAACAACTTTGTGCCCCTCTGCCTCCAACTCAGCAGCACGACGCATAACCGTCATTACACGAAAGGGACTCACATTTTCCATTCTAGGAGAAAGGTGTGGCAGTTTTAAAGGCATTCTAAACTTCCTTAACACAATCTTACGATAGCTTCATTTAAGGTATTATAAGGGATCAATTTTTACAAAAGGTAGCACCGAAGCGGCGCATTTCTTCAATACTATTTAAGTTCGAAATTGATGATGATTTTTATAGCATCCGGAATAAGAATCTGGTAGGTTACCCAGCTTTCTGAAAATCGTGGCTAAGTAAGCACAGAATTTCTATCAACGAGTCTTGAAGAAAATACTCACTTATCAAGACCAACTATCAATTTGAAAACCATTGCTTGCTTAAACTAAAGCAAGAGATTAAATAGCAACACAATGGTCTACAGAGGCATTAGCCATTATGTCTAGCTCTATTCGCTCTGAGTCAGAACCAGTTTTAAAGAACTTTGTCCCTTATAAACCTAAAAAGGGCGAAGAATATATGAATGAAAAACAGCGAGAGCACTTTAAGCAGATCTTGCTCGATTGGCGCGAACAATTAATGCAAGAAGTCGATCGAACTGTGCACCATATGCAAGATGATGCTGCGAACTATCCTGATCCAGCGGATCGCGCCACGCAAGAAGAAGAGTTTAGCCTAGAGCTTCGAACACGTGACCGAGAAAGAAAACTAATCAAGAAAATCGATAGCACTATCGAAGCGATTGCACAAGACGATTACGGTTTTTGCGAGTCATGTGGAATTGAAATTGGAATACGCAGACTAGAAGCAAGACCTACTGCAAATAAATGTATTGATTGCAAAACTCTCGACGAAATAAAAGAGAAACAATTAGGCAGCTAAATCATATTAATTAAACCCATGGAGCATGAGTTTAATTTATTGGGACTGATATATCATTCTCGTCATCAACTTAAATTTCAATCTTAATCGTGAGCAGTGAACTCACTAATCAAGATCATTGCTATATTGGTAGATTCGCTCCATCACCAACCGGTCCATTGCACTTCGGGTCTTTAATTGCTGCTGTAGCAAGTTTTCTTGATGCTAAGGCCAACAACGGCCTTTGGTTAATGCGCATGGAGGATCTTGACCCTCTTCGAGAACCTAAAGGCGCTGCTGAAAAAATATTGGATCAGCTAATTAACTTAGGTTTAGAGTGGGATGGAGAATTGCTATACCAAAGCACGCGCCTAGAAGATTATGATAAAACTCTTCAGCAACTAGCAAAAAAAGAACTCTGCTATGAATGTGACTGTAGTCGTTCAGCAATCAAATCGATGGGATCCATCTATAACGGCCAGTGTCGAAACAGAATCTCAAAACCTTGCTCTGACTATGCAATTCGATTGCGAACTGAAAATGGCATAATAGAATTTAACGACCTAGTGCAGGGAAACTATCGTCAAAATCTGGAAGTAGAAATTGGCGATTTTGTAATCGTTAGAAAAGATAAATTATTTGCGTATCAACTTGCGGTTGTCGCGGATGATGCCCTACAAAATATTACTCATATTATTCGTGGCAATGATTTGATTGACTCAACACCTAGACAAATTTATTTACAACAATTACTCAACTATAAAACACCAATCTATGGCCACATCCCAATCATAGTCAATGCTCAAGGGCAAAAGCTAAGTAAACAGCATTTTGCAACTCCTATCGACACAAAACATGGACCGAAGCTGATTCACCAGGCTATGAAATTTCTTGGGCTTTCCCCACCGGCAACAATTCGACAGGCAACCGTAAAAGAACAATTGGCGTGGGGAATTGCAGTATGGGATATACAGGCTGTACCCAAGTTAGCTAATATCCCCGAGAGTTCGCTAACAGCGGAGTAATTCAGTGTATATTCCTCGCTCAATCTTAGTGCTATTGGTAATCATTTATTTGTTGTTCCTAGTAAGTATTGACTGGATCAACCAACCTAACGGAACTTGGTATCGCCCATTTATAATAGGTTTGATGATTGTCATAGTGGCAAGCTGGGCTCATAGAGAGCAGGATTCTGATGAATTATGAGCTAACTACCCTTTTTCTGCTGGGGAGCTGTTATTTAGTCTTACTTTTTGGAGTAGCCTTCATCACTGATAAAGGCTGGATACCTCAGCGCGTAGTTCGACACCCTATAGTTTATGTGCTGTCCCTAGGAGTGTTTGCTAGCATTTGGGCATACTACACCTCTGTTGGTAATGCGCTGCGTGATGGATATGGATATCTAGCCCACTCAATCGGCATATCACTCGCTTTTCTATTATCTCCGTTACTCTTAAAGCCAATCTTGGAGCTTACCAGAACTTACCAGCTAAGCTCACTTGCAGACCTCATGGCTTTTCGGTATCGATCACCGTGGGCTGGCACCATAACAACCATTGTAATTTTAATTGGGGTTATTCCCTTAATTGCGCTGCAGATTAGAGCCGTTGAGGATACCGCCGACATTATTTCAGCAGAACCCACTCAAGGCGCAATAGCGATTGGCTTCTGCATACTAATAACATTGTTTGCCATTTTATTTGGTACATCGAGGCGAGCAGGAAGGACTCGCCACGACGGATTGGTCATAGCAATTGCGTTCGAATCTCTCGTAAAACTGGTCGCTTTTTTAGTTGTAGGGGCTTTTGCGATATTTGGTGCTTTTGGAAGCTTGGGGGAGCTTAATGAATGGCTAAACCAGCAACCTGAATTATTAGACAGTCTGACAGACACTGATTATCTTAGCTCATTTCATGTCATAGCATTACTATTCTTTACCGCTTCTATCGCAATGCCGCATATGTTTTATGTGACCTTCAATGAATCTAATGGGCAACGCTCTTTATCCTATGCAAGTTGGGGATTGCCTCTCTATTTTCTAGTCCTTAGTTTGCCAGTCTTGCCCATACTTTGGGCTGGCCTACAATCGGAAACTCTGGTCCAAGTCGAATATCTACCGGTAGCGATCGGCGCTGCTTATGGTAGTCCAATTATAACTCTTGTTGGATACCTAGGAGGCTTAAGTGCAGCAAGCGGATTAATTATTGTGATCACTCTGGCACTTTCAAACATGTGTCTAAATCACATTATTCTTCCTATCTATCAACCTAGTGCAAAACAAGATATTTATCGCTGGTTACTCTGGTCCCGCCGACTCCTGATAACCGCGTTAATTTGGGCCGGCTTTCTTTTTTATTATTTGCCAAAAGCAACCATTAGCATTCAAGTAATTGGAACAGTTGCTTTTTCTGCATCACTTCAATTCTTGCCGGGGATTGTTGCTATTCTCTACTGGCCCCAAGGAAATAAGAAGGGGTTCCTTGCGGGATTAGGTACAGCATTTCTTGTTTGGTTTTTGTTCTTAATGCTCCCATTATTTTTCGAACTGACAGCAGTTTCTTTCTCATTAATATCATTAAATTGGCAAGATGTTTCCTCAATATCGCTAATTGGTAATACTTTACTATTTGTCATGGTCTCCCTACTTACCCGTACAAGTGACGAAGAGAAAAGCTCTGCAGATATTTGTGCATTGGATACCATTCAAAGGCGGAAACGCAGTGGACTAGTTGCGAAGTCAGCAGGAGAATTTATAAGAAGCTTAAGCAAGCCCTTAGGGAACAAAACCGCCACTAGAGAAGTGAACCAAGCATTACAAGATTTAGATCTTAGCAGCGAAGATAAACGGCCATATTCAATGCGTTTGTTAAGAGGAAGAATGGAAGCTAATCTTTCGGGACTGCTCGGACCTTCGATCGCGAGAGAGTTAATCGACAACTATCTTCCATACAGTATTATTTCTGAACATGGTAGTTCTGATTTAAACGTCATAGAAAATAGAATTGAGTCTTATCGATCAAATTTGTCGGGCATGGCCGCAGATCTTGATAATTTGCGCCGCTATCATCGACAAATACTATTAGACCTGCCCCTTGGAGTTTGCTCACTGTCTTATGAGAGCGAATTTATAATGTGGAATCATACCTTAGAAGAATTTACTGAGATCAATTCGGCTGACATTATTGGATCACAACTTGATGATATTGAAGAGCCGTGGCTCTCTTTGCTGAAAAATTTTATGGAGGGAGATGCCGATCATTCGTTCAAGCATAGTTTTCAGCTAAGCGGACAAAAAAAATCAGTCAACTTACATAAAGCACTTATTGGAGAATCAAGCAAGGATAGCAAGAGCCTTGAAGGTGTAATCATTCTAATTGAAGACATTACTGAAACAGACTTACTGGAAGCAAGCCTATCCCATAGTGAACGTCTCGCCTCTATCGGCCGCTTAGCAGCAGGCGTAGCTCATGAGATTGGCAACCCAATTACGGGAATCGCCTGCCTGGCTCAAACTATTCGGGACGAATATGATGGCGATGAGTTAAATAATTTGGCAGAGCAAATAATTGAACAGACTAATAGAACTTCAGAAATTGTATATTCACTCGTTAACTTTGCCCACGCAGGAACCAATAAAATACATTCTAAAAATGAAATCGTTGTAATAGAGAAATGCATGCAGGAAGCCGGCATTCTGATTTCATTGGACAAAAAAAACAAGAATCTAAAATATGAGATTAGCTGTGATCCTAAAGCAGCAATCCTAGGGGATTCTCAACGACTACTGCAGGTATTAGTAAATTTAATCAATAACGCAAGGGATGCAAGCCAACGAAACAATAAGATATCTTTGGTCGGTAGCATTGATGGGGACTATGTAAAAATTAAGGTAACTGACCAAGGAGTGGGCATACAACCCCTGATACGAGATCGGATTTTCGACCCATTTTTTACTACTAAGGAGGCTGGAGAGGGCACCGGGCTTGGCTTATCTCTGGTTTTTAGTATTGTAGAGGATTTAAGGGGAGATATTGATATAATTAGCCCCATTGACATGGACAAAGGTACAGGAACACAAGTTGTAATTCGTTTTCCTCGGCTCAAAGAAGACGATTCGGTGAATAGCGATCAGCTAACACTGGGCGACAAATTACAACAACCTGTTTGATGTGATTTATGATATCAACAAATCAAGTTTTAGTAGTGGAAGACGAAGAAGTGATTCGCACTTCATTAAAACGTCTTCTAGAGCGGCATGATTATGAGGTTTCTGAAGCAGGTACTGTAAAGGAATCGATGGAGAAATATGACATTGATAATTTCGATGTCATTATAAGTGATCTAAGACTTCCTGGTGCACCAGGCACTGATCTTATAAAAGCAACCAAAACTCCAGTCCTTATTATGACAAGCTATTCCAGCATTCGGTCAGCCATCGATTCGATGAAAATGGGAGCGGTGGATTATATTGCCAAACCTTTTGAGCACAATGAAATAATAGAAACTGTTGCAAAAATTATTCGTGAGCGCGGCAGTTGTGACAATCCTACATCAAATGATATTGAACACGAACCTCCGGTCCATGGAATGATTGGTAGTTGCCCACAAATGATGGAATTATTTCGTAGAATAAGAAAAGTGGCGCAAACTAATTCAACGGTTTTAATAAATGGGGAATCTGGCACTGGCAAAGAACTGGTTGCTCGAGCCATTCATAACCTAAGCTCTAGAGAAAGCCAGGAAATGATATCTGTGAATTGTGCAGCTATTCCTGAAAATCTAATCGAATCAGAATTATTCGGCCATGAAAAAGGAGCTTTTACTGGAGCAACCGCTACAAGAACAGGATTGGTTGAAGCTGCAAATAGTAGCACTTTATTTTTGGATGAAATCGGAGAACTCCCTCTTGAAGCCCAGGCAAGACTGCTTCGAGTACTGCAAGAAAACGAAATAAGAAAGGTTGGCTCTGTGCAGTCAAAAAAAGTAGACGTACGATTAGTCGCCGCGACACATCGCGATTTGAAGCAACTCGTAATTGATGGATATTTTCGGGAAGATTTGTATTACCGCATCAATGTCATGACGCTTATAATTCCTCCTCTGCGAGATAGAGGCAACGATATATTAGAACTAGCTGACATCATTTTGCAACGAACCTGTACTAGGCTTAAAACAGCAATGCGAAGTTTTTCAGATGGAGCAAGTCGAGCTATTGCTAAGTACACTTGGCCAGGTAATGTACGAGAATTGGAAAATGCGATTGAGCGAGCGGTTGTCTTGGCCGAAGGGGAAAAAATTGGAGAAGAATTACTTGCTATCGAAGATGAGATCGCTAAAGCAGAGCTAGACTTAAAACAGCAAGCTACGCCCATACTAGCCGAACCCATAGAAGAACTGTCCTTGGAGGACTATTTTCAGCGATTTGTGATCGAACATCAGGACTCAATGAACGAAACCCAATTAGCCAAAAAGCTTGGTATCTCTCGCAAATGTCTTTGGGAGCGCAGACAGCGATTTGGAATTCCCAGAAAGAAGAAGCTAGCTGTTTGAACCTCCTTTCATTCCTCTAATGCCCGCCTAAAGCAAATTCCTTAAAGTCATTGGATTGGCTAGAACGTCAAGTTCTCGTTGAGTACTAGCTAAATAATATTTTTGTTACCGCTACCCTTTTACTCAAATTTCAGTGACGATTGGTAACAATATTCCTAAAATAAGAATCAAATACTGATTATTAAAATTATAACTTATTGATATTTAAAGATATTAACAACCTGGCACAGTAAATGCGTTAGTTAATAACGATAATAACAATAAATAATAATAATAAACCCCAATAAAAACAAAAATAGCATTACTGAGTTAAATAACTAAGGTTAGTGCATTAAATAATAAGAAGGCTGGGTTTGTGGCCTATGAGTAGCGCATTGTTATCTCGCCACAAAATTACCTCCTCTTGCTTATGTGGCGCCACGCTTGGCTCCCAATTAATAAAAATAATAATTAGTAAACCAATAGCTACTACTTCAAAATGGGGATGATTTCATCCCCATTTTTGTTTACTTCAGACTTATTCGTCAGATTATATCTATACAAACCAAGATTCTCCTTTGAGAGAGCGTTCTATTTTCCGGCTACCGTTGTATCATCATAGCTCGTCTTTTGTTTATCTCCTGACAGATTACTAAAGCCCCTATGAATCCAAACATCATATTCTTGTTGTATTAATGAATTCTGAAATCGAATTAGCTGGATTAGAAAAAGCAACGGTTATTAAACGTGATAATCATTCAATTTCCCGTAAACAAATTTCTCCTAACGCACTGAAAGTATTGTATCGATTATCTAGTGCTGGTTTTCATGCTTACATTGTTGGAGGCGGGGTCAGAGACCTCTTGTTAGGCACAAAACCCAAAGATTTTGATGTTGCGACTAATGCTTCTCCGGAAGAAATAAGAAAACTATTTAAGAATGCTAGAATAATAGGTCGCCGTTTTAAAATAGTTCATATTAGATTTGGGCGTGAAATAATTGAAGTCACCACCTTTAGAGCCAATCATGACCCCAAAAATCAAATAGCTGACGATATATCTAGACGTCAAATCAAGGGTTTGGATTCAGCTCATTCAAAAGCAGGTATGATTCTTAGAGATAATGTCTATGGAAACATTGATGAAGACGCTTTTAGGCGCGACTTCACGGTGAATGCGCTGTACTACACAACCCGCAATTTTCTCTTATTAGATTTTTGTGGTGGTCTTGATGATATACAAAACAAAGAGATTCGAATGATCGGCGATCCTATCGCGCGCTACAAAGAAGACCCAGTTCGCATGTTAAGAGCGATTCGCTTTTCTGCAAAATTGGGTTTTGAGATTGAGGAGAACACCAAGAGGCCTATCGATGAACTTTCCTATTTGCTCGACTCTATTTCTTCCGCTCGCTTATTCGATGAGACCCTAAAACTCATGACTGGCGGATTTGCTCAACGAACTTTTGAATTACTAAGTCAGTATCAATTAGGCAGCTATTTGTTTGCACCCACTATCGATGCAATAGAACAGGGTGATAGCGTGTCTGCAAAACTTGTGTTCTTGGCCCTGAGCAACACTGATTCGCGAATAGCCGCGGAAAAATCTGTGACTCCAGCATTCCTCTTTTCCGCCCTTCTCTGGCCAGTTTTGAAGCTCAAGCTAGCCCAATCTAAGAATCTTGACCTAGCGCCCCAGCAAGCATTCGAGCAGGCTGCACAATCTGCTCTAACGAAGCAACTCGACTATACTGCTATTCCAAAACGATTTACTGTCGCATGTCGCGAAATCTGGGATCTTCAAGGCCGGTTACAACGCCGGAATAAACGCAGCATTGAGAGTACATTCAAGCACCCCCGCTTCCGGGCAGCCTATGATTTTTTATTACTTAGAGAGCAAGCTGGAGAAGAACTTGACGGCCTGGGGCAATGGTGGACGGATTTTCAAAACGGTGATCAGAAGAAAAGAAAGGAATTGAGCGGGGCGGTACCAAGAGCAAAAAATCTCCGCCGTCGACGTCATAAACGCAAACAAACAGGTGATTCCGAGTGACGAAAAAATCTGACCTGTCGAGAAATATTCCACGCTATATTGCGATCGAAGGACCTATAGGAGTTGGAAAAACTAGCCTTACAAAACGATTAGCCGAATCTTTTAATTACGAGTTACTTTTAGAAAAAAGTGAGGAGAATCCCTTTCTCGATCGATTTTATGAAAACTCTCGTCAGCATGCATTATCAGCGCAATTGTTTTTCCTATTTCAACGGGCTCAGCAAATTCAGGAGCTGCGCCAAGAAGATTTATTTGAACCAGTTAGAGTTGCTGACTTCTTGATCGATAAAGACAACTTATTCGCGCTACAAAATTTAGATGCAGATGAGTATGAATTGTATTTAAAGGTTTACAAACACCTTATTATTGAAGCACCCACACCGGACTTAGTCATCTATTTACAAGCGCCTACCAACATATTGCTAGATCGAATTCAGAAACGGGGAGTAAAGGCCGAACAATTCATAGAGCTGGGGTATTTGGAGAACTTAAACCTTGCTTATACTGAATTTTTCCATTACTACCACAAATCTCCGTTGTTGATTGTAAATAGCGCCGAGATCGATTTAGTGAGCAATGATGACGATTATCAGCGATTAGTGGACTACATCTTGTCTCACCCTACAGGGACTAATTATTTTAATCCTGGGCCTTCTTTGCTATAGATCCGATAATCTTGAGCGCTATAAATTCGCTTTTCACTACATATCTTTCCATAAATATTTCTATTAGACTTCGCAACACATGAGCTCAAGTAAGAAATCAACAAATGTTTCCTTAACTACTCTGCAACAAATAAAGCAGCAGGGAGAAAAATTTGCCTGTTTAACAGCCTATGATGCCTGTTTCGCATCCATTTTGAGTGAAGCTGGCGTAGAAGTACTTTTAGTTGGAGATTCCCTTGGCATGGTTCTACAAGGTCACGACAGTACTTTGCCTGTAACAATGGAAGATATGATTTATCACACACAATGTGTCAAGCGAGGAAACAAGGGCGCACTAGTGATGTCAGACCTGCCTTTCATGAGCTATTCATCTGAAACTCAAACCCTGGAAAACGCAGCTGCTCTGATGCGTGCGGGTGCTCATATGGTAAAACTCGAAGGTGGCGCTTGGATCGCCAATACGACAAAATTACTTGCTGAAAGAGGAATCCCCGTATGCGCGCATATGGGTCTTACACCTCAGAGCGTTAATCGAATAGGAGGGTTTCACGTCCAAGGACGTGATACGGGTCAGGCACAATTAATTATCGAGGAAGCTCATTTATTGCAGGACGCAGGCGCAAATATATTACTACTGGAATGTGTTCCAAAATCGTTAGCTAAAACTATAACGGACATTCTGGAAATTCCGGTAATCGGAATCGGTGCTGGGCCGGAAACTACAGGCCAGATTATGGTTCTTCACGATGTGCTCGGCGTATCTCCTATTACCCCAAAATTTGTAAAAAATTTTTTGATCGAATCAAGTAACGGCATACCTGGCGCTATTGAAGCATACGTTAAGGCAGTAAAAACCAAAGCATTTCCAGCCCAAGAGCATAGCTTCAACTAAATAATCGTTGAGCCCCTATCCTGTGAAAGTTTTCAACTCTATTGCTGAACTGCATCTGGAATTAGAAACTATCCGACTTGCCAAAAAATCTATTGGTCTCGTCCCAACAATGGGCAATCTTCATGCAGGCCATTTAGCATTACTCAAAGAAGCCTTGTCTGAAAATGATTGCGTAATCAGTACTATCTTTGTCAATCCTCTTCAATTTGAGCTCAACGAAGACTTACAAAACTACCCCAGAACAATTGAAGAGGATAAATTAAAGCTAAAAAAAGCAAAGTGTGAATACTTGTTTGCGCCGAGCGTAAAAGAAATTTATGGCCACAACATAAATTATCAAACTGTAATTCATGTTCCTGACTTGTCGGATAATTATTGTGGGCGGAGCCGACCTAGCCATTTTGATGGTGTTGCAACCATAGTATGCAAGCTTCTTAATATTGTTAGACCAGATACGGCATTCTTTGGCCTAAAAGATTACCAACAATTCCTCATTATTAAGAAACTGGTCAGCGATCTCGCTCTTAATGTTGATATCAGAGGGGTGGAGATCGTAAGAGATAGTAATGGACTCGCTTTAAGCTCTCGGAATAATTATTTATCAAATGACGATATAGTTAAGGCTTCAAATATCTATCGTTGTTTACAGGAGACTGCTGGAAAAATAAGGGACAAAAATCGAGATTTCAGAAAGATCGAAATTTGGGCTAAAGCGCAGCTAAGCAACGCGGGGTTGAGACCTGACTACTTTGCAATCTGTGAGTCACACTCCCTCTCGCCTGCCAATGAAAATGATACTCAATTAGTAGTACTTACCGCTGCATATGTCGGCTCTACGCGACTAATCGATAATCTTCGCGTAAGCACAGATCAATAAATCTGCTGATTCCTAGTAATTGAGTAGCTTCTGTCTTTAAGGCATACTTCTGTGTTGCTCTGTATTGCTGTCAATATTAAATGAATAATTGCGCTAAGGGTTTTTGCGGTAACACGATCTCCGTCAGAAAGACTAATAGGAATACCCGATGTCCGAAACCAAAATCTATCCAGTTAGCGGTGATGCCAAGAATCACAGCCACCTTAATCCAAAGCGTTACGAAGAGTTATATCAGCAATCTATTAACGCTCCTGAAGAGTTTTGGGCTGAGCAAGCTGGTGAATTACTGCACTGGCATGAACCCTGGAAAACTGTCATGCGCAGCGAGTTTAAAAAAGCTGAAGCAAGTTGGTTCACTGGTGGAAAACTAAATGTTGCTTATAACTGTATCGATAGGCATTTGGAAAAGCGCGCGGAACAAACAGCCATTATATGGGAAGGAGATGAACCATCCGATGACAAAAGAATAACTTATCGGCAACTACATAATCACGTTTGCAGATTGTCAAATGCGCTAAAAACACGGGGGGTCAGCAAAGGGGATAGGGTTTGCATTTACATGCCGATGATCCCGGAAGCGGCGTATGCCATGCTCGCTTGCACTCGTATTGGCGCAATACATTCTGTTGTTTTCGGCGGCTTCTCACCAGAATCATTAAAAGACCGAATTTTAGATTCTGATTGCCAAACCGTCATCACTGCAGATGAAGGTGTAAGAGGTGGCCGAAAAATTCCTCTAAAAACTAATGTAGATGCAGCGCTCGAGGAATGTCCAAATGTGCATAGCGTATTTGTTGTGCGCAGAACTAGAGCTGACGTTGGCTGGAATGAGACTCGAGATGTTTGTTATTACAAAGCCACTGAGGCTGCTAGCTCTGAATGCGAACCAGAACTAATGGATGCTGAAGATCCTCTCTTTATTCTCTATACGTCCGGGTCCACAGGTAAACCCAAAGGTGTCCTACACACCACTGCTGGTTATTTACTCGGCGCAAGCATTACGCACAAGTATGTGTTCGATTATCACGAAGGTGATATTTACTGGTGCACCGCAGATGTCGGATGGGTGACTGGTCATTCTTATATAGTCTATGGTCCACTGACCAATGGCGCTATAACACTTATGTTTGAGGGCGTACCCACCTACCCAGATGCGTCTAGATTCTGGCGAGTCATCGATAAACATCAGGTCAATATTTTTTATACGGCTCCTACAGCCATTCGTGCGCTAATGTCAGCTGGTGACGACCCTGTAAAAAGCACTTCACGTAGCTCGCTTAGGTTATTGGGATCTGTTGGTGAACCTATTAACCCCGAAGCTTGGGAATGGTACTACCATGTTGTTGGTGATTCTCGCTCCCCTATAGTAGATACATGGTGGCAAACAGAGACTGGCTCTATCATGATCACTCCTATTCCTGGTGTTACTGACTTAAAACCAGGCTCAGCCACCAAACCTTTTTTTGGCGTCAAGCCAGCATTGATGGACGCAGATGGGAATGAAATTGAAGGAGCCGCGACAGGTAATTTAGTCATCACCCAAAGCTGGCCCAGTCAGATTCGATCCGTTTATGGCGACCACCAACGCTGCATAGACACCTATTTTAAAACTTATCCAGGATACTACTTTACTGGTGATAGCTCTCGTCGCGATGACGATGGTTTTTACTGGGTAACGGGGCGGGTCGACGATGTTATCAATGTTTCGGGACATCGGTTAGGCACTGCTGAAATTGAAAGCGCCTTGGTTCTCCATAGCAAGGTTGCTGAAGCCGCAGTAGTTGGTTACCCCCATGACATCAAAGGTCAGGCGATTTATGCTTACGTTACGCTTATGACCGGGATAAAAGCAACTAAGGAATTAAATATAGAATTAGTAAAGTTTGTGAGCAAAGAAATTGGCGCGTTTGCCAAACCTGAAATTATTCAATTCGCGCCAGGCCTACCTAAAACCCGCTCCGGCAAAATTATGCGACGTATTCTGCGGAAGATTGCCGCCAATGAACTAGAAAACCTAGGTGACATTACTACATTAGCTGACCCAATAGTTGTCGATCAATTAATCGACAACAGAGCGAACAAATAAGCATTTTTCTATTTTAGCCATACAAGCGGCGTCTCTAATTATATGACTATAATTAACTAGTGTTGTGGCTATCTTTACCGCATAAAATAATAATTACTTCAATTAGCTCTAAAAATTATCTTTACATATTTCTTTACCATGAATACAGCCAATAAATACATTTTCAATGTTAGACGATCTATAGCTGTAAAGGTATTAATGGTCGGAATTGGTCTATTCCCCCTAACTTTGCAAGGATTAATCACCTTGCTGATCACTGCATTCTGTCTAAGCATTTTTGGCTACGGGGCAATGGACCTTGTAGTATTCTCATTAGCCATATGTGCATTAACAATTCTAGTTTTTTGTTTATTTTGTTCCATAATCAGTGGTGTTTTCATCCAACGCAAAATTCAACGAATAATTAGCGAATCAAAAAGTCCCGCAGAAACCGTCAAAGTAGAAGCTGGATATCCGAATGAGACTGGATTTACATTACCAGCTCTAAACCTACTACCACTGGTCAAACTAAGTTGGACAGTGATTTTTCCAGACTTTATCAAAACAAGAACACGTTTAGATTCCAGCAATCAGATACTCGAAGAAATTATTCCCAATAAGCGCTTTTATACCGACCATGTCATTCGTCAGTTTACTGTGTCAGATGTCTTCGGGTTTTGTCGCTACTCCTGGTTACAAAAACAAGAAGTTTGCTCTATGGCCCTCCCTAGAACAAATACCGTTAAATCTTTACCCCTACTACGCTCCTTAACTGCCGAAGATGGGATTCCCAGCCCTTCCGGAGAACCAGAAGGTGACCGAATGGAAATTCGACCTTATGCTCCAGGCGATTCTGTACGTAATATAATGTGGAAAGTTTATGCGCGAAACCGGCAGCTTAATGTCCGCTTAGCTGAGAAAAGTGTATTCCACAGCAAAAGAACAGTTGCTTATTTGCTTAGCAGCAAAAACGATGAAGCTGCTGCTGCAGTAGCTCGAATGGCGTTAGAAACTGGAGCTCTTGGAGAAGATTGGTCATTTGCAGCCGATGGGACAGAAAAATCTTGCGAAAATTTAGCTAGCGCATTAGAAGCAGTTGCCCGCTCAAGGGCCCTAGCGGCTCCCTATAGTTATGGATTGGACAGATTCCTTAACCACGCAGCAGGACAATCTGGAGCCCATTGTATCGTTTTTGCCGCGGCAGAAACTGTGGCATGGCTTCCACTATTAAAGAAAACAATTGGTCGCTTCTCAGGTCAGTTCTCTCTCGTGCTAGCAACAGATGGATTTCTTGAAGTAGAAAATATCATATTCTGGCGAAAATTACTGTTTCAAGAATCAACTGAAGCCCCAAAAACAGGTAGTTCTAGGGATGAGTTGCTCAAATTATTGACCGAGCTCGGACAACTAGTAGAATCCACCTTGGTTGTGGATAGGAAAACAGGCCTGAGTTTTGATAAGAGTCTTAGAAAGGTATAACGCCTTCATTTTAGGCAGAATTAAATTAGAATTGAGGAAATGACCATTCAAGCAAACCACTCTTCCCAACATTTTCTCCAAACGAGTTTGAGAGCTGCGATTATCGCCAGCAGCTTTTGGGTCCTGAGCTTACCAATGACAGTGGTTAGCGGCTCTATAGCCGCTTTTGCTGGGTGTTTAATTGCTTGCTACTTAATAGATCTCCGTTTATATAAGCACCCCCTTAGCAGTCTAAGAACTTCGACAGTCATTATTTTAGGCTTTTTGTGCTGGTTGCTTACTCTACTATTCGCCGAGTTAGTTGTAAGTACGGAATTTATAGCAAACACTTCCTCGCCCTTAATCGCATTCAATCTAAGCGAATCTGCAAAGTGGCTAGGAATTTCTGCATCTATGACATTGAGTTTACGAACTTTAGCTCATCGCACTAGTTACGGAGCGGTTATTGAAATTTTGTTCGTTGCAACTGCGTTTGTCATTACCCTCGCCGCTCATCGCAACGGCATGATTCATCGGCCCTTTTTTATTGGCGATTTTGCTCTGACTAGAGGAATTGATCCTTCAGCCATTTTAATGGCTTTCGGCTGCGGAACAGTGCTTGCTCTTTCCGCCCTGCTGATAGCGGAAAACAATCAGAAACGATTACCCTATCACTTTGCTGTATTAGGAATGCTCTGCTTCTCACTCCTAGTTTATGTCCGTTTATTCGGCATCCCAACTCCACAAACCACCGATGACCTTGGATTAACAGGGCAAGAACAAAACGGATCCAATTCCCGAAGAGACAATCCATTTCGTGATGGTGAAAACGAAAATAATGACAAAGAAGCACCCGTAGCTATTGTTGTTTTTAGAGATGACTATGAGCCTCTAAACGGCTCTTATTATTTTAGAGAATCCGCTTATTCCGAATTCAATGGAGTAATGTTGGACTTCACGACACAAGACGAAATGGACCGTGATTTAATTGAACACTTCACCAATAGTCGAGAAGAATCCGAACAACTTCCTGGCGCAGAGGAAGAACGCAAAGCCGTGCGTACTAGTATTGGGATGCTAGTACCCCATCGAAGTCCTTTCGGGCTGGAGAGTCCGATTGCCTATGAAAACACCGCAAATCCAAACAATTTGCGCTTTAAACGCACTTACGATACCTACTCTCTAGCACCGGAATATGATTTTGAATATCTCATCGGGCAAGAAACAGGTAGGGAGGATTGGTCAGATGAAATTTGGCAGGAATATTTAACTATCCCCGATGACGCGCGTTACAAAACTTTAGCAGAAGAGCTGATAACTAATCTACGCCCTGAGTATGCTGACGACCCTTTTGCAAAAGCATGGGCAATCAAGACTTATCTTGATGAAAATGGAATTTATAGTCTCAAGAACGAACACGCCTACGAAGGTGACCCGGCTGGATCTTTTCTATTTGGCGATCTAACTGGTTACTGTATGCATTTCTCTTTTGCAGCTACTTACTTATTTCGTAGCATTGGCATACCTGCCCGCGTAGGAATAGGCTACTCGGTACCAGCCTCTAACCGAGCCGGGGGCTCTGCTCTCTTAATCCAAGCTATTCACGGCCATGCTTGGCCCGAAGTTTATTTTAAAGATATTGGATGGGTAATTATCGACCCTGCTCCCCAACAGACCTTGGTAGACATGACAACTGACCCTCAAGATAGCTTGCAGCAATTACTCGGAGACATGTTGAGAAATGATGCATCCTTTGAAGAATTCCTCGGCTCGCAACAATCTTCATTCGTTCAGTTGCAAACAATTTTATCTATTCTGTACACACTAACTGCACTCGTATTGATTACAGCGTATTTGATTAAACTATATAGACTCTGGATACCTTCTTTTGCCTCTAACGAAAATCAGTATCGCCTTTGTTATCGTGCGGTGCTTGACCGGTTGTCTGCTGTTGGCTTATCTAGAGATTTCGGTGAAAGCCGAGAAGGTTTTGCTGATCGTGCAAGTAATACTGCCCCGTCGATTAGGCCTATAACCGATACACATCTCGCTATCGCTCTTGGCAGCACCAACCATACGGCACAAGACCAGCAAGAATGGACACTGCTGGGCCAAAGTGCTCGAAAGGAAATTAATTCGAATACTGTGGCTTGGCGCAAAATATCAGCAGTTCTAAATCCTTTCTCGTGGCTTCTTACAAAATAAGAGCTTTAATATCTTCATGTTTCTATCGGAGTAATCAATGAACTCAGACAACGTTGCCGAAGCGCAAGAACTGACAACTGCCATGTCTGAAAACTCCAGTGCCGCGCTCGCAGAAGCCGTTGATGTACTTAACACCTTAAAATCAACTGTCCAGCAGCAAGTGTTAGGGCGTGATGATGTTATTGAGTTGGTAATCATCGCTCTGATAGCTGATGGTCATGTTCTGCTGGAGGATTTCCCTGGATCCGGAAAAACCACACTCGCGAAAGCGTTAGGTGAAGCCATTATAATTGGTAGCAGTATTGATGAGTCTATTGTTCCATTCAGGCGGATACAATTTACCCCTGATTTACTTCCCTCGGATGTAACTGGCGTGCCTGTATTTGATAGCAATAGCAACGCTTTTCATTTTCGTCACGGCCCACTATTTGCCCATATTGTTCTAGCTGATGAAATCAATCGAACGTCACCAAAAGTTCAATCTGCTATGCTAGAAGCAATGGGTGAGAAACAAGTTACTACCGACAATGTAACCTATTCACTTGATGAGTTATTTTTCGTCATCGCGACACAGAACCCACTAGATCTCGTCGGCACTTACCCTCTTCCTACTCCGCAGCTTGATCGATTTCTATTCAAGATCACTATGGAACACATTAATCGTGACGCAGAATTGGATGTATTAGAAACCTACAAGAATCGCAGAGATCTGAGCGGGCAGTTAAATACTGTCACACGGGATGAAGTGCTGCACGCACGGCAAACCATTGACACAGAAGTAAGCATAAATCCTGCGATAAAAACTGCTCTCGTAGATATATCCAGAAATTTACGTGAAGATGACAGAGTCTTGCAGGGCAACTCTACTCGTTCCATGGTCCTACTTTTGCCGGCTCTGCAAGTTTCTGCAGCACTGCGTGATCGAGACTATGTGTCTGCAGAGGATATTGAAATATTGATCCCGAGAGTATTAGGTCATCGTATCGAACTTGCACCAGGAGTTTCTGACTTGCAAAAAGTTCTCCTCGATAATATGAGAAAGCCAATGGAGCAATTAGCAAAGAGCACTTTCAGCTAATGTTTTATATTGGAGCACCATTCAGACGAATGAAGTTATTTCAAATATTATGCCTCTCATTTTCTTCACTGCTTTTTTTCTTTTTATCAGAACCAAATATTTTCGCTCAAGATGATTCTCTTCCTGGCTTAGAAGCAATTGAAATTCCAGAAGCGAGACTGCCTCTTTGCTTTGGGTTTAGCGATATAGAAATTCGAAATGCATTAGCAATCTGCGATGCACTTGAATTGGATGAGAATGTGAAAGCCAGGGAGCTTAGCGAGCAATGGATTCGGGCTGAACCTGAATCACCGGCGGCACAGTTTGCTTTAGCCGAAGTCCTATTCAATGTGGAGGGAAATTTACCGAGAGCTCTGTTTCATCTAAACAGAGCCGAAGAATTTACTAATTACAATTCACTAGAAGAGGCTTACAACTCAGGTAACGTTCAATGGCACTACTTAACTCTTAGCCAATTATCCTATGTCCATCAGTTAATGGGTAATCAGCTAGAATCACTTGAATATTTGGATAAAATCTCCCAAGTATACGGGCAAGATATGGAGTCTTTTCGTGGCTGGCCACTAATTAAACTAAAACAATATGATGCCGCTCGAGAGTCGGCAAACCTAGTCTTAGAAAATAGCATCAATGATCGTGAGCGCGCTAGAGCTTGGAATACGCTCTGTGCTGCGGAACTCGCCAGTCTTGCCCCAATTGAATCGATGTCCGCCTGCGACCGGGCAATTGAAGAAGATGAAAACATCACTGACAGTGCCAATGATTATGACACTGTCTATCTAACAAACGCATCGGAAGTAGCTTTAAGTCTTTTACAAATGGAGCAAGCTGAAGAATATATAGATCGCGCTACCCGCTATTTAAACCCCCGAAGTGTTGCAGATCCCTGGATCTACAAATTATTTTTAACGCTAAACCAAGGACGTTTTGATGATGCACGATCTGCGCTTGATCGCATGCTTGTTTGGAGAGAGCAACAAGAGCCAATTGTAAGTGTAATGAATCGAGCTGAACATTTTTTAGTAAGTGCTAGTTTTCTTTTGGTTGCGGGCTATGCCGAAGATGCAGCAAATCTGACGCAAACAGCCTTGAATCAACCCGACAGAAATGGCTCTTACAGTGCTGACGATGCACAAAAGGATTCTTTTGCTGCCCTGCTAAATATGATGGCTAACCGGGCTGAATATCAGATTCAGCTCGAATCTATATCAACGCTTGACTTTGGTGACTCGATCGCCCCACGAATTAAAGCCAATAGTCTGCGTTTGCGTGCCTGGCGCGCGGAACGCCGAGCTGCATCATTATTTGCAAATTTTGAAGTGTTGCAGAATAGATTGCGACCATATGCCCCTCTTGATGTACACATTCCAGAATGGGTTGAACCTGAGATTGTTCAGCTAATCGGCTCAGGAGTAATGAAAAATATTCTCGACCAAGCATTAGCAAATGGTGCATTTCAACTTAATGAAGGGTATTACTATTCTTATTTGGCTGAAATAGCTGCAGTAGAAAACAATATAGAACTTGTTATAGAAGCTGGTCGCCATGCCCTAACACAATTACCCCAACAAGAAGTCCTATTGAGAGCTCGAGTTGCCGCCAGAATGGCAGACGCAAACTGGCGCAAAAATAGTTATTCTGATGCGCTGCCGTTCTATGAAATAGCATACCAGCAAGACCCAAGTATTTTTCGACGATTGGCATTAGAAATTCCAGTTTCAATCATTGGAGATAATTCGCAATTTGCAAATCAAGCAGCCGATTTACTCTCTCGGTCCCCTCGATTTAACGAAGATAGCAATGGTATTCCACTTGAAATTGAATCCAACCCCAACCTCTCAATTTGCCTGAAATCGAGAACAGGTAGCGTGTTATCGTGTTACACTAGTGCCGCAGCCGAAAATCAAGGCAGCAAATGGAATGCTCCAGAGTTAATTCGATTGTTTCACTCCGATACGTTCGGACTAGGATTCGATATTAGTAAAGTTCAACGCTCTATTCTGCTCGGTTCAAGCGTCATACTTAGCTCTCAAACCAATAGTAATTTGCGTAATTCAAGAGACGCATTCATGGTTCGCTAAGCTCACGCGGTCATCGCCGTTATAATTAATCTACTAAAAAAATAATTGGACAATAATTTTGTCAAAGATTAGTTCGCTTTCTAATCAGCTAATAGTCTTGTTAGCGGCCACTTCTGCATTAGGCCCGGCCGGTATGCAAATTTTTCTACCAGCAGTGCCTGTAATCAAAGAAACATTTGAAGTCAGCAACGACATAGCACAGCTTACTTTGAGCCTCTCAATGCTGGCTATCGCGTTTGGCACCCTTTTTTATGGGCCTCTATCGGACAAGTATGGTCGCAGACCAATCATGTTTCTTGGCATTGCTATTACTATAATAGGTTCTATTTTCTGTTGGCTCGCAGATTCAATAACCTGGTTAATTGTCGGCCGCTTTATCCAAGCCTTCGGTGGTGCTGTTGGATTGGTTTTAGCGCGCGCCATTGTCAGAGACGTCTATGGTGCTGAAGAGGCTGCCAGAGTAATAGCTACACTTGTAATGGTCATGGTTGTAGTTCCAATGCTTTCTCCAGCTTTAGGCGGTGAATTACTAGATCGATTTGGCTGGGAATCCGCTTTTGTAGTTGTTGCAATTGCCAGCGCCATAATTTTTGTGCTTCTTATTCCAGGCTTACCGGAAACTCTAAATGATCCGGTACCTTTTGAAGGCATTGGGTCGATGCTGAAAACTTTCCTTAGTCTTTTCGAATCGAGAGCTTTTTGCGGCTACGCATTCTGTGTCACGTTCGTCTCTGTCGTATTTTTTAGCTTTATTTCTGCGGCCCCAGAAATAATGGTGTCGGTTCTCAATCGACCTCCGACCGAGTACGGTTACTATTTCGTAATGATCCCTGTTGGATTTATGGCAGGTAACTATGTTGCTCGACATTTTGGCAGAAAAATGTCTATCGATAAAATGATCAGGGTAGGCGCCAGTGCTACTATCATTGGTATTAGTTTTGCAATTGCACTGCAACTCGCTGGAATACATGACCCCTTTGCACTGTTCGCTCCTATCGCTATTGCTACATTCGGAAATGGGATTACTCTTCCTAATGCACAAGCTGCCGCTATAAACGAATTTCCGCAATTTGCTGGCAGCGCATCAGGTCTTACTGGATTCTTACAGATGTCGGTTTCGGCGATAGCCGCGCAGCTCGTAGCCTTTATATTCAATGGGACGGTTTATCCGCTACTTCTTCTAATGTTAGCAGCCGCACTGCTCTCTCTATTCTTGTTTAATTGGGGAGTAGGCAGGCCTAGTAAAGCTTAGCCTGGGACTGATCAAATTTAAGTGGAAAATAACTGGATAAGGCTGAAATAGCCAAGGGAAAAAATTACTAAGGAAGATCACTTAGTTGAGATAAAAACTGAGATTCGTCTTCTAAACAACGCAGATCGAAAACTAATCTCCCATCATTAATCCGGCCTAAAACAGGAATTGGTAATCGGCGAAAATCTCTAGCCAGTTTTTGGAGAGCCGCATCAGATTTGCCTTTTTCAGCCAAAGGCTTTAGAACCAGTGCTTTGCTCGCCAGCAGATCGAGCGGTAAAGCCCCGCTACCAATCTGGCTTTTGCAATCTTCGATCGTAACAGCAACTCGCGCGGAAAGTTTATCTTGGAAAGTCGGTAGAACACGCTCTGCTAATAAATTTATTTCACTGACGGGCCTGGCCAGATCTGCTAGGAGCGGAATTCGCTTTGTTAATCGGTGAGGATCACGATAGAGGTTAATAACCTCGGCGAGTGCAGCTAATGTAATCTTATCTACTCTTAAGGCACGCTTTAACGGATTACTTTTTATTTTTTGTATAAGCTCTTTTTTACCAACAATTATTCCAGCCTGTGGTCCGCCAAGTAATTTATCCCCACTAAACGTTACAACATCTGCTCCAAAATCTAAGGTCTCAGTCACTGTCGGTTCATGAGGTAAACCAAACTGACTTAAATCAACCAAAGTCCCGCTACCAAGATCAGAAACAAAACAAAGTTCCTTTTCTTTAGAGAGCTGACTTAAGCTTTCTTCAGATACAGAATTAGTGAACCCTCTTATCTCATAGTTACTTGTATGCACTTTCATGAGTATCGCCGTATCCGAACCTATGGCGGCTTGATAATCTCGCAAATGCGTACGGTTGGTAGTTCCCACCTCTTTCAACTTACAGTTTGCACTTGCCATTACATCAGGTATACGAAATGCGCCCCCAATCTCAACTAACTCGCCTCTAGAAATGACAACTTCCTTATTCAAGGCCAAAGTGTTGAGCACTAGTAGAACCGCAGCGGCGTTGTTGTTGACAATAGTTGCCGCCTCAGCACCTGTAATCTCACAAACGCTTTTCTCGATGTGCGAGTCTCGATCTCCTCTTTTACCTGTGGCTAAATCAAACTCAAGATTAGTAGTTTGAGTAGCCACCTTTCTAATTGCAGCCACAGATTCCATAGGAAGCCGCGCTCGACCCAGATTAGTGTGCACTACTGTACCGGTAAGATTTATGACGGGCACCAAAGTGCCCGAAAATGAAGCTAAAACAGCTAGCGCTGTTTCATTGCAAAAATCTACAAAAAAATCACCTCTACTGATAGATTGCGAAATACCTTTGTCTCCCTCAGCAATGGAGGTTCGCGCCAGTTCCAGCCGCGCGCGAACGACTTGTTTTACTGCTTCGTGGCCATAATCTTTGACCAAAGATTTCAAATATTGTGACTTTAGTGCCTTATCGACACTAGGTAGGGCTTTAAATGCTTCTTTATGAGAGTTCACAGTAGGTCCATAGCTCACGGCTATAATAGGATGCTTTGGAGACAAGCAGGAGCAATCTACGGAATTTTCAGCAAATGTTCAACTTGCTAACGATCAAAAAGCTATAGAAATAAGCAATTTTGACTAGTTATTCATGGGAAATAGCAATAGAAATGAGAATCTGCGCTTTTAAATAGTATCAATACTATGATCAACAGCCCGAACTAAAGAACACATTTAGTGCCAATTCCTATAACAATATGGAACCTGAACCGCAAAAAAAATATCAATGTAAATCTAATGAATATCTAAAGAACACAAGCAAAGCTCGCGAATGATTTTATGAAAATCTGTTAGAGACACAATACAATAACCAAAACAAATATGAATATACACTTACAAGAAATCATCGAAAGCTTTTGTCCCTATTGTGGCGAAAGCATTCAATTATTAGTGGACTGCTCAGTTCCTCATCAAGAATATATCGAGGACTGCCAAGTTTGCTGTAGACCAATGCAGATAATGGCAAATGTTAATGAAGAGGGTATACCCAACGTCCAGGTGCAAAGCGAAACCGATTAGCAATATTTACTCAAATAACTAGCACTAGACGTATTTCGTCTGGTTGTCCTAATTCAGCTAGAAATTCGACCTTTTAAATTCAGGGCCAGAAAAACCCAATCTCAATAAAGAAATAATGATAGGAAGGGCTCAGATAAAGTCGACCCTATTCAGAGCTGGATTTTGCATGACAGGTGATTTATCCTCACAGCCCGCGCCGGGAGCAATTCTATCGCTCAAATTTTGCACAAAATCGAGTGGGTGGTTTGGAAATGAGCGCCCTAGAAACCGGAGTTGTGATTTGCGAAAAACAATCCGGTATCATCATCGTCGCTCTCCATAAGCGGCAATTTGCAAAGTGGAAAGAAGCTACAATAAGGTACAAACAAGCTTTATGAGAAAATCTCAAACAAAAAGATCTTCCTCATCAACCAAGAAACCCGCCCGGAAAGCCAAACAATACGTTTATGCCTTTGGTGCCAAAACCGATGGTAACGCTAAGATGCGCGAACTACTCGGAGGCAAAGGAGCGAATTTGGCAGAGATGGCCTCAATCGGATTACCAGTCCCCCCGGGATTCACTATCAGTACTGAAGTTTGCGGCTATTACTATAATCACGAACACCGTTTTCCCTCTGCCTTAAAAAAGGATGTATATGCGGCGGTACTCAATATCGAGAAGCAGTTAGGTAAAAAATTTGGCGCACGCAAAAATCCACTGCTAGTCTCAGTGCGTTCTGGCGCTCGGGATTCCATGCCTGGGATGATGGATACGATTCTCAATCTCGGCCTGAACGATGAAACTGTTGAAGGCTTAGCTGATGCATCTAATAACCCAAGATTTGCTTGGGACTGCTACCGTCGATTTATTCAGATGTATGGCGACGTAGTTATGGGTGTTCAAGCACGCACCGAGGAAGAACAGGAACCTTTTCACGAAATACTGGATAAATTAAAGAAGAATCTCGGAGTTACCTCGGATACAGACTTAAGTACTGACAACCTGAAGGAACTGGTCAAACGATACAAAGCGCTCATAACCAAACGAACGCGCTCAGCATTTCCACAAGACGTTATGCAGCAATTATGGGGCGCAACCAGCGCTGTATTTGGTTCATGGAAGAATGAACGGGCAATTCTCTATCGCCAGCAGTATGGAATTCCTGCCGAATGGGGCACTGCAGTAACGATACAAGCGATGGTTTTCGGCAATGCCGGTGACGATAGCGGCACAGGAGTCGCCTTTACCCGAGACCCAGCCAATGGCGAGAAGGTCTTCTATGGTGAATATCTAATTAATGCCCAAGGTGAAGACGTCGTCGCCGGAGTTCGGACTCCAGCCCCCATACAGCAGATGTCTGAAACAATGCCGAAGAGCTTTAAAGATTTGGAGAGAGTTCGAAATAAGCTTGAGCGACATTTCAAGGATATGCAGGATTTCGAGTTCACCATAGAAAATGGACGTCTATTTATTCTTCAAACTCGAAATGGAAAGCGCACCGGGCTAGCCGCTGTCCGAATTGCAGTAGAAATGCAGCGAGAGCGATTAATGAATCAAAAGGCCGCCCTTTTGAAGATACCCGCAGAGTCTATTGACTCTCTGTTAGTGCCCGTATTTGACCCCAAAGCATTAAAAGCCGCCGCAGTTATCGGCCATGGCTTACCAGCAGGACCTGGCGCAGCAACAGGCCGAATAGCTTTTACTGCGGCAACTGCTGAAATAGAAACCCGAAAAGGCAACAAAGTTGTCCTTTGCCGCACAGAAACTTCTCCTGATGATTTAAAAGGCATGCTGCTTTCCCAAGGCATTCTTACGTCTCGCGGCGGTGTTTCTTCGCACGCGGCACTGGTGGCCAGACAATTAGGCAAAGTCTGCATCTGCGGAGCAAGTGACGTCTTCATAAACTATGAGAAGCGCACTTTAACTGCTGGAAAGGTATTACTGAAAGAGGGGGATTACATCTCTATCGATGGATCCACAGGAGCTATCTACCAAGGATTAATTGAGAGTGCCGACTCTGAAGTAAAACGCGTACTGGAAGGTGGGTTAAAACAATCCGGCAGCTATACCTTCGGACTATTTCAAACCGTTATGAAATGGGCTGATAAACATCGGAAACTCAAAATTAGAACCAACGCCGACACCCCCGCAATGGCGCAGCAAGCCGTAGCCTTCGGTGCAGAGGGAATAGGTCTCTGTCGAACAGAGCACATGTTCTTCGACGGTGATCGTATTGACTACATGCGTCAAATGATTCTCGCCGTCGATGAGGTTCAGCGCCGGGCTGCATTAAAAAAATTACTCCCTTTTCAGAAAAAAGATTTTGTCGGTTTGTTCAAAGCGATGAATGGCAGACCCGTAACGATTCGCTTGCTCGATCCCCCTCTGCACGAATTTCTACCTCACGATGATGTGGTTAGAAGACAGCTCGCAGAAAAACTGGATGTGCCTTTTGATTTTGTCATCGACCGAATCAAAGCACTGCATGAAGAAAATCCTATGCTAGGTTGTCGTGGTTGTCGTCTTGGTATTTTGTATCCAGAAATAACCGAGATGCAAACACGAGCGATTTTTGAAGCCGCCGCTCAAATCCTAAAAAGTAAAAAACGTATAAAAGTTAATCCGGAAATCATGATCCCACTTGTTGGCTTCAAGGAAGAGCTCGCAGATCAGCTGGGTACAGTGCATCGCATTGCCAAAGAAGTGATGCAAGCTAGAAAAGTTCGCATTAATTATATTGTTGGCACAATGATCGAAGTACCGCGTGCCGCAATTACTGCAGACGAGATAGCACAGGAAGCCGATTTTTTCAGTTTCGGCACGAATGATTTAACACAAACAACCCTTGGCTTAAGTCGCGACGATATGGGTTTGTTCTATGACGAATATCAGCGCAAAGAAATTTATATCAAAAATCCTTTTGCCAGCCTTGATCAAACTGGTGTAGGCAAACTCATAAACTATGCTGCCCGGAAGGGACGTGAGGAAAAACCCGAACTGAAACTCGGAATTTGCGGTGAGCATGCTGGCGACCCATCCTCAATCGATTTTTGCCACCGAGCCGATCTAAATTATGTTAGCTGCTCGCCGCCAAGGGTACCCGTCGCGCGCCTAGCAGCAGCGCAGGCACAACTCCGCAATGACTAATTGAAAGTCGCTGCACAGAGCTATCGATAGCGGCACCTATAGCCCTTAATAATTCCATCTGATAAGCTCAGTTGATAGGCTCAATAACAATAAATAAACAAACATAAGAATATCTATTATGAGCATTGGAATTCTCGCCCTTCTTTCTCTGTTACCCATTATTTCTGTTGCAATCTTTCTGGTAATGCTGCGCTGGCCTGCGAGCAGAGCTATGCCTATAGCCTATCTAGTCGCGGCCGGGCTAGCTTTGTTTGTCTGGCAAATATCACTATCGAAGGTGCTCGCGGCTTCCATTAACGGACTAATTGTAGCTGGCACACTAATATACATAATCTTTGGAGCAATATTGCTGCTAAACACCTTACAGCAAAGTGGGGCAATCAACACCATTAGACAGGGATTTTCAGACATTACCCCAGATAGACGAATTCAGGTCATCATTATCGCCTGGTTATTTGGAACATTTATTGAAGGCTCTGCTGGTTTCGGAACTCCAGCGGCAGTCGCAGTGCCCTTGATGGTAGGCTTAGGCTTTCCAGCCATGGCAGCTGTAGTGGCGGGCATGATAATTCAAAGCACTCCTGTTTCTTTTGGAGCAATGGGCACGCCAATTCTTGTTGGTGTAAATACTGGCTTATCTGCAGACCCAGAAATGCTGGCTTATGCACAAGAGCTTGGTTACGCGGAATGGGAAGACTTCCTCGCATTTATAGGTGCCAAGGTTGCCATAATTCACGCTGCTGCTGGCACCTTTATACCACTGCTGGTTACAGCAATTATGACTCGCTTTTTTGGCGCCAAGCGCTCATTTGAAGACGGCTTCAAGGTTTGGAAGTTTGCCATCTTCGCTGCATTCTCTATGACGATTCCTTATCTCCTTGTCGCTACTTTTCTAGGACCAGAATTTCCTTCCATGTTTGGCGGTATGATCGGCCTAGCAATTGTAGTAATTGCCGCCAAAGCCGGTTTCCTCATGCCAAAAGGAGAGCCTTGGGATTTCGACGATAAGAAAAATTGGGATGAAGAATGGACTGGCTCTCTACAAACCGCAGATGTTGCTATTGATGCAAAACCCGCTATGAGCTTAATGCGAGCCTGGTCTCCTTATTTTTTTGTAGCAGGCTTATTAGTACTAACTCGCCTTCGTGCGATCAATATGGAAGCATTCCTGCGTAGCGATAATCCATTAATTACTTGGACTTGGCCACAAATTTTTGGCAGCGACATAAGTGCCTCCTTTCAGCCCCTTTGGTCTCCCGGGACTATATTTATTGTTGTTTCGCTGATTACTATAATACTTCATGGAATCAGAGGTTCTGAGTATAAAATCGCTTTTGGGAATTCGTTAAAAACCTTAGTTCCCGCCTCTACAGCACTCGTATTTACCGTACCGATGGTACAAGTATTCATTAATTCGAGTGGCGGAGCCGCGGGTTACGAGCAAATGCCAATTGCTTTAGCGGAAGGCGTGGCAAATATTGCGGGGTCTGCGTGGCCTTTCTTCTCTACTTTTATAGGCGGACTTGGCGCCTTTGTAGCTGGCAGTAATACCGTCAGCAATATGATGTTTTCATTGTTCCAATTCGGTGTTGGAGAAAGAATTCTTGCGGACCCCACCTGGATAGTAGCTCTACAGGCAGTTGGAGGGGCATCAGGAAATATTATTTGTGTCCATAATGTGGTGGCCGCTTCAGCTGTTGCTGGACTTATCGGAAAAGAAGGCGCCGTAATTAGAAAAACTTTGCTACCTTTCTGTTACTACGCACTCATTACCGGTTCTCTTGGCTATGGTATCGTAAATATTAGCGATGGTATTTTTAATCTTGGCTTTATTATTGCTGCAGCGATTGTCGCAACAATGGTGTACTTTATATTCAAATACAATCGCAGCTCAGTGCCCTAATACTCGAAGGGCACTGGATGCATAGCGTTCTCAGTTCGTTAGGAAATTTCTAATTTTGTCTCATACTAGTTTCGAATAACTCCAAGACTAATCGTTGCCATAGCTGAAGTAAGCCAACGAATTCTTTCATGCAATCAAAAACTCTCATTATTGCTACTGCCGGTCATGTCGATCATGGTAAATCTTCATTGGTTAAGCGCCTCACCGGCGTCGATACAGACACCCTTAATGAAGAAAAAAAAAGAGGTTTAACTATCAACCTCGGTTATGCCTATCACCATTTCGAGAGCGCTGCAGAAAATAACTCCGAAAACTATACTCTTGGGTTTGTTGATGTTCCAGGGCATATCGATTTCATTAACAATATGCTTGCTGGCGTTAGTGCGGTTGATTTTGCTCTCTTAGTAATTGCTGCCGATGATGGCGTCATGCCCCAAACGAAAGAACATCTCTCTATTATAGAATTGTTAGGGATACAACAAGGGGCAATTGCCCTTACTAAAATCGATCGGGTTGATAAAAGCCGTGTCGAAGAGGTTCAAAAGGAACTAGCCAACCTACTTAAAGATTCAAATTTTACTAATGCGCCTATT
>NTJZ01000010.1 GCA_002457215.1 OM182 bacterium MED-G28 | reverse complement strand
ATAGAGTTTTATGCCTTTTTCGTCCTAATTGTCATGCCTCCGTCTAGCTTATTTGATGCAGCTTGATAACAAAGGCCGATTACTCCATCGTGTTTTCTCCAGGAACGGACATATGACTAACTACACAACTCTCGGTGGGCGTGTGACATGCACCCAGTGTAATGCCTTGAAATCACCTATTTTGGTATCCCAGATAGCCGATATTTGTAGTATCGTTCAAGTATGAATCTGAAGAAACTAAGCAAGTGTTATATGATTCGGAGGGGCATTAATGTATGAGTATTTTTGAATTTAGTTCAATAATCGTAGCTATCGTAGTGGGGCTGGCAATAGCGAATGTCCTAGATAAATTTTCTTATACAATCAAAGTAACCAATTGGATTAAGCAGGGATGGTTTCAATCACTGCTCTGCGTTCTAGTGCTTAATATGATGATTGGTTATTTTTGGGGCTACTGGGGTATGTTCTATGGCATTACTGAAATCGGCTTATTGGAATTTATGCTCGGTCCCTTTATTTCAACAACCAGTCTCTATCTGATATCTGTTTTCCTACCAATTCCTCGGCTAAAAGAAAATTCGACTGATATAGATAATTATTATTTGGAAGGTCGTAAACCATTTTTTATCGTCATGGCTATATTCTTTATTCAGTCGCAACTCACTGCCTTTTATTCCCTTAATGCTACACCAGAATTATTAGTGTTATTGTTTGTCCCATTGATGCTTCTGGGCCTTCAGTTAAAAACAATTCGCGGTCACAAAATGATCGTTACTATACCAATAGCTCTAGTGGTTTTAATCGTTTCCTCAACTTTTATAACCCAGACTTGATTCGGTTTTTCTAATTACAAGAATTTAGAAGGTGTAGCTGAAATGCGCGGAATGTAGAATGAACAAACTACTAACAACAATAACCCTGCTCTGGTTTAATTGACGTGAGTATTTTTGAATACATGGCGACCATTGTAGCTATTGTATTAGGCTTATCTGCTACAAACCTTTTAAACAAATTTTCAAAAACAATCGTCATTACAAATTGGAAGCCTCTAGGTTGGTTTTTCTCGCTATGGTGCTTAGTTTTATTAATAGTTCTCCTGGGTTATTTTTGGTCTTTTTGGCGTCTATATAACGAAGTTAATGAAATATCGATATGGGAATTTATTCTTGTCCCTTTCTTCCTAGTTGTTTGCTTCTTCCTTAGTTCAGTTTTTTTACCTACGCCAGAAGGCCAAAATCAGCAATTAGACCCCGGTGAATATTTTATTGAAGCTCGCAAACCTTTTTTCGTTACTCTAACGTTGTTGTGGCTGCACCTAAATATTACTCCTTTGATCATCGATTTCGAACAATCTTTTTTGGAAATCTTTTTTGGTTGGGTAATGGTTATTCTTTCTATTTCTGGTGTTTTCTTCACAACCATTAGGATGCATAAATTCCTCCTCTTGGCATGGTCTGCAACCTTTTTAAGTCAGGAAGCTGTCCAAATTGCTATTGGAAATTTGTAAATAGGATCAACTGGAATGTTATAGTTGCCCACGATGGTGCGGGCGTTATCTGCAGTAATTAATCCATTTGGGCCGGTGACCGTATCGCTTCCAGATGCATGGCATTGAGGTCTGTCTGAGGTTTATCAGTTGAGTGATTGCCGTAAGTGGAAGGATCGAGCTTGGACGCTAGCCACTTAATAATCTTTACGGTTGCTAGGCGTTTGCCTTCCATCTTGCATTCTTATAACGCCGCCAGTGTTATACCCTTGAACTCCCATCCCGCCCGACCCTTGCATCCCACCACCTGCGGGGAGTGCAGACGTAGGATAGGCAGGCGGAGTGGAAGACCTTTGTGGCGCAGCGCTTGCCAATCCTTCAGCCATTATAAAAGTATTCTAAATGAGCTCCGCTGATTAATCGTGACAAGACACGGCTTACCATTCTCTTGTGCTTTAATAATTCTTAATTACATACTTTAAAGCTTTGTCATCTAGAGTTTTCGTTAGTAAAGCTTTTTTAAAATCCCTGTCAAGACAATCAAATTTTAGTTGATTTTTGACACTGAGGCGGTTTCGTAACTTTCTAATAGATGTATCAAAATCGTGTTCCTTTTTTTCTTCTATTAATTTTTGGCAATGCTTACAAGTTCCAGAGCCATGATCTTGACCTACGTACCCCTCCCAAACTCGAAAATCTATGCCACAACAACCGCAGCTTAGCCACTTTTTTTTTATTAGCTCTCGCATTCATTAATCCTAAGTGTCAATACACTGCTACAAGGTTTCAATGAGTATGTATTCACGAGTAGTTAGCACCAATGAGCGGCGCCTATGAAACACGTAAATAATATTAATTAACTAAAAAACGCCCCCGAGTTTACGGATATAAATTACCCAAACAACTTTGTTTGGGTTAGAACGTTTTCTTGAGTCGCTAAAGCGCTCTGTTTGGGTTAGAACGTTTTCTTGAGTCGCTAAAGCGCTCTGTTTGGGTTAGAACGTTTTCTTGAGTCGCTAAAGCGCTCTGTTTTTGAATAAATCTCCCATTGGTGGCTTCCCAACCGCCGCATGTGAGCTCAATCGTTATAAAAGTTATGCGCCCACCTCTAGCCACTTGTACGTGTCGATAGACAGTCGTGCTTGCTCGAAATTGAGAGTGCCAGTTTCTATCTGACGATTAATCTCAGCGATCCGCTCAGCATAGAGCTTTGCCTTCTTTTCGTTAGTCATCGGCTGGCGGTTCTATAAAAGGGCTTGTATGACCTGTAGGACGAGGATTGCCATCTTCATCAGGTTCAACTCGAATAATCCGAATTGTGCGATCTTCTTCTTCCTCACGCGCGGCTGAGACCTCCAGAGCATGCTTCTCAGTCCAACCAGCTTGTGTCTTGAGGAAGAATTGAATCGCTCGCATATCACCACGTTCGATCCCTTTCATCAGGGCTGATGCGACCTTTGATATCGCTCTAGCTTTGCCCTTCCTGTATGCGGTAAAAACCTCGGGCTGTCTTTATTTATTGGGCTATAAGGGGCTGATCAGAAGGGATTAGATGAATCTAGAAGTGTTTAAATGAATGACTGGTACCAGCGGGCGGACTCGAACCGCCACGCCCGTGAAGGCAATGGATTTTGAATCCATCGTGTCTACCAATTTCACCACGCTGGCAGTATTCAATTATAAACATTAGTCCCAGATTCAATTCCCAGAGGACCTGAGCTATAACTCCGCAGAGTCTTTTAGTATTCTGAGTATACGGCGGTCGGGATTATACCAATTGCAAATTTTAGCGCAATGAAACCTGCCTCCAGCTCCTAACTAAGCAAATAGTAACCTCAACGCTTTATCCTTTATAACTATTTCTATAGGCTTCACTCTCGATCATTCAGACGATACTACCATCTATGAAAGTAAGTGAATTTTCTTACGAATTACCAGAAGAGTTGATTGCTCACTATCCAGCTGACGCTCGTACCTCCAGCCGTTTACTGTGCCTTAATTCTGTTTCTGGTGAAATGGCACACAAGTACTTTACTGATTTATTGAATTATTTGAGACCAAATGACTTGTTGGTTTTCAATAATACGAAAGTTATTCCTGCCAGGTTTTTTGGCGAAAAGGAGACAGGAGGAAAGATAGAAATCTTGGTCGAACGGATAATGTTGGACAATTGCTTATTGGCTCAGATTAAAGCGAGCAAATCCCCCAAAATCGGCAGTAAATTGTTTTTTTACGCTAAGAATACTGACCAGCCCGAGGATTCTCTTGTTGCTACTGTGCTAGATCTGGAAGAGGGTTTCTTTAAAATTCAGTTCGGCAGCGAGATTAGTCTTAGTCAATCATTATTCCCCCATGGGTATATGCCGCTACCGCCTTACATTAGAAGGCAAGAGGAAGCGTTAGATCTAAAACGATATCAGACAATTTATGCAACTAAAGAAGGTGCAGTGGCTGCACCTACAGCGGGTTTGCATTTTGACCGGTCACTGATATCGAATCTTCTTGGGAATGGCATTAATACAGCTTTTCTTACTCTTCATGTTGGCGCAGGAACTTTTCAGCCGGTTAGAGTTAAAAACTTGGAAGAACATCGAATGCATAGGGAGTTTATTGAATTAGACGCTTCTGTCTGTAACAAAGTGGAGCAATGCAGAGAGAAGGAAGGAAGAGTAATTGCTGTAGGTACAACAAGCGTTCGATGTTTAGAAAGTGCGGCAGAGGATGGCAAACTAAAGGCGACTCAAAAAGAGACGGCTATTTTTATTTATCCGGGGTATAAGTTTCAAATAGTCGATGCAATGATTACCAACTTTCACTTGCCGGAATCTACATTGCTAATGTTAGTGAGCGCGTTTAGTTCAAAAAAAGTTATACTTGATGCTTATCAAGAAGCTATTCGGAAGCGCTACCGATTTTTTAGTTATGGTGACGCCATGTTTATTTATTAATTAGTATCGAGAGAACTACCGTATATCGGTGACGTTTGATTCAAAGCTGTAGGACAGTATCAGTATCTCATCCCGAAGGATATTCTGGTATACTAGACGGCTCTGTATCCGCTTCATTCAAATCGCTTAATTTTTAAAACTATAGAAGGACTTTGAGATAATGAAAGTACCCGTGCGCGTTGCTGTCACCGGAGCAGCAGGACAAATCAGTTATTCGCTCTTATTTAGACTGGCAGCTGGAGAAATGCTGGGTACCGACCAGCCCATAATTCTCCAGTTACTTGAGATTACACCTGCTTTGGAAGCGTTGCAGGGTACTGTGATGGAAATCGAAGATTGTGCTTTCCCATTAGTTGCAGGAATTGTGCAGAGTGATAACCCTGAGGTGGCATTTAAAGATGCCGATTATTGTGTGTTGGTAGGCGCCAGGCCACGCGGTCCTGGAATGGAACGCAAGGATTTGCTGGAAGCGAATGCTCAAATTTTTTCTTTACAAGGCCATGCAATAAATAAAGTAGCTAGCCGTGACGTTAAAGTTCTGGTTGTAGGTAACCCGGCGAATACCAACGCGCTGATCGCCTATCGCAATGCTCCAGATTTGGACCCCAGTCAATTTACCGCCATGACGCGCCTGGATCACAATCGTGCGATTGCGCAACTTGCGAACAAGACCGAAAATCATAATACCGATATCAATGGCATGATTATTTGGGGAAATCATTCAGCTACTCAATACCCAGACATTCATCACTGCACGGTAGCCGGTCAGCCAGCAACTGATTTGGTCGAAGCTTCTTGGATTGTCGAAAATTTCATCCCCACCGTGCAACAGCGAGGAGCAGCCATTATTAAGGCCAGGGGTTTATCCAGCGCGGCTTCTGCAGCCAATGCAGCTATAGAGCATATGCGTGATTGGGTGAGTGGAACAAATGGGGGGATGGTTAGTATGGGGATATATAGTGATGGATGTTATGGTGTTGAAGAGGGGCTGGTATTCTCTTTTCCAGTTATTTGTGAGGGAGGAAGTTACTCGGTGGTTAAAGGGCTTTCAATTAACGATCTGAGTCGAGAGCTAATCAAAAAAACCGAAGTAGAGCTTAAGGAAGAGAAAGATGGGGTTTCAGCTTTGTTACCGTAGATACTCTAATGCAAGTGCTATCGGATTATCCTACAAAAGATGAAAAATAATGCTTTGGCGGTGATAAGAGGCAATCCGTTTTGGTCTTACCAGATAGCGGGTTGGTCGATTTGGTTTAGCCTTTTGGTTGCGGGCACCTTTGCTTTTGAACCAAACAGTTATCTTTTTGCCCGCTCTGTAAGTTATTTCTCCATAGCGGCTCTTGGATTCATATTATCCTCAGGGCTTCGGTATTTGTTTAATCTTGTATCTGGGTTTCGCCTTATAGTTCGCTCATTGATTTGTTTGCTATCTATTTCTATAGCCTCGGTATTGTGGCCAGCTATAATTGCTGCTGCTGGGCGAATGGTTCCCCAAGATTGGGCGGGGCTCGCGAGTTTTGGAGTAATTCCTCAGGATCGATTCGATGCTATTTTAGATCTAACGTATCCCGTTTTTTTCATATGGGGAGGGCTTTATTTTGTTATCAAATTAATCCTACTTCTCCAGTTAGAGCGGGAAAAGGTATTACGGTCTGAAGCTCTAGCCCATGAAGCTCAATTATTAATGTTGCGTTACCAACTCAATCCACATTTTTTGTTTAACACGCTGAACGCTATTTCGACGCTTGTCCTCTCCAAGACAACTGATCAAGCGAATGAAATGGTGACAAAGTTAAGTAAGTTTCTTCGATACTCTCTCGATCACTCTCCCTTAGATCGGGTAAGCCTGGCTCATGAGCTAGAGACTTCTAAACTTTATTTGGATATCGAGAAAGTTCGTTTTGCAGAGCGCTTAAAATTACAGTTCGATATAGAAGTGAGCGCACAAGTGGCATTAGTGCCAACAATGCTGCTGCAGCCGATTATCGAAAATTCAATTAAACATGGTATTACTAAGATCGAATCTGGAGGTACGATTAGTATAAGAGCTCGCGAAAGCGGGAATTTTTTGACTCTTGATGTCACCGATGACGGTCCTGGATTACCTGAGGAAGACGCTGAGGCAAGATTGTCTCTTTCCAAAGGAGTAGGTATCAGTAATATTAGGAACCGTTTGGAAGAAATTTACGGAAATGACCATAAATTAGTGTTTGCAAATGCCAAGCCTAGGGGCCTTAAAGTTACGGTGGTAATTCCTTATGAATCAGAGTGAATCAAAAAAATTGAAGGCAATTATTGTTGATGATGAAGAGTTGGCGCGACAAGGGCTGTCTATGCGCATTGAGCAATATGAAGACCTTGAAATCGTAGCAGAGTGCCGGAATGGGAAAGAAGCTATTGCTGCCATAATAGAACATGAGCCAGATGTCGTATTTCTCGATATTCAAATGCCAGGTATGACTGGCTTTGAAGTAATCAATGAAGTGCAAGGCGACGTTATGCCAATGATAATTTTCGTGACAGCTTACGATGCTTTTGCGGTAGCTGCATTTAAAGTGCATGCAATTGATTATTTGTTAAAGCCTGTTGAGGTAGAGGGTTTGGCAAGAGCTATCGATCGTGCTAAGCAGCAAAAGGAACAAAAGGTTGCTATTCCTGAGAAGCAGAAATTACTGGAGCTCGCAGTAAGTCTTACTGGGAAGTCGGCTTCGGCTATTGGAGAGCTGATTTATAGTGAGGAAGACATTGTCGAGCGCGCTGATCGACTTGCAATAAAAGATGGGTCGTCAATTACATTCGTGCCAGTTAAGGATATCGATTGGATCGATGCGGCTGGAGACTACATGTGTGTGCATGTGAAAAATGAAACTCACATCATGCGCACAACCATGAAAGAACTAGAAGCCAAACTCGACCCTTTGATTTTTCAAAGAGTACACCGATCCACTATCGTAAATACAGAGCAAGTCGAAAAGGTCTCATCCCATATCAATGGTGAATTTCATTTAACCTTGAGTTGTGGTTCGTCAATAAAGATGAGTCGATCTTACAAAGGGAAAGTTAAGCACTTTTTTTAGTTATTTGTGCTGTATATGGTTCAGTGGAAGTTTTGTAGAGTTTACGACTTCTCGCAAAATGAAGCTGGAATGCACATCAGTAACCCCTTCAATGCGAGTAATTTTGTTCAATAGGAACTCTTGATAATACTCCATGTCTGGTACAACAACTTTTAATTGGTAGTCTGCTGACAGACCTGTGATTAGTAGGCATTCAATTACCTCGGGATAGCTTTTCACTTTTTCTTCAAAAATTTCGAACCGGTCTGGTGTGTGTCTATCCATACTTATTTGGATTAGCGCGGTAAGCTTTAATTCCAGTTTGGATGCATTTAGCAATGTTACCTGTCGGTCAATAATTCCCAGGTCTCTCAATTGTTTTACTCGTCTAGCGCAAGGTGTTGGGGAAAGACCTATAGCCTCTGCCAGTTCTAAGTTAGAGATCGCTCCATTTTTCTGAAGCTCTTGCAGGATGCGGGTATCCAACTTATCTAGGATCATAGGAAGTTTGATTTGAATTAGATAGAAAATCTTATAATAAATTGAAAATTAGATAAAATAAACAAATATTAAAATTATTATAGCTATACTAACTAATAAATACCTAATTTTATGAAATAAGTGTGTAGAATAACTACAGATATTTTACTATAGTTCTGATACTCGAGCTGGCGGCTTGGATAAGGGTTAAACAGGCCCGTGCCCCGCGACAGCAACCTCAAAAAGGTGAGAGCAATAAGGTCAAATGGATAAGCACTTTTGCAGTGGAAGCATTATGGTCTGGGAGCCCGCGTAAGAATCTGAATGTGTTGGCAAAGCTAGGAGCAATCTGATGAATAAAAATCGATTTGATCATAGAAAGTACAAACCCTTTCAACAGATCGATATTAGTGATCGTACGTGGCCGGCTAATGTGATCAAAGAAGCGCCAACTTGGTGCAGCGTTGATCTGCGTGACGGAAATCAGGCATTAATCGAGCCTATGTCTGTTTCCCAGAAAAAAAAGATGTTTAGCCTGCTAGTTGAAGTTGGTTTCAAGGAAATTGAAGTTGGATTTCCCGCAGCTTCGCAGCCTGATTTCGATTTCGTACGCAGTCTTATAGATGAAAATAGAATTCCAGATGATGTCACCATCCAGGTATTAACTCAGGCCAGAGCCGAACTAATACAACGTACTTTTGAATCATTAAAAGGAGCAACTAAAGCAATTCTTCATGTCTATAATTCCACTTCCATTGTGCAAAGAGAGAAAGTTTTTAGAACTGACAAAGCTGGAATTATAGAAATTGCAGTTAATGGTGCCAAAGAAGTTAAAAAGTGTGCAGCGCTGCAAGGAGAAACAGAATGGACTTTTGAATATTCGCCGGAAAGCTTTACTGGTACTGAAGTGGATTTCGCTGTTGAGGTGTGTGATGCCGTAAATGAAGTTTGGCAGCCAACACCTGAAAAGCCAAGTATTATTAATTTACCCTCTACTGTAGAAATGGCTACGCCTAATATTTATGCAGATCAAGTAGAGTGGTTTTGTCGTAATATTAAAAATCGCGATTCGGTTATCATATCTTTGCATACTCATAATGATCGCGCCTGCGCTGTAGCAGCTGCTGAGCTCGCAGTAATGGGAGGAGCTCAGCGAGTCGAAGGCACTTTGCTGGGCAATGGAGAGCGCACCGGTAATATGGATATTGTGGTAATGGCAATGAATCTCTATAGCCAGGGCATTGATCCTAAGCTGGACCTACACGACATGGATCGCATCGTGTCAATAGTTAGAGAGTGCACACAAATAGATGTGCATCCCCGTCAAGCTTATTCTGGGGACTTGGTCTTTACTGCGTTTTCTGGTTCACACCAGGATGCGATTAAGAAGTGCTTAGATGTCTATGAAGAAGGGACTCCTTGGGAGATCGCGTATCTGCCAATCGACCCTCGAGATATTGGCCGTACTTATCAAGATGTAATCCGAGTAAATAGTCAGTCAGGCAAGGGTGGTGTTGCTTATGTGTTAGCAAGCAAATTTGGCTTCCAATTACCCCGCTGGCTGCAAATAGAATTTAGTCGTGTCGTACAAAAAGTTACAGAGGAGCTTGGTGGTGAAATTAACCCAGATGAAATATGGAAATTGTTTAATAGCCACTACCTGAATAATGAGAAAGTCATCAGCTTGGAAAATTTCACTATTGAAAAACAAGAAGGGCGAGAGACTTTCAAGGCGAATATAGAATACTTCGGCAAAGATATTGCTATTAGCGGAGAAGGTGATGGTGTGCTTGATGCTTTCGTTGAGGCATTGAAAAAAGCAATAAATATTGACTTTGAAATCATGGAATATGGTGAACATGCCCTGGGTCAAGGCGCAGACGCTGAAGCCGCAACTTATATTCAAATACGTTGCGAAGGCCGACGCTATAGCGGCGTCGCCATAAGTAAGGATATCATCGCCTCATCCCTAAATGCGTTTATGGGTGCCGCAAGTCAATTATTGCAGGAACAGCAAGCCGCCGCTTAAAAGTGGGAGCTCATTTATCGAGCGCTGTGCCTGCGTTATGCCGATGGGACCTAGTATTAATCTTCACAAGGTGGCTATTAGTAAGGATCGGCTGCGCCTTCAGTCTGTCGCCAACTCCCTCTTAGATATATGCAGAATGCAAACTTTTTAGTAAGTCCTTGCGACTAAGTCTTCAAAACCAGTATTCTTCGGTTTTTCAGATACTTACTCTGTCGATATATTCTGGCACGTAAGCTAATTTTTCGTAGTGCGGGAAGCTATGAGTTTAATCGATGAAGACGAAGCTTTAATAGCTGCGGCTCTTAATGGATCGGCGCTCGCCTGGGAAAAACTGGTAAGGCGCTATGAAAGCAAGATTTATAATCATGGTCTGCGCCTCATGGGGAACAGTTCCGATGCAATGGATCTAATGCAAGAAGTTTTTCTCGGGGTTTATCGGAACTTACATCGCTTTCGAGGTGACGCGAAATTTAGCAGTTGGGTTTTTCGGATTGCCCATAATAAAGCTATTGATATAAATCGTCGTAAACGTTTGACGACAACACAGATCCGCACAAGCGATCAGGAAGAATTAGCTTTTCTCGATTTGGTTCCGGGTGAAACAAATATAGAGCCAGATAATATGGTGAGTGAGCAGCAACGGAATAGGCAGGTCATTTCAATGCTCGCTAAACTACCTCTTGAGCAAAGACTAGTTGTTGAATTAAAAATGTTTCAATCACAAACCTTTGAAGAGATTGCAAACCTACAAGATATATCTGTGAATACAGCGAAGACCCGTTTTTACACAGCACTCAAAAAATTGAAAGTTGTCTCGGAGGAAATTCATGTCTTGCCCTAAGACTCAACATATATTGCAGGAGTATTTTGCCGATAATTTAGCATCTTTGGCGAAAGAAAAAATAGAAAGCCATTTGCTTGTCTGTGGACACTGTAGCAATGAATTGGAATCATTGCTTTTGACCCAGAGTACTCTCAACCAGTGGAAAAATGAGCGCGCCCCTCATTGGAATAGGGGAATGGAATTGTTTCGACGTGAGCATCAGACCCCCATCTCAGGGTTTAGCCTTTGGCATCGTTTGCAGTGGGCACCTACTATTGCTTGTTTTGTAATGATGATAGTGCTTTTGCTGAACGTAAATTTCGTTTCCAGCCAAGAAGGTTTCTCAGTTTCATTCGGCTCCACTAGCGACGATAGTCCTGCAATTGAAGAGCGTTTAGTTGCCTTTCAGGAAGAGCAGCGACTGGCAATGGATACATTGGCTGGGCGAATAGAAGATAGACAAAGTAGTAATAATATTGAATTGCTGCAAACAGTTTTGGATCAAAATCAGCAAACTACCGCCGAGAATTTAAATCGAATCTATGCTTTTTTTGAGCAGCAAAGATTGCGTGACCTTGAAGATATGCGAGTAGGCTATCAAGATCTAGTGGATAATGACTATGAAACGATTCGTTCACTTCAGCAACTCGCTCAATTTGTAAGTTTTCAAAGCCCTGAAAGATAGGCAAAAGGGAGATAGAGGCAATGAATAAACTTTCGATTATTTTTAGCCTGCTATTGGCTTTTTTCTCAGTATCATCAACACATAGTCAGGGTGTCAATTTTAGTGATCTTCAATTAAATATCGGTATCTTTACTGGTGTCATGGAAGATGCGCTAGAACTTGATCAAAATACAGGGTTGTTCGGAATGCGTTTGGGCGGTATTTACGCAACCTATCTAGTTGGACAAGGTGTGCTCTTTGAGGTGCGGACACCTTTGGCTAATGAGCGCAACCGTTTAAGTCTGGTGTCCCTAAATTCGGCCATGCAGCCACTACAACCAGGCGAAAACCCATTTGAAAGGATTGGACGACAAACTAGACCTCTAACTTCACTGCCGCAAGAAAATGATAGTACAGAAGCTTATGGTTTGTATCAGAATATGATGGAGCGTATTTCCAAGGTTGATTACTCTATTGCTGTAAGTAAAGCGATAGAGCAAGCTTCGGTCTCTGTGAGATCACTCAGGACACTAGGTAACATAGATGATGTTGAGTACGAAGAATTACAGATTGAATTAGAAGTAATGCGAGAAAACATGCAGGAAAATATTGATCAAATCGGAGCATTAGAACAAGAAATTCGTGTTGCTAGCGCTGCGACTAATCAAGCGGATAGTGTCGAATCAGAAGTAAGCTCACGGCTAGATCTATTACTTGGGAAGATAGAACCCCTTAGGCAGCGAGCCATGAGTAGGGCTGTTGAATTAAAAGCTGAAACTGAGCTTGCTGAACAACGTTATATTGCTCGTTGGCATGATGAGGTCAGTGAATTTGAACAAAATTTGTATATGGTTATGTGTAATTACGGATCAACTCTGCGTGCTTTACCAGAAGATGAAAATATCTCAATCATACTAAAAGGGTTGGGTGAAGATTCGGAAACAACAACGCGACGGCCTGACAAGATTCATATATTGCTGAAGCGGGATGTTCAAGAGTGTCAACAGGGTGAAATTGATATTGCCGAATTAAGAGAGCGCTCTGAGCATTACAGTTACTAGAGTAAACGAATTTAGAATGCATCTGTCCGTTAAGCATACTAAAGACTCGATTAGCCGATAATGTCTTTGCTGTGGATGCTATACTCATAAATGTGAAGCAAATATCAATAAATGTGAAGTTTTTACACACTGTAAGAAAGCAGAATTTTGGCTTGGTCTTCCCTTGGAATATTAGATAAAATGCGCACCGTGTGGTTTGAGGGACGGCGTTGATTTTGATTTATGTGCACGTTCTAACCAACAATTAAAAAGCTCTAAGAAGCTTGGATTAAGGGGATGTAGATGGACTGTCCGAAGTGCAATTCTGAAATGCAGGAAATGAAGATCGAGACCCTTCACGGTCAGGTGATCATTGATAAGTGTAATAGTTGTAAGGGCCTATGGTTCGATAATGGTGAAGCTGAGCAGTTGAAAGGTGGCTGGATGGCGGATTTTGCTGACAGCGGAGACCCCACTATTGGTAAGACTTATAATACTGTTAGAGACATTAAGTGCCCCCGCTGTGGAAAGCCAATGACGAAATTAAATGACCCAAAACAAGGTCATATAGAGTATGAGGCTTGTGCTGAACATGGCATGTTCATGGATGCTGGAGAGTTTACTGATTATAAGCATGAAACATTATTAGATATTTTTCGTGATGCTGTTGCCTCACTAAAACGCAGCTAGGTCTTTAGCTTCTGATAATTTAGATTTAGAAATGCCATCTGGGGTGATTCCAGATGGCATTTTTTATGGCAGCCGGACTCGGTGTAGGAAATTTTCCGATATCAGTCCAGTGTGCTTCCGCGTTGTGGAAGTCTGACCCCACAGAGATGAATAAAGACGCAGATTCTGCGAGTTGCTCCAAGTGCCTTTGCATTAGCGGATCAATGCCGCCATAACTCACTTCCATTCCATCACCTTCATTAGCTTTAAAATGAGTAATCAGAGCTTCTAACTTGCGTTTGTTCAAGCTATATCTTCCTGGATGGGCAAGCACTGTCAGTCCTGCTGCATTATGGATGGCGTTGATAGCCTCATAAAGTGGAATCCAAGTAAAGGGCACATAAGCTTTGCCCTTTTTGCCTAAGTATTGCTTAAAAGCTTTTTGTTTGTTCTTTGTATGGCCGGAGAGGACTAGGAAGTCAGCGATGTGACTTCGAGTAAAAGTAGTTGAGGCTAAGGCATCGAGATAATCTAACAGCCCTTCAATGCCATTAGCCTCAAGTATTTGATTAATCGCCTCGCATCGGGATCGCCTCGCCGTTTGTTGTTTGTATAATATGTTTTTTAACTCAGTGTTCTCCCAATCAATCCCTAATCCAATGAGATGTATTTCTTGTGTTTCCCATTGACAGGATACTTCAATGCCGGGAATCAGTTGTAGTCCATAATAATCGTCCAGAGGTTTTTCCAGAGCTGTTGTGCAATCGTGGTCTGTAATTGCGAGATGGGTAATGCCATTTTCTGCAGCACGTTTTAGCAAGAAATCAGGGGCATGGTTTCCATCAGAATAATAGCTGTGACAATGTAAATCGGCTTTCATTTTTGGGCTTTAATATTCTTTGCTTTGATGTATGAGGGACAGTTTTTGCTGTTTTATTGAGTTTTTAATCAGGTGAATCATAAACTATTAAATTGAGAGCAATAACCCAGTCAACTAATAGTCTCGCGATCATACCGTTCATAGCTAAATCTTTAGGTTATAAACTTAACAAAGAATTTCGTAAGGACGCCCGAAAATTCTCAAAAAAAGTTGCTAACTATCTGAAATTTCTTTGGAATAAATGCTAACTAGTCTCGATACTTCGCCGACTGTTCATCTTGCCAATACTTGACTATTTTACTTAGGTATTCGATAATTTGTCCCGAAAATCGGATGAGTTGCAGGCATTATTAATGCGTTTAACAACTAAAGGCAGATATGCGGTGACAGCAATGCTGGATCTCGCATTGCATAATGATCAGGGCCCAGTCAGTTTGGCAGATATTTCACTTCGGCAAGCAATTTCCTTGTCTTATCTAGAGCAATTGTTTGCCAAGTTAAGAAAGAGTTCTTTGGTCAATAGTATTCGCGGTCCTGGCGGTGGTTACGAACTAGAACGTCAGTCAGGCCAAATTTATATTGCAGAGATTGTCGATGCCGTTAATGAGTCCGTCGATACAACTAAGTGTCGAGGAGCCGGCGACTGTCAGGGAGGAGAAATTTGTTTGACACACTATCTTTGGGAAGATTTGAGTGAGCAGATTCATACGTTTCTTGGAGGTATCAGTCTTGCCGATTTAGTTTCGAAGAGTGAAGTGAAACGCATCGCGGAAAACCAAGATAAAAAGCAACTGCTTATGAATGATATTCAGGAAATGAGCAATCAAGAGACTCGGGTATCGGTAAGCAGTCTGTAATGAAGTAAAGGCGGAAAATTAAATGCAATATCCAATTTATTTAGATTATTCATCAACTACTCCTGTTGATCCCCGTGTATCTGAGAAGATGGTCGAATGTCTGACCCTGGAAGGAAACTTTGGGAATCCAGCTAGTCGTTCTCATTTACTGGGCTGGAAAGCAGAAGAGGCAGTTGAAACCGCAAGGCGTCAAGTCGCTGATTTAATTAACTGCGATCCTAGAGAAGTGGTTTGGACCTCTGGCGCCACAGAAGCTGACAATCTTGCTCTAAAGGGCGTGGCTCATTTCTATAGTAAAAAAGGCAAGCATATTATTACTTCGAAAATCGAACATAAAGCGGTACTTGATAGTTGTCGTCAATTAGAACGTGAAGGATTTGAAGTGACTTACTTGGACCCAGATAAGAATGGTCTAACAACACCAAGTGCGGTCGCTGATGCTATACGCGAAGATACAATTCTCGTGTCATTGATGCATGTGAACAATGAGATTGGTGTTATCAACGACATTGAAGCAATAGGCCAGCTGACTCGAGAAAAAGGTGTCTTATTTCATGTTGACGCAGCCCAGTCTACTGGGAAAATAGATATTGATTTGGAAAAGATGCAGGTGGATCTTATGTCCATGACTGCACATAAAACCTATGGACCTAAAGGGATAGGTGCTCTTTACGTTAGACGTAAGCCGCGAGTTCGAATCGAGCCTCAAATTCATGGTGGCGGCCATGAACGTGGTATGCGCTCCGGAACTTTGCCAACTCATCAGATAGTAGGAATGGGTGAAGCTTATCGTATTGCCAAAGAGGAAATGCAGGATGAGAGCACCCGAATTCTTGCGCTGCGCAATCGGCTTTTAGATGGTTTTAGCGACATGGAAGAAGTTTACGTTAATGGCGATATTGATCATCGTATCGCGGGTAATCTGAACATTAGCTTCAATTTTGTTGAAGGTGAATCGTTGATGATGGCGCTCAGAGATCTCGCTGTTTCATCTGGGTCGGCCTGTACATCAGCAAGTCTTGAACCGTCTTATGTGCTAAGAGCTATAGGGTTGAATGATGAGCTTGCGCATAGTTCGCTGCGTATGACAATTGGTAGATTCACTACAGCGGAAGAAGTTGACCATGCTATAGGAAAAATTCACGAAGCAGTTGCGAAATTAAGAGAGTTATCTCCATTATGGGATATGTATAAGGACGGGGTCGATTTAGATCAAGTTCAATGGGCTGCACATTAAGCTAATATAGAGAGAAGGTTTGCTGTAAACCACAATCAGTCCTACGGGGCAAATGAGGAAAACATGGCTTATTCGGACAAAGTGTTAGATCACTATGAAAATCCACGCAACGTCGGAAAATTGGATGATGACGATGCTAGTGTAGGTACGGGTATGGTAGGTGCACCTGCTTGCGGGGATGTAATGCGTCTCCAAATAAAAGTTGATGACAATGGTGTTATTGAAGATGCAAAGTTTAAGACCTATGGCTGCGGTTCTGCTATCGCATCCAGTTCATTGTTGACAGAATGGGTTAAAGGTCGGTCTTTGGATGAAGCAACAGAAATCAAGAATAAGGATATTGCCGATGAGCTAGGTCTTCCACCGGTAAAAATTCATTGCTCAGTGCTCGCTGAAGATGCAATTAAGGCTGCTATAGCCGATGTAAAGTCTAAGAGAAGCAATGAAAAAGCTAGCGCCTAAGGGCTGAGTTGAATATTTTAGAGATTATTTAATTAATGACAGTCTCAATCTCAGAAAATGCAGCGAAGCATGTCGCGGGCCAATTGCAGGCTCGGGGGAAAGGTATAGGCATCCGAGTAGGTGTGACAACGACAGGCTGTTCAGGAATGGCCTATGTTTTGGAGTTTGTTGACGAGATAGATGTTGGTGACCAGGTGTTTGAAGATCAGGGTGTTAAAATAATTGTTGACCCTAAAAGTCTGGTTTATATCGATGGCACTGAAATGGATTTCGTGAAGCAAGGTGTCAATGAAGGTTTCGAATTTAAAAATCCAAATGCCAAAGGCGAATGTGGATGTGGAGAGAGTTTTAGCGTATAGCCATAATCCGTTGCTGATAGAATTATCGGCTTTCTTCACTTCCAACCCAAGAACTAACCTCAACCCATCAAATCGTGCAGCAAATCAATCAGAATTATTTTCAGTTGTTTGACCTCTCTGAGTCCTTTGATTTGGATCTAGAAAAATTGTCAGAAAAGTACCATGCACGGCAAGTGGAAGTGCATCCAGACAAATTTTCAGGGGCAACAGAAAAGGATAAATTGCGAGCCGTGCAATTAACGAGTTATTTAAATGAGGCTTATAGTACTTTAAAGTCACCGATTAAGCGCGCAGCTTATTTGTTAACAATTAATGGTCTGAATGTTGAGTCAGTAAGCCAAAACGATTTAGGCATGGACCTATTGCTCGAGCAAATGCAACTACGCGAGTCATTGGACGCATTGCCCAAAGATGAGTCCGCTTTAAAGGCGTTAGGTCACTTAAAATCTGAGGTCGGAGAGAAGCTTAATCTCAAGCAAAATAATTTTTCAAGAGAGTTTGCGTCGGGTGAGCTAACACAGGCAAAGCGAATTTTTCATGAGCTACAGTTTCTACACAAACTGCTGTTAGAAATTGAATCAAGCGAAGAACAACGACTAGGGTATTGATTTAACGACAGCTATGGCCTTACTAAAAATTTCAGAACCTGGCGAAAAATTAGCCATACCAGTCCATCGTTTTGCTGTCGGCATTGACTTGGGAACAACAAATTCTTTGGTGTCCACAAGCTCCGGTCAGGACATCGAAGTGTTGCCGGATGATGCCGGCAATTACCTATTACCCTCAGTTGTTCAATATTCTGCTGAAGTTGATCCAGTGGTCGGAAAAATTGCTATCTCTGCAGCAATAAATGATCCTAAAAATACTATTAGTTCGGTGAAGCGGCTTCTTGGAAGATCTATAGAAGAGGTTTTAACTGCACCACAATTTAAACATTATGACTTCGATACGCAAAGAACTGATAGCATACCGGCGATCATAACGGCAGCTGGAATCAAAGACTCCGTGCAAATTTCTGCCGACATTTTAAGAACTTTAGTAGACCGTGCCGAAAAATTTCTTGGTGGGAAGTTAGAAGGCGCAGTTATTACTGTGCCTGCTTATTTTAATGATGCGCAACGACAACAGACTAAAGATGCCGCTAGGCTCATTGGTTTAAACGTGCTGCGTTTGCTTAATGAGCCTACCGCGGCGGCTGTAGCTTATGGTTTGGATAGTCGCGATGAAGGCAATGTAGTTGTGTTTGACTTGGGTGGTGGAACATTTGACGTCTCGTTACTGAGTTTGAAAAAAGGTGTTTTTGAAGTGCTTGCCACAAGTGGAGATACGTTGCTTGGTGGAGATGATTTTGACTATCTGCTGGCGGCCTGGATTAAATCTGAAGCTTCACCAACAACGGAATTAAATCCGATGGAAGAAGCTGAGTTGTTAAGGCTTGCTAACCTCGCTAAACATCAATTGAGCGACCAGAATGAAACAAGTCTTAATTATTTAGGGTGGTCGGGAGTTATTACTAGAGCCAAATTCGCGAAGCTTTGCGAAAGTCTGATTACGAGGACGATTTCCACCTGCCGCAGAGTGTTGAGGGATGCGTCGCTTAGTATTGAGGAAATTGACAATATAGTTTTAGTCGGTGGTTCTACGCGCATGCCAATAGTTCGTGATTCGGTTGCGGAATTTTTTGGTAAGGTACCATTGACAGATTTTGATCCCGATAAAGTTGTAGCTATTGGGGCCGGTATTCAAGCTGATGTATTAATAGGTAATAAGTCAGTGGATGATTTTCTACTTCTCGATGTGAACCCGTTATCATTGGGAATAGAAACTATGGGTGAATTGGTTGAGAAAATAATCCCAAGAAATACCACGATTCCTGCAGCGAAGGCGCAAGAATTTACGACTTTTAAAGATGGCCAGACTGCAATGTCTTTGCATGTAGTGCAGGGAGAAAGAGAGCTAGTGAGTGATTGTCGCTCTCTGGCCAGATTCGAATTACGCGATATACCGTCAATGGTTGCAGGGGCGGCCAAGATTCGGGTCACCTTTCAAGTAGACGCTGATGGCTTGTTGAGTGTCATGGCGGAAGAATTAAGTACCGGGAAAACTGCGGAAGTTCAGGTTAAGCCGAGCTATGGTTTGGATGCAGATTCCATCGAGAAAATGCTGAGCTCGTCTCATGAGAATGCAAAAGAAGACATGGAAATTCGTGCATTAAGAGAAGCGCAGATAGAAGCCAGACAATTGATCGATGCGATAAGTTCTGCAAGATCTATAGATGGTCAACTATTGATTGCTCAGGAAGCCGTGCGAATTGAAGAAGTTGTTGTCGAGTTGCAGCTTCTTGTGGAGCAGGGTACCAGTGTGCAGATACATGAATTAACCGAAGAACTAAACCGCCTCAGCAGCGAATTTGCTTCACGCCGCATGGACTTGCATATAGGTGAGGCTTTGCGCGGGGAATCGATTGATGAAGTTGAACAATAACTACCAAGTGAAGACTACGTAATGCCAAAACTTAAAGTCTTACCCCATGAAGTAATTTGTCCAGATGGTTCTATTTTTGAAGCAGATACTGGTGAAACTATTCTTAATGCTGCACTTGCTAATGGTATTTCTATAGAGCACGCATGCGAAAAATCTTGTGCCTGTACCACCTGCCATGTTGTTGTTCGTGAAGGATTCAACTCTCTGGAGGACGCAGAAGAGAATGAAGAAGATTATCTAGATAAAGCTTGGGGTTTAGAGCCTGAATCACGATTGAGCTGCCAAGCCAAGGTCGCGGATTCAGATCTTGTTATTGAAATACCTAAATACACAATCAATATGGTGTCAGAAGAACATTAAGGAGTCCGGCTATGAAGTGGACAGATGTATTCGATATTGCCATGGCCTTAACAGACCAGTACCCCGAAACCGACCCCCAATATGTCAATTTTGTTGATTTGCACCGCTGGGTCTGTGATCTTGAGGAGTTCGATGATGATCCTGATCGCAGCGGGGAAAAGATTTTGGAAGCCATTCAGGCTGCCTGGATTGAAGAGGTAGCCGACTAGCTCACTTCTTAAGCACTGTGATCATTCGTTGCTTTAAACGGATTCGGGGCTTTTCAGCGAAGTTGCCTTAGGTGGCTAAAACCCTGAAATTTCGGGTTTTTTTTGGAATTATTGATCCTCAGGCGTACAAAATCGCAAAATACTCACGTATAATGCGCCCACTTTTTGAATACTGATGCAGGAGTGAAGATGGCGATCGAACGTACTCTTTCGATTATTAAACCGGATGCCGTAGCCAAAAATGTTATTGGTGAAATTTATTCCCGGTTTGAGAAAGCTGGGCTGAAAATTGTAGCAGCCAAGATGTTGCAACTGAATGAGGATTCGGCAGGTGGTTTTTATGCAGAGCACCAGGGTAAAGGATTTTACAGTGACCTTATCGAATTCATGACTTCTGGACCTGTTTTTGTCCAGGTCTTAGAAGGTGAGAATGCAGTTTTGCTTAATCGTGAATTGATGGGAGCTACAAACCCCATCGAAGCAGAATCTGGAACTATTCGCGCTGATTTTGCAATTTCGATTGACGCTAATGCAGTCCATGGCTCTGACTCGACGAGCTCAGCTGCTCGAGAGGTGGGTTACTTCTTTAACGATGACGAAATCTGTTCTTAAAATAGAGCATTCTCTCAGTTGGAGAACATGGTGACAGCTGAAAAAATCAATCTGTTAGGTCTTAGCAGAGGAAAATTGAAAGCCCTGTTTGCTGAACTTGGGGAGAAACCGTTTCGGGCTGAACAAGTTATGAAATGGATTCATCAGCGTGGTGTATTAGATTTTGATGCTATGACTGATATCAGCATGGCTTTACGAGAACGCCTAAAAGAATGCTCGGAAATCTCCCCACCAAAAATTGTTGAAGGCTTTACTTCTGAAGATGGAAGCCATAAATGGATTATTATGGTTGCCAGTGGCAGTAAAGTTGAAATGGTATTCATTCCAGAGTCAGACCGAGGAACACTTTGTGTTTCTTCTCAAGCAGGTTGTACTTTAGATTGTAGCTTTTGTGCCACTGGGAAACAGGGCTTTAATAGCAACCTTAGTGCCGCGGAAATCATTGGCCAGCTTTGGTGGGCAAATCATTACCTTGGTGGTTTTAAAAATAATATGGAGCGACCAGTTAGCAATGTAGTGATGATGGGCATGGGCGAGCCGCTGCTAAATTTTGAAAATGTCATGGACGCAGTAGACTTGATGATGGATGACTGTGCCTTCGGGTTATCCAAGCGAAAAGTTACTATCAGCACATCCGGCGTTGTGCCGGCGATTGACAAGATGAAGGATTTTACTGATGCGTCTCTAGCGGTATCACTGCATGCTCCTAACGATGAGTTACGCAGTCAGATAGTTCCTATTAACAAAAAATATCCGATAGCAGAATTGATGAGAGCGGTTAAAGGTTATATGGAAAGTTTGCCTGATCGGCGCGTACCGGTTATCGAATATACCTTGATAAAAGGAGTAAATGATCACCGCCAACATGCACGTGATCTGGCTGCTTTATTAGAATCCTTACCCTGCAAAATAAATTTAATTCCTTTCAATCCTTTCTCCCTAAGCGACTATGAGCGACCGAGCAATACGTCTGTAAGTAACTTCCGGAGAATACTTCAGGAAGCAGGCTATACTGTTACTGTGCGTACAACCCGAGCGGATGATATTGGTGCCGCCTGCGGGCAACTGGTTGGCGATGTTGTAGATCAGACTCTGCGGAGCGTTAGACATAAAAAGAATAAAAAATCCAAAATAGGAAAGGTTTTTGACAGGGCTGATAATCTGGCCGTAACGGCCGACAGAATATAAAGTAGTTCGCTAATTCGATCAGGAGCGCATCTTGTTACGGAAAAGAATTCCAGTTTTTCTTGCAGCTATGGTTGCTATGCCATTGCATGCCTCCTGCCTTGGCGCCAATTTGGAATATTTCCCCGGTGTTTCCTGCACGCAAATAGCATTGTTGGTAGGGATTCAAACAGAAAGAAGGGTTCAAAATATACTATTAGTGGACAACCCTCGTTTTGTTTTTAATATCCTTTATCAAACTTCTCTAGACTATGATGCTTACGAAAGGATCTCGAATGCAAAGTGAGAAATTTGCAGATAATGTGTCTGAAGAGGGGGTCGCAAAGGAATGTTTGACAGCGGGTGATATGTTACGGGAAGAACGCTTGCGCCAAAATATTAGCGAGAAAGAAGCAGGTGATCAACTACACATAACGGCACACTATGTTAGGGCATTAGAATCCAATAATTATGAAAAGCTACCTGGCGCTGTTTTTGTAAAAGGATATCTTAAAAATTATGCTTCATTGTTAAATTTAGATGAGGCTGAGCTACTTGGCCAATATGAAAAAACCTCTTGGCAACAGCGTGGGGAAGAAAAAGAAAGAGCTCGTTTGTATAGGCGTCGCCAGCGAGGGAAAAATTTTCCTTGGGTAGTGCTTTCGGTACTGGGGTTTGTTGGTGGTTTTGCAGTGCTATGGGCTTATAACAATTTTTTCGGCGAAAATGGGCAGCCAGTAACAGTGCCAGATAATTCGACGAGCGAATCTGTGGAAGAGGTTTCAGCACTAATACAGCCTTCAGTTATTACTTCTACAGGTCAAAGTCAGACTGAAATTAATCCGACTCTCAATGCAAGTGAATCAAGACAAGGGCGGATAATAAGTAACGCACTCCCAGAAATTACTGATGAAGATTCTGTTAGTACAAATTCTGTATCGACCACTTCGGCCCTAACAAATCTTCCAGCAATACCTGGAAATAGCCGGGGACAAGAGGTGCCTGCTCAAGCCGCTACTGATTTTATAAGTGATACATTGGTCGAAGCTGAAAGCCGAATAATAGAGATTAATTCTGCTGGCTCTGACGTTTTGCGTATTTTCTTCTCTGGAGAGAGTTGGGTGGAAGTCAATGATGAGGCTGAAAATAGCATCTACCGTGATATTCGCGATGTCGGCGATGTTTTAGAGATCACTGGTAATGCACCCTTTAATATCCTTCTTGGAGATGCCCCTTTTGCGCGTCTCACATTTAATGGTACTGAAATCGACGTGTCCGATAATATCCGCATCGACAATTCTGCTCTCCTCACTGTAGGATTGTAAACCATGAGTTCCAATAGGTTAATTACTAGGCGCAAGACTCGCCAGATCATGGTGGGTGATGTTGCTGTGGGTGGGGATGCGCCTATTTCTGTTCAGAGTATGACTAATACGGAGACTACGGATGTTGAGGCGACTCTGGATCAAATTGGTAGGTTGGAATCTGCCGGTGTAGACATCGTTAGAGTATCGGTACCTAGTATCAATGCCGCGGAGGCGTTTAAGCAGATTCGTAGCCAGGTAAGTTTGCCCTTAGTTGCTGATATTCACTTTGATTATCGGATAGCTTTAAAAGTTCTAGATTATGGAGTGGACTGTCTGCGCATTAATCCGGGCAATATAGGTAGTGAGGAACGCATTAAGGCTGTTGTTGAGTCAGCAAAGGATAAAGGAATTCCGCTGCGAATTGGGGTCAATGCTGGTTCGTTGGGTAAAACTTTGTTGCGCAAATACAAGGAGCCAAATGCCGAAGCAATGATTGAATCAGCACTGATGCAAATTGATATTTTAGATAAGCTGGATTTTCAGAATTTTAAAATTAGTCTTAAAGCTTCGGAAATATTTATGACTTTGCAGGCTTATCGCGGGCTAGCTCCGCAGATTGAGCAACCTTTTCATCTGGGGATAACAGAAGCAGGTGGTTTGAGATCTGGCACAGTGAAGTCGTCGGTCGGGATTGGTGCCCTACTAATGGATGGAATTGGAGATACGATTAGGATTTCCCTAGCTGCCGATCCTGTGGAAGAAGTGAAAGTAGGGTTCGATATCTTAAAAAGCCTAGGTATAAGAAGTAAAGGTGTCAACCTGATTGCCTGTCCTAGTTGTTCTAGACAAAATTTTGATGTAATCGGTGTGGTAAATGAACTGGAGTCTCGATTAGAAGACATTACGACGCCAATAGAAGTTGCAGTTATTGGTTGTATTGTGAATGGGCCAGGTGAAGCTAAAGTAGCAGAGATCGGTTTAACAGGTGCTAGCCCGAATAATTTAGCCTATGTAGAAGGCGTCCCTGATCATAAAATTAATAATGCCAACCTGGTGGATGAATTAGAAACGATGATTCGACAAAAGGTGGCAGATAAGCAAGCTGCAACGAAGGATGTTATCGCTTCAGGATAATGAATTAATAAGTTCTATGGCAAAATTACAGGCAATCCGGGGTATGAATGATATTCTTCCGGAACAATCGTTAAGTTGGCAATATCTGGAATCAAGATTCCAGAGCGTTGTTAGACGCTTTGGGTACCAAGAAATTAGGTTTCCCATTCTCGAGCAGACACAACTTTTCAAGCGGTCAATTGGTGAAGTTACCGACATCGTTGAAAAAGAAATGTACAGCTTCGAAGATCGTAACGGCCATAACCTAAGCCTGCGACCTGAAGGTACTGCTGGATGTGTGCGTGCTGCAGATCAGAACGGCTTGCTTTATAACCAGCAACAACGACTTTGGTATCAAGGCCCGATGTTTCGGCATGAGCGCCCACAAAAAGGGCGCTATCGTCAATTTCATCAGTTCGGTGTTGAAGCGTTTGGCATGACCGGGCCGGATATTGACGCAGAGGTATTACAAGTAGCTGCAGCCCTATGGAATGAGCTCGATCTGACTGAGCATTTAAGTCTTGAAATAAACAACATAGGAAGTGCAGAGGATCGGAAAAACTTTGGTAAGGCTTTAACAAAGTTTTTGGAGTCCAAAGTAGAGCAGCTCGATGATGATGCCCGTAATCGCATGTATAGCAATCCGCTTCGCGTTTTAGATAGCAAAAACCCCATGGTTCAAGCGGCGCTATCAGATGTCCCGGTATTGGAAGATTACGTCAATGAAGAAAGTAGACAGCATTATAAACAATTAAAAGTGCTACTAGCTTCTGCGGATATTAGCTATGTAGAAAATTCTAGACTGGTGCGCGGATTAGATTATTATAATAACTGCGTTTATGAATGGACTACGACCTCTTTAGGTGCTCAAGGAGCTGTCTGCGGCGGCGGTCGTTATGATGCTCTAGTTGAGCAGTTGGGGGGAAAGCCAACTTTTAGCTGTGGCTTTGCGATTGGTATTGAACGCTTGGTGCTGATGCTCGATTCTCTGGATAAAGTTCCCGCTACCGCGCTGCAGCCAATTGATGTTTATGTGGTGTCAGTAGGCCAAAACACCACTGAACAAACGCTTTCACTGGCTCAGGCAATTCGCGAAAGTAACACTGAGCTCGGTGTGATAAGTCACTGCGGTGGCGGTAAATTCAATAATCAGCTTAAACGGGCATTCAACTGTGGTGCTAAAATAGCAATAATTCTGGAAAGAGAAAATAACGGCTCAGACCCTCTAAAATTTGCTAAAATCCGGACCCTCAATGACTCTGCCGCCGCCGATATCCTCGAAATCGACGCTATCCCTGGCAAAGTGGCCGAAATTCTCCGAAATTCAGCCAGTTAATTAAATATATAGGTGTATAAGAGGGCCGTTAATGGTGTCTCAAACTGAACAAACCTGTAAAATTGCAGTCTGCTGAGCTCGCGTTGAAAGCAGGCGTCAATCGAGTGAAGAAATCCTAAAAGCATGCAGTTGAGAGTAGGAGTGAGTCGTGGCAATAAACGCGGCAGAAGAAGAGACGATAGAGTCTTTAAAGAAATGGTGGGAAGAGAACGGTAAACAGCTAATGCTGGGTGCTGTAACTATAGTTGCAGTTTTTTCTGCGTGGTCTTATTGGCAATACAGTCAATCAGGCGCCTCGGAATCTGCTTCTGATGTCTACGAAGAAATTCTGGCGCTTACCTTAACTGAACCAGGGGTTCTGGTTAGTGAAGCTGAACGCAACGAGATTCTCCAATTATCAGAGGAGCTCATTTCCGAACATTCAGACTCTATTTATGCACATTATGGTGCGCTATTCGCTGCACAACAGCATGTTGCTGCGGACAATCTCAATGCGGCCGAGGCTACTTTGCAATGGATAGTTGATAACCCCCTCGGCGGATTATTTGTCAGTGAAGACGAAGGTTTGATGCTTGCAGCGAGTTTACGCTTGGGCAGGGTAATCTTGGCGCAGGGTGATTCGGAACGAGCACTTAGCATCGTAAATAATATAGACCCAAAAGGTTTTGAAGCTGGCTTTGCTGAATTGCGTGGAGATATTTATGTAGCGATGGATCGATTTCTGGATGCCAGAGATTCTTACGTTGCAGCCCAGCAAGCAGGATCCATTAGTGATGGACTTCGCATGAAGTTGGATGAACTTCCTGACGAAAGTTAGTAACAGAATTCACCTATGAAACATTCAATAATAATGACAGGCCCTCTTCTTCGTTCCAGCTCTTTGAGGTTAGTGGCTTTTGTTTGTTTTTTTGGACTAAGCAGTTGTTCCAGTTTGCCAAGTCTGCCAAGCTCCTGGAATCCTTTTGATTCTGAGGATGACCCTAATCAACCTGTCGAGTTACTTCAGATAGAAGAAGAAGTCGATCTGCGACGCCTCTGGAGTGTTAGTGTTGGCAACGGCCAGGGCGACAATTACACAGAGATTACTCCTGCCGTTGATGGTGGTTTTGTTTTCGCTGCGAGTGAAGACGGAGATGTTGTGGGGGTTAACTCACAAAATGGAGATATTGTCTGGCGGACTGAGTTAGATACTAGTATCACCGGTGGAGTTGGTGCCGGGGATGATATTGTTATTGTGGGTACTCAAGACGCAGAAATTATTGTCTTACGCCAAGTTGATGGTGATGAGGTTTGGCGCTCACGTGTCTCTAGCGAAGTGCTCTCAAAGCCACAAACTGATGGGGATATTATTGTTTCTCAAACGGTTGATGGAAAACTTGTTGCCCTAGATCGGGAAGATGGCTCTCTGCGTTGGACTTACGAAACTACGCTCCCAGCATTAACATTAAGGGGTACTTCCTCCCCGATCATCACACCGGATGGAACTGTCATTGCTGGTTTTAGTAATGGGATATTGGTAGCAGTTGCTGCAGAGAATGGGGTTTGGAGTTGGGAAGAGCGAGTCGCTGTTCCTGAGGGAGAATACGATATAGAGCGAGTCATTGATGTCGATGGTGATTTGCTTCTCGATGGATCTCGAATCTTAGCTTCCAGTTATCAGGGAAACATCATGGCCTTCGATGTGCAGTCAGGGCGTATTGTTTGGGGCATGGAAGCATCGAGTTATCATGGTTTAGATCGCGGCTTTGGTAACGTTTATTACAGTGATGATAAAAGCCATCTAATTGCAGTAAGAGATAATTCTAACGATGTGGTTTGGCAAAATGAGAACTTAGAATATAGAGCTATTACCGCACCTAAGACCATTAATAATTTTGTAGCCGTAGCTGACTTTGAAGGTTACTTACATTTGGTTTCACAAATTGATGGACGCATTGTTGGACGCACTCGAATCGATAATGATGGTATCCGAGCCAATCTTCTTGTTGAAAATGGCCAACTTATAGTTTTCGGAAATAGCGGCACTCTCACAGCGCTGTCTTTGCAATAAACTAATCCTTCCAATCTAGTCAGGCAGATTTGTCATGAGGCCAGTCATCGCCCTTGTTGGTCGCCCCAACGTTGGGAAATCAACTCTCTTCAACCGTCTCACTCAAAGCAGAGATGCTTTAGTTGCGAATATACCTGGCTTGACTCGAGACCGGCAATACGGTGAAGGTAGTTACGAAGAAAAATCTTTCATCGTAATAGATACCGGTGGTATCTCAGGCTATGAAGATGGTATCGATCTTGAAATGGCGTCTCAATCTCTGCAGGCAATTGATGAGGCTAGTATCTGTCTATTTTTGGTTGATGCTAGAGACGGGCTTACTCCGGACGATGATAAGATCGTTAACTATCTTAGAAAAAATAGTAAGAATACCTACTTAATTGTTAACAAAGTCGATGGGTTAGATCCTGACCAAGCCTGCTCAGATTTTTTTAGTCTGGGCATATCAGATGTTTTTCCTATTACCGCAACCCAAGGACGCGGTGTCGACAAGCTTTTGAAAGCGGTTTTAAAAGATGCCACAGAAGATCTAAGCGAGCAAAGTGAAGAAGATGAAGAAATTGCTGGAATCAAGATTGCTATCGCCGGCAGGCCAAACGTAGGCAAGTCTACCCTGGTTAATCGCATGCTAGGGGAAGAGCGAGTAGTTGTTTACGATCAGCCTGGTACCACTCGAGACAGTGTGTACATACCATTTGAGCGCCGGGGGAAAAAGTACACGCTGATAGACACAGCAGGTATAAGAAAAAGAGGTAAGACAAAAGAAACTGTTGAAAAGTTTTCTGTGGTCAAATCACTGCAGGCTATTAAAGATGCTAATGTAGTTATTCTTTTGGTTGATGCTCATGACAGCATTGTTGAGCAAGATCTACATTTGCTAGGTTATGTTATTGATAGCGGGAGAGCTTTGGTTATCGCAATCAATAAATGGGATGGAATGGATGCTGGCCAAAAAGACTTGATTAAGTCAGATATTCGTCGACGTTTTACCTTCGTAGATTTTGCAAAAATCCATTTTATTTCTGCTCTCCATGGAACTGGTGTTGGTGACTTATATAAATCTATTCATAAAGCTTATGATTCTGCCAAGAAAAAGCTTTCGACAAATCAACTTACTAAAGTTCTACAACACGCTGTTACCGACCATGCGCCCCCTGTTGTGAATGGACGTAGGATAAAATTGCGCTATGCTCATCCCGGTGGACATAATCCCCCGACCATAGTAATACATGGCAAACAAACAAAGAAACTTCCTGGTCATTACTGTCGTTATCTGGAAAAAACATTCAGAAATATTTTGAAACTCGAAGGAACGCCTGTACGTATTGAGTTGCGTAGTGATGAGAATCCATTCGTTAAAGACGAACAAAAACTTTCTCAGAAACAAGTAGCTAGGAAACGCAGAATTAAAAAGAATCGCCAATATTTAAAAAACTAGCCATGACTGTAACTATTAACTCTATTAGAGCCGCAGCAGCAAGATTAAAAAATGTTGCAATTATGACGCCTTTAATTAGCAATACCTTTCTTGATGAAAAACTGAAAGCGCGGGTATTTATTAAGCCTGAATGTTTGCAGCATATCGGTGCATTTAAATTTAGAGGAGCCTATAACCGCCTAAGTCAGTTATCAAATGAAGATCGGGAATTAGGCGTTGTTGCATTTTCTTCAGGTAATCATGCTCAGGGCATCGCATTGGCAGCAAAGCTATTGAATATACGGGCTACGATTGTAATGCCCAGTGACGCGCCAAAGATAAAACTTGAAGGTACTCAACGTCTAGGCGCGAGTGTGCGCGAATATCAGCGGGCCACTGAATCTCGAGAAGAAATTGCTGGCGAAATTGCTCGAACTACTGGGGCTACACTAGTTCCTGCATTTGATGATTACGAGATCATGGCCGGACAAGGTACAGTTGGCCTCGAAATCGTGGATCAGCTTGCGGAGCAATCCTTGTTGCCCGATGTGGTCCTGACCCCTTGTGGTGGCGGCGGATTGTTGGCTGGCACTTCAACAGCGGTGAAATCAATAATTCCCAAGGCCACAGTGTATGGTGTCGAGCAAGAAAACTTTGACGATCATTATCTTTCTAAGCAAGCGGGGAAGAGAGTAAAAGTTAGCGGTCAGGCTAAAACAATGTGCGATGCCCTAATGGCGACAACGCCAGGAGAAATGACCTGGTCGATTAACTGTCAAAACGTAGACGACTATTTGGTTGTAACGGAGGATGAGATAGCAATGGCGGTTGCCTATGCTTTTCGATACCTTAAATTAGTTGTCGAGCCTGGCGGATCAGCAGCGCTTGCTGCATTACTTAGTAATAAATTGAATATAAAGGGAAAAACTGTTGCCATAGTTTTGTCTGGAGGAAATATCGATAATGCGACCTTAATTGAGTGCTTGGAAAAGTATCCTTCCTCAGCATAAAAATAGGATAGGACTAACATTCTATACCCTTGGCGCTCTTTATTTTGGGATTCGCAGCGCAAGCGTGCTATCGGTGCTAAAGAACTTGTTTGTTGTGTTGACTCCTAGGGCAGGAATTTTTCTTGAATTTTTGTAACTGAATCTAAATAAGTCGCAATATTTGATTTGATCAAAGAGTGGAAAGCGTTTCTGCATGCAGCTATATAGAACTTAATTTCATAAGTTAAGTTATTATTTTTGCGGAGGCTAATGGCTTTGAAGGGTTAAATAATTCTGTAGAGCTTCTAGTTGGCTAATAAACCGATGAATAAACGTATTTTAATACTCAAAACCGGTAACACGGTGAATAGTCTGCTGGATCGGGGGGAGGATTTTGAAGATTGGTTTATTAAAGAATCTGGCAGGATGCCTGCTGAGTTTATCGTTAGATCTCTGCACGAAGGTGAACTATTGGATGAACTCAATACCCTGGCAGGCATTATTATCACGGGTTCTCCTGCTTATGTAACCGATGAGGCCAGCTGGAACTTTGTTGGGGCTGACTATTTACGAATGGCGCATGAATTAGAGATTCCGATACTCGGGGTTTGTTATGGCCATCAATTAATTGCCTGGGCGTTTCAGGGTGAAGTTGACTTCCATGCTAAAGGACGAGAAATAGGTAGCGTGCCGATTCAGCTCACTGCGGCTGCCAAAGAAGATTTTCTGTTCAGGGAGCTACCAGATGACTTCTTTGTTCAAGTGTCTCACCAGCAGTCAGTAAAAGGTTTGCCTGTGAATGCGGTAAGACTGGCTTCGAATGTATTTGAGCCTAATCAAGCTTATCGATTGGGTAAATGTACATGGGGGATTCAATTTCATCCCGAGTTTAGTGCAGAGATCATAAAGGAATATATTCGGGAGAGAAGAGAAGAGATTGCGAGCGAAGGGTTAGACGCAGAAATTTTGCTAAATCTGGTACAGGCAACTCCACACAGCGTGAGCCTGCTTCAGAGATTTTGCCACTTATCACTATCTTGAAAGTAGCTTAGCCCTTAACCGCCATCTGATTCTCTAACTTCTTCATTAACTCGTGCAATAATTCTAGCGCGACTAGGATTTATGATTTGTCGCCCATTTATAAACACAGTAGGCGTAGCCCTCACTCCTGCAGAGGTGCCGCCGCGTAAGTCGTTACGCACTTTCGCCACAACTTCATCGGTCTCCATGTCAGCATGGAGCTGCTCCACATCGATATTGAGTTCTTCAGCGTAGCTATCGAATTCAGACTCTACGCTAGACATGCCGAACCAGACATTCTGAGTGGCAAATAGGTAATCGTGCATTTCCCAGAAAAGACCTTGATTGCCCGCGGCTTCAGCATAAAGTGACGCGGTCCAGGCATGCGGATGTGTGCTGGTTACGGGGAAATGGCGAAAAATCAAATGAGCTCTGTCACTAATTCTTGGCCATGCCTGCATCATGGTTTGATGTTCGGTGGCACATGCCGGGCACTGAAAATCTGCGTACACAACAATGCTAACAGGGTTGCTAGTAGTACCTCTTATATGATCGGACTCAGCTATTTCGATAGGTGAGTAGGTGGGGCCCTGGTTAAATAGTGTATAGAGAACAAAGGCAAGGAATAAAGGTGCTACAGCAAATACAATAACCTTAAGTGCTAGACGCTTGGTCCTGTCGCGCTGCTTAGCTGCCAGCTGTTTTTGCTCTTTTATCTTTTGTTGTTGTTCGCGTTTGCTCATTGAAAAACTCACTTTTATTTTTACTGCAAATTTCTACTACTTAAAGACATCCAGTTCTTAAGGTCCATACTATACAAAGGTATCTGGAGGCAGGCCAGCCCTTCTAAGTGGATCTGCTCACAAAATGCCTTTTAGAAGAGTTTGTAGGGTAAAGTACTAGGCCGTATTCAATCTTACGGTATAGCCAATGTATTCGCCTTGATTCTGATAAAAGCGGATTTTATCTTTAATTTAGTGCAAGTTAGTGCCATCAATCTTTAAAATATTCGCTTTAGCGGGCTTAGCTATTTTAGGGATAAATTCGACAGTTACCATTAATAAAGCTCCAGTTAATTAGAGGCTGAGCGGGACAAACTAACATACTTAGAGTTAATACATGACTGTAAGCGGGATTCCTATTTGTCATCAGGGAGTATCGATTCCACACTCGACTTAATTCTACCCTTATGGAGATGTGAAATAATTTGGCTTCCTGGTTTCACACTGTTTGCTGTGTCAATTACCTTGCCGCTGTCATCATAGGTTATGCTATAACCCCGAGCTAAAGTATCGAGAGGGCTAACTGCAGATAGACTGCGACTTAACCCCACAATCTGAGATTTAGTTTTCTGAATCGAGCTCTTAATTAAAAGAGAGATTTCTTTTTTCACACTTTCCACTAAAGCTGAGCGCTGTTTTATTAGGCTGCTGGGTGAATTGCTCATCATGCCTTGATGTATTCTTTTAAGATCACTTTGTCTTAAAGTGATCTTATTTTTAGTGGCGAGTTGCATCTGGTTCTCTAGACGGTCAAGATTCTGCGCGTGTTCTTGCAAGCGTCGGTCAGGGCGTTTTAATTGCCTGGCAAGCCATTGAATTTGATTTTTTGCCTGGCTTAGGGTGTTGTTCAGCTTTTGGTAGAGGTCAGACCTATAGGCAGTTAAGCTGTCAAAGTAATCTTGCTGATCAGGGCTCATTAGTTCCGCGGCAGCGGATGGAGTAGGAGCTCTCAAGTCTGCAGTAAAATCTGCGATAGTAAAATCTACTTCGTGACCTACGGCACTCACAATTGGTATTGTGCTAGAAAAAATTGCACGAGCTACAGACTCCTCATTAAAGGCCTGTAAGTCCTCCAGAGAGCCACCTCCTCGGCCAACTATTAAAGCTTGCACTCCTATTTTTGCTTGCAGTTTATTAGCCAGCTGAATGGCGTTAACGATTTCATTTGGAGCAGCTAGTCCTTGTACTGCGGCGGGGAATAGCGTGATTTTAGTAGCGGGAAAGCGTCGATCGAAAACTGATAATATGTCTTGGATGGCGGCCCCAGTGGCTGAGGTAACTACGCCTACATGTTCAAAACAGGAAAAAACTTTTTGCTTGTGTTCGATATTAAACAGGCCTTCGTTTTGTAATTTTTCCTTTAGTTTTTCAAATGCGCGACGTAGAGCGCCATCACCTTCTTCTTCCATAGAGTCAGCGATTAGTTGATAGTCACCACGCCCTTCATAGATGCTCAATTTGCCGCGGATAATTACCTGATTACCATTTTTGGGCCTAAATTTTACGGAACGATTTCGGCCAGCGAACATTGCGCAGCGTATTTGAGAGTTTTTATCTTTGAGAGTGAGGTACCAGTGACCAGAGGCAGGGGTTGCCAAATTAGATACTTCACCTTCGACAACGATCGCAGGAAAATTACTCTCAAGTAAGCCTTTTGCCATTCTGTTAAGGCTACTAACAGATAGTGTGGGGACTTTCTGTTCTGAATTTTGGTTAGATAAGTCCACGTTATAAAATGTCATGAAGAAATACTGCCCTATGAAGCTCTTTCGGGTCCTTGAACCTGCTCATATATCGCAAGCAGCCTGCCGGAAGACTCTTGAAGCCGTGATAAAAACAGGTCTTGAATTAGTTTTTTTGATAAGTGATATCTATAGTATCTTCTGAACATAAATATAAATACTAAAAAGCGAGTGTGTAAACAATGCGATTAAAAAAAATAGCCCTATTTTGCTTTGGTTGCAGCCTGGTGACGTTTCTGCAGGAGGTCGATGCTCAGACATCGATACTCGAACGTCAGCGAGAAATGTTTAGTCGTAACGTAGGATCCGCAGAGCAGCAGCGAGCGCAATTTCCACCACATCGAATTGTGGGGAACCTTTATTACGTTGGCTCAGAGAGTCTTGCATCTTTTCTAATTGCGACACCTGAAGGTCACATTCTGATCAATACGAATTGGGAAGATAGTGTCGAAATATTGCGAGCTTCGGTAGAGGACTTAGGATTCAACTTTGAAGATATTGAAATCATTCTCGGTAGTCATGCGCATGGTGATCATATGCAAGGAGATGCACTGGTCAAAGAGCTAACTGGAGCCTCTGTCATGGCTATGGCTGACGATATTCCTGGTCTGCTGCGCATTCAGCCCGGTGGCAAGCCGCATCCCGTTGACCGTGTTCTTGAGGATGGCGACGAAGTGATGCTTGGTGGATCAACACTAGTCGCGCGGCTAACTCCAGGCCACACACCGGGTTGCACGACATGGACGATGGCCGTCGAAGAAGGGGATGAAGCTTATAACGTTGTGATTGTAGGTAGTATGGGAAGTAATCCCGGATTTCAGTTTGTAAACAACACCTCGAATCCAACTATTGTGGATCAGTACAAGAAAGGCTTTTCTGTTCTTAGTTCACTTTCGGTTGATATTCCCTTAGCATCACATCCCGCAATGTACAACATGGCCGATAAATATGAACGCCTAGGTCAATCGCCAAACCCCTATATCGACCCAGAGGGTTATAGGGCAGAAATCGAGGCTGTAGAGACTTTATTTTTGGATGTTCTTGCGTCTCAAGAAAGAGATGCAGCGGCTGAGAGCCAATAATTGGTGCTTATGCAGATCTTTTAAAGTGCGATTTCTAGCGATAAATAGTAGTATTTTCAATGAGGTACCAATCTATTCTATAAGGTTTTTATGAAGATCATTAAAAGTTATGTCCTCGTCTTTGGATTTTTATCAATTATAATTTCGCCTTCTGGTTTTTCACAAAGTTCTTTTGATTTGACTCAACTTGAGTCGGGTCAATTGTTGTTAAATCTGAGTGCAACCGAGCAAATAAGTGTTGAACAAGACACTTTAAATGCGTCACTGGCATATTCGGTCCAAGGCAGAGAAAAAATATCTTTACAAAATGATGTGAACACAAAAATAGCAGATGCCCTGGAGCTAGTAGAAGCTATTCCAGAACTTCAAAATTCAACAGGGCAGTATTATGTCTATATCATTCAGCCAGGTAGGCCTTCACGGAATGATATAGAAAACCCGATATGGCGGGCGCAGCAGAGTCTGCAACTGAGTAGCAGAGACAGTGAGAAATTATTGGAGGCTGTAGGGGAGTTGCAGTCTAGTGGTATGGAGATAAATAGACTCAATTACAGCCTGTCTGAAGAGGCCTTTGAACAAACTTCAGACTCATTATTGTCAATTGCGTTAGAAAAACTGGAAAGTAAGGCAAATGAAACCGCTGAATTATTGAATAAAAGCTCTGCGAGCCTTGTAGAAGTAACAATTAACGGCGATAGAAATACAGGTTTTTTCCAGCCGAGAATGGAAATGATGATGGAAGCGTCCCAAGCTGACATCCCGTTCGAGTCGCCCACAGCGGTCCCGGGGCAGAGTGAAGTTTCATTAAGTATATCTGCTAAAGCTTTATTGTCGCCTTAGCTGGGCGCCACAATTGTTCCATGAGATACGCATGGGATAATTTGTTCAGATAGCAATGTAATTTTGCGGCTACAAATTGATTTATAAGATAATCACGAAGTCATTCATAAGGAATTGGCAGTATGATTGGTAGCAAGATTGGTTTCTGTTTCGCAAGTCCATTAATAAACATTTTCAGAAAGTCATTGAGGTTTTACGTATTAGCCTTGTTGTCAGCCCTAGCGCAATCGGGTCTTTCCGCGACTATTGAGGTCAGTGTTGACGGGACTGTTTTGCCCAACGCGACGATTTCAGATTATGTTGACACAGGTATTAGCCTGGTAACCAACAGTGAGGGAAGAATTCAATATACGGAAGGTAGCTGTGCGAGTCTGAGCTATGTCAATGAAGACAATGTTACCTATCGTGCCTTGAGAATTTGTGGATTAGACGATTCAAATGTACCGGTATTCAAGATAAACCTTACAAAAATTATAACATTGAGTGGGACAGTGGAAGTTCCCCAGCTTTGCAATTGCATTTTAGTGTTTGTGAATTTAGATGAGGATACTTCTCTTGGGAGAGGAACCAGTCTGAGCGGCTCCACAAAGTTTGAGTTTAATGAGACGCTCCCAGCTGGAAGGTATCGAATTAAGGTTGTTGCAGTCGGTGGGAGTAACGCTCCAGAAAAATATTATATTGCCTCAGTTGGAGTGGACGCTAGATTACAATCAGCCTCTAATATCCAAATAGCGCCAGTATCTCTGGGCGAAGCAAGTCGATTTGGTGCAAGTCCGCCAAGGGCTGACTTAATCTCGGTCCGTCATTCTGATGGCTCTCATCTATCGTTTGTCGAAGGCGCGCCTGGTGCGGCAGAGCCTTTAGTGTCGATCGGTATAGTCAACCTGCAAACTGGCCAGATAGAGTCTGGCGTATCAGAGACTGATGGAAGTTTCTCAATAAAATTCTTCGCGCCTTCCGGCTCAGCAATTCAAATAAGTCAGGATCGTCATGCCGAGGCTTACAATTACTTCACCAGCACTGCGCCATCTACACTGATTTATGTCCCTCAAATTGACTCTGACTTAGCAATAGCAACGGGACAACGATTGAATGGAAGCAGCCAGAATGCAATGAGTGAATTGAGATTGAAGGGAGGCAAAGACCCTGGTGTTGCATGGCTGACTGGCACTTTGGATACTAATGAGTGGCAGCCAGGTCGAGCTGGCGAGTTATCTGGCACTGTTGATATTTATTCAAGGAATCTTGACTATGGAGTTGTACCTCAATTAGAAGATGGTAGCGCGTATTTGGAGATGCTGTTTAATGAGGATGGTGAGCAGAAAACCTCAGCCCCTGAAAACAGTTCAAGCGACCTCACGATTACTGAATTGCCAATTGCAAGGTCGGAGCCTGCTTGGAGGGAGAGTATTCAGCTCGGTAACTTTTATTTCTCCGATTACACCTTCGTTGGCGATGGCCATGCACGAGCTTCGTGGACTCTAAACTATGAAGTGCCTTCAAGTGCACCCAACGGTGTCTACCAGCTTGTGCTTAGCGGTAGCGGCTGGTCGATGAACCCATGGTTTTCTGGGTTAACTTCTGATCAACTATTTTATGAAGATGTTTACGGGGAGCCTTCTTTTCATCTCACAAATATTCATGGAGCTGCTCGAATTAACATCGGTCAGACAGAGCCGCTTCGGCTTTACGCTGCTATTTTAATGAATGAAGTTACTAATGGCTCTCGGGGGACGGTGGCAAAATCTGACAGTAGCAAATTCGGTATATCAAGCCGTTGGGTCTACAACGCAGAGAAATTAATATTGCCCCCTTCAACGGGAGCGGATGGTTCGGTCCATAAATACAATATCGAGCCGTTCGTGCCACTGACTGCTTATAGTAATAAGGAGTGGCTTAATCCGCCAAAAATTCCGTTAAGTTTCCCTACGGGACAGCTGATTGCAAACGTACAATCACCAAGCGGTTCTGTAGTCAAAATCGGACCACACACTATTAAGGGAGGCTTTGCGCAAAAAGCTACCACGTCAATTGGAGAGGGCCTCAACAACACCAGCAATATCCCCGATAGCCACTATGCAGTAACCACCTATTCAGATGAATTTAATTTGGTTTTAGATGAGTATGGCGAATACAAAATTGAACTCGTCGGGAATGTTAAAGACATTTACGGTGAGGTCTATGAAATTAGCGGCAACTATTCTGTATATGTGGCAGAGCTATTGGATATTGAGACGGGGGTATTTCCGGGCACACCTTTCGAAGTGGGTGACAGCTTTTCCCCATCATTGATTACTCAGCCTGGATTACCGGCCGAAGTATCTATCTCTTTGTCACACTTTCCTAACTCTTCAGTTTCTGAACGGGTTACTAAGACTTACTCTGGGGATGCGAATCGATTTGGTTATTTTGCTTCAAGCGTTACACCATTTAAATTTACGGCTGCCGGAGAGTATCTCGTAAACTATGACGCTAGTTACACTTCTCCCGACGGCGTACTCTGGATGGCATCAAGAAAATGGGCATCGATCGTTGAGACGCCTAATTCTAGCATCGTAACCCATGGCCATAGAGGTGATGAGGCAGGATTCGAATCGAAGCAGTGGTATCTCTTAGAAGACTCATCATCTAACCGTAACGGCCATTTTTTTTCGCCTTATCAAATAGGCGACGTTATGTGGACCAAAAATTTCACCTCTTGGAATGCCGCAATGCAAAATATTGTAACGCTGGAGGATGGGGATGGAACACTAACGGCGCTTGTGGAGGACAGAAATTTAGAGGGCCTTGGAATAGGTTCCATGTACCTTAGGTCAACTAATAGTAAGAATTACCAAGGTATCCCTCCTTTTGTAGACCCAACACAACTTGATATTCATTGGGGTTACTATTATTCGAGCATTGGAAGACCGGGAGTAAGTGTCAGAGAGTTTGTTGGTACAGGAGCCAGTACCAATGGCTACTGGAGATTTAACACCCCTTACGGGTATCAGCTTGGTAGTGGCTTCGAAGGGGATCAGCCAAATGATTTCAAATTCATTTTTGGTGGCGCGGTGTACCGAGCTCCCGGCGATAATTTTAGTCATTATGGTGCGTATGCTTCATTGTGGGCGATGTTGCCTGATACAGACACAGACGGGGGGCGGGTTATGCCGCCTTTTCAAGGGGCATCGGGTGGCCCCTCTGGAGGGCCATTATTTACATTGAACGGAGAAGAAATTAATATATTTTTACATCCTCAGGGAGTGAGACCTGGCACTATTCTAGAAGAAGGTGATGTGGTTAGTTTTTCAGGTCAAGTCGGCCCAACCTTGTCTTCCAAAGTTGAGGTACAGATAACGTCGCCAGACGGAGTCGTGCGAAATTTCGGTGGGGCAGCTAACAAAGTGGGTTATTTTTATAATCCAGATAATGATTATGTCGTTACTGAGGCAGGTGTTCATTCGGTTGAAGTCTCAGTAATACATGATGGAGAAACTTCCTCAGGTAGAGTTGAGTCACCATACCCCTCGGGCTCAGTGCTTGGCGCTTCCAATGGGAAGTTCAATTTCTATGTTGCGACCAAAGGTGCGCAACAAGCGGAAATCGCTAGTGAGCTTCCGAGCAAATTGAGCGCCAGTGCAAGCCTAGAGCTATCATTACAGTTAAGTGATAAATCCTCACCAACCAGTATTCAGCGCACTGTCACGATGCCAGGTTTTATTCTGTCGCAAAATGAATCGAGCGATTCTGCGTTTAAGTATGACGCCTATGCGTTAAACGAATCGTTTCCCAATTTAGATTTGCCAGGAGGTCAGCTGCAACGGCGGAATGGTGCTGATACCGTCACACTTAGTTTTCTTGCACAAAGTGAGGGAGATGATGGAGCTGCAATCTTTGAGGGGCGCCAGGTACTTTTGCAAGGTGAAAAAATATTTGCGCCTTCGCATCAAAAAAAGATAAAAGGTACCTTTGCGGTTAGACTTGAAGACAGTGATCTCCTGCCTGGAGAACGGCTTAAAGCAACCGTCGATTTAGAGGCTAAAGGTGATGCAGATATTTATGTTGCAATAGTCCTGCCAAATGGAGATTTCATAACATTTAACAAGGCTTTGGTTATCAGTGATGTTAACCAAATTATTCCCTTCGCCGAATTTTTAGCCTTAGAGGAGCTAGAATCTTTGCCAATCATTGATGTTCCATTGGACGACAGTGTTGCTTCCGGTGATTATCGCATGGTGGTCGTAACGACGGCTGTGGGTAAAAGTATTTACGATCAATCCTATTGGTTGGGATTTGATGAAATTACTTTCAGCTTTGGTATTATTTATGACTAATTGGAATGTTAGTTAAAATATTTCAGTTGGTTTCCGCTTTAGCGGCTTGCTTTGTTTTAATGAAGACTGGGCTGGCAGCCGACCGCACATCCTCCATTCTTTTGCTTGATGACTCGACTATAGTCGTCGCAAATCCACATTCGCATACCATCTCTTTTGTGGATTTGTACGACCAAGTCAATGGAAAAATTGAAATCGATGTTGGGAAATCACCTCAAACCTTAGCCTACGACAGTGCACTTGATAGGTTATGGGTAACAAATCAAGCAGAAAATACGCTGACGATAATTTCGGTTTCAGATAAATCCGTTGACGGTCAAATCGAAACTGCTGAAAGCCCATTTGGAGTGGTTTTCGACGACTCAGTCGCCTATATAACAAACCAAAAGAGTAATTTAATTCAAGTTTTTGATCTAAATAATTTTACTCTAATTGCTTCAATACCAGTGAGCAATTCACCAAGGGGTATGTCGCTGTCGAAGAACAAGAATACTTTGTTCGTGACCCATTTTTCTTCAGGGGAAATCTCGGTCATAGACACTGCTGAACTTAGTGTAATAAAAACAATATCTCTTGGTTCAAGAGCAGGCCTGACGCAGGCTTTTGTTATCGACGAAGGTGAGGCAGTCGCTTATGTCCCAAATACGATGCGCAACTCTGATAACAAGAATCTGATTTTCGATAATACGGTATTTCCCTTTGTTTCAATCATAGATTTAAATGAATTAATTCATTTAAGAGGGGAGCGAATAGCGCTCGATATTATCGATAAGCCAGTCGGCATGCCGTTGGAAGCTGCTCTTCAAAACTCTATCTTGTATGTGGCAAATGCGGCAAGCAATGATCTAACCATTATTGACCTAAAATCAAAGAAGGCTTTAGCTCATGTGGAAGTTGGCAGCTTTCCGAGCGGAATTGATATTAGTGAAAGTGGCAGGGAGATATATATTCATAATTCTTTAGATGGAACTATCTCTGTTGTAGATACTGAAGCCTTTATAGTCAGCTCGGTAATTGAATCCACGGTGATTTCCGCCAGTAGCGCGGTTCTAAATGGGCAAAAACTATTTCATAGTTCTGATGACACGAGAATGTCTAAGGACCAATGGATAGCCTGCGCGACCTGTCATTTTGGAGGCGAGGCAGATAATGTAAACTGGTTCTTTCCAGACGGTCTGAGAAGTACGCCCTCGCTAATCGGCGCCACTGATACAGGTCCTTTTCATTGGTCTGGTAATTTGGATGAAATTCAGGATGTAGAAGATACAATCAGAAAACTTCAAGGTGGAACTGGTCTAGTCTTTGGGTCGTCAAATTGTTTGCCCTCTTGCGACACTGCAGAAAAAAATGCCGGTAGATCCTCTGATTTAGACGATATCACTGCCTACCTAGGTTCTTTAAAGTTTTCAACTGCTTATCAAAAAAGTAACAATAAAAATGAAGTCGATTCTATTTCTCGTGGTAGAGAACTTTTCTTCGATAAAAACGTGGGCTGCTCAGATTGTCATAAGCCACCATTTTATATGGACAATAAAAATCATATGATGCCTCAGGTCAATTCAACGTCTAAATCGCTGAATACCCCCAGTCTCATGAGGCTTTCAATATCATCCCCTTACTTACATGATGGTAGCGCTAGAACATTGCCCGAGGTTTTAACCTCAGCACCTCTGAATTCTGTCCATGGTGTCCAGGAATCCCTCACTTCACAACAACTTACGGATTTGATTGCATTTACTGAAGCAATTGAACCGCCTACCCAGATGCTGGTGGAGCGAGAATATAGCGAGCTGACAGTTCCCCAAAAGTTTGATTCGTTAGCTGCCAGAGCAAAAGTCGATTTTGAAATAAATCTTGAATACGATGATGACGATATAATTCTTAAAATTGGCTATCGTCATGGTGCTAATGTTGAGACTGATATTTATCTCGTGGTGGAAGATAATCTATCTGGTAAGTACTGGTTATTGGATGAGTTCTTAAACCTAAATGACATTAATGCATCGAATTACACTCCCACAAGTTCTAATGGTGGGCCTTCATATTATCAATTATATAGTTTTCCTGAAGTGCGAGTAGCAAATCTGGATGTTGCGGGACAGATATTTACTTTTCATACTATCACTTTAGAGAAGGGGGCTTCGCCTTATGCTATTGAGAGTTGGTTGTCATACGAAATTGATGAATTGAAGTTTTAGCAGATTTAATTAAAATACAAAACTCTGATTACAAAGGGTAAATATTTTTGGCCTATTGCCGAAATTAACATGCCTCATTTTGAATACGCTAAGCGTTCACAAAATCATTAGCCCTAGAAGTATTAATAGTCTAGTAAGGCAAATAATTCAAAGAAGGTAGAGAACTTTATGAGTACGAAACACCTGATTACAATATTGCTGGCTGGCTGTTTACTGGCGACACAAATGGTGAGCGCAGAGGTTAAGCATATCTCCGATGTTATATATGGTCGCAAAGATGGTATGGCTCTTACGTACGATGTCATTCAGCCTGAAAATGCAAACGGGGCGGCAATCATATTCATGATGAGCGGCGGGTGGTACTCCTCATGGACCCCACCGTCTAGATTAACCGAATCGTTCGGCGACATGCTAGAAGCTGGCTTTACCATGATTCCTGTCTATCATGGCAGTGCACCTAAATATAAAATTCCAGACGCGGTGAAAGACGTTAATCTCGCTACATTGCACATCAAAGAAAATGCAGAAAAATATGGGATTAATGCGAATCGTATAGGGGTCGCTGGAGGAAGCGCCGGTGGTCACCTTGCGTTGATGGTTGGTTTGGCCAGCGAGCTTGTCGCAGCCTCCTCGTCGTCTGATGACGAATCAATCGATGCATCCCTGGCCGCAATTGTTGCCTATTTTCCGCCAGTGGATCTTAGACAAAACGAATCGGAGGCTTTGGGAATTGTTAATGAGGTGCCAATGGAGGAGCTATACAGTAGATTCCCGGCATTAACATTCGAGGAGGAGCTGATTCCAAGTGTTTCTCCGATAACTTTTGTCGACAGCGCAGATCCTCCTACTTTACTAATTCACGGGGATGCTGATCCCCTCGTTCATGTAAGTAACTCTATAGTGATGAACAAAAAGCTTATTGAGAATGATATTGAAACTGACCTGGTTATAATTCCTGGTGGCAAACACGGCTTCGGTGGCGAAAATTCTGTTCGGGCTGATGCGGCACGCTTAGAGTGGTTTAAAACTCATCTTCTCGCGGAGAAAAATTGAGTTTTCTACTTGGAGAGATTAGAAATAATCTGGAGTGGTAGATAGAAGTCCGAGTCCTCGTGGTCCCATCGCTTAAATCAATCACCTGTGAGTTCTCCTCACTTTAGTTCCGCCTTGCTCCGCGTATTCATTGGGTGGCGAGATTTTATAGCGAGAATTAAACTTAAGTCTAATAGGGGCTAATGATCAATTATTTTGGAGAGGTGCAAAAGGCATGAGAGCTGTAGGAATTAGGGTTCATGGTGGACCAGATGCATTGGAAGTACTGGATGTGCCCGAAGTTTACGCCGGCCCAGGAGAAATACGTATCAGAAATCAGGCTTCGGCAGTGAACCCTACCGACGTTATTGTACGCAACGGTATGAGGGCGGAACTACAAAAGAAATATCCACCTCCTTATATTCCAGGAATGGATTTGGCAGGAGTTGTAGATCAAGTAGGTGAGGGGGTATCGACAGGTATTAAGGTTGGTGACAACGTTATTGCTATGGTCGTACCCAAATCTATTCATGGTGCTTACAGAGAACAGATTGTTTTGGATCAGCGTGCTGTAGTGAAATCGCCTGAGAATGCGTCATATGTCGAAGCATGCACACTTCCTATGAATGGCTTGACCGCAAGATTATCGTTAGATTTGCTTGGGCTTAAACCAGGCCAGGTGCTAGCGGTAACAGGAGGCCCTGGTGCTTACGGTGGTTATGTTATCCAATTGGCGAAAGCTGAAGGATTGACTGTGATTGCTGATTCATCAGAAGGCGACAAAAAGCTAATCAGCTCTTTAGGGGCGGATATTATTATTGCTAGGGGCGAGAATTACTCAGAAAAGATTAGAGAACACTTCCCTGCCGGAGTTGACGGCTTAGCCGACGGAGCTCTATTAAATGAATATGCAATTGATGCAGTTAAAGATGGTGGTTCTTTTACAGCAATTCGAGGTTTCAAAGGATCGCCACAGCGCGACATCAAATTTACGGCAACATGGGTTACAACTTATGATTGTGAATATGAGAAATTGGAGCAGCTTCGAAAACAAACTGAACAAGGTGAGCTGGATCTTAGGGTCGCTGATACTGTCTCACCGGAAAATGCATCTGAAGCACATCGTAGGTTAGAGGCGGGAGGAACTAGGGGAAGAATGGTAATTGCTTGGGAATAGGTAAATATACAATCTTGATAAGACTTAATTATCAGCGACTGTAATTCGCATAAATGGAACCTAGGCTAGTAGAAACCTCTATTGTATTTTTGTGATAAGTGCTGACGATGCAACATTAGCAGTAACGTTAGCCATTGTTAAAAACATATCTACTATTAAATCTATCGCGATAAGAATTCCTATTCCTTCCACGGGAAGCCCTAGCGAAACATAGACTGGCGTCATAATTAATAAGCCTCCACTGGGAATTCCTGGCGAATAAAAACTTAGCAATCCAATAGCAATTGCAATAATGATAAGTTCTGTAGGCGTAAGGTCTACGCCATATAAATGAGCAATGAAATAAGTTCCGGTTGTTCTTGCCAATGGTGAAGCAAACTTAAAGAGCGTCACCGCTATTGGTAAGACAATGCCGCTGACTTTTTCGGGAATACCTAGCTTGTCTGCAGCGGCATAGGTTGCAGGTAACGCCGCCAAAGAAGATCGAGTTCCAAATCCAATAGCTTGTACTGGCGCCACACTGCGCGCGAATTTCTGAATTGATATATTGGTTACGCTGGAAACCAAGGGGTATAGTGATAGCATAAATAGGGTTACTAACGCACAGACTATGGCCACGAATGAACCTAGAACTGTTAAGGCAGATAAACCTAGTGTTGCTGCCAGGGGAAAGACGAGTGCGAAAATACCTAAGGGTGCTAACATCATTATCCAATCAATCAATACAAACATTGCGGATTTGATCGCTTGAAAAAATACGACTATATATTCACGTTGCTGCTTCTCAATGCGCAAAAGCGCAACTGAAAAAAGTCCTGTAAAAATCAGCAATGGCAGAATGGCATCTTCTGCCGCTGCAGCAAATGGATTGGTCGGGATTAGAGCAATAAGCCATTCATGAAACGGTGGAAGTTCTGTAGTGGTGCTCGCTTCAAATCCGCTGGATTCAAGAAGGGCGGTACTGGCATTCGCATCGATAGTAAGTAGGTTGATTAAGGGTGGCGCAAGAATTAGAGCAAACATTGAAGATGAAAATATTAGCGCTAAAAATAACCCAATGGTTTTCCCTCCAAGTTTGGCAATCTTAGTACCATTGGGCTGGCCGGCTATTGCCGTAATAAGCAAGGCCATTAACAGTGGGATGACAACCATACGGATCGCGTTTACCCATAAAGTTCCTATTGGTGCAACGAGATCAGGGAGAGAAGAGAGAAAGCCGGAGCTGCTCGCTGGATAGCTGACACCTAGAATTAAGCCGACTACAAGACTTAGAAGTATTTTTGTAGAACTCGAAAGCTTCACAATAGAATTTTCACCCGATACTCAGAAAGGTTAATCATATCGAAGTTGTATTTTAGTGATGAGTTTTGAATTAGAAAAAAAGTGAAATTGACTGATAGTTATTAACCTATCCGTAACTGATCGTTAATTTAATTTGAACACGTACAAAGCATTATGACCGTCTGGACTAACCAGTTCTGGAGCAAGAAAGCTTCCAATTCGCCACGGGCTACCGCCCTCACGACCAGATGTGAAGGCGACATATTGTTCACCATCAATTGCGAAAGTTACCGGGAAACCTTCTACTGAAGTGCCTAGCCTCGAACGCCACAATTCTTCACCTGTATCGACGTCATAGGCATGCACATAACGATCATAGTCGCCGATAAATACTAATCCACCTGCGGTTGATAGTGCAGCTGTTAGAAAAGGGGCTCGCTGCTCAACACTCCATTTTTCATCCAATGAATCCACTTCATAAGAGGCCAGTTTTCCGAATTGCTCATTAGTGCCGGGCATTGGAAACCAGCGCCGATCCGCCATGGTGCCGCCTTGGCCTACTTCGAAGGTAACTTCCCTGGGCGACATCTCCATGCAAGATTGGCTGAGAGGGATAACGAGTTGGCGAGTAGGGGGGTGGTAAGTGCTTGATTGCCAGTTATGGCCACCCGCAGTAGAAGGACATACCGATAACCACTCGCCAATTTGCATGTTCTGGATATCTTCTCGATAGCGAACCAGACCGGTCTCAAGATTAACTTCTGAGAATACGTTCTGGAATACTGTTTCCTGGAGTCCTTGGAACTCTCCTGTGCGTCGATCTAGCTTCCACAATATGCCGCTTTTACCAATAGTGAGTAAAAAAGGCTCATCGAATAAATCAACTAGGACCTGTTCGAATGCCTCATCCATATCTAAGGACTCGCCTGGTACATGTTGTCTATGCCAGACGATGGAGCCGTCTTCAGGATTTATTGCCAGGGTTGAATTGGTATAGAGAGTTTCATCGTCGGTGGTTAAGCCACGACTCGCAGCCATCCAAGGCTTAGCTTGTGCAACACCAAAAAACACCAACTCTAATTCTGGATCCCAACTACCAGTTACCCAAACGTCTCCGCCACCTCGAAATTCTAGAGGCAGGCCTCCCCAGGTGTCATCGCCGAACTCTCCTGGTTGAGCGATAGTATAGGTGCGCCATAATTCTTCGCCAGTACGGGCATCGTGACCAGTAATAAAACAGCTTTCTTTAAAAAAGCGAGTACAGCCGGTTATACCGTTAATTACTTTTCCATCTGCAACGATTGGTCCGCTGGTATTAGAATAGCCTAAGCCTTCATCTGCAATTTCTACATCCCATCTTACTGCGCCAGTTCGCGCATCCAGTGCTACCAAATGGGCATCTGTCGTAGCTACATAAATCATGTCTTCCCACATAGCCAAAGTCCGAAGTGGACCACCTTGACGGCTATCTTGAGGAAATTGCCTTTGATATTCCCACAATAAAGTGCCATCTCGCCCATTTATGGCTTGGATAACATTGCCAAAATTTGGAATATAAATTATGCCGTTGCGTACTAAAGGAGCTGGCTGACTGCGACCAGGCTCCATACCCCACACCCAAGCTAGACTAAGTCTGGATACGTTCTCTTTGTTAATTTGCTTGAGCGGACTGAATCCCTGACTTTTCGGAGATCGACGCCAATAAGTCCAATCTGCGGGATCAGGATTAGCTAATTCTGCCGTAGATATATTTTCATACCCTGACACGGGCACGAATGATCGCGTTATGGCGCGATCGCTCTGATAAATAGTGGCTATTTCTGGCACTGAATTTCGAGTACTCGGTGTTGGGGTGGTGCCTGCACGGCCTGGAACAGGCGTACGCTGAACCAGTGGTGCTTGATCAGTCTCACTTTCACCGATAAAAACTACAGCATCAGAGCTTGTCGCAAGACTTGCTGTGCTAGCTGCAATATTATTCTCGCTCAATAGATAGGCGACTACTTCAATGTATTGCTGTTCAGAAAGTGAAGCTGGTGCCTGAGGCGGCATGGTGCGTTGTAATAGGTCAATAAGCTCCGCGACAGTTCGATTAGACCAAGTGGTTCGGAAGTTATTATCGTTAAGAGCGGGAGCTTCGAATGAGCCGGTCAGATCCGGTAGATGGCATGCGGCACAACTCTGACTGTAAACCGACGCTCCAGTTTGTGCTTGGTTGTCGGTAAACGCTGCCTGTTGTAATTGCTGACCATTCAGTATTGAGGGAATTACTGCAACAATCAGCAATAACAATCTGGCTAGCATAAGACTTCCTTTCTATTCCACCTGTATGGTTGTTGGCGAAAAAACTACTGGATGCGGAGTGTTTCTTGCTGCGCTCGCCTTTCCGCGACTGCTTGTGTGTATTGCTCTTCATTAATATAAGTAATGCCCACCCATGCATGACTCATTTCATCTACGCCCCGCCGTCCAAACACTACCCATTGTTCTGGATCAGGATTGATTGGGTTATTCGCGGTATTGTCGAAGACCGAAGTAAATTGCAGGATAGTTCCAGTAGGCAAAAGCGGTTTTACATCATCTTCATAAATATAAGCAATCTGCCAATTATGGTCGTACTTGTTGACCTGACTCAGAACTTCCTTATCGCCGTTTGGCAGGATCGCTTCCATTGTCATCACTTTGCCGCGCATGTGCAAATGCGGGCGGTAACTATGAATCACTGCTGGTGCGTCGAGACGATGAGTGCCCTGCAATACTTGATAACCATGAGGAGGAATAACGATGTCTTGACCTCGAGCCATACCTTTTAAACCATCGACTCGAAACATTGCTTCACCTACAGTTTCTCTTTCTGGTTGCTGACCCTCTGGATAAAACCAAAGACCCACCTCAACCACATCATCATCACCTTCTGCGCCGACTGGGAAGTAGTGCAAATTCCAGGCGATATTGCCGTTTGCTGGCACGCGCATACCCGTTCCCTCTGGAAACATTTCCCAAGATTTGCCAACGCCATAGCGAGCTAATGCAACTTGACGGCCTCCATCCTCGGGCACCAAAACAGCGTGACCATGGTGTACAACTTTTTTACCGAGAGGATAAGACGGCTTGAATTCTGCGGCTTTAAGAAATCGTTCTTGATCTAATCCTGCGAATGGAACGCTAGGCGTCCACCACTGATCCTGACCATTGGCAATGACGTCGAAAGGAGAAGATTTGATAATTAAATCAGGTGGGCCAAGTTGATCAGCTAACTGCCATTCAGCTCCACTTGGGAAAGTGATCGGAGTTGGCAAGTCTGCAGGGTTACCTTCTGGGGCACCTGCTTCTACCCATGCTTCGATGGTATCAATCTCTGCGTTACTCAGTGATGCGTCGTTCTTAAAGCTCTGAATGCCGATGCCTGGGTCTACGTGCCAGGGAGGCATAATTCTTTTGCTGGTTCGGTCATGAATCAGTGCCGCAAAGGGTTGCACCTGCTGGTAAGTTAATAATGGCATTGGGCCTATGCCCTCGGGGTTATGGCAGGCTGCACATTTCTCTTGAAGAATCGGCGCTACGTCTTTCGAGTAATTTGGAGCCTCTTGCGCGAGTGATTGCGCACTAAATGCAGCAATGACATAAATTGAAAGGCAAAGTTGAGTAAGATTTTTAAGTTGAATCATGCGCGGCTCCCAGTTAGTTGCTCACGTTGACATTAAAGTAGGCATTAGTGTGACAGCAATAAAATTCAAACGCAGCTATGCTGTCAATAGTTTGCATCCGAATGACATAGTCTCCGGGTTTGGTAAATCTTGCTTGTACGCTAGCGAGACCATCGTTAGTTTGTATTTCGTATTCTTTATTGTCGAACGCTACATTGCCCGAGCCACTGTGGTGGGACCAGCCCACCCAGACTACTTCGTCGGGATGCTCAATCCAAGCTCGTAATGAGACAGCCTCACCAACAGAGGTGTTTAAGGTCTTTCTGGCATGTACTCCCGTGCGCCCTCGGCTGCCAGCTTCGTCTCTTTCTAATTTCACCAATGGCGCGAGATCGCCACGACCAAGAGACTGGGGTTCATCGAGTACATAAGGAGGAAGTACTTTGCCTGGCACATCTAAGCTGAAGCGGTTGCTTGATAGATGCCAAGTGATTCGGTGGTTGGTATTGAACCCAGCCGGTACATTGACAGTAAATGCGCAAAAGACATGGCGATAACGTGGAGGCAGTGGGTCGAAATGAGTCGGAATATTAGCGGTACTTAAATCGAGTCCTGGATAGTCAGTTTCTAGATAGTTCTCATCACCCAAAGGAATATCTAAGGCTTGTTCGGAATTCATATTGAAATAACCGAAGCATATGGTTTTGCTGCCATCTTCATTAGGATACCAGCCGTCATAGAGGGGAATTACAGCCTGCCCACTTTTACGAATAACCTCGGTTGACCAGGTTTGATTAGACAGGTCTATTTGCTGCGCGTATGCAGCTCCCATCAGAAACGTAAGGCACAATAGTTGTAGTGATTGGATAATTACACGTTTTTGCATCTTCGTGCAGCTTTTACCAAGCTCTTTCGTGATATTTGTAGACTCAGATAGTACTTGAATTTCAAGGAGATGTCTCTTTTCTGAACGTTTTTACAAGGCTGGAGTTTTCCATGAATAGTCTCAGAATGTGCTAAACTTCTTGCTAAATCTTCAGCCTGTAAGGCCGTTGCTAGAATAAATATTAGGTCACTCAAAAGCCGATTTAGACGATCAATAACAAGATCCAAAGAAATAGGTAATTCCATGAATGAAGTAAAGCACAGTGTATTCTTCCTGCTTGCGGTATTTTCAATAAGTCTTAATGCACAACAAGGCGCACCAAATGGGGAATGGCCGAGTTATGGTGGAGACTTGGGCCACACCCGTTATTCAGCGCTGGATCAGATTGATGCTAGTAATTTTTCTGATCTGGAAATTGCCTGGCGGTTTAGTGCCGCAAACTTTGGCCCCAGTCCTGAGTACCGATACCAATCTACACCGCTAATGGTGAATGGCAAGATTTTCACAACAGCTGGGTCTCGAAGAGCTGTAGTCTCACTGGATGCTGCGACTGGTGAAGTTCTGTGGATGTACAGTTTGGATGAAGGGGAGCGTGGCACTTACGCTCCTCGGCAATTATCAGGTCGAGGTTTAGCTCACTGGCGAAGCGGAGATAACGAACGGATCATCTATGTCACTCCTGGTTATCAAATGATTGCGTTAGATGCGATCACAGGCGCGCGCATCCCTGATTTTGGCCAAAATGGCATCGTTGATCTAAAACAAAATGCTGACCAACAAATCGATTTGATTACGGGTGAAATAGGTTTGCATTCAACGCCTATTGTTGCAAATGATGTCGTAATTGTTGGCGCGGCACATCGTACCGGTGGAAATCCTAGCAGCCGTGAAAACGTTAAAGGCTTTGTACGTGGGTTCAATGTTCGCACGGGCGAGCGATTATGGATTTTTCATACAATTCCTTTTCCTGGGGAATATGGGAATGAATCCTGGTTGGAAGAGTCGAGTGCTTATACAGGTAATACCGGCGTGTGGGCTCAAATTTCTGTCGATCTTGAATTAGAAACTGTCTATCTCCCAGTAGAAGCGGCGACGGGTGACTACTATGGTGCTTATCGGCCTGGAGATAATTTATTTTCAGAATCTCTCGTTGCTGTAGATCTGAATACTGGGGAGCGTAAATGGCACTATCAATTAGTGCATCATGGTATTTGGGATCATGATATTCCCTGTGCGCCAATATTGGCTGATGTAGTTATCGATGGGCAATTACGGAAAATTGTCGCACAACCAACAAAACAAGCTTACCTCTATGTGTTTGATCGGATTACTGGAGAACCTATTTGGCCGATTGAAGAGATGCCTGTGGAAATTGGTGATGTACCCGGTGAGTGGTACTCGCCAACTCAACCAATTCCTAGCAAACCTCCTGCTTATGACCGGCAAGGGGTAGCTGAAGATGATCTTGTTGATTTCACACCAGAATTGCGTACGCGAGCATTGGAAATTGCAAGCTGGCATAAGATGGGTCCTATTTTTACACCGCCTGTCGTTAGCGATATTGATGGTCCACTTGGCACCTTGATGGCCCCGGCCACTGGTGGCGGGACTAATTGGCCGGGTGGTTCTTATGATCCAGAAACTAATATTTTATATGTTGTATCAAATAGCTCGGTGACAAGTCTGGCTGTAGTTCCGCCGTATCCAGGTCAATCTGATATGGCCTATATACAAGGTAGTGCCACTTCGGGTCCGCGTACCTCTGGGGGAGCAGGTTCTTCGGCTGGTGGTGGTCGTACAGAATTTAATATTACTCAAAGAGAGCGACCAACATCGACGAGAGGAACTCCACCTGTAGGATTGTTAGTAGATCGAATTCCTTTGTTAAAACCTCCTTATGGAAGACTTACGGCAATAGATTTAACTCAAGGTGAAATCGCCTGGCAGATACCTCATGGGCAAACCCCAGATCGAATTGTTAATCACCCTTTGCTGGCTGAATTGGACTTGCCACGCACAGGTCAGGGTGCTTCTGTTGGTAGTTTGGTAACAAAGACCTTGGTGCTTGCGGGTGAAGCGGAGTTAACCACGGATGCAAACGGTGAACGCAGGGCAATGCTGCGAGCCTACGATAAGGCGACAGGGGAAGAGGTCGGTGCAATAACGTTACCTGCACCTCAGACTGGTTCGCCCATGACCTATTTTCTCAATGGTGAACAATACATTGTCATCGCTGTAAGCGGTAGTGGAGTGCCAGGTCAATTAGTCGCCTATAAACTTTAAAAAAATACTGAAAATCGAATTACGCAGCTTGTGAAAGAATTACTAACAAGGGGAATTTTATGTACGTTGTTAAAAAATTAAGATCTATTGTCGCCTTTATTATATTTGGTGCACTGTCGTTTGGTGTTGCGGCACAGTCTACGAATCTTTCAATTGAGAATTACAACTCTGTAACTGATGAACGTTTGATTAATCCGGAAGATCACAATTGGCTTTCTTATCGAGGCACACTGGATGGCTGGGGCTATAGCTCTCTTGATGAAATTTCGGCGAGTAATGTTAGTGATTTGGAGCCAGTATGGTCATTTTCTACTGGTGTACTCGGTGGACACGAATCGCCTCCCATTGTTAATGACGGAGTAATGTTTATTACCACTCCAGGTAATTTACTTTACGCGATAGATGCCGCTAGTGGCGACCTGTTGTGGCGTTATCAACATGATCTTCCTGCTACCTATATTGCGTTTCATCGAACTAATCGCGGCGTTGCTCTCTACGGGGATAAGGTCTATATGGCCACCTTGGATGCTAGAGTGATTGCTCTGGATGCTGCTACTGGAGAAAAGGTTTGGGACAAAGCGGTTCAAGACAATTCTTTTGGGTATTACATCACAATGGCTCCGCTTGCCGTAGATGGAAAGATCATGGTGGGTACATCTGGTGGGGAGTTGGGAATTCGCGGATTTGTGGTCGCGTTGGATGCAGAAACCGGAAATGAAGCGTGGCGCACTTATACCGTTCCTGGGCCAGGTGAGCCTGGCAATGATTCATGGCCTGGTGAGTCATGGCGAACCGGTGGTGCCGCAGTTTGGATTCCTGGGCATTATGATCCGGATTTGGGGTTGGCCTATTTTGGAACAGGAAACCCTGGTCCTTGGATAGGCGATCAACGCCCTGGCGATAATCTTTATACTAATTCAGTAATTGCACTGGACGTGGATAGTGGTGAGATCCGTGCGCATCACCAGTATCATTGGAATGGTTCTTGGGATTGGGACGAAGTTTCAACTCCTATATTAATGCCTGTGGAGCGCGCTGGGCGAGAGTTTAACGCCTTGGTACACCCTGGTCGTAACGGTTATTTGTGGACTCTCGAACGGCAAGCTGACCGGATAGGATTTGTTGATGCTGAACCCTATGTTTATCAAAATGCTTTTTCGTCAATTGATCCAGAAACCGGTCGCCCAACTTATGACCCAGAACATACTCCGGCTACTGGCGAGTCGGTAGATTTCTGTCCATCCCTATGGGGTGGCAAAGACTGGCCACCTGCTGCATATAATCCGGAAACTGGATTAGTTTATATCCCTGTAAACGAAAATCATTGCGGTGTAATAGAAGGAAGAGAAGTTACTTATATGCCTGGTAGTTCCTATACAGGTGCGCGGACAGAGTTCACGCTTCGTGAACCCGAAGGCAATATTGGCGAGATTCAGGCTTGGAATATGAACACCGGCGAGGAGGTTTGGTCTGTTGAATTCCAGTCACATAATTGGGGAGGAATTCTTACCACTGGTGGCAATCTAATTTTCAGTGGAGGTACCAGTGATCGATATTTTCGTGCTCATGATGCAAGCAGCGGAGAAGAGCTTTGGCGCTTTCGTACTAACTCTGGAATCATCGGTGTCCCTTCGACATTCTCAGTAGATGGCAAGCAATACGTTGCAGTACAATCAGGCTGGGGTGTTGATGCTGCAGGCATGACTGCGAGAATTGACCAGCAAAGAGGTACTCGGACCTTTGTTCCTCAAGGTGGTGTAGTCTGGGTTTTTGCTTTGTCAGATTAAATGTCTTGACGTGTTAAGTGATAGACCTGGTTTGTAAAAATGAGTAACGACCCTAGGGAATTGGAGCGCTCAACCATTTTGAATCAGTTGCTAATGGTGCGCTCAGAATATTAAGAAAGTCTTCCAGTTGACGAAGTTGTAGAGGTCTCAATCCAAGAGGCTTAGCTTCGTTGTGGCTAAGCATTGAGATGGGAGCATCATTATAGTGTTCTATCACTTCCTTAAGGGTTTTAATCTGGCCACCATGCATGTAGGGAGCAGTAATCGCTATATTACGTAGCGTTGGAGTTTTTTGTGCGCCGACTAAATCGTTAGTGTCTCGAGAAAATCTAAGTTCCAGACATTCGCTACTAGCGGCATCACTAAATTCACCCAGACAATTGAAAGGATCTTTCCTTGCTATTCGAATCCCATCGTATCGTCCCATCGGGGGAAGTTGGCCGCTTATTGCCAGCACACCTGTGTTATGAAACTCATGATTAGTAAGTAGTGGCCCGTTATGACAGGTAACACATTGCGCTTCACCAATAAAAAGTCCAAGTCCAGCGACTTGCGAGCGCGTCAATAGTTCATCACTAGAGTCGCCTTCTACGGAAAGGCTATTAACATAGTCATCAAATGGTGTTGGGCCAGGAAGTAGCTTTCTTTGATAAGCGGCCAAAGCTTTGCCCAGATTGCTAAATACTTGAGAAACTTGACTCTGCTGGTCGGTAGTCAATGAGGACCAAGCTGCCTTCAAAGCACCATCTCCATGGGGTGAGGCCGCAAGAGGGGATGATGGAATAGAAGGCAATGGGCCGAAAATCAGCTCATACTGCTGTCGGTAACTATCATCTTTAGAAATTAGCCTAGCTACTTGTAATCTATCTGTGTTGTGTTCATGGGCTGTTTCTAATGGCGCTAGGGCCTGGGCCCATTGACTATCTTTGCGTCCATCCCAATAAAACCAGGGGCTGTAAGAAATTCCAACAAGGCTAGGAGTATGGCGTGGGCCCAACTCAGTCCCCATGGCCAGTGCTAGTCCATCAGTAAACATTTTCTCCGGTTGGTGGCATGTGGCACAGGAAACCAAATTATTCCCACTGATTCTTTTATCAAAATAAAGTGCATGACCAAATTTGGCTGCATCAGGGGAGTCAGCAAAATAATTACTGGGCACCTTGGGAAGCGCTGGTAGACGGTCTAATGAGAGCGATTGTAGTAACTCAATTTCAGATGCAGTCCAATTTTTAGCGCCAGGGCTGAACGAAAAATTCCAGGCGATATAGGCGAGTAATGGAGTAAATATTAACGCGACCATGATCTTTTTGTTCACAATTGAAATTCCAAAAGAGCATTGGTGACAATTCCATTAACTTGGATTGAGAATTGCATTTGCCATTTTCCAGGCATGTGGAAGCGAATTCCTTCGATGAGATAGCTACCGGGTTCAACTTCTTCAGTAACTTGCGGTTGAGTGGGTAAACCGTGATCGTGTTCAGGCATACCACCGACGACAGATATTGAGGCTGCCGTTACGGCTCCCGATTCATCTTTTAATTCCAGCAGCCAACTGTGAATTTGGTTGATCGCGAGAGGTTGTAAACGACTGTGTATGTGTAAGTTATAACCTCCATCTGTTTCTAATAGAAGGTCTGGGTTCTCATCGCTCCAGACTGGGGAATAGTAAAAAATTGCAAAGAAAAGGAACTGTTTTGCTAAAAGGGTAGGGTTTTTCGACATTGCAAGGATTCAACTAAATTAGGAACTGCAGATAGGACAGTATAACAAATACATTGCCTTACTAGCAGGATTGTCTAATAAGCTGACACTGGGGTGTCGTTTTTTGCTGCAGTAAATCACGCCTACTCGAGGCTATACACTAATTTTCCGTCAACATAAGTCTGTTCGATCTCAATATCCATAATGCGCTCTTCTTCAATAGTTAAAATATCTTCAGAGAGCACGACCATGTCGGCAAATTTTCCTGGTTCTAATGAGCCCTTAACATCTTCTTCAAAATTGAGGAATGCTCCGAGCAATGTGTAAGCGCGAATAGCTTCTTCACGACTAATTATTTCGTCTGGTCCGTAAACAGCGCCTGTCATTCCTTTACGTGTAGTTGCTGCGTAAATTCCAACCATAGGACCAATTGGCAGTATGTCACTTGATATGGCGACTGTAATGCCATGATCCATTGGAGAGCGCACAGGATTATTGTGCTGTAAGCGCCAGCCATCCAGGTTTTCTACATATCGACCTTCCAGAGTGTAAGTAAAATTCGGCTGTTGAGTGATATGAATTTTGTGCTGGGCCATAAGTTCCATCGTTAGCTCGGGTGGTCGCATGGAAAAATGGTTTAGATAATGGCGGTGATCTTCGCGGGGATTGCGTTCAAGCGCATCAGCTAATGTATTTACTACCAAGACGATAGCTGCATCACCGATAGCATGAATTCCCATTTGCCATCCTGCATCATGAATTTCATTTAAGTGAGCAACTAATTCTTCTTCAGGCATGTTCAGGTAGCCACGATACTCACCCTGATTATGATAAGGTTCCAATGTGTAAGCTGCTGGCCCGGTAAATCCGCCATCGGCGAATACCTTTATAGGGCCCACTCTCAGGAAGTCGGTACCATCACCAACCCGCGCTTTGACTTCATTAATGCCCTCTAAATCGAACCACTGGAACTGCACTGCTGAGCGAGGCAATGAAAGTTCGGCATTTTCATAAAGTTCTTCCCACATGGCGAATTGACTAGGCGGTTTTGAAGCATCTGTAATTGAAGTAATTCCCATGCTGAGCAAATCGTTTAAGTTAACTTCCAGGCTAGAGATGAGCTCATCGTAAGTCGAGTCAGGAACCAGGCGTTCAACAATTTCTTGTCGCTCGCGGATTACTCCATTGAGCTGACCATCATCACCGCGTTCTATAACTCCGCCGTCAGGTTGCGGGGTTTCAAGTGTTACATCGGCTAGTTCTAGGGCGAGACTATTAACGACAGCGCTATGCCCGCCAGCTCTAGTTAAAGTAACCGGGTTATTTGGAGCTACTAAGTCGAGATCGGTTCGCAAAGGTCTTCTGCCTTCGTCGAGTTCATCTTCGGACCATCCGTACCCTGTTATCCATTCACCTTCGCCTATTTCAATAATTTTTGCTTGGATTAATTCCTGAATCTCTGCTATTGAAGTGACGTCTCCTAGTTCAATATAGCGTTGAGGGCGACCACGGATATGAGTGTGGGAATCATTAAACCCAGGCATGAGTACTTTGCCTTGTAAATTCACTACGTTATCGCTGGCATATTGTGATGTTAGAGATGCACCGCCAGTAGCAACTATCTTGCCGTCATTGACAACTACTGTGTCTTGAATCGAAAATTGATCATCGACAGTCAGTACTTTGCCGTTTGTTAGGATCAGGTCAACGTTTTGATTAGCAATGTTATTCGTTACATTCGAAGAATCTTCCTGACTGCAAGCGGCTAAGGTAACGCAACAAAATAAAATGACAGTTCTAACTATTAATTCCATAGTAATATTCTCGTGAACTTAGTGGTTGAGTAACCCTTCAGCAGAAACGTAATCTAGCGTTACTTGTAAGGCTTGACTGAACTTTTCAATCATTTCATCGATTTGTTCGGTGTTAATAATTAATGGCGGGCAGAAAGCAATTGAATTGCCGCCCACAGCCCTAATTAATAAACCATGATCCTGGCAGGATTGCTTGGCAAATGCCCCAACGCTAGCATCTTCAAAACTCTCTCCGGTATTTTTGTTGGCAACCAATTCTACGGCGGCTAATAGCCCTCGGCCTCTGACTTCACCGACTATTGGATGGTCTGAAAATTCCCTTAAGCGATTCTGCATGTAGCTACCCATTTCTCGGGCATGTTCAAAAAGTTTGTCTCTCTGGTATATTTCCAAAGTCTTTAACGCTGCGGCGCAGGCTGCTGGGTGCCCTGAATAGGTGTAGCCATGGCCAAATACTCCCACTTGAGAGCTAGGCTCTACCATAGCTTCATACATATAGTCTGGTATTACGCTGGCACTGATTGGCAGATAAGCGGAAGATAATTGCTTGGCAAGCGAAAGTAATTGAGGTTTAAAACCCATAGTTTCACAACCGAAATCATTTCCGGTTCGACCAAACCCACAAATAACCTCATCACTCCACAGCATAATGTCATACTTGGTTAGAAGGGTTTCTACTTCAGGAAAGTAACTATCTGGCGGGACGACAACTCCACTTGCCCCACCGATTGGTTCTGCGATAAAAGCGGCAATTGTTTCTGGACCTTCTTTTATTATTAATTCTTCTAGGTTGTTGAGAATACGCGTGCAAAACTCTCGCTCAGATTCATTGTCTATTCTACTTCTGTAATAATGTGGTGAATCGGTACGCAAAATACCCAACTCTTTAACTGGTAAAGAAAAGTGAGTGTGGTTAGCTGGCAGTCCAGTCAGCGATGCTGCTGCAAGAGTGACACCATGATACGATCGCTCGAGTGCAATGATCTTTTTCTTTTGCGGCTCTCCCGTTACATTGAAGTAATACCGCAGCATTTTCATGTGTGAGTCATTTGCTTCACTGCCAGAATTCGCAAAAAAAACTTTACCATTTTCAACAGGCAACATTTCATTCAGTTTGTCAGCCAGTTGAATCACTATATTGTGAGTTCTACCACCAAACATGTGGGAGTAAGACAAGGTTTTTAATTGGTGTGTAATGGCATCGATAAGTTCTTCATTTCCATAACCTAATGAAGCACACCAAAGGCCAGCTAACCCTTCTAAGTACTGATTACCAGCATCGTCATAAACGTAAATGCCTTCACCTTTTACGATATTGAGCTGCTCAAGTTGTTTTAGATTAGTAGTAGGATAAATAATTGAAGTCATGGTATTTATCTGTTTTCTTGTTAATTCTTTGTGGGCCTAATTGCCAATAAAGCAGAGACAAAAAAGGGAGACCTAGTCTCCCTTTTTTAACTAAAATTACTTAAGGCTTACGGAACTTCAGAGTCCATCGGTCTGTGTTTCCTCTTACCCCTGGGGTACCAACTTCTTGCATTAGATTGTCTTCCGCATGGTAGTGCATGGGACTGAAATCTACGAACTCAAACCCAACATCGATCATTTCTTTGATAACCAATACTGGGTCCAGTCGACGGCCATTTTGTGCGGCCCTTGAAGTAGGCTCCAAATGACGACGAGTGTGGTCTACAGCACCATATATTCCACCAGATTTAAGTGCATTGAATACCGCTTCGTTCATATTTCTACGACCTTCTGCTGACGGGTTGTGTAAGTTCCAAAAAGTCAGCACCATATCGAATTGATTGTCATCAAAGGAAAATGCTGGCATATCGCCTAGACTAATTTCATCATTAATCGCCGAAGAACAGCCCAGTCCATCAAGAGTCATAACATTACTTTTGAAAGCGCTATTGACACCAACTGAAAAAACTAATTCTCCGCCGTTATTGCATAGAGTAGGGCCTACAAATTTAGACCAATAACCAGTCGCTGGCGATATTTCTAATACTTTCATGTCATCTTCGAGACCGAAGAATTCTAAAACCTCTGCTGGTTTCCGATTAGTGTCACGTGTAACTTCTGCCTCGTCGCGAATGCTTCCGCCCAAAGCTTGTTCAATTTTTTCTCGAGTTGCTGCTGCATCAGCAGCGAACACCTGAGAGCTCACGAATAGGCTAAGTATAGTTAGTAAAGTTTTTTTCATTTCTAGTCCTCATAGTACGAAATGGTGAAATAGTAAATCCAATTGCTAATAATGCGTATCGCCATAAATGACAATATTTACGGTTTATTGTCTTGCCTTTAGCCACCATTTTATTGTTGAAGTGACTAGCTCTGCTGCGTCTTGTTGCACAAAATGATTTGCCGTAGGGGCCGATACTATAGTGGTATCTTTGTCATTCCAATCCCAGGTGTTATTTAATCCGTCAGAATGAAGTGCGGTGTCCTGCAGCCCGTGAAACACTAACAAAGGGACATTAAGTTGAGGTGCTTTTGGGGGCGGCGTGGAACTGGAGCTGGCTCTTGGGTAGTTCTGCTTATAGTAAGCAAGCATTCCATCAAAACTAGACTTTTGAAATGCTTGGGTGTATTTCTCGCGAGCTTCTGCATCTGCGACCCAAAATGACAGAGTCTCTGCAGTCATAGGACCACCGAATAAGATGTCAGGGTCAGACGATGAGCCTTCGATGAAAGTGCGAGCATAACTGCTGTTTTCTTGTTGTTCGGCATTTGAAGATAATTCTCGTGCCATTCCATTAGGATGCGGGAGATTTAGTATGACCAAATTTTCGACCATTTGTGGTAGAGCAAAAGCAAATTGCCAGGAAACACTACCGCCCCAATCATGACCCACTATGGTTGCCTTTTCCTCTCCCAAGTGCGTGATTACCGCTGCTACATCTCCTACCAGGTGACGCATACTGTAGTTTTCATTGCCTTCTGGCTTATCACTTAGGTTGTAGCCACGTTGATCGATAGCAACTACTTTAAAGCTATCCTTTAAGCCTTCCATTTGGTGGCGCCAGCTGTACCAAAAGTCAGGAAAGCCATGGATCATGACTACTAAGGGACCTTCGCCGATGGTGGCATAGTGGATACTCACGCCATCACTATCAGCGTAGCCATGTTCTACTTCGTCCCACAACTCTGCATTTGCCTGAGTAACTAAAATTGTTAACCAGCAGATTGTAAGAAATTTCTTTAGAGAGAAAATTTTCATGGAGCAATTCTCTTAAGTTAAAAGGTTTATGAGCATCTCCGCCACAATCATCTTAGTGCCTTAGCAAGAGAGGTAAGAATGAGCACAGATTAAAGCAGATTTGTCACAAAATGTTTAATGAAATCAGATGATTTGAAGTACTTTAGTTTAAAATAAAAAGCCCGGAAAGTAGAAGAAATTTAAGAATTGGTGTGTATCATCCCTTATTCGAGGTTTTGCCAGAATTTGATGGTTAAAAGAATAGAGGCTTCTGTAAAAATGAATATAAAAATCAATATTATCATAGGGTTACTGATTCTTGGTTTGAGCTCGTCTAGTATTTCCCAAGACGAAGATGGCTCGTCACCTCTGCTCTCTGTTAAAGAGATTATGAATGGAATAATTACTCCAACCACAGCGACCATTTGGGGTGCCTATCAACTGGAAAGCGATGCTCAGTGGCTAGAGGTCCAGAATGCAGCGCTCTCGGTAATAGGTGCTGGTGGTTTACTAGCTCGTGGCGGTGCGGGAGAGGGTGAAGAGCGCTTAGCGCGAGAAATCGAGTGGCAATCGTATAATAATGAAATGATTGCAGCCGCCAGAGCCGTTATCGCTGCAGTTGAGGCTCGAAATGAAGAGGCTTTGTCGGAAGCAGGGAATAATTTACTGTACCCTCCCTGTGAAAGCTGTCACCAGCAATATCAAAATCAATAAATTAATAGCGAGGAAATAAAGATTAACGGAGTCCTCGATTTATTCCATCGGCGTAAGGTGAAATCATCAGAACACACTAAGCAAAATCGAACCCACGATAACCTTCTGCTGCTATTTTGTTACATTTGTCTACGTAGGAAGGGTAGCCAAGGTACGGCATAAAAACACGAGGCTTGCCAGGGATATTTGAACCGGAGTACCAAGACTTGCAGCCCCGGGGATATAAAGTTTGGTCTGCAATCCGATTTACCGTTTTAACCCAACTTAGTTCTGCTTCGAGACTCGCTTCTACCCGCATTTGATTTGCACCACGCATTGAAACCAAAAGATCAGCGATAAAATCGACATGTTGTTCAATAGCAACAATCATATTTGCCAGGACTGAAGGGCTACCTGGTCCTGTGATCATAAAGAGATTTGGAAAACCATTGATTGATAGGCCAAGAAAATTAGTTGGTCCATCCCGCCAATGGTCTTTGAGGGTTTGATTTGATGGTCCTTTTATGTCGATAGAGAGAAGTGCGCCAGTCATAGCGTCGAAACCGGTTGCTAAGATGAGCGAATCAAACTTATATTCTGTGTTGGTTGTTTTTAGGCCGGTTTTCGTTATGGATTCAATCGCAGATGCATTGACGTCAACTAGCTCAACATTATCTTGATTAAAGGTTGCGTAGTAGTTGGTGTCCACACATAAGCGTTTGCACCCCATTACAGTTTCCGGACAAAGCATTGCAGCGACTTTTGGGTCTGTAACGATCTGTTTTATTTTTCGATGCACAAAATCTGCTGCCGTAGCATTTGCAGTAGCATTGATGCCAAGGTCATTAAAGCTCGCTAGAAACGGCAGACCTCCTTCAAGCCACCGTTGTTCGTAAATTGTTTCCCTGTCACTTTCACTCATTTCTAAGGCAGATGCTGGATTAGGTTTGTTGTTTAAGGCTGCATAGCGCTGAGCGTTCTGTTCTCTAAACGCGGCATAGTTAGCTTTTATTTCCCGCTCATAAGCTTTATCCATAGCCGCGTTATGCGCTGGAATAGAAAAGCTCGCTGTGCGCTGAAAAACTGTGAGCTTTCGCGCTTGCTGAGCAATTATTGGTATAGATTGAATTGCAGAAGAACCAGTGCCAATGATGCCCACAGATTTTCCGCTAAAATTTACTTCCCCATGGGGCCATTGACCAGTGTGTAATAACTCACCGGAATAGTTTTCTAGTCCTTTAAAATCTGGAATATTGTGTTTTGATAGACAACCAGTTGCCATGATGCAGTAGTGAGCAAAAAAATATTCTCCTTGCTCCGTTTCACCAAGCCAAAGTTTGCTGCTTTCATCAAATTGCAAGCTGGCAATTCGGGTATTAAATTGAATGCTGTCACGCAGGTCAAAACGATCGGCAACGTGATTTGCGTAGTCAAGAATTTCTGGTTGAGATGAATACTTTTCAGACCAGTTCCATTCTTGTTGCAAGTCATCTGAAAACTGATAAGAATATTCTAAGCTATTCACATCGCATCGGGCACCCGGATAGCGATTCCAATACCAGGTTCCACCAACGCCTCCGCCGGCTTCGTAGACTTGAACATCGAAGCCGAGTCGCCGCATTTTGTAGAGGGCATACATACCTGCAAATCCAGCGCCCACTATAACAATATCAATGCTTCTTTCTGCGTTCATCAAACTATGACCAGTGCTGGAACGCGCTCCAAGAACCAAAACATTGCAATGCCACCAAGACCATAGGCAAGCCCTCTTTGTATGCTTGGCATTAGGTCTTTTGAGAATTTCATGAATAAGTGATTAGCAGCAAGTAATAGTGCGATAAATGCCACTTGGCCAGCTTCAACTCCAAGGTTGAAGAAGAGTAATGCAAGAGGTATATCGGCATCACTGAGCCCTAATTCTCCGAGAGCTCCCGCAAATCCAAATCCATGAAACAGCCCAAAAATGAAAGCTACAATCCATGGTTTCGAATGAACTAGAGTTAAATGACCTCTCTGTCCCATAATAACTTCTCGAGCAAGAAAAACGATAGACAACGCGATTAAAACCTCAATAGGAGCATTTGGAACGGGAAAAATTCCAAGCACAGCAAAAGCAAGAGTAATGCTGTGAGCGATCGTGAAAGCGGTAATTGTTTTAATTAATTTCCAAAAACCTTGTAGTAACAAAAGCAATCCTAGGACGAACAATAAATGGTCAATGCCAAATAATATATGTTCAGCCCCTAATTCAAGATAAGTAATCGCTAAACTTGAAATTGAGGCTGCTCCAGCTTTTAACTGAGCAAGAGGAACTTCTACAAAGCTCCCGTCGCCGGGAAAGAATCCAGAGACATCACTCCCGTCGCCCCATTGCGCGATTACAACCACTCCTTCAAAACTCCATGGAAAGGTAATGCTGTCTTCTACGTTTAATTTTGGTTGGCACTGGAAGCGATAACTAAATCGACTTGGGTCTAAACTTGTGCAGCGTTCTGGCAATATTCTTTCTATGTTGAAAATTGGAGGAACTTGTTGGTCGACAATAGAAAGTTGATATGTATTGTTTTCCTGTTCATACATCAATACCCGCGCCACACCAGTAACATCTATATCGTGACCGGAGGCAATCGTTGGCAGCATAAACTGCGATAACATTATTATTAATAAACGACTAATTTTCTTCATTGGCAACGATAATCGTGTACTGATCCCAAAGCTTGTCGACTTCTTGTTGAAGCAATATTTCTTCTTCTTCGGCAATCCAGTCTAATCTCACTCGATCGGTGATTTCGTTTAACGGGGGTAAATTTGCTTCGCTACGTTCAGTGATCTTTAGCCAATGCTGGCCACGATTACTAGTATATGGGCCAACCCAGCTCTCAGACTCCGCATTAAAAACTTGTTCGCTAAACTCTGGACTAAAAATATTCGCCAAGTCGATGCGATTTACATTTGGCAGTGGAGCTTCATTGCCAGCAGTTGCCGCTAGAATCATTTCTGCATTAGAGCCCGAGTCTAGAAAGGCTTGGACCTCTGCGCTCAGCTCATCTTGAGTATTCAGGACGAGCTCGTTCACCGATACCAAAGGCAGAGTTCGATAACGCTCCAGGTTTTCTTCATAATAATTGTTCAGATCATCAGCGGTGGGTTGTATAACGTCCCCGCTTAAAACATGGCGCATTTTCTGTGCAAGCATGTCGTGAATTCTTGCATCATTGTCCAAGCCTAAAGCGATTGCCTCTCTTACAAGTATCTGTTCTTCAACATAGTTAGATGCAATAAACTGTCGTTGCTCATCATTTAAAGGCTGGCCCGTAGTCATTTCCTGTATGAATACTCGCGCGTCAATTTCTCGTTGGTCTACTTCCAGTAGATTTTCTCTGTTAGTTTGCGAAATTGCATAAATTACAAATATTACTACTGCCATGAGAAAAAAATGTACGGTAGGTTCCTGTACTAATTTCTGAATGACTAAGTTTGATTGTTTTGTTTTGTCCATTCCAGTGTCTCAGAAGTTAAGGATGGCGATTTTCGAGATAGATTTTTTAGTCTGCATAGCTTAGCTAAAAGCAATATTTTACGCTATAGCTGTAATTAACTGTCTCGAGGTGTTAGTCAATATACCCGGCTGAATAACTCGTGTTGAAGTTCTCTCTGTACAAGATTAAAGCCCATCTGTATAATGCCGTTTTTGCAGATAGTGGTAATCTTATGTTACGTATTGCTGAAGAGGCTCTAACATTCGATGATGTTTTGCTGCTCCCTGCCCATTCAAATGTTCTCCCTAAGTCGGTTAACCTAGAATCCAGTTTAACGCGGTCAATCGCGTTAAAAATCCCTTTGATTTCATCGGCAATGGATACCGTGACGGAATCTCGCTTGGCTATTGCGATGGCTCAAGAAGGTGGCCTAGGTGTAATCCATAAGAGCATGGGCATCGACAAACAAGCTCGCGAAGTTCGCCTCGTAAAAAAATATGAAAGCGGAGTGGTGCGCGACCCATTCACCATTCCTGTAACTGCGACTATCAGAGATTTAGTCGCATTAATGAAAGAAAACGATATTTCGGGTATGCCAGTTTTAGATAGCGCTGGTTTGGCGGGTATTGTTACCAGTCGAGATGTTCGTTTCGAGGTCAACCTCGATGCAACCATCGATACCATCATGACACCAAAGGAGAAATTGGTGACTGTTGGTGAGAATTTCGAACTTGATGAAGTGAAAGAACTACTGCATCGTCATCGCATTGAAAAGATTTTGGTTGTAAATGGTGGTTTTGAGTTAAAGGGGCTAATAACCTTAAAAGACATTCGTAAGTCGGAAGATTTTCCCAATGCAGCTAAGGATGATATGGGAAGACTTCGGTCTGCGGCTGCAGTTGGAACAGGTGCAGATGCTGCGGATCGAGTAGATGCGATTATCGAAGCCGGAGTAGATATAATTGTTGTAGACACGGCCCATGGACATTCCCAGGGTGTGATTGATCAAGTTAGGTCCATTAAAACCAGATATCCAGAGATCCCAGTGGTTGGTGGCAACATTGCTACCGCTTCCGCTGCAAAAGATCTAGTAAAAGCCGGTGTAGATGCAGTGAAAGTTGGAATCGGCCCAGGCTCCATCTGTACGACTCGGATCGTTACTGGTGTAGGCGTTCCTCAAATAACAGCAGTTTCAAATGTGGTCGAAGCAGTAAAAGGAACCGATGTCTGTGTTATTTCGGATGGCGGGATTCGATATTCCGGTGACATTGCCAAGGTGATCGCTGCTGGCGCTAACGTAGTAATGATAGGGAGTCTGCTAGCAGGGTCTGAAGAGGCACCTGGTGAAGTGGAACTTTATCAAGGTAGAAGTTATAAGGCCTATCGTGGTATGGGTTCACTAGGAGCCATGTCGCACTCTCAAGGATCAAGCGATCGTTATTTTCAAGACATTGAATCTGGCACTGAAAAGCTAGTTCCAGAAGGCATCGAAGGCAGGGTTCCCTATAAAGGACCCATGTCCGCCATCGTTCATCAGATGATGGGTGGGCTACGTTCTTCAATGGGTTATACGGGGTGTAAGGATATTGCTGAAATGCGGACAAAGACGCAGTTCGTCAAAATTACTGGAGCCGGGATGTCAGAATCCCATGTTCATGACGTGAGTATTACAAAAGAAGCGCCCAACTACCGCGTTAGTTAGGATGCTAAATTACTTACCGAGATACCTTTTAGAAAGAGTTAGTGATCGAGTCGCATATTAAGCTTGTATCCATGTCTGATTTAATTTGGTCTGGATTGTATGAAGATAAAGCCCAACTTTGTTTTAGAACTTAGATTCCAGATAACTGATTAGTAAAATGACAGCAAATATTCATTCCCAGAAGGTTCTCATTCTGGATTTCGGCTCCCAATATACTCAGCTAATTGCGCGGCGAGTTCGCGAGGCAGGAGTTTATTGCGAAATTTGGGATTATGCGGTTGAGGAGGAGCATCTAACTGAATTTGACCCTCAAGGTATTATCTTTTCTGGTAGTCCTGAGTCAGCTCACACTGAGGTATCGCCTCGCGCTAGCGCTGTTGTCTATGATTACGGCGTGCCGATATTGGGAATATGCTATGGCATGCAAACTATGGCTGAAGAGTTTGGTGGGAAAGTAAAGGCATCAGATAAATCTGAATTTGGTTTTGCCCAGGTTGAGGTTACAGGCCGTAGTAAATTGCTAGATGGTATTGAGGATCGGCTTGCAAATACTGGCAATTCACAGCTCGATGTATGGATGAGCCATGGGGATAAGGTAACTGAAGCGCCGGAAGGTTTTCAAGTAGTCGCACGCACAGAGAGTGCGCCTGTTGCTTCAATGTGTGATGAAAGACGAAAGCTCTATGGTATTCAGTTCCATCCGGAAGTGACTCATACCTTGCAGGGTCAAAATATTCTCGAAAGGTTCGTACATGATATTTGTGGTTGCGAATCGCTTTGGACCGCCGAAACTATTATTGAGGATGCGATTACTACCGTCCGCAACAAGGTCGGGGCAGATAAAGTTCTACTGGGCTTGTCTGGAGGTGTTGATTCTTCGGTGGTTGCCGCGCTCTTGCATAAAGCAATTGGCGATCAACTGACTTGTGTGTTTGTTGACAACGGACTACTAAGGCTCAATGAAGGTGATCAGGTGATGTCTACCTTTGCTAATAATATGGGCATAAAAGTGCTTCGAGCAGATGCTGAAACTAAGTTTCTCTCCGGTCTGGCAGGTGTCACAGACCCGGAGGAAAAACGAAAAGTAATTGGCAATACGTTTATTGAAGTATTCGAAGAAGAAGCAGGGAAATTAAAAGATGTGAATTGGCTCGCCCAAGGCACTATCTATCCAGATGTTATCGAATCCGCGGGGTCGAAGACAGGAAAAGCTCATGTCATAAAGTCTCACCACAACGTGGGTGGATTACCTGACGATATGCGCATGGGCCTAGTGGAACCATTGCGTGAACTGTTTAAAGATGAAGTAAGAAAAATAGGTCTTGAACTAGGACTCCCTTATGACATGGTCTACCGACACCCTTTTCCAGGGCCTGGGTTAGGGGTGCGCGTATTGGAAGAAGTCAAAAAGGAATACTGCGATATTTTACGGCAAGCGGATGCAATCTTTATTGAAGAGCTGCATCGCTCTGATTGCTATCATAAAGTAAGTCAGGCATTTGCTGTTTTTCTGCCGGTCAAGTCCGTAGGTGTAGTGGGTGATGCGCGACGTTATTCTTATGTGATTACTTTAAGAGCTGTTGAGACTATCGATTTTATGACCGCACGCTGGGCAAGACTAGATCCCGAGCTTCTAGAAATTGTTTCAAATCGAATAATGAATGAAATTGCAGATGTCTCCAGGGTTAGCTATGACATTTCCAGTAAACCTCCTGCCACCATCGAGTGGGAATAAAAAGGAGAAATTAATATGAAAAAAATTACGATTGCTCAATCGATCATGTGGGCAGCAGCAATCCTTGTTGTTGCAATAGTTGATGAAAAACAGTTTGCTATTTTAATGCTTGTTATATTGGCAACAGTTTCCTTAATGAATCTTAAAAAGGGAAAATGAGTAGATTTCACTACACACTGTGTAGTTAGAACCTGGTAAGTTATTGATAATGATGGAAGGGAACAAATTGAAAATAACCTGTTTACTACACACTAACTACACACTAACTACACACTAGTAAAATGCACCCCTCAAACCCTTATAAACACTGGGATTTTTCTCATGTCTACTATTGAGTGGGAATAAAATAAATAAAATCAATAACTTGTAGATATTATATTCATGGTAGAAAATGACAAAATTGACAAGTAAAAAGATATAAAGTTAAAAAAAAAGGGGGGGGTATGGAGTTTCTATTACCCATACATATTATAGCTGGAACAATTGCTTTGTTTTGCGCAGCTATGTCAGTTCTATCAGAGAAAGGCAAAAAGGTTCATGTTCTTTCAGGTAGAACATACTTCTGGGGTATGGCTACTATCTTCTTAACAGCTATTCCAATGTCTATTATCAGCAGTAATATCTTTTTGTTTCTTATAGCTATCTTTTCTTTCTATTTGGCTTTTGCAGGGATGCGCTTTGCAAGAAATAGAAAAGGAGTTGCAACTATTTTGGATTGGATTGCTATTTGTTTAATGATTTTTTCAGGAATAGGAATGTGGATATTGGCTACAATCTATTTCTTGAATAGTAATACGCAATATATCGTGCTTTTGGTTTTCGGATTTTTATCTATTACTTTGGGTTATGCTGATTTTAGGAGTTATAAAAATAATTCTGCAATAGGAAAAGAGAGAATTTCAAGACACTTAACTAACATGATGGGAGGAACTATTGCAGTTATTACAGCTGTTTTAGTTGTTAATCCTCCTTTTGAACCCGAATGGGTATGGTGGGTGCTTCCAACCGTTCTGATAACCCCAGTTATTTTTTGGTGGAATTTTAAAATACTAAAATGAAGTTACACAAAAGTTACGCAATTTTTTCAACACCCTTGAAACCTATCTGCTATGAGGGTTTAAAATTGGGTTACTATTGAGTGGGAATAAAATCAATTATTTAAATAAATATTGAGTGGGAATGATTGAGCGGGAAGTAATAATCCAGTCGGGAGATATCAAACTAAAAGGAATTTTATGTTTACCTGACGGTGACGGGCCATTTCCAGTACTTCTTTACGTTAGTGGTAGTGGTCCCATTGATCGGAATGAAAACATTCCTGGTCTACCCCTAAATAATTCCAAAATAATTGCGCATCACCTGGCTCAGCAAGACATCGGTAGTTTGCGATACGACAAACGAGGTGTTGGTGACAGCGGAGGAGACTTCTATTCTGCGAGTCACAGTGATTTAGTTGATGATGCAGTCGCCTGTACTCAGTTTTTGCAACGGCAGTCATTTACTGAAACTGAAAAAATATTTGTTGCTGGCCACAGTGAAGGAACAATCATCGCCACTCAAGTTGCAATTCGACAGCAAAACATAGCTGGAATAATTTTACTCACTCCTTTTTGTGACGAAATGGAATCCATGTTGATGAAGCAGGCGCAACATTTGAAAAACATGATAATGGGACGCAAAGGATTAAAAGCCTTGCCTCTGAAATTTATGACCTTTCTTTTTGATCCCACTAAAGCTCAAAATAAGCTGATTAATAGGATAAAGGAATCAAATAAGCCATTTATTCGATCCTTAGGCTTGCAAAAACTACCGGCCAATTGGTTTCGTGAATTATTTGTGTTGGATGTAAAACAAAAATATAGACAATCTAATGTGCCGGCGCTCTTGATCGGTGGCTCCAAAGATGTTCAATGTGATCCTTGTGATGTTGTAAAGATTGAAAATATATACGGAGGTTTAGCGGAAGCGCATATTGTTGAGGATATGTCTCATTTGCTACGAAAAGAAGAAGAGGAGCCTACAGTATTCAACTATCGTGTGCAATTAAAGCAAACAATCATGCCAGAAGTATTAGAACTTATTGATGCCTGGCTACAACTTCAATTGCGTGATAAAGACTAGTACAACAAGCACTCGACGGATTGTAATTTAAAGGTTGTTACACAAAAGTTACAAAGTAGAATATAAGGTGTTGCAAGATATAGATTTTAAAGAGAATTTTAACAACATCATTATTGAGTGGGAGTAGTTTTTACTCCTAAAACCCTTACAAACATTGGGTTTTTCAACTACATGAGGAAGTTTATGGCTTTTCTATAGATTATTTCTCACCATTAAATTCTAACGATTCATTTTTAACTAGCGTAATAATTTTATGAAAGATATATTTCCAACTGAAGGTGCATCTGTGATCGTATCAGATGACATGTGTGATATGAATGGACATATGAATGTAAGGTTCTATCAAACTATTCCTATGGACTATGATAGCAATTTCTATAACAGTCTTGGTTTTGGAGAAGATTATATTGCCAAGGGTTATTCATCTTTTACAGCTGAACAAAATATTAGATATCTGAAAGAATGTTTAAAAGGTGAAAAATTAACACCTAGATTTAGAATGCTTAACGTAAATAAAAAGCTATACCACTACGTATGTGCAATTTGTAAAGAATCAGATGAAGTTGCAGCCTTGGTTGAAACTGTTGAAATCCATATTGATATGTCTACAAGAAAATCTGCAGAAATGCCAGATGAAATATTTGGGGCTATGGTAAAGATGCAGAAGGAGCATGAATCATCAGATGATTATCCTTTTGAAACAAAGTTAAAAATTAAATAAATCATTTTGATTCAAGTAATGGCTTTATAAGAGGTTGCCTAAAATGTTCCCTAAAATCTTAACCATCACACTTTGTTTGGTTTGCAGTACAGCTTTCTCCTACGAAACATCATCATACGATCAAGGAACTATAACTGTTCCAAGTGTTGTGGTCGGCGATAAGGCTTATAGGGTGTCTTTGGTTGTTTCTCCTTGTACCCAGACATGTGTAACAATTGAATCGGCAGTGGAAGTCACGCCACCGCAAAATGCCTCAGGCACATATTTTGATGGTGAGTTAACTGTGCACTCGGTAGATGTGTCAGGCAAGCTCTACTCAGCAAGTTTTCAACTTTCAAATCTCGCTCTTTATGAATTCACACTTTTAAATGCTGAATTAATCGGTGTCAAGACAGATCCGAATTCGATGTATTTTTCATGGGACACTGGCTATGGCACCCCTGCTGAGGAAAAGCCGCAAAGGGGTTTTGAAACCATAGACGGAGGCTTTATCGCATGCGGCTCGGGTGGTAATGATACTGCCAACGATGTCTTGATAATGAAAATCGATCGTAATGGTAACTTAGTTTGGCAGCAACAATTTGGGAGTACGAATAATAAAAGTGATATTGGTTACGATTGCTTAGAGATTGAGGATGGGATAATTGTTGCTGGAGCCCAGACTTATTCGAGTTCATCTACGCAAGAGCGTTGGCTCGCTAAACTTGATAAAGAGACGGGTTCTCAAATCTGGGAAAGGTATTATTCAATTGATCAACTAGGACAAGAACAGCGAAATGATTTTGTTGCTGATGCTATACACGAGGTTATCCTTGGAGCTGATGGGATGCTGTATGCGACCGGTTATCTTGGGGCTGAGCTACTGGGTTTTGCTTTTATGGCGCAAGGTGGAACGAGTTTTCTCATGAAGATTGATCCAAAATCTGGCCAGCTGATAGATGAGAACATCATGAGTAATCAAGGCCTGACTTTTGGAAGTTCTGTAGTCGAATCAGATGGTGGAATTTATGTAATAGGTACATACGACGGGGACAAGATGGGAATAAGCTTCTTTAATAAAGATTCCTTGGCTCTCGAATGGACTAAATTTTATCCGTGTGGGAAAGAATCGGAAAATTGCGAAAATGACGCAGGATGGGGGAACCTTGGGCTCAATGCAACACATGGCGTGGGAGGGGGCGTGGTTACTGTCGGTCACTATCCAATGGAAGTGAAGGATGAGACCAAAGAATGGGAACCATTTCAAATTAAAGTCATAAAGTGGAAGCCTACTGGCGGAGTTCCGCCTTATCTGGAGCTCGAATGGGAGCAAAATTATTATAACCCGAGAGAATTTGAACCCATTGATGGCGATCATTTTATGCGAAATGAAGCGTGGGGTATTGTTACGGTACAAAAGAAAGATGGCTATCCAAACGATGGTTATATTTTTGTTGCAGGTGATGGAGACGAGACAGGAGATGTTGATGCAAAAAGTACTAAATTTCCGGATCTGCCGAGTTCAAGTATTTGGATGGCTTATGTTGGCTATTTGGGTGTCGACGGTAGTCGGTACTGGGATGATGTATACATGACAGACAGTCTCACAGACCCAGGCAATGAGGCCGGCGAATACATCAGTACTACTTCTGATGCCGGATTGATGCTTTTCATTGACTCGGATATTAAAACTGAGAACCCTAATGCATTTGGGTTCACAAAGTTAATTCAGTGAATATATATTTTAGATTTGCCCTAGCTAATTAGCATGAAGAGCTCTTATTACCGGAGAACTAAATGAAAACGGCCGGTATTCTCATTTTGTGGTCCGTTTTGTCCGTGCTGACGGGCTGTCAGTCCGAACAATCCCAGGAAGCGGACAACGCTGCCGTCACACGACAGTCCGATACTGTGGCCGATTTTCCCATCCTGCCGCTGGAACGTCTGATGGCGCCGGGCAGTTTTGGCACACCGCTGATCAGTCCTGACGGTAGCTTGATTAGCTGGATTGCACCGCTGGACGGAATTTCCAACCTCTATGTTGCTCCCGTGGACGACATTGCGGCCGCACGTCCGGTTACTCGATTCACTGAGGGCGGCTTGCGCGGCACGAATGTAAGTGGCACAGTCATTTACCGATGGCACTATGATTCCCGTCGCGTCATATTTCCAATGGACTATGATGGCGACGAGAACTGGGACATTCACATTGTTGATGTCGAAACAGGCGAAGAGCGGAACCTGACACCTGTCCCGGATAAGAAAGTAGAAATTATAGCTTACGGTCGTGCGAAACCTGACGACGTATTGGTTTCGGTCGTCACGTTTGGTCAGACCAACCCGGATGTCTATCATCTGAATCTGGGGAGTGGTGAAAACACGCTGGTGCAGAAAAACGAAGGATCACTGACCTACCTGGCGGACAGTGATCTAAAAATCCGCTTGAGTATGTCGTTTTCCGATGAAGGCGGACTGGATGTGTATCAGTTTAGTACCGCGCCGGATGCTGGCGGCCGTGGCAAACTGATCTATCAGATTGCCCCGGATGACTTGCCGGCCCACACCACGGCGGCCTACCAGGGGATCATCCGTTTCGATGCGACCGGTGAACATCTCTACATTTACGATGCGCAAGGTCGTGACAAGGCTGCGCTGGTTACCGTGGATTTAGAAACTGGCGAGCTGAATTTGCTTGCCGAAGACGACCGCGTTGACATTGGCGGCGTGATTTATCATCCGACGAAGGCCACCGTTCAGGCTTATGCGACCAACTGGATCGAAACCGAGTGGACGGCAATCGACCCAGAGATCTCAGCAGACCTGGAAGCGCTGGCACAAATAAAGGACGGCGAACTATCGGTGTTGAGCCGATCAGAGGACGACAATAAATGGATCGTTCAGTATATGTCCAGTGACGAACCGGTGTCTTTTTATCTTTATGATCGCGAGAGCAAAAGCGGCCAATTTCTATTCACCAGCACGCCGCAATTGGAAGGCCTGAAACTTTCCCGCATGCACCCTTACGTGCTGACGACGGATGACGGGTTTGACCTGGTCTCCTACATCACGCTGCCACCCTGGACAGACCCGGACGATGACGGCAGGCCGGATCAGCCGGTACCAATTGTGGTTTATGTTCACGGCGGGCCCAGCGATGAGCGGGCGCAGGTCGGTTTTGGCGCCTTGGTGCATTGGCTGGCAAATCGCGGCTACGGGTTCCTGTATGTGAATTTTCGCGGCTCGGCCGGTTTTGGCAAGGCCTATATGAATGCTCAGAAAATGGAGTGGGGCGGCAAGATGCATCAGGACGTACTGGACCAGGTGCAGTGGGCCATCGATGAAGGAATTGCGGATCCGGATAAGGTCGCCATTCTTGGCGGCAGTTATGGAGGCTATGAAGCATTGGTAGGTATGACAATGACACCGGATGTATTTGCCTGTGGCATCGCGATTGTTGGTCCATCCAACCTTGAGATATTTATGCCGCACTGGGATGAGGATCGCATGGGCAAAATCATTGGCGACCCAAGAACAAAAGAAGGCCGAGCGTTTTTACGTTCGCGCTCGCCGATCAACTTCGCCCAAAATACTAAAAATCCGGTACTGATTGGGCAGGGAGCTAGGGATTCTCGGGTGCCGCTGGAGCAGTCCGATACTGTAGTCGAAAAGATGCAGCAGGCTGGCGTGGAGGTGACCTATATTGTCTACCCGGATGAAGGGCACGGCTTTGCCAAGCCTGCTAATAACATGTCGTTCTATGCCATCACGGAGGTATTTCTGGGCCAATGCCTGGGAGGCCGCTATGAACCCATCGATGTCCAGATTGAGGGTTCAAGCGTGCAGGTGCCGGTCGGGGGGGAGCACATCCCCGGCTTGAAACAAGCCCTCGCTAAGTAAGTAGAACTTGATTTTATAGGCTTTTAAAAACCTTACTACACACGAGTAGTAAGAACGTCAAAGGAGTCGATTCCATGGCAGCTAAAGGAAAAACTACTAAAGAGCATGATGAAAAAATTGCGAAGATGGTTTTCTCTTCAGTCTATCCCCATTATCTAAATAAAGTTGTAAAGAAAGGGCGAAGTGAAAAAGAATTGCAAGAAGCCATTACATGGTTGACTGGTTTCGAAGGTACAGTCTTGCGCGATCTGATTGAGGGCGAAGACACGTTTAAAGAGTTTTTCGATAAGGCCAATCTGAATCCAAATGCCGATTTAATCAAAGGCACGATATGCGGCTATCGTATCGAAGACATTGAAACATCACTGACTAAAAAATGCCGATATCTTGATAAGCTAGTAGACGAACTTGCGAAGGGTCGCAAGATGGAAAAGATACTTCGAACGTCCTGAGTGAGTGTTGTAAAGTCAGATTTTCTGCTTGCAAACCCTTTCATAGCAAAGGGTATTTCAGTGTAACTATTGAGTGGGAGTATGATGGTGGAACCAAATTTTGATGCTTTACAATTAATTGCTGAAATTGCACTAGGTATAGTTGGCTTCTCAGCAATATTAATTGGATTGAGTAGAGCTTCAGATGGATTTAGTGACCCAGACAATTTTCGTATTCAGCTTCTTACTTATTCGGCTTTTGGAGCAATGTTTGGTTCAATATTACCTTTTGCTATATTTGACAATCAAAATAATGATTTATCTTGGCTGATAACTTGTTGGATCTTATGTGTTTATTCTGTGATCGGATTAATAATTTTCCCAAAAAAGATGTTATCTTTAAGAATCCAAGGACATAGAGAAATATTTCCTATCAAACTTTATTTATTTCAAACAGGGATTTTATCGGCTATTTTCATTTTATCAGGCTTAATGATAACTGGCTTAATCTCACAAATGACAAACATTTACACAATTTGTTTAATATTGTTTTTAGTTCAAAGTACTGTAGCTTTTATTAGAACAATGTTTTTTAGAGTACAGTAAATCTAATTGCAAAGTATTTATTGAGTAGAAATGAATAAAAAATTACCTGTGCACTAAGTACTAGGAAAACAGGTATCGCAAACTCCGACCAACACTAAGTTTTTGACTTGTAAACTTCTTTCGCTATTGTTCATCACAACTTGGAGAACTAAGCCACTTGAAGGTAATGAGCTCCAAGCTTGCCGCAGATTTATTGCAGTGAGAGTAAAATGAAGTGTTTATGGAAGGGTAAGCATTAGCTGTAGATTTTAAGTAGAGAGAACTTAAAGACACACAGCATAACTCTTAAGGAATTAGTATTGTTAGCGCTAAAATTTCGAAAAAGTACATGTCTATTGTTCTCTCTTTTATCTCTGCCTTCAGTGTCTTTAGGCATTGAAATTAGTGGATATGTGAAAAATCAGGGGCAAGGTCCGATAGTTGCTACCGTATACATTAATGATGACTTTGAATTTAAGACAGACATAAACGGTTATTTCGCTGGAGAGGTCCCTGCGGGGCAATTAGCTATTTATGCAGAAGCCACCACAGAGAATGTCACCTCAAAAAGCCTTCGCAGAAACTTTTACGCAACAAGTAATACTGAAGTGCGACTTACCGTCAGACCACTTCGTTCAGTAACGATATCAACAGAGGCACCGAGTAACGCTTTCGGTCTTTGGCTGTCAATCTTTGAAGCAGTTACACCAGGTGAAGAACTTTCAAAAGAAAGCATTGAGTGCTGTAGCCTCATAACCACCACTCCTTCAGGTCAAATTTCATACACAACAACCCACGAACTACCGGAGGGCGTTTATCGTGCTCAACTAAGAGCTCAGTGGCCAGAGCAAGAAGACAATACTTTTATTTCTTGGATTGGCTTTGAAGTGACAGAGAATGAAAATATTTTTAAAATTACTACTGAAGATCGTTACACGCTATATCCGCTTGCAGAGCGATCAGTAGACCCAAGTAAAGTGACTTTTGAGAATGACATAGAAACTGGATATATAAAAATTATTGGAGAAAAAGCATCCGCATCAGCTGCCATGCCATTATCCCTTTTAAATGTACAAACGGGACACTATACCTGGGGTTCATCGCATGCAGATGGATCTTTTGAATTACTAATCAACGGGCAGGAAGGAAGCGAGTACGTAATTTATCAACGCGGCATCGTAGATGGCTGGAGGAATTATCAACTAGGAGCAGGAACGCACTTACGTATTCCGTTCACGTCAAATTCTGCAAATAAATTTTCAACAGAGCATGCTCTGTCATCATCAAATAACTCGCCCACCAAAAAATCAGATGCAGATTTACTCGGAGGAAAGACGACGGGAATAGCACAATTTTTTGGGACTTTTGATTTCTCTACACTAAACGCCGGCGCCGCAGGCGTATTTGAAGGAACAGTTAGAATTATCGGCCCATCTGTTGACACGCTTAAATTGAATTGGGGGTCGTCAGATTTATACCTTGAAAAAATTGTGGATAAAGAAGGCTGGGTTATTGCAGCAACTCCTGAAAACAGTTCGAACTTTATGACGGTCAGCGGACTGCCGATAAATGGGGAGCCGACTGTAAATGACACACGAGTGGGGTCGGTAATATACTCCGAGATTAGCCGAGTAGCGGAAAATAATTATGAGGCAAAATTCACGGCAACCTACAACATTCCAGCAGAGCTTTCTGATGGTCGTTATCAAATTCATTTAAAAGCGGGGAGTCTAACTTCAGACATATCCGCTGAGACCGTATTCACCCATAATTTTGCGTTGGATGCATCGACATCTGTACTTGACGGGCGCGTCGGTGAATTTCAAGTAGGGCTCTCTGAAGAATCAAAAATAGACATAGCACTACTAGCTAACACCTACAGCAATGGTTCACGGGGCACGGTACCAACTTCCCGGAAAAATAGTTTTGGTATCACTCCAGGAATTATATTTAATACACACAAGTTTATCCTGGACGATACGGTTCCATTCAAGTCCGAAAGAGTTACATACAATCTCGAGCCTTATGTCCCCCTGGTGAGCTGGACAACTAAGGGGCATCAAGTTCCCCTACCGATTCAATTTAAGTTCCCTTCTGGAGAACTCTTAATCACTATTGTCGACCCCAACGGAAAGCGCACCCAATTAGGTCCCGCCCCATTTCAAGGTACCTACATGAATGAGCCCTTTGCAAATTGGGGCGCAGTAGGAGGTAACGGCGGAGCGGCTCCACAACAGTATCTAAAACTTTCCACGCTTACAGATCTTTATGAATATCCATTTGATGATTATGGTGAATACTCGATTAGTTTGAGAGGGAGCGTTCTAGATATTAAAGACAGAGAATATACGTTAAACGGTGACTTTCAAGTGGTCAGAGCAGAGCCGCTAGACCTCGAGTATGGTGCAATGCCAGGCACACCATTCGAGGTAGGTGATTATTTTCCACCCCAGCTGATAACGCAACCGGGTGTACCCGCTAAAGTCAACATTACCGTCACACATTATCCAAATTCTGACCCAGCTTTAGTTGAAACAATTAATTTCGAGGGCTTTGCAAATAGATTTGGCTATTTTGATGGTGGCGACAAGAGCTATATGTTCAGCGAACCTGGAGAATACAGGGTCGATGTATACGCAAGTCATTTAGATACAAGCGAGAAGTTATGGGCAGGCAGCAGGACTTGGGGGGGCATCGTCGAAACGCCAGATTCCGATCTAGAAATGAGAGGTGTAAAGGGCACAGAAGGTGATATGAATTACAGGCAGTGGTTTAATTTTGATACACGACCCTTGGGGCCTGGAGAGTCAAACACTCATATGGCACCTCCCTACCAAACAGGCGACATTAGCTGGATGACAGCAGAGCAACTAGATCGCAGTAATTCCGCAATGACGGGTTTTTATACGATTTTTGATAAAGAAGGAACATTCAGAGCTAGTGTAGCTAATAGACTTTCAGAGTACAGCGGATTAGATCTAACAAATACCGGATTACCGTTCGTGTCTACGACGAATCTAATAACCCCTGATAACTCAAGTATTAACCCGTTTTTCGAACTCAAGGGATCTAATGACCATTGGGCCTATTACTATAACGCGGCAGAAAGGCCCGGAGTGGCAGCGAGGGAGCACATAGGACAATTAGCCTCTAGGAACAATTACTGGCGCTTTTCGGATACTTATAATTATCAACTCGGAAATGGGCAGCAAGGAGATAATCCAAACGATTTCAAATTTGTATTTGGCGGCGGAGTATATCGCATACCCAAAAGCGACGAGAATCATTACCTAGCTTACGGATCTTTGTGGGTACACTTGCCGGGGGAGGATGAAATAGGGGGTAGAATTATGCCACCTTTTCAAGGTGCTTCTGGTGGCCCATCTGGCGGACCAATAATGACGCTTTTGAATCAAGAGATCGATATTTTTTATCACCCACTTGGGGTTAGACCTGGCACTATACTCGAAGTTGGAGATATAGCAGCCTTCTCCGGGCAGATAGGCCCCACATTACCTTCAGATGTCTCAATACAGATTACAATGCCATCAGGCAATGTAAAAGTCATCGAAGGTACAGCCAATAAAATCGGTTATTTTTACAAACCAGGATCCAATTTTTTAATCACCGAGCCCGGAGTTTATGACGTAGACATATCGGTTACACATAAAGGGATGACCTCATCTGGGTTGGTTCAGCCGCCTTATCCAACTGGGGGAATTCTCGGGCCAGAACCAAACGGTTTCCAATTTTACGCGGTAACCGATAAGAGCAATATAGCGAAACTCGACCCATTGTCTTCTATTCTACCCCGTTCCACGGAACTCAAATTCACATTGAATAACTCAGATGGAACCAATAGCAACCAATTTTATCAAACGACTGTTATGCCTGGGTTTCTACTAGAGCAATCAAGCTCTAGTTCGAATGACTATGTCTATAATGCTAAAAACCTCAACCTCTCATTCCCTAATTTAGATGTGGACGACGGACGTGGTTCATATACCTCAAATGCGGATACAGTTACCTACAGTTTTTTATTAAAATCACAAGATCAAACAGGCAATATCACTTACGAAGCCAATCAAATATTACTCCAAGGCGATACTATATTTAATCCTGACCACGAATTGGCAGTTACTGGGAGCATGAGCATTTCTATAGCCGATACTACGCTTACCGTGGGGGAAGTTTTAAAAGTTGATCTCTCACTTTCAGCGCAAGGTTTAGGAGATCTTTATGTTGCGCTAATTATGCCTGATGGAAACTTCGTAACCTTGGGAGAAACAAGACTGGCCTCAGACGTCAGTGAAATCATACCCTTTAGGCAGTCAATCAGCCTTGAAGATAATCAAAATATTCAAGTAGTAGACGTGCTCATCCCGGCAGGTGTTATGACTGGAGACTACTCCTTCTACGCAATATTTGTATCGCAGGGAAAGAGTGTGTTGGACGAAAGTAATTGGAAAGGGTCTAGCAGCGCTTTTTGGAAATTAAATTAATTTTTCAGCTGGAGTAGTAATGGTCGGTTAAAAATTTTAAATGTTTATGGGTTAGTTGGAATTTTGAGACGTTGGGAATAGATTAATCTACTCCACTCCAGAGGCAGGTTTTTTCGCAATATACTGTGTAACATGAGAATGATTTTTCTCGATGTTAAAGAGCGCGTCAGGACAATTGGAATAAATCCTCAACAGAACATTTGAGAGTTTTAGCAATTTTTAACGCAAGAACAGTGGAGGGCACATAAATTCCGTTTTCAATTGCATTAATACTTTTTCTTGAAACCTCAGCACTCTCAGAAAGTTCTTGTTGAGTTAAATCAGCAGACTTCCTGAGTGCTTCAAGATTGTTTAAAAGCTTTTTGTGATGTTTGCCCACTTTTTAGTTCTCTTCAAATTTCTCGACTGCATTTGTTAGCTCTGCGCTAGTATTAGGGTAGAGATATCCAGCAATTATAGTTCCCACCCCTATAGTGCCAACTAAAAGCCCAACGCCTTCAAGAACAGCTCCCAGCGCAGCAAAACCAAGAAGATACAAACCAACACCCACAAAAAGTGTTATTACTCCACTTCTACGATAATCTATCGGATCCTTTTTTCTTTCATCAAAAATCCCCAGTAATTTTTCCACTTTAGATGGATCGTCAATAATTTTAGCTATCTCTAGCACAGTATCTCTCTTGCCCTTACCTTCATAATAGAGCCAGATAAATACCGATACTGGGATAATGATTCCCGTCAGGATTCCTAAAATTGGAATTAGTAAAGCGACTTCCCACATAATTTTCTCCCCATTTACTTATGTAACGCAAACTTATCATACCCAAAAGGAGAAGTAAAGGTTACATTTTAAAAAAATACAATCCCATAATAGTTTTAAAATACTAAATTGGTAATGATGGACGGGAAAAAACTGAATTTTTAGGTAAAGAAAACGATTTCTAAAAGAGGGGACAATCCAAGCACTTAAGATAGACGTTTTTTGGATCATTAAAAGATCCTAAATCATTCACCAAATCAAAAGATCTTTTAAATAAGTTTCTACTCACAACCGGAGAGTCAGCAAAGGTCCGAATTTTTAAGAAAAATTGGGTAAATAACTGATCCGTCCATGCTGAAGGTAATGCAGGATAGTACGTTTGGTAATCTTCTGTTCCCGCCAACGTTGCTGCCCTTTCAATGGCGTCTTCCAAATTACCTAAATTGTCGATAAGGCCAAGATCAAGAGCAGTCTCTCCGGCCCAAACCCTGCCTTGGGCTATTTCATCCGCTTCTTCTAAAGTCATACCCCGAGATTCAGAAACCAAAGTGATAAATCTTTGATAGCTATGTTCGACATTTGATTGCAATGCTCTCGCGAGTATAGGGTTTAGAGCTTGCGTGATGTCTTGGCCTGAACCTAGTTTGGTAGTAGAAACTCCATCGGAGTGAATTCCAATTTTATCTAGAGTTTTCTCAAAAGTTGGTAAATATCCGAAAACTCCAATGGAGCCTGTAATAGTGTCATGAGAAGCCCAAATTTCATCAGCACTTGCGGAAATCCAATATCCCCCAGAGGCAGCAACATTTGACATAGAAGCTACTACTTTTATCCCTTTAGATTTAGCAATAATTATTTCTTCTCTTATAACTTCTGAAGCAAAGGCACTCCCACCTCCAGAATCAACTCGAAGTACTATCGCTTTTACTGCTTCGTCTTGATGAGCTTCTCTTAATAGTTGTGCAGTCGAATCACCCCCTATCATGCCAGGAGGTTGACTCCCATCTAAGATACTTCCAGACGCTACAACAACCGCTATTTTATTTTCTGACGTGTTGGTTTTCTCATTTGCTCTCGCAATAGCGAGGTAGTCATTTAAAGAAACTTGAGCAAAACTCTGCTCTTCCTCGTCGGCTCCCACTAGTTCTATTAGATAATCTCTTTGTTGGTTTCGATTTAAAAGATGATCTACAAGCTTGTAATTAAGAGCAGCTGTACCTGTGTTTCCGTTTTCTTGAATGATTAATTCATCATACGTGTCAGAAAAATTCTGTATGTCTGGGCTCTCTAGATTTCGATTACTTGAGACAATTGCCATCCATGAGTCCCATAGGACTTTCAAGTAAGCCAGGCTCGCTTCTTTATCAGCTTCTGACATGTCTTCTCTGATATAGGGCTCCATGGCTGATTTATATTCTCCGACTTGAAAAAGATTAAAGGTCACGTCTAACTTATCAATTAAAGATTTGTAATAAGTTCTTATCCTTGAATAGCCTTGAATATAAATTTCTCCATCTGGGTGTAGGACGATCTGATTAGCAAAAGAGGCAAGGTAATAAGAGCTTTGATTGTAGTAATCTGCAATGGCGACTATATTTTTGCCCGAATCCTTAAGTTCTTGTAATGCCTGTCCAATATCGTAAAGAGTTGTTTGCCCTGTTCCATTAATGTTGTCCAATTTAAGGATAATGTGCTCTATTTGTTCGTCTTCTTTCGCGGTCTTTAATGCAAATAATATGCTTCTTGCATCAAGCTCAGGGGCTGGAGACCCATTGAGTACAATGCTCAATGGGTCTAACGACCCGGAGGCTTGTTCTACAATTGGGCCTTGGGGATCTATAACTAACGCTTTTCCTTCTAGGCTAGGGAGCTCGCTTCCACTAAAGAGAGAGGCTAAAACAACGACTAGAACTATTAAAACTATTAGAAGAAATAGCAGGTTGGCTGTAATTTCTCTGGCTGCAGTTACGCCCTGCCAGAATAAATTAATTTTTTTCGCTTTATTCATTCGAGAATTGTATTGGATATTTGATTTGGTTTGATCATAAACACGGTAAAGATAAAATAAACTGAGGTCAGTCGATAAGAATATCAGTCACTCAATATAATATCGATAACAAGTTGCTTTGTTTGTTTCTGAAATATGTTAAAAAGTAGGAATGAAAAAATTAGAAAATCATATTCCGATTATTCAAGCTCCTATGGCGGGCTATACCACGCCAGAATTAGTAGCAGCTGTTTCAAATGCTGGCGCCATAGGTAGTTTTGGCTTTGCATTTAGTAATGCGGAAAGAATCGATTCAGATTTAAGTGAGGCTCGCAAGCTCACCGATAAGTCTATAAATGCGAATTTTTTTGTCTTTGCGGAACAACATGCTCCGTCTGATAAGGACTGTAAAATAGCGATCGACGTTTTGGGTAGATTGCCTTTAGCTGCAGATATAACTTATCAGTCATTATCAGCACCTTTTTCTCCTTCGCTAGAGCGCCAATTAGAGCCAATTTGGGAGCATAAGCCGGAATTTTTAACTTTCCATTTTGGCTTGCCGCCTAAATACATCTTACAGAAGGCTCAGTCTTTAGGGATGTGTGTAGGCGTCACCGCAACCTGTTTAGAAGAAGCAGAGGCAATTGAGAATCACGGGGCAGATTTTGTTGTTGCGCAGGGCATGCAAGCTGGGGGACATAGGGGAACATTTTCTATTGATGGCGGTGGAGATCAGAAACTTTTGACATTCGACTTGCTTAAAATTTTAAAAGAAAATTGTTTGTTACCAATTGTTTGTGCAGGGGGAATTATGAATGGCGGGGACATTGTAACTTATTTGAATGAAGGGGCAGCTGCGGTTCAGATGGGTACCTCATTTCTTTGTTGCGACGAAGCAGGTACAAGCCCACTACATAAAAAGTATGTTTTAGAAGAACGGCAGCGCAAGACTGTTTATACAAAAGGTTTTTCGGGTAGGTGGGCTCAATCTATCGAGAATGAATTTACTTCATCGATGGAGTGCAAATATGTTCTGCCATTTCCGTTACAAAATACTCTCACAAATCCGTTGAGAAAGTTTGCGGTAAAAACTGGAAATGGTGAATATCAAAGCCTGTGGGCTGGAACGGAATTTAAAAAAGCCCGTGCTTTACCTGCAGCGGAACTAATTTCTCAATTAGTTTCGGAAATGGGGGGTTCCTAATCGTCACGAAAAGGGAAAAATTTATTGAAAAAGTAATAAAAACTTTATCTGTAAAGACCGTACCTTCGGTGTCATGGAGCTCCCGTCATCCACTGAATGTTAAGCCTAATATTTTAACTCTAGGAATGCTTTGCATTGGTTTGGTTGTTTTCGGATTAGGTGAAGCCTTGCTTATTGCGGCGGGAACTGGGGTCAGTCCCTGGACAGTGTTTGCCCAAGGCCTCGGTTTGGTAATGGATCTGTCTATTGGCTGGGCAACTTTCGTGGTCAGCGCCGGTGTGTTGATGTTCTGGATACCGCTGAAACAAGTTCCAGGAATAGGGACTATCCTGAATGCAGTCATTATTTCTGCAGTAATTGGAATCTCTCTTCCTTATTTGCCTAAACCGCCAGTCTATGGACTGCAAGTTATAGAGTCCGTAATTGGGATATTAATGGTAGGATTTGGTAGCGGCTTATACTTAATTGCTCATTTGGGTGCTGGGCCGCGGGATGGCCTGATGACCGGGTTGCAGCGAGTTACTGATTTGCCAATTGCCTGGGTTAGAACTTCCATCGAAATTGTCGTTGTACTTTGTGGTTGGCTTTTGGGAGGCACAGTTGGATTAGGCACAGTATTGTTTGCATTTGGAATTGGCCCAGCAGTGTCTATTGGATTATTTACAGTGCAAAAATATTCATCTATACAGCCATCAGTCGATTAAGAGCATCGTCAATAATGTGAATCATGACACCTTCTTTAAATAAAGACTCTGTAGAAGTGCATAAATATTGGATGCTAATAGCCTTAGGTGAGGCTAAGAAAGCCGCTGCTTGTGGCGAAGTGCCAATTGGTGCTGTATTGGTAGACAAGGAATCAAACCAGCACATTACATCATCTTATAACCAACCTATTAGTAAGAGTGACCCTACCGCACATGCCGAAATACAGGTCTTAAGGCAGGCGTCACAGCTCCGAAACAATTATCGCCTTCCAGGAACGTCGCTTTATGTAACAATTGAGCCTTGTACCATGTGTGTAGGGGCTTTGATTCATGCTCGAGTTGATACTGTTATTTTTGGTGCTAGAGAACCTAGAGCTGGAGCTTTAGTTAGTCAGCTACAGCTGGGAAATGCAGAGTACTTTAATCATCGATTACAGGTTGTTGAGGCAGTACTGGAAAATCAGTGCAGCGATTTACTTAAAACATTCTTCCGGTCGAAAAGACAGTAGTGTTAGAGATAAAAATCAATAAAGACATCGCTGCTCTAGGTAGTGCGGATTTTGAATGCAACGTGAACTTAGCAAGAGAATTCTCATCAGGAAATGAAGGACGAATATAGTCAATTAATAAAGATTTCCATTCGAAAACCCTCAGTTTTTCCTGAATTTCTATTATAAATGGATTATTATAAGTGCTCGTCTATTGATTGCTTTTCGTACTAACTTCGACCACCACTAGACTCGATTTTTGGAATAATCATCGATGCAAGCATTGTTTGGGGCAGCAGCTCTATCTGCTTTCAAATCTACAAACCTACTCCGCACTCTACAAGCCTCTCTTCCCAATGTAACTGCCGTTTATTCACAGCACATTCACTTTGTTGATTGTCAAGATGGGTTTAATGCAAGTCAGTCGGAAGAACTGCTTTCTTTGCTGAAATATGGTGATTTTCTGACAGCTAAGGTCGAGCCTGATCAGCGAGCTCAAAACGCCTTACAGCGCTTAGTTGTTCCCCGACCGGGAACTATTTCACCTTGGTCGAGCAAGGCCACGGATATTCTTCATAATTGTGGTTTGCAGCTAGTTAATCGAATTGAGAGAGGCACTATGCACGTGGTAGAGGTTTCCTCTCCACTGGATGTATCTGGACAAGCAGAATTAGATTGCTTACTACATGACCGAATGACCCAGTCTGTTTTAGATGAAATTAGCGAAGCTACGTTGCTGTTTAGGTCCGCAGAACCAAAACCCATATCCTCTATTGATATTTCTAACGGTAAGGCTGCCCTAGAGGAGGCAAACGAATATATGGGTTTGGCGTTAGCCCAAGATGAAATTGAATATCTCTATGATCAATTTAAGAAACTCGGCAGAGATCCCAACGACGTTGAATTGATGATGTTCGCTCAGGCAAATTCTGAGCATTGTCGCCACAAAATATTTAATGCTAGCTGGTCTGTGGACGGGATAGAAAAAGATCGCTCGCTTTTTTCCATGATTCGTCATACCCATGAGCGGTCACCTGGCAATGTCCTCTCCGCTTATTCTGATAATGCTGCGGTAATGCGTGGCCACGAAAGTGCTCGATTTTTTCCAGATGCGGAGTCTAACAAATACAAGTTTTATGATGAGCCTGTTCATATATTGATGAAGGTTGAGACGCATAATCACCCTACGGCGATCGCACCATTCCCTGGCGCATCAACCGGCTCTGGTGGAGAAATTCGAGACGAAGGGGCTACTGGCACTGGCGCCAAACCCAAAGCAGGCCTAAATGGTTTTAGTGTTTCGAATCTACGCCTACCAGAATTACCTCAACCATGGGAAGAGGACTTTGGAAAACCTGAGCATATCGCATCGGCTCTTGACATTATGATTGAAGGCCCTATTGGTGGTGCTGCCTTTAATAATGAATTCGGCAGACCTAATCTTTGTGGCTACTTTCGAAGTTTCGAAGAAAGAGTCGTTAATGAATTAGGCGTTGATGAAGTTAGGGGATATCACAAACCTATCATGATCGCTGGAGGAATTGGCAATATCCGTGAGGACCATGTGCTTAAGAGTGAAATAGCTATTGGTTCCAAACTAATAGTGCTTGGCGGGCCAGCGATGCTTATTGGGCTGGGTGGAGGTGCGGCATCATCTATGGCATCGGGCTCAGGTAATGAGGATTTAGATTTCGCTTCAGTGCAACGCGACAACGCTGAAATGGAGAGGCGTTGCCAGGAGGTGATCGATCGATGTTGGCAGCTCGGTGATGCCAATCCTATAGCCTTTATTCATGACGTTGGAGCCGGCGGTTTGTCGAACGCACTGCCCGAATTGGTTAAGGACGGTGGACGTGGAGGAGTATTTGAGCTTCGCGCGATTCCTAATGCTGAATCAAAAATGTCGCCGCTTGAAATTTGGTGTAACGAAGCACAAGAGCGTTACGTGCTCGCGGTGGCGGCCCAAGACATTGATAAGTTTGATCGGCTTTGCTTAAGAGAACGCTGTCCCTATGCAGTGGTCGGCGAAACTACCGCAGAAAAGCAAATTCAACTTAATGATAGCCATTTCGGTAATAGCCCGATCGATCTTCCTATGGATGTATTGTTTGGTAAGCCACCAAAAATGCATCGCGAAGTAAATTCTGGCGAAATCCAATTGGAGCATCTTGACTCTAACATGCTCGATCTTACTGATGCTGCCAATAGAGTGCTCTCACTACCTACTGTCGCGAACAAAACTTTCTTGATAACAATCGGTGACCGCACTATTACGGGGCTGGTTCATCGTGATCAGATGGTGGGGCCTTGGCAAGTGCCTGTTGCCGATGCTGCCGTGACTGCTACTTCTTATAATTCTTACGAAGGAGAAGCGATGGCAATGGGGGAACGTGCTCCGTTGGCACTGTTTGATGGTGCGGCTTCTGGTCGCATGGCAATCGCAGAAGCAATTACGAACATTGCGAGTTGCTCAATTAGCAAAATTGGAGACATTAAGCTTTCAGCTAATTGGATGGTAGCGGCAGGCTACGGTTGTGAAGATGCAAAACTGTTCAGTACTGTTGAAGCGGTCGGTATGGAATTGTGCCCACAATTGGGAATTTGTATCCCTGTAGGTAAAGATTCCATGTCGATGCGAACTGTTTGGAAAGATGGGGGAGAAGAACGCAGCAACACAGCACCACTGTCTTTGATTGTTTCAGCCTTCGCTCCAGTCACTGATATTCGAAAAACCTCTACACCACAGATTCGTTCCGACAAAGGGGATACGACATTGGTACTGATTGACCTTGGCCACCGCCAGCACCGACTCGGTGGTTCGGCTTTAGCTCAGGTGTTTCGTAATTTGAATGGAGCAGTTCCGGATCTCGATAACCCTGAAGATTTGAAGAATCTGTTTGCCTTCGTGCAAGTCTGTCGGAATCAAAATTTTCTGCTCGCCTATCATGACCGGTCTGATGGTGGTTTGTTTACTACTGTCGCAGAAATGTGTTTTGCCGCTCATTGTGGTGTTGACCTGCAGTTAAAAGACCTCGCAGATGAAGATTCAGTGCTTGCTAGTTTGTTTACCGAAGAATTGGGCGTTGTATTGCAGGTAAATGATGAAAATTTGCAAGAGATTAGTCAGTTAGTTGTACAGCATAATCTGCAGGCTTGTTTTTATGTCATTGGAAAATTAAATCACCGCGATGAAATCAATATTAGTTTTGGTGAAGATAGTATTTTCAGCAGTAGTCGGATTGACTTGCAGCGAACTTGGTCTGAAACAACGTTCCACATGCAAAGCATCCGAGATAATTCTGATTGCGCGAAAGAAGAGTTTGATCAAATCTTACGAGCTGATGACCCAGGTTTAAATGTTGTGCTTGGTTTTGATGTGAATGAAGATATTACTGCGCCTTATATCAATGTAGGTGTCCAACCCCAAGTTGCAGTATTGCGAGAGCAAGGAGTCAATGGCCAGATAGAAATGGCTGCCGCATTTGATCGTGCGCGTTTTAATGCAATTGATGTTCATATGACAGATCTCATTAGTGGCCGAGTCAATTTAGACCGGTTTAATGTGGTTGTGGCTTGTGGAGGTTTCTCCTATGGCGATGTTCTCGGTGCTGGGGGTGGTTGGGCTAAGTCCATTCTCTTTAATCAGCAAATCCGATCAGCTTTCACTAAGTATTTTGAAAATTCGAATACACTGACGCTGGGAGTCTGTAATGGCTGTCAGATGGTTTCCTTGTTAAGAGAATTAATTCCTGGGGCTGATAATTGGCCAAGATTTGTGCGAAACCGATCTGAGCAATTTGAAGGTCGATTGAGTCTAGTGAAAGTTGAGAATTCACCATCAGTGTTTTTTGGTGGTATGGAAGGCTCGCAATTCCCAATGGCTATAGCTCATGGTGAGGGACGCGTACTTTTTCACGATGAAGGTGAAGAGCAACAATTAGCAGATACTGGATTAATTGATATTCGCTATGTGAGTAGCAATGGTGACGTTGCCGCCAATTACCCGTCTAATCCTAATGGCTCTCCTGACGGTATTGCTGGCCTTTGTAGTAAAGATGGTCGAGTAAGCATAATGATGCCTCATCCGGAGAGGGTGTTTCGTGCAAGTCAAAACTCATGGTGTCCCGATGACTGGGATGAAGACGCACCCAGCATTCGGCTATTTCGTAATGCACGTAAATGGCTTGAGTAATTATGGATAGAGAGTCGCTATACAAAATTGAGTTTTACGTTCCTGAGCACAATGTAGAGCAAGTAAAAATGGCGATGTTCGATGCTGGCGCAGGAAGGGTGGGGGACTATGATGCTTGCGCCTGGCAAACGCTTGGACAAGGACAGTATCGACCAGTAGCAGGTAGCCAACCTTATTTGGGAACACAGGATAAGATCGAAACGGTTAGTGAATACAAAGTAGAACTAGTTTGTGCAGAAGAATTTTTAACCAAGGTAATCAAAGCGTTGAATACTACGCATCCTTATGAGGAAGTGGCTTATTCTGTGTTTCGAATAGAATCAGGAATTGCTGAGGCTGATTAGCTTGGTAGTTATGGATCTGTCTTCCCCGTGATGAACATCGAACATGCGGACTGGAAAATTATTGGACTGAAGATCTTGGAAATAATGTTCTAGGGTGCTTTTAACTACAGGGAAAGCGATATCAGCCCATGGAATCTCTTCCTCGGTAAACAAGGCCACTTCTTCAGATTCAATGCCTGGGGCAAAATTTAAATTCGCTAAATCGGCTCGGAAAAACATATAAACTTGGTTTATGGTAGGTAGATTGAAGAGTGTATATAGGCAGTCGCCGTTAACCTTAACCTGCGCTCCAGCTTCTTCTTCCGTTTCGCGAATAGCACCTATTAGACTTGATTCACCATTTTCCATAAATCCTGCGGGGAGCGTCCATTTCCCAATTCTTGGTTGAATTGCGCGCTTACAAAGCAAGACCTTATTTTCGTGTGTAGGTAGCGTTCCAACCACATTCTTAGGGTTCTGATAAAAGATCGTATCGCAGTCGTCGCAGCAATGCCGAGGTTTATCGTCGCCGGCAGGGATGCGAACAATTAGGGGCGCGGCACATTGATGACAAAACTTCATAGATAAACTCGTCCTTCATGCCAGTTTTTATTAGCTGATTATGCTGCGCTCACAGCTGTGTGGGCAAGTAAGCGGGGCTATGAGAAAAAAGCCCCTGTTATTTTTGGTTAGGTTACTTGTCTAATCCACCATAGCTTCATAAACCATACGCTGTGCTATGTTGGCATCGAAGGGTGATCCACCGGGTCCGCCCCTCTTCTGCTCCATATAAATCATGTAGAAATCGTTTTCTTCATCGACAGCAAAGAATGTTCCGCCGATTCCCCGCCAACCATAATTGTGTGGGCCATTACTGTCGTCGGTCGTAGGTTGTAAATGAAACCCTAAACCCCAGTCACCCGTGTTACCGTAAAAGAAAAATTCACGTGAAACACCTTCATCGCCAATTTTCTTTACCCGCATTTGATCGAGTGTTGATTCGTCGATAATACGATTGTCACGATAAATCCCACCATTTAAAAGCATCTCTGCAAACCGGACGTAATCTTCGGTTGTGGAGTTGAGTCCGCCGCCGCCGGACAACATTTTGCGAGGAACTGTGTTGTCACCCATAACGCCGTGAATAGGCTCAGCAATACGGTACTTTTTACTTACAGGAACCCAGAAGCTGGTTTCATCCATGCCTAGAGGCTCAAATATTCTTTCTGCTAGAACCAGATCGAGTGACTTTCCGCCAGCTACTTCAAGCACAGCACCAAGCACATCAGTAGAGTGGCCATAATGCCATGCTGTTCCTGGTTCAAAATATACGGGGAGTTGCCCTAATCTCGCGGCGAACTCTTGTGCTGTTAGATCGCCCTGTAACTCATTAGCGTACATTTTTCCGAGATCACTGCCCGGTGAGAAAATTGCTTGGATTATGCCTGATTCATGGGTTAATAAATTCTCAATAGTAATCGAGGATTCAGCAGGTCGGGATTCACCAGATTCCCGATTGATCACCTGTAAGTTTGCGAACTCAGGAATGTATTTTTCTAGAGGATCATTCAAATTAATCATACCATCTTCGACCATTGTCATAATGGCAACACTAATTATTGGCTTGGTCATTGAATAAATGCGGAAGATGGTATCTTTGTTGATTGGTGTTGAACTCTCCGGGCCTTCCATGCCGACAGTTTCAAGCAATCCAATGCCCTCGCTGTTGCCAACTAGTAGCAGTGCCCCGGGTAAAAATTCCTCATCTACCGCAGCTTGCATGGCGCGTTTAATATCTTCAATTTCACTCTGATCAATTCCAAAGTTAGTCGAATGAATCGAACTGATTGAAGTTAACTGGATAGTCTCATCATGATGATCAGCTATCAGGATCGCTCCAATGTTCAAGGCAAGAATCACAATTACACTCTTTGATAATTTCATAAGATTGATCATATAAATTCCCGATTTGTTTGATTGATCTGGGACGGAGATAGTAACTGAAGCATGTAAGCCTCACAATACACTGAGATTGAGAGGATATTTAGGCAGATAATCAGATCTACAGATAGTCGAGAAGGTCTACGTAAAATCTCGGAGTAGGGATTGGCTGATTTCTGCTTTAAGTGGGTTTGTTGAATGTTGATAATTCAAATGTTCACTTTGAATCGTCCAGTTAGCTCCAGATTTTGCCGAGTCGATCATCTCTTGGGTAAATTCAAAGCGAAGAAAATGCACAGCCGATGTTTTTTCATCGGTAGAGCGAGGTAAGTCTTCATTCGCTACGGGGTAGACAGCATCGTGCCCCTCTATTTGGATCGAGATCATCTCTTCAATACCAATGAGTTGGCTGAGGCGTTCAGCTCTTTCATCGGGGTCAGGATATTCCAGCATAAATGTCACTTTGAGGTTCGATCCGTCGGGAATTAGCGGGTTATAAGCATCTAGCTCTTCAAGCAGTTCATCTTCTCCGCTAATTTTTTCCACCCGCATAAGCTCAAGGATTTGGTAGCGCATCACCATGTAGTCTTCAAAATGCAGCATCGCATTGGGCCCGAGTTCTACCCGTCGAGTTTTCTTATGCTCCATGATTGCCTGTCGAATAACAGGTCTCTGGGCTTCATAAGCTTCGATGGGCATGAGGTCTGCAGTAGTCATTTTTTTCATTGGTTTCTTTGTCCGTTAATTTTTCGGAGACTTTTCGTAGTATGGTGTTCGTGGTTAGTTAGACTAAATGTCATAGGCAATTCTTAACAAATCAATAGGGTGTATAGCAACTTGTTCGCCTTCAAGATTGTTTTCAATGTGTTTTCCAGCGATGGGGCAGTCGCTTCCATAGTAGTCAGGCTCTTGCTGTTTGATTTGGCGTACAATAGGTTTCACTATTTTGTTGGCATATTTTAAAGTCTCGGTCTTTATTCCATAAGTGCCATCGTGACCAGAGCAGCGTTCGATGTTTTTTACGGATGTGTCCCCGATGAGTTCCAAAATTTGTTTTGTTTTTGGTCCAATGTTTTGTACCCGCTGATGACAGGCAACGTGATAGCTTATGTTGCCTAATTTATGCGGAAAATTAGTATTTAATCTTCCTTCTTTATTCATCCTGTAAAGAAATTCGAATGGGTCGAAAAAGGCAGCGGCTACAGCCTGAACTTGGTCATCATCTGGAAACATTAGTGGGAGTTCTTGTTTGAACATTAATACACATGACGGAACAGCTGCGACAATTGCATTACCTCTCAGCACTGCTTGATAAAGTATAGGAATGTTCTGTTCTTTTAATCGAGTAACGGACTTTAGATCACCAAGCTCTAATTTGGGCATGCCGCAGCAGTGCTCTCTAGGAGCTAGCTCTACCTCGACTTCGTTGTGTTGAAGAACTTTGATCAAGCTATCTGCAATTGATGGCTCATTGTAATTGCAGTAGCACGTTGTAAATAATGTGACCCGCTCATTTTTTTGGTTTGCTGTCGTAGTTTCGCTACTGCTTCCTTCGGCAGCAGGATCATACATCAGTGTTGAATGTTGGCCCCTTGCTGTTTCGCTATTATAAGGAGGAAGTTTGGCATCTTTATGGATGCCAAAAGCTGAATCAAGAAGCTTGCGTGAGAGGGTTGATTTAGTACCCCAGTTAGCTAGTGAATTAAGCACTGGTTTGCTAGCAAGTTTTCCCATCGTATCAGTACTGGTAATAATTCGATCCCTAAATTTAGTATCGCCTTTATTAAATTTAATTGCTTTCGCTCGCAGCATTAAATGCGGAAAGTCTACGTTCCATTCGTGTGGCGGAACGTATGGACATTTTGTGAGATAACATAAATCACAGAGATAGCATTGATCGACCACCTTGGTGTAATCGGCCTTAGCAACACCATCAACTTCCATTGTTTCCGAATCATCCACCAGGTCAAACAGTGTAGGAAATGAATTGCAAAGGCTAACGCAGCGGCGACAGGTATGGCATATGTCAAAGACTCGCTCTAACTCTTTATTGAGATCTTCTTCGTCCCAAAATTTAGGTTCGTTTTGATTGAGAGGGTGTCTGGTAGGCGCGCCGAGGCCTCCTTCTCTACCTTGATCAGACATCAATGGTCTCCGGATAATTTATAGTGTAAAACGAGGAACCTGCCGTAATTGTAACGGCAGGGACTAAGATTTTTCTTACTCGTCTAGCGCATCTAGAGCTTTTTGGAAACGGTTTGCGTGAGAGCGTTCCGCCTTCGCAAGGGTTTCCATCCAATCGGCAATTTCATCAAACCCTTCATCTCGTGCATCTTTTGCCATGCCGGGATACATATCGGTGTATTCGTGAGTTTCGCCTGCTACCGCAGATTTTAAATTATCTTCAGTGCTACCAATTGGGAGGCCAGTAGCTGGGTCACCAACTTCCTCAAGATATTCTAGGTGGCCATGGGCATGCCCAGTTTCCCCTTCTGCTGTAGAGCGGAACAAAGCCGAGACATCGTTGTAGCCTTCTACATCAGCTTTCTGGGCGAAGTAGAGGTAGCGGCGATTTGCCTGAGATTCGCCAGCGAACGCTGCCTTTAAGTTTTCTTCAGTTTTAGATCCTTTGAGCGACATTACTTTTCTCCCGTAAATATTGCCAAATCAGATGCCAGTTAAGCTTCTGAACAAGTTTAGTAGAATTACTTTACTTGATAGACGCACTTTACGTCTTGAGCACCATCAAATCCAATTGATTTTTTTAATGTGTTAATCGGTTTTTTCGATTACCATGCGGCAGCATGACCCCCTCAATTAAGCAGCTTCGCTATATATGCGCAGTGGCTGAACACAGGCATTTCAGCAAGGCTGCTGAATCTTGCTTTGTTACGCAATCCACTCTTTCTGCGGCTATTCAGGAGCTTGAGTCTCAGCTGGGAGTAGTGATTTTCGAGCGCAGCAAAAAGACTGTTCTGATCACTCCGTTAGGTGATCGTCTTCTGGATCAGGCTCGCTTGATTCTTGGCGATGTTGAGGATTTTGTGAGTTTGGCCAAAATCCATAATGAGGCCTTGGCAGGAGAAATTCGACTCGGTGTCATACCTACGATTGGCCCATTCTTGCTACCGCATCTACTTAAAGATTTAAGAAAGAACTATACGAAACTTAAACTTTACTTGAAAGAAGATTTGAGTTCACAGCTATACCAACAATTAAGACAGGGACAGCTAGACTTGGTTATCCTCGCATTGCCTTATGCTCTGCCAGAAATGGAAACTATAAGCCTGTTTAAAGACGAGTTTCTTCTGTGCCTTTCTCCCGGTCATCAATTAGAAAAATCAAAACAAATTAAACAGGCGCAATTAAAAGGAGAAAGTTTGTTGCTTCTGGAAGAGGGGCATTGTCTCCGAGATCACGCCTTAGAAGCATGCAAACTTGAAAAGACAGAGTCAGATCTAATCTATCAAGGCACGAGTTTGCATACTTTAGTGCAAATGGTGGCTAATGGTTTAGGTGTAACTTTGTTACCAGCGATGTCTATTGATGCAGATGTCTTGGGAGATACTCAATTACAATTACGACACTTTTCTGGTGAGAATGTAAGTCGTGAAATAGGCATGGCGTGGCGTAAGTCTGATCCGAGAAGGGAAGAGTATTTGTTATTAGCAGATTTTATAAAGCAAAATTCTTCTGCTGCGAAATCTATTGTGAAATAAATTTGATCGCTCGTTTAAGGGCAGTTACTGCCACACTTTCAATCCAAATGACTTCTTCGAATCTCTGAAATTGCGATGTGAAGGTCAGGTGCTACTATTTGTTTTGTGAGCTTTTGGTTTCGAACCGATAGGATTTACTGAAATTAATGAAAGTTTATACGGTTTCAGATTTGCACGCTGATTACCCAGAGAATATGGACTGGGTTCTTTCACTAAATTCCTCTGAATATAAGAGTGATATAGTTATCTTGGCAGGCGATATTAGTCATGATCTTAATGATCTGGAGCGGGTTTTTACTTCTCTTGCTGGCAAATTTAAGGCTGTTCATTTTGTGCCTGGCAATCATGAATTATGGGTCGAAGATGACCATTATGATTGTTCATTGAAGAAATTTGAGGCAGTACAATCCCTTAGTAATGAGCTCGGAATTCAAACTATTGTCTGTCATTACGGCAAACTAAGTGTTGTGCCAATGTTTAGTTGGTACGACTTTTCTTTTGGAGAACCTGATCGTCATTTGAATCGGGCGTGGAGAGATTTTCGTGCCTGCCAATGGCCGGCTCATCTTAAAAATAGCAAAGATATAAACAACTATTTCTTGAAATTAAATCAAGATAAATTAACCGTAAGAAATAAACTGGTAATTAGTTATTCGCATTTTCTTCCGAGAATAGATGTTATGCCAACTTATATTCCAGAGAATCGTAGAAGAATTTATCCTATTCTAGGGAGTGAATCTTTGGGTAAGCAAGTAAAAATATTAAAACCAGATATGCATATCTATGGCCATAGCCATGTCAATCAATCAATTAAGATTGAGGGTATTCAGTATGTTAATAATGCCTACGCCTACCCTAGTGAAAACCGAATTTCCCGTAAACAGCTGCATTGTGTTCTCGATTTGAATGCCTAATATATGCTCAAACTAGAAGACTCAGATATTCATCTTTGGTATGCCGATCAGGCGGAGTTTAACGTACCGGAACTAGAAGAAAATTGTATTAACTCGCTGACTGATCAGGAGACAGATCGCTACCAGCGTTATACCTCTGAACAGCGCCGAAAACAATTTCTACTTGGCCGTATGCTGATTCGCAAGACTTTAAGCCAATATGTAGAACTACCTCCAGCAGCCTGGAAGCTTGTTGCAAATGACTATGGTAAACCCAACATCGAAATAGCGGGAAAAGACCATGCTTTATTTTTTAATTTGTCCCATTCAGGCGATCGTTTAGTCTTAGCTATTGCCAACAATGAATCAATTGGTGTTGATATTGAAGCGAGAAATAAACCACGCCGCTTGCCCAAAGTAGCCGATCGCTATTTTTCACCAACGGAGGTAGCAGATTTATTCGCATTACCAGAAGTTGAACAACTCTCGCGTTTCTACGACCTGTGGACCTTGAAAGAGGCCTATATCAAAGCTTGTGGTTTGGGTTTGGCTATATCTTTGCAGCATTTTAGTTACAGCTTTCCGTCTGATCGTCGAATATTGGTCGATTTTTCCGACGAGCGTAACGATGATGCAGCTCAATGGCAGTTTTGGCTAATAGATCCTGGAGGACCTTTTAAAATGGGCCTAGCGATTAAAAGTGGATTAAATAAGATTACTAAGATTCAGTCCAGAAAATACCTAGCCTTAGAAGAGATTATTACAATAGATACGGATATAGTGAGAGATTAGTTATCTGATACAAGTATTTAATTTGCGGTTAACCAAGAATATATTCAAGTGCAAACTTAGAGCCATAGAACCCTATGATAAGACAGCCAAATCCTGTAAGCGTACCGCGAATAGCTGTTACTCCACGCCAGCCTAATTGATGACGTCCCAATAGCAAGACTGCAAACACGACCCATGCCAGAACAGAGAAGAAAGTTTTATGAATTATTCCATCTATGCCCCAAATATCATCAATGAAAATCAATCCAGCAAGAATGCCTAAGCTGAGTAGCATCTGCCCAACCCATAAAAGCTCGAACAGAAAAACTTCCATGTCCTGCAAAGGAGGAAATTTACTGATGAAACCACTCACTTGATGATGTTTTAGTTGGTGGTTTTGATAAGCAAGAAAACCTGCTTGTACGGCCGCGATAGTGATAAAACTGTAAGCCAAGATTGAAACAAGGACATGACTCGCGAGCCCAAGGCTTAGGTTGGTGGGAGGAAAATCGCTTGAAATAGTGAGTGATGCAATTATCGAGATTATCGCTAAGGGGAATAGCCCTAGGAATAAGTTGTCGAGCGGTTTGTGAATGCTGCTAATCAGCACCAGGGTTGAAATGGAAACAGCAATTAAAGTCGATATTTCGGTAACTCCGAAGTGATAACCGTTTGTCGTTCTAATTACGCCATAGGCACTAATGGCATGGGCAAGCACCGCGACAGTACCGAAAAGAAAAACCTTGGATTTCACATCTTTATTTGAAACGAAATTCATCCCTTGAAAGATTGATCCTATCAAGTAGAAGAAAACAGCAAATAAGCCTGAGATTACGGTGACTTGAATCATATTTAGCCGGTCGGATTGCCTTGAAAGTGTCGCATATACCAGCTATCAGTTGATAGCGTTATTTTAGTCCATCATCGCTAGAATCGGTTGCGGAATGCTTGACCTTAGTTTGAATGGTCTGGCCATTGTGAATTGGCTATAATCTTCCGCTGGCCCTTGGACGTAGACCTATATCGTGTTTGATAATTTGACTGAAAGACTATCGGGTACTTTTCGCAAGATAACCGGTAGAGCAACGCTTACTGAAAATAATATTCAAGAGGCTCTGCGTGAGGTGCGCCGAGCATTGCTCGAAGCTGATGTTGCGCTTTCGGTCGTTAAAGAATTTATTGATCGAGTGAGCTTGCGTGCTGTAGGCCAAGAAGTAGCAAAAAGTCTTTCGCCGGGCCAGGCTCTTATTAAAGTAGTTCAAGCTGAGCTCGAAGCAATTATGGGTTCGGCTAATGCTGGTCTCGACTTAAAAGCGACCCCCCCAGCAGTGATTCTGATGGCTGGACTGCAGGGTGCTGGTAAAACCACTACCGTCGCTAAATTATCTAAATTTCTTAAAGAACAATCCCAAAAATCAGTCATGGTGGTTTCGGCTGACGTTTACCGCCCGGCAGCAATTCAACAATTAGAAACTTTAGCGACTGAAGTCGGTGTACAGTTTTTTGCTAGTGATTCTGAGCAATCACCTGAAGTTATTGCAGCTGCTGCTATAAAAGAAGCAAAGCGAAAATTCATTGATGTTCTGATTGTTGATACTGCGGGTCGCCTCGCCATTGATGAAAAAATGATGGCGGAGATTCGGCAGCTGCATACACAGCTAAATCCAATTGAAACATTGTTTGTTGTCGATGCTATGACTGGTCAAGACGCTGCAAATACAGCGAAAGCATTTGATGATGCACTGCCGTTAACAGGTGTCGTGCTAACAAAAGCCGATGGTGATGCGCGTGGTGGTGCAGCATTGTCGGTGCGGCATATAACCGGTAAACCGATCAAATTTATCGGCACGGGCGAAAAGGCAGAAGCATTAGAGCCTTTCTATCCCGATCGTATTGCATCTCGCATCCTTGGGATGGGCGATATGCTTTCGTTAATAGAAGAAGCTGAAAAGAAAGTAGATAAGCAAAAGGCTGAACAGCTCGCTCGTAAAATTAAAAAGGGCAAAGGATTCGACCTTGAAGACTTTAAGGAGCAATTGAAGCAAATGCAAAACATGGGAGGAGTTAGCAGCATAATGGATAAGATGCCTGGGGTCGGGGCATTGCCCCCAGGTGCTGCGAATATGGTCGATGATTCTCAATTTCGACGTATGGAATCCATTATTAATTCCATGACAATGCGCGAGCGAATAAATCCTGACTTGTTGAATGGCTCTCGCAAGCGACGAATCACCCAAGGTTCTGGCACGCAAATCCAGGATTTAAATAGATTGTTGAAACAGCACAAGCAAATGCAGAAGGTTATGAAGAAGATGAAAGGTGGCAACATGGCCAACATGATGCGCGGACTAGGGGGTATGCAAGGCCCTGGAGGTGGAGCAGGTGGAATGCCACCTTTTCCAGGCGGAAAACTTCCCCGACACTAAACTCTTCAAAATTGGCCTTAGCAGAGCCATTAGGTTTTCCGCGAAAACCCCCATACATCGGGTATTTCAGCGCTTCCAATAAGGGTCCAATTGACATAGAATACCCGCCTTTTTATCTGGGTGGTTGCGAAGTCCCGATTTTTGCTAAAACCTAGACAATTACTGATTAATTAACAGGTACTTACATATGGTGACAATTCGCTTATCGCGTGGTGGTGCTAAGAAAAAACCTTTCTATCACATCACTGTGAGTGACAGTCGCAAGTCAAGAGATGGTCGTTACATTGAGCGCATCGGTTTTTTTAATCCTATGGCCCGCGGCCAGGAAGAGCGGTTAAGACTCGATCTAGAGCGCATGGCTTATTGGCAAACTCAGGGAGCACAGATTAGTCCGCGTGTTTCTACCCTTGCCAAAGATGCCGCAACTGCCTCTAGTACTGAGGCTTAGCAGGCCTATTTACTGTTTAGGCTATGAGCAATAGCGGAGAACGAGTAAGTAAGAGAGTGGTGCTGGGTCAGATTGGTAAGGTTCATGGGATCCAAGGCTGGCTCAGACTAAATTCCTTCACTATACAACCAGAAAATATCCTAGAGTATTCTGAGCTATTCGCGGAGATCGATGAGAGTTGGCAAGTATTGGAAATCAGTGAATCCAAGAAGTTAGCCAAAGGTTTTATTGTTCATTTCAAAGGGTATGACGATCCAGATATTGCTAAGCAGTTGACTGGACTGGAGTTGACGGTTTTTGCTGAAAAATTGCCAGGATTGGAAGATGGAAGTTTCTATTGGCATGAATTAGAAGGCATGGAAGTCAGTAATCAGAAGGGGCAGGTGTTCGGTTCAGTAGTTCGGTTGCTGGAGACCGGAGCAAATGATGTGCTTGAAGTAGCACCGAGTATTAGTAGTATCGATGAGAAGGAAAGACTGATTCCTTATATAAAGGAATCGGTGATAAAGAATGTAGATATCAGTAAGGGGAAGATAGTAGTCGATTGGGAAGCAGACTATTTAGAATAAGGTAATTATTCGATCTAGTCAGAGGTGCGGGCCATGCAAGTCAATGTAGTCACCCTGTTTCCGGAGATGTTCGCCGCAATAACCGAGTGGGGTATTAGTGGCAGAGCAGTCAAACAAGGGTTAGTGTCTTTGGGTTTTTATAATCCCAGAGATTATACAAAAGACAAGCATCGTACAGTTGATGACAAGCCGTTCGGTGGTGGTCCGGGCATGTTAATGAAGACTGAGCCATTGATATCAGCGATTCATGCCGCTAAACATGGATTGCATGGGCATCAGCAAGATACTAAGGTTGTCTATCTTTCACCACAAGGTAGGCATGTCACAAATCAGGACATTATTGATTTGGCGTCTTTAGAGAGATTAGCACTTGTATGTGGCCGGTATCAGGGAATCGATAATCGGGTAATCGAAAGCGAAATCGATGAAGAATTATCGCTAGGTGATTTTGTTATCAGCGGCGGAGAACTGGCTGCTATGGCTCTGATTGATGCCATAATACGTTTTCAGCCGGGAGCTCTCGGCGATGACGGTTCAGCACAACAGGACAGTTTTAGCAGTGGGCTCCTGCATTGCCCGGAATATACAAGGCCCCAGGTAGTTGCTGGAAAAGAGGTGCCAAAGGTCTTGCTTAGTGGAGACCATAGAGCGATAGACAGATGGCGTTTAAAGCAAAGCTTAGGCGCAACGTGGTTAAAACGACCTGATTTAATAGACAGAAATAAGCTAAGTAATGATCAACAAGAAATTCTAGATCAGTTTATCAACGAATATCAGACGTAGCGAGATAGAATAATTACGCTGAATTCAGGAGCAGAAAAGATGGGTAAGAATAAAATCATCCAAAAAATCGAAGACGAGCAAATGGCAAAAGAGTTGCCAGAATTCGGTCCGGGTGACACTGTAGTAGTCCAGGTTAAGATCAAGGAGGGTGATCGTGAGCGGCTGCAGGCTTTCGAAGGAGTCGTTATTGGCAGACGTAATCGCGGTTTGAACTCTTCCTTCACAGTCCGCAAAATATCCCATGGTGTCGGCGTTGAAAGAACATTCCAGGCATACAGTCCTTTGGTCGACAGTGTGAAATTAAAGCGCCGCGGAGATGTGCGTCAGGCGAAGCTCTATTATTTGCGCGAACTTACTGGTCGAGCTGCTCGGATTACTGAAAAGCTTGATAAGAAATCAGAAGCTTAAGCAAATATCCTTCCCTTGTATCGGGCTCTCAACAGGACTTAGGAGGAAGTAACTCAATACTACTTTCTGGTGAGTTCTGCGCCAAAAACTAAAATACTTTCTTTGAGGCGACAAATTCTGGGTTAATTCGTCACAAATATGACAAATACGAATTGCTTTGGGTGTTATCTGGCCTTCTTTTCGTGCATAAAACGCAATAAACTCAGTACCAAGAACTCTTGGAGAAACGAGATGAAAATCAATATGGCGCGCTTACTCCTCTTTTTTGTGATGTCTCCGCTGATAACTAGTGTTCAAGCTCAAACGCTTAGTGGTCCTCAAGCGCTGCAGGAAAAACTTGTGCAAGCGATTGAAGTCTCCTCGCAAGGACAACTCGAAATCCTCGCGATTAAAGAAACTCCGCTTGCAAGTATCTATGAAATTGAATTGGATACCGGCGAGCTTTTGTACAGTGATGAATCAGGCGATTATCTCTTTGCCGGAGACATGTACCAAACTACAGCAGCAGGTTTGATGAACCTCTCGTCGGGGACTCGGCAAGTTCGAATTCTCGAGCGCATCGCAAGAATTCCGGAAGAACAAATGATTATCTTTTCTCCTGAGGTCGACGTTCAGGCCACCTTGACTGTGTTTACAGATGTTGATTGCACATACTGCCGGGCTCTCCATGGCGACTTGGAAGCACTAATGGCTCAGGGGATTCAGGTTCGGTATCTAGCTTATCCTCGTGGGGGAGAAGCTGCAGATTCCTATGATAAGATGATCTCTGTTTGGTGTTCTGATGATCGCCACAAATCATTAACTCAAGCTAAGAATGGACAAAATTTACCAGCTCGTGAGTGCGATACGCCTGTCCTTTCCCACTATGACCTGGGAAATCAAATAGGTATCTCTGGAACACCGGCTTTGATTTTTCCTGATGGAAGACTCATCCCCGGTTATATGGATGTTGAGCGCTTGGTGGCAATGCTTAATCTCAACTAGCCACAAATGCGCTATCCTGAGTGCTTATAGGGCTGCCACTTGGTGAGCTTTTTATTAGTCTCTGCACTATTTCCAAATATTGATCCTCTAATCCAGTAGAGGGAAACTTGGCTGCGGCTGAGTTTATTGTTGGATTCCAGTATAATTTTCGGTTATGCACGACCATTGCGATTATTCAGTGCACTAAATTGCAGTGATGACGAAAGGGGGACGTGACTCATTGGCTATAATGGTTAGTTAAATACTGCTAGTGGAAAAAAGTGTGAATAACGGAAATAGAAAAGGCCTCAATATTGCAATCTGTGGACTAGGTACTGTCGGCGGAGGAACGTTAGCTTTGCTTCAAAAAAATGCCGAAGAATTGCGCCTACGTTTGGGTGCTGAATTAAAGGTAACCCGTATAGCTACTCGTACCCTACATCCTGAAAAATTAAGTGGCATAGAAAACCTTAGCAATGATCCGCTGGATGCGGTCAATGACGAATCAATCGATGTAGTAATTGAAACTATTGGAGGGGTTGATCCCGCGCTTGAGGTGATTCGACAAGCTTTAGTTAATGGCAAACATATCGTTACTGCAAATAAAGCGTTGATAGCAGAGTATGGAAATGAATTATTTCAATTGGCGCAGGCAAATAATGTGACGCTTGCCTTTGAAAGTAGCGTAGCAGGTGGCATTCCGATAATAAAAGCATTACGTGAAGGTCTGGCAGCCAATAAGATAGATTGGCTTGCTGGCATTATAAACGGCACTGGTAATTTCATAATGTCAGAAATGACTTCGAAGAAGCGCAAATTTGATGAAGTTTTAATAGAGGCTCAGGAATTAGGCTATGCCGAAGCTGATCCGACTTTTGATGTTGAAGGTATCGATGCTGCTCACAAATTAACAATTATGGGCTCTATAGCATTTGGTATTCCGCTTCAATTTAACAAGACTTACACGGAAGGAATTAGCCAAATTACTCCAGAAGACATTAGTTATGCAGATGAACTAGGTTATTGTATTAAACACCTTGGAATTGCTCGTAGATCAGAGAAAGGTGTTGAAATGCGTGTGCACCCAACGCTGTTATCTAAATCACGTCTATTGGCAAACTCGAATGGTGTAGGAAATGCTATATTGGTCCATGGCAATGCTGTAGGAGCAACTCTTTACAATGGTCCAGGAGCAGGGGCTGAGGCAACTGCATCTGCCGTTGTTGCAGATTTAGTGGACCTTTGTAGACATATTCAAAGCGGAGCTGCATCTCCAGTTTACCCACCGCTGGGTTATCGGGAAATGCCCAGCGGTGTATCAGTTGTCGACATTGAAGACATAAACGCAGAATATTATTTGCGTATTCCGGCGATGGATCGCGTAGGTGTCATGGCGAGAATCTCAAGTATTCTACAAGCTCATAACATCAGTATTGAGGCGGTGATACAAAAGGAAGCGATAAGCGAAACAGTGCCGATTATTATCCTTACGCACTCTGCAGAAGAGCGTCAATTAAATAAAGCAATCGATGCTATCGAAGCATTAGAAGATATTGCTGGAAAAATAAATCGTATTCGTGTTGAACCCTTTCATGGAGAGGCGGCTTAGAGTCGGTTTGCTGGCATGAAATATATCAGTACTCGAGGCGGTAGTGAGCCCCAAAACTTTGAACAGGTTCTGTTAACTGGCTTGGCGCCAGATGGGGGTCTTTATGTACCTGCGGACCTTCCAAAGATTTCCAAAGAGCAAATGCAAGTTTGGCAGTCGCTTGAATACGCTGATCTTGCTTTGGCTATTGTTGTCCCATTTATTGATGGCGCAATTCCAGAAGCTGAATTAAAAAGAATAATTGAAGACAGTTATAAGGAATTTGATCACCCCGCTGTAGCGCCATTGGTGCAGTTAGGCAAACAAGAGTATCTCTTAGAACTTTTTCATGGGCCCACCCTGGCATTCAAGGATTTTGCTCTGCAAGTGCTGGGTAGAATGCTTGACTATGTACTCAAAAAAAATGATCAGCGAGTAGTCATTCTCGGAGCAACTTCTGGAGATACAGGATCCGCCGCACTTGAAGGTTGTCGTCACTCTGATCAAGTCGATATTTTTATCTTGCACCCACATCAACGAGTATCAGATGTGCAACGCAAACAAATGACCACTGTTCCTGGGGATAATGTATTTAATCTAGCCGTCGAAGGTAATTTTGATGATTGCCAGCGAATCGTTAAGGCAGCCTTTGCAGATCAATCATTCTTGCCGGAAGGGCGACAGCTAGTCGCTGTCAACTCAATTAATTGGGCGCGGATCTTGATGCAGATAGTGTATTACTTTTTCGCTGCCTTAAAACTTGGTGCTCCAGAGAAGAAAGTTTCTTTTTCTGTGCCAACAGGGAATTTTGGCGATATTTATGCTGGATATTTGGCCAAAAGAATGGGTCTGCCGATTGACCGGCTTGTTGTTGCAACGAATAAGAATGATATTTTGCATCGCTTTATAAGTAAGAATGATTATTCGGTATCCGAATTAAGTAAGACTTTTTCGCCGAGCATGGATATCTTGATTTCATCTAACTTTGAAAGATTTTTATTCGATTTGTTTGGTCGCGATGGTGCTACCCTTTTGGACTTTATGGAGCGCCTTGGCAAGGAAACTTTGAGTGTGTCGAGCGAGCAGTGGAGACAGGTCAAAAATCATTTTGACAGCGCGAGCATTGATGATGAAACGACCTGCAATACCATTGAGCAGATCTTTAAAGAGAATGGGATTCTTTTAGATCCACACAGCGCCGTGGGTGTTAGATCTGCACGAGAATGTCAGCAAAATAATTCAGAATTACCCATGATTACGCTGGCGACAGCGCACCCCGCTAAATTTGCGGAAGCCATTGCAGCGGCAGGTTTGTCTGAACCAGTTCTACCCGTCCATTTGAAAGACTTAAATGAAAGAGAAGAGCGTTATTCGGTAGTTTCTAATGACCTTGGCAAAGTCAAAAATTATATTAAGACTCATGTTCGCGCAGATTAATCTCTAGGCAATGGCTATTCAGATTCAGCGGCGCGCTAGTGATCCGAATCTCAGCTTTACTGATTCCATCCATCCTGTCCTGCAGCGCGTATATCGACAGCGCGAGATTTTATCTGTCGATGAATTAAATTTGGGTCTATCTAATCTGCTAACGCCTGATAGTTTTAAGGATATGAACAAGGCTTTAGATTTATTGGTTAGTTGTTTGGTAGCGCGAAAAAAAATTTTGATTGTCTCGGATTTCGATGCAGACGGTGCCACGAGTTGCGTGTTGGCAATAAATGTACTGCGACAGTTTGGTGCTAATGCTATTGAATATATCGTGCCCAATCGATTCGAATTCGGCTATGGGCTTACGCCAAAGATTGTCGAGTTGGCAAAGCTCAGGAATCCAGATCTCATAATAACAGTTGACAATGGGATTTCGAGTATAGAGGGAGTAGAAACTGCTAACAAAGCAGGTATAGATGTCCTTATCACCGACCACCATATTGCTCCGTCACAGCTTCCTGCTGCCCAGGCGATTATTAACCCGAACCAACCGGAATGTGATTTCGAAAGTAAATGTATTGCTGGAGTTGGGGTTATATTTTATGTGATGTTAGCGTTAAGAAGCCGTCTCCGATCCTTAAATTGGTTTAAAGAGCAGAGCATAATAGAGCCAAATCTTGCTGATCAGCTGGATCTAGTCGCTTTGGGCACCGTGGCTGATGTTGTAGCACTGGATAGGAATAATCGTATTCTTGTCGATGAAGGATTAAAGCGTATCCGGGCAGGGCGATCACGGCCAGGCATTTTGGCGCTACTTGAAATCTCGAATAGGAACAAAAAAGGTATTTCTTCTAGTGATTTGGGCTTTAGTCTGGGTCCACGGCTAAATGCGGCAGGCAGGTTAGAAGACATGTCCATTGGCATCGAATGCCTGCTGGCTGAATCGGCAGGGTCCGCCCATCAATTAGCATTACAACTTGATGGAATGAATCAAGACCGCAAATACATCGAATCAGAGATGCGTGATCAAGCCTTTCAATATTTAAGTGAGCTTAACCTTGAGGAAGAATCGCTACCGGCGGCACTTTGTTTGTTTGACGAGCGTTGGCATCAGGGCGTCGTAGGGATCGTCGCATCAAGAGTAAAGGACAAATACCATCGCCCGGTAATTGCTTTTGCTGAAGTTGAAAATGAAGATGGTGAAGAAAAGCAATTAAAAGGGTCTGCGCGTTCAGTAAGAGGCTTTCATATAAGGGATGCGTTAGATGCGGTGGCAACTAAAAATCCTGGTTTGTTTAGTAAATTTGGTGGACATGCTATGGCTGCTGGACTAAGTCTCGACAAGCGGAATTTCGATGCGTTTAGTGAAGCTTTTTCAAAAGAGGCAGCAAAATTGCTCACCGCCGAACAATTACAAGCGAAGGTATTAAGTGATGGGCTCGTTGAATCAGAATGGCTTAGCCTAGAAACAGCACAATTAATCCATAGTGCAGGACCTTGGGGTCAGGAATTTACTGAGCCGCTCTTCGATGGACGGTTCAATTTGATTCAACAGCGCCGTGTAGGTGAGCGGCACCTTAAAATGGTCTTGAGCCCTATAGAGGATCAAGCAAGGATCATTGATGCGATTGCATTCAATGTGGCAACGGAAGATTGGCCTGCGGATTCAGCTAGCGAAGTGGAAATCGCTTATCGTCTTGCTATTAATGAATTTCGAGGAGCGGTGAATTTGCAATTAATAGTAGAGCATCTGCTTGCTAGTATTTAAGCGCACTAAACGAGCAGGTCACATAATTGGTCTCAGTATTGTTACTGCAGAGGCTTTCTGCTGTTCGAAAGGCAATATATTCGCATGATGTTCTATTGAATTAGGTCTGTTGCTTCGAATTTAGCGGGTCTGTCGAAGGTATTATATTGCTATAGTGATGTCCGTAAAATGCCGAAACTGTCTATGAGCTAACGTGATAGAATGGACAAAATTTGTTACCTTTTGGCACAATCAGTACCCGAGCTAGCGAGTACAATTCTCCGCTTATGATAATGGCAGCCTAAATGCAAAGATATGCTTATAAGCTACTGATAAATCTGATTTTATTTGGCTTGGCCAGCACTGGCTATGGCCAAGTGCATAAAACTGATCAGATCGAAGTAGAGTTGATTTCAGAGACTACAAATGTGGTTGCTGGTGAGACTTTATGGCTTGGTATTCGCCTAGACCCTGCTGATCATTGGCATACCTACTGGAAATTTGGGGGTGATAGCGGAGTTGCGACCTTCACCAGTGACTGGGAAATTGCTGATGGCGCTGAAATTGGCGATATCGTTTGGCCTATCCCAGAATGGACCCCTTTTCTTGGAAGTGAGCTAGTCACTTTCACTTATGAGCGAGAAGTAATCCTTCCTATACCAGTCACTATTCCGTCAGATTTTGAAGGGGCCAGCTTTGACCTAAGGACCAAAATTGACTGGCAGGTTTGTGAAGAAATTTGTATCCCTGGAGATGCCGAATTTTCGCTTTCACTCCCAGTAGCTAGTTCTCTGGAAATTGATGAGCGCTGGGTCGCTAGTTTTATGGATACTAGAGATCTTACTCCCGTGGCCATAGGTCAGCACAACTTACTTAGTCAGTTTAACGCTCACGATGACAAAGTGAATGTCATGGTGAGTGCTTTTAATGGCGAATTCGAAAATGTTGACGAAGCTTATTTTTTCCCAACCGAGCGGCGCATTATGAAATATGCGCCATTCCGGAAAGTGATCTTGGATGGAGATCGGATTCAAATTTCCACTGAGCAACATCGGCGCTATCCAGATGATCTAAGCGAATTAGTCGGTACGCTTAAATTAATTGACGACGATGGTTCGTGGCGTGCTTACGACATCGCGCCACGCTTAACTAGTGTTGCCCGCGACTATAGTATTGAAGTGGAGTTATTAGCAGAAACCACCAGTATCGTTCCAGGTGAAACTGCCTGGCTGGGATTGCGACTTGATCCCGCAGAACATTGGCACACCTATTGGAAAATGGGTGGTGATAGCGGTGAGCCCACAAGCTTGACTGAATGGGTTGCTCCCGAGGGCACTCAGATTGGCGAGATTCAATGGCCAGCGCCACATTGGCTGCCGTTCTATGAAACTGATTTAGTAAATTTTGGTTACGAGGAAGAAATTTTACTGCCTGTCGCAATCACAATTCCTGAAAACTACGAAGGTGATTCAGTTGAACTAAGCGCTCTGGCTTTTTGGAATGTGTGCGAACAAATTTGTATTCCGGGCGATCAACGCTTGAGTATTACTCTGCCAGTATCAGAGGTTGCGGAACTTAATGCTACCGCCGGTGAATTATTCGCCACCGCTCGAGATAACTTACCAATTTCAGATCACGAAATTCAATCGATTATAGCGGCAGCGGGTGAACGGGTTAGTTTAGGGTTTGATTCTCCTGAACCATTATTTGCAGACTATTCAGAAGCGTGGTTTTTCCCAGACCAGCGTCGCGTCATAAAGCCGGGCCCATTACGAGATGTAAGTATTCAACAGAACTTGTTGCAGATTACGCATCAGCAGCCCCGCCGCATGCTGACTGATCTGAGCGAAGTCTTCGGCGTCTTGGTATTGGAAAATGATAATGGCGAGCGCATTGCCTATGATTTTGAGAATCCAGCAGCTGATGCGAACCTAACGACGATAACTCCACTTGCTACGATAAATGGGGGTGGTGGCGGAAACAGCGATGATGGCAGTGGATTGCTTCTCTATATGCTGTTCGCATTGCTAGGCGGCATTATTCTGAACTTAATGCCTTGTGTCTTCCCGGTGCTGTCTATTAAGGCACTAAGTTTTACTAAAAATATCGGTGAATCTCAGCATACACAGCGCATGGATGGAATAGTATATGCTGTTGGCGTTATCTCAGCGTTTGTAGTGCTTGCTAGCGTCCTGATCGCGCTTCGCGCTGGAGGTGAAGCAGTTGGATGGGCTTTTCAATTTCAACAGCCTTGGTTCCTTGCATTTATCGTATATTTGTTCTTTTTGATGGCCCTCAGCTTGTCTGGTGTGTTTGAAATCGGCACTAGCCTAATGGGAGCTGGCGGTGGACTGGCTAATAAGGGCGGTTACAAAGGGTCTTTCTTTACCGGCGTCTTAGCAACAACAGTTGCAACACCTTGCACCGCACCTTTTATGGGGCCCGCTATCGGTTTCGCATTGTCCCAATCCTGGGCAGTGGCGATGTTAGTGTTTGTTTCATTAGGTTTAGGCATGGCCTTACCTATATTAATTCTTTCTTTTATTCCTGCGTTGTTCCGCTATTTGCCTAAACCGGGAGCATGGATGACTACCTTTAAGCAATTCATGGCTTTTCCGCTTTATGCTTCGGCCTTGTTTTTCCTTTGGGTATTAGGGAATCAAGTTGGTGTAATGGGCATGTCGTTAGTTCTGCTTGTTTGTATTGTGTTTGCGTTTGCTGCCTGGTTGTATCAACGCCGGTTTACCATGGGGCCGATCCTTCGGACAGTTAATTATGCCGTAAGCATTGGAAGCTTTGCTCTAGCGATATATCTGGCACAAAGCCCTTTTATGCAAACAGTTACAGCCGCTGATGTCGCGCAGTTCGATGAAGAAGGCAACCCAACACAAAACTATGAAGTATTTAGCACGGCGCGATTAAATGAACTGCAGGCGCAAGGAAAGCCTGTATTCGTCAACATGACAGCTGCCTGGTGTATTACTTGTTTGGCAAATGAGCAAACCACACTTGGAACTGATCGAGTGCAACAGGCTATGACAGATAACGAGATTACCTACATGAAAGGGGATTGGACTAACGAAGACCCAGAAATAACCGCGGTCTTGGAACGATTTAATCGCCCTTCGGTTCCTTTATATGTGCTTTATCCGGGCGACTCGGCGAAAGAGCCAGTAATTCTGCCGCAAATACTGACGCCAGGAATTGTCGCCGACGCATTTGAAGCTATTTAGCGCTCTTCTAACGCAATTGCCCAATTGTTAACTATATTAATTTCTCTCGGAAGTTCTTGATTTGGCTGTTTTAAAAGGAAAAATTTTTCACCATTGTCTACAACTCCATATGAGATGCCAGGTACATTCCCATATGGTCCTTCAAAAAGTACTTCGGGAACCCCAGCTTCAAACTCTGGGCTAGTCTTGATTGGAATTGATAGCCATTGGTTTCCTCTTCGATAAAAAATTTCGCTTCCATCTTCTGACCAAAATGGTTCTTCACCATAACCTGAAGATATTACCCATCTCTCCTCGGTAGCAGGATAACGTTTTACATTAATTTGATATTGTCCTGAAACGTCGGTGGTGTATGCAACGTAATCACTGTTTGGTGAAAATGACGCTCCCCATTCGGAATTTTCCGTGACTAAAAAAGGTCGACGTTCTTGATCTTGAGGATCGATAACGTATAAATCGAGACCTTGATCAGCTTGGGATATCGCTGAAACAACCAATTCTCCATTTTCACCCCACGAATCAGGAGCAATTAAATCCGCAAAGTCAGAATCAATTCGTGTGGATTCAACAGCGCCTGAGCCTTGAATATCAAGCCTTGCTCTTACGTCTGAATTAGCTGGATTCTGTGCACCGAAAACTATATCGTCGCCATCTAAAGACCACTTGGGAAATAATGCACCTTTGCCTACGGTTAATCTCTGGGGGGTAGTTTGGCGATCAAAATCGTAAACCCATACATCAGAGTCGGGCCCATCAACGATGGAAATAGCTACTTGAGAGGCATTAGGGGACAAGTCAAAGCTCCCGTATCTGCGAGAGATTAAAGAAACTGGTGTTTCATTTCCATTACGATCGGTCCATACAGGGGTAACAATACCCATATCTGCGCCTGGTATATAAGCTAAAATTCCATTATTTGAAAATGTAAGTTGTGATGCGCCCAAAGCTTCTACTAAGACGCCATCTAGAATTGGAAATGCAGACCCCTCAATGGACATGGTTTCTAAGTTAAAGGGTGCAGCCATATAGCTTTCCATGCCGGCATACACGATGTGACCTGAATCAATATAGCGTGCGTCCCGCCCTCGCGGAATTAAAGGTGTAACGACTCCAGTTTTGGGATCGAAAAGCTGAATTACAGAAGATAGGTTCGAAAGTAGAATACCTTTGTTGTCTGGAAGAAGTGTAGGATTCATAACTAGATCTGTGCTCTCAAGGAGAATATTTTTTTGTCCTCCGTCGGCTGAGATCGAAGCTACTCGCATACCTTCTCTTTCTGAGAAAATTATATTGTTATCATCTCCCCATGTAATGCCATACACATTAGTTGACTCCGTTAGTGTTTGTGGTGAGCCACCAGATACAGGAATTTTTAGAATATGGGTCGGAGTTAAAAACCCCAGCCATTGTTCGTCAGGGGAGAAGAAAGGGGAGAAGCCACCTTCAGTTCCATTTAATGGGTAGGCCTCAAAAGAGTCCATTGGCCGGATGTAAATTTTGAGTGATCCGGACTCATTAGCCACATAGGCTAAAAAATTTCCTTGGTTTGAGATCGCTATAGATTTTCGACCGACACCTAGGGGCATCATCTCTGCGAGTGCAATGGTGTGGTCAGAAGGTAATAGGATGTTTGTTCGTTGAATAATTTGTTGACTAGTATTACCGTTATTTTGGGAATTATTTGCTTGTTCATTGGAAGACAATAAAAATCGGTCCATTAGCAGAAAGGTAACTGCCAAAAAAATTAAGCCAAACGCTAAGCTATTAACGATTGATCCTCCCGTGATAAAACTTTTTTGTTGTTGTGACGCGTTTATTTTCTGTTCATTTTCTTCTTCAGTATGGCTATCCATCAACCAAGCTAAAATGGTAACGAGAGGCAGACCTAATAGAAGCAGAAGTAAAAGCGTTTGGTTAACCCATAAAGGAGCGTTAAAAGTTGGAAGGACAATGTCAAGGATTTGCATAAGGAGCCATGCCACAACGCTATAAACCGTTGCAACCCGAAAAACCTTTCGATGATTTAAGCGGTGTAGAAAATTTTGCATTACTTCACTCCTGTGGCGGCCTATAGTATATCGTAAATATAGGATGTATTTGTAAGTGCTACCTGCCGTTCAAAAATTTCTATATAAGTGAGATAGATAGCTGAAAAACCTATAAAAAACTCTTCCAGAGTTGAAGAGGAATTCATTATATATAGAGGAGAGATGGTTGGTCTTCTGTGTATTTATATGAAAAAATATCTATATAATGAGAGTCAGTTTCTCCTGCTGTAACGTGTTCCGAAGGGGATTTTTTTACCAGTCACAGTAGCTGAGTGACAACTAAGGGATTTTTGCTCTCTATGAAGATATTGAATTATACAGCTACTGCAGTCCTCATCGTTCTTATTTTCTATCTCTTAATCATAGGTAAAGATTTACTCTTGCCATTGGTGATTGCGACTGCACTTTGGTATTTAATTATCACGCTCGGCAACGCTTTCGCTCACATAAGAATCGGTACATTTAGTTTTCCTAGGCGTCTCTGTGTTCTTGCCTCTTTTCTAACATTTATTGCTTTGATTTGGATGATAGTTAATTTTTTAAGTTCGACAGTAGATGATGTATTAGAAATTGCTCCAGTTTACCAAGAGAATTTAACAACCCGTCTGGAGAACCTTTCGTTTTTCGATGTATCTCAATTTGAAGGACAAAGCTTCGGCCAATTAATTTCGGGATGGATAAATATTCCAAGTTATGCAGCTTCAATTGCGTCATCTCTCACAAGTGTGCTCGCTAGCGGTGGTTTGATTCTTATTTATCTGGGATTCTTATTTCTTGAGCAGGGGCACTTCAGTAAGAAAATTTCGTCTTTAGTTGCTAACGAAGAAAAAGAGGAAAACGTCAGTAAGATCATTGCCAGGATTCGGGATGACATTCAAAAATATATTACGATAAAAGTCTTTACGAGTTCTCTCACCGGTCTTCTTAGTTTTACATTCCTTAGTATTATGGATGTAGATTTTGCTGGTGTTTGGGGGCTGATTATTTTCCTATTAAACTTTATCCCAACAGTTGGTTCCATAATTGCTACTATCTTTCCTGCATTGATAGCGCTAGCACAATCAGATGGTTATACATTGTTTTTCGCTGTATTGGGTGGAATTGGTGTGGTTCAACTTTGTATCGGCAATATTTTAGAACCTCGGTTGATGGGCTCGTCTTTTAATTTAAGTCCAATCGTTATTCTTCTGAATTTGGCGCTATGGGGCTATATCTGGGAAATTCCAGGTATGTTTTTGTGTGTGCCATTCCTGATTATTGTCACGATAATTCTAAGTCATTTTCCGCAAACTCGCTCAATAGCAATAATTCTATCCAGTGATGGTCGCTTGCGAGTACCAATTGACAAAACCATTGCTCCATTTTGATTTAGTCAATTAGCTCCTTCTTTGCTCGTACCAAATGCAGGCGAGCCGCAGCAAAAAGACTAAAAACCCTGCAAATTCAGAGCTGTAAGCGCTATAATCCCCTGCTTTTTTAATTGGCGCGCCAGATCGATAACCAAATAATGACTTAGGATTGACATGAAAAGCGCGGAAATCCGTCAGAAATTCTTAGATTTTTTTGCAGCCCGCGACCATGAAGTGGTGGCGAGTAGTTCGCTCGTGCCTGGAAACGATCCAACATTACTTTTTACTAATGCTGGCATGGTTCAGTTTAAAGATACTTTTTTGGGAGATGAGAAGCGCACTTATGCCCGAGCAACAACCTCTCAGCGCTGTGTCCGTGCGGGAGGCAAACATAATGACCTTGAGAATGTTGGTTATACCGCACGGCACCATACCTTTTTTGAAATGTTGGGAAATTTCTCCTTTGGAGACTATTTTAAACGCGAGGCTATTCAATTTGCTTGGGAATTCTTGACTGTTGATTTGGGTCTGCCCGCAGAGAAGCTTTGGATAACAGTGTTCACCGACGACGACGAGGCAGCATCTATTTGGTTAGACGAAATAAAGATCGATGCCAACAAATTTTCCAGGTTAGGCGAAAAAGACAATTTTTGGGCAATGGGAGATACCGGCCCTTGCGGGCCTTGTTCAGAGATATTTTATGATCATGGGTCAGATGTTGAAGGTGGTCCCCCGGGGAGTCCGGATGAGGATGGAGATCGCTATATCGAGATATGGAATCTCGTTTTCATGCAATTCGAACGAAAAGCCGATGGGTCGATGAAGCCGCTACCAAAACCTTCCGTAGATACTGGTGCTGGATTGGAAAGGCTCGCTGCTGTAATGCAGCATGTTCACAGCAACTATGAAATTGATTTATTTCAATCCTTGATAATCGATATTGCAAAAATCATTGGCCGATCAGATCTAAACGACTCATCACTGAACGTGATAGCTGATCATATCCGGTCTTGCGCCTTTCTCGTTGTTGATGGTGTGGTTCCTTCTAATGAAGGTCGAGGTTATGTGCTGCGAAGAATAGTGAGAAGAGCAGTACGTCATGGGTATCAACTCGGTATAAAAGATGTATTTTTCTATAAGCTAGTTAGTTCTTTGGCGAAGGTCATGGGGTTAGCATATCCAGAATTAGTCGAGAGCCAACAATTCGTTGAGAAAGTTCTCAAAGAAGAAGAAGAGCAATTTGCCCGCACCTTGGAAAATGGCATGGGGATCCTGGAGAAAGCAATTTCAAGCCTGAAAGGTGACGTCCTTCCCGGTGATACGGTGTTCCAGCTTTATGATACTTATGGCTTTCCAGTTGACCTTACGGCGGACGTCGCCAGAGAGCATGATCTCAATATAGATATGGAAGAATTTGACCGCGCGATGTCAATACAAAAAGAATCAGCACGTGCGGCGAGTAACTTTGGTGCAGTCGAGAAACTAGAATTGGATGCTTCACACTATACAAGCTTCTCGGGCTATTCAAATTTGCAAGACAGTGGGAAAATTATTGCTATCTTTTCCAAAGGAAATGAGAAGCTAGAATCAGTTCCGGACGCATCTGAAGTATTATTACTCTTGGATACAAGTCCGTTTTATGGTGAATCTGGTGGTCAAATTGGCGATCGCGGCGTCTTAGAAAATGATGGTGCTAGTTTTAGAGTCCTTGATACACAGAAACAAGGCGATACCCATATTCATCGCGGAGTATTAGATCACGGAAGCTTAGAAATTGGGGACACGGTCACCGCGAAGGTCGCTAGTGGTGATCGACAAGCAATTACCTTAAATCATTCTGCTACACACTTAATGCATTCTGCTCTGAGGAGTATTTTAGGAGATCATGTTTCTCAAAAGGGTTCTCTGGTTGACGCTGATCGATTGCGGTTCGATTTCTCACACTCATCTCCTGTTACAACCGATGAATTAAAAGCAATCGAAGATAAAGTGAATGCACAAATTCTTTTGAATTCGTCAGTTAGCAAAGAAGTTATGCTCTTGGATGAAGCCAAAGAACGAGGAGCATTGGCACTATTTGGCGAAAAATATGGAGATGAAGTTCGGGTCGTTACCATGGGTGGTGAATTCTCTGTTGAATTTTGTGGTGGCTGTCATGTGAATCGAACTGGAGATATCGGCTTATTTAAAATTACCAGTGAGACAGGTATTTCTGCTGGTGTGCGCAGAGTTGAGGCAGTTACTGGAACAGGAGCTTTAGCTCTGATAGATGAAGAAGGGCAGATTCTCAGAGATCTTCGCGAGATTATTAAATCTGGAACTTCTGATCTTGTCGACAAAGTGCAGCAATTAAGTAATAGCAATCGAGCCCTGGAAAAAGAAGTTGAACAATTAAAAGGAAAGTTAGCATCATCCGCTGGTGATGATTTGATTGCGCAGGCAATAAGCTTAAATGGAGTGAAGGTGTTAATCGCGCGTGTCGAAGGGTTTAATTCTAAATCCTTGAGAGAAACTGTTGATCAATTGAAAAATAAACTTGGTTCATCCGTGATATTACTTGCGAGCAGCTCTGGTGAAAAGGTAAACCTAGTTGCTGGAGTCAGCAAGGATTTGACAGATAAAGTTAAGGCTGGCGAACTGGTAAATTTGGTTGCCGAACAAGTTGGTGGGAAAGGAGGAGGTCGTCCTGATATGGCTATGGCGGGTGGTAACGATATAGGCGCTGTTCCTGAAGCACTGAATTCCGTTACACCATGGTTGGAAGGAAAGTTATAGACGATGACTTTGATTGTCCAAAAATATGGTGGAACCTCAGTTGGAAGTCCTGAGAAAATCGATGCTGTAGCGGAAAAAATCGGTAAGTTTCGTGACGATGGCGATGATATCGTTGTTGTAGTCTCTGCTATGAGCGGAGAAACCAATAGGTTAACTTCCTTGGCGCAGGAAATAACGGAACAACCAATTCCAAGAGAAATGGATGTGCTGCTGTCGACTGGAGAGCAAGTCACTATCGCGCTACTTTGTATGGCGTTAAAAAAGCGTGGATATGCTGCACGTTCTTTCACTGGAGGTCAGGTTCGAATTCTGACTGATAATTCCCACACAAAAGCACGCATTAAAGAGATTGATAGTTCTCCCATGCGTGCTGAACTAGATCAGGGCAATATCGTTGTTGTTGCTGGCTTTCAAGGTGTGGATGACAATGAAAACATTACTACCTTAGGAAGAGGTGGCTCAGACACCACTGCTGTCGCGCTAGCTGCTGCGTTGGATGCCGATGAGTGCCAAATTTATACTGATGTAAAAGGTGTTTACACCACGGATCCACGAGTAGTTGAAGACGCAAAACTGTTAAACAGCATTACATTTGAAGAAATGTTAGAGCTCGCAAGCCTGGGTGCCAAGGTATTGCAAATTCGCTCAGTAGAGTTTGCAGGAAAGTATAAAGTACCATTGCGTGTTTTATCTACCTTCGAAGAAAGTGAAGGAACCCTAATAACTTTAGAGGAAGAAACCGATATGGAAGATCCAGCCATAGCTGGTATCGCGTTTGAACGTGATGAAGCGAAATTGACGGTCGCAGGTGTGCCTGATATTCCAGGGATTGCCTACAAGGTTATTGGGCCTGTTAGTGAGGCGGGAATTGAAGTTGATGTCATTGTGCAAAATGCTGCGGCAGATGGTTCCAATGATATTACTTTTACAGTGAAACGGGCGGAAAGTGACAAGGCAAAAGGAATACTAGATGCCATCGCTAACGATCTAAAAGCCAAAGAAGTTACTCTAGATAAAAAAGTTTGTAAGGTCTCCTTGGTTGGAGTGGGTATGCGTTCCCATGCAGGTATAGCCAGCAAAATGTTTAAAGCTCTAGCCGACGAGAATATCAATATAGAAATTATTACTACTTCAGAGATTAAGATATCTGTAGTGATTGAAGAAAAATATCTGGAACTTGCCGTGAGAGCGCTGCATAGCGTATTCGAACTGGCGGATTCAAAAACTGCTGGCAATGAGGCCTAATTCCTCTCCCCGGGCATCTCCAGAGATAACTACCCCATAAAATACGGCTGAAAGTATTGGCAATCTGCCAATATAGGCAGATACTAGACCTCAAGCTAAAAGTACTTTCGAGAGCGAGCCCCGATATATCGGAGCTGGCACGGAACCCAAGTGCTAAAGGCCTTCATTTGCTAATGGAAACATCTAAATATTCAAGGATTTTATCAGGTTAAATGAGTTTTTGAATAATCAACAAATAGTTGATAGGAAAATCAGATTACATTTAGTTTTACGCGGGCAGGTTAAGGTCAAAAGTAGGGGTTAATTTTAGGGCATACAAAGGAATGATTAATGGAGGAATGCAATGTTAATACTGACGCGCCGGATTGGCGAAACATTGATGGTTGGAGATGATGTGACAGTGACTGTGCTTGGAGTGAAAGGCAATCAGGTAAGGATAGGAGTTAATGCCCCAAAAGAAGTCGCAGTGCATCGTGAAGAAATTTATCAGCGCATCCAAAAAGAGAAGGGTGGCGAATTACCGTCAAATCAAGAAGACGGATGAAATGGCTTTTACTAACGCTCTTCAATGCCTTGGGGAGCGGTCGTTTTGCGATTAGTGATTTTACTTTAAGATACGAAATACTTTGGATTAATATTTTACCTGTTTTACTCCTACCAAAAATCACGCTGAAATAATTTCAATTGATCATTCTATTATTTTTATACAATATTGGATGATAGTGGAAAGATATGGTTACTCTTTAATATAGTATGTTGTTAAAGGCGATGCTATGAAAAATAAGTTTGAGATTTTTTTGCATAGTTTTAGCATTAATGTCAGTCCCATCACATTCGTAACTTGTCCTAGTATAATCCTTGAAGTAGGAGGTTGATATGCGATTCTCGATTGGAGTACTATCGCTCTTGCTTGGTATTTCTGTCTATGCTGCTGAAGGGAATAATTCTTGGAGCTGCGAAGGGGTTAATTCTATTGGTTTTCTTTGGCAGGAAGGAAGGTGGGAGAATCAGTCTTTTGCTCCTGCCACCTATTTCTTCACAATTGGAAGTGAAAGTAGTGCAAGCTTAATTTTTTCAGGTTACCAATGGGTTTTCGAGAATTGCACAAGTAGTAATATTATTCGTTGCTCGACGAATCTAGGGAATGCTATCGTAATGAATTTTCAGACGGGCGAGGGTGCTGTTTCGAGTATCGTTGCCGCTTCTGTGCCGCCTGCAGATGAAACTGCATCAACATTTATTGAGCGCATTCAGTGCAGTCGGGTTAACCAATGAAGTTGCTTAATTAAGAAGTGGTAGATAGTTAATACTTAGAACTGGATAGTTGTTTAATTTTAATAAAAGAGCATATCTTGCTCTAATAAGAAGGAGCGCGTATTGACTACCCATTATGCTATCAGAAAGTTTAATTTCGTAAGTTTGATTTCAAATTTAGTAACTGTATTGCAAGGCTTGGTTTTCTGCTTTTTTAGTATTTCTTCATTTGCACAGGTAAGTGATGATGCAATAGCCCAGGTTGATCAGAATGGTCAATGGCTCTCTTATGGAAGGACACATAATGAAACGCGGTTTGCTCCCTTTGAGGACATTAATGATTCAAATGTTCAAGAGCTCGGAGTTGACTGGTTTATTGATCTCCCTAACGATGTAGGTCTCGTCTCGACCCCCTTAGTTATTGACGAAGTTTTGTATTTTGTAGGGACAATGAATATCGTGCGGGCTGTTAATGCAGTTTCAGGGGAAATATTATGGACTTATAACCCCCGTGTTGCAGAAGAAATAGCTGGGAAGAAGAAAGTGGGCTGGGTGCACAACCGCGGCTTATCGTTCTATGGGGATAAAATTTATGGCGCCACTTGGGATGGCCGACTGTTTGCACTAAATTATAAAACTGGGGAAGAAGCCTGGATAACACGCACGTTCCCTATTGATTCTGCTCTTTATATCACTGGAACCCCGAAAGCATTCAAAGGCAAAGTAATAATTGGTAATGGAGGCACTGAAAACGGACCAACAAGGGGGTTTATAACTGCATATGATGCTGAAACAGGCGAAGAAGCTTGGAAATTTTATATAGTTCCTGGAAATCCAGCAGATGGTTTTGAAAATGCTGCTATGGAGATGGCAGCCGAGACCTGGACTGGGGATTGGTGGACAAATGGGGGTGGAGGTAACGTTTGGCATGGTTTTACCTACGACGTTGAAATGGATGCGCTTTATATTGGCACTGGTAATGGCGCTCCGTGGAATGCTTCTATAAGAAGCCCGGAGGGAGGTGACAATCTTTTCCTTTGTTCTGTTTTGGCATTAGATCCCGATACCGGCGAATATCTCTGGCATTATCAGACTACCCCCGGAGAAACGTGGGACTATAATTCAAACATGGATATCGTCTTAACGGATTTAGAAATAGAGGGAGAAGAAGTTAAAGCGTTATTGCATGCTCCAAAAAACGGCTTTTTTTATGTTTTAAATCGAGAAAATGGAGAATTAATTTCAGCTGAAAAATACGCTGAAGCAAACTGGGCTAGTCACATTGATATGACAACAGGAAGGCCGGTAGAAATTCCTGGAGCTCGCTTTGATAACAATACTGTAAAAATAACTCCGGGGCCTCTAGGCGCACACAGCTGGCATCCGATGTCCTATAACCCTAATACGGGGTTAGTCTACATCCCGACTATACACTGGGGAGTCGAGTTTAGTGATGAGGCTTATGATGAAGGGTTCACCGCAAATGATTTTGAGTGGAATTTAGCGGTCGATTGGGTTGGAGATCTGGATTACGAAATATCAGGATCTTTACAGGCATGGGACCCAGTCGAACAAAGACAGGTATGGGAAGTAGATTATGACCATATGTATAACGCAGGAACTCTTACTACTGCCGGTAATTTGGTTTTTCAGGGGACAGCGGAAGGCAATTTAATGGCTTATGATGCTTCTAATGGTCAGGCACTCTGGGAGAAAGATTTAGGACTAGGCATTTCAGCCCCCCCGATAAGCTACAAGATTGATGGTAAGCAATATCTTTCGATTTTGGTTGGCTGGGGCGGCGGTGGTGCCGCGGGTTTGGACAGGGACGGGAGCACATTGGGATGGGAATACGGTAAACATACTCGAAGGCTAATTACATTTAGCTTGGGAGGAGATAATGAAATCCCCGAGCAACCAGCTCCTAGTTTTCCAGAACCTCTAGTCGATACCGGATTTCAAATCGATTCAGACTTGGCAACACTTGGTGAATTGGCATTCGCCAATAACTTTTGTGGAGGTTGCCACGGAACTGCCGCAGTACCTGCAGGAATGGCCCCTGATTTGAGGGCATCTCCTATACTTTTAGATCAACAGGCATTCTATTCAATTGTACGAGACGGAGCTTTGGTGTCCAGAGCCATGCCTGCGCACCCCGATATATCGGATGCGGATTTAGAGTCAATAAGGCACTATATTCGGCAACAAGCGATAAATGCGCAGCGCCAATAGTTTTACTAAAATCATTGAGTGGGCCTAACCTAGAAGTTCTATAAATCTCTCCGAATTACTTGGGTGCGACCTTTGTATCCAAGTTTTACTTCAGTTAGAAGAATTTATAAACGAAGATAAGGTAAAGGTTAATTTGGCGGAGGGCGAGGGATTCGAACCCTCGATAGGTTTAACCCTATACGCCCTTAGCAGGGGCGCGCCTTCAGCCACTCGGCCAGCCCTCCGTGTTCTCAATTTCGCGCGCATGATACCACAGCGGTATTCGTGTAAAGAATAGTCTTTCTGAGGTTAAACTACCTTATTGGCAACAAATTCTTCAATTTCTGTATTGCTAAACTGTAATTCTTTGAGAATTTTCTTTGTATGCTCGCCCACAGCTGGAATGCCCGATA
>NTJZ01000001.1 GCA_002457215.1 OM182 bacterium MED-G28 | reverse complement strand
GATATTACTGGCGTGTTGTTTATAACTTAATGTCCCGCCATCAGCATCATCTATTAAAGTACTTGCTCAATTCCAAGTATTAGTGGCATGAGTGGAAGCAGTTAATGTCCATGTTCTCTAAATTAATTTCCAGACCCGGAAGAGATACCCGTTTATTTGGAATCTCTTCCGGGTTAATTAACTTCTAATCAGTTTGTATTGATAAATTGCTACAGACGGAAGACAGAGCCTTCCCATATTAAAGTTTCTAAAGAAATCCGGCTGACCGTCTTTAGATCACCTTCTCGGCTGTCTTTTCCTACCATCTCAAGTTCCCAAACATGGTTGCCTGCTTTTTTCCAGGTCCCTTTTTGAAAGCCTATTGTTTTTGTACCGTCAGAATGAAACGCTTCGCCCGCGAAGCTGACTTCGCCGCTTTCAGCATCTGGCGTTTCATAATTCTGTAAAAAAGTAAGGGTCGACCAAACCTCACCATAAACAGCCATATCAGTTTCAGATTTCATATTTACTTGGCTGACTAATTGTCCTTCAGTATTTTGAGAGTAAGTGTTAGAAACGTGAACGAAGCGGAAGTCATCAATTTTTTCTGACATTATTGCATCCTCTATATTAAGTATTGGAAATGTTGTTTTTCGTTAATATTAAAAATTGCGGGTTATCCGCTTCAATTTAATAATAGGCTCTGGTATACAGTTCTTGCATGACATTATCAAGTCACTGATCTATTTTTCCTTAATAGTCTCATGCTAGAGTTCTTGGACTAGAATTTGATTTTGTCATATGTCAGAATTTCTTCACTCAGTCCGCCTGCCAATATAAGTTTGGTTATTTTTAGTATGAGGTGTCATACCTTTTAGGAAAATATGTATGAAAAATTCTAAGAAAGATAACAAAGACGTATCGCCTCCAAAAGGAGAGCTAAAAGAAAATATTCAGGCAGATACTACAGTTGATGAAGTCAAAAAAAGTGCTAAGAGGCTATTCGGTTCATTAAAGGCGAACCAGAAGGCCGACTCTGAGGAGTCTACTTCAGCGACGGAATCAAATTGAATATCTAATGCTCCGAAAAAGTAAAGATCTGCAATTATAATTCTCTTATGAAGAATTCTAATAATCACCTATTATTTGCTCTGTTATTAACACCTTTCCTTAATTCATTTGCCCATGGTCAAATTCAACCTGATCCAGCTCGTTACGAAGCGTCAATAGAAAGATTCGAGAATGCAGACTTCATTTCCCCTCCCTCTAAAAATGCTATTTTATTAGTTGGTAGTTCAAGTATCGGTTTTTGGAATGATGACGCTCCTGCAGATCTTGCTCCGCTAAATATCATCCCGCGAGGGTTTGGCGGTAGTGTAATGAACGATTTGTTGCACTACTATGAGCGAGTCATTCTTAAATATGCGCCGCGTGCGATTGTGCTTTATGAAGGAGATAATGATCTTGCTTGGGGCTTGTCCCCTGCCACGATCCTTAATCAACTGGTCAGTCTTATAGCTAATTTGGATCGCGATCTTCCTGAGACAAGACTGTATCTTCTAGATATAAAGCCCAGTATCGCTCGCTCGCATCTTTGGGTACTTGCGGAAGAAGTGAACAATGGCTTTGCTGAGATAGCTAAAACAGATTCAAATATTTTTCACATCAATATGTCTAAGTTTTTATTAGATGAGAATGGTGATATCCGTAAAGACATTTACCTGCCTGATGACTTGCATCTTAATGATGCTGGGTATGATATCTGGGCTGAAGTTATTAAGGCTGCACTAACTCTTCATGAAGCTGACTTTTCCAGTGAATTAATTGGTACTAGATTTTATAATCAGACTAAACAGTTAATCTCTGACTGCGTAGAATTAATAAATGATCCTGAAAATAGAAAATATACTTTGGGGTTTCTATTAACTTCATCTGGTCTTCAGCTCTCTGACTTTGACTCACGATCAAGGGATTCGAACTGTAGAGATACTCTTGAGGTGATTTTTACTAAAGACGGAGCCGTTCAACAAGCAACTTTTTCTAGCAGCACGCTGTATATTCATAAAGGAGAAGGGCCCTATTCATTAAATGCTGAGCATCATTCAAATCGACTACCAATTTCTCAAACGGGAGGCTCATTCGTGTTCGATTCTATTGAAGCAGTTTTAATTAAGTAAAAGATCATGATTGGAATCGATCAGGTGGGGCATATTGTTTGTGATTTATGAGGTATTATTAAGGGGCTCAAAGGGCTAGTGACAAGACAGTCTTTAAGCAGTAGTCTATTGAAGAGCAGTTACAAACTATTTTGAAAGGAGCAAGAATAACAATGAGTCTTTTAAGAGTTTCTTTGATAGGTTTTGGTATCGTTTTTTGCTCAGTCTACGGTCTCTTTCAAATCAATTTATTTGGCGGTTGGGCTTGGTCTCCAGCGCAACCTGAGTATCAGTTAATGATCGTTGGGATCTACCTGGTTATGGGTCTCATGATGATTTTTCAAGCATCAAAAGACCCGCTGAAGCATATACTTTTCATTAGGTTTGTTATCTACAGCAGCTTGGCTCATGGCCTCATAATGTTTTATCAGGCTTTAATTGATACAACTGAGCGAGGTCACTTTTTAGGAGATATTCCAGCTCTAATAATTGCGGCGGTGGTATTAGAGATATTATTAAGAAAAGAATTAGCCAAATCTTAATTTTTTGGCCGGCCATAAAAGTCAGCACATAGTCTTAGGGAATGAGAATATTGGTGAATAGTTAGTTTGTACCCTTGCCTAGAAGATGGAGTGTGTTTGCTACGGAAATAATGAGTAACGGTTTTTAACCACTCACCACACAACTTGTCCTTTTTACTGATACAGTTTCGTCAGCTCCAAGCTCTTTGAGTGCATCGACATAATCAGGATGACTTTTAAAAGACATCGCTTTTTCGAATGTCTCAAATTCGACTACTGCCGCAAATTGTATGTCTTTCTTGCCTATTTGAGTTTTTGCTACTGGGCCAATAGCAATCATTTTGGCCTCGCCTCGTTCAACAAGAGCATTCCACTTTGTAACATATTTTCCAAACGCCTCTTGGTCAATAATTTCCTCAACATGATTAATCCAGTAACCTTTAGCCATTCTTTTAATCTCCTCTGATTTTGTACCCAGATAAATTAGATTTACTGTCAGTAAACACCCTAAAAGGCTCTCTCTGTGAAGTAAGCAATTCTCCAAGGATGCCAGTAACGTAAAACTATAATCTACATTCAAACAGCCAAACACTAGTTCTCAAATAGGCTTCAATTTGATGAAATGGGCAATAATAACTCACTGTCAATGGGTCGCTGCACATCAAAGGCTTTTAGAGTCATCGCGACAAAGTTGTAATAACCGATCAAGCCGACGATATCGACTAATCCTTCATTGCCAAAGAGATCGATTGCGCGGACAAAAGTTTCTTCACTTACCTTTTCTTCACTGACAAGCTCTCGAGTAAATTGCACTAGTGTTAACTCAGTTTCTCCAAATCCATCAATTGGTGGTAGAGAATTCAGATCTCTGCGATATTTTATAACTTCGATAATTTCTTGTTCTAGACCTGCAGTTTGGGCTAATGGTTCATGAGCGGACCATTCATATTGATTACTAATTTCTCTCGCAGTTGAGAGAATAATTAATTCTGTTAGACGTTGGTCTTTTGGTGTTCCATAACGAACGCGCTGTCTAACATCAAATACGTTTTTGGCTAGAATCGGACTATGCATCCACATCCCCACGGGACCTCTCAAACCTGTTTCATAGCCAGTGCCGGGTCTGACATAAGTGTCAAAGGCATCACGACCATTTGCGTCTAGGTCGTCCCGCTGTACTTGGGGTAATCGCGCCATTGAGTCTCTGTGAATATCCCTAGGGATCCTTTCTTGAGTTTGCATACCTTGCAGTTGATATTCTGTTTCTTGAGCATCAACATTAATAGATATGTCGCTATTTATAGTTAAAAAAGCGAGAAGAAGTGAAATAAGAACGAGTTTGCTTTTCATTTTGTTGAACCTACGCCATTAGTTTTTTAAGACCTGCAATTGCTCGATCAATGTGATCTTGCGTGTTGTAGATCGTTGGGCAAAGACGAATACCTCCAGTAGCTGCGCCTGCTATACCGTGATCTCTGTACAGAAGGTCAGTTATAGTGCCGCCTTGGCCGGTGGGTGCGCGCGTAATACAAACACCATAGCTTAGTTTGGGGTCCATTGGCGTCACCAACTCTAATCCGAGTTCGGTAATACCTTCCTTTAAGCGCTGAGAAAGGCTCACAACTCTACCTTCAACACGCTCTGTGCCGATTAAGTCATGCTGGTGAGCGGCAATACCAATACCAGCAAGAGCAGAGTCGTCCCGCTGTCCTAATGATTCAAATTTTCTTGCACCCTTTAATGCGGTATCAACTTCATCACCCCAGCCTGGCGCTACAATGTTAGGCCAAATTCGATCAATATTACTTTCTTTCACGTAAAGTAGGCCGACTTCTTTGGGCCCCATAAACCATTTATGCGCGCTTGCGGAAAAAGAGTCTACATTCGAGTCACGCAGATCAAGTGCCATTGCCCCCCAAACTTGAGCGCCGTCAACATGTACATAAATATTCCTCGAGTGAGCAGCCTCAACTAGCTCCTTTATAGGAAGTTTTATTCCGCTAACGTTTGATACATGTGTTAATGAAAGCACCCTGGTTCGATTGCTAAAGTGTGACACGAATGTATCAATAAGTTCTTGAGCATTTACCGGATCAGCAGATGTGGCTACCTTTTTAATATTCAGCCCATAGCGTGAAGCTCGTACATCCCAGGCGATATTATTGGTTGGGTGGTTCTGATCCCAAAGAATCACTTCATCACCGGACTCTAAAGCAAGCCCATTATTGATAATGTTGTTAGCCTCACTAGTGTTGCGCACTAATGCGACCTCGTCGCGACTTACATTAAGTTGATTTGCGACGGCCGCACGAGATTCTTCTACCAGCGCGTTAAATTTGGCTCGATTATTAAAAGAGCAATCTCGGTCAATATCGTAGGTCAAAGCCGTAACTGCCTCAGATACAGAGCGAAAAGATGGACACAAATTGGCAGCGTTCATCGGCACCGCAGACTCGTCAAATGCAAATTGAGATCTGACAATAGACCAATAGTTTTCTTCACTGCTTGAAGATATTGATTGCGCATTGTTAAGTTTAGTATGGCTGGCAGCTGCAGTTAGGAAGATCGCTGCTGATCCCTGCAAGAACTGGCGACGTGACTGGCTTGAATTCATGGCGAAATTCCTCGCGCGTTTTGAATATGCTAGCAAGATTAACCGAGGAGCAGGGTGAATTCTACTTTTCAAAAAGTTAAAGGTCCTTTACTCTCCCTTTCTCTGTGAATTTTAATTGAGCCAAGCTATGAAAAGATTTTATACAAAGAGGCTAGCAATCCAAATGAGGAATTTAATTACCTTATTATTTTGTTTTTTCTCAGTTTCAATTTTTGCTGCGGACCAGGCAATAAAAATGGCGATAGAGCAGCATTATGATGATCACTTGGAAGATCTTTTTGTCTGGTTTCATCAAAACCCGGAACTAAGCTTTTTAGAAAACAAAACTGCCGCTCGATTGGCTGAAGAGCTGAGGGCGCTTGGGGTTGTTGTGACTGAGGGAGTGGGTGAAACTGGTTTAGTGGGCATAATCGAGAATGGGGAAGGTCCGTTGGTAATGATTCGTGCTGATATGGATGGCCTACCTATTCTGGAAGATAGTGGCCTTTCTTACATGTCTCGGGCTAGACAAGTAAATCTAGATGGTGATGAGATGCCAGTGATGCATGCCTGCGGTCATGATATGCACGTGACTTCATTAGTGGGTACTAGCAAAATGTTGATGGACAATCGAGATAAGTGGAGTGGGACAGTGATGCTGGTTGGACAGCCGGCAGAAGAGATTATTAATGGTGCCAAAGCAATGTTAGACGATGGTTTATATGAACGTTTTGGAGTGCCTGATTACGCTTTGGGTCTTCATGTTTCGTCTGGCATTCCGAGCGGTGCAATTTCAATTCGTGACGGTATTATGTATTCCAGCGTTGATAGCGTAGACATTCAGGTTAGAGGAATTGGTGGACATGGAGCCTACCCTCAACAAACAGTTGACCCAATCTATGTTGCCTCACAATTAGTTATAGCTTTACAGGGCATAATTAGTCGACAGATTAATCCTTTTTCACCGGCAGTTATCACTGTAGGTTCTTTTCAAGGTGGTAATAAGCACAATATCATCTCTGATGAAGTTAATTTGCAATTAACGGTCCGAACTGATTCAGAAGATGTCCGTGAGCAGGTGCTAGGGAGTATCAGAGATACAGCATTTAACATTGGGAGGTTGAATGGTTTACCCAACGATTTATTGCCGATAGTCAGAGTCGGATTTGAGAGCACACCTACTACAGTTAATGACTATGATGCAGTCCATAAGCTGTTGCCGACGTGGACTGAACAATTAGGTTATAACCCATTAGAGACTTCAGAGCGCACGGGCATGGGCGGAGAAGATTTTGCTTTTTTCACTCGAACTGAACATAAAGTACCAGGTATCTTCTTTTCGGTAGGAGGAACGCCAGAAGATATTATGATAAGAATAGAGGCAGGTGAAATAGCGGCTCCTCCTCACCACTCACCCTTTTTCTTTATCGATCCAAAGTCGGTGAAAGCAGGGGTAGAGGCAATGTATACAGCTGCAGTATATTTTTTCAACAATCCTTAATTGAGTTGCAATGCTATCTTTTAGGAGCTAGGAAGAATGAATATTCATAATGCTCAAATACTAATACTTCATTTTAAGCTATTGATAAGCTTAAGTTTATTAACAATGAATAGCTTTGCCGCAGAAGCGCCAGGAACTGGTACTTTTACGGAAGAACAGTTCGAAAAAGGTGCTCAACTTTACAGTAGAGACTGTGCAGTTTGTCATGGTAATGATCTTGAAGGCGGTGCGGCAAGAGCATTGGTGGGTCCCTCATTTCGGAAAACCTGGTCTAACTTCGGTGTAAACGTTGCTGATCTTTTTACTGTTATTTCCACTACCATGCCGCCGCGTATGGAAGGTAACCTGGACGAATCTGAAAATCTGGATGTCCTTGCTTTTATTTTAGGCAGTAATAGCGTTTTACAAGGCTCGGAATCGATTCGGAATGATTATGCGTATCTTGCTGGGATTCCTATATCTCGCGCAGATGATGCGCTAGACATAGCGGCAACATTTATCGAGGGAGTTTACGGAATTGAACCTACTGGCACGGGGCCAAGTATGGAAGATCTCCGAAATGCGGGAACTAGTCAAAATGATTGGTTGCATCATAATCGCAGCTATGCCGGGGTGCGTTATTCGCCACTTTCAGAAATTGCTACAAGTAACGTGACCGAACTTGGACAGGTATGTGCTTATCAATTTTACAGCAATCTTCCTATGCAAACTGGTCCAATCGTCCATGAAGGAACAATGTACGTAACTGACGCCCAGAGAACCTCTGCAATAAATGCAGCAACCTGCCGGGAAATATGGACCCACTACTGGGAGCCAAAAGACCGAACTGTCTGGCCTAATAATCGCGGTGTAGCGATCAAAGATGGTTATGTTGTAAGGGGAACTTCTGATGGTTATTTGTTCGCACTTGATTCCGCGAATGGGAATCTGTTGTGGGCGCGCCAAGTAGCTGATCCTTGGTTAGGTGAAACCTTTACCATGCCACCCTCGATATTTGATGACATGATATTGATTGGGCCGGCGGGTAGTGAAAATGCAATCTCGGGTTGGCTTGGTGCTTTTTCATTACGTGATGGTGATTTAATTTGGAAGTTTTATACAGTTCCTGAAGCCGCTGCAGGGGGTGGACCCAGTTGGGGTAATCCAGAAAACATCAAACTTGGAGGGGGTGCCGTCTGGACACCACTGAGCTTTGATCTCGAGCAAAATGAAGTTTATGTAGCTGTGACAAATCCGGCACCGGATTTGCCAGGATACTTAAGGCCTGGTGAAAATCTTTATACCAATAGTATTGTGGCCCTCGATATTCAATCTGGAGAACTACAATGGCATCGCTCAATAGTGCCCAATGACGATCATGATTGGGATCTGACGCAAGTCACTCCAGTGTTAAAAGCAGGAATAAATAATGTATCTGACGATTTCATTGCAACAGTTGGTAAGGATGGTGTTCTGAGGACCCTCGACAAAAAAACACATGAACCTATATATGAAACTGCGATAACGACTTTGTTAAATCAGGATGTGCCAGTCACTCGAGAAGGGGTTGTTGCTTGTCCTGGAGTTACCGGCGGAGTGTTGTGGAGCAGCCCCGCTTTTCATGAGCAAGAAAAAATCCTGATTACCTCTGCGATAGATTACTGCAGTCGATTTACTGCTGCTGAGCGGGTCGAGTATATTCCAGGTCAGTTGTTTATGGGGGGGTCAGTAACTCCCGAAGGTGAAATGTCGGGCTGGATTACCGCTGTCGATGTCGAGTCAGGTGATGTACGTTGGCGGCATCAAACACCATATCCGAACACAGGTGCTGTTACCGCCACGGCAGGTGGCTTGATAATAACTGGCACTATAGAAGGCAATCTATTATTAATGGATGCGAGTACTGGTGAAGTTCTGCGCAGAATCTATACTGGTGCGCCAATAGGAGGAGGGCACATTTCTTATGGCGTTAATGGAAAACAATACATTGCAGTTGGTACCGGGCCAATGTTGACAGTTCGAGCTCCAGGATTAGGTCCTTCTAGAGAAAGCAGCGTTATCGTCTATGCCATTACAGACTAGGAGTTGCTGTTAGCAGGGGTCGGCTCTCACACATTGCCATTATTCGAAATCACTCTTCTGGGAATTTTTATGGGGGCTAATCATCTTAGTGAATTTGGATTTGACTAGAGAGTTTAGATCAGTATCGCTGACACTATTAGTTTTAGAACCTGTATTGTGATGAGGTGCTGGATAAATTTCGTGGCAATGACTCCAATGATGACTTAATGGCCGCTAAAACAGCTCGTGTTAAACAGTATAGCAAGCCTAAACTGCGTTTGAAGGCTTATACCCCTAGGGGATGCGCGAGAACTTTACAAGAAACGCTGGCTGCAGGATCGACAGAAATTCAGGAGGGAGCTTAACCTGAAATGCTGAGAGCTTTGATTAAAAGTCTCTTAAACGATGCGCTTTTCTCTTAGATCACTAATTTCCTCAGCAGAGTAACCCAATTCTTCCATAAGTTGATCTGTGTGCTCGCCTAATGTCGGTGGACGAGTCCGAATTTCGCCAGGGGTTTCGGAGAGCTCAACAGGTGTCTTCATAAGTGGCGCGGGAATATCTAAACCTGGGTATTCGACGGGCTGGAACAAACCCTTTGCGGCAATATGCGGATCGTCTAAGACTTGCTGAGGTGAAAGCACTGGCCCTGCAGGTAAACGCGCTTTTTCCATGGCCTCCAAAACTTCTTGAGAAGTGCGTTCTGCGCACCAAGCACCGAGTCGCTCGCTAATTGCTTCGCCATTATCGCCGCGAGAGATATCATCCTTAAAGCGTTCATCCTCTAGCCAGTGGTCTTCGCCCATTAGATCGGCCCATCGTTTAAATAAAGGGCCGCCTACAGACTGGACGAGCACCCAGCCATCTTTTGTTTTGAAAGTGTCAGCCGGAGCCGATGTTTGCGAACGATTGAGCGTCGCGGTTCTATTTCTTTTTATGGCAGCCTGTTCAATGGCTGTTCCATTCATCATGGTAAGTGCAGTATTAAACAGGGAGGCCTCTACTATCTGTCCTTTGCCAGTTTTTTGTCTTTCAAATAAGGCGGCCATGGTGCCGAATGCAGAAAGACTTGCAGTACCGAAATCGATAAAAGGTGCATAAGCTTTCACTGGTTGGTCTGGAGTTCCTGACATATACATATTGCCGGACATCGCTTGTCCAAGACCATCAAAACCGACCCTGTTGGCATAAGGACCACCGGTCCCAAAAGCAGAAATCATGGTGAGAATAATATCGGGTTTAATAGCCGCTAGGCTCTCATAGTCTAAACCCATAGTCTTGAGGGTATCAGGAGGAAGATTTGCTACTACGACGTCTGCAGTAGCAACGAGCTTTTGAACTATTTCTCTGCCCTCGGGTTTCATCGGATTAAGGGTCATACTCAGCTTGTTGCGCGCCATTTGCATGAACAACGCACCGTCACCTTTGTCTGATATAGGAGAAAGAAAGCGATCTTCGCTGCCATTTATTTTTTCAATCCGAATAACTTCGGCACCCAAGTCGCCCAACAATGTTCCACAATAAGGACCGGCGATATAACGACCGAAATCCAATACCCGTATTCCTTCCAAGACTTTTGACATAGTGCTTCCAGTTTGCAGCATTTATCCTAGTTCCGGTCAGCATATTAGCATAGGTCACTAATACTTCGGGAAATTGTTAACTCGACTCTAACTCTTACTCCCTGAAGAGTTAATAGGTTGGCCCTCATAATTTGAATAGCCTATTCTAAATGCGAAGTCGTTTGGAAAGTTACTAAGGTTTTGAGTTATAAGAAGTTTAGAATTTTTCAGTACTGGGTGTTATCCTGCAGACAAAAACCTCAAACAGAATGTGCGTCTTAAGCGTCGCTCCGATTTTATTAATTAAGAGGGATAGAGCGGCTAGTATGCCTAGTCTTAATCGATTGCAATTTAGTCACTTGGTGAGCTTACTTTTTTGTGATGCTGATTTACAATTGACTACTTTATAACGAATTCGTTTATAGAACGTGAGCTCAAGAGAAAACTATGAAAACGCTAAAAGGAATGGTCCAAGCCTTCATATTAGTAAGCCCTTTGCTGCTTTTGTCAGTTGGTTATAGTGCCGAACATCCTGGCTATATTGAAGCTCCCGAGCGTCGTACTACTGGAATCGGTAAATTCTATATGGACAGAGAGATTTCATTTGTTATGGGTCATCGGGCCGCCGGCTGGCTAAATCGCCCCGAACGCATTCGTGAAGAAATGCCTGATTCAGTGGTTGAGAACATGGAATTACGAGCTGATGATGTGGTGGCGGATATTGGTGCGGGCTCTGGTTATTTCTCTTTTCGTATTGCGCAAAAAGTCCCTCAGGGGAAAGTCTTGGCCGTGGATATTCAGCCAGAAATGTTGGAGCTGATCGAAAATCAAAAAGAAGAGGAAAGAGTTTCCAATATTGAAGGCGTATTGGGACAGGTGGATGATCCAAATTTACCTGAAAACTTTATTAATGCCGCCATCATGGTGGACGCTTATCACGAGTTTTCCCACCCTTTCGAGATGATTGATGGCATCAATAAGGCATTAAAGCCAGGCGGCAGGATTTTTCTACTGGAGTACCGTGGGGAAGATGCGTCGGTGCCCATTCGCCCCCTACATAAAATGACTGAAGAGCAAGTTGTCAAAGAAATGAGTGTGTTTGGTCTGGAATGGACCGATACGCTTGATTTTCTTCCTTGGCAACATATGATGATCTTTACCAAGCCCGAGTAAATATTTCAGTGTTCTTTGAGTCCACTATTTGCAGGTGAGTTTCTAACATTCAATTTTTTCACTACTCGTTTTAGAGCTCTGTAGTCTAAAAAGTATGCCTTATTTTTAAGGCATAAACAGGACCATCTTGAGAGCAGTAGTTTTCAACTTCTTCGACAATGCCGCCGATGGTGGCCCCCAAGAATCTAGTGCGTTCACGACAGCGCAATGGATCATTTGCATTGCGTACATCTAAGCGGAACGTAATATCGTTAAAGGCTTTCTTCTCAACAAAGAGCATTAGACCATAATCTCTAATGTCTCTTTCAATATCATTTATGTCGATTTGCTGACGGGCATCACTGTCATTGTCAGAATTAAAATAGTTGAACCCGTAGCTCATATCCCAGCGGGTAACGTCATGTCGAAAACTCGCTCTTCCAAACCAGCGTGAGTTATATCGCATTCGACGTTTAATGTTTAAAAAAGGATCAGTAACTTCAGAATCTTGTACGCTAATACCAAGAGAAAGCAACGCGCTCGGTAAGCCAATGTAACCAAGTCGAGAACTAGCATCAAGATTCATGCCGTAGCGATACGCACCACCTATATTACCCCGCGCTGAGCGCAAATCATCAGGTCCAGTGGAGACATCAACTCGATCGATTACATCTTCATAATCGCGATAATAAATTTCAGAATTTAATACACCAATGCTATTAGGAAGTCGATATTCTAAATTAAGTGAATATTCCCAATGTTGTTCTTGAACTATTTGAGGGTTGCCAGCTTGTGTATTTTGATCGTCGTCATCGCTATCAGAAGAGGCCATAAAATCTGAGAAACTAAGTTGCGAGACAAGCTTTTCTACTGTTGCCCTCAATTGCATCGATTGATTGATATTGTAGCGATAATCTAATTTGGGGCGCACAAAGTCGAAATCTCTTTCGTTGTAGACATCACCTGTCTGAGTAATTGTCGAAGTCTCATAAATTAGTGAGCTTTCGAGGGAGGACTTATCATTAATTTGCCAGTTATGAACTAAGAAATTTTCATACCTAACTTCTTCAACAGTGGAGTTGGAATTATCAACAGTGACAGCTGTTAAGAAGCCATGTTCTGGTGAGGGTGTGCCACCCAGGTCTAGCCCCAATCGTAAATTTCCATCTCTGAGGGTTTGTGCGCGCTCAATTCCGAGCTCGAGACCATGATTAAGGATTGGGTCAAAGGTGTAAGAGGTTCTAAAAATTCTTTCTTGATCTCGCCCATTATTGTAAAGAAACAAATCTTTTTTCTCGCGATCGTCTAAGATTTCGAAGCGATCGCGCTCTTGCAGCCACTGGCCATCATTTACGATAAACAAAAAGCGGTATTTGCCACCGTTCCTAAATTCATATTCATAGTCGCCGCCTATTTCCCAGTTTTCGCGGCAGCGATCAATGTCTTCTCTTTCCAGTAGAGACACGATGCTAGTATTGCTATAGTCGTTGATAAGGCGCTCTTTATCTTCTGGTGCGCAGTCACCACCGTATAAGCCATTTAATTGCACTAGACTGTTATCGAATTGATAACCAATATTAAAACTGGTTTCGTAGTCAGTCTGTTTACGAGTGCTGTCTTCAAAACGTGTTTCGAGTAAGTCGCCATCCGGATCACGGCTATATTCTTTGCTGAGGCGATTCTGGTACCTAGGCTCACCTTCTAGATGGAACAAATAATTAAAGGATCCTGATTGGCCAGTCCAAGACAATTTGGCGCCCGGATCAAAAGTGCCGTCATGATATCGGTCCATATTGGCTTCTGTAGTGATGCTGGAGCGTGAACGGGAGTCTAACAGCACTATATTGACTACTTGCCCACCACTCCTAATATCCATCTCTTCGGAAGTGCCGCGGATGATCTCGATGTAATCTACTTGGTCGGCAGATAGCCGGCTTAGCTGGTCACGACCTTCATTGCTTTTGCCAGTCTGACGTTGTCCATTAATAAGGATTTCGTTTTCGCCAGCACCCAGACCTCTCCTATTCCCGCCGCCGCGATTGTTCATGGCGAGGTTAACGCCAGGAATTCGATCAATCATGTCATTTACATTAACGGGAGAAAACTCAGCGAAAAAAACAGCTTCATAGATTATCGACGAGCCTTCCACGATCGCTTGAGTTCCCTGTTGAGCAGCTGCGGCAACCGAAGAGGCAATAGTTAGGGATAGGATGCTAGCTTTAAGAAATTTTGAAGGGGCAGCTGCAACCATTAAAAACCTCGTTTTAAATTGTTAGGAACGCTAAATCTTTTGATACTTGGCAATACGTATACAACGTGAAAAAGCAGTTTTTGGTTTTACGCCTCGGAGAATCTTTTTTGAATTGACTTCTTCCAGGGCGTAGGTGACGTGTTTTTCTTGCTTAGAATATTGGTTCCTGCGAAAGAGCCCGAATTATAGCCATGACCTTCTAGAAGAACTGTAACAAATTGTGCAAATGTGGTGGCAAAATTGCCATATTTCAGATGTTAGCTAAACTGATTTTAATTCCGAAGCAGAGTCGCGTTATCGCCCATAAAGCTTAAAACTTTAACGGAAATTAACTCATTAATTTAGAGGGTTAATTAAGGTGGCTATTAGAAAGTTCCACGGACTTTTATTGCATATTTCTCGCCAGCTTGGCTGCAAGAATTTTCGATTTCATTGAAAGAACCAGTTGCTATTGTCCCACCGATATAGCGGGACCGAACACGGCATCTTTCTTGTTCATGAAAATTCGTTGCTTCGAATCTGTAGGTGAGACCGCCCCAACCTTGCAGTTCTATAAATGCCATGATGAAATCATCCATATCATATTTTTCGATTTTATCAATATCATAAACTATGGAGCCACCTTCAAAGGTGCCGCTTACATTAATACCATAGTTGATATTTCTGCTGGTCATATCGTGTCGAAAACCGTATCGATATTGACCCCGACCTTGTCGCAGCAAGCGCCGATCAATACTAAGAAAAGGGTCTGCAACGGCTCCGTCTTCTACTTCGATACGAGAAGTCAGTAGAAGCTGCGGCAAATTAAAACTTGTTAGCCGTAGACTCGCATCAAAACTTCCTCCATAACGTTTTCCAGCACCAATATTACCGTTTGCTGATTGAATACTCTTTGCCGTAGATACATTAATTTTGTCAATTACATCTTCAAGGTCATGATAGAAAAGGTTTGAATTGAGTACTCCATTATTGTTATCAAATCTGTACTCCAAATTCACGTCATAACGCCAGGATTGTTCTTGTCGCAGGTCAGGGTTACCAGCGACAGAATTTTGGTCATCATCAAGAGAATTAATATTTGTTGTGAAATCGTTGAAACTTAATTGAGCAACATCTTTTTCTATCGTCGCTCTAAACTGTAGAGAAGAAGTAATGTCAAATCGGTAATCGATCTTGGGTCTGACAAAATCAAAATCTCTTTCTTTTTTAATATCACCAGATTGCTCGATAGTAGATTTTTCATAAATTAATGTGCTTTCCAGCGACATGCGATTATTAATTCGCCAGTTGTGGACCGCGAATGCTTCATAACGAACTTCTTCCAGGGTTGCATCAGAATTTGTTATTGGCGTAAGCCCGCCAAAGCTTTCAGAAATGGAGCCTGTTTCGCTTAATAATCCAAGCCCCAGTGTTGAGTCTAATGTGGTTTGTGCTCTTTCTACTCCGAGCTCAATGTCCTGAGTTGAATTCAAGCTCATAGAATAAGATGATCTTAAGATTTGTTCTTCATATTGATTAAATGTTTTTAAAAACAAATCTTTGCTGCGATTATTATCGAGGTCAAACCTCTCTCGTAGGCGATTTGAGTCTCTTTGATTGATAATAAACAATGATTTAAGCCGGTTACCATTAATGAATGTATGTTCAAAGTCACCTCCAATTTCCCAAAAGTCTTCCTCAACGGAAATGTCATCAAGTTTAATATCTAGTGTGTTAGGTTTTACGAGTAAATTTGTGATTAATCGATTTTCGCTTCCCGGTGCATCGTTCTGATTGTATTGCGCATTTATATGCATAATGTTTCGGTCAGAAATTTGATAGCCAATATTTGTAGTGAGGGTCAGGGGTTGCTGATCGGTGTACTGTTTTTTATTTATGAAGTCGTTTGGTCTGCCATCAGCTAGAAAACTAGTTTCGAAACCTTTCCTATACTCCCAGCGAGGCTCTGATTCTGCGCTGAGTAAGTAATCGAAAGCGCCATTTTGCCCACTTAGGGAAACGCTTCCTCCGGGTTTTAATTCGCCATCATGGTAATGATCCATATTTATTTCATAAGCAACAGAGGAGCTTGATTCAAGTTCTAGCAGTACTATGTTAATTACCTGGTTGCCGCCGCGGACATCGAGATCACCAGAAGTGCCTCGGATTATTTCAATCCTCTGAACTTGATTTGCCGGGATTCTTGATAATTGACTATTCCCTTCATTCTCCTTCCCAGCAATACGGCGACCGTTGATTAATACTTGGTCGCCACCAAGCCCTAAGCCTCGACGTTCTGAGCCTTGTGAGCTGCCAGGTCCGCTACTGCTTCCGCCTGGCCCACCTTGCCTGGCTACGGTTATACCAGGAATACGATCAAGCATATCGCTAACGGAGAAGGGTTCATATTGATCAAAATAGCTTGCAGGATAGGTAACTGTTGAATTTTCGTCCGTAGTGGGTAAATCCTGTGCCGCTATATTAGGAGTGTGAACAAAAACTATTGCACTGAGGAGGGCCGTTAATAACTTAACTTGGATTTTCGAGGACAGCACTTATTTCTCCGAAATGCTTAATTGGTTCTTGCTAATTGGGTTATCTTAACGACGCGCAAGTATGAACATTTGAACCCGCAGAGTATTCTTAATTTCTCCACAAAATGTGATTTTCTGTAACGCCACGGCTATCAAAACGCTTTTTTGCGCTGAATTAACTAATTTAGGATAATAACGCCTTACTAGCACGCTTGGTTCTATTCTCAGTTTTAGTGAACTCGATTGATATACGGTGAATTCAAGAATCCAGTACCTTCATATCGACTAATTTAGAAGAAATTTCAGAGGCTGTTTTATGCAACGCGAATCCATGGAAGTTGATGTAGTAATAGTGGGTGCAGGTCCTGCGGGGTTAGCAACGGCCTGTCGTTTGCTGCAAATGGCACAAACTGCAGAAAAAGAGCTTTCAGTCTGTGTTCTTGAAAAAGGTTCTGAAGTGGGTGCTCATATACTGTCTGGTGCAGTGTTTGAAACGTCAGCATTAGATGAATTAATTCCTGACTGGAAAGAAAAAGGGGCTCCACTTAATACGCGCGTCACTGGAGATGATGTTTACTATCTGCCAAATAAAGAGGCCTCGTTCAAGTTTCCGAACTTTCTGGTTCCGCGACCAATGCATAATCATGGTAATTATATTATTTCCTTGGGGAATCTATGTAGCTGGTTGGCAGAGCAGGCAATGGAGCTGGGCGCTGAAGTATTTCCTGGTTTTGCGGCAGCAGAAATTCTTTATGGAGAAGATGGCAGGGTCAAGGGCGTAGCCACTGGAGATATGGGAGTAGATGCCAAGGGTGAACAGAAAGCATCTTATGAGCCAGGTTTTGAATTTCATGCCAGGTACACAATATTCGCTGAAGGTTGTCGAGGGCACTTAGGAAAAGAGGTCATTCAGAAATTCAAATTAGACAAAGATAGTGATCCGCAACATTATGGCATCGGAATCAAAGAAGTTTGGGAGATTCCTGAGTCTCAGCACAAAGAAGGACTAGTGGTTCATTCTTCGGGTTACCCTATGTTAGGTTCTAGCTTTTCTGCTACAAGTGGTGGATTTCTTTACCATATTGAAAATAATCAAGTTTCCTTAGGTTTGATAGTTGATCTGTCTTATTCGAACCCACATCTTAGTCCTTACGATGAATTCCAGAGATTTAAACATCACCCGGTTATTAAAAAGGTTATAAGTGGGGGTAAGCGTATTAGCTATGGTGCCAGAGCGATTATTAAAGGCGGGCTTAATTCATTACCAAAAATGACTTTTCCGGGGGGGCTCCTGATTGGGTGTGATGCTGGGACGTTAAACTCGGCAAAAATCAAGGGAAGCCATACAGCAATGCGCTCCGGTATGCTCGCAGCAGAGTCCTTGTTTGAAGCGCTAAGTAAAGAAAATATCGACGCACCAGAGCTCGACGACTATACAGAACGCTTTAACACCTCTGATCTGTATAAGGAACTGCATAAAACTCGCAACTTTTCCGCTGGGTTTCACAAATTTGGATTTTGGTTAGGCAGTACTTTGGCTTTTATCGAGCAAAATCTATTCTTTGGAAAATTTCCTCTTACCTTTCATGATAAATCTAAAGACCATTGTCAATTAAGACCCGCAGCTGAATGCCCGAGGATTGATTACCCTAAACCAGACGGTGAGATTAGTTTTGATAAGCTATCTTCAGTTTTCTTATCCAATACTAATCATGCAGAGGATCAGCCCTGCCATCTACAGCTTAGGGATGCCTCTATTCCTGTAGAAGTTAATTTGCCGATGTTTGATGAGCCTGCGCAGCGCTACTGTCCCGCAGGTGTTTATGAAATTATAGAAGATGCCGCTGGAGAGAAAAAATTTCAGATAAATTCCCAAAACTGTGTTCATTGTAAGACTTGTGATATCAAGGATCCGGCGCAGAATATCCACTGGGTAGTGCCTGAAGGTGGAGGTGGTCCCAATTATCCAGGTATGTAAACGGGTGTTTGCAACAATCTTACTTCACCTATCGCATTTCTTAGCTGTGGGTTGTTTTTTTGCGCCAGCTTGGATATTTAGAATGCAAATAGACTTAACCCACTGTTATTAATAGAGCCTTCAGTGATGGATTTACTAACTCTTTCTACTTAAAGAAAAATTCACCATGGCTTTCATCGCTTGGCGATATTCAGAGTCAGGTAAAGCTTGTAAGCAATTCAAAGCTACCTTTGATTGAGCTTTTGCTAGGCTTTGAGTGTATTCGAGGCCTCCGCTTTGGCGCACAATCTCAATGACATCTTTCAGCATTTCTGGATTAAGCTGCTCAGTTCTTAGTGCTTGTTGAATTAACTTCTGTTGTTGTTTGTCGCCTTTTTCTATGGCGTAAATTAGAGGTAGTGTCGGCTTGCCTTCTGCCAAATCGTCTCCAATGTTTTTGCCAAGATCTGTGGCATCTCCAGCATAATCTAAGACATCGTCTATTAATTGAAACGCCATACCGATACTTTTTCCAAAATTTTGAAGTCCTTTTTCAGAAGCCTCATCAGCATTTGCCAACAATGCGCCGCATTGAGCTGCAGCTTGGAAAAGAATGGCGGTTTTATTTTCTATTACCTGCATATAATTTGCTTCAGATGCGTTGGGATTATTTTTTGCAATCAGTTGGAGTACTTCGCCTTCGGCAATTTTGTTTGTGGTGTCTGCGATGATCTTCATAATGCGCATATCACCAATCTTGACCAGGACCTGAAAGGCACGGGAGTAGATAAAGTCGCCTACCAGCACGCTTGAAGGATTATTCCATTTAGAATTTGCGGTGGGACGCCCGCGCCTAAGAGTCGACATGTCAACGACATCATCATGCAAGAGGGTGGCCGTATGGATAAACTCAATGACTGCGGCCATCGGGATATGTTGCTGACTATCGATACCACAGGCCTTCGAAGCCAACAAAGTCAGCATTGGGCGTAACCTCTTGCCACCAGCATCAACAATATAGTGACCAATGCTTTCGACAAGAGCAACTTCCGAATGCAGCTGTTCGACGATGAAATCATTAACGGCTAGGAATTCAGTTTCGACGACACTGCGAATATCTTGATACATTCTAAAGGTAGACCGAAAAAGTAGAAATTTAAGGTAACTTTTTAGTTACTTCGCCCGATTTGTGTGTGTGCATGCTAGGGAGCGGAATAAAGACTGTCAAGTCGGGAAAACCCGCGAAATCAGGCAGATTCAGGCCATTCTTTAATTTTAGGAAGCCGATGATACTAACGACAATTTATCTTGCTTCAAATCCATTGATCCCGTAGAATTCGGCCCCTCGAAGGAATGGGTCATTATTATTCCTGAGGTCTTTGGAGACAGATATGTACGCGGTAATTGAAAGTGGTGGCAAGCAGCACAGAGTAGAGGAGGGTGAAGTCCTTCAGCTCGAAAAATTGGAAGCCGCCACCGGTGATAAGGTAAAATTCGATAAGATTCTGCTCGTTGGTGAAGGCGAATCAGTAAAAATTGGAATGCCCTATGTCGAGGGTAGTCAGGTGGAAGCAGAAGTTTTAAAGCAAGGCCGCGGCGACAAGATCAAAATCATTAAGTTTAACCGTCGTAAACATTACAAGAAGACGCAGGGGCATCGCCAGTTATTCACTGAAGTAAAAATCACTGGCATCAAGGCTTAAAGTAGGGGTCTAGCTATGGCGCATAAAAAAGCAGGTGGCAGTACTAATAACGGTCGTGATTCGGTATCAAAACGCCTTGGTGTAAAGTTATTTGGCGGCCAAGAAGTTAAAGCTGGCAATATAATTGTGCGGCAGCGGGGGACTAAGTTCCATCCTGGCGAAAATGTTGGTTGTGGCAAAGATCACACGCTTTTTGCAAAATCTGATGGTGTGATTAAATTTGCAGTGAAAGGGCCAAATAATAGAAAATTCGTCAGCATCGAATCGGCCTAGTTAATTAAGAATTTCGCTAAAAGCCTCGTCTTTCGACGGGGCTTTTTTGTTTCTGCATCTAATATCGCTCAGGATTAAACCATGAAGTTTGTCGACGAAGCAGAGGTCATTGTAGATGCGGGTAATGGTGGTAGTGGCTGCCTCAGTTTTCGTCGTGAGAAATACATTGAAAAAGGAGGTCCCGACGGAGGAGATGGCGGTGACGGCGGCAGTGTTTATATGCAGGCAGATGCGGCTCTGAATACTTTAGTAGATTTCCGTTTCCAACCTCGTTACCGAGCAGAGGCTGGGCAGCCAGGACAAGGCAAAAACTGCACTGGTCGTGGCGGCGAGGATTTGCTGATAAAAGTGCCCGTAGGTACGAGTATTATTGACGTTAACACTGAGGAATTAATTGCCGATCTTAATAACCCAGAAGTACCAGTCATGGTAGCTCGAGGCGGGAAACATGGATTGGGTAATACGCGTTTTAAATCCAGTACAAATCGTGCACCGCGAAAGATCACTAAAGGGACGGAAGGTGAAGCTAGGACGCTTCAGTTGCAGCTTCGCCTAGTAGCAGATGTGGGATTACTGGGTTTTCCTAATGCGGGTAAGTCGACCTTAATTCGAGCAGTATCCGCAGCGAAACCAAAGGTTGCCGACTATCCTTTTACAACCTTAGTGCCAAATTTAGGAGTGGTTAGCCTGGGCATGGAACGATCTTTCGTCATGGCAGATGTGCCCGGATTGATTGAAGGAGCTTCCGAAGGTGCAGGTCTGGGCTTTCGTTTTCTAAAACATTTGTCCCGAACACGTTTGCTTCTTCATTTGGTGGATGTACTTCCTGCTGACAATAGCAACCCCATAGATAGTGCAAAACAAATCGCAAGTGAATTAAAAAAATTCAGCCCAAGCTTAGCGGCAAAAGAACGTTGGATAGTACTAAACAAAGTGGACCTGCTAGACGAAAAGGAGGTTAATATATTGGAAGCTGCATTAAGGGCTGAATTAGGTTGGAAGAAACCTATATACAAGATTTCCGCTATCAATCAAGGTGGGTGTGATGATTTGTGTCAACAACTTATGGAATCGATTGAGTCTCATCGTCAAAAAATAATTGACGACGGAGACTATCGAAAAGAACAGTCTCAGCAAGAAAAAGCTATGGCATTCGAGATTCGGCAAACTATAGAGAGCTCTAAAAATAATAGAGCAAGTGACGACGATAATTGGGAAGAAAATTGGGATGACTAGGTCGTAACATGCGCGAAGATAAGATTAACAATGCGAAGCGCTGGGTAGTGAAGGTTGGTAGTTCGCTAGTGACCAATAATGGTCTTGGTCTGGACAAAAAGGCGATTGCCCACTGGGCAGACCAACTAGTTAGCCTACAGAAGCAGGGGATTCAAATTGTACTAGTTTCTTCCGGCGCAGTTGCTGAAGGCGTTGCTCGATTAGAATTAAGCGCTCGTCCTACAAAGGTACATTTACAGCAAGCGGCTGCAGCAGTGGGTCAGATGGGCTTAGTGCAGGCCTATGAAAGTTGTTTTATGCGTCACGGTGTCCATGCTGCTCAAATTCTATTGAGCCATGAAGATTTGTCTGATCGGACTCGTTATTTAAATGCGCGCAGCACGCTATCAACACTTTTGGAAATGAAAGTGGTTCCAGTTGTTAATGAAAATGACACTGTGGCAACCGCCGAGCTGTGTTTTGGTGATAACGATACTCTTGCAGCGCTCGTAGCAAATTTAGTAAATGCAGATGTTATGGTGGTGCTTACGGATCAAGATGGTATCTATAGCGCCGACCCAAGATTGGATGTCGATGCAGAATTTATTAGTGTTGCCTCCGCAGACGATGACTCGCTTATGGATTATGCTGGGAAAGGCTCCAGTCTGGGTCGGGGCGGTATGTTTACTAAAATTTCTGCAGCCAAATTGGCTGCCCGCTCTGGAACAAACACAATTATAGCTAATGGCAAAATGGAAAAAGTCTTATTACAGATCGCTAGTGGTGTAAAAATTGGAACACTGCTTGAAGCAGATAATGAGCCTGTTACTGCTCGCAAGCAGTGGCTAGCGGGTCAGCTAATCCTAAAAGGTTCAATGGTGTTAGATGATGGGGCAATAAGAGTCTTGAAGGAATCGGGTAAAAGTTTGTTAGCAGTTGGTATTAAGCAAGTCGATGGCAGATTTTCTCGTGGAGATGTAGTGGTTTGTACCAATAAAGCCGGAAAAGAAATAGCCCGGGGCTTGGTAAATTACGATAACGACGAAGTAAAGGCCTTAATGGGGCAAAGTAGCGAGAAAATTTCAGAACTACTTGGGTATGCCGGGGAAGAAGAGATCATTCACAGGGATAACCTAATTCTTTCTTAATGACGACTCCAATCTGGGCTTTCTTTAGCTCAGCGATTATTACCTTTTTTCAAATTTATTTAGCGTCTTACTTCAGGGCTTTAACGGCTGAATTTAGTCTGCTCTTATGCCGAGCTGCCTTATTCTTGTGAATAATTCCTTTATCGGCCATACGATCGATAACAGGCACGGCATTTTTATATGCTTCAGCAGCTGCTGTGTGGTCGCCACCTTCTAGAGCTGCGTCCACTTTCTTTATATAAGTTCGCACCATAGACCTGAATGAAGCATTGTGACGACGACGAGATTCACCTTGTCTTGCGCGTTTTTTAGCTTGTGGAGAATTGGCCAATTCTAACTCCTTTATACCCTTTCTTTATTGTTCGATCTTTAATGTTCTGTCTTTGGATTCTGTGTATAACGTTTCCAGGACAGCTCTTTTGAAAGCTCAATCTTAGGATTGATTGATAATGCTGAGATTACTGAAAGTGCCGCTACTTCAAAGGAGCGACACTATGCCGTTTTCACTAAGTTATGTCAATAGGGCGCTGTTCACTTTTAAGTGAGAAAAAATATGAGAATACTCAACTAATTCAGTTGTTTATACGATAACTTTTATTAACCCCAATTGGTGTATTCTGGCGAAAGTGGTAAATTTCCAAAGAACTGAGATGGTCCAACAGGAATCGTGGTAAAAATTTGGTATGACTGAAATTCAGCAAGATTCGGAACGAGTCGATACAAGTCGGTCCAGTAAGGCTGACCATGATGGGGGTCTGCTAAAAGCCAGTGGCATTACTGGTTCAATGACCATGGTTTCTCGTGTATTGGGTCTCATACGAGACATAGTGATTGCTCGTGTATTCGGAGCCTCGGACGCGACCGATACATTTTTTCTGGCAAACAAAATTCCAAATTTCTTGCGCCGCCTCTTTGCAGAAGGTGCGTTTAATCAAGCCTTCGTGCCTGTTTTATCTGAGTATCGTACGAATAAATCACATTACGATGTTCGGAACTTAATTAGTGCGGTGACTGCTAGCCTAGGAGGCTTTCTGCTATTAGTCACGGTTTTAGTAATTATAGCAGCGCCGCTATTAGCGGTACCGATTGCCTATGGGTTTACAGATGATCCAGAAAAGTTTGATCTGTTTGTTGAAATGTTACGAGTTACTTTTCCTTATTTATTATTGATTTCTATGACCGCTCTGTGCGGATCGATTCTAAACTCCTATGGAAAGTTTGCGGTTCCCGCAATTACGCCCGCTTTACTCAATATCTCACTTATTTCATGCTCATTCCTGCTGGTGCCTTATATGCGAGAGCCGGAGCTGGCACTCGCCTGGGGTGTACTTATTGCAGGTTTTGCACAACTATTTTTTCAGTTGCCTTTTTTGCGACGTATGAATCTCTTATCAAGCCCTAAACGTAGCAAGTCTCATGAAGGTGTCGCGCGCATTAAGAAACTTATGTTACCCGCCTTATTCGGTGTGTCTGTTACTCAGATCAATCTTATGATCGATGTATTTATTGCTTCGCTTTTGGCCACCGGCAGCATTTCTTGGTTATATTATTCGGATCGACTAATGGAGTTGCCATTAGGTACTTTTGGTATTGCGATTGCCATTGTCGTGTTACCTAGTCTGTCACGGAAACATGCTGAGGCATCGACTAAAAATTTCGCTGAAACTTTGGACTGGGCATTTCGCCTAGTCTGTCTTATTGCTATCCCAGCTTCAATTGCTCTGGCATTAATCGCCGAGCCCTTACTTGTTACACTTTTTCAAAATGAGAATTTCCCCGTATCTGACGTGGTTGGTTCTGCAGGGTCTCTACGTGCTTATGCATTTGGGCTTATAGCGTTTATGGCTATAAAGGTTTTTTCACCGGGATTTTATGCCCGACAAAATACATCTACACCTGTGCGAATAGGTATTATCGCTATGGCAGCCAATATGGCTATGAATATAATTTTTTATTTGAGTGGTTTGGCGCATGTGGGACTGGCATTGGCTACAAGCTTAGCTGCATTTCTTAATGCTGGATTACTATTGCGGGGTTTGAGAGCAGAAAAAGTATTTTATTTTCAAGCTGGATGGTTAGCGTTTTTGGTTCGAATTGCTTTAGCAACCTTAGCAATGGTATTTTTTCTTATCAGTTTTTCAGGCGCTTGGGAGGACTGGTTGCTTTGGAGCACATTTCAGCAAGTGCAGCATCTAGCTTTATTGGTTTTAGGCGGCGTAAGTATTTATGGCTTGATGCTATTCATTTTCGGCTTGCGTTGGCGCGATATCTATCGCTAAGCTTAAATAGCTTGGTTCATATACTAGTGAGCATCATGAAAAGAATCTACACAGCAGACAATGTGGCAATGGCTTGGCACGTTCGTAATGTTCTCGAACAGCATGACATCTATGCAGAAGTGAAGAACGAAAAAACCTACTCTATTGCTGGCGAAATTCCTATTACAGAAAGTCTTCCAGAAGTGTGGGTGAGGCTTTTTTATGCCAAGCGAGCAGAAGAAATAATTAAAGAGCACATGTTCCCAAATAATGCTGAAGGAAAAGATTGGGTATGTGGAAAGTGCAGTGAGGATAACGCGCCAAGTTTTAATATTTGTTGGAATTGCCAGACTTCTTTGGATGTAAATCTTGATTAGATTATTTCTAACGTTGTTGTTGATTCAGGCGAGTACAACATCTTCCGCTGCTACTGATTGTGTTGTTTTGCTGCATGGTCTTGCTAGGATTTCTAATTCCATGTCGGAATTAGAAAGGAAACTAACCAAGACCGGTTTCGATGTGGCTAATATTAGTTATCCTTCAGTTAAATACGAGATTGAGGTGCTGGCGTCTGACGCAGTAGGAAGGGGAATACGTCAATGTTCGGCACACAACCCAGACCAAATTCATTTTGTGAGTCATTCTTTAGGTGGAATTTTAGTCCGCTATTATTTTCAAGAAAATCAGTTAGAGCAGCTAGGGCGAGTCGTCATGTTGGGCCCGCCTAATCAAGGCAGTGAGATTGTTGATAGATTATTACCGGTGCCAGGGTTTGGTTTCTTAGGGCCGAGCGGACAAGCTTTGGGCACTCAGGAAGGTAATGCATTAACCGGTTTAGGTCCTGTAAATTTTGAATTAGGTGTTATAGCAGGTTCGACCAATATCAACCCGTTAGGATTTTTATTTTTTAAAGGGCCTAACGACAGTATTGTTCGAGTTGAGAGTACTAAGGTTGAGGGTATGAATACACACATCGTATTACCAGTGACCCATACTTTAATGATGCGGAATAACGAAGTAATTGATAATACAATCCATTTTCTTAAAACTGGTCAATTTATTCCTGATTACTGATTGAATTTCTGAAGAAACTCGATAAATTCTTGTTGTTTCTTTATTTTGTGCAGTCTCTGCTCATGAATTTAGTATAGGGTTTGTAGAAGTAAGCCTTCATAAGAAATTTTCAGGCTCGAGACATAAATTTTCCTGTCGCCGTATTAACTTTGACTGTTTCCCCGGGAGCTAAATACTCAGGTACTTGAATTTCCAAGCCAGTCGACAAGGTTGCAGTTTTGCTTCTGTTTGTAGCGGAAGAGCCAGTGATCGCTGGCGGTGTTTCTTCTATGACCAAGCTTACTGATTGCGGCAACTCAATGCCGACAAGCTTGTCGTCCATAATTAGCGCAATGATTCCTTCTAGTTGTTCGACGAGGTAAGGTACTTGGTCTTCAATTTGTTCTCGATTTAATCCGTATTGGCTGAAGTCCTCCATATTCATAAAGTAGTAGATATTGCCATCCAAGTAGGAATATTGCACTGGGGCGCGGATGCAGTCCGCTTCCTTGAGCAGATCGTCACCTTTGAAAGAGGCATCGAGTTTTTGATGTGTTTGCAGATTATTGAATCGAACTTTATAAAGTGTGGCGGCTCCTCTGGAAGAAGGAGATTTTGCTTCCAGTTGTTTAATGATATGTGGGGTACCATCTATATCGATAATCATGCCCCTTTTAAGATCGCTTGCTTTTGGCATTCACTACTCCCAAATTGAGTCGAAACGGCTACATTTTAGTTGGCGGAATGTAACTTAAGGCAGTGTTGCTGGCAATGGCTGAGTTAGATTAATCCAATGATTAAATGGGGGATTCCATTTCTTTGGACTTTGAGTTAACGGACTAAATACATCATAATTATTAGTTCCGAAAAATATGAGTGTACTTTCGTGACAAAACGAATCAAAGAAATTGATAATCTTCATATTACTAGCTACGAAGAGTTGCCTGCGCCTGGTGCTTTGAAGGATGAATTTGCAGTTAGTGGTAACGTATTAAAAACTGTGAAATATGGTCATAGGCAGGTTAAATCTGTGCTGAGTCGCGACGACTCGCGTCTAATTGTGGTGGTAGGCCCCTGTTCAATTCACAATCCAGAAGAGGCCATTGAGTACGCGAAACTACTAAAACCTTTAGCTGATGAATTAGCTGATGATTTACTTATTTTGATGCGGGTTTATTTTGAAAAGCCGCGGACATCAGTCGGTTGGGATGGACTTATCTATGACCCTCATCTAGATGGTTCTCATCGTATCGCTCATGGAATTCGAATTGGACGGAAGCTCATGTTGGATATTGCGGAGATTGGACTGCCTATTGCAATAGAGGCGCTGGATTTAATTTCCCCTCAATATTTACAAGATTTGGTAAGCTGGACTGCCGTTGGAGCACGAACTACAGAGTCTCCAACTCATCGAAAATTGGCAAGCGGAATTTCATCTGCAATTGGATTTAAAAATAACGTAGATGGTGAATTAATGGTTGCTATTAATGCGATTCGGTCTGCGTCTGCAAATAACAGTTTTATTTCAGTTACGGAGGAAGGAAAAGTCGCTGCGTTTCGCACCGAAGGTAATCCTCATTGCCACATCATCCTTAGAGGGGGCAAGTCTCCTAATTATGATAGTGAAAGCGTTAAAGCTTGCGAAGAAGAGCTGCGAAAGGCTGGTCATGAAGAGAATATTATGATTGATTGTAGTCATGGGAACTCACAGAAAGATCCTGGTAAGCAATTGGATGTACTAAAAGAGATTGCAAGCCAATTGAAGAAAGGAAATAAATCTATAATCGGCGTAATGATTGAGAGTAATCTAGAAGAAGGGAATCAACCAATTCCTGATGATCTAGATGAAATTCGTCGAGGTGTTTCAGTTACCGATGCGTGTATCAGCTGGAAGGCTACTGAATTAATCTTACGTGATTTCGCTACAGAAATTGGCCCTGCACTAAAGAATAGGTCTGCATAAGTATATTTAAACACTAGCAGCATTTTTCTCTGATGAATTAATAGGAACTCCAAGATCCAAGTGCTTGTACTCGTGCCTAACTATCGAGTACTTCTTTGAGGCTGCTAATTAAATAATCGATGTTACTGTCATTGATGCTGGCAATGTTGATCCTGCTCGAATTGACTAAATAGATGCTGTATTTTTCGATTAGCACTTTGATTTGATTTTCATTAACACCGAGAAAGGAGAACATTCCTTTTTCGTTTTCTATAAAGCTAAAGTCTTGCTCAATGCTGGCGGCCCTGAGTCGTTGGACGAAAAGTGATCTTAAGCGGTTAATTCGATTGCGGACTTCATTTAATTCATCGTCCCAAATTTCTCGCAGATCAGGCGTATTCATAATAAGTTGAACTATTGCTGCGCCATGATCTGGCGGCATAGAATAGTTCGCTCTTGCTGCTGCCGCTAACAAAGTGCTGGAGGTCGCGCAGGACTTCGCGCTTTCGCAAATCAGAGTCACAGCACCGGTACGTTCTCTGTATAAGCCGAAGTTTTTGGAGCAAGAACTGACCACGATTAGTTCAGGTAAAGATTCTGCCAGCAAACGTACTCCGTAAACATCTTCTTCCAGCCCCGTACCCATCCCTTGATAAGCCAGGTCAATGAATACGGTAAATTTTTTTTCAATGGCAGCATCACGCACTTGTAGCCATTGTTCTGGGTTTAGGTCTGCTCCACTTGGATTGTGACAACAGCCATGCAAGAGGACTAAATCACCTTCAGGCACCTGCTTTAAGCAAGCTAGCATTCCTTCGAAATCTAAACTATGAGTTAGATAATCATAGTATGGATATTGGTTAAATTTTAAACCTGCTGACCCCAGTAATGGTTTATGATTTGCCCAGGTTGGATTGCTGACCCAGATTGTTGTGTCTGCATTGGCTTTCGCAATGAAATCAGCAGCAAGTCGCAACCCACCGCATCCTCCAGGAGTTTGTATAGTCAAACGCCTCTTTCCGAGACTGTCTAAGAGTGTATCTCCAAGTACCATTCGTGCGATGGTCTCGTTGTAACCGATTGCGCCGGTTGGACCAACATAAGACTTGGTTGTTTGGGACTTTAACAGTGATTCTTCAGCCAACTTTACCGCTTTCATAATTGGCGTATTGCCATGTTCATCTTTATAAACACCTATCCCAAGATCGACCTTTTCAGGATTCGAATCAGCTTTAAATGTAGCAGAAAGTCCTAGTATAGGGTCGGGCGGTAGTGGCTGAAGTGATTGAAACATGATGATTTCTCTATTTTCTTTGATGTGCTTTTAGGGTGTTTTGCAAAAGGGACGCTCGAGTCATAGGACCGACACCGCCAGTTACATAAGTAATGTAAGAGCATTTATCTTTGACGTTATCGAAATCAACGTCGCCAACGTTACGAAATCCATTTTTCCTTGTACTATCGGGAACACGAGTCTGCCCTACATCAATGACTACGGCACCTTCTTTGACCATGTCTGCGGTAACAAATTCGGTCTTACCTATGGCGACAATCAGAATGTCAGCACTTAGGCAAAGTTTTTGCAGGTCCTTGGTTCGACTATGTGCAATTGTCACTGTAGCATTGCCAGGATTGGTGTTCCTTGACATTAATATGGACATTGGTGTGCCAACGATATTACTTCTGCCTAAGATCACACAATGTTTTCCTTCAGTTTCTATACTGTAGCGACGAAAAAGTTCCATTATCCCGTTAGGGGTTGCTGAGAGAAAAGTCGGCAGGCCTAGGCTCATGTTTCCAACATTTTCGGGGCAAAAGCCATCTACATCCTTTTTGGGGTCGATGGCCAAGGTTACTTTGTCTTCATTAATATGCGAAGGCAGAGGCAGTTGCACAATAAAACCATCGATTTTGTCGTCTGAATTTAGCTCGGCTATTTTTTCTAATAATTGTTGCTCAGTCGCTGTTTCTTCCATGCGTATAACAGTCGAATTAAAGCCTACTTCATCGCAGTCCTTTACTTTGAAAGCGACATAATTTTGGCTAGCGCCATCGTTGCCAACCAGCACGGCGGCTAAATGTGGGGCGCGATCCCCCTTGCTTTTGATTTCAGCGACTTTCTCAGCGATTTCTTGGCGAATTTTTTCGGAACATGACTTGCCGTCAAGTAATTGCATCTTGGTTTACCCAATATTTGTCATTTTTTTAAACTTAGAGCTTGAGCGCTTTCTACTGCTGCGGGAGGCAGAATCTAAGGAGCGGTATCATAAACGAGCATCTGAGGTAGCTCAAGAGTGAGCTACCAATTGCCGGTATTCTCCATGCTCGCCCAGGGTTCTTTTTGTGGCAAAGAGTCTCCGCTCTGCAACAATTCGATAGAAATATTGTCAGGAGAGCGGACAAAGGCCATGCGACCATCTCGAGGTGGACGATTTATAATAACGCCGCTGTCCAGCAGGTGCTGGCAAGTTTCATAAATATTATCAACTGAGTAGGCAAGGTGACCAAAATTTCGCCCTTCTTCATAGTTTTCTGGGTCCCAGTTATACGTGAGTTCAACCTGGGCTGCTTCATCACTTGGTGCGGCAAGAAAAACGAGAGTGAATCTCCCTTCTTCACTCTCGTATCTATTAATTTCGGTCAGACCAAGTTTGTTGCAATAAAAATCGAGAGAGTCTTCAATGTTGGCTACTCTTACCATGGTGTGCAAGTACTTCATAAATGATCCTAAAAATCTAAGTTGTTGATGTCAGGTATAACTCTTAATAAACTACAACTGATCGAATGCTTGCGCCTTCATGCATTAATTTGAAAGCGTCGTTAATTTCTTCTAAACGCATTGTATGTGTTATCAGTGGGTCAATTTGGATTTTCCCATCCATATACCATTCAACAATGCGAGGAACATCAGTTCTGCCGCGGGCTCCGCCAAAAGCAGTCCCTTTCCAAGAGCGCCCGGTAACCAATTGAAAAGGGCGTGTGGAAATTTCTTGGCCAGCACCTGCGACACCAATAATGAATGATTCACCCCAGCCTTTATGGCAGCACTCTAATGCTTGGCGCATTGTTTCTATATTTCCAATGCATTCAAAACTATAATCCACGCCTCCACCAGTGATTTCAATTATCTCCGCAGTCACATTATCGATATCTTTGGGGTTAACAAAGTCAGTCAATCCAAATTTTCTACCTAATTCTTCTCTTGCCGGGTTGATATCGATACCAATGATTCGATCTGCTCCAACCATTTTCGCACCCTGAATTACATTAAGGCCAATACCACCCAAACCGAAAACAGCCACTGTGCTTCCTGGTTCTACTTTTGCGTCAAAAGCGACAGCTCCGATACCGGTAGTCACACCGCACCCGATGTAACAGACCTTATCGAATGGTGCATCCTCTCTAATTTTGGCGACAGCAATTTCAGGTAGTACAGTGAAGTTCGAGAAGGTTGAGCAGCCCATATAATGCAAAATTGACTCCCCATCGAATGAAAATCGGCTGCTACCATCGGGCATTACCCCCTGACCCTGGGTAGATCTAATGGATTGACACAAATTCGTCTTTGGGTGTAAGCAAAAATCACAATGCCTACATTCAGGCGTATACAAAGGAATCACTGTATCCCCGACTTTTACAGAGCTCACATCGGGACCAACCTCGCGAACAATTCCAGCACCCTCATGACCAAGTATTGCTGGGAACGCCCCTTCGGGATCATCTCCGGATAGTGTGAAAGCATCTGTGTGGCAAATACCTGTAGCCATAATTTCAACTAAGACTTCGCCAGACTTGGGGCCCTCGAGGTCTACTTCTACGATTTCCAGCGGTTTGCCGGCGGCAAAGGCAACTGCGGCTCGTGATTTCATGCTACTTTCCCTTGTTTTTAGCTAAAGAGTCCTATTGTAAAAGACCGCAGAGGAGTGCGGCAACAAACCACTGTCTTTTTTAGGAACTGCTTCTGCTGGAGCTATCTGTCGGTAGAGAGTATTATCCCGCGCTAATTTCACTAACTCCCTAGTAACACTAGTTATTCTTATGGAAATAGTAATAGCGGTCGCTGTCATTTTTGTAGGATCTTATGTTCAGAGTTCAATCGGTTTTGGCCTGGCAATAATTGCGGCACCGGTTTTATTCTTTATTGATCCTGTTTATGTGCCGGCACCAATAACAATTTCCGCATTTACCTTATCCTTGGCTAATGCAGCAAAGCACTGGCATTCGATATCTTTTGAAGGTCTAAAATTTGCCATTATCGGCCGCATACCTGGGACCATAGCTGGAGGCTTGCTTCTATTTTGGATTGGTCAAGAACAGCTAGCGCTTTGGTTGGGGATTTCAGTCATCGTAGCTGTATTGCTGAGCTTCAGTAATGTAGTTCTCAAGCCTACCCCTAGCGCATTACTCTCCGCGGGGTTTCTGTCAGGGTTCATGGGTACAAGTACTTCTATCGGTGGGCCGCCAATGGCGTTGCTATATCAGCACGAAGAGAACGATTTTATTCGAGCAAATATGGCCGCATTTTTCTGTGTGAGCTGTCTAATGTCGCTGATTATGCTGGCAATTGTTGGTGAATTTGGCATGGAACATGTCCTGACCTCTTTGCCATTAATGCCTGCCACTCTTTTAGGGTATTGGGTGGCCATGAAAACTCTGCATAGGATATCACATCAAAATTTGCGCCACTTTTCGCTCCTAATTTGTGCGATTGCAGGCTCTGCTGCTGTCGCATCCTACTGGTTTTAATACTGTAGTTATTTCATTTCTTAACACAATATCAGCGAAAGATAAGTAAGTGATTAGTCGTATTTTCCGCAAACATAGAGCTATCGCTTTTGTTTTGGTAAATGTGGATATTCTTTTGTAAATCATCAATATTTCTAGTGCCATAGCTGAAACTATACTGAGAGAGTGCTTATAAGCCGCTTAACAGCTTGTCTAATCCGTAATACACTCTGCTTGTTGCAATTATTATGATTTATTCAAAACAGGGATAGATAATGGCGGAGTGGCCCAATGATACCAGTATCGCGGCTTTTCGAGAGTGCTGGACTCTAGAGGGTGAACCTTTATGGAAGAGTGTTTTTGAAATGCATAGAGACAAGATGCAAATCAAAAATGCAAATGTGGCTATCACGAATCTAGAGAAGATATTTACTGTAACCTTCCGATTAGCCAATAGTAAGGGCTTCCAGGCGATGAGTTTGCGCGATTTGAGTAGTGAAACTGGAATCAGTATGGGTGGTTTGTATGCTTATATTGGATCAAAAAATGATTTGGCTTCGGTAATTGAGGGAGTTCAACGTCAATATATCGATCAAGTTATTGGCGGTCTGACTGTCGAAGATTTAGAACCTATCGCGTGTCTGCGGGCAATAGTTTTTGGCGAAATCTACATGATGGAAATCATGAGTGACTGGTATTACTTCTGCTTCATGGAATTAAAAGGGTTACCTAAGGATCAACAACAATTTGCACTTGAAGTGGAATTGCGTTTTGAAGACATATTGATGGAGGCAATTAGAAGAGGAATTGATGACGGTCAATTCCATTGTGAAAAACCAGAATTACTGGCATCGCAAGTTACGGCACAGCTCCAGCAATGGCATTTAAAACCCTGGAAATTTAAGCTTCGCAAAGTAACAACCGAAGACTATGCCCAGTTTATTTTCGAAAGTTTAATGACTTGTTTAGGAGTTGAGCATCCGCAATCGAGTTTGCGTTCGCAATTACGGCAAATTATGTAATCTTACTAAGAATTTTCGGCACGTAATCCTTTTTTCTGCGCATAAAATGCGCGGATTTTCACCATATCTTTTTCTGCTTCGCCTGTTGGGCTAAAAAACTCAGCAATTCCGGCTTCCTTAATTCCTACATCGACGTAACCTAATAGGATTGGTACTTTCGCTAAATTGGCTATGTGATAAAAGCCCGTTTTCCATTTTGTTACTCGCTTGCGAGTGCCTTCAGGCGGAACAAGCACCACAAGCTCCTCGTTTTCACGATATTGTCGGACAGTCTGGCTGACCACATTGTGAGATGACGATCTATCAATTGGGATGCCTCCCAGCCACTTCATTAAGCCCCCAAAAGGAAACATAAACAATGTATGTTTGCCCATCCAGTAGACCCGAAGTCGGAGCTTGAGAACGACCATTAGCATGAGAGGGAAGTCCCAATTGCTAGTATGGGGGGCGCCAATAAGAACAAACCTCTGATGTTCTAGTTCTTTGCCGCGAGCTTTCCATCCCATGATTTTTAGTAAGAAAATGGAAATAACCCGAAGTATCGGTGTGATGATCGGAGTTGAAAAAACTGTGGTACGCATGCTTTTCTGCCTGTGCAAGGAGTTGGGGATTATAGCAGTAGGGAGAAAGATTGTAGTTTCTAATTCTAAGAGATATTTCTTTGAGGAACGCCAGCGGCACTGATGCAATCAGAGTAGCGCTTAATATGAATATATAGTCGGTTTTTGAGTACTGGAACTGGCATCACAAGAGTTCATTAGATGGTGCTTAGAGTAGGGTGGATTATCTTTTTTCAGGTTAACTATTATAAGTTCTAAGAAGTGTGATACTTGCTGCTATTTTATTTTTATAATGGTTTTTGATTGCCTGAGTTCGTCTTGAGCTTGGGCAGTTCATCATTTCATCGATATTAAGGCTTTTGCCGAACTCATAGTTTGGCTCCATTCCTATTAGCGTTGGGGAAATTGCTGGGAATGACGATCAGAAGTACATAAGTCTTAGAGGTCATTTCCAAAGAACTCATCGTTGCTGAGCTAAAGGCGAATAAAAAAGAACTTACAGGATTTTTTTTGGTTAGTCTTCATCGCCGAATAGGCGCTTAAGCTCTGCAAGCGCCTCATCACCTTCGCTGTGAACAGAAGCTGCTTCTGAACAGATATCAGTCTCTGGTGGCTGTTCTCCAAAAAGCTCGGCTAATTTCGCCCGTGCAGCCGTGGCTTCGGTATTATTTTGTTTCTGGTAAGCAGCGGTGTTTGCGGAGAAATATTCGCAAAAATTGGATTTTTCTTTTTCTACGATTAAATCTGCCCGCTCTTCGTTACATCCATTAGATACAGATAGGCTGAAATTTTTACAAGCAATGCAAGCATGTAAATCTGCATTGCAGTTAATACATTCTTCGTAGCGGGAAAATGGAAGTAACAGATTCTTTAGTTCCTTACCACATTTCCAGCACTGCATATCAATGCTGCCGCTCATATTCACCACTCTTTAAAGTATTCGTCGATGTCGGGTTCTGCGAGGTTCTTCAGAGGGCCTTGAATGCTACCTAAATAGAGAAAGCCGATAATTTTCTCTTTCTCTTTTAGCCCTAGTCCATTCTTTACCACGGAAGCATAGGCCATTGAGCCCGTGCGCCACATGGCCCCTATACCCTGGGCATGGGCCGCTATCAGCATATTTTGATTGGCTGCTCCAGCGGACAAATCTTGCTCAAATTCCGGGACTTTTGGATGATCTTTGTAGCTCGAAATAGTTATAAGAATTAGTGGGGCACGTAGTGGTTTTTGCCGTATGTTGTTTTGCTTTTCCACTGGAATAGCAGGCTCATTTTCGAGTGCGGCTTTAAGAAACAGTTCGCCAAGTTTTTCCCTTGAGGAGCCCTTTACTACCAAAAATCGCCAGGGCCTTAGTAGGCCGTGGTCTGCTGCTCGAAAAGCTGCTCGGTAGATGTTTTTTATAATCTCCTCGTCTGGTAGCGGTTCGCCTAATCGAGGCACTGAAATTCTAGTATGTAGGGCATCTAAAGCTTTCATGGTATATGGTTTCCGATTTTTCATAAAACCCAAACAAGTTGGGAGTTTAAGTTATTCTCCAACTTAAGGTCGCGGATTGGTGTTTTCGCCATAATGCATTCAAATGAGAGCATAATCGAATACACCCTGATGGGGAATGTTACTTCGCCAGATTTTCTGTAAAACCCCATAAAATCAATGGATTCCTTTAGCGTTAGTTCATGATTATTAGAGATCAATGATGGTATACTTTCTGATCTTCGTGTCGATATGATTTTAGTGGTGAAGTTAATTGTGCATCTGCGCCAGTTGACTTGATTGATAAATCCACTAGGGCCCTTTAATGAATTCGAAAGCCGATGTAATTGCAATAAGCACCGATAGACCTGCCTATCCTCAGGAGAAGTCTCGTTACTTCGGGAGTGTAAAGAAGGAAAAACTGCGCCTGGTTTTTGCTTTCTATTCACCGGACGGCAATGAAATTGCTATGCCTATTGCTAGTATGTCTGCTTATTTGAAGCGAGATTTTCCAAATGTTGAGGTGTTCCTGGAACCAGTGTTGATTCTTCGGGATGCTGAAGAGTATGCACCGCAAAATTATGCAAAGAAGATAGAGGCTCTCCAGCCTGACTTAATTGCTTTTTCAATTATGAGCCCCCACTGGTATCCGATGGAGCCTTATTTCGACAAACTGAAAAAGGTAATGCCAGATTTGCCTGTGTGTATTGGCGGCTATCAGGCCATGTTGTCTCAAGAGCAGACAATCGAAAATCCTAATGTGGATTATATTTGTGTGGGTGATGGCGAATATGCAATAGGCAACATTGTTCAGCATCTGCGTGGAAGTAAAGATGGGCCAGCCGATGGAATGTGGGAAAAATTAATTGACGGGTCTATTTATGAAACTGAGCCTCATCAGATTGGCGACCTAGAGGCGCTACCTTTTCCTGACTATGAGATTTTTTCAAAAGAAGATGGCTTTAATGATGTAAATTCATCAATTTTTGGCCCAAAGGGAAAACTAGTACTCCCGGTCATGACAGGCAGAGGTTGTCCTTATAGATGTACCTATTGTTGTAATACTCCAATTCTGGAAGGCTGGAAGACCAAGAAAACATTCCTGCGTAAATATCAACCTGAAGCGATGGTGGATGAGCTTATTCGGCTGCGTGACCAATACAATGTTGGTTATTTCGAATTTTGGGATGAATTGTTTCTCTCTAATTTAAAATTTGTAAATGCGTTTTTCGAAATTTATAAAGAGAAGATTAGATTACCTTTTTCTATTAATTCCCGAGTGGAAGTGATGAATAAGGCGTTCTGCAAGACTGCTGCTGATGCAGGGTGCCACACGATCTGGTTTGGTATTGAAAGTGGTGATGAAGAATATCGGTCGAAACGACTCGGTCGAAAGATGAAGAATCAACAAGTAATTGACGCTGCAGCAAATTGTAAAGAGGCTGGAATTAATCGCTTAACTTTTAATATAGTCGGTATGCCTTTAGAAACTGCGGGAAATATGCGTCAGACCCTAGAGCTCAATAAAGCTATAGCTCCAGAGCATTTTTTCTTCTTTCCTTATATCCCGTTGCGAGGGACTCCTTTATATAATACCGCCAAGGAAGAAGGTTTGCTTTTAACGAACAAGAAAAATCTGCATTATCTTTCTGCTGCTAACGATAGGCAGTTTACTATGAACATGAAAGAACAGCCTGAGTTACTAACGCAAGAAGAGTACAATGCGATATGCATGGAGATGTTAGCCTTTCAAGAAGCCAATAATCGTCTGACTTATGACGAAGGAACTCAGGGGGAGTCACCTGCAGCGGCTACCGTAGAAGACAAGAGTTTTAATTTTGTTGAAGGTAACGAAGAGATTATAGAGGAAAACCCAGAATCAAATTCGATATTGCATAAAGGTCAGGAAACCGGGCTAATGGACAGTGCCCGTAATTTATTTCGATCCTAAATTATGTTACGCCGCTTTTTCTTGCAGGCGGTGTTCGCCCGAGATTGCGCGATTAAAAGTGTGCCAGGAAATCATAGCCATGGCGAAATTTCCGCAAACTGCTCCGGCGAAGAAACCAAATAAGCCAAAATACATGCTGCCCACATAGGCCAGTGGCACATAAAACATAAAGAATCTGGCGATACTAAGATAGAGAGCACTTAACGGTCGATGTAAAGCATTCAGCGATGAATTCGTCAGTATTATGATGCCCTGTAATCCATAACCCACTGGCATTATCCAAACAAATAATCTAATCGCCTCAATTACCTCTGGATCATCGGAGAACACTCCAGCAATCATGCCTGCCCCAATGCATAAAAGAACATATACAAACAATTGCCAAAAAAGAATAAATTTGATGGCTAAACGATAGGCTTCTTCTACTCGATCTATTCGATCTGCTCCATAATTCTGACTAATTAAAGGAGGCAAAGAAGACGATATAGCGAGAACTAGTAGCGTTGCTATTGGCTCTATTCGTGCGCCAACGCCAAAGGCCGCCACGGCAGTATCGCCAAATCCTGCTGCAATGGCTGTCATTATTCCAGCTGCTAATGGGGTCATCATGTTCGCGCCTGCGGCTGGAATACCAATGCGTAACATGTCTCTGCCCGAGCTTTTCATCACTGTTTGATGAGGAACTGACCGACTAACCATTTCGACTTTATAGATTAAAAGATAAAACAAGTAGCTGAAGCCGATCGACCAAGCGATAACGGTCGCCCAAGCAGCACCTTGTATGCCTAGTTCTGGAAATGGCCCGAGGCCAAAGATCAACAAGGGGTCTAAGATGGCATTTATAAGACCAGAGAGCACCATAAGAATACTGGGAGTTTTTGTATCCCCACATGCTCTTAATACGCTGTTGCCAGTCATAATGCAGACAACCAGCACAGATCCTGGAAACCATACCGACATATAAGCCCGGATAGGCCCCATCAATTGCTGCCTAGCTCCCATTAGAGCAAATATTTGCTCCATGAAAGTCCAGCAAAGTAAGACAACAATGCACGCCAAAGCAAAAGAGATGTAGTTGATTACAGTGGCAGCTTCTTTAGCCTTATCGTACTCGGACGCACCGAGATATTTTCCGACAACTGCTGAAGCCCCAATACCTAACCCAATGGCCAAACTCATGACAAAAAAGGTAACGGGAAAAGTAAAGCTAATTGCGGTGAGGGATTCGGTGCCTAGAAAACTGATAAACCATGTATCCACCAGACTAAAGGTAAACAGCATCAGCATGCCAATTATCATAGGCATAGTCATACGAATTAGCGATTGCTGAATAGGACCGTCGACTAGGTTGTGGGTATTTTGTTCAGACTTGCCAGCCATCGAAAGAGAACTACCTATAGCAAAGCGCTAGTTTGAAAACTAAAGGAATAGCATTAAACCTTTAATGGTTACCGCCGGCTACACAGTAACCCACGCTTTCTCCTATCTTTTATCCAATATACCCTATATTAACGGCCAGATAACATTAGACACATAAAGTTTCAATTATAGCCGTAGCGATTGGCGCAATTTTACAAGCGCCTTAAAAGTCCTGGGGCTGGCAAAAATTAACTCAGTAGCGTTATTGATTTGCGGACTTCCTGTTTCATTTCCAATTAGAGCGCCAGCTTCTGTGAGTATTAGGCTTAACGCTAAGTGACTGAGCGAACTTCTGTTAAAGCACCAACCGCCAGATATACGCCCAGCTGCAGTGTAAGCCATATCGATCGCACTGTTTCCTGTCATGCGCACTAATGCACCACCAGTTTTCATGGCAGTAACAATTCGACCTAACTGCTTAGGACTATCTGAATCAACCTCAATGGCGATTAATGGGTCTTCAAACTTGCCGTCATCTACTACTCGAATCCTCTGATTGTTCAGCTGCGCACCAGTACCGCGAGTACTTACAAACTCTTCGCTTAATCCGGGGATAACCAAAATCGCGTGCGTTATTATGCCGCCAACCTGGCAGGCTATAGTGATGCCGTAATTCTGGCTCCCACGGCTGAAATCAAAGCTACCAACAAGCGGATCGATTAACCAGGTAGGTTCGCCTGCATCACCTATTATTGTTTCCGAAACCCTAGACTGAAAAGAATGCTTCGGATAGGCTTTTTGTAAGTGATAGATCAGTGTAGCTTCGGAATCTTGATCTGCAGACGAAATGAAATTAAGCGGATCGCCATTCACGACGCTAATCCTGTCCAACCTGGCACTTGTTTGAATTAGGGCTTCTGATGCGTCTCGAGCAGCTCGAAGCGCAATGTTTACCATTGGGTGCATTGCAAGTACCAAATAGAAAGTGAAGATTTCGATATAAATAAAAAGAAAGGGCCACTTATTAAAGGGGCCAAAAAAAGCGGATCTATGATAGCAGAGGCCGTTGTTACAAAGAAGCTGAAAGCCTGCTGCAGTAGCTCTTAATCATAATGTTTCCGTTGTTACTGTATAATCCGTCATTCCTAAACCGTGGCAGACTATTCATGCAGGACTTAAGCAAGGTTACAGTAGTTCTGGTTAATACTTCCCATCCGGGCAATATCGGTGCAAGTGCCCGCGCTATGAAGAATATGGGATTAAGCCGCTTAGCGTTAGTACAGCCAAAAGATTTTCCTAGTGGAGTCGCAACAGGCCGCGCAGCATCGGCGGTAGATATTCTGGAGACATCGGAGGTTTTTGACAGTTTAGAAGAAGCCATTGCAGATTGTGGTCTAGTGATCGGGACTAGCGCCCGGTCTAGAAGAATTCCTTGGCCTATGTTAAGTCCCACTCAAACTGCTAGGAAGGTGCTCGATGAATTGCCAGACACGGAAGTAGCGTTGGTATTCGGCAGAGAAGATGCGGGACTTAATAATGATGAACTACAGCAGTGTCACTATCATGTTCAGATTCCGACAAATGAAAATTATAGCTCCCTAAATTTGGCGGCAGCGGTTATGGTAATTGGGTACGAGTTATTCAGAACTAATTTGGAAAATGAAGCAAAAGACACAACTCAAGAAAATGAGTTTTGGGATCAAGAGAGAGCAACAGGAGAACAGGTAGAACATTTTTACAGGCATCTCGAAAGAGTAATGATAGCTATCGATTTTCATGACCCAAAGAATCCGAGACAATTGATGCAACGGATGCGTCGGTTATTTAGCCGGATCAGAATGGATGTAATGGAAATGAATATTCTTCGTGGGATACTGACGAATATCGAACTTCATATAAAGAATAAGCAAAAGTAATAACGCGAGAGATAAATAAGTTATTTGATGAGTCAGCAGTCTTTCTCCTGCAGGAGTATTACAATAATTTGTTGTTTCTGATTTGCTGAGATCAATGAAAAATCCAACAAGGGATTTTTCATCCACATGCTTAATAAGTTAATATTTCGAAAATAAAGTGATAAGTGTTCGATATAAAGAGAAATCAACGTCCCCAATAGAAACAGAATCAGTGTTTGTGTCTTCTGTTCGCGCGCTGTTTATTATTGCCAGATCTTTTTACAGGTGTCATGTCAGGAGGTATCAGGTGGTGTTTCCCGTTTCCAATCAGATCGTGTCGGCCTAAGTTAGTCAGAGCTTTTCGCAAAATTGGCCAGTTTTTTTCATCGTGATATCGGAGAAACGCTTTCTGTAACCGTCGCTGATCAATATCTTTGCAGACACTTAACATTTCACTCTTATAACGTACTTTCTCTAGCGGATTCTTTTCTGAATAATACATTGCCGTTGCTAAGGCCATCGGCGAGGGATAAAAAGTTTGAACCTGGTCAGGTTTAAAATCATGGTCTTTTAGCCATAGACTAAGGTTTAACATTTCTTCGGCATCGCAGCCGGGATGTGCAGCGATAAAGTAAGGAATTAAGTATTGTTCTTTGCCAGCTTTCTTTGAAAACCTATCAAATAGAACTTTGAATTCATCATAAGAAGAAATGCTTGGTTTCATCATCTTCGACAAGGTTTTTTGTTCACTGTGCTCAGGCGCAATCTTTAAATATCCGCCAACATGATGAGTTACTAATTCTTCAATATATTCGGGATCTTTGAGGGCAAGGTCGTAACGAAGTCCAGATGCAACAGCTACTCTTTTGACTCCGGGGACTGCTCTAGCTTTGCGATAAAGCTTTGTAGTTGGGCTGTGGTCGGTGTTTAAATGTTTACAAATATTAGGGTAAACACAGGAAAGTCGTTTACAAGTCTTTTGTATTGCGGGTGAGTTACAGTTAAGTTTGTACATATTGGCGGTAGGGCCGCCCAAGTCTGAAATTGTCCCAGAAAACCCTGGAACATGATCTCTGATTTTCTCAATTTCTTTGATTATTGAATCTTCAGACCTGCTTTGAATAATTCTGCCTTCATGTTCTGTAATAGAACAGAAGGTGCAGCCTCCAAAACATCCACGCATGATATTTACTGAAGTTTTAATCATATCGTAGGCTGGGATTCTTGCGTTGCCATAATCAGGGTGAGGTTTTCTTTGAAAAGGTAAATCAAACACCCAGTCCATCTCATCTGTTTCTAGTGGTATTGGAGGGGGGTTCACCCAGATATCTTGTTGTCCATGTTTTTGCACCAAAACTTTTCCATTGTAGGGGTTTGCTTCTTGATGCAATACTCTAGACGCATGGGCATAGAGTGCAGGATCATTTACAACCTTATTATATGAAGGTAGTCGTATATAACTAAGGTTTGGGTCAAAGTCAGCTTTTCTTTGCAGGGGTAGTGGTATGATTTTGACGGCAGTGATGTCTTCATCTTGCAGTATTGCTTCTTCTGATTTCGGTGATTCTTCTATATTTTTTTTGTTATGGAAATCATAAGGATTAGGAATCTTATCAATTTTTGCAGGCCAATCTATTCGTGTTGAATCAATTTCAGTCCAGTTCTCAGCTTCATTTTTCTTAACTATAGCGCTCCCCCGCAAGTCCCAAAGCTCTTCAATAGCAACTCCTTTAGCCATTTGATGTGCCAGCTCCGCTAGCGCACGCTCTGCATTCCCGAATAACAAAATGTTTGCGTTAGAATCTATAAGAATAGAACGACGGACTTTGTCACTCCAGTAATCGTATTGTGCTATGCGTCTTAGGCTAGCTTCGATTCCTCCTATGACAATTGGTGTATCGTAGTAGGCTTCACGACAACGTTGGCTGTAAACGATGACTGAGCGATCTGGGCGTTTGCCCGCTTTTCCATGGGGAGTATAGGCATCATCACTGCGGATTCGTAAATCTGCGGTGTAGCGGTTTATCAATGAGTCCATATTGCCGCCAGTAACACCAAAAAATAAATTGGGTTTACCTAAAGCTTTAAAGGGGTCCGCACTATCCCATCTGGGTTGAGAAATTATACCGACTCGAAATCCTTGGGCTTCAAGTAGACGGCCGACGACGGCCATCCCAAAGCTCGGGTGATCGACATAGGCGTCAGCTGTTACTAGGATGATGTCGCAGCTATCCCATCCGAGCTCGTCCATTTCTGCCTTAGACATGGGGAGAAATTGCGCGGTGCCGAAGCATTCAGCCCAGTATTTTGGGTATGAGTAGAGTTTAGGTGGGTTGTCGCTATGACCTTTAGGAGCCAACCCTGCTGTCTTTCTTAGAATCATATTTGGCGCTTAATAATTAGTAGGTGGTATCGAAAAGATAAAAGGAGCAAGCAGATCAGTTCAATCTATAAATCTATCAGCAGAAAAAGAAAGTTCTCTAGAAAAACTGATCAATTGGAATATCTTCTCCATTTACGTTAAGTGCTCCGTTTTCCAGAGATCCGCTAAGCAGAATGCGATCATTTTCCATGCGCAAAAAATTTTGTTGTACGAAAGCTTCAACTAATTCAGAAAATTGACTACTCATTATTGCCTGCTCATCTAGTGAGATCTCTAAAATCATAGTCATGGCGTTAATAACGTCGGATATATTTAAATCAGTAGCTGACTTTAGATTTGGTAAACCAGCCCAATTAATATTTAGATCTACTGAATGGTCACCATCAAAAGCATTTGCCAGAATCGAATTATTCAAGATCAAGCTATTTTGAACGATGAGCATGCCTAATTGCTGATTCATGAAATTGGATTGATCTATTGCTAAACTCGAGTTCGGGTTGGTTTGTCCCTGCAAATCTGTAATTAACTCGTAATAACTTCGAATTATATCAGTCCTAAATTGCTTTATTTCTGTGGTCCAAGAGAATGAGGTGAAGGGAAAATCACTATTAATAGATGCAACCCGAAGGTCTTGATAGACGTCCAACGCGTCCGCAGCTGCTGATTTTTGTATTTGTGAATTTATTAGAATATCCCTTGCACTAACTTCCAGTGGGCCAGATATGTTAATAGCAGGTATGGTTAAGCGCGCAGATCTGGAGGCGAGAATATCGCTGATTTGGGTGGAGCTACTTTGTAAATTTAAACTTGCAAGGTTAAATCCGAATTGAGAGTTTAGATCCTTGAGTTGTAAGTTTCCGACTGACACTAAAATTTCAGAAGACTGATCCGGGGTGGCTTGAAGGCTCCCGCTCATGCCGGCGAAATTTACCCGTGCGGCACTATCATCATAGCTAACAGGCGATACTTCTATAGTTGCAGTTAGAGATTGATCGAAAGCGACAAATAAATCAAAACTCAAGCGAGGTAACTCAAAAGGAATTTGCGTCAATACGCTCGTGATCTCAGCGGTGTTAAAACTTGGCTGCACTGTCGCATGAGCCAAGCCGAACTTAAGGCCCGCTTTAGTAAAAATAAAAGGACCATGGGAAATATCGAATTCAACCAACATAGTCAAGTCGTCGACAAGGTCTAAGGCGGTATAACTGACATTTATTTGTGCAGTACTTCGGAACCAGCCATTATCAAATTGAGTTTCATTAATGCTTAGTTGTCCTCGAGTTTCCACAGGGATTAAATCGAAGAGGCTAGTGAAAGTCGCATCCCTAATACTGATTCCGATAACTTTGGGAATAATGCCCAAAAGTAGGACAATAGTCGCCGAAAGCACTAGTAATACTTGAAGAATTCGATTACCCATTGCGTCCTTTAAGCCGGATTTATTGTGATTTCCTCATGATAAACACTATATCAGGAATTTTGCCCAACTTGTGGTGTCGCGCTGGTAAATAGGAGCTAAGCAAGTTGTTTTGTTGACTAGACTTCTTCGATTGGGCTTAGCTTATAGGCACACCGCCGAGCGCCGGTGAGCGTATGATCAACCCGTTCAACGTTAGCTAATTCTGTAAACAGTGCTTGGAAGCAGCTAAGTTCTGAATGACAAAACTGCTGGCATTTGTTAGCTGCAGAGAAAATAGGGCAGTGGTTTTCGATAAGTAGCCACCCATCAGGGAGCAGGCGTACCTGTGCCATGTAGCCTTCATCACTACGCAATTCGGCTAAGCGCTCGACTCGAGACTGAATATCATTTCCAGCGGCTCGCAATTCTTGCTCATAATACTCCGCTAATTGATTGCTCCGATGATCAATTAGGGCATTAAGGCTCTTTTCACCTAGGCTTTGTTGGATTGCATCAATAAGTTCGAGTGTTACTTGGGAGTGTCCATCAGGGAAGCGCTGATGTCCCATTTCAGTTAGTCGCCAGAGATGAACGGGTCGCCCGCGGACCTGTTTTTCCTCCCTGGTTTGGGTAACTAGATTTTTTTCTTTCATTTCGGCTAGATGTAGGCGAATTCCCATTGTCGTCATGCCTAGCTGATTTGACAGAATTTTTACCGATTGAGGCCCTCTTGTTTTTAGACGGCTCATTATTTGTTCCTGACTTTTGGCAAGGTCCATGAATTTAGCCTCCATAAAGTGTTATCGGCTAGCTAATGAAACTATTTACTTTATTATATAAGCAGTCATTTGTTCTTTATAAATTAGTAAACTTATTACTTTATTAATATTTAGTTCAGGCTCCTGCTCTTTAATAGCTGGTTTTTAGTTGCGGGTTTCCTGGGCTTTGTCCGCTTGATTTTGATGAGGAGAACAGCCGTTAGAGTTTCATCGTTTCTGCAACGGAAACCGCCAGAGTGTTCCAAAAAGCTATTAGGAGGAAATTGCAAGAGAACAGGGTTTTATCAACATTGCGACGGATGATATTGAAGCTTCATCGAATTGATTAGAAGTAAAAGTTTTCGCCGTTCTAGTCGATGAGTGTAGCGCAATCCTGGACAAAGACGACGAATGTATTGCATATGTGTTAATCGTCTAGACAAGGAGTTCGTTAGGTATTTAAGCGAAGAATCAGCTAAGCAAACCTGCTGTTCCAAATAGTTTGTTTATTGATATAGGATTAACGAGGAATAATAAGTCAATTCATGCACAATCTGACAGGCACGACAGTAAATGATCTTTGATCCCCCTCTTCTAATTGCTTTTCTTGTTTATCTATTGTTGATTCTTTTCTTGGGAGTCAAGGCTTACAAGCGCACTCACAGTTTAGGTGACTACATCCTTGGCGGCCGGAAATTGGGCTCAGTCGTTACCGCGTTGAGTGTAGGCGCCTCAGATATGAGTGGATGGCTTTTATTAGGATTACCTGGCGCTATTTATTTGGGTGGTATAAGCGAAGTATGGATTGGAATAGGTTTGGTTATAGGGGCTTACTGCAATTGGTTGCTTGTTGCGAAACCACTGAGATTATATAGTCAGCGGGCGAACAACTCATTAACACTTCCAGATTATTTCGAAAATCGATTTAATGATAAGAGTAGGGTGCTACGCGTCATTTCTGCCTTAGTTATTTTATTATTTTTTACGTTTTATACGGCGTCTGGTTTAGTGGGCGGAGCCATTCTTTTTGAAAGTAGTTTTGGCTTGGAATACTCCCTCGCTTTGTTAGCAGGTGCATTTATTATTGTTGTCTACACCTTTGTTGGTGGCTTTCTTGCAGTGGCATGGACTGATGCTTTTCAGGCAATGCTTATGTTAGCTGCTTTGTTAATAACGCCAATAGCTGTCATAAATGAGGCTGGTGGTGCGGGTACTGTGCTGGACCAACTGGAGCAAATTAATTCAGAAAATACTAATTGGTTCGCCAATTTGACTTTGCTTGGATTTATTTCGTTAATCGCGTGGGGTCTTGGTTATGCTGGACAACCTCATATCCTTGCGCGCTTTATGGCGGTCGAGGATCCACAAAAACTGAACTCTTCAAAATGGATAGCCATGAGCTGGATGGTGGTTGTTTTGTTTGGATCAGTTTCTACCGGGTTAGCAGGAATAACATATTTTGTAGGTCAACCTTTGGCTAACCCAGAAACCGTATTTATTATATTGAGTCAGAGCCTTTTCAATCCATGGATTGCCGGAATAATTACAGCCGCTATATTGTCCGCCATTATGTCGACTATTGATTCACAGTTACTGGTTTCATCAAGCGTTATCAGTGAAGATTTTTATAGGGTATTCGTCAGACCAAAGGCGTCGGAAAAGGAGTTATTATTAGTTAGTAGAATCGCAGTCGTTGTTATCGCCTTGCTGGCGCTAGCTATTGCTAGTGACCGAAATAGTCGGGTTTTAGAATTAGTCAGTTATGCCTGGGCTGGATTTGGGGCAGCCTTTGGCCCGGTTATAATTTTCTCTCTTTTTTGGCGAAGTATGACGGCAATTAGCGCAGTTATCGGAATGGTTGTTGGGGCAGTTACAGTTGTAGTCTGGTCGAATCTTTCCGGTGGCTTGTTCGAATTATATGAAATCGTTCCTGGCTTTCTGTTTTCTTCACTCTCGATAGTATTTGTAAATCTCTTTAAGCTCGAACAAAATGAGTCAATATTGAGCCAATATGACGATGTTCAAGACAGTTTGGCAGCAAGCGACTACTGAGCATGTCGTCGTTTCCAGGGGATTTATTTTTGTGAATAATTAAAGCCTTTAATTTCTGAGCTTGAATGATCCTGTCAGCCTCATCCTCTAATTTTGCGAAATTTTATTTTCTACAGTTTCGAATGTTGGATAAGTATTAGCAGATATTCTTGCTTCTCGATGTTTTTGCTAATTTTTTTAGAAGACAACAACCAGGTTGAGTTCTAATATTTAATAATCAAGGGGTGGTCAGCTAAGTAGATGTTGTCAGGAGCTTTTCTTAGTCATTTGGATATGAGGCATACCATCTTCCATATAAGCGGCAGATTCGGTCTCGAAACCAAAGCCGCTATAGAACTTCTCTAAATATTTTTGTGCAGATAGACTTATATCCGCTTCCGGCCATTCTTGTTGGCATTGAACTATAGATTCTTCTAAAAGGGCCTTGCCTAATCCAGTACCACGGGCTGTTTGTTTAGTTAATACTCGCCCAATGGATGAGCCCACATATTTGATCCCGGGAGCTAACAGCCTCGAATAAGCGACTATCTCGCCATCGTTATGTCCGCATACATGGATCGCATCTTGATCAAAATCATCAATATCTTGGTAGATACATTCTTGCTCAACGACAAATACCTGAGAACGAAGTCGGAGCAGCGAATACAGCTCATTTACATTAAGCGTGTTAAATTTTTGAGTCCTAAATTGAAACTTAGACATTCATAGCCTGATCATGCGAGGTTAGCAAGGCGCGAACATTATCATAGAACTTCGTTGACGGTCTGCCGCTTCATTGGAATACTGCGCATCTCCAAAAACTGAAACTACTATCAATTGAGAAGAGGGCGAGATTATGAGCGATGTAAGAATTACCAGCATAGACGTTCCATTTGGAGAGATACTTTGGTTAACTTTTAAGGCCTTTTGCGCATCTATATTGGTTAGCCTTGTTATATCCGTAATTGCTATTTCTATTATTACGTTGCTTGGTTTTTCTATGTTTGGCTAGCTTTTTATGGTGTTAGAATGCTTCTCGGAAAGGGGCTATGGTAAGGCACGGATGGTACCATCACCCTGAAAACCCCATGTCCCCATGGCACAACTGGATAGCGCAGCCCCCTCCTAAGGGGCAGGTTGCAGGTTCGACTCCTGCTGGGGACACCACTAATGTTGGAGTGTTAAGAAAGCGGCTAAAAAATTCATCAAAAATGGAAGAATTTTTTCTCCGCTATTATACAGAGTATGGTAAGGATTGAATTTGCAGGAAAGATTCGGAGTGATCAGACAAAGCAAATTTCCAGTCTCCCTCTACTGCTTCGGTGTCAAGAATGGCCAGAACCAAACTTGGTTCGCCAGAATCCTCAGCAGAGTTTCCTATAGAGAGAATTTCCGCGGGCTTAATATCGTCGGCGTTGAGCTGTAGCAGTTTAGATTCCGAATTTAATGGATTGTCACTTGCCAAAAGATATAAGCGCTTTTTAGGTTTGCCGCGGTAAAACATGCGAGCGATAACTTCTTGGCCCGTATAACAACCCTTGTTGAAGTCTATTACACCTGAGATATCGTAGTTTAGAAGCTGAGGTGTGTAGTCTTCGGACCGAGTGGTATCTATATGAACTATTCCCGCTCGAACATCTTCATGCTGCCACTGGTTTGAGGCATGACCGCTTACAGTCTGATTAGCAATTTCAGTAATCATTGCTTCGTCTTTGCACCAAAATTCGAAGCGGGCGACGGTGCCCGGCGAACGGATCAGAGTCCCGAGTTCATTGTTCACGCAATTTCCGGGATATTCAGGCAGAACGCCGAATTTTTCTTGTAGATAATTGACTGATTCAGGTCCAATTAAACCAAACACCTGCAGGACTGACTTATCGTTGCTAAGTTCGACTTTTGAGAAAACTGCATACTTTGCCAACGTCTGAATTATGACATCGGCTATTTTACTGGTTGTGCGTAATAGACAATCATCATCAATCAAGGCAACTTGGAAATCACTTACAACGCGGCCTTTTATATTACACAGTGCCCCGGTCAGACTTGAATTAATCTTCAGAGATTCCATATTACAGCTTAATTGGCCCTGCAAAAATTGTTTTGAATCAGGTCCTGAAGCCCTAACGAATTGATAGTTATTCAAATTTATGACGTTCATTTTACTTTAAGTTTCTCCGAGAGAATCTTTAAAATTTCCTAATTAGACTATTACAAATAAAGGGCGTTTCAGTTACCGTTTACCAACAGCTACTATAATGGCTTCAGTGACGAATTATCATATGCAAAAACTCGATAAGCAAAAGATTTTCTGGCATAGCCGCCGTGGAATGTTGGAACTTGATCTATTGCTGGTGCCTTTTGCTCAAGAAGTTTTCAGCGATTTGCCCTACCAGGAACAACTGTTATATGAACAGCTTCTGGATGAAGAAGACCAAGATCTATTCGCGTGGCTAATGGGTACAACCATTCCTCAAGATAGCAGGTTCCGGCTTATCATTGCGAAAATCTTAGCGCACAATAATGGATCAAACTAGCCTGACTGCTCTGCTCTCAAGTGTTTTAAGTTAAATGCATTTTATCTAGGTATTGTATTTTGCTAGTGTTTTTTTGGAGAAAGGATGGTGTCTTGAGCTTCTTCAAGAGTATTAGGGTAATCGAGATTAAAATGCAGTCCCCGGCTTTCTTTGCGTTGCAATGCACAATTTATAATTAGTTCCGAGACAAGAGCAAGATTTCTAAGTTCAAGATTATCGTTGGTCACGGGGTGCTTGACGTAATAGTCTCTTACTTCCTCTCTTAGCAATTTAATGCGCCGCTCGGCGCGATTAAGTCTCTTACTGTTGCGCACTATGCCAACAAAGTCCCACATAACACGGCGAATCTCATCCCAATTATGAGAAACCAAAACTTCATCATCAGACTCAGTGACGCGACTCTCATCCCACTCGGGCACTGCTGAAGCAAATTCGGTGGCTTTGTATTTTTCTTGAATGTCGGTCGCCGCGTCAAAGGCTACAACGAAACATTCAAGTAATGAATTGCTTGCCATTCGATTGGCACCATGTAATCCACTAAAACAAGTTTCTCCAATTGCGTACAGGTTTTCGATGTCAGTTTCGCCGGTGGCGTTAATAACTACACCGCCACAGGTATAGTGGGCTGCCGGCACGACTGGTATTCTTTCTTGTGTGATATCGATGCCGAATTCTAAACAGCGCTGATATATTGTTGGGAAATGTTCCTTCACAAATTCTGAAGGCTGATGACTAATATTCAGGTAAACACAGTCACAACCAAGGCGCTTCATTTCGAAATCAATCGCGCGAGCAACAATATCTCTTGGTGCTAATTCTTCCCTTGAGTCAAATCTTGGCATAAAACGAGAGCCGTCAGGCAATTCCAACTTCGCGCCTTCTCCCCGTAATGCTTCTGTGATAAGAAATGATTTGGCGTGCGGGTGATAGAGGCAAGTTGGGTGGAATTGATTAAATTCCATATTGGCCACGCGACAACCAGCACGCCATGCCATGGCAATACCATCACCACTGGCTCCATCTGGATTGGTGGTGTAAAGATAGGCCTTACTGGCACCTCCGGTCGCAAGGGCAACGAATTTAGCCTTAATTGTTTCAACTTTAGCCGTTTCTTGATTTAACACGTAGACACCCACACAGACGGGTCTAGAGCTACCCTTGGGGGTTTGTGTCACTAAATCCACAGCAGTACACTCTTCAAGTAATTTAATGTTAGGGTGCGCTTCAGCCTTTCTCTGCAGGGTTTCAAACACCGCTTTACCGGTGGCATCCGTGGCATGAATGATGCGCCGATGGCTGTGGCCGCCTTCCTGAGTGAGATGCAGAGAGCTCAACTCTGCCACCTCTTCTGATAACCGAGGATTCATATCGCGTGTTATGGGTTTAGTTGTAAACGGCACACCTTGTCTTACTAACCAACTAACAGCATCTGCGCTTTTTTCCACCACTTGCTCAACAATGGCTCGGTGGCAGAGTCCTACGCCGGCTATTACTGTATCTTCTACATGGGAATCGACACTGTCTGATTCATCCAGTACGGCAGCGATGCCACCCTGCGCATAGAAAGTGGCTCCCTCGCGTAGATCACCTTTACTAAGTACTGTTATCCGGGCAAAGTCTGCACTGCGCAGGGCTAATGTCAATCCGGCGGCCCCACTTCCGATGATCAGCAGGTCTGTCTGATTGCTTAAAAGTGACAAGGTCTTATTCATTTAACTTATTGGAAGTATTAAACTAATTGGATTAATTAAAGACAAGATTAAGGCTTTATACCGTATGGATGGTATGCAGTTTGGTTGTTAGCAGTAGTTAAAAACGATGTTTTTATCACCAATTTCTAATTCAGTCTTGCATGATTAAAGCCTGATACGCGGTACTGTTGTGAGATAGTGACATATTTTTTTAATATCTGAGAACTTTTGCTTCGCCTAATTGTCTATTTGAGAGGATTCGCTCATTTGTTCCCGGTAGTAAGTTAGACAGGCATCAGTGTTAACGGAGATGGAATGAATGGCAGAGGATACTGATCAACGTTTAGTTGATAGGGTGTTAGCTGGGGACAAGAATGCGTTTAACATGCTCGTTCTTAGGTACCAACACCGAGTCGCAGCGCTGGTCGGCCGATTTGTACATGATGCACAGGAAGCGGAGGATGTTTGCCAGGAGGCATTTATAAAGGCTTATAGAGCCCTACCTTTGTTTCGTGGAGACAGCGCGTTTTATACCTGGCTCTATCGAATAGCTGTAAATACGGCTAAAAACCATTTGGTATCCAGGAACAGAAGGCCGCCGGCGAGTGACTTGGATGTTGACGAAGCTGAGGTCAGTGAAATAGGAACCGTGCTAAGGGAGATTGAAAACCCTGAAGGTAGTTTGGCCACGGAAAAATTAAAACAGGCTATTAACACTGCTGTAGAAGATTTACCTGAAGATTTGCGCACTGCTTTCACTTTGCGTGAATTTTCAGGGTTGAGTTACGAAGACATTACTGAGGTTATGGATTGCCCAGTCGGGACTGTAAGATCTCGGATTTTTAGAGCCAGGGAAGCAATCGATAAAAAGATTCGAGATTTGTTGTGATAAATAAATTTCACAGTTGCACAAAGCTGCCAATGTTTATGACAGTAGGGTGGCTGGAAAGAGGTACAGCATGAGTCAGAATGATAAGGAAACGTTGTCTGCCCTGTTAGACAATGAAGCGGACGAGCTTGAATTGCGTCGATTGCTTAAATCCTATGGGACAAATTCAGGGATAGCCGAGTCTTGGGAGCGATATAGCTTGGTGCAAGCTTTGCTCCATGAAAATGCTGTGCCGGTAAATGCCAATTTCAACCAAAACATTCAACAGCAAATTGCTATGGAGGCTCCCTTAAAACGCCAGCACTTTCCCGGTTGGCAGCAAAACCTTACGAAAATAGCGATTGCTGCTTCAGTTGCCGCAGTATTCTTGTTTACAGTTCGATCTAATCTTAATTCAGTGCCAACGCCGGAACTCGCCAATCAGGATCAATTGCCTTCTTTGCAGTCATCAGTTCCAAAGTCAAGCTTAGTTGCAGAGAATGTCTCTTTTGAGGTCGATCCCCAAGCCCAACTGCTGTTGCAGCAATACATTAATCGAATTGAGATTGATGAGGCAGAACCGCCTCATGTGGACCACATCCAAGACTCGCCTCTGTATAGGCTGGTCAATGAGCTTCAAACTAGAGAAGAACAGCAATAGTCTCTTCTATAACCTGCACCAAGACCCCCTAGCACCCTGCCACGATAGGAATTCACAATGATTACAGGTTGTGAGTTTAAACCTGCACTATGGTAAAGTTACGCTTTCCACTTATTCTCTTTGAAACAAGTATTAAGGTGCTACAAGCAGAACGGTCAGACTGGGTACACGAGCAGGATTACTCCCAACTAAACGGAACCAACTTATGAGATTGTTGTTACAGAATCGATTTACATTCTTTCTTACACTAGCAGCTGGTGGCGTTTTTCTGCTGGGAACCGCCTATTTAGGTGCAGCTGAGTTACCGAATTTTGCTGATTTGGTAGAGCAAAATGCGCCATCAATCGTTGAGATCTCGACAACTCGTTCCGTTGGGTCCCGATCACCTGTTGCGGATCAGGAATTGGAAGATTTGTTGCGCCGTCTCAACCCAGGACAAGAACCGGATCTCGACATTGAAGGAATCCCCGAAATGCGTCAACGCGGTGCTGTGGGTTCTGGCTTCGTAATCTCTGAGGATGGTTACGTGATTACCAACAATCATGTTGTAGCTGGCGCTGACGAAATCCAGGTGCACTTAAATGATCGCAGAGTTTTCGATGCTGAGGTAATCGGTTTAGACGAACCATCTGACTTAGCCCTTCTGAAAATAGGTGCCGGTGATTTACCTTTTGTGGAGTTTGGTGACTCAGATATATTGCGAGTTGGTGACTGGGTATTGGCAATAGGTTCTCCTTTTGGTTTAGAGTTTTCAGCTGCTGCTGGAATAGTTAGCGCACAAGGCCGCTCTGTTCCCGGCCGGTCTTCTTACAATTACATGTCATTTATTCAAACTGACGTAGCGATTAATCAAGGTAACTCTGGTGGACCATTATTTAATCTCGATGGTGAAGTGGTAGGTATAAATTCACAAATACTAAGCAGTACCGGTGGATCAAATGGAATTTCCTTTTCAATTCCAAGTAATGTTGCCTTAAACGTTGTTACTCAATTGCGTGAGAATGGGCGCGTGGAACGAGGGTTGTTAGGCGTTCGCATGCGTGAAGTAGATTATGCGTTGGCTGAAATTTTTGGTATGGAAAGACCTAGGGGTGCTTTTGTTGATGAAGTACAACCGGAATCTCCCGCGGCTATAAGTGGTATACGCAACGAAGATATTATTCTAGATTTCAATGATCACGAGATTGAGTACTACACAGACTTGCCTTTTTATGTTGGGCAGTACCGCCCAGGTACTAAAGCTGAAGTATTGATCTTTCGCGATGGTGAGTTAATTACTCGAACAGTTGAACTTGGCAGTTCGCCAACCAATATTGTCGCCACAGTTTCACCTGAGCCGGCACGAGATAGAGGAAATCCACTAGGCTTCAAAGTCAACGAGCTCAGTGTAGAAACTAAACAGGTTACTGGTCTTTCAGGTGTAAGAATTGCTGAAATTGTAGAAGGACCTGGTCGTGAAGCAGGCTTGGTAGAAGGTGATGTAATCGTAGCCCTGAATCGGCGAGACATTACTTCTACAGAGCAATTTGAAGAAATCGCGAATCAATTACCTGCCTCGGGATTTGTTCCAATTCGCATAATTCGCGAAGGCCAGGGCACGACGATGGCCTTGGAACTTTCTCCTTAATTAGCTTCGCTCATTCTTAGATTTTCTCTAACCTTACCTGGAAAGGCGCGTGTCTGATTTAAGTCACATTCGAAACTTTTCTATTATTGCCCATATTGATCACGGTAAATCTACCCTTGCGGATCGTTTTATTCAGACTTGTGGTGGCTTGAGTGATCGGGAGATGGAAGCGCAGATACTTGACAGTCTCGATATTGAACGGGAGCGAGGGATAACCATCAAGGCTCAAAGTGTTACTTTGCATTACAAAGCCAAAGATGGAAAACGTTATCAACTTAATTTTATTGATACTCCAGGCCATGTCGACTTCACCTATGAGGTGTCGCGATCTCTGGCGGCTTGCGAAGGTGCGTTGTTGGTAGTGGATGCTGGGCAGGGTGTTGAAGCCCAATCTGTTGCTACTTGTTATACCGCGATTGAGCAAGGCCTCGAAGTTATACCCGTGCTAAACAAGATGGACCTACCACAGGCCGAGCCCGATCGGGTGCGTCTAGAAATTGAGGAAATAATTGGCCTAGATGCCACTGAAGCTGTGTGCGCGAGTGCTAAAACTGGTTTGGGCGTGCATGAAATTCTGGAAGAAATTATTGCCAAAGTGCCCCCTCCGATTGGGGAAAGAAAGAATGATTTGCAGGCGCTAATTATTGATTCCTGGTTTGATAATTATTTGGGCGTGGTTTCCCTTGTTAGAGTTATGGCAGGAACACTAAAAAAAGGTGACAAAATAATTGCGAAATCAATTGGCAAAGCTCAAGTCGTGGACAGCGTTGGCGTATTTACCCCCAAGAGGCAAGAAATGGATTCTTTGGCTGCGGGGGAAGTGGGGTTTGTTGTCGCGGGGATTAAGGAAATTCTCGGTGCGCCCGTAGGCGACACGATTACACTTGCCAGTACAGCCAATGTTGATTCGTTAGATGGTTTTCGCAAAATTCAACCACAGGTTTACGCTGGGTTGTTTCCAGTGTCTTCTGATGACTTTGAAAATTTTCGTGATGCTCTATCGAAACTTACCCTTAACGATGCCTCATTATATTATGAGCCAGAAAATTCAGATGCCTTGGGTTTTGGTTTTCGTTGTGGTTTTCTCGGCATGTTGCACATGGAGATCATTCAAGAAAGGCTTGAAAGAGAATATAACTTATCGCTAATCACTACCGCACCAACAGTTGTATATGAAGTAGTGCTTTCAAATGGCGAAGTGATAAAGGTCGAGAGTCCTTCACGCTTGCCACCAGTTACTAATATTGAAGAAATGCGAGAACCTATTGTGCTAGCAAGCATTCTTGTTCCTCAGGAGCACCTGGGAAATGTTATAACTTTATGTGTTGAGAAACGTGGCGTACAAAAAGATATGCTATTTATTGGAAGCCAGGTCTCCTTGAATTATGAAATCCCAATGAATGAGGTAGTGTTGGATTTTTTCGATCGGCTGAAATCAGTTAGTCGCGGCTATGCCTCTTTGGACTACCATTTTATTAGATTTGAGCCATCAAACCTGGTGCGTTTAGATATTCTGATTAACGGTGATAAAGTAGATGCTTTAGCATTGATTGTGTACCGCGACCATGCACTATCAAAGGGAAGACTGCTTACTGAAAAAATGAAAGAGTTAATTCCACGTCAGCTTTACGATGTGGCTATACAAGCAGCCATCGGTGGCCAGATAATTTCCCGCCAAACCGTAAAGGCACTGCGAAAAAACGTCACAGCAAAGTGCTATGGTGGAGATATTACTCGGAAGAAAAAGTTATTGGAAAAACAAAAAGCGGGCAAGAAACGGATGAAGAAGGTTGGCAATGTAGAAGTGCCTCAAGAGGCTTTTCTTGCCGTACTTAAAGTTGACTCTTAAAGGGTTTAGATGGATATCGATTTTGCATTAGTTTTGGTTTCCCTGGTTAGTTTTTGCGGTGCGCTGTGGCTTCTCGATAGCCTGTTAAACAAGAATAATCGTTTGGCGGCTATTGAGGAATATTTGCGCACGCAAGCTAAAGGGCGAAGTGAAGAAGAAATTAACAAAGCAGTGGCTGAGTTGGGAGAAGAGCCACTTGTTATTGAGTATGCCAAATCTTTCTTCCCGGTGCTTCTTATTGTACTGGTACTAAGGTCGTTTCTCATAGAGCCATTCCAGATTCCGACAGGTTCGATGATCCCAACGCTGGAAGTAGGGGATTTTATCTTGGTGAATAAATATGCTTATGGCGTCCGCCTTCCTGTAGTCGGTACTAAGATTATGGATATAGATGATCCTAAAAGGGGTGAGGTAATGGTTTTTATCCCGCCTCATGAGAACAAGTACTACATTAAGCGAGTTATTGGCTTGCCTGGCGACACTGTTCGTTACGAAGATAATAACCTCTACATCAATGGAGAATTAATCATCACAGAATTTGAGAAAGAAATTCTAATTGATACAAGTATCGGAGATCTCCCGGGTACTCTTTATAGCGAAACAATTGGTGGCATCGAGCATGCCATCCAGCTTATAGATGCACTCGGTCAACGACGTACCCGGACCAACTGGATAATTCCTAATGGCCAATACTTTATGATGGGCGATAACCGAAACAATAGCAGTGATAGTCGTGATTGGGGCACTGTCTCTGAGGAAGATATCGTCGGCAAGGCCATCGCAATCTGGATGCACAAGGAACCTGGCCTGAACCTTCCTTCATTCTCTAGGAATCAATGGATTTATTAGCAGAATGGAAATTGTTGAAATTCGAATAGAGCTTGTTACTAATCTAGATAACATCGAGACGCTCGATGAACAATTTTATTAGATGGCGATAGACCTCGACAAGCTGCAACAACTTCTAAATCATAAGTTTTCTGACCCTGATTTAGTTAGGCTCGCATTAACCCACCGTAGCGCCAATAAATTAAATAATGAAAGGCTAGAATTTCTAGGAGATTCATTGTTGGGTTATATTGTTGCTGAAATTCTTTTTGAAATTTTCCCTCAGGCAAACGAAGGTGAACTTAGCCGTTTGCGCGCGATGTTAGTGAATAAAACCACTCTTGCTGAAATCGCGCGGGAGATCGATCTTAAGAATTTTATTCAACTTGGCAGTGGTGAAAAGAAAAGTGGTGGCGATAACCGAGATTCGATTCTTGCGGATGCAATTGAAGCGCTAATTGCAGCAATCTATTTGGACGGTGGTATTAATTCCTGCAAATCTTTGATCGAAGATTGGATTGCAGATCGAATCGCAACCGAATCTGTCGTGGAACAACAAAAAGATGCAAAAACCAAGTTGCAAGAAATGATGCAGGCGCAGGGATTGAGCTTGCCGTTTTACAGTGTTTTAGAAATTTCTGGAGAAGCCCATGAGCAAAACTTCCTTGTCGAATGCAGAGTAGATGTTATGACGGAGCCGCAAAAAGGGACAGGATCGAGTAAACGTAATGCAGAGCAACAGGCAGCAAATGTCATGCTGACTAAACTCAAGGCTTTAACTTGAGTAATTCTCCATCGGAATCTAGAACTTTCTGTGGTTATATCGCTATAGTTGGGAGGCCTAATGTTGGTAAGTCAACTTTATTGAATCATCTCCTGCGTCAGAAAATTAGTATTACATCACGCAAACCTCAAACGACCCGTCACCGGATTCTTGGGATCAGCAGTTGTAAGCGATATCAATGTGTATTTGTTGATACGCCAGGTTTGCATGCTACCGAGTATAGAAAATTAAATCGGGTAATGAACGATACCGTAGCGCAGGTAATAAAGAGTGTGGATATTGTCCTATTCTTGGTTGATAAAACTAATTTTAACGAAGCCGACGAAAAAGTATTAGAGCTTCTACGGCATACACAGGTGCCTGTGCTGTTATTAGTCAATAAAGTAGATTTAGTAAAAGATAAAGAGTCACTGTTGCCTTTTATCGATAAAATTTCAAAAAGATTTGCATTCGCTGAAATTGTTCCCGTTTCCGCTTTGGGTGGTCACAATCTCGATAGTATCGAAAGCTTAGTGAAGAGATATTTGCCTGAAGGCGATTTTCTTTTTCCTGAAGATCAAATAACTGATAGAAGCTCAAGATTTCTGGCGGCTGAATTAATTCGAGAAAAAGTAACCAGACAGCTCGGTGATGAATTACCTTATGAGGTCACCGTGGAAATAGAAAACTTTAAACAAGAAGGGGTGATATTGCATATTCATGGACTAATATTGGTAGACAAATCTGGCCAAAAGAAAATACTCGTTGGCAAAGACGGCGATCGGCTAAAGCGAATCGGTAGTTCTGCACGGGAAGACATGGAAAAGGCATTCGAAACTAAAGTCATGCTTAACCTTTGGGTCAAGGTTAAAAGTGGTTGGGCTGATGACGAGCGTGCGCTGCAAAGCCTCGGTTACCTGGATTAATCTCTCTTATTATGGATGTTCGCGTACACCTTCAGCCTGCTTATTTACTCCATAGTTTGCCATTTCAGAATACTAGTCTTTTGGTAGATTTTTTTACGCTAGATTATGGCCGGGTACGCGCTGTTGCTAAAGGGGCGCGTCGAGAAAAATCGAAATACCGATCACTGTTACAACCTTTCCACCCTCTGTTAATCTCCTTCACGGGTAGGGGGGAAGTAAAAACATTAGGTGCCCTCGAACCAGGTCACGCCGCAATCCCACTGCAAGGGGAGCGTTTGTTTAGCGGGCTTTATCTCAATGAAATCTTATGCCGCCTTCTGCATAATCATGAAGAACACAAAGCACTCTATAAGAGCTATCAGGAAACCTTGGTAGCGCTTCGAGGTAATACAAAAATGGAATTAGTATTGCGTAAATTTGAGCTCAATTTATTAGCGGAACTCGGCTACGCCATTAATTTGGAAGAAGATTGTCAGAGCCACCAACCAATAGATGCCTATTGCCATTATCGTTTCACTCCTGACGTTGGGTTTGAATTGACAGAAAAGATTGAAGATGGAGAAAAAAATTCGCGGATTTTTCGCGGAATTGATCTTATTTCTTTGCGGAATTTAGAATGGGATGAAAAGTCTTCTGAAAAAGCCGCTAAGCGCTTATTACGCCTTGCTCTTGCCACTCATTTAGGTGAAAAACCACTTAATAGCCGCTCCTTATTTACAAGTCATCGTTAGCTGCTAGAAAAGTTTTGATAGGGGCAAAAACTCAAGGTCGGCTTTATAGCACCTGCCAATCCGTGTAGAATTCATCGCTTTCGCGGCTACCTCAAAGATTGCAGTTCGTACATGTCTTATTTAACTATCGACCGTCTAATCGGGAATACCCCACTAGTCCGCCTGCAGCGCCTTCCTGGGAAAAGTAGCAATAAAGTTCTAGTGAAGCTGGAAGGCAATAACCCTGCAGGTTCGGTAAAAGACAGACCTGCTCTCAGTATGATCCAACAAGCGGAATTGAGGGAAGAAATTAATCCAGGCGATAGCCTGATTGAAGCAACAAGTGGTAATACCGGAATAGCCCTGGCAATGGTAGCAGCTATCAAGGGCTACAAGATGACACTCATCATGCCTGATAATCTTAGCGATGAGCGCAAAGCGTCAATGCTTGCCTACGGTGCAGAATTAATTCTGGTAACCGAAGAACAGGGCATGGAAGGTGCGCGAGACCTCGCGCAGAGAATGCAAGACCAGGGTAAGGGTAAAGTGTTAGACCAATTTGCTAATCAAGATAATCCAAATGCACATTACATGCGGACGGGTCCTGAAATCTGGCGCGATACGAAAGGCGAAGTTACGCACTTTATAAGTTCTATGGGAACTACTGGCACAATTATGGGAGTTTCCCGCTACCTTAAGGAACAGAACTCAGCTGTCCAGATTATCGGTTTACAGCCTAAAGATGGTTCTCGTATTCCAGGCATCAGACGCTGGCCTCAAGAATACCTTCCAAAGATTTTTGATCGTTCTTGCGTCGATGAAGTCATCGATATTGATCAGAAAGATGCAGAAGACACTATGCGCGCCCTGGCAGAAGAAGAGGGCATATTTTGTGGTGTTTCTTCTGGTGGTGGTGTTTATGCTGGCTTACAGTTATCCAAACAAGTCGAGAATGCGACTATCGTCGTCATAATTTGTGATCGCGGCGACCGTTATTTATCCACTGGCGTTTTTTCCTCATTTTGATGGTAAAAAAAATATCAGCTCACTCTTTTCAGCTATCTCCTCTTTTGCTTTTTTCTCATGACTACTCGTCGTCGAAAGCGTAGGAATAAACTGCCAGCAGAGGCGGTAGAGCTAACTATTTCCGGTATTAGTCATGAAGGTCGAGGAGTCTCTCACATTGAGGGGAAAGTTGCCTTTGTTGACGGATCATTGCCCGACGAAATCGTCTCAGCTAACTATGTACGCAACCGCAGTCAATTCGCAGAATTTAAGACGCTTGAAGTCAAAAAATCTTCCCCGGAACGCGTGACACCTCCATGTGAGTACGCGGTCATATGCGGGGGATGCTCTTTACAGCATTGGGATAGCGATAAACAGTTGGATTTTAAACAAGGCGTATTGTTAGAACACCTCCAGCACAGCGCTCAACTTGATGCTCGCTCTTTTGAAGTGTTGCCTCAAATCAAAGCTAAAACAACCAATTATCGGCGCAAAGCGCGCCTAGCAGTTCGCAAGGTTGTCAAAAAAGATGCTGTCCTCGTTGGGTTCCGCGAAAAATACAGCAGCTTCATAACCGTTATGGACAACTGTCAGGTTCTGGTAGCCGAAGTTGGAATTCTAATTGAGCCATTAAAAACCCTCTTTTACTCCCTTAATATTGCGGATGAAATCCCACAAATAGAGGTGGCGGTAGGAGAAAGTGCAGCAGAGGAAGACGCAAGTAAATGTGTTGCGCTTGTTATCCGTCACTTAACCCCCTTAAACGAGCAAGATAAACTTATTTTAGAGAATTTTGCTGCTGAAAAAGGGGTAGAGATCTATTTGCAACCCGCAGGTATTGATAGCGTAAACAAACTTTTTCCAAAAGATGATTGCAATCGTTTGCATTACTATCTTCCTGAATTTGGCTTGGATATAACTTTTCACCCTATGGACTTCACACAGATTAATGGTGCTATTAATCGCTCTATCGTTAGTCGAGCCGTACAAATGCTAGACCTTTCAGATAAAGACACTGTGCTTGATCTATTTTGTGGTTTAGGGAACTTTACTTTACCAATCGCGCTAAGAGCGGGAAAGGTTATCGGTATAGAAGGTAGCCGAGAGATGGTAGAGCGTGGAGCTGAGAACGCTCTAAACAATAACATTGCAAACACAGCATTTTATGCGGCGGACCTTACTAGTCCTATTGAAAAAGAGAGTTGGTATCAAAAAAACTATTCTAAAATCTTGCTTGATCCACCTCGGTCGGGAGCGATTGAAATTATTCCTCAGATCGCGAGATTAAGAGCAGCCAAGATAGTATACATTTCATGTAACCCTGCAACTCTTGCTCGCGACACAGCAGAACTTTTAAAGTATGGCTACCGATTGAATTCCGCTGGAGTAATGGATATGTTTCCTCATACCACTCATGTAGAGTCGATGGCAGAGTTTCTTCTTATCTAGAAAAATTAGCGACGGGTCACCCCATGGACAAGCCAAAATTCGAAAGCCAATCTTCCATTGAAAAGCTTGTCTCGTTAATGACTATGCTACGAGACAAAGATTTTGGCTGCCCTTGGGACCTTGAACAATCTTTTGTTTCTCTTGTTCCTTATACTTTGGAAGAAGTTTATGAAGTGGTAGATGCTGTTGAAAAAAAAGACATGGTGGAATTAGAAGATGAACTTGGTGATTTACTGTTTCAGGTTGTGTTCTATGCTCAGATCGCAAAAGAGCAGGGTTTTTTTAAATTTGATGATGTCGTTAACGGAATCATTAACAAACTAGTACGGCGCCATCCTCATGTTTTTCATGGAGGCAAAGTGACAGGTTTTGGCAGCAAGCCAGGGATTTCTGCAGCAGAAGTTGTGATTAACTGGGAAGCGATTAAAGATATCGAAAAAGCGGAAAAGAAATCAAAATATGATGGTGTGAATCAAAACGAACAGTCAGCCAGTATTTTAGATGATGTTCCTCGTGCTTCGCCAGCACTCGAGCGAGCGATAAAACTGCAAAAGCGCGCAGCCAGGGTTGGTTTTGATTGGGATGCAATTGGTCCTGTCTTGGCTAAGTTAAAAGAAGAAGTCATCGAATTAGAAGAGGCAATTTCTCATAAAGATAGTGACGCAATGCAATCTGAACTGGGAGATGTGCTATTTGCGGCAGTAAATGTTGCACGGCATACTGACACGCATCCCGAAGTAGCGCTTCGCCAATCAAACTCTCGATTTGAAAATAGGTTTAAGTGGATAGAATCAAGCTTAGCAGAACAGGGGAAGACAGTGAATGAAGTTGATCTGACGCAATTGAACCAATTGTGGGAGCAGGCAAAAGAAAAAGGTTTATAACTGATTTTCAAATTTCATGTGATAAGGAGTAAGTGATGAGAATCATATTATTGGGGGCGCCAGGAGCAGGAAAGGGCACTCAAGCGCAATTTGTCAGTGAGAAGTTTGGCATCCCCCAAATTTCAACAGGCGATATGTTGCGAGCGGCGGTAAAAGCAAAATCAGAACTAGGTTTGCAAGTTGAACAGGTAATGGTAAGCGGTGGCTTAGTCACTGACGAGATTATTATTGCCCTAGTAAAAGAACGTATTAGTCAAGACGATTGCGTAAACGGGTTCTTGTTCGATGGTTTCCCCAGAACAATTCCGCAAGCAAAGGCAATGGTAGATGCGCTAGTAGCAATAGATGTGGTTCTTGAAATTGATGTGCCGGATAATGAAATCGTAAAGCGATTAAGTGGAAGGCGAGTTCATTTGGACTCAGGGCGGGTTTATCACGTAGATTTTCATCCACCTAAAGAGCGAGGAAAAGATGATCAAACGGGAGAAGAGCTTATTCAAAGGGATGATGATAGGGAAGATACCGTACGAAATCGCTTGGCTCTTTATCATGAGCAAACAAAACCATTGGTCAAATTTTACACAGAGCTGGCAAGTAAAGGTAACACTGTTAATGTACTTAAAGTGAATGGCGTTGCTAATGTAGAAGTTATTAAGCAAGAGGTATTATCTGCATTGAATTAAGATTAATGATCTTTTACAAAAAAGCCCGGTCTAATCGTCGGGCTTTTTTGTTGAACGCTTAATAAAACACAGTTTTTAAAATAGGTAACTAATAATCTTAGCTAATACGCTTTTGTTTTTGATAAGGCTAAAGTAATTCTATTCGTTTATTAAAATAAAAGTTGGAAAATAAGGTGAAAATATTTATTTATGATCGAAAAATGCTGTCAATAAAAAAAGTTGGCAAACATATTGCAGTTTAAAATTACAGTTAAGCCCAATTATTTTTACTGAAAATTCCATAGTTTTCTTAAAGTTTTCTTTTCAAGTAGCGAAATATATTTTTGACACCATGCATAAGTGGACTTTCTTGCATGAAGAACAAAAAAGAAATTTTAAGTAACGAGTTTTATAGTAAGCCAGATAAATATTGTGATATGTTGCGCGCAAGCAGTAAGTTCAGTTATTAACTTAAGCAACGGTGATTCAATTTCTCAGGGTTATCTAAATTAGTGCCTAAAGTTAAAACAAGAAAGAAAGCTTCTGCTAAAAATAAAGCGACGGCTAAAGGTATTGGAAAAATTAATAGCTCCGCTTTGGACAGAGCAAATGCTGCAGTAGTTAGATTGCAAAACGAAGCTAAGGCTGCATTAAAAAAAGTTCCAATTGCTCGGAATAAAGCGATTGCGACTAAGAAAGCTGCTACCAAATTTGAAACTGCTGCCAATAAGAAGGCAGTGGTTGCCGCACAAAATTCCTTCCGAAAAGTTGCAGCTGAGGCTGCTTCACTAAACGCAAAGATACGAACAGCAAGAGCAAAAGCTAAGGCAATAGAAACAGTGAACCTGGCTAAAGCTAGAAAAAATGCAGAAAAAGCAAAAATGAGCGCAGATTTAGAGAGGGCGGTAGACGCTTTCATCGCTAAATGGAAAAGGAACAGAGCTAAAGCGGAAGCGGCGCAAGCTGCTAAGCGGGCTCGAAAAGCTGCTTTGAAGGCTAGGATAGCCGCTAAAAAAGTAGCTCTGAAGGAGAAAATCGTCGCTAAGAAGGCCGCAGCCAAAGCAAAGGTCGCGGCTCGAAAGGCGTCAAAAAGGAAAACTTTAACTCGGAAAACAACGGGGAAACCTATGGCTAAGAAGAAAGCAGCAAAAAAGAAAAAGGCACCTGCTAAAAAGAAGGTGGCTAAGAAAAAGGTTGTAGTAAAACGGAAAGCAGCTAAGAAAAAGGTTGTTAAGCGCAAAGCTGTAAAGAAAAAAGCGGCTACAAAAAAGAAGGTAGCCAAGAAAAAGGCGGTTAAGCGGAAAACGGCTAAGAAAAAAGCAGTGAAACGCAAGCCAGCCAAAAAGAAGGCTACTAAGAAGAAAGCAAAAAAGAAGGTAGCTAAGAAAAAAGCAGCGAAACGCAAGCCAGCCAAAAAGAAGGCTGCTAAGAAGAAAGCAAAAAAGAAGGTAGCTAAGAAAAAAGCAGTAAAGCGCCGTTCAGCTGCTAAGAAAGCTGCTAAGCGTAAAGTTGCTAAGCGTAAGCCGGCGAAGAAGAAGGCTGCTAAGAAAAAAGCTAAAAAGAAGGTAGCTAAGAAAAAAGCAGCGAAGCGTAAGCCAGCTAAGAAGAAAGTAGCCAAGAAGAAAGCAGCTAAGAAAAAAGCAGCAAAACGCAAGCCGGCTAAGAAAAAAGCAGTAAAGCGTAAGCCTGCTAAAAAGAAAGCTGCCAAAAAGAAAGCTAAGAAGAAAGTAGCAAAGCGCAAGCCTGCGAAACGTAAAGCCGCCAAAAAGAAGGCAGTTAAGCGCAAGCCGGCGAAGAAAAAAGCAGCTAAAAAGAAGGCCAAGAAGAAAGTGGTAAAGCGCAGATCTGCCGCCAAAAAGGCAGCAAAGCGCAAAGTTGCCAAGCGTAAGCCGGCTAAAAAGAAAGCTGCTAAGAAAAAAGCTAAGAAGAAAGTAGCTAAAAGAAAGCCTGCAAAGAAAAAAGCTGCTAAGAAAAAGGCTGCAAAGCGCAAGCCAGCAAAACGCAAAGCAGCTAAGAAAAAAGCTGTAAAGCGGAAGCCGGCTAAGAAAAAAGCGGCCAAAAAGAAGGCTAAGAAAAAAGTAGCTAAGAAAAAGGTTGCAAAGCGCAAGGCCCCGACTCGCAAAAAAGCTGCCAAAAAGAAGGCAGCCAAACGCAAGCCAGCAAAGCGCAAAGCAACTAAAAAGAAAGCACCAGCTAGGAAAAAGGCTCCAAGTAGGAAGCGTTAAACCTTAGCTGGAACGAGTGTTAGCCATAGTATCTGCTGGAGTTCTGTGAAAATCCAGGCGGCAGATCATAACTCGTGACCCCTAAAAATCCCCCTTGATCAATTCAAGGGGGATTTTTCTTATCTGATTCTTATTCACTAAGTAACAAAATTAGTTATTTCATGCCAAAACTCCTAGCAATTGACACGTCCTCTTCCGTTACACGGATAGCTTTATGCCTAGAGGGCGAAATAAAGGAATACCGAACTGGTGAACCACGTCAGGCGGCACAGCAATTACTTCCTCTTATCCAGACTGCCTTTTCTGAAGCGAGTATTGGTGCTATCGACCTGGATGGGATTGTCGTAGTAACGGGACCAGGCTCTTTTACAGGGCTGCGGATTGGTATTGGGGTGGCTCAGGGCATAAGTGTAGCTAATTCCACCTCCCTGATAGGGGTTTCAAGCTTAGCACTTATGGCTCAGACAGGAGTAACACCAACTGAAAGCGCAGACTTTCTTGTGTGTATCCCCGCGCGAGACGATGAAGTGTACTTTGGTGCTTATAAATATGATGGGTCTACTCTCGTGCTGCTTGATAGGGAAAGAGTCCTCGAGCTCAAGGCTGGGTCTCCGCAACTTTCGCTGCCGGAGAGAAAATGGACGGGAATAGGAGAGGCATGGCAAAACCAAAGCCAATTAGAAAAACTATTTGGTGTTAGTGTCTCAAATAGGAATATAACGGCAAAAACCTCTATGAATGATTTGTGCGTTATTGGGCTAGATAAACTGTCTCGGGGGGAGACACTTTTGAGTGAGCAATTACTACCTAATTACGTTAAAGAGCATTTGGATTATGGTTAGCTATCAGGAATGATATGGACTTAAATTTTTTCCAAGTAACACTGTTGGCTCTGATTCAAGGAATAACAGAATTTTTGCCGGTGTCCTCATCCGCCCATCTTATTTTGCCTTCGCTGTTACTGGATTGGCCTGACCAGGGTTTAACGTTTGACGTAGCTGTTCATCTTGGATCGTTATTCGCTGTTCTTGCGTACTTCCGCCATGACATTCTGCAGTTACTGGTCGCCTGGCTAAAAAACCTTACTCAGCGGCAAACATCAGAAGACAGTCGTTTGGCCTGGCTAATCATCATTGCTACAGTGCCAGGTGCGCTTGCAGGTTTGTTTGCGAATGACTTAGTAGAAAATTATGCGAGATCTGGTTACGTAATCGGTTCAACTTCTACGCTATTTGCGTTGTTACTCTGGTATGCAGACAAAAGGGTCGACCCCGGTCGATCTTTATCTGAACTTACATGGAGACAAGCGCTTTTCGTCGGTTTTGCGCAGGCCTTGGCTTTAATTCCAGGGACGTCTAGATCAGGCATTACAATGACAGCTGCACTTTTTTGCGGTCTGACGCGTCAAGCCGCTGCAAAGTTATCTTTTTTCTTGGCAATACCCATTATATTCGGCAGCTTTACTCTTCGTGGGACAGAATTAGTAAATGTGGGCGCACTTGGGGAATATCTCCTACCTTTAGCCTATGGGGTTTTTGTGTCTGGCCTAGTCGCGTTTGCATGTATTCATTATTTTATGCAACTAATAGAGCGCATCGGCTTCCTACCGTTTGTTATCTATCGTATAGGTCTGGCTGTCGTTTTATTTTCTATCACGTTTATGGCATGACGCATCAACAGCTAGTTATAGCGCAGTTAAACCGAATTCCAAGCACTCTGGAATTAGCATTACAAATTCGTTTAAAGCTACCGCTCTTACCCATTTCAGAAATAGAAGAAAAAGCTGTCAACTTTTACCTTCGCTTTGATGAATATGGTCTTGGGCTTCAATCAACCACTAAGAAAGCACCTGGATCCCTGTATGTGGACTTCAAAAGACTGACTAAACGAGTTGGTGATTCAGTTTTACAACAAAACCTTTTCAAAGCGATCGGTGCACGCAAGGGTAAACGACCAGGAATTGTTGATGCTACAGCAGGCTTGGGAACTGATAGCTTTTTATTTGCTGCTATTGGTTGTCATGTGTTGGCTATTGAGAGAAATCCAATTGTGTTTGCCTTACTCGAGGATGGCTCCAATAGGTTTTTGCGGCTGGGTGCATTAGAGGCTGAAATCATTGAGAGAATTGAGCTATGCCAGGCAAATTTCCTTGAAGCGGCAGAAACTCTGGAGAGTACGCAAGTTGTCTATCTTGATCCGATGTTTCCAACAAAAAATAAAATAGCTAAGGCAAAGAAAGGGATGTATTACTTGCAGGAGCTGATAGGTTCATCGAGTAATGATAAAGAATTATTGGAAGCGGCTTACACGGTGGCAACAGAAAGAATTGTCGTAAAACGGGCGAAGAACTCACCTTTCATAAGCGTCAAAGAGCCAAGTATTAGTTTTAGAGGCAGTAGCAGTAGATACGATGTCTACCTGCTCAATTAATTGTTAGTTAAGTAAACCTTACTTAGAAGCAGATAATCGCTCTAAATTAACCAGAATTTTTGTATAAGTCTCAGTTAACAGTTCGATATCACTTATTCTGATACGCTCATCGATCTTGTGGATGGTCGCATTACATGGCCCTAACTCCACCACTTGGGCGCCTGCAGGTGAAATAAATCGGCCATCGGAGGTGCCGCCAGCAGTAGATAATGCCGGTTTTATTCCTATCACTTCCTCGACACTTCTTTTTACCGCATCAATTAACTGAGATTCTTTAGTAAGAAAGGGTTCTCCTGATAGATGCCATTGAGTTTGGTAGTCAAAACCATCTTCAGCAAGAATCATTTCCACTCGTTGTTTGATTGTTTCTGCATCCAGTTCAGTTGAATAACGGAGATTGAAATCAATTTCCATCGAATCAGGGATTACGTTGTTCGCGCCTACTCCAGCATGAACATTTGAGATTTGAAAACTTGTCGGAGGGAAGTTGTCATTACCTGTATCCCAAGCGGCAGCGGTAAGTTTTGCCAAAGCAGGCAAAGCGCTGTGTATTGGGTTTGAGGCCAATTCAGGATAGGCAACATGGCCTTTAATACCTTGAACCTTGAGTTTGCAGCTTAGTGAGCCGCGCCTGCCAATTTTTATCGTATCACCTAGTCTTTTGGAGCTACTCGGTTCCCCAACTATGCAGTAGTCGATGTTGCGATTTTGAGAATTAAAAGTCTCCATCACTTTGCGAGTCCCATTTATTGCATGGCCTTCTTCATCACTTGTAATCAGAAAACCGATACGAAAATTAGGCTTATTTGAGGCTAAATAGTTTTCCGTTGCGACGATCATCGCGGCGAGGGATGATTTCATGTCCGCCGAACCGCGACCATAAAGAAAGTCTTCATGTTCAGTTGGGGAAAAAGGGTCGAAAGACCATTCTTCTATAGGCCCAGCTGGAACAACATCAGTATGGCCTGCGAAAACAAAGAGGGGACCTTCTTTACCTAGCTCAGCCCATAAATTTGAGACTTTACCAAAAGGAAGAGATTCAATTTTGAAACCTAATTTAATTAAACGCTGCGCAAGTATCTGCTGGCAGTCCATATCTTCGGGGCTAATTGAAGCTCGTTGAATTAATTGTTTAGCCAAATCCAATGTGGCAGACATAGTAATCCTTAATTGTGAGCGTGAAGCTCTTCATTCAAGCTTATGGAATTCTTAGTGGGAACACATTCAACGATTCCGCTTAAAGAATTTCGTCTGAATAGTAAATTCTTCATATCGCAGATCTCCCGGGCTTTAGCCGTCTTAATAAGTGCACCATTTTGGTCTAACAAATTAACCTTGGTGCCAGCGGTTACATAAAGACCTGCTTCTACAATGCAGCCATCTGCTAATGGAAAGCCGATGCCGGCATTAGCTCCGATCAAGCAATTCTTGCCCACAGAAATGATTTCAGTCCCACCCCCGGATAAGGTACCCATAGTGCTGCAGCCGCCACCTAGGTCACTATTTTCCCCAACGACAACGCCTGCAGAGATGCGCCCTTCGATCATCGCAGTGCCCTTAGTTCCTGCATTGAAATTCACGAAGCCTTCATGCATGACAGTTGTACCTTCGCCTATATAAGCTCCAAGGCGAATACGAGCTGTGTTAGCAATGCGGACACCAGTAGGTACTACATAGCTAGTCATTTTCGGAAACTTGTCGACTGAATGAACATCAAAAGGTTCACCATTAATTCGCGCTTCTAATTGCCGTTTTGGCAGATCGTTGAGATCTACAGCTCCGTGATTCGTCCATGCTAGATTCTTTAACACACCAAATAAGCCATCTAAGTTGAGTTGATGTGGCAAAGCAAATCTATGTGAAAGCAAATGCAATTTTAGGAATGCTTCGGGAATAGAATTAGGAGCACTGTTATCTCTGAGGAGTGTACAAATCAAAGTTTTTTTGGATGTTGCTAGGCTAGCAGCAATTTCTGACTGCGCCTTATCGCCAATCTCCATAAAGCTATTACTTAAATATTTTACTGTGTCAGCTGATAAATCAACATAGCCATTGCCAGAAACTTCAACAAAAAGTTCAAGAATAACGCTAGTGAGGTCTTTAGACGGAGTAAGTAAAGGTTGAGGATAAAAAACCTCAATAATTTCATCATTGGAGTTTTGGGTTGCTATACCTAGGGCATAACTGTGGATTTCATTGCCGCTCATACTAGTGATTCCCAGCTAAAATTTGTTAGTTATTGTTTATTTGATTAAAGAAGTGAGCTTTTCAGGATTGAATCCTATCACCCACTCCCCGTGTATATGGAATATGGGGCGCTTGATGACTGATGGCTGCTCAATCATAATATTTATAGCAACATCCCTATTTAAGCCATTTTTTACTTTATCAGGGAGCTTGCGCCAAGTAGTCCCTCGAGTATTGATTACAGCATTCAAAGGCAATTGATCTAACAATTGTTTAGCTAACTGTTTAGAGCACCCCAGTTTTTTATAATCATGAAATTCGTATTCAGAGTTTTGTGTATCCAGCCATCTTTTGGTTTTCTTAATAGTGTCACAATTATTAATGCCATACAGCTTTATCATTAGTTCAATTGGCCCTTATGCAGCTAAGCGATTTTTCAATTCAGTTTTAATTTCAGATTGAAGTTTTTCTAATAAAGATTTTTCTTCAATGGAATTACCAGTTTGATCTGTGATGAAAAACAAATCTTCTACTCGCTCTCCTAATGTCGTTATACGAGCATCTTTAAGGTTGACCCCATTGGCCGCGAGGATTTTGCCAACAGAAGCGAGAATGCCAGGTTGGTCCGGGCAATTAACTTCGAGAGTTGAATATTTTTTCTCTGATGTATTTACAAAAGTAACTTCTATAGACTTCGCAAAATATTTTTCTTTGCGTGTGCGACGAAAGCTTATTGGTTTTATTGCCTCATTACCTGATGTCAAATGCTCCGTTAATACTTTCCTGATTTCATCCTGTCTTTTCGGATTCTTGCCTACGGGAAGTCCGGTATTTTCTAACACCGTAAAAGTATCCATGCAGTGATCATTAGCAGAAGTAAAAACTCTGGCGCCATAAATGTTTAGGTTTAGTTTTTCAAATGCAGCAGTGCTGTTAGCAAACAAGAAGTCAGCATTATTGGCATAAATAAAGACCTGAGTCGCGCCTTCTCCTTCGACGTTTTCTTCCATATCTTGTACTAGGATCAATGGCCTTTCTTCTGATTTATTTTCATTCTCGAAATTAGCAATGCCTTCAGTATGCCAAATAATATTGGCGCTGGATTCGCGCACGAAATACTCGTCATCGGCTTTGGTCCATACAATTTCTATTTGGTTAGCACTGAGGCCTCTCTCTAGTAACTTTGCACGGGCAGATTGTTGCTTGTCAGCGATTCGCTCTTGTCGATTAATTGGTTTTTCTAGTCCGAGCTGAAATGCTTTTTTGGTATTTGTGTAGAGCTGTCGCAATAATGTAGCTCGCCAGCTATTCCATAGTTCCGGGTTGGTGGCGCAAATATCAGCCACAGTCATCGCATAAAGATAATCTAAGTGTAATTTATCCCCCATCTGCTCTGCGAACTCTTTTATGATTGCTGGATCATTTGTGTCTTTCCGCTGCGCTGTCATTGACATTAATAGATGTTTGTCTACCAGCCAAGAGACTAGGCCGGTATCCCACTTGCTTAGTTGATGTCGTTCACAGAAATTTACTGCGTCGATCTTGCCAAGCTCTGAGTGATTGCCGCCGCGACCCTTGGCTATGTCATGATAAAGGCCTGCGATATATAGTAATTCTACTTTAGGCAGGTTATTAAAAATGTGCGCGGCAACAGGGAATTTTTCTGCTGCTTGAGGTAAGCGGAATTTTCGCATATTTTCTACAACTTGCAGCGTGTGTGCGTCGACAGTGTAAATATGGAACAGGTCATGCTGCATTTGTCCGCTGATTTGACCGAATTCAGGTAAATAGCGGCCAAGGATGTCATAACGCGCCATGCGACGTAGCTGCAGTGTCATATGGTTTTGTGTTCGTAATAATTCAATGAACAAGCTTGTATTGCGCGCGTCATTTCGAAAGTCGTCGTTTATAAGGTGACGACTCTCTCTGAGAAGTCCAATAGTTGATGCTCGAATGCCCTTTATTTTTGGGCTATCTCCTATTAATACAAAAATTTCGATAAGCGCAGACGGATTACATTCAAATACATTGGGATGAATAACTTCAATATAATCATCTCGGACCTGAAAACGATTATTTAAAGGCCTTATTTTGGCCCGTTTTCCAGCGCGTAGTATCACTTCGTCAAAATGTTGCAATAATAAGTCGTTTAATTCTCTGAGATTGGCAACAGCACGATAGTATTGTTTCATTAATTTTTCGACTCCAAGACTCTTTTTATCGTCGTGGTAATCAAATAGCTGTGCCAATTCTCTTTGTTTGTCGAAGAGGAGACGGTCCTCGCTGCGACCCTCAAGAAAATGCAAACCGCAACGTAATTTCCAAAGAAATTTCTGACCCGTACTAATAAGAGCCTCTTCGGATTCTTTAAGAAATCCAAGTCTGACTAAATCCTTAAAAGAACCGGCACCAAAATGCCTTTTGCTTACCCAGGCAATTGTCTGAATGTCCCGTAGGCCTCCTGGCGAGGTTTTAATATTGGGTTCAAGGGCATAATCGACATCATGGTATTTTTCATGTCGAGCAATTTGTTCGTCGACTTTTGCCTTGAAAAATTTCTTTATTGGCCAGACTCTTTTTTCGTTGGTCGCGACCGTCATAAGTGTGTGTAAATCCTCAGGGCCCTGTAATAGCCGAGATTCCATCAGGGCGGTAGCTACGGTGATATCTTTAATAGCTTCCTGCTTGCATTGGCGAACAGACCTAACACTATGACCAGGTTCTAGTCCTATGTCCCAAAGCATGGTGAGAAATGCGCTGATATAGTCTTTGTACTTTTTGTTGAAACGACTTTTTCGGGTAAGTAGCAGTAAGTCAATGTCAGAATGGGGAAATAGTTCGCTACGTCCATATCCTCCAACAGCCACCAGGCTAATATCATTTGGATCTGGCCAGTTCTGAGCATTCCAGGCAAGGCGCAACACTTCGTCTACCGCCCAAGCACGACCGAAAACGATTCTGGTAATATTGAGGTTTTTTTTGTAGCGGGAGTGAAGGACTTCGCTAGCTTGCCTTAATGCTTTGCTTAGCAGGGGGGTGGGGCTGCCGGCATTGGCGACTGCAGTTCGCAAGTGATTTATATCAAGTAATTCTGTGTCTAAACTAAAATCCGTTGCTATGTCAGCATCGTTTTCCTCGAGTTTTAATTCGATCACAATGCTTCATCTGGGCGACGAGTTAACACCTCGCATCCGTCACTCGTTACGGCTAGGGTATGTTCCCATTGTGCCGATAGACGGCGATCTTTTGTGGTAACGGTCCAACCATCTTTGCGAGAAAGTTTAGTATAGCGGGTACCTGCATTTAACATAGGTTCTATGGTAAATGTCATGCCTTCGACGATTTTAGTGCCGGTGTTAGGCTTGCCATAATGGAGTACTTGAGGCTCTTCGTGAAAAATTCTACCGATTCCATGGCCGCAATATTCGCGAACAATTGAATAATTGTGCGCTTCGCCATGTCCTTGGATTATGTTTCCAATGTCGCCTAATGTTGCACCGGGTCGAACAATATCGATGGCCTTGTAGAGACATTCCTGCGTAACTCGAATTAGCCGACGGGCATGATCTGGAACTTCTCCAACACAAAACATCTTACTTGTGTCTCCGTGAAAGCCATCTTTTATGACTGTAATGTCTATATTTAATATGTCCCCACTTTTTAAAATTTTGTCGTCACTGGGAATTCCATGACAGATAACATGATTTACCGAAGTGCAAATAGACTTGGGAAATCCATTATAGTTAAGTGGAGCAGGAACTGCCTTTTGCTCTTCAACTATGTAGTTGTGACAAATTTGGTCCAATTTTCCTGTACTTACCCCTGGTTGGACATGGGGGCCTATCATTTCCAGTACCTCGGCAGCCAGTTGGCCGGCAATTCGCATTTTAGAGAGGTCTTCAGGATTCTTAATATGAATGGTCATTCTTCTATCTGCTGAAATTAATAGTGATCTTTGTAGAAGTAATCTATTTTAAATCAGTAGTGCGCGAGAATACAGTGCGATAGACCCTCCATAATCAGGCTGTATGTCAATAATTCTGGGCTTGGAAAGCGATTTTTCTTCGTCTAAGAGAGCTTTAAGATTAGGGTGGATTATGGTATAAAGCGGCGCTCTCTGAGGGATGGCTGTATGCTAATCCTAAAAGAGCTTATTTTTAACTATTAACGTCGCACATACACCGTCACATGTGTTCTGGGTGCTCTCGCTAAAAGCCTAGCTGGCAGCGTGAGTTGATCCATGGGGTGTATGGAGGCCTAACCCAAACCGAAGGATATAACATGACTGTAAGCATGAAAGAAATGCTCCGTGCAGGAGTACATTTTGGGCATCAGTGTCGTTACTGGAACCCAAAAATGGAGCCATACATCTTTGGCGCTCGTAATAAAATTCATATAATTAACCTTGAGCACACTGTTCCAGCGCTGAATTCAGCCTTAGACCAGGTTGCTGATCTGGCTGAAAAAAAGAGGAAAATTCTCTTTGTTGGGACTAAAAGAGCAGCTGCGAAAATCGTAAGAGAACAAGCTGAGCGAGCTGGTATGCCTTATGTTAATCATCGCTGGTTAGGTGGCATGCTAACCAATTACAAAACTATTCGTGGATCAATAAAACGTTTAAAAGAGCTCGAAACTCAGGAAAAAGACGGTACGTTCAATCGCTTAACAAAGAAAGAAGCTTTAATGCTGAAGCGGGCGAAGGAAAAATTGGAGCGCAGTATTGGTGGCATTAAGGATATGGGTGGGTTGCCTGACGCCTTATTTGTAATTGATGTTGACCATGAGCGTATTGCTGTCACCGAAGCTAATAACTTGAAAATCCCGGTAATTGGAGTCGTAGATACGAATAGCAACCCAGAAGGGGTTAATTATGTTATTCCTGGGAATGACGATGCAATTCGTGCGATTCAGCTCTACGCAACGTCAGTGGCTGACGCCTGTCTCGAAGGGCGTGCACGCAATGGGCCCATTGAGAGTGAATTCATAGAAATTGAAGAGAGCGCTCCTGCTAATGAAAAAGTGGAAGATTCCGCAGAGGCATCTGATTCCGAAGAAGAAGTGGAAGGAGAAGCACCAGTAGAAGAAGTTACAGATAAGGGAGTTGAAGAATCTGTAGTTGAAGCAGAAGTCGCCGAAGAGCCCGCTGTAGTTGAAGCAGAAGTCGTCGAAGAGCCCGCTGTAGTTGAAGCAGAAGTCATCGAAGAGCCCGCTGTAGTTGAAGCAGAAGTCGTCGAAGAGCCTGCTAAGGCAGTTAAAGCGCCAGCAAAGAAAAAGGCGCCTGCTAAAAAGAAAACGCTTATCAAGAAAAAGGCGGTGGCTAAGAAAAAGGTAGTAGCTAAGAAGAAAGTGCCGGCTAAGAAAAAGGCTGCTGCTAAAAAGGACTAAAAATCTGGTAGTTACTTTTCTTGATAGCAGGTTAAGCAGTAGTTTGTAGATTAGACAAGCTAAAAAGTAAGGGGGCGTTAGCCCCCTTTTTACAAATGATATTTTTACGAAGTCTCAGGCGCTTCGTTAGATATGGAACGAGGTGAAATAATGGCAACAATTACTGCGAGTATGGTAAAAGAATTACGTGAGCGTACTGGCTTGGGTATGATGGATTGTAAGAAGGCGCTAACTAAAGCGGATGGTGACATGGAGAAAGCCATCGAAGATTTGCGCAAAGCGAGTGGCTTAAAGGCAGCAAAGAAAGCGAGTCGAGTCGCGGCAGAGGGTGTTGTGATGACGAAGATCGCTGAAGATGGCAATTATGGTGTAGTTGTTGAAATCAATAGCGAAACTGATTTTGTAGCACGAGATGAGAATTTTCTTTCCTTCGCTAAGCAATGTTTAGAAATGGCGTATTCCAATAGTGAAGCGGATGTTAATGCATTATTAGAAGCTGGTATTGAAAATACACGCCAGGCATTGGTACAAAAGATTGGCGAAAATATAAATCTTCGCCGCGTAGAAAGATTACGTTTTGACGATGCAAACCAGGGCATCATAGAGAGTTATGTGCATAGTAATAATAGAATTGCTGTATTAATTTCCTTGAAAGGTGGAGATGAAGCTCTTGCGAGGGATATCTCAATGCACGTTGCAGCTGTAAATCCTATGGTAGTTAGAGCCGAAGAAGTACCCGAAGACGTCCTGGCAAAAGAATCTGAGATTTATTCTTCTCAGGCACGAGAAAGTGGTAAGCCAGAGGAAATTGTCGAAAAAATGATTAGTGGGCGCTTGCGAAAATTTGTTGCTGAAGTCAGCTTACTAGAGCAAGACTTCGTTAAGGACCCAGATACTAAAGTAGGGGCGCTTCTGAAAGAGGCAGGTGCTGATATTGTGCAATTTATACGTTATGAGGTTGGCGAAGGGATCGAGAAGGAAGAAGAAGATTTCGCTGCGGAAGTCGCTGCTCAACTAAACGGATGATAAATTTTTTATTCAAAAGATAAATAATGAACTGATGCCAAAAAGAGAACGAAAATATAATCGCATCCTACTTAAGCTGAGTGGTGAAGCCCTAACGGGAGATGTAGACTTTGGGATCGATCCGAAAGTGCTTGATCGCATGGCTGTGGAAGTTGGTCAATTGGTCGGCCTGGGTGTTCAGGTGGGTATGGTCATTGGTGGCGGGAATCTTTTTCGTGGTGCTGAGTTGAATGCAGCAGGCATGGAGCGAGTTACCGGAGATCATATGGGCATGCTTGCAACGGTTATGAACGCCCTGGCAATGCGAGATGCCTTGGAGCGAGCTAATATTCCTACACGCGTTATGTCTGCGATTCAAATGAGTGGTGTGGTTGAGCACTATGACCGAAGGACGGCGATCCGCCACCTCAATGCCGGAGATGTTGTTATATTTTCAGCTGGTACTGGAAACCCATTTTTTACTACCGATTCTGCGGCTTGCCTGAGAGGTATTGAGATTGATGCAGATTTAATTCTTAAAGCAACAAAAGTCGATGGTGTTTATTCCGCTGACCCAGAAACTAATTTCGAAGCAGTAAAATTTGACAAGCTAACCTATGATGAAGTGCTAGAGAAGAAGTTAGGAGTAATGGATCTGACTGCTATCTGCTTGAGTCGCGATCATCAGATTCCGATTAAAGTATTCAATATGCATCGTTCAGGCGCATTGCTAGACAATGTTATGGGGAAGCTAGACGGCACATTAATAGAGTAAAAATTGGATATTGATTGACGCCAGTGTTAGTAAATAGCAAAAGGAAACGATGATGATCGATGAAATAATCGCGGACACAGAAGAAAGAATGCAAAAAAGTGTCGCTTCATTGGAAGATGCCTTTAAGAAAATTCGCACAGGCCGTGCGCACCCGAGTATATTAGACAGCGTCATGGTTTCTTATTATGGCTCTGAAACACCCTTGAACCAATTAGCGAATGTAAATGTGGAAGAGAGTCGTTCTTTGATTATTTCTCCTTGGGAGAAAAATCAGATTGGAGAAATCGAAAAAGCAATTTTAAAATCTGACCTTGGGCTTAATCCATCTAATAATGGCGATACAATCCGTGTTCCTATGCCCCCGTTAACAGAAGAAACTAGACGCCAATATACAAAACAAGCAAAGAATGAAGTGGAAAATGCTAGAGTTGCTATTCGGAATATACGCAGGGATGCAAATACTGACTTCAAAGACCTGGAAAAGGAGAAAAAGATTAGTGAAGATGATCAGCGCAGATCAGAAGATCAAGTGCAAAAATTAACTGATAAGTATATCGCTGCTATTGAGTCTACTTATCAGGTAAAAGAAGCGGATCTATTATCATTTTGATTGTAATTAAAGCTCTTTGTAGTTTTTTCGGGCTAATATAGGTGCTCAATTTAACTTTACTCAAAAATGACACCTGATACTAAAAATAAATTACCTAACCACATTGCAATAATTATGGACGGCAATAAACGTTGGGCTAAACTTAATGGGTTAGAGTCTAAATCAGGTTACCGTCAGGGTGCAGAAGCTGCACGAGAAATTGTTAATTCCTGCGTTCGGCGTGGCATCAACTACCTTACCTTGTTCGCTTTTAGTTCTGAAAATTGGATGCGTCCCGCTAAAGAAGTACAAAGCCTCATGGCATTGTTCTTGACAGTCTTAAAGCGCATAGAAATTGCTCAGTTAAATAAGAATAATGTGCGCTTGAGATTCATTGGAAATCGATCGGAATTTCCCATAAAGTTATTAGCAATGATGGCTGAAGTCGAGGAACTTACTAGGCAAAATACTGGAACCACTGTAATTGTAGCTGCTGATTATGGGGGTAGGTGGGATCTCAGTAACGCCAGCAGATTAATCGCTAAAAAAGTGAAAAATGGAGATCTAGAACTCAGTGAAATCGATATCAATTTAGTTCATAGCTTTACTAGTTTAGGTAATTATCCAGACCCTGATCTCTGTTTAAGAACTGGAGGGGAACATCGCATCAGTAACTTTCTATTATGGCAGTTCGCCTATACAGAATTGTATTTTACTGATTGCTATTGGCCTGACTTTGATGATGCCCAATTACAAATCGCTTTGGATGATTATGCATCGCGACAACGTCGCTATGGTGGCCACGAAGGTGAGGAGGGTGCCAAAGTAGCGGGTAGGAAAAACCGTCAGGAAATGGTTTCTTAAAGTGCTTAAACAGCGGATAATCACTGCGATTTTGTTAGCATTTGCATTCATTATAGTAACTATACTTTTTAGCCCATTTGTTTTTTCCTTGCTTATTACTCTTATAGTATTAATCGCCGCTTGGGAATGGGGTGGATTAATAGGTTTGTCTCGGGAAAATTCAAAGGTTTCTTATCTTGCAACCTTGGCTGTCATGATAATAGCTTTATTTCCCTTCTTGGGTATTTATCCGGAAGTCGAAATGATTAGCAGCGACCGGGTTTTAATAGTATTGGGCCTGGGGGTCTTATTCTGGGCGCTGGCCTTTCTTATGCTTTTGGGTTATCCCGAAAACTCTGCCCGTTGGAATGATAAGTCTAAAATTGCTTTTATGGGCTTAATGGCGCTGTTACCAGCTTGGGCCGGTATTATTCAACTTAAGTATTTAAATCCAATGGGCTATTTAGTGCTGGTTTTAGTCATTATGGTGGCCGCAGCTGATATCGGAGCTTATTTTGCTGGTAAAAAATTTGGTAGGAGAAAACTTGCTCCTGCATTAAGCCCGAATAAATCCTGGGAAGGTGTCTGGGGAGGCTTGGTTGGTTGCCTGCTTTTAGGCCTCTCGCTGATAGTGCTAGTGAACAACTACGTTCTTGAATTGAGCTTCCAAAAAGCTGCGGTACTAATGGTTCTTAGTCTCTGCGTTACATTATTCGATGTAATCGGTGATCTACTGGAAAGTATGTTGAAGAGAAACCAGCATATTAAAGATAGTGGTTCAATTTTACCGGGTCATGGTGGAATATTGGATCGGATCGATGGACTACTTGCGGTTACTCCACTGTTTGTTATTACCTTTCTGATTATAAGTTAAAGAGTGTATTACGAATGACATCGAAGCAAGTATCAATTCTTGGTTCTACGGGCTCTATTGGAGAGAGTACGTTAGACGTAATTCGGAATTCATCCGAATTCGAAGTCTTTGCAGTTAGCGCTCATCGCAACACTAAATTATTACTTGAACAATGTAAGGAGTTTAATCCTTCTTTCGCAGTTTTAGTTGATGACTCTTGTGTTAATGACTTTTCTCAACAATTAATAAACGCCAACTGTGATACTGAATTGAGAATTGGGCCTGCAGCTCTCGAGGAGATTGCGTCAGCTGAAGCAGTTGATGTGGTCATGGCGGCCATTGTTGGCGCGGCTGGATTGTCAGCATCACTTGCTGCCGTAATGTCGGGTAAACGCTTATTACTGGCGAATAAAGAGGCACTCGTCATGTCAGGGGATCTCTTCATGCAAACGGCAAGCCAGTCCGGTGCTGAAGTGATTCCAATTGATAGTGAGCATAATGCTGTTTTTCAATGTCTGCCTATTTCTTCCAGAGGTGTGGTTAACTCACAGCTCGATAACGTCAGTAAAGTTGTTTTAACTGCATCTGGAGGCCCGTTTCTGAATGCTCCTTTAGCAGATTTCGTCGGATTTACGCCGGATCAAGCTTGTAAACATCCAAAATGGAAGATGGGAAGAAAGATTTCCGTTGACTCTGCCACGATGATGAACAAGGGATTGGAGTTTATAGAAGCTCGACAACTATTCCGATTGGCAATTCATCAAATCGAAGTGCTGATCCACCCGGAGAGCATTGTTCATTCATTGGTTTACTATCGCGATGGTTCGGTATTGGCGCAAATGGCAAACCCAGATATGCAAGTTCCCATTGCTCATGGTCTCGCTTACCCTGGTCGCATAGACACCAAAGCCAAAATGCTGGATTTGGCAAAGATTGCTGAATTGTCTTTCAGGCAGCCAGATCTGAATAGATTTCCCTGTTTGCGTCTTGGTATTGAGGCGGCTACTACCGGAGGCACAGCCCCCACTGCACTTAATGCGGCAAATGAAATTGCTGTGGCTGCTTTTTTGAATGAGAAAATCAAATTTTCAGAAATTTCTCTCATAATTGAGGAAGTTATGTCGAAAATACCTTGTGAAGAAGCCGCAAGTCTCGCTATTATTCAAGACATTGATGAGCGAGCTAGATGCTTATCTAAAGATATGATTTTGAAGGAATTTCAACAATCTTAAAGGCTGGTAACTAGCCTTTCTGTAGTACTTACAATGATATTAGATATTTTAATCAGTGCTGCTGCTCTGATCGTTACGCTGGGAATACTTGTGACGATTCACGAATTTGGCCATTTTTGGGTTGCACGTCGCTGTGGCGTGAAAGTTCTCAGGTTCTCGATTGGTTTTGGTAAGGCGGCTAAATCCTGGATTGGAAAAGATGGTGTCGAATACGTAATCGCTCCGATTCCTTTGGGTGGTTATGTGAAAATGTTGGGGCAGGAAGATACAACTGTGTCGGATCAAACCGCGACTACAGCAAGTCAGCGCAGTGAGTCATTTGCCTACAAGCCTCTTTGGCAGCGTATAGCGATTGTTGCGGCGGGTCCTGTTGCAAACTTCTTGCTAGCTATTTTTGTTTTTTGGGTAATCAACATTTCATATGGATTAAACGGTATCGCGCCAATCGTTAGCGGCGTGACTGATGGTTCGCCAGCTGCGATGGCAGGTTTGCGCGATGGAGACGAAATTCTCGCCGTTGACGGGCAAGAAACTCTCATTTGGCAGCAAGTGACGCTGCAAATGTTAGGCCGACTTGGGGAGACGGGAGGTTTGATGCTCACTGTTAACCCTGCCGGTTCAGATTTGGTTCGTGAAATTGAGATACCTATTGAGTCCTGGATGGGGGGTTCCACAGAACCTAATCCGGTTTCCGATCTTGGAATTATACAAATTGAAATCCCAGCTAGAATTGCTGGAGTAATCTCGGGCGGACGCGCTGAGCAGGGTGGACTGCTGAGTGGAGACAAAGTGCTGAGTGTAAACGGTGAATTTATCAGAGGATGGACTCATTGGGTAGAAGTGATTAGAAACAGCCCGGAACTAGTATTGGATGTGGTGGTCCAACGAGGAGAAATTGAGACTGGGTTAGAGATTCGGCCCGAAATTATAAGACTTGAAGATGGTGCTGAAGTAGGAAGAATAGGCGCTGAAGTACAACAGGGGCGTTTGTCCGAGATACTACCTCAGGAAATGCTACGAGAGTTCCGATATGGGCCTCTAGCAGCTATTAGGCCGGCGTTACAAGAGACATGGGATAAATCGATCTTTGTTCTCGACTCAGTCAAGAAAATGGTCATTGGTTTAATCTCTGTAAAGAATGTTAATGGGCCGATAACGATTGCGCAAGTTGCTGGAGAAACAGCAACGTACGGCTTAGATGTATATCTGGGATTCCTGGCACTTCTGAGTATTTCATTGGGAGTGCTTAATTTATTGCCAATCCCAGTATTGGATGGGGGACACTTGTTGTATTACGCGATCGAAGCAGTAATTAGGAGGCCAGTCCCTGAGCGAATTCAGGCTTGGGGGTTGCAGCTCGGACTTTTAATGATTTCTGGGATCATGGTATTGGCCATTTACAATGATTTTAGTCGCTTGTTATAAGTTAAAATTAATCCGCCGCGAAGAAACAATCTTAAATTTGAGTTACAAATGAAAAAAGTGGTTTTTTGTTTGCTGGTGATTTTTGGATTTTCCAATACTTCCAGAGCACAAGATTTTGTCATCGCAGATATTATTGTTGATGGTTATCAACGTATCTCTCCGGGAATTATTTATAATTTGTTACCAGTAGGTATAGGTGATGAAGTAACGGCCACAGCACCCGCACAAATTATCCGTGAGCTTTCTCAGTCCGAGTACTTCGATGAGATAGAAGTGTCTCGCGAAGGAAATATTTTAGTTATTACAGTTCTCGAGAGGCCTTCAGTTGCTGAGATTGAGATTGAAGGCAATAGCGTGCTTGAGACCGAAGATATTCTTGATAACATGGCGCAAGCTGAAATAGCAGAAGGACAAATTTTTACGCGGGCTGCATTGGAAGCTATTCAACAGGGGATTCAAGAAGTCTATTCATCTAGGGGTCGTTACGGAGCTTCGGTTGAAATTGAGGTTGAAGAACTGCCCCGTAATCGAGTTGCTATTAGCTTAGAAATAAATGAAGGGGAAGAATCCCGCATTCGACATATTAACGTTGTAGGTAATGAAAACTTCGAAGAAGAAGAGCTACTCGAACTATTTGAGCTCGGTACGAAGCCTTGGTATATGTTTTTGAGTAGGCGAGATCGTTATTCTAGGGAGCAATTTGGAGGTGATTTAGAAAGATTGGAATCGTTCTACTTAGACAATGGCTTCGTGGAATTCAATATTGATTCAACGCCGATTGCGATTACTCCTAACAGAGAGGAAGTTTATATCACTGTCAATATCACTGAAGGTGATCAATATACAGTTTCGAATGTTGATCTAGCGGGTGATTTGGTAGATGCTGAGAATCTCTTACGGGCAGCAATATTTGTGCGCCCTGGTCAAATTTATTCTCAGGCATTGGTGACGGGAACTGAAGAAATCATGGTTCAGTTCCTAGGGAATCTTGGTTACGCCTTTGCTGAAGCGACTGGCGTTCCAGAAGTGAGTGACGATGAAGAAACTGTCGAAGTTACCTTCTTTATTGAACCTGGTAATCGCACTTATGTGAATCGAATTAATTTTGCCGGAAACGTGTCTACAGCTGATGATGTAATGCGGCGAGAGATGCGGCAATTAGAAAGTGCGCCGGCTTCCAGCCAAGCCATAGAGCAATCAAAGGTTCGGCTCGAGCGTTTAGGATATTTTGAATCTGTTGAAGTTGAGACAGAAGAAATAGCTGGCACTGAAGATCAGATCGACGTGAGTTACGATGTCTTGGAACAAAATTTCGGTGCTATAAGTTTCTCAGTTGGCACGGGTGGTGGCGGAGATTTTTTTCTTAGTTCAAATCTACAAGCCGCAAATTTTTTAGGCACCGGGAGAACAATTGGGATAGGGGTTAATCGTAGTCGCTTTATCAAAGGTCTAAATTTTCAATACCTCGATCCTTACTTTACCCCGGACGGCGTAAGTCGCGGGTTTAATCTGTTTGCGCAAGAAATGGATTCGCCATTTAATGTCTCTAGCTTTAACACTACTTCTTGGGGTGGCTCTTTAAGCTTCAGCTATCCATTAAGTGAGATACAAGTTATTGGGTTTGATTTGGGAGTAACCCATACAGAATTAAGTTCAGGCTATGGCTCTGTGCAAGAGATTGAATCCAGCCCGGTCCTCTTTGAAAACGCTAACAATTATGTAATTACTCCATTCAACGCAAACCCGTTTGATGGCCCCGTGGTGGATTCGGTCCTAGGTGATGTGCGTGACTTAACTGACTTGCAGTTGCAAAAAAGCCCAGACCTTGGTTTCGTTGATAAGTTCGGTGATACATTCAATAACTTTACTATTACAGGTAATTGGTTTCGAAATACATTAAATCGTGGTCAATTAGCGAATGATGGAGCGCTGCATCAATTAAACCTTGAAGTCACCTTGCCCGGTTCTGATCTACAGTACGCCCGTTTGAATTATTCTAATCAGATCTACTGGCCTATTAGTCAAGATCGTGAATGGGCTATCGGATTGCGTATGAATATAGGTTATGGAATAGGTTACGGTGAATCTGACGAATTGCCGTTTTTTAATAACTTTTTCGCTGGAGGTCTGATTCGAGGTGGTGGCCAATTGCGTGGCTATGAAGAAAATAGTTTAGGGCCTCGAAGTACTGCGGGGGGGCGTTATTTGACACAAAACGGTATTACCTTGGCTCGTGATGAGCAAGGCAATATTTTGCGTAACCCTGACGGCACTGCTCAAATTAACAATGACTTTGGTTATGAGACTCAGCCGCTTGTAGATTCCACGGGAAGTCTGATCTTAGATGCTAACGGAGATCCACAAGTTGCGCTTGCTGTACAAAATTTCTATCTGGATGACGATTATGACAGTTTTGGTGGTAATATACTCACCACTGCGTCATTGGAACTGTTGTTTCCGCTGCCATTCGTACCTGATTCAAGTCGAGTGAGATCAACTCTTTTTATTGACGCTGGGAATGTATTTTCGACCAGTTGTACGAAGCGTCAAAGCTTGCTAAATAACTGTAGCGATTTTGATGTTGGTGAATTGAGGTACGCGGCCGGACTAAGTGTTACATATCTCTCGCCATTTGGACCTCTGACATTTTATGTCGCAGCTCCATTCGGCGACAGGGAAGGTGATGATACGAAACAATTTGATTTCACGGTCGGGACGGGATTTTAAAAACTAAATAAGTTCGGGTTAATAAGTCTAAAGTATTAAAGTTTAAAGGAAACAGGCTGAATAAAATAAAGCAGCTATTTTTTTGAATTGGAGAATAATTGTGAAAACGGTAAAGAATTTAATTGTCGTCTTGAGTCTGGCTCTATTCTCTCAAGGTATTTATGCTCAGGATACAAAAATTGGTGTGCTTAATGCTCTGCAGGCGCTTTTTAATTCCGATGCGGCTAGGATTGTCCAAGAAGAGCTTGAACAAGAATTTAATCAAGACCAAACGAGAGCAAATGATCTCACTGACCAGCTTCAAAACTTGCAAGAAGAGTATCAGCAGAACGAAGCTGTAATGACTGAAGATGAAGTGCGCCGGATGAATTCCAATGCCCAAGACTTGCAGGTGCAACTGCAATTGATTCAAGAGCGAGTGCAGGCAGCTTTGCAAGAAAAAAATCAAGAATTTTTGCAAAGTATGCAAGAAGAATTAGCGGCAGCTGTTACTGATGTAGTTGCAGAGGGTGGTTTCGACTTAATTCTTAATGTTGACTCGGCACCTTATTTTGCGCCAGTTTTGGATATTACTGCCAGAGTAACCGCAAAATTAAATGAAAATTCGCAACCTGTGGAAACCTCTGAAAATTAATGAAGCGTAAATTAAAATACGGATAGTACCAAGTGGTACACAATAAAAGGTTTACCCTTGGCGAAATTGCAACTCTTTTAAATTTGCAATTGGTCGGTGACGGTCAATGTATAATATCCAGTCTAGGAACTCTCGAAAATGCAGTCGCTGGTCAGTTAAGTTTTTTAAGTAACCCTTCCTATGCACGTCAATTAAAAGCCTGTAATGCTTCAGCAGTCATTGTAGAAGCTAAGTACGCGGCAAGTTGTAAATATAATGCACTTATTTCCAAGACGCCTTATGTTAGCTTTGCGGAAGCTACGGCTCTTTTTGATGATGCTCCGATCCGTGAGGCTTCTGTGCATCCATCGGCGTCCATTCATGAGACTGCTGATCTGGCAGATTCCGTCTATATAGGGCCAAACGTAGTTATAGAGGCAAATGTTAAAATAGGTGAAACCTGCAGTATTGGAAGTGGTTGTTTTCTTGGAGAAAACGTCGAGCTTGGAAGCAATTGCGACCTTCATAGTAATGTCTCAATTTATCATCGAGTAACGATCGGTGATAACGCGATAATTCATTCTGGATCAGTAATTGGTGCTGACGGATTTGGGTTTGCATTTGATGGAGAAAAATCCGTCAAAATCCGTCAGCTCGGAGGTGTAGATATTGGCAACGATGTAGAGATAGGTACCTGTTCCTCGATAGATAGAGGAGCCTTAGAAGACACCGTAATCTCTGATGGGGTAAAAATTGATAACCAAGTACAAATTGGACATAACTGTAAGATCGGAGAGAATTCAATTATCTGTGGCTGTACCGGCATTGCTGGTAGTGTAACCATCGGTAAGCACTGTGTTATGGGCGGAGGGTCAGGTGCAGTGGGACACATATCGATTGCCGATAAAGTCCACGTTAGCGCCAGGACCTTGGTTAGCGAATCGATCAGTGAGCCTGGGGTATACTCTTCTGGAACCTGGCATATGAAAACATCGGAATGGAAACGGAGTAATATTCATTTCAAGCAGTTGGATAGTATTGTTAAGAGACTAAAAAAGTTAGAAAAAAAGCCCGATAAGAGTTCGAATTAGAGGCAGCAGTAGAGCAGAGCTCGAACAAAGATAATAATCCAGAGTTTAATTATGCTATTGAATGTTGAAGAAATTAAAGAATATCTACCGCAGCGCTATCCATTTTTATTGGTGGACCGAATAGTAGAAATGGATTTGGGTAAGTCCATTGTTGGTTATAAGAATATCACAGTAAATGAACCTTTTTTTCAGGGGCATTTTCCAGGCCAGCCAATCATGCCAGGGGTGCTAATAATTGAAGCCCTAGCCCAAGTCGCTGGTGTCCTAGGGTTTAAAAGTCAGGAAAAAAAGCCTAAGGATGGGTATTTATATTACTTTGTTGGTGCGGACGATGTGCGCTTGCGACGCCCAGTTGTGCCTGGCGATCAATTAAAGCTTAAGGCTACGGTAATCACAAATCGCCGCGGGATTTATAAGTTTTCCGCTGAAGCGTCAGTGGATGATGAATTGGTTGGCACCATGACTATTATGTGTGCAGAGAGACAAGTCGATGTCGAATGATTTAATTGATTCTTCTGCACGTATTCATCCGAGCGCGAAAATCGCAGAGGATGTTCGCATAGGTCCATGGTGTTTGGTTGGAGAGAATGTTTCAATTGGCGCTGGCACAGTGCTTGATTCTCATGTGGTGATCCGCGCTAATACCAGAATGGGTGAGGGTAATCGAATCTTTCAATTTAGTTCAATTGGCGAAGACCCCGCAGATAAAAAATTTGAGGGTGAAGAGTCCTGGTTAGAAATTGGTGATAACAACGTCTTTCGTGAAGGGGTAACCGCTCATCGGGGGACTGCAGTAGGAGGAGGAATTACCAAAATCGGAAGTAATAATTTACAGATGCCTTATGTCCATATTGCTCATGATTGTATCGTTGGTGATAACACGGTGTTTGCAAACAACGTTGGTATTTCTGGGCATGTACAAGTAGGCGATTGGGCTATTCTTGGTGGTTATGCTGGAGTCAATCAATTCCTGAAAATCGGATCACATGCTATGGTCGGGGCGATGACTCATATCACCAACGATATCCCGGCGTTTATGATCGTGAGTGGACGACCTGCGACAGTGCGCAGTATTAATGCTATCGGTTTAGAGCGACGTGGTTTAGATAAAGAAACGATTGTGGACCTGCGGGAAGCCTACAAAATTATTTATAAAAGAAACTATAGCCTTCAGGAAGCTATTGATCAGCTTAAGGCTATGCGCGAAGGGTGTGAGACCATGCAGGTTCTAATCGATTCCTTAGAGTCATCTGAAAAAGGTATTCACAGATAAGCTCCTTTACGTCCACTAATAAAGAATGACCAAACCATTACGCTTCGGAATTGTTGCAGGGGAAAAGTCAGGCGATATTCTTGGTGCCTCTCTAATTGCCGCGTTGCGATCTCGTTATCTTAACTGCGAATTCGTGGGTGTTGGCGGCCCAGCGATGGAAGCATTGGGATGTGAATCTCTGGCCTCTATGGACCGTCTATCGGTAATGGGTTTCGTCGAGCCCCTTGGTCGACTTCCTGAGCTTCTAAAATTAAAGAAACGATTGGAACAGCGCTTAATTAAAGAGAAGCCTGCTGCTTTCATAGGTATCGACTCCCCTGATTTTAATCTCAGACTTGCGGCTAATCTTCACAAACATGGCATCAAGACTGTGCACTATGTTAGTCCTAGTATTTGGGCTTACCGTCAAAAAAGAATACTTAAGATCAGGCAGTCCATTGATTTAATGCTGACCCTTTTCCCTTTCGAGACCGCAATCTACGAAGAGCATAGTGTAAGAGCTGTTTGTGTGGGACATCCATTGGCAGATGAAATCGGTTTTGAAGATCACAAAGTAACTCATCGGCAAGAGCTGGGAATAAAAAGTGGTGCTCATGTCATAGCACTTATGCCTGGATCCCGTGCGGGAGAAATAAAACGCCTCATGCCTTTGTTTTTGGAGACTGCAATCGTCTCGATGCAAAAATTTCCACAGCTTAAGTTTGTCATTCCTTATAGTGGGGTGGAGGCAAAAGCTCAGATTGACTTTTTAATAGCAAAGGAAAAAATATTCAAAAGCGATCAATTTCAGCTTGTCGATAATTCTCATCGAGCCATCAGTGCTGCAGATTTGATTGTAATGGCCTCAGGTACAGCAACTCTTGAAGCTTTGTTATTGAGAAGACCGATGCTGATTTGTTATAAAGTGGCTCCTATAACTTATGAAATCGGTTCTCGTTTATTGAAAGTGCCCTACGTCGGGTTACCAAATTTGTTAGCAGGGAAAAAGATAGTCCCTGAGTATTTGCAGGCAGATTTGACTGTTTCTGCGTTAACGAAAGAAATAGAAAATTTTATGACAAAGCCTGCAACTTTCGCGGATGTTTTAAGTGAATTTGAGCAAATACATAGAGGTCTTCGTACCGGTGCTTCAGAGAAAGCGGCGGAAGCGATTACACAGTTATTGAGCTGATGCAATCGAAAGGCCAGAAGAGTCAACGACTTATGCAAGAAGGGTTGAAGTTTGGCCAGTTGAAACATCGACTTGTTGCGGGCGTAGATGAGGTCGGGCGCGGACCCTTAGCAGGTGATGTGGTGGCTGCGGCAGTAATTTTAGATCCAACTAAACCTATAAAAGGGTTAGATGATTCGAAGAAGCTTAGTGAGAAACAAAGGCTTGAATGCTTGTCGAGAATTGAAGAAGACGCCATTTGCTTCGCCGTGGCCAGAGCTAGTGTCGAGGAAATCGATCAAATTAATATTTTGCGCGCGAGTTTGATTGCCATGGCCAGAGCGGTCAGCGCGCTTTCAACACAACCCGAGTTTGTTTACGTCGATGGGAATCAGTTACCAAAATGGAAATATGCGTCTGAAGCGGTCGTGAGGGGTGATGCAACGATTGCAGGGATTGCAGCGGCGTCGATTGTGGCAAAAGTAACTCGTGACCGCGAGATGATAGCATTGGAAAGCACTTACCCAGGTTATGGATTTGCGAAACATAAAGGTTACCCAACTCCAACCCATTTAGCGGCATTAAAGGCCTTAGGTCCTTGTGTGTTGCACCGTCGTTCTTTTGCTCCAGTTGCTAATGTATTAAAGTAAACTTGCGGGCAGAAAAATCGACTGAAAGAAGGTATATTATGTACTTTGATTCTTGGTCAATGCGAAGTCTTTATAGCAATAGAATATGACGAATGCCCGATATAACAACTAGTCATCCACCAACACCGCTCTTTACTCACCTACGATTACATACAGAGTTTTCTATAAGTGATGGTTTGGTCACCATCCAGCCACTAATCGAACGCCTGCAGGGATTTAAAATGCCAGCTGCGGCAATTACGGATATCTCCAACCTGTTCGGTTTAATAAAGTTCTACAGCAGCGCGATCAAGTCAGGCATAAAACCAATTTGTGGTTGTGATGTGCCAGTGGTCAATGATGAGGGAGTTCAGACACAGCTCGTCTTATTAGTCAAAAATCAGACAGGCTATCTCAACCTTACCAATATCATTTCAGATTTTTATACGGAGGCTGAATCGCATGGGGACCCGCTCTTAAAGATTGGTAAATTAGTGGGACGCACGGAAGGCCTTATTGCCTTATCTGGCGCACAAAAGAGCGACATTGGTAGTGCGCTGATTAACAATGAGAATGCGCTTGCAAGGTCTTTGTTGCAAACATGGCAGCAATTATTCCCAGAATCTTTTTATATAGAATTACAAAGAGTTGGCAAAGCTGACGAAGAGAATTACATCGAAGCGGCAGTCAACCTTGCGATTGCGGCACAGTGCCCAGTTGTTGCAAGCAATGACGTACGCTTTCTTGACCAAGAAGATTTCGACGCCCATGAGGTGAGAGTTTGTATTAATGAACGGCGCTCCTTGGACGATTCTAGGCGCTCACATAATTACACTGATCAACAGTACTTAAGAGATAGCCAAGAAATGAATGCCTTGTTCGTGGATATTCCCGAAGCTATCGCCAATGTCCATCAAATAGTCAAACGCTGTAATTTAGGTTTGGAATTAGGTACTCCTCACTTGCCTAATTACCCTGTGCCAGAAGGTATAGCTCTGGAAAATTATCTATGCAAGCTCAGTGAGGAGGGATTGCAGAAACGATTAGAGCAGCTCTTTGGTGACGAAGCTCAAAGCAAATCTGTATCTGAACCCTATTACTCTCGTCTAAAAATTGAATTAGACATCATTAATCAAATGGGTTTTGCCGGCTACTTCTTGATTGTTATGGAATTCATCCAATGGGCAAAAGATTCAAATATCCCTGTGGGTCCTGGTCGTGGTTCTGGCGCAGGCTCTATTGTTGCCTATGCGCTAAATATTACTGATTTAGATCCACTTCGCTATGATTTGCTTTTTGAACGCTTCCTAAATCCAGAAAGAGTATCGATGCCCGATTTTGATGTGGATTTCTGCATGGAAGGAAGAGATAGAGTTATCCAGCATGTCGCAGAGTTATATGGCAAGGACGCAGTTTCCCAGATTATTACTTTTGGCACCATGGCGGCAAAAGCTGTAGTTAGAGATGTTGCCCGGGTACAGGGAAAACCTTATGCGCTCGCGGATAAACTTTCAAAGCTTATTCCATTTGTGCCTGGCATGACCCTAAAGAAAGCCTTCGAAGAAGAACCTTTGTTAGGAGAGTTCGTTGCCGGTGATGATGATGCTCAGGAAATTATGGAGATGGCCTATAAGCTCGAGGGTATTACTCGTAATGTTGGCAAGCATGCCGGTGGCGTTGTAATAGCGCCTACTAAGCTAACAGATTTTACGCCTCTTTATTGCGTTGAGTCAGGTCAGGGTTTAGTTACCCAATTTGATAAGAATGATGTTGAAACTGCTGGCCTAGTTAAATTCGACTTTCTAGGGCTACGAACACTTACGATTATTGACTGGGCAGTAAAGATGATCAACGAACAACTCTCAGCTGATAAGGGGGTTGATATAAATTCATTGCCACTAAATGACGAGTCAGTTTATAGGCTTTTGCAAAAAGGCGAGACCACTGCCGTATTCCAGTTAGAGTCTCGCGGTATGAAGGAGTTGATCAAGCGATTAGTTCCGAACTGCTTTGATGACATTATTGCCTTAGTTGCCTTGTTTCGCCCCGGGCCTTTGCAGTCCGGCATGGTCGATGATTTTATCGATCGAAAACATGGGCGAACGCGAGTGGTTTACCCCCATGGTGACCTCGAACATGTTTTGGCTAACACTTATGGTGTCATTCTATATCAGGAACAAGTCATGCAGATTGCGCAAGTCTTGGCTAGCTACACATTGGGCGGTGCTGATATTTTACGTAAAGCAATGGGTAAGAAAGATCCAGTAGAAATGGCGAAACAGCGTGAGACCTTTATGCAGGGCGCTGTGGCCAAAGATATCGATGAAAACGTAGCTGAATCAATCTTTGATTTAATGGAGAAATTCGCGGGCTATGGATTCAACAAATCACACTCGGCGGCTTATGCTCTTGTATCTTATCAAACAGCCTGGCTAAAGACTCACTATCCCGCGTTCTTCATGGCCGCTGTATTGTCTGCTGACATGCAAAATACCGATAAAATCGTAACGCTTATCGAGGAATGTCGATCAATGGAGTTAGTCCTGGTGTCTCCGGATGTCAATGTCGGTCAGTTTAATTTTACCGTGAATGGTCAAGGTGAAATTGTTTATGGCCTGGGATCAATCAAAGGACTAGGAGAAGGGCCAGTAGCAAGTATTTTAAGCGCTCGAAAAGGAGCGCCGTTTTCGAGCCTCTTAGATCTGTGCCAAAGAGTAGATTCACAAACAGTAAACAAGCGCACAATGGAGGCGCTCATTCGCGCTGGAGCTCTGGATAATCTGATAGAAGGTGATTGTGACCATTCTCGGGCTCTCCTTAGTGTCACTCTTCCAGAGGCAATGCAAGCCGCAGAGCAAAGCAGTCGAAATCAAGCGAGTGGTGTCGAAGATTTATTTGGTGGAATAGCACCTTCTGAGCGAGGCGCAGAACTCAGCCTCACCGGGCGCAGAAAATTTAAGCCTTGGGCTGAACAAGAGCGTTTGCTCGCAGAAAAAGAAACCCTTGGGCTTTATTTGTCCGGACATCCGATCGATGAGTTCCTGCCTGAGCTTTCACATATAACAAAGGAGAGACTGAGCGATTTGCGACCGGAGAGAGGCACTCAAGTTGTGGCCGGACTGCTTCATGGATTTCGCACCATGAAGAGTAAGGCAGGAGATACGATTGCTTTTCTCACATTAGATGATCGAAGCGCTCGGTTCGAAGTGTCCTTGTTTGCCAAAGAATATGAAAAATACCGTGAACTTATCCAAAAAGATCTGATCCTGATCGTTGAATGTACTATAACTGTTGATGACTACAACGGCAGGGTGCGAGGCAGGGCGAAACAGGTTATGACGCTTGGGCAGGCGCGGAAAAGATTTGCGCATCGGCTTGCGCTCAGCCTCAAATCTGAGGGTTTAGAAACAGGATTTTGTGAGCATTTGGCCAGTATATTGGCACCTTACAAAAAAAGCTCTGTGGAACAGGAAGCAAGTACAGCTAGCAAAAGTTTGCCTGGCACAAGCGAGACCTCAGAGGGCGAGCAGAGTCGAGCTCAAGAAGGCTGCTCAGTGGTAGTTAACTATCAACGGCCGGGCTCAAGAGGGTGTATAATGTTGGGCCAAGATTGGATTATTTTGCCAACTGATGATCTTCTGCAGCTTTTGCGAATGGAGTACGGGAAAGATCAGGTGGAATTAGACTACAAACAAACGACATCTCTCAATTAGCTATTTTTACTGGAGAAGACAGGAGCCGCTTTAGCTTCTTGTTGGAATAATGGACCCGAACTACCTCGAATTTGAACAACCTATTGCTGAGTTAGAAGCCAAAATTAGCGAGTTACGGCTGGTGGGGTCAGACAATGAAATCAATATTTCTCAAGAAATTCAGAATTTAAAAGGAAAAAGCAAAAGTCTCACAGAGAATATCTACTCGAATCTTTCTCCATGGCAAATTTCTCAAGTAGCTCGACATCCATTGCGGCCCTACACACTGGATTATATCGAACATATATTCACTGAGTTTGATGAGCTTCATGGTGACCGTCTGTTCGGAGATGATCAGGCGATTATTGGGGGTATGGCACGACTTGCTGGGCGCCCCGTAATGATAATTGGGCATCAGAAGGGGCGCGGTACAAAAGAAAAAGTTCGACACAATTTTGGCATGCCAAGACCAGAAGGGTACAGAAAAGCACGCCGTCTGATTAAGCTGGCCGAACAATATAAATTACCAGTGTTAACTTTTATAGATACACCTGGCGCTTACCCTGGGGTGGATTCTGAGGAGCGCGGAATTAATGAAGCGATCGCTGAAAACATGGCAATAATGTCGCGGATAAAAACGCCGTTAATTGCTACCGTTACTGGAGAGGCAAATTCTGGAGGCGCAATTGCTATTGGAGTTGCGGATCAGCTAAATATGCTGCAATACTCAACCTATACGGTTATAACTCCTGAAGGTTGCGCCACAATCCTGTGGAAATCATCTGAATATGCTGCGGCTGCTGCGGAAGCTATGGGAGTGACCTCAGAACGTCTTGTGGAGCTAGGTATAGTAGATCGAACTATTGCTGAGCCATTGGGTGGAGCTCATCGAGATATCGAAATAACTTCGGAAAACATTAAAAGCACATTAATAGATCAACTGGATAGACTTATTGCTATGGATGTCAACGAACTAGTCGATAGGCGTTATCAGCGACTGATGAATTATGGTATCACCGCCTAAGCTTATTTTTTGCAATTACTGACTTTGGCAACCCCATGCGGCTAAACTCAAATTTCCCTGTAATTCTTTCTTTTTGATTCTTTGATGAATTTTGATTTCGTTGCATTGAAGCAAATGCTTGCGCCGCTCCAAAGCTGCCAATCTGTCGTAGTTGGATTTAGTGGCGGCATGGATTCTATGGTGCTGCTTTACAGTTTGCATCAGCTGCAAAAAAAAGGTGAGGTCACTTTTTCGATTAGAGCCTTGCATGTCAATCACAATCTTCAAGCTGATGCGGATAATTGGCAGAAATTTTGCGAAGAAACATGTGCAAAATTAGGAATCGAGCTCTATTGTCAAAAAGTGCAAATTAGTGAGACGAGCGAAAGCACTTCGGCAAGTGAAAACAAAGCGCGAGCGGTTCGCTATAAAGTGTTTGCAGAGCAAATAAAAGTTAATGAAACTTTGCTCTTGGCTCACCACCTAGACGATCAGTTAGAAACAATGCTTTTTCGGCTTAATCGAGGTTCCAGTGTCAAAGGGTTGTCTGCTGTTCCTCAAAGCCGGGTTTTTGGTAAAGGGTTTATTTTTAGACCTCTATTAAATTTTGGCCGTTTAGCATTAACAAGATTTGCTGAGGAGCATGAATTATGCTGGGTTGAAGACCTATCTAATCAGGCGCTTGAATTCGATCGTAATTATATTCGGAATAAAATATTACCGGCTATTGAGTCTCGCTGGCCTTCCTACAGGTTGAGTTGGAGTAAATCTTTGCAGCTGATTGTTGAAGCTAGCGAGATGTTAGATGAATTGGCAGATCTTGACTTGGAAAAGCTAGAATCTAATGAGTTAACAAGTATCTCAATCAAGCATCTCCAGCTTTTGAGTTCTTCCAGACAGAGAAATTCAATAAGAAGATGGCTAGAGAAAATAGATTTGCCGGAAATAGGTTGGAATCGTCTACATAATTTTGTTGAGGAATTTATTGTTGCTGATAAAAAATCTGAAAGCACTTTCTCTATTGAGGGAAGTAGCTTCGCTTGTTATCAGAATTTTTTATATTTGTTACCAGCGTTGGATGCGCCAGGGAAGGGTATTGTCTGGCATGCAAATAGAAACCCGGAGGTGAAGCTAATTAATAATGGAAAGCTGCTCTTAAAAGAATTATCTAGTGGAGGTATTGCCCCATCTTGTTTAGACAAGGTTGAGGTTCGATTCAGACAAGGAGGCGAGAATTGTCATTTGTCAGGACGACCCCAAAAATCACTTAAAAAAATTCTCCAGGAGTCTCGAATAGAGCCTTGGCTTCGCGATCGAGTACCACTTTTGTATCATGATAAAGAGCTCGTCTGCATCCCAGGAATCGGCATCGGTGAAGGTAGCGAAGTAAAGTCTGGTGAACCTGGCTTTGAAGTAATTTGGCAGCGACCAAAGGCAAAGAACTTAAGGTAAGCCGATGGTTTTTGCACTTTTTCAGGTTCAGATTGTGGTTAAAGGTGGCTTCTGGTAGGCTGTAAATCCATCTGCTAGTGTCAGTACCTTGCTGACTTGTTTCACTTAGATGGGGCTCTAATGACTCGTTTTATCTTCATTACCGGCGGTGTAGTCTCTTCGCTGGGAAAAGGTATTACTTCCGCTTCCCTAGCCGCAATTCTTGAGGCTAGAGGTCTCAGAATTACGATGCTCAAGCTGGATCCATATATCAATGTTGATCCAGGAACTATGAGTCCCTTTCAGCATGGTGAAGTGTTTGTTACTGCAGATGGCGCAGAAACAGATTTAGATCTTGGTCACTACGAGCGTTTTAGCCGTGTCACTATGAATCAAAATAACAATTTCACTACCGGTCGAGTCTACGAAGAAGTATTAAAACGTGAGCGGCGCGGGGACTATCTTGGGGCTACGATTCAGGTGATTCCTCATATTACCGATGAAATCAAAAAGAGAGTCATAGCTGGAGCTGGTAATGCGGACGTCGCTCTGGTAGAAATTGGGGGTACGGTTGGGGATATTGAATCACAGCCTTTCTTAGAAGCCGTACGACAGCTGCGAGTCGAGTTGGGCTTTGATAAAGCGCTCTATTTACATCTAACGTTAGTGCCTTATATCAGCACTGCTGGTGAGACTAAAACCAAGCCGACGCAACACTCGGTTAAAGAATTACGGTCGATCGGAATCCAGCCAGACATTCTAGTGTGCAGATCGGAATCGGAACTGGAGGAATCGGCACGTAAAAAGATCGCACTTTTTACTAACGTTGAATTCCCTTCAGTAGTTTCTTTGCCAGATACTGATTCTATCTACCGAATCCCCTCAATATTAGGAGCAGCTGGTCTGGATGAAATTGTGGTGAATAAACTACACCTTGATTGTCCAAAGGCCGATTTTTCAGAATGGGAGCGCGTAGTTGATGCTCAACTAAACCCGCAAAGAGAAATTAAACTGGCGATGGTTGGCAAGTATATGGAATTGTTGGATGCCTACAAATCCTTGAATGAGGCAATAATTCATGCCGGTATACAGACTCGGACCAAGGTAAATATCAGCTATTTAGATTCCACTGATGTAATGGAACAAGGAGTGGAACTTTTAGAAGGGCATGATGCTGTTCTCATACCAGGTGGCTTTGGAGAGAGAGGATTTGAGGGTAAAATATTGGCAACTCAATATGCTCGAGAAAACAAAATTCCTTTTCTGGGCATTTGTCTGGGCTTGCAAGCCGCAGTCATAGACTTCGCGCGCAACGTGGCTGCGCTAGAAGGTGCGAACAGTACAGAATTTGATCATGAATCACCTCATCCTGTAATTGCCTTGATCAGTGAATGGACAACTGACACTGGCGCAAGGGAATTTCGCGATGAGAATTCAGACTTAGGTGGAACCATGCGTTTAGGTGCACAAAAATGCGTGCTGCAGAAGGATTCGCATATCTACCGTTGTTATGGTTCACAAGAAATTGTTGAGCGTCACCGTCATCGCTTTGAATTTAACAATGATTATCTGCAGACGCTTAGTGACGCTGGACTAAAGCTTGTTGGCAAATCAGCTGATAATATGTTGGTAGAGGTCATTGAGGTCGAAAATCATCCCTGGTTTGTAGGCTGTCAATTTCATCCAGAATTTACTTCGACTCCGCGGGAAGGACATCCACTGTTCACCGGGTTTATTCGGGCGGCAGTTGCTCGAAATGACGTAGTCATGGGAAATAGTGAAACACCGATTTCCCCTCAGGCTGCATTAGTAACCGAAAAGACTGCATAAGATTAAGCTGACTGAGCCAAATCAAAAATAATGAGACATAAGCAAATCGAAATTGCAGAAATTCCTGTTGCTAATAATCAGCCTTTGGTTCTTTTTGGAGGGTTAAATGTTTTAGAGTCTCGAGAGTTAACACTCTCAGTTGCGGAGCAATTCGCAGGGGTCTGTTCGGAACTTTCTATCCCTCTGGTCTTTAAAGCATCCTTCGATAAATCAAATCGCTCCTCAGTAGGTTCCTTTCGGGGTCCAGGCATTGAGAAAGGGTTAGCTTGGCTCGGGGAAGTTAAAGAGAGGCACGGATTACCTATTATCACCGATATCCATGAGCCAGATCAGGCGGCGGTAGCAAGTTGTGTAGCTGACGTATTGCAATTGCCCGCATTTCTGTCCCGACAAACTGATTTAGTGGTGGCAATGGCTGAAACGGGGTTAGCGATTAATATAAAAAAAGCGCAGTTTCTAGCCCCTCAGGAAATGGGCCACATACTAAGGAAGTTCGAAGCTGCCGGAAATGAACGGCTTATGCTCTGTGAGCGTGGCAGCAGTTTTGGCTACAATAACCTAGTCGTGGATATGCTGGGGTTTGCGGTCATGAAGCAGTTTCATTATCCAGTTATTTTTGATGTTACTCATGCATTGCAGAAACCAGGGGCCCTAGCGGCTAGCGCGGACGGTCGCCGTAATCAGGTAACAGCGCTTGCGAAAGCTGGGATATCCCAAGGGATTGCTGGACTTTTCCTTGAGGCCCATCCTAAGCCCGACCAAGCATTATGTGATGGACCTTGTGCGCTAAGGCTAGATCAGCTCCACCCATTTCTAGAACAGATGCAGGCACTCGATACGCTTATCAAATCCCAGCCGGATATCGATACCGCCTAAGCTTGTCTTCTTATTTATTAAATTCGTTTTACTAAGGTATTCACATGTCAGAGATAAAGCATATCAAATCGCGTGAAGTGTTGGATTCGCGGGGCAATCCAACTATTGAAGCTGATGTATTGCTAAGCAACGGTGTGCTTGGTTCCGCATGTGTGCCGTCAGGTGCATCTACCGGCTCACGGGAAGCCCTAGAGCTTCGTGATAAAGACCCAGATAGATATCTGGGCAAAGGCGTTCTGACTGCTGTAAACAATGTGAATACTTTTATCAGGGATGCATTGATAGGTAAATCGGTCGATGATCAACAACTTCTTGATCAGACTATGTTAGATCTGGATGGCACCGAGAATAAATCCAAATTAGGGGCGAATGCGATTCTTGCTGTCTCGCTGGCGGCAGCAAAAGCAGGAGCAAGAGATTCCGGAGTTCCGCTTTACAAGCACATTGCGCGTATTAATGGTAATGAGGGGAATTTGACTCTACCTGTGCCCATGATGAATATCGTAAATGGTGGTGAGCATGCCGATAACAATGTTGATATTCAGGAATTCATGATTCAGCCAACAGGGGCGTGCTCCTTCAGAGAGGCCCTCCGTTATGGTGCAGAGATATTTCACGCTCTGAAGGCTGTTCTTAAAGCCCAGGGGTTGAGCACGGCAGTAGGCGATGAAGGCGGGTTTGCGCCTAATTTGCCTTCCAATGCTGCAGCATTGGATGCAATTATGGCAGCGATTGAGAAAGTTGGTTTCAGGCCAGGCGAGGACATTCATCTGGCCCTGGATTGCGCTGCCTCAGAGTTCTATGAAGATGGGAAATACAACCTAAGCGGAGAAAATAAAAGCTTCAATTCTGCTGAATTTTCAGACTATCTTGCAGGATTAGTCGAAAACTACCCAATTTTGTCTATTGAAGACGGTATGGACGAGTCCGATTGGGACGGATGGGCTAAATTATCAGCTCAAATAGGCGATAAAGTTCAATTAGTTGGTGATGATTTGTTCGTTACCGACACGAATATTTTAAAACGAGGCATTGATGAAGATATTGCGAATTCTATCTTAATTAAGTTTAATCAGATTGGTTCGTTAACTGAGACCCTCGCCGCGATTAATATGGCAAAGGCTGCGGCCTATACTGCGGTAATATCACACCGGTCTGGTGAGACTGAGGACACCACCATTGCTGATCTAGCTGTAGCAACCGCAGCAGGCCAGATTAAAACAGGTTCATTGTGTCGATCGGATCGCGTAGCTAAATACAATAGGTTGCTACGAATTGAGGAAGAGCTAGGACCAGCTTCAATCTACAACGGCCTTAAGGAATTTTTGCGAATTATATGATGGTTCATAAATCATGAAATTATTGTTCGGCTTTTTAGTCGTGATGTTCCTGACTTTTCAATTCCAGTTATGGCTTGGTGAGGATAGTGTGCGCGCGCTTAATTTATTAGAAATAGAGTTGGATGCGCAACGAGAAATTAACGACAGTCTGGAAGAGCGAAACCGCCTGCTGGAGATCGAAGTGATTGATCTAAAAACCGGCACCGAAGCTATCGAAGAACGAGCTAGATCTGAACTAGGCATGATTGAAGAAGGTGAGAAATATTATTTGCTTATTGACTAGCTAGGTTTCTTTTTCAATTCACTAACAATTGGTCTGCTAAAAAGTAGATCGTCTTTGAATTTATTATGACAATTTGGGCTATTCTGCCAGCCGCTGGCATCGGTCGCCGGATGGGATCGATTACACCCAAACAGTACATATCGGTCTGTGGCACTCCCGTGCTTGTTCATTCAATTGAGCGCCTTCTCGCTGTTGAGGAGATTCAGCAACTTGTCGTCGTTCTACAAGAAGATGATATTTGGTGGTCTGAATTAAATTTTTATGATCCGAGGATGTTGACTACTTGGGGTGGTGACGAAAGATTTAATTCGGTACTAAATGGTTTAGAGGCAATAATTGAGCGAGCAGAGCCAGATGACTGGGTTTTAGTTCATGATGCTGTTCGACCCTGTGTGACTCAAGCCGATATTAGGCAATTAATTTTGGAATTAAGTGAGCATAATGTGGGCGGCCTGCTGGCAACACCAATCGACGATACTGTTAAAAAGATAGGAGTTGATGAGCACGTTATTGGAACATTGGATCGCAATGGTTTGTGGTCGGCATTAACCCCACAAATGTTTCGATTTGAGTTGCTATATAAAGCCCTATCAAACGCAGTCACTAAAGGAATATCCGTGACGGATGAAGCAAGCGCAGTTGAAAATTTAGGGCTTAAGCCAAAAGTTGTAATGGGCGAGAAATCCAATTTAAAAATAACTCATGAGGCAGACTTAATAATTGCAGAGGCATTTCTATCTTCTGAGGGTATTGAGTAATGAATGGGAATTTGAGAGTAGGTCATGGCATAGATGTACATCGATTCGCGGATTCTTACCACGAGGACAAGCCGTTAAAATTGGGTGGCATTATTATTTCAGAAAAATACAGCTTAGAGGCTTACTCAGATGGTGACGTTGTACTGCATGGAATTTGCGATGCCATTCTGGGGGCTTGCGCAGCTGGGGACATAGGCGATCATTTTCCAGACACTGACGAAGCATATGCAAATATAGATAGTGCTCAATTGTTAGAGCAAGTATTGCAAACTGCCGACAAGAAGCAATTCTATATTATTAATATTGATGTAACCATCATCGCGCAAGTACCGAAGTTGTCCCCTTACAAACAAAATATGGTCGCTAATCTATGTGGATTGCTCAACCTGGATTTGGATCGAGTTAACGTGAAAGCTACAACGACGGAGAGTTTGGGCTCTATTGGCAGGGAGGAGGGCATCGCGTGCCACGCTATTGTGTTAATGGATTCCAAGGCTTAATACTGTGGAGCAGATACCTACCGAATGGCTAGGTTTGGATAAGCTAGCTTATCTCCAAGGTGAACCAACCGCGCGGGGTATGCTTAAGCAACAATTTGCAGATTTTAAGGTAAGCGAGGAATTAGGCTTTGAGATGGGTGGTAACGGTGAACATCTTTTCTTGTATATTAAAAAACAAAATTTATCGACCATAGAGGTTGCCAGAAAAATTGCTGCTGTTGCCGAAGCAAGAATTGCCATGGTTGGCTATGCGGGGATGAAGGATAAAAGAGCAGAGTGCACGCAATGGTTTAGTGTGCCGTTGCAGAAAGAAAAAGGAGCTGTCAAGGAAAATGAAAATCAAAGTATTATTTCTCGATTAGAGGATGAAAATATCAAGATTATCTCCACTGTGCGTAATAATCGTAAACTAAAAGTTGGTAGTCACAAGCGTAATTTATTTGATATCACCTTGCGGAACTGCCTCGAGGGAAGAGAGGAATTTGACGCCAATCTTGATAAAATAAAACAGTTTGGAGTTCCAAACTATTATGGGTTTCAGCGTTTTGGTCGTGAGCTCAGTAATCTGAAACAAGTTGATAAACTTATTCATGACCCGCAAACAAACACAAAACGACGACAAAAATCTTTTAAAAAAGGCATGTTAATCTCTGCAGCTAGGGCCTATGTGTTTAATCAGGTCTTGTCCAGCCGCATTACTAATAATAATTGGTCACAATTTGTGGCAGGTGATGTCATTAATCTTGATGGAACAGCCAGGAATTTTATAGTAGAGGAAGGTGCCTGGGACGCGACACTACAAAAACGTCTGGAAAATTTTGATATCCATTTAACCGGTCCATTGCTCGGTAAAGTTGACTCTAAAGACAAGTATATAAGCAGTGGCAAAGCGGCCGATATTGAAAAGGCAGAAGTAGATAAATATCCAAAGATTCTCGAATATTTACAAAAAATAGGTGCTAAATCTTCTAGGCGTCCATTGCGTTTCCTGCCGGAGGAGCTTCGCTGGGCATGGTTAGATGATTGCACATTGAACCTCAGCTTTGCCTTAAGCCCTGGGGCCTATGCTACTAGTCTTTTAAGAGAAGTTTGTAAAACTGATCAGTAACGGGTGAGCGATTGAATAAAATGCAGAATCTTAATGGGATAGGGATGACCTCTCAGCGAACTCGCGAGCGTTTGTTGGGCCGATTAATGGATCAGGGTATAGGCAGTATGGAAGTGCTAGATGTGATTCGATCTACGCCTCGACATATTTTTCTCGACGAAGCTCTAGCGCACCGCGCCTACGAAGATGTTGCACTGCCTATAGGTCACAATCAGACTATTTCCCAGCCTTATATTGTTGCCAAGATGACAGAAGCGATAATTCATTCTGGTCCCATAGAAACTATCTTGGAAATCGGAACTGGCTCTGGTTATCAGACTGCAGTGATAGCACAGTTAGCCCAAAAAGTATTTACAGTGGAGAGAATTAAACCATTGCTGGATCGTGCCAAAAAAAACCTCAAACTTTTGAAGTTACGCAATATTGATTACAAACACGATGATGGTAGTTTGGGTTGGGAACAAAAGGCTCCGTTCGATGCAATAATGACTACCGCGGCACCGCAAAGGATCCCCGTGGAATTACTTGCACAACTCAATCCGTCAGGCGGACGACTTATTATTCCTGTAGGGGCGGATAACCAGCAAGAACTTAAACTTGTAACACGTAATGCTGAAGAATATTCAGAATCTATTTTAGATATAGTTCGATTCGTCCCCTTACTTATGGGGCAGGTACAACACTAACTAATTTGCGATTAAAAGCTACGAGCAGAAAATGGCTGAAAACTCCTCAAACTCAGATCTACTTGAAGAGGTTAGGTTGCGCTATATTATTTTTTTTCTTAAGGGAATTGCAATGGGCTTGGGTGACTCGGTCCCTGGGGTATCTGGCGCCACCGTTGCTGTAATCACTAATATTTATGACCGATTTATATTTGCGATTTGTTCTATAGATTCTACAGCCCTTAATTTACTTCGTGCCAAACAGCTAAAAAAAACCTGGCAATATATCGATGGAAGCTTCCTGTTTCTCCTAGCTCTCGGTGCACTAACAGGGCTACTAATATCTGCCAATACAGTTTTGTATTTGCTCGATAACTTTCCAGAGCCGCTTATGGCTTTTTTTATTGGTCTAGTGCTCGGGTCGGTTTGGGTTCTGAAATCAAAATTTCAATTGCGAAGGGTTAATAACTGGCTAGCTATCTGCGTCGGCCTAGCCCTGGCTGTTATGATTGGCTCTCTAGAGCCTCGAATTGTTGAGATTAATATTCTTTATGTGTTTATCTGTGGTTCTATTGGTATCAGTGCAATGCTCGTACCTGGCTTATCAGGGGCCTTTATTTTACTGTTGTTGGGGGTTTATGAATTTATCCTTACTGCCTTGGTGGATTTTGATTTGCTGTATATTTCAGTCTTTTTCAGTGGCTGTGTCTTAGGGTTATTGCTATTTTCCAGAGCTTTGTCGTGGTTGTTAAAGATGTACCATGAGCTTAGTTTTGCCATGATTGCTGGATTGATGAGCGGATCAATTTATGTGCTTTGGCCTTGGCAACAAACGGTGAGCTTTTATTGTGATAGCTCGAGCATGCGGCAAGCTCTTCAAACTGTGAACATCTGGCCGCTAAACTATACAGCGGTGACTGGAAGTTCACCTTGGCTGGCTTTGTCTCTCGTTACATTTTTGTGTGGAGTTGGAATTGTGATTGCCTTGCAATACGTTGCTAACAAAGAGGCTGCTCACGACTATTAAGACGTTATGTTTTGCAATGGTGGAATGGAATAGATGCACTACAAACGCTTACGCTTACTAAGTCTGATTCCTTCAGGTTTAATGCTAGTTGCCTGTGGTAATTATCAGGCCCCTGTTTCTGAGCAGGGCGAGCGACAGATAGTCAAAGCACCGATCATCGTTAATAGTAGCTCTAACGAGGCCAGCTTTCGTGTTCAAGAAAGTCGCGGAACCATAGTTAATTCTGAGCTTAACCAGCCGTTGCGGGCAATGGAAACTTCACTGAGCGGCACAGCCGCTGATGCTGTTTTGACTAATAATGTATTATCAGGGCAAACGCATCGCGTTCGAGCTGGTGACAATTTAATGTCGATCGCCTTCCAATACGATTTGGATTTTCGTGCTGTAGCTAGGGCTAATGGATTAGATGCCCCTTACACAATATTTTTGGATCAGGAAATCAACCTCGATACAAGCAGATTTATCGGTGACCAGACTAATCGTAATAGCAGTCTTGGTACTGCAGTCACAAATAATTCTGTGGCACGTGCCCAGGGAACGCTTGCACGTGCTGGAGGATTAATTCGACAGACCATAGAGTCGAACAGAGAGCCAGAATGGCAATGGCCTTACCAAGGAAGAATAATTCGTGGTTTTCAAGGCGATGTTAACAAAGGGTTAGACATTAGCGGTAAAATGGGCGATCCAGTTCTGGCGGCGAGTAGTGGTGATGTGGTTTATTCTGGGCGAGGCGTGCAGGGTAGTGGCAATTTAATTATTATCAGACACAGCGATAAATATTTAAGTGCTTACGCCCACAACAGCGCCATGCTGGTAGGGGAGGGATCAAGAGTGCGAGCAGGGGAAAAAATCGCAGAAATTGGTCAAAATTCTAGCGGAATTGCTATGCTGCATTTTGAAATCAGGGTAGATGGTAGTTCCGTAGACCCTTTAGGATTCCTCCCCGGCCGCTAAGCTAACTTTTCTTGCTGTTTTTTATGACTGACAGCCCATGTCATTGACTAATATGTTTATGCGGCGTACAGATATCTCTTTAATTATACGACTTCTGTTAAGAGCAAACGTTTCTTAAATATGTATCTTTATACAGTTGTTTAGAATAGTGATGATCGGATCAGTGCTGCGCATTTTGGCGTTTTACAAAAATACGGATAATTGATCGACCCGCTCTATGTGTTAAAAATCCCGAAGATACTCTGATTAGTATTTAATCGGAGAGTTCTACTTTGCAAGCTGTTACTAATATAAAAGATTCTGGTTTCTGATAATTTTTACAGTAATCAGATGCCTTAAAGAGGAAGGATGAAAGCAGTCAAGCAGCAGCTTTTAATAATTGATGCAGGGGCGACGGTTTGTATGTTTAGCGTTCTAAAAACTCGCGCTTGTTGGGTTTGTCAGTCCATTCCTCAGCATCAGGAAGTGGGTCTTTTTTCTCAGTAATATTCGGCCAATTTTCAGCGAGTTCAGCATTTAGAGCAAGATACTCTTGTTGCTCCTCGGGAAGTTCATCTTCGGCGTAAATAGCGTCAACAGGGCATTCTGGCTCACATAATGCGCAATCAATGCATTCATCAGGATGAATGACCAGAAAATTTGGGCCTTCATAGAAGCAGTCCACTGGGCATACCTCAACACAGTCTGTGTGCTTGCAGCGAATGCAATTATCACCAACAACAAAAGTCATTTTTACTCCGTATAATCGCACAATATTGCGCTATCTATTCTGAATCGGTGCGCATTCTAACAGTTTTTCAATGACTTTTCTCGATCAGTCATCGGAATGCATGCGGCTCATCTTAACCCGCTATTTCGTTTTGTTTTTTAATTCGTAAAGAATTGCTAGTGCTTCCTTGGCAGTAATCTCATCCGGATTGAGCTTTTCCAGATACTCTATCGATGGATGTGGGGGTGAACCAAATAAATCACCCTGATTCGGCAGTGGTTTACCACTTTCAACGATTGACAAATCAATATTCTCCGACTCTAACTGTTTTAATTTATCGCGCGCTTTGTCAATTACTGAAGCGGGAATCCCTGCTAATTGTGCAACTTGTAAGCCGTAGCTTTGATTAGCAGGCCCGGATCTTACTGCGTGTAAAAATATAATGCCATTGTCATGCTCAGTTGCGTCAAGATGTACATTAATGATGGACTCATAATTGTCAGGCAAACTCGTCAATTCGAAGTAATGTGTTGCGAATAAAGTAAATGCTGCCAGGCGCTCTGCTATATACGCGGCGGCAGCCCAAGCTAAAGAGAGGCCATCAAACGTGCTGGTACCTCTACCAATTTCGTCCATCAATACTAGGCTATTGGCTGTCGCGTTGTGCAGTATGTTTGCTGTCTCAGTCATCTCCACCATAAATGTAGATCGACCGCCAGCAAGGTCATCTGATGAACCGATGCGGGTAAAAATCCTATCGATGGGTCCAACCTTGGCCGCACTCGCAGGAACATAACTGCCACAAAGTGCCATTAATACAATAAGAGCTGTTTGTCGCATATAAGTTGATTTTCCACCCATATTTGGCCCAGTGATGATCATCATTTTCTGCTGATTATTAAGGCAAAGATCATTGGCAACGAAACCTTCCTTGGCAACTGTTTCTACTACTGGGTGTCTTCCGTTTTCGATAATCAAGCCTGGCTCATCGACTAAGTCGGGCAGACAATAGTTTAGATTTGTTGCGCTGTCGGCAAAGCACGTAAACACATCTAGTTCGGCAAGCGCAGCTGCGCTGACAAGGAGTTCTGTTAAACCAGCTGCTAGCTTTTCTAGTAATTCGTCATAGAGTGCTTTTTCTCGTGTGAGCGCTTTGCTTTTGGCGCTTAGTACTTTCTCTTCAAATTCTTTTAATTCAGGCGTGATAAATCGCTCTGCATTCTTCAGGGTCTGTCTTCTCATATATTCGGGAGGTAATTCGGCATGCGCCTGCCCCTTGCTTACTTCAATGTAATACCCATGGATACGATTAAAGCCTACTTTTAATGTACTTAGCCCGGTTTTTTCTTTTTCTTTAATTTCAAGGTTGATTAAATACTGTCCTGCATTGCTGCTTAAATTTCGGAGCTCATCCAGTTCGTTATCGTAATCTTTGGCGATAACACCGCCTTCTCGTATCACAACGGGTGGATTTTCTTCTATCGCTTTTTGTAAAAGTGAAGTTTGTTCAGGAAATGAATTAATGCGTTTCGCAAGCTGATTAATAGATTCATGCTGAACCTTTTTAAGCGCTTCCTGCAGCAGTGGGAGAAGTAACAAACTATCGCGCATCATAGCAAGATCGCGCGGTCTAGCCGAACGCAGCCCGAGCCTCGCGAGTATACGTTCGAGATCGCCAATTCCTTTTAAAATTTCAGCAATAGGCTCAAACTGATAATCTGCTATGAGATTGGTAACGGCTTGTTGTCTTGATTTCAGTTGTGCTCTGTCCCTCAATGGGCGATTGAGCCAACGGCAGAGCAGCCGGCTTCCCATGGCGGTAGAGCTTGCATCTAATACTGATAGCAGAGTGTGTTGGCGGCCGCCAGTTAAGTTTATATCAATTTCTAGATTCCGGCGGCTGGCTGCATCCAATATGACGCTGTCCGCAAGTTGTTCAACTTGAATTCCTTGAATATGGGTTAGTTCTGATTTTTGAGTTTCCCGGGCATACTGGATAAGACAACCAGCCGCTCTTATGGCAACGGTTAAATCGGAGCAACCAAAGGCAGAAAGGTCTTTCGTGTTGAAATGATCACAAAGAGTGCGAGTTGCATTATCGATTTCAAATTCCCAGACAGGGCGTTTGCGTTTTGATGGATGTTCTAATCTTGTGTTTGCCTCTAAAAGGTCATCGCTGATGAGGATCTCAGCGGGTTTTACGCGCTCAATCTCGGTAAGCAGAGCTTCGATCCCGGTAACCTCAGTTAACACGAAGCGACCGCTACTAATATTCATATGTGCGATGCCGTAATGAAGCGTTGACTCTTTAATTTTAGACAGTACTTTTCCGCAAATCGCGAGTAGACAATTATCACGACGTTCATCTAACAAGGCTTCGTCGCTGACTGTGCCTGGCGTAATTACCCGCACGACTTCTCGTTCGACTGGCCCCTTGCTCGTTGCCGGATCACCAATCTGTTCGCAGATGGCTATGGAAATTCCTGCTTCCACTAGCTTAACCAAGTAGCGGTCCACGGCATGAAAAGGAATGCCACACATGGGAATAGGTCGGCCGGAAGATTTACCTCTGGCGGTCAGAGTTATATCGAGGAGTTCCGCAGCAGTTTTTGCATCATCAAAGAAGAGCTCATAGAAATCGCCCATGCGATAAAACAATAAGTTGTCTTTGTTGTGAGCCTTGATGCGCAGGTATTGCTGCATCATCGGAGTATGTTTTTGCGCGTCGACCAAGGTATTTAAGTACGAAGTGGAGTTAAGTTCTTTTTAGCATGAGAGAGCAATTCTACACGTTTTAACAGACTACTTGGACTTAAATTACGATGCGATAAAAGCATTTCCACTATTTTAAATTAGTTAGACCGCAGCTGTTGGTTTCCGTTAAAGTTGCCGTTAACATCCCTAACATAGTGAATAATAAAACTTCCACAGCAAACAAATTAGCTGAACAACTAGCCGAGCGACTCGTCGCTAAAAAGTTAATCATATCAACTGCCGAATCTTGCACTGGTGGTTGGGTCGCTCAATTTCTAACCGCGCTTGCCGGGAGTTCAGTATGGTTTGACACCGGTTTTGTAACTTATTCAAATGAAGCAAAGCAGCGCTTACTTCAAGTGCCAAGCGAGTTTTTTACTGTTGATGGTCCCGGTGCGGTTAGTCAAGAAACTGTGCTCGCTATGACTCAGGGTGCCATCGATAATAGTAGAGCAAATATTGCGGTTGCGGTAAGTGGTATTGCAGGCCCAGGGGGTGGCAGCCCTGAAAAGCAGGTAGGAACTGTTTGGATTGCTTGGCAATGGGAAGGTAAGGCTATCGCTCAGCGCTTTTCCTTTGGCGGTGACCGAGAGGCAGTGAGGCTTGCTTCTGTTGAAGCAAGCCTCACTGGATTGTTGAAATTAGTAGCCTAGGAGTCCTGCTTATTGCAGTGTGAATTGTCTATACAATTTTTCTAAAGGAATTTTAGAATTGGCCAATATACTGGTTGTATATACAGTATTATTTTGATTTAATTAATACTGTACGAAAACACAGTAATTAGAGCGAAAAATGAACGTAGCTAGGTTGGATATTGCTCTTTGTGCCTTACAGCCCGCCGCCAACAGCCTAGGGCTAGGTCAAAAAAAGATAGTTTTTGATCAGGGTGGTGTAAGCAGAGATCAATATCCAACTTAGCCGACCAATAAGCAGTAAATTACTGAAAAAATTAACAAGCAGTTGGGGACAGGCTGCTATACAGCGCTCAGTTTGTTGAGCCAAGTAACAACTGCATTACTCAAGGATCCAGCATCAGTTGTGTAAGGAATACCAAGGAAACAACTATGATTGAAGACAACAGCAATAACGGCAATAAAGAAAAAGCACTGGCAGCAGCGCTGTCACAAATCGAAAGACAGTTTGGTAAAGGATCAATGATGCGCCTCGGTGACACTGAGCGTGAAGCGATTCCTGCCGTTTCTACTGGTTCGTTAGGCTTAGATATTGCGCTAGGCATAGGTGGGCTACCCAAAGGCCGTGTCGTAGAAATCTATGGTCCTGAATCCTCTGGTAAAACAACACTGACATTGCAAGTCATCGCAGAAGCACAGAAAGCTGGCGGTAGCTGCGCATTTATCGATGCAGAGCACGCACTAGATCCAATTTATGCTCAGAACCTAGGTGTCGATGTGGATAATTTACTGGTAAGTCAGCCCGATACTGGTGAACAGGCACTTGAAATCTGTGACATGGTAGTGCGTTCTGGCGCTTTGGATGTCGTGGTAATCGACTCTGTTGCTGCACTTACTCCAAAGGCAGAAATAGAAGGTGATATGGGAGATAGCCATATGGGACTACAGGCTAGGTTAATGTCCCAAGCCCTTCGTAAGATGACTGGAAATATCAAGAATTCTAACACTCTAGTGATTTTCATTAACCAAATACGTATGAAAATCGGTGTTATGTTTGGCTCTCCCGAAACGACAACCGGCGGTAATGCTCTAAAATTCTATTCCTCTGTGAGGCTCGATATTCGGCGTATAGGGTCGATCAAAGAAGGGGATGAAGTGGTTGGCAATGAAACTCGCGTTAAAGTGGTTAAGAATAAGGTTGCACCACCATTTCGACAGACAGAATTCCAGATTATGTATGGTCAAGGCATACATCATTTAGGCGAAGTCATCGATCTTGGCGTGAAGCAGAACTTGATTGAGAAATCTGGCGCTTGGTATGCTTACAAGGGAGAGAAAATAGGGCAAGGTAAGAAAAATGCTGGAATTTATCTAGAAGAAAACCCGCAAATAGCGGACGAAATTGAAAGCCAGATTCGAGAACAACTACTTGGGGATGATGTTAAGCAGAACGAAGATAAAGCAATCGCAGCTAGTGAGGATGTTGTTCTGTTGGCGGATGCAAAATCAAAGAGTGCATCTTAGCGTAACCTGTAATTTGCTACCGACAACGGTTATGGACTGAAACTGATGTCCGTCAACAACTATAAAAATAGAACTCCTAGTGTCTCTGTTCTCCGGCGAGCTGCCATGGACTACCTGGCTCGTCGAGAACACTCTATTTATGAATTAAAACAAAAACTATTCATTAAATACCCAGACTCAACTTTAGAGGACTTGGTAAACGCATTGGACGAACTTCGTAGCGAAAACCTGCAAAGTGACCACCGTTTTGCTGAGTGTTATGTGCGGTACAGGAAAAGCAAAGGCTTTGCTTATAAGCACATCAGAGCTGACCTATCTTCACGAGGGGTGCATATTGATATCGTCAACGATTATCTTTTCAGTGAAGATCCAGAGTGGCAAGTGATGGCAAACTCTCTCATCGATAAAAAAGTCTCTAATAGTCATGAAATGGTTTATGGATCTAAACAACATCGTAGGCTGGTTCGATTTTTAGAATCTCGAGGTTTTCTGCTATGCGAGATCCAAAAAGCGGTCTATAGAAACCTCAAATTCATTCCAACCTAATAAAAGTTTCCCAATAAAACTTTTGATTATTTATATGGTTTATACTGCGGATTTACTGGTTTCAATTACCTGATAATTAGCAAATCCAGATCGGAGTGCCAGTGTAATAGACAGCCATCTAAAAAAGGGTTCGATTAAACCAGTCTCATCCATAAGTAAAGTTAGCAGTCAGTCTGGATATAAAAATGAAATTGATTAAACCATTCCGCGGGCTTCGGCCAACCAGAGAAAAAGCACCTAGCGTTGCATCTCACCCGTATGACGTAATCAACCGGGAAGAGGCTACACTAATAGCTAAAGGAAATCCTTTAAGCTTTTTGCATGTCAATAAGCCTGAAATTGATGTTGATAAAAGTATCGAAGCGTTTGACCCGGCTGTCTATAAAAAAGGTAGTGAAAACCTTCAAAAATTTATTAGCGATGGAACTTTACGGCAAGATGGTAAAGACAGGTTTTATGTGTATAAACAAGTAATGGGATCTCACGAACAGATTGGGTTGGTTGCGGTTGCTTCAGTTGAGGCTTACGAAAAAGGCTTTATAAAAAAGCACGAGTTTACTCGCCCTGATAAAGAAGATGACCGTGTTAATCATATGGACGAATTAGGCGCTCAAGTGGGCCCTGTTTTTCTAACTTATAGGGCAGATACTGATATTAATGATTTACTAGACCGGGTCATTATTTCAGCACCAGAATATGACTTTATAGCAGACGATAGCACTCAACATATTTTCTGGGTTATTGATGATGCGAATCTTTCAGCGGCAATTGAAGCTGCGTTTGAAAAGGTAGAGTGTTTATATGTGGCAGATGGCCATCACCGGTCAGCTGCAGCATCAAGGGTTAAACACCTCTATAAAGAAAGAAATGATAATCACCTAGGCTCAGAATCATATAACTTTTTTCTGGTTGTTTTATTTCCGCATAATCAAATGCAAATCTTAGACTATAACCGCATCATTAAGGATTTGAATGGCTTAAGTGAAGAAGAGTTTGTCTCCGCATTGAAGGGGAAATTTGAGGTAACGCTGGTAACTAGTAGCATTGAAGCAAAGCCAGCAAAAGAAAGGGAATTTGGACTGCACATTAATGGCAATTGGTACTGTTTGAAACCTAATGCACAACTGCTTGCAGCGATCGATGACAATGACCCTGTCAAGAATTTAGATGTCAGTATCATGCAAGAATTTATCTTAACCCCCTTATTAAATATCCGTGATCAACGAATTGATAAACGCATAGATTTTGTTGGCGGTATACGAGGCTTGGCAGAACTAGAAAAAAAAGTTGAATCAGGTGATTGGAGAGCTGCAATTGCTTTGTTTGCCACTTCTATCGAAAGCTTGATGGCAATTGCTGATGCTAATGAAGTGATGCCGCCTAAGTCGACTTGGTTTGAACCGAAATTGAAAAGTGGGCTAGTGGTGCATATGCTTGATTAGTATTTTTATCGACCTACACGGTATTGGAGGCAAATAGATTTAGAAGATCTTCTTCCTAGAGGGTCTGGTTTACCAATAAACTTGCAAAGCCTCAAATTATGCCAGTTCCTGATTTAGCTACAGGAACTGGCATCCGATATTACTTCGCCTTAGGTTATATTTTTTTTAGGCGGATTAAGCGGCGTCTTTTTGATTGACGTCAATTAGCTTGCTATCTCCTCTAGTGATTGGAATTGACTTAGGTTTCATTGCTTCAGGAACCTCCCTAGATAACTCAATATGCAATAAACCACTAGCTAATTGGGCTCCTGAAACCTCCACATGCTCTGCTAATTGAAATCGTCTTTCGAAATTGCGTGCCGCAATCCCTTGATACAGATAGTTTCGGTTCGATTCTTCATCTGGCTTCCTGGATTTCACGGTAAGAAACTGTTTTTCTACATTAATATCCAATTCTTTTTCAGTAAATCCAGCAACAGCCATAGAGATTCTGTATTGATCTTTATCAATTAGTTCAATGTTGTAAGGAGGGTAACTTGGTGCGTTCGATTCAGATCTCGACACTGCATTGAGCAGAGGCCTGAGATGGTCAAATCCAACTGTGGATCGGTAAAGTGGAGCAAAATCAAAGTTTCTCATGGTCATATCCTCGTAAAAGCCTTGTATAACGACTTAAGCAATATGTTAATTAAAATGCCTATCAAATGATCAGGCTGGTAAGCCGGTCTCGCACGAGCACTGGCTATACCTGATTAAATGGGGTCTGAGAAGGAGAGATTCAAGACTTATCAGCTATCGTTAACAATGAATCATGGGAGGCGAGGGCATGGCTGTCCCAGGTGGAGCCTGAGACAGCGATAACTAAAGAGAAGATAGGTGATCTTGGTTGTATAGCCTTTTTTTAAAGGGTATAGCCCTTAAATGACTAAAAGTTCCATAAATTCATGAACTGGCGTTTCTTCCAGTTTCTGTTGGTCCTTGCACAATGCATAGATCTCTTCGGAGCGATTGGTAGGGAAGCGCGTTGCTAAATTAGCCTGAAATTTAGCTTCCAATAAAGGGATGCCTTCTTCTCGCCTTCTACGATGACCTACTGGGTACTGAATTTCTACTTTCTGAGTGCAATCTCCGTTCTTAAAATACACCTGTAAGGCATTGGCTATGCTACGTTTTTCTGGTTCCAAATATTCTTTCGTGTATGCCTTGCTCTCATGAATTTCCATCTTCGCTCGTAGTTCGTCAATGATTGGATTGGCTGAGTGGAAGCTATCTTCGTAGTTTTCAGCTACTAAGTTGCCGAAGACTAAAGGCACGGCAGTCATGTATTGCAGACAATGATCTCGATCCGCGGGGTTATTAAGAGGGCCGACCTTGGAAATTATGCGGATCGCGGATTCATGGGTATGGATAACAATCTTCTCGATGTCCGTTAGGCGGTCTTTCACCTGGGGGTGTAATCTCACAGCCGCTTCTGCCGCAGTTTGAGAATGGAACTCGGCGGGAAATGATATTTTAAATAAGATATTTTCCATTACATAGCTTTCATAAGATCTTGTAAATGATAATGAATTTCCTTTAAAAGAAACATCATAGAAACCCCAGGTAGGGGCAGTCAGAACGCTTGGGTAGCCAATTTCACCGCGCAAAGTCAGGTCTGCAAGTCGCACAGCACGAGAGGTGGCATCTCCAGCTGCCCAGGATTTACGGGGCCCAGCATTAGGAGCGTGGCGATAGGTCCTTAAGCTGGAACCATCTAGCCATGCTTGGGAGAGTGCATCAACGATTTGATTCTTAGTTCCCCCTAGCATATGTGTAGCAATAGCGGTTGAAGCCACTCTCACAAGCAACACATGGCAAAGGCCGACACGATTAAAACTATTCTCTAGAGCTAATACACCCTGGATCTCATGTGCCTTGATCATGGCGGTCAAGACATCACGCATGAGTAATGGTGGTTTGCCTGTGCTAATACGAATCTGTGAAAGGTGGTCAGCGACCGCTAGAATTGCTCCCAGATTATCGGAGGGGTGTCCCCATTCTGCGGCCAGCCAAGTATCGTTATAGTCCAGCCAGCGGATTATGCAGCCAATGTCCCATGCTGCTTTGACAGGATCTAGGCGGAACTGAGTCCCAGGAACTCTAGCACCATTGGGAACCACTGTGCCTTCCACGAGAGGTCCTAGTAATTTAGTACATTCTGGGAAGCGCAGCGCGAGCAGGCCGCAACCTAGAGTATCCATTAGACAGTTTCGCGCTGTATCGTAGGCTTCGGCGGAATCAACTTTGTAGTCGCAAACATAGTTAGCGATATCAAGAAGTACCTGATCTGGTTCTGGACGGGTGTTCAAATCAACATTTTGTGACACGTAAATAGCCTTTTCTTAAAGATGGATAGGAATAGTAGATGCAGTAAACTTTCAAGAACTATTGAGTTTATGAGCGGTCTGCGAGACTCACCCATTGGGCAATTTCTGGACCCGTATAGTCTGCGCTAGGTCGGATAATACGGTTATTAGCCCGCTGTTCTTTTACATGGGCTGCCCAGCCTGTAACTCGTGACATCACGAAAATAGGAGTGAACAGCTTTGTAGGGATGCCCATGAAGTGATAAGCCGAAGCGTGAAAAAAGTCGGCATTGCAGAAAAGCTTCTTTTCTCGCCACATTACCTCTTCACAACGTATCGAAACAGGATAGAGGGTTGTATCGCCCGTTTCAGCAGCCAGCTTTTCTGACCATTGTTTAATAATAGCGTTGCGCGGGTCGGATTCTCGATAGATGGCATGCCCAAAACCCATAACCTTTTCTTTTCTATCCAGCATACCTAAAAGGGCGAGCTCTGCTTCATCCGGAGACTGCCAGTTTTCGATCAATTCCATGGCAGCTTCATTGGCACCTCCGTGGAGTGGTCCGCGCAGCGTGCCGATTGCACCAGTAATGCAACTGTACATATCAGACAAGGTAGATGCACAAACCCTGGCGGTAAAAGTAGAGGCATTGAATTCGTGCTCAGCGTACAAGATAAGGGAGGCATTCATGACTTGAGAGAATAGGTCGCTAGGAGAGGCGCCACTAAGCATGTGAAGAAAATGACTTCCGATCGAATCATCCTCTAATGCGGTATCTATGCGCCTACCCTCGTGCGAAAAGCAATACCAGTAGCAGATCATCGAGGGCAAAGAGGCTAGAAGACGATCAATTACCTCATCCTGTTGTTCAAAGGACTTTTCTGGCTCTAAATTACCTAAGATAGAGCAACCAGTGCGGATAACATCCATCGGGTGAGCAGTGGAAGGGATTCTTTCTAATGTGTCTTTCAAAACTTTAGGAAGATCTCTCAAAGATATGATTTTGTTAATATAATTATCAAGCTCTTGCTGTTTTGGGAGCACTCCGCGAAGCAATAAATAGGCGACTTCTTCGAACTTCGCATTTTCTGCGAGAACAGAAATATCCATTCCACGATAAGTAAGTCCAGATCCTGTTTTGCCAACTGTGCAAAGTGAGGTCTCGCCCGCGACTTGACCGCGAAGGCCGGTCCCACTTAGCTTTTTGTCCACCATACTTCCTCTCCAATTAGTGCTTTCTTCTTCTTATATTGCATATATGAGTAACCTTTCAATATAGTCAATTAAGTCTTTGTAATTACAAGTTTATTTTTCAAACAATGCGTCCAGTTTCTCTTCGTAGGCATGGTACCCTAAAACTTCGTAGAGCTCGGTTCGGGTTTGCATTCTATCTACAACCGCATTCTGATCCCCATTAATTGCTATGGTTTGATATACATCCAAAGCAGCCTTGCTCATGGCTCGGAACGCGCTCAACGGGTAGAGCACCATCGCTACGCCGGCCTCAGCCAGCTCGTGGCAATTAAATAGTGGGGTTTTACCGAATTCTGTGATGTTTGCCAAAATTGGCACAGAAACGGCATTCGCAAATTGACGGTATTGTTCTAAATCTAAGATCGCTTCCGGGAAAATAGCGTCGGCACCGGCTTCAGCACAGGCAATAGCTCGCTCGATTGCAGCATCCATACCTTCCACAGCCAAGGCATCAGTCCTCGCCATAATCATGAAATCGTCATCTAATTTAGCATCTGCCGCAGACTTAACCCGATCGACCATTTCTGCCTGACTCACAATCGCTTTATTGGGTCTGTGCCCACAACGCTTTTGTGACACCTGGTCTTCAAGGTGCACCGCCGCAGCACCAGCTTTCTCCATAGCTTTAATAGTTCTGGCAATATTGAATGCACCACCCCAGCCAGTATCGATATCAACTAAAAGAGGCACTTCTGTCGCATTAGAGATCCGTTCAACGTCTGTAATGACATCATTTAAGCTGGTAATTCCCAAATCGGGCAAGCCATAGGAGGCATTTGCAACACCGCCGCCCGATAGGTAAATCGCATCGTGACCCGCATCTTCCGCCAGCATTGCGCAGTAGGCATTAATAGTCCCTACAACCTGAAGAGGCTTGTGATTGTTCAGTGCTTTCCGAAAAAGTGAACCTGGTGATTGGGTATCCATAAATTATTTTCCAAGTAATCAATTGACCTAATTGTATTTTTTAAACCTAGCTGCATCTCACATTAATGCACAGTGGATTACTTTCCACTTCTGATCCTTTATTCCCAGTTATTTAATAAAATGCCAATGCCGAATTTTTTTGGCCGGTATGCCATATTCAGGCACAAATTTCCCAATATTTAATCTTGGCAATTATTATAACTCACTGTATTTAAGCGATAAAATTTCTGTGAGTTCGATAACAATTTAACTCGTGCTCTTATTGGTGCGCACTCGATCCTGCATCTACGTTCTCACTAAATTTTGTTTGTGGCTTGCCATCCAGTCTAGCGAGTAATGCCTTGCGAGCAGTCGAGATATGTCGATTCATTAAAAGTTCTGCTAATTCTCCATCTCCTTTCTCGATTGCATCTACGATTTGATGATGTTCTTTAAACGCTTGCACTGGTCGAGAAGGTTCATTGGCAGTTTGTACTCGATACATTCGCATCAAATGATATAGCTCACCACATAGGATATCGAATAGACGGCTATTTCGACTCAGTTGGACAATCTGAAAGTGAAAATCGAGATCACCTTCTCGCTGGTAGTAACGGCGGCCATTCTGCGAATGAATATGCCGTTCGTGCTCAGTCAAAAGTGATCGCAATTTCTCGCAATCCTCTGCGGAGGCATTTAGAGCCGCTAGACGGCTAGCTAGGCCTTCTAATGACTCTCGAATTTCATATATTTCTATAACTTGTGGGATATCTAGAAAAACAATATTAGCGCCAACATTGGGTTTTATTTCAACGAGCTTGCATCCCTCTAGACGGCGAATTGCTTCACGCAATGGGCCGCGGCTTATGCCATGTTGTTTACTTAACTGGGGTTCGTTGATTTTGGAGCCGGGAGTTAGCTCGCCTTTGACGATAGAGGCACGGAGCTGCTCAAACACGTCATCGGCTAGCGTGGATGATTTTGATGTTAGCTTAGGAGCTGATCCGACCTTCATGACTATATTGTCAACAATAGTTGTTTATAATGAGAATATTGCCTTTAAAAGTGATAAAAATCAATATAATTGTTGACAATAAATGCATGTTTTAGAAACTCTCTCAGTGGGTATCGTAATATGCGAAGCGCAAAACGGCCAATGAGGCCGGATCAGAGAGACTTCGTTTTGGAACTCCTCAATTTGGAGGATATTAACTTAAAATCAGGGACCTGAAAGGATTGTCGTTCAGAATAGATGACTAGGAAGTCTGCTTTAGCAAGCTCCGTATTGGCAGTGTCGACTTAGTTGATACTTTTTTTAAGCGGTTGTTCGTTTTGCCTCATATTTGGTTAATGAGGCAAGAACGCAGGTAGAAATATAATTAAGCTGTAGCTCTTAAAATAAAATTTCGCTTGGCGCCTAATTTATGCGAGGGTTGAATGAAAGCCACTAACGTTGCTTTGTTAGCCGTTAAATACCCTAGGGTACTCAGAAAGTTCCATAGAATTGCCTGCAGGGAGAAGGTACTATCGGCAACTCGTCAGATGGTATTGCAAAATATCTAGCTCTATTCCGAGCTTCTGATGAGTAAATCGGGAATTAATTAGAATTTGCTACAAGAGCAAAGTTGCGAATTTATAATCTAGTTGAAAACTACCTAACCTGTTTAGAGCCAATCTGATGCTTAAAGAGCTGAATAATATTGTGGCTAGCGAATAATTTTGGCCCTCAAAAAATTTCAAGATTTTCTTAGTGCACTTGTATCGCGGCAGCGTTCTCTGTTCGCCTCCAGTGATAAAGTGTCTATTGACGAGTTAATTGATCGGCTTATGGGTACGTTAGGAGAGGTGTCGGGGATAGTCACAGCGCGTCAGGTGCTAGATAGCTACAACGAGTTGTCAGATGGAGAGAAGCTAGAATTTTTTAAGAGTCTGGAGCAAAATTTTAATGCCAATCAAGCTGGGATTCGTCGAGCCTTTGAAGCGTACGACAAAAACCCTGCAAGCTCCAATCTCAACATTTTATCCAAAGTAACAGAACCTTTGAGGCATGAATTGTTGCGGCGCTTGAATCAAACTCCTGGTGCAACGCATGATTTAGTCGCTATGCGTACCGACTTGCTTGGTCTCTTAGAAGCCCATCCTCAGTTAATTGCTGTCGATGAAGATTTTGTAAGGCTCTTTACTTCCTGGTTCGGGAGAGGTTTTTTACAGTTACAAACAATTGACTGGTCCACGTCAGCCGCAATCCTGGAACGCATAATTCGGTACGAAGCGGTTCATGAGATCAAGGATTGGAATGATCTGCGCAGCCGTATTGAGCCACCAAACCGCCGTTGCTTCGCTTATTTTCATCCAGCGCTTGTTGACGAGCCTTTGATATTCGTTGAGGTGGCGCTTGTAGATCAAGTGCCGAGGTCAATTGCATCTATATTGGAGAGTGATGGAATAGAGGGACCTCTAGAGTCGAAGTATAAGACCGCAGTCTTTTACAGCATTAGCAATTGTCAGCCGGGTCTGAAAAACATCTCCTTCGGAAACTTTCTCATTAAACAGGTTGTTCAAGAGCTGCAGAGCGAATTCCCTTCAATCAAGACATTTGTTACGCTTTCTCCAATACCCGGGTTTAGTCGTTGGCTGGAATCCGATAAGGAGCTAGATGCTGAAATAGCTCCTGAAATTGAAGAGCTAAAAACTTCAATTCTTTCTATATCTGATGCTGAAGAAGCAATAGAAGCAAGCGGTAGTATTCTCAAAAAAGGAGTTTTCAACTATCTTGTGGGAGCCAAGAAAGGGAAATACCCGCTAGACCCTGTTGCTCGTTTTCATCTAGGCAACGGTGCTTCTCTTTATCAAATTCATCCTCTGGCCGATCGCAGCGAGAAGGGGAGGCTGCAATCACTTACAGTAATGGTGAATTACCTCTACGACTTGCGTAATATCGAATCTCATCATGAGAGTTACGCGACCGATGGTGTAGTTCACTTTAGCGACAAATTGAAGTCATATATAATTAAATCGATGTGATTGCTTGAGTATTTTGCAGAATGAGCCTGGCAAAATATATCCTCTAAAATCTAATGTGAGCAATGTATAACTATAAGAATCTGGGTTTCTACTATCAGTAATACTGCACAGAAAGTGACAACAATTTCATGATTTAATTTCGAGCGAACTCCGGTTATGGACCCTATCGATCAAACCAGGTTATCAATGCGTAACATAAATGAAGCGTTCAGCAATGCTGAGTTGCTCGCTTTGTGTGAGCGCATTATTGCAAGTGGTATTTTAGGGAGATCGAAATACTATTCCGCTTTATTAGAGTACTTGATTCGATGTTCCCTTAGCGGGAAGTATCCAAAAGAAATTGAGTTGGCGGTCGAAGTTTTGGGTCGAGACGAGGATTTCGATGTTTCTGCAGATTCTACTGTTAGAGTTTATGTGCACCAGCTCCGCAAAAAACTCAACAGCTATTATGAAAGTTGCGAACTAGATGCCGCTTATAGAATTATAATTCCAAAAGGGCAATACACCATCGCAGCTCAAGTAAAAGAGCATCCAAAATCTATTAATAGTGAATCTAAAGCAACTAAATTTTCTTTTGGTTTAAATACAGGATTATTGGTTCTGGCTACATTTTTATTGATGGCAAATTTAATTTATTTGCTTTCCTCGAACCAGCCAAACCCTTTATCGAGACTGGAAGCAGCGTCTAGTCACCCTGTTTGGCAAAGTGTGCTCAATGATGAAGAACCTATCCTACTTGTAATGGGTGATTATTATATCTTCGGGGAGCTGAATGCTAATGGCAATATTGCACGAATGGTTCGGGAGTTTAATGTTAATTCACGTACTGATTTAGAGGATCTGCAATTCACTGATTTTGAGCGAGCAGAAAATTATCTGGATCTGGATCTAAGTTACATGCCTGAGGGGAGTGCGTTTGCGCTCTCCAAGATAATTCCTATTTTGCAGGAAAGTGGTAAAACTGTGAATATGACTATGATGTCAGACCTGACTAGTGCTGATATTCGTGAAAATCATATTGTTTATATTGGTTATCTCTCTGCATTGGAAAAGTTAACGGATCTCACTTTTGCGGGTTCAGGTTTGAGTATTGGCCGTAGTTATGATGAATTATTGAATACCAGCACCGAAGAATACTATACAAGCGATGCGGGATTGCCGGAAGAGGGAGATCCCTTTAAAGATTACGGTATGTTTTCAACTTTTCCTGCGAGTATGAACACGCAAATAGTACTTATTTCAGGCATGCGCGATGCTGGCCTCATGCATACAGCGCAAGCCTTGTCAGACTTGCAGGCGTTAAATGATTTGGTGGTGGCGATTGATAATGATACTGACGAAGCTTTAGCCAGTTTTGAGGCTTTATACGAGGTTTTCGGTGTTGATCGGTTAAATTTTGATGCAAATCTTATTTATGCCGAATTACTAAAACCGAACCAGATTTGGAGCACTCTTCAACCACTGTAGTTGAATTTTCCTAACGGACTTCCTATTAGGCAATTAGTGGGACTCATTTAGTCAAGTTTGAGGCTAACGGATGTGATTCCTCATTATAACGCCAGATGACCTTCATCAATATGGAGGCGCATAATTTAATACACGCTTCATTCTTTAGCTGAACCTGGATCTTCTTTGATACAGATTATTTTACTCGGTTCGCTCTTATAGCACTCTTGCGTGCTTTAATGGCAAGCTGTTTCGCCTTCCGCGTACCGAACTTGTTAACAGAAAAATAAGAATTTTTTTGTTTGCGACGCATACCTTTTCCTTCCTGCCAAGTTGCTACCCAGCTTTGATCTTTCTCTGAGTAACTGACGCCGATCTCACCAGAGTTATTTAGTGGAGAAATTTTACGCGGACTATATTTAGCATAAGGCCAGTTTGATCCATAAATTTTCTTGCCTTGAGTGTCCCGCTTCTTTTTTGCGGCATCAATTGCCTTTTTCTTGCCGCCGTATTTTTTAAAAGGAAAAGATTGCTGAAAACTTTTGCCATCGTATTTAATGCGCACCCAAGCACAATTTGTACCCCGGGATTCGATAATGCTAATGTGGTGAAGTGCACTGAGCTTTTTCAAAAGGTCCTCTCTATGAATCTATTCTGGTCATTGAGGCAGGGTTGGATTGAGCTAAACCTAATTACTATTTTTATAACTGTTATTGAAAGCTATAAGCCGCTCTTTGCTGCAAAGAAAAGTGAAATCTTTCGCAAGAGACGCATTTTAAAATTCTGTGAAACCTATTTCTAGTGTACACCTATACATTATGAGGGGCTAGATATTAGATTTGACAAAGCAACATAGACCACTACTAGGTTCAGGCATGTGCAGCCATATGCTGGATAACTCCAGGTTGGCGGCTTTCTACGTGAGAGATTGTATATTTGTAGTCTTTGGCACTGGGGTCGATCTCCATGGCCTCGTCAATAGCAGCAGAAAGATCTGCCTGGGCCGCTTTTTGAGTGAGGTAGGGTCCTGAGATTTTGACTTGTAGGCTTGGCTCATTAGGAGCGGTTGCTACAATGTAGAAATTTTTTGCATTCACTTCAGTTTACCACCTGCCAACTCGCAGATAATTCACCTCTCGCCGCGAGCACTCTCTATTGATAGGGACCACTTTTGACGTGCCTACGGCTAGTATCGGCTGAGTATTAAAAACCAAGAGTCTCTTTAATACAAGATCGAAATCACAATATTTTTTAAGCAGTTTGATTAATGGCGATTTCTTATTATCAATGTATTCAAATCGTAATCTTATTTAATTCAATAGGTTAGGTGCTGGGATATAATTCTAAGTTAAGGCGCTCTTAAACAGAATTTCGGACTCAGCTTAGTGATTAATTCCAGGCGTGTGGGGCGGAATTCTTGTTTCTAGAACAATGCTCCTTGAAAGACATGCGCTAGCTCTGGTGATGTCATAAGATAGAGTAATATCAGTTTTGTTATTATTGGAATGAGCTGAAGACTTAAGTTGAATTAATGTAGCAAGCAGGAACGGATGTCGAGCTGGAAAGCCCGGTAGATAGATTTAAATTTCGGTAAATTGAAATAAAGAAGTCACAGAAATAAACGACAAATTTAGAAGAAACATGCTCGATACCAGGCCCTTATTATTAAAAACCGATTTCCCCGCCATTAACCGTGATGTTTTGGAAACATTGCAGGTTAATCTTGGCTACAAATGCAATCTCAGCTGCACTCATTGCCATGTTAATGCGGGTCCAGCTCGCATCGAACAGATGGACAAAAATACAGTAGATTTGGTTCTGGAATTCATCCGAAAACATGCCGTAAAGGCATTAGATCTGACTGGTGGTGCGCCCGAGTTAAATCCGCATTTTAAGTACCTTGTGAAAGAAGCACGAAGTACTGGTATAAAAGTAATCGATCGGTGCAATTTAACGATCCTTGGCGAACCAGGATTTGAAGACATGTCGGCTTTTTTGGCGGAGCAGGGAGTGACAATTACTGCTTCGCTGCCCTGTTACTCAGAACATAATGTCGAAAAACAGCGTGGTAAAGGAGTTTACTGGGAGAGTATAGCCGCATTAAAAACTCTCAATGCATTGGGATATGGCTCTGACAGTGATAAAGAACTGAATCTAGTTTTTAACCCTGATGGTCTCAATTTGCCGCCTGCTCAAAAAGAGCTAGAAGAGAATTATAAGAAAGAGTTACTCGTCCAACACGATATTGTTTTTAATCAGCTATTTACCATTACTAATATGCCTATTAGCCGTTTTGGAGGCATGCTGTTGGCCAAAGGTCTCTACCATGAATACATGACAATACTTAGAGAGAGTTATCGCGAGGAAAATCTTGCTACCGTGATGTGTCGAAATTTGCTGAGCATTGATTACCAAGGTGATGTTTATGATTGCGATTTTAATCAAATGCTCAAAATGCCCCTCTTAAGCGAAGGTAAACGGAAAACACACTTGGTAGATTTAATCGAGCGGGATATTACTAACAACCCAATCGTAATCGGAGAGCATTGTTTCGGTTGTACTGCAGGGCAAGGGAGTAGTTGCGGCGGAGCCCTTGAAAATTAGAGTGCCTAACGGGAAGCTAGTACCAATTCTTTGCTTAAATACCTAAGCAAAACAGACTTTAAATGAAAGTTCTTTCAATCATTATCCCTGTATTAAATGAGCAGGAATCTATTGCGATTCGCCTTTCAGCGTTACAACAATTAAGAAGCCATGGCTGCGAAATAATTCTAGTGGATGGGGGATCGGTAGATGATACTGTTACGTTAGCGCAACTATTAGTTGATCAGGTTTTGTACAGCCCAAAAGGCAGGGCACTGCAAATGAATGAGGGTGCCACAGCAGCAAGCGCGAATATTTTGTTATTCCTACACGCCGATACCGAGCTTCCCGAGGGTGCTGATAAATTAGTGATTCAGGCTGTCGCAGAGTCTGCCCATGTGTGGGGATGGTTCATGGTTAAATTTAGGAAGCAATCATTGCTCTTTAGCATGATTAGCAGGTGTATGAATTGGCGTGCATCGTTAACACATATCTGTACAGGTGATCAGGCGCTTTTCATTACGCGCAATCTATTTGAGTCAATAGGAGGATTCCCAGAAATACCATTAATGGAAGATATTGCCATTAGCAAGATATTAAGGAGGCGAGCGAGACCCAAGCTAATTAGATTGCCGGTGCTTACTTCGACACGAAGGTGGGAGAAACATGGCGTCATTGAAACTGTCCTCTTCATGTGGTGGTTGAGATTGCTGTATTTTCTTGGCAGTAATCCGGGACAACTCGCCAAGCTTTATTACCCTAGAGAGGTAGCTACCCCCTCTGTCGGTGCGAGCTTAAGCAATTCTTTGGGTTCAATATCATCGAGGAATTCAAATTATGCTTTTCCTAATTCCCGCATCCTGGTTTTTGCAAAAGATCCAGTGCCAGGAAAAGTGAAAACCCGACTGGAACCCGCTATAGGCGTTAAGGGAAGCCTTCGCCTGCATAGGGCAATGATTGCGAGGGTCTGTAATCTATTGGGGTCAAGCTGTTTGGCGCCCTGGCAGCTATGGGTTACTGAGAATACTTCTCATGAATTCTTTTTAAATCATTGTAAAAAAAAGGATATTTATCAACAGCAAAAAGGCGATATTGGGCATAAAATGGCCGATGCGGCGGTCCAAACATTAACAAATTCTGTGTCCACCTCGCTCCTTATGATCGGTTCTGATTGTCCTTGTATTGACGAATCATACCTCAAGGCGGCTTTGGAGCAATTGGCAGATGGAATCGATGTTGTGCTCGGGCCAGCGGAAGACGGGGGTTATGTCTTAATAGGCCTTAACGCCCCAAATAACAGGCTTTTCAGTGATATCGATTGGGGAACAGATAGGGTTCTAGCCCAAACATTGAGCAGAACCAGAGAGTTAGGGCTGAGCAGCGTTTGTATGGATGCCCTTTGGGATGTAGACAGACCGGCAGACCTAGATAGATTAGAGGGGTTAGATCCTCCCCTGTTATGGAATGTAGAGTAATGCTTAAAGTGATCACGATTGCGGGCTTCGCGATCCGTCTCTTTTTCTTTTATAATTAAGTTAAGGAATCCTCTATAGGATAGATTATTCTTATAACTCCAGCCCTTTAACTTCAACTTGTAGATAGCCCGGAAGTTTTCCGTCTGCTTCAACTTCGACCTGAATTAGAATAGGTAGTTAATAATATAAAACCTACGAATTAACTAGGGGTCAAGAATTGATTCCAAGCCTATTAATTTATGTGCAAGGCTTTGGGAATTGAATTCATACTCAGAAGCCATTATGCGATTGTGCAGCTCGACTACTCTAGCAGCATCGATATCTGGCAGCTGATTAATTCGAGACTCAAGCGCATTTACATCGATTGTCTCAGCACTGTGTTCGGGGTACTCGCTGGTAGGCGCCATAGTCGGTTTCGCAGCCCTAGGCCTCTGGCCAGTTAGGTTTAAGACCACGCTGTTTCTAGCATTCCGGTTAACGGAAAGAGGATGTGTTGGATTTGGACCTATTTTATTCACTTCTATGTCGCTTCCTGCAAGTCCGTTTGCGTAATTGAATACAGTTTTATCCCTAACAAATGTCTACATTTTTTAGCACTAATCACTTCTAAAAAAGTGTTTCAGCGTCCTACGTTCACAATCTACAGGTCATTTGGATACGGGGTTTTAAGAAATAGCTCCCTGATCTTAATCTGACCCAACAGTAACGGGTCTAAGTTATAACGACAAGGTAAACGATATCTTTAAGTCGATTTAATTCCAAACCACCACCAAACTTTTTACTTAATCTAAATAACTGTTTTACATTAAAAAATGCATATAAAGCATTGTTATAAATGAGTATTTATGTTTTATTAATTTGGCGTTTACATTTGAGGCTGTTCAGGGTTCGTTGTTTCTAATGTAGATCAAATTGCCTATTCTCGTATCTTGTACGACGCTATCTTTCTGGCGAATCGTTAATAGTTGTATTGCGGCGTGCAACCGAACTAAATCTCGGTGTTTAACTATTTTTAGTATCTGTATTCTTGCATGAAAGGCTAGAGGGTCTGCCGTTAGCAAATTCTTCACCGCTATTCTAATAGTTGATTATCGGTCTAGTATCGGTGATATAAGAATATCTATAGGGCTATAATATTTCGCGGTAGCGGTAAGGGTCGCTTTAAATAAATTTATATCAAAGCATCTAACTGCAACACTAAGTCACTGAATTAATAGCAGCAGTAAAGTCTTCTTGGAGTGAAATGGAACCTATTTTTTGAGTCCTGGAATAAGCCGCGCATTGCTTAAATATCAACCACTTATAAAGTTAAAAATGTCTCTAGCGATTTCTTCCAAAAATTAACTAAAACCGTCTACAATACTAACAGGTAGATTAATTTAAGAGTCCGGATGACTGCTAAGAACCGTCAATTATAAACTCTGATTAGACTGAATAATCATGGATAGAGTTATAGCCGGATCGAAGACTAAACATTAAGAGTCATTGGAAATCTCTGCATGCAGATTTACTTAAGGTAGCTTTACTGCACATCACTATGGTGGAAAAAGCCAGAATTTTATTAATCGATGATAATGAGCACTCGCGGCATGATCTCGAAACAGTCCTCTCTTTTTTAGGTGAGGAAACTGTATCCGTAAATTCCAGCAATTGGCACTCTCGAACTTCTGAAGTAACAGGGCAGACCACTCAGATTGATGTCGCGATAATCGGAGTGTGCGAGTTCGTTCCACTCGGACTATTATTGTCTGAGATATATCAATGGGAGCCTGGAATTCCTTTTGTTTTAGTAGGTGATCATGAGTTGCAAGAATCTTTGGACCCTGAATTGCTCTCGAGAGTCACAGCGGTGCTGGAAGCCAAGCTGAGCTATCAACTTTTACTTGATGCCTTGCACAAAGCAAAGATTTTTCATGAGCACTACAACAGGGTGCGAGATTTTGATGGTGTAAAAGACTACAACATGTTCCGAAGCCTGATTGGAAAGAGTGATGTAATTCGACGGGTACGGCACATGATGGGGCAGGTAGCGAACACAGAAGTTAGCGTGCTTATTACTGGAGAGTCAGGGACCGGAAAAGAAGTAGTTGCGCGTAATTTGCATCTAAATTCAGCGCGGGCCGGCAAATCCTTTGTTCCTATTAATTGCGGTGCTATTCCTCGCGAACTTTTGGAGAGTGAGCTATTTGGGCATGAGAAAGGGGCATTCACTGGAGCCATATCTTCTAGAGCTGGGCGTTTTGAGTTAGCCGATGGCGGAACTCTGTTTCTCGATGAAATTGGCGACATGCCTCTGAATATGCAAGTAAAGCTTTTACGAGTGTTGCAAGAGCGAAGTTTTGAGAGGGTTGGTGGTGTAAAAACGATACAAACTGATGTGCGAATTCTAGCAGCAACTCACAAAGACTTAGAAAAGATGATAGAGGAAGGGGGTTTTAGACAAGACCTTTATTATAGAATTAATGTTTTCCCTATCGAGATGCCTTCGCTGCGAGAACGTTCTGAAGATGTGCCACTATTGCTAAATGAACTGATAACAACCATGGAAGCTGAAAAGCGCGGCTCCGTAAGATTCAATTCTGGAGCCATCGCATCGCTTAGCAGACACCCTTGGTTGGGCAATGTGCGCGAATTAGCGAACCTGGTTGAACGCATGGCTATTCTGTATCCTCACGGCATAGTTGGTATTAATGATTTGCCGGAGAAATTCCGTCACTTAAGTGATGAAGAGATTTGTAAAATCGCGGTGGCAAAAGATACGGAACCAACCACTGTCAGTTTCGAAAAATCTTCCCCCTTTGTCTCCTCTTCTGTTCAGGAAACCGTCACAGAATCACTCTTGCCTTTGCACGGATTAGATCTAAAGGAGTATCTGGCAAATCTAGAAAAAGACCTTATAGGCCAGGCGTTAGATGATAGTGGCGGAGTCGTTGCGCGAGCTGCTGACCGTTTGCATGTGCGGCGCACAACATTAGTTGAAAAGATGCGTAAGTACAATCTTCAAAAAAAGCAAAATGATGAGGTAGTCGACGCACAACCTCAAGAAGAAACTAGTTCTGAAAAGAAACCGGCTGAAACAGAAGCTATCGACAACCCCGTAGGCAGTACGATCTCAGCTTAACAGCCTACGAAATATTAGTTAAGAAGCGGTTCGATTGATAGGCCATCAACTGTCCCTCCACTCAGTTCTAGTACGATAGTCAAACCTGAGCTTGTTGTCCGCTCCATTCGAATAAGTACTGAATGCCAATCATCTGCCAGCCAAAGAAGAGTTTTATCTATGCTAGATGCGGATTGTATTAGTTCTATTTTGGTACTGTTAAAGGTGCCCAGAGGTGTTGTAACGATCTCCTTAGTTATAGTCTGATAGTGATGACTTTCAATTTCATCTTCATCAATTACTGCAAACTTTAAATTTCGTTCATGTTGGATACCTTGTCTGATTTGTTGGCGCAGCGCAAACTGGTGACTCAACTCATCATAAGTATTTTCGCCAAGTTCAATTAACCAGGACTTGTCATTCTCAGTACTGATGGCCTGTAAAGAGTCCCAGTTATAGTCTATAGCATGCGATTCCTGACTAAGGCCTGTTTGCAAAAAGCTGTAAGTTACAGGTCTCAATGTTGACTCAACTGGAGCAAGTTTACTTATTTGTTCTATCTTAGCTACGATTTGTCCTGCTATTGATGCCTCTAGTTTGTTACTTAATTGATAGTTTGAATCAGCATCAGAGCTGAGGGACCTGCTTGCGATAGCGTTAATCCCATTGGCGCTAGCTTGATAGTTAAGAGAGTACTCTATAGCAGTCTGGGCACTACTAAATTGGATATGAGACAAAGTTGTAGCAATTGTCAAAACCTGAATACGGCTTAGTCTCATGATTGAATTATGACGCCACAAGGGGGCAACGCTTCATTATCCATAATGGCACTGCCTTTATGCATGCGCAGACGGCCGCTCGCAAACCAAGTGACCACTTTGGGATAGATCAGATGTTCTTTCTCTAAGACCCTTGCCGCGAGAACCTCTGCTGTATCATTTTTATAAATGGGTACATTTCCTTGGGCAATTATTGGCCCCCCGTCAAGATCAGGCGTCACAAAATGGATGGATACCCCGTGTTCAGTGTCACCAGCATCAAGCGCACGTTGGTGTGTATTAATGCCAGGATATTTTGGTAGTAGAGAAGGATGAATGTTAAGAATTTTCCCGCTAAATCGATTTACGAAGTCTCCACCTAGAATTCGCATAAAGCCAGCGAGAACGATCAATTGCGGATTTATCTCGTCGATAATGTTGGCTAGGAAGTTATCAAATGCCTCTCTTGATTCGAAACTTTTATGATCAACAATTCGGGTGGGGACATTGCTTCGTTCTGCTCTTTGCAAGCCGAAGGCGTCAGGTCTATTTGAAATTACAGCACTAATTTTATAATTAGAGACAAGACTAGCATCAATTAATTTTTGGAGGTTAGACCCACTTCCAGAAATTAAGACCACGACATTACAATATTTCCGATTCATGCTTTTAACGTTGTGCATCTCCTATGATTAATAGCTAGCTGGGCGGATGACTGTAAGTAACAGGCTAAATAAAAAATCCCTGCTAGTAACCTAAGAGAAAGTTACCGCCTCTGCTTTTTCTCGGCGCTCCCTTATTTCACCTATCACGAGTGCTTCTTCACCAGCCTCGGCAAGAAGGGCGAGAGCTTGGCCTACATCATTTTTATCAATGCATGCCACCATGCCAATGCCACAATTAAAAGTTCTCAGCATTTCAGCTTCTTTTACATTTCCCTTTTCTTGCAGCCAATTGAATATCGATGGCCTCTTCCAGCTATTTATAGTTAATTGAGCTTGAGCATTCTCAGGCAAGACGCGTGGGATGTTTTCCAATAAGCCTCCGCCAGTTATATGAGCCAGTGCATTAATTTGAATCTTTGCCGAAAGGTGTTGCAGTGTTTTTACGTAAATTTTGGTTGGCGTAAGCAATGTTTCACCAAGAGTACTATCGCCAAATGGCTCACCCAGTTCAGACCGACTAGCCTCAATAATTTTTCGAATGAGTGAATAGCCGTTGGAATGCGGACCAGAAGAGGGTAATCCGAGTAGTACATTACCCGCCGCAACTTTAGATTGATCTATAATTGCCGATTTTTCAACTACACCCACAGAAAACCCGGCTAAGTCATAGTCTTCGCCAGAATACATGCCTGGCATTTCTGCGGTTTCGCCTCCGACCAAAGCACAGCCAGATTGTTCGCAGCCAGCACCAATGCCAGTGACTACGGACTTCGCTGTCTCGACGTTCAACCCACCCGTTGCGTAATAGTCTAGGAAAAACAGAGGCTCTGCTCCGCAGACAATAAGATCGTTGACACACATGGCTACCAAATCGATACCAATTGTGTCGTGCTTGCCTAACGCCATAGCTAATTTAAGTTTTGTGCCGACACCGTCCGTGGCAGACACTAGAACTGGGTGCTTATACTTTGCAGGAATTTCACAAAGTGCGCCGAATCCCCCTAGGTCCGAAAGTACCTCCGGCCTGAATGTGCGTTTCGTTACGTCTTTAATCTGGTCGACAAGCGTATTACCTGCGTTAATGTCGACTCCTGCGTCCCGATAACTCAATGATTCTTTGCGGTTAGAACCTTTCGGGTTGTTGCCAAGGGTCATTTATTAAATCTACCTATGTAAAACTAAAAGAAAAATTGGTCGAAAAAATATATATGAAGCTTAACAAGAAGCGTTCTCTGAGTCAGTGTCTATCTTCACTGCTAGCTTTATTTATGCGGTAGGTAAAGAATTACAGTAAAATCCTTATTATGACATCTCGATACCGCTTGTATATTGGGGAAACCCTGCCCATTTTATTGGTTTTTCTGGGATGCTTGTTCTTGCCGCCGAGAGCAACAGCATTGCAAGTCACGGGTTTGTATGACCATCTAATCGCTGTAAACAATGAAAGCGATGCTGAGAGAAATCGAGCAATTCGCGAAGCATTCGAGGCTGTTGTCTTGAAAGTAACGGGTGAGCATCGTTGGTTAGAGCATCCGAGTATTGAGCAGGCATTAGAAAATGCCCAGAGTTACGTGGAAGGGATTAGCTATTCCAGTGAAATGGTCACTCTGGAAGTAACTCCTAATCCTGATTCCACACTGCCGCCTATTTTAGCTCCAAGGGTGGAAAGACGATTTATTGAGGTAAATTTTGCTGCGTCATTAATTGATCAATTATTAGCGAGCGCTAATATTCCAGTATGGACAAGCAATAGACCAAGTGTTTTGGTTTGGATGGCTTTACAAAACGCTGAGGGTGAACGAAAAATGCTTACCGTCGAAGCGAATCAGCAGATAGTTTCTTACATTCAAAATTTCGCGGAGCAGCGAGCGATACCAATAATCTTTCCTGTTCTGGATTTTGAGGATAGGAGGAACCTTAGCGTGGACGCTGTTTGGGGCCTAGAGGATTCCTCAATTATCGAGGCCAGCGAGCGTTATGGTGCTGATAGTATATTGACTGGAAGATTGTATTTTACCGCCAGCGGGGAGCTAGTTGGGTTGTGGCAGTTTATTTTTCAGGGAGAAACGCAAATATTCGATGGCTTTGACGAAGATTTGAACGCCTATTTACATGCGCCACTGGATAGAATTACCAGTCAGCTCGCAAGTTATTTCTCTTTGATTCCTGAGGCAGCCACTCAACAAATCGTCCGATTGCAAGTGGAGGGAATTAGAAATCTAAGCGCTTACTCAGCACTCTTAAGTTATGTTAGTGGATTAGGGCTTGTAGATAGTGTCGTTATCGCAGCTCTGGACGGAGAGCGTTTGGAGCTGGAGTTAGGCCTAGTCGGCGATTCTGGTCAGCTTTTTGAACTGATTGCTTTAGATCGAGACTTGTTGCCGATTCAAAGCTCCCAGTCTGGTGCACGCGGTGTATTGCACTATCGTTGGACACGCTAATTTATGATCAATAGTAACTCTATTCAATTAACGCTTGGCATCAGCTTTGATGATGATGCCAAGTTTGAAAATTTTTTCGTCACCGATTCCAATAAGCTGCTCATCAAAGAGATAGGAAGACCAAAATCTTCTTTGTACATTTGGGGTTCCCCTCAGTCCGGGAAAACACATCTCTTGCAAGCGCTTTGCCACCAAGAATCATCTGATGGGAAATCAGTGATTTATATTCCATTTCGTGAATATGAAAAACTCACCCCAGAAATGCTAGATGGATTGGAGGGTCTTGATTTGATCTGTCTGGACGATCTGCAATTAGTATGTGGAGAACCAGAATGGGAAAGTGCGCTATTCGTATTATTTAATGAAGTTAAAGAAAGTGGAAGCAAGCTAGTTATGTCGGCGAACGCCTCCCCCCAGGAACTGCGATTAGACCTAAAGGATTGGCACTCGCGGATCCAGTCAGTGCCAGTGTTTCGTCTTTTAAACCTATATGAAGAAGAGCGTGTGTTGGCGCTGCAGTTCCGTGCTAGAAAGAGGGGTATCGAACTCACTAGCTCGGTGGCTGAATTTATCTATCAAAGATCTAATCGTGGCATCAGTCAATTAATAGATGTTCTGAACAAGTTAGACCAAGTTTCTTTAGTCGAAAAACGCAAACTGACAATTCCGCTTATTAAAACAACGATGGGATGGTGAGAAAGCCGGAACTAAACCCTTTTATAATCTTGATGACGCTTAACCTGCAACGCTAAACAACTAAAAAGGCCGATACATAGACTGATCTCTATAATCCCCATTATTGTGCGGCCTGGATCAAAGGCGACTAATACACCATGAATGAAATAGATTAGGCAGATAAAGCTTAGCCATATGTTTGACCGGATAATGTTAAAATGTAGGCCCGGAGCAAAAAGTAATAATGGAGTTATTTGTATTAACCAAATAATCAAGCTGGAAACACTTGGAGTAGGGAGCGCGAGGTAAGTGCTTACTGCGAAATAGAAAATTAAGCTATAGAGGCACACAATTGCTCCCATACGGTAATCTATTAGGCCTCCTGCAGTATTGTTTGAGTTTGATTCCACGGTTTTTATTGTCGCAGTCTCGCGCTTATTATAGCGAGCCGTTTACCTAAAGCATGGCAAAGCTCGCTTTCATGGGAGCTAATAACATTTTTGCTTTCACTCCCAGCCACATGGCTGGCTCCGTATGGTGTGCCGCCAGTCAGTGTTGCATTTAAAGCAGGTTCTGAGTAAGGGATGCCGCAATAAATCATTCCATGATGCAGCATCGGAATAGCCATAGTAAGAAGGGTAATTTCCTGGCCTCCATGGAGGGAAGCCGTGGATGTGAAAGTACCTACGGGCTTGTCTATAAGTGCACCAGAGGCCCATATAGAGCCAGTAGAGTCAATAAAGTGCTTGAGAGCAGATGCCATGTTACCGAACCGAGTTGGGCTTCCGAGGGCTAAGCCCGCACAATTTCGCAGATCATCTTCGGTGCAATAAATCGCGCCTGATTCGGGCACCGGCGGCTCGGTTGCTTCGGTGTTTGGAGATACCGCTGGAACTGTTCTAATTCGAGCTTCAATACCTGTTGTTTCTTCCACGCCTCGACCGATCAGCTGCGCCATTTTTTCAGTGGCACCGTTGCGGCTGCAGTAGAGAACCAGGATATAAGAAACGGGCATAAAGTTACTCCTTACTTTCGAGTAGTGTCAGAACATTTTTAGGGGGACGGCCCAAAATGGCTACTTCCCCTTTGACAACAATCGGACGTTGTATGAGTTTGGGATGCTTGACGACGATATCGAATACCGTTGTTTCGCTTAAGCTTTTATCGTCTAGGCCTAATTCTCTATATTCGGGCTCACTGGTTCGAATTAACTCTCGAATTCCGATGCCTAATTTTTCCGAGAGTTCGACTAATTTTTCATGACTTGGAGGCATTTCTAAATAGTAGATGATCTCCGGTTTTGCATCGTTTTCTTTAAGCAGCGCTAACGTTGCCCTTGATTTGGAGCAATGCGGATTATGATAAATTATAACCGAATCCATATTGATGTCTGCTAAATGGGCCGCTTATCGGAGTGCTGAACGAATTTTACTGAGCCAAGCTAAAATTTAAATTGTGTTTATTGATTTTACTATAAATTCTAGTACAGCATCTTTGTCAATTAATTGTTTCTCGCCGTTGCTACGTTTGGTGTATTCGACTGCACCATCAGCGAGGGACCTTGGAGAAACGACAATGCGATGCGGGATGCCGATTAATTCCGATTCGGCAAATTTGACACCTGGGCTAGTTTTTTTATCGCGATCATCTAGCAGAACTTCAAAGCCTAAGGCTAGAGTTTTTTTGTAGAGAGATTCCGAAAATTCTAAAACCTGTTCAGACTTATGCGCATCGATTTGAATGACGACCAACTGAAAAGGTGCGATATTTTCTGGCCAGATTATTCCTTTATCGTCGTAACTTTGCTCAATACAAGCGGCAGCGATTCTGGTTACTCCAATGCCATAACAACCCATAGCCATAACCACTGCTTTACCATTTCTATCGAGAACAGTTGCGTTTAATGCTTCGGTGTATTTTGTGCCAAGCTGAAAAATGTGCCCGACTTCAATGCCGCGTTTGATGGAAAGTGTGCCGAGGCCATCTGGGCTTAAGTCCCCTTCTTGAACCTTGCGCAGGTCTGCGATTTCGTCAAATCTACAAGACTCTGACCAATTGTTGTTCAGAATATGTTTGCCTTTTTCGTTTGCCCCGCAAACGAAGTTCTTAAGGCCTACAACACTGTGGTCTGCTATGGCTCGAACCCTCAATTCTTGAGGGCCTATGCATCCGGGTGGACAGCCGATTATTTTTTCGATCAACTCATCTTCTGCAAACTGCAGGGGCATGCGTACCCCAAGAAGGTTTTGCGCCTTCGTTTCGTTGAGTTCTTGATCACCTCTTAATAGCAATGCCACCAGACCTTGGGAGGTAACACCATTTTCATCTGCAGCGTGAACGATCAGCGTTTTGATCATTTTGTTAGTTTCGATACCTAAGAGGGTGGAGACATCATCAATAGTGGTCGCATCACCGGTATCGACAATTTTGGCTTCCAGATCTGCCTCATTTTGATTTGAGTTGGCAATGGAGCCCTCTGCTAGCTCGATGTTAGCGGCATAATTACTTTCACTACTAAAGACAATTTCATCTTCTCCTGATTCCGCTAGCACGTGAAATTCATGAGAAGTACTACCACCGATGCTGCCGGAATCAGCAATTACGGGCCTGAAGTCCAAGCCGAGTCTTAAGAAAATATCGCAGTAAGTTTGATGCATGACCTCATATGTTTCTTCCAACGAAGTCTCATCTATATGAAATGAATAAGCATCTTTCATAATAAATTCGCGAGAGCGCATGATACCGAAGCGTGGTCGTCGCTCATCCCGAAATTTGGTTTGAATTTGATAAAAATTTGCAGGCAGCTGCTTGTAGCTGCTGTATTCATTCTTGATTAATTCAGTGATTACTTCTTCATGCGTTGGGCCCAAGCAAAAGCTTCTCTCATGCCGATCCTTAAACCTCAGAAGTTCAGGTCCCATGGCATCCCAGCGACCAGATTGTTGCCATAGTTCAGAGTTCTGTACCACAGGCATCAATACTTCCATAGCGCCAGATTTGTTCATCTCCTCTCGTATGATTTTAGAAATCTTATTTAGTACATTAAAGCCAATCGGCAACCAGGAGTATAAACCGCTGGCCAATTTACGGATTAGTCCCGCACGTAACATGAGCTGATGGCTGATTATTTCGGCATCGGCGGGCGTTTCTTTTAAGGTCGCTAGTAGATATTGGCTTGAGCGCATTTTGAATTTTCCAATTCTGTTTTTTTTGACTACAAAATACTTAAATAGAGATAAAAAGAAAGGCAGCCGGGGCTGCCTTTCCAATTTATCAACCGAGATCGATTATTGCACGGGCGAACTCGTCGAATGGGTCTAATTTAAAGTGCAAATTCCTTAAGCTTCTTTAAAGGCAGAACTTTTACTCTGGTAGTTGCGGGTTTGCGTGGAATGTCCATAAGTTCGCCTGGGCGGAATGGGTTAGGTACACCCTTGCGAGCTGGTCGAGCAGGTCTTACCACTGACTTTATCTTTAACAGGCCGGGTAAAGTGAATTCGCCAACAGCGCGCTTTTTAATATGGCGCTCAATGATCACTGCTAGTTCGTCTAGCACTGCGGTAACTTCTTTCTTGCTTATATCAGTGTTTGTGACAATTTCATTTAAGATTTCAGCTTTAGAGTACTTTTTTTGAATTGCTGGTGACTTCTTGTTCGATGCAGAATTTGTTTTTCTGTTAGGTGCAGCTTTTCTTGACGATTTTTTAACAGCCATGCCAATCTCTTTTCTAGAACAGTGATAGTGAAGCGGCTTCCTAAAGGAAGCTCAATTTTAATTTGTTGTAAAATGTATCGAGGAACTATTTTCCTTACAGTTGCTCAGGGCAGTATTTATAAATCATTCACTTTCACCTAGCAAGTAAATATAAGTACTTTGCCAGCCTAAATTATAAATCACAAAACTTAGGTAAAAATAGTGTGATGCTTTAATAGCTTAATCTTGGCAAGGCTATGATCATTTATATGTTTTGTTATTTCTAGGTAAAAATGGCGTAATGTTATTTAAGGTTAATACTCTCTTAATGAGGTGATAATCTTGGTTCATCGCAGCATAATTAAGCCTTTTCGTTTTATTGATCCTTCTTCGATGATTTCAACTGGACATAATTGAAAATTCTTTGTTCATTAAGGGCGTAAAGCAGCTACCGAGAAAATCTCACAAAACCTCTTTAAGGTGAAAATTAGAGTGTGCTCTAGTGAGGGCCGGGACTATTTTAGTCCGTTCCAGACTTCAAATGGCACTGCGGGGATGCGGTAGTTGATAGATGAGGTATAATCGCCGGCTTTTACAATTTAAGACTAAATACAGCGCCTATTGTTTTAATGGCAGTGCCGTCGAACGACCAATACATAAATGTAGTTGGCCTAAGAATTTCTAAGTAAAGAGTAGACAGAGTAAGCGAAATGCCTATTTACGAGTACCAGTGTGATCGATGTGAGCATAAGTTACAGATCTTGCAAAAGATCAGCGAGGAGCCGCTAAAGGATTGCCCTGAGTGTAATGAAACTGCTCTTAAAAAATTGATCTCGGCTGCGAGTTTCCGGTTGAAAGGTGGCGGATGGTATGAAACTGATTTTAAAACTGGTGATAAGAAACAACTAGCCGAATCAGATTCAGTCTCTTCGGATAAGGGGGCTGATGATAAGGTAGAGCACAAAGCTAAAAATAAGCCAAATGCTGACGCACCAAACAGTAAGAATGTTGCGACATCTAGTTCCAAGAGTGAAAAAAAGCCATCCTCAAGTTCCAGTTCGAAAACTGAGAAAAGAGCGGATTTAACCAAGAAGAATTAAACAGAGCAGTTAATAGGAATTACTATGCGCAGTCATTATTGTGGCGATTTAAACGAATCCCACGTAGATTTAGATGTAATGCTTTGCGGCTGGGTGCACCGCCGCAGAGACCATGGTGGCGTGATTTTTCTCGACGTTAGGGATCGAGAGGGAATCTCACAAGTTGTTTATGATCCGGATACTGCAGAGAGTTTTGCTATCGCTGAAGGTGTGCGTAATGAGTACGTTATACAGGTTAAAGGCCGGGTCAGATTGCGCCCTGAGGGGACATTCAATGAAGAGATGCCAACGGGTAGGATAGAAGTTCTTGGTAAAGAGCTCTTTGTACTAAATGCTGCTGAAACACCACCTATGCAATTAGAAGAGCATGCTGAGGTTGGGGAAGACGTAAGGTTGCATTACCGATACATTGATTTACGTCGCCCTGAAATGGCTGCGAAGCTAAAGTTTCGCTCTAAAGTAGCCAGCACGATACGAAATTTTCTGGACAGCAATGGCTTTTTGGACATTGAAACCCCACTTTTAACAAAAGCTACACCCGAAGGTGCTAGAGATTATTTAGTCCCGAGCCGTACTCATCCGAACCGGTTTTTTGCTCTACCTCAGTCGCCTCAGCTCTTTAAGCAAATTTTAATGGCGTCCGGAATGGATCGTTATTATCAGATCGCCAAGTGTTTTCGTGATGAAGATCTCCGAGCTGACCGACAACCAGAATTTACGCAAATTGATATTGAAACTTCTTTCATGGAAGAAGAGCAGATTATGGCAATTATGGAAGAAATGATTCGCCATACTTTTAAATCTCTATTGAGTGTCGATCTAGGAGAGTTTCCCCGTATTTCACATGCAGATGCCATGTTGCGCTATGGGTCTGACAAGCCTGATCTCCGTATCAACTTGGAATTAGTAGATATTGCAGAACTAATGAAGACTGTTGAATTCAAGGTGTTTAGCGGCCCAGCGAACGAGAAAAACAGCAGAGTTGTGGCCTTGTGTGTGCCAACAGGCGCCAGTCTGTCTCGAAAAGTCATCGATGACTATACCGAATTTGTTGGAATCTATGGTGCTAGAGGGCTTGCCTGGATTAAAGTGAATGACTTAGCCGCAGGCATGGAAGGTTTGCAGTCTCCGATACTTAAATTCATGTCAGAAGGCGTGATTCAAAAATTGTTAACCAATCTGGATGCAAAAACAGGCGACATTATTTTCTTCGGCGCGGACAAAGCTAAAATCGTAAACGAAGCCTTGGGTGCACTAAGAATCAAAGTGGCAGAGGATCTGGATTTAATCAAGGGAGCTTGGGCGCCTTTGTGGGTTGTGGATTTTCCAATGTTTGAAGAAGATGTTGATGGCAACCTCACTGCTCTCCATCATCCTTTTACTTCCCCTGCCTGCGACTCTGCGTCTCTTGCAAGTGATCCGAAGTCAGTCTTATCTCGAGCATACGATATGGTATTGAATGGCACCGAATTAGGAGGTGGTTCAATTCGTATAAATCAGCCGTCAGTGCAAAAGGCTGTGTTCGAGGCCTTAGGTATTAAAAAAGAAGAAGCAAAAGAGAAATTTGGGTTTCTTTTAGATGCATTATCCTATGGTTGTCCTCCTCACGGAGGCATCGCATTTGGGCTTGATCGTTTAGTTATGCTAATGACAAATTCAAGCTCCATACGCGAAGTCATAGCATTTCCAAAAACTCAGTCAGCTTCTTGTCCTTTAACTGATGCGCCTGGGGCAGTATCTCCAACACAGCTGCGGGAGCTAAACATCAGATTACGTGAACAAAAAACTCCCTCTTAGATTACTTGTTTATTGGAGGAAGAAATGGCAGGTCATAGTAAATGGGCAAATATCAAACATCGCAAAGCAGGGCAGGATGCCAAGCGCGGCAAGGTGTTTACAAAAATAATTCGAGAGCTAACAGTCGCCGCCAAACTAGGTGGTGGTAATCCAGCAGATAATCCGCGTTTGCGGGCAATGGTAGATAAAGCTCTAGGCGCCAATATGACCCGCGATACTATCGAGCGGGCAATAGCACGAGGAGCTGGTACCGCTGACAGTGATAATCTTGAAGAGTTGGTGTATGAAGGATATGGCCCTGGCGGTGTCGCTATACTGTGTGAAACCCTAACTGACAATAAAAACAGAACTGTTGCAGAAGTTCGCCATGGATTTACAAAATTTGGAGGTAGCCTGGGTACCAATGGTTCAGTTGCCTATTTGTTTGAACGAACTGGTGTCATTAGTTTTGTTGCGGGGAACAATGAAGAGCACATTATGGAGAGTGCCCTGGACGCGGGGGCTCATGACGTAGTGACTAACGATGACGGTAGCATTGATGTAATGACCACACTCGAGACTTTCGGCTCAGTCCAGGATGGATTAAGAGAAAGCGATTTAGTCGCAGAGCGAGCTGAAATGACTATGTTGGCTTCGACTGGAGTTGATTTAGATCTAAGTAGCGCAGAAAACTTGCTAAAGCTAATTGAGCATATGGAAGATTTAGATGATGTGCAGAATGTGTATTCCAACGCCAATATAACAGATGATATCGCTTCCCAATTATAACGGTCGATAAATTTGTTAGTGAATTTATTTAGTATGTTAAAGAGTTTTGAATGGCAATCATTCTAGGCATAGATCCAGGTTCCCGTGTCACAGGATTTGGCATCATTAATTCCGTAGGTAATAAAATTGAATACATCGATTCTGGTTGTATTCGCACTGAAACCGCACCTTTGCCTGCCCGATTAGGAACTATTTTTAAGGAGTTGTGCGCGGTGATTGAGCAACACCTCCCTCAAGAATCTGCTATTGAAGAAGTTTTCATGGGTAAAAATGCTGGATCGGCATTAAAGCTTGGCCAGGCAAGGGGGGCAGCGATGACCGCCTGTCTTTCTCATGATTTGCCAGTCGAAGAATATTCTGCCCGCAAAGTAAAACAAGCAGTGGTAGGAGTAGGATCGGCAGATAAAACTCAAGTCCAACATATGGTTAAGGCCTTGTTGAAGATAAGTGATAATATTGCTGAAGATGCAGCAGACGCGTTAGCTGTAGCAATTTGCCATGCAAATACGCAGACCAGTTTAATTCGTATGGCTGGCGCAAAAAATTTCAGTCGCAAGAGGTTGCGCGGGTAGCGTTTAAGAATTAGTGATAGGGCAAATTCGCGGAAAACTTATCGAAAAAAACCCACCAGAAATCTTGATGGAGGTTGGTGGCATTACGTATGAGTTACAAATACCGATGAGTACGTTATACCAACTTCCGGAGTTGGGGCGAGACTTACTGTTGCATACACATTTTGTAGTTAGAGAAGATGCTCAGTTGCTTTATGGTTTCTATGATAAGGGGGACAAAGCTATGTTCAGAGCCTTAATCCGAGTTAATGGCGTTGGTCCAAAATTGGCCTTGGGGATTCTCTCTAGTATGGATGTGAACGAATTTGTGCGAACTGTTCGCAATAATGATGTAGCTGCCATGGTGAATTTACCGGGTATTGGGAAAAAAACTGCTGAGCGTTTAATTATCGAAATGCGTGATAGATTGAGCGAATGGGACACTGGTGCATTAAGCCCAACGAGTGCCAGCCTCAGCCTTGCTGAAGCTGGAATTAAAAAAGATGCGGAGACAGCATTGATTGGTTTAGGTTATAAGCCGCCTCAAGCAACCCGAGCGATTGCTCAAGTGTTAAAAGATAATCCTGAAATCAGTGACAACGAAGAGCTGATTCGTTTGTCACTAAAAAGTATGGTCTAAACTATGGAAGACGAAAGACTTATATCTGCAGAATCTAAAGACTTGGAGGAGTCTCAGGATCGCGCAATTCGTCCCCTGCTGTTAAAAGATTATGTGGGCCAGCATGATGTCAAAGAGCAGATGGATATCTTTATTAATGCGGCGAGAAACCGTGATGAGGCTTTGGATCACACTCTGGTGTTTGGTCCGCCTGGATTAGGCAAAACTACTCTCGCAAATATTATTTCTAATGAATTGAAAGTAGCGATTAAGACGACTTCTGGCCCAGTACTGGAAAAGGCTGGGGACCTGGCTGCGATGCTTACTAATCTTGATTCTGGTGATGTGCTATTTATCGATGAGATTCATCGCTTAAGCCCAGCTATAGAAGAAATTCTCTATCCTGCAATGGAAGACTATCAGTTGGATATTATGATTGGAGAGGGCCCTGCAGCGCGCTCCATTAAGCTAGACCTACCTCCATTTACCTTAGTTGGAGCGACAACTCGAGCGGGATTATTAACGTCTCCTTTGCGTGACCGTTTTGGTATTATTCAACGTTTAGAGTTTTACTCGGTAGAGGAATTAACCAGCATTGTTCGACGCTCAGCAGATATTTTAGGTACTAGCATTGATGGAGAAGGAGCCTCAGAAATAGCAAAACGTGCGCGGGGAACTCCACGAATTGCCAATCGCTTACTTCGCAGAGTAAGAGATTATTCAGAAGTAAAATCCGACGGGACTGTGAACCTCGACTGCGCTGGCCAGGCACTCGATATGTTGAACATCGATAAGAATGGGTTCGATCATATGGATCGCCGGCTACTAATGACGATGATCGAAAAATTCGAAGGAGGGCCAGTAGGAATAGACAGCCTTGCTGCAGCTATCAGTGAAGAGCGTGACACCATAGAAGATGTTCTGGAGCCTTATTTGATCCAGCAAGGTTTCATCATGCGAACTCCGCGGGGAAGGGTCGTTACCCAATATGCCTATCGTCATTTTGGAATCAAACCCTCTGAACAGATGAAAGATCTTTTTTCAAAAGGTCAAACTCATTAAGGGTTAACTTATCTACTGAATTGCCTTTATTTCGCCATATTTGAACAGTTAATTGCCTGTTTTTATCGCCTTAGAGCTACTATTTCAGGGTTAAATGCAATTTCATGAAACTATTTCCCATATTGGCCGAATACACCGGTGAAGTCCTCGAGTTTCCTGTGGAAAGTCTTTGTCATAATCTATTACAGCAAAACCTCAAATAAGGCCGTATTGGAGTAAAATACGTGAATGAAGGCATAAGCCTGATAGAACTAATTCTGGGCGCGAGTCCCGCAGTCCAGATTGTGATGTTAATTCTTTTTCTTTTATCCATAGTCTCCTGGGTAATCATTGTTCAGCGATGGTTAGTTTTAGGCTCTGCGCGCAAAGGTGTCTTCAGTTTCGAGCAACGTTTCTGGTCTGGAATGGATCTGAGTCAACTTTATAAAGAAGGCAGTCAGATGCAGCAGGAAAATATGCAGGTGGTAGGCATGGAGAATATTTTCCGCGCCGGCTTCAAAGAGTTTATGCGCCTTCGTCAGCAGGGTACGGTTGATGGTGAGGCAATAATGGAAGGTGCTCAAAGGGCGATGAGGGTAGCTTATTCTCGAGAAGAAGAGAAATTAGAAAAGCACCTTGCGTTTCTCGCTACGGTAGGGTCAGTGTCCCCTTATATCGGATTATTTGGAACCGTTATTGGTATTATGAATGCTTTTTTGGGGTTGGCCGCTCAGGCTCAAGCAACCCTGCAAGTAGTTGCTCCAGGAATCGCGGAAGCATTGTTTGCGACGGGTATGGGGTTGTTTGCAGCGATACCCGCGGTAGTTGCTTTTAACCGCTATTCAGCTCTGCTCGACATGGTAACTAGCAGTTACATTACGTTCAGTGATGAATTTTCAAGCATTTTACACCGTCAAATACACAGTACTTAATTTATAGCTCTTAGGCTTTTAGTGTAGAGATTGACTATGGAAATTCTAGTTCGAAAAAAACGAAAACCAATGAGCGAGATAAATGTCGTTCCTTACATTGATGTGATGCTAGTACTGCTTATTGTTTTTATGGTCACAGCGCCAATGTTAAACCAAGGTATCGAAGTTGATCTGCCAGAAGCAAATAACGAGCCATTAAATATCGACGAGAATTTAGAAACATTAGTAGTATCAATAACGTTTGATGGAGAATATTTTTTAAGTATAGGAGCAACTGGCGAAGAGCGACAATCGGTCACTTTGGAAACAGTCGGTATGAGAGTTGGCCAAATATTGAGCGCTAATCCAGATATTCAGGTACTTGTCGAGGGTGATGCTGACGCCAATTGGAGCGCTATGATTACGTTAATCACCACGCTCCAAGCAGCGGGAGTAGCTAACCCCAATTTCATTACGCAACCGTTAAATGCAATATAGAGACGAATTTTGCTCTTAACTTATGAACAACGCTTTCAACAATCTAATTATCTACAACGGCTACCCTCTGTCGGTCGTCGTCGCAGTAGTATTTCATACTTTGATCCTGTCGTTTCTTATATGGCTACAATCCAATAACAGCCTGGATAGTCTAGAGCTTGTGCAGCCGACGATCATTAAGGCACTTTTTATTGATGAAAATCCGCAGGTAACTAATCAGCGCAATCAAGAACGGCAGCGATTAGAACGTATAGATCGAGAGCGAATCGAGCGAGAACAGGAACAACAGCGCCAACAAAGTGAGACGGATAGGGAGGCAGAGCGAGAGAGGCAACGGCAAGAAGAAAGAGAGCGGTCAGCGCTCCGTGAGCGAGAAGAGTTAGAAAGGCAACGAGCAATAGATCTGCAGCGAGACCGAGATCAGGCTGAAGAACAAAGACGACTAGAGCAGACAGAAGCTGAGCAACGACGAATTGAGGAAGAGGCCGAACGCCGGCGCCAACAAGAAGTATCAGAAGCTGCTGCAATTAATGCGGCGCGAAATGAATTTGAATTAGTGCAGAGCGCTACTGCTGTAATTCAGCAGGCGGTGCAACAAGTTTGGAATAGGCCCCCAAGTGCCCGTAATGGGATGCGAGCGGTACTGCAAATTCGCATGTTGCCAACAGGAGAGCTAGTAGAAGCTAGAATTACCGATTCGAGCGGAGATCCTGCATTCGACAGATCTGCGGAGAATGCAGTCTACAGTGCCGCTCCATTCACAGAATTGCAGAGCTTGCCGATTAATATTTTTAATGGGAATTTCAGAACTCTATCTCTTATATTTCAACCAGAGGACTTGTTGAATTGAAACTACGTACTTTCTTTTTGTTAAGCGGAATCATTTCCTGTTTCGCCCTTCAATCCCATGCCGAGCTGAGTATTCAAATTACCCAGGGTATTGATAATCCAATTCCTGTTGCTGTCGTTCCTTTTACTAATGAAAGTGGTGGCCCGTTTAGTCAAGACGTGGCTCAAATCGTCACCAACGATTTAGAGCAAGTAGGAGAATTTATAGCACTTTCTCGATCAAATATGCTCAGTATGCCCAGCGAAGAGCAAGAAGTTTTCTATCGAGATTGGCGACTCTTGGCCCAGGATTATCTGCTGATCGGTAAAATTAATCAGCAACCTGGAAGCCAGCTGGTACAGGTGCAATACGAATTTTTTGACATAAACCGAGAAATGAAATTGGCAGGAGAGGTCTTAACTGGCAGTGTCACACAACTGCGGGATATTGGGCATACTATTAGTAACGTTGTATTTGAGCAAGTAACTGGCATCCCCGGCGCCTTTACTTCGCAGATTCTTTATATTGTGTCGGAGGGGGCAGGACCTGCAACAACATTGTTTAGGTTGGAAAAGGCGGATTATGATGGTGCTCGCCCACAAATATTGTTGGAGTCCGCGGAGCCAATCATGTCCCCCAGCTGGTCTCCCAATGGCCAGGACGTGGCTTATGTTTCCTTTGAGACAGATCTACCAAGAATTTATATACAGAATATAGCGACTGGTCAAAGGCGTCAGATAACTAATTATCCTAATATTAATAGCAGCCCAGTCTGGTCGCCAGATGGTTCGAAGTTAGCTATGGTGCTTTCAAAAGATGGCAGTCCTGATATCTATGTGCAAGATTTGAATAGTAATGAGCTGATGCGAGTTACTGATCATCCGGCGATTGATACCGAACCTAGTTGGACTCCAGATGGTCGGCATTTAGTTTTTATGTCGGACCGTACAGGCCAGCCGCAAATCTATCAAATCGAGCTAGGGGCTAATTCCTATAATGTAGAAAGGCTAACCTACGATTGTTTTCAATGCGCGAAAGCACGGTTTCTTCCGGACGGTGTGAATTTAGTGCATGTCAGGCGAGAAACACGCCAAAGCCCAACTTACCAAATTTCAATATTGAATATAGAAACCTTGCGAGTCATTACCTTAACGGACACTGCGCTGGATGAATCTCCCAGCTTGGCGCCTAATGGCAGCATGATAATGTATGCCACTAAATTTAATGGAAGAGGTGTGCTAGATGCCGTATCCATTGACGGCCGTGTGAAGTTCCGTTTACCATCATCACAGGGCGATGTGCGGGAGCCTTCCTGGTCCCCATTTTTAAATTAAATAGCTACTGATTTTTCAATATAACGATAAAAGTCTTTGGAGGACTCAAAGAGTGGGAAACCAACGCAATCAATTTTTCAAGGTTAGCCTTTTAGTTATTTCATTATTCGCATTAGGTGCGTGTAGTTCAACTAGTGAAACTGAAGAAGAACCCTCGTCTGGCAGCGAGAGTGGAGCTAGTAGCAGCAATAGCGGCTCCGCTTCTTCCAACGCTGGCTCAAGCAGCGGCCAATTAACGCAAGAAGAAATCAGAGCGCAGAATGCATTACGTCAGACAGTTTTCTATTTTGATTTCGATGTGGCAGAGTTTAAGCCAGCCGACCGTGAGACGCTGACGTATCATGCTCGTGATCTTGCAGCTAACCCGAGTAAGCGACTTCGCTTAGAGGGCCATGCAGATGAACGCGGAACTCGAGAATATAACCTGGCTTTGGGTGAACGCAGAGCTAATGGTATTCTCAATTACTTCATTGTAAATGGAGCTGCGCGCTCTCAAATCGAGGTTGTAAGCTACGGAGAAGAAAGACCGCAGCAGTCTGGTCAAGGCGAGCAGGCTTATAGTCGTAACCGTCGAGTTGAGGTTGTTACTCAATAGACTTTTATGAATAAAACTTTGACCGCTGCAGTCAACAGAATACTAATTGGAATCTCAGCGAGTATTCTTGTATCGGCGGCTGCAGCGCAGGGGACGGGTGCTGTCATAGAATCTCAAGGGTTCACGCCTGGACAGCAGGCCCGATCTTCGTCGCCCTCCTCCAATAACGATGGGCTCTCTCTGTTGCTAGAACAAAATCAGCAACTTCGGGTCGAAGTGCAAGCACTGCGCGCGCTCGTGGAAGAGCAGGGCTTTGAAATCCGCAAATTACAGCGAGATACGCTTAATCGATACACGAATGTAGATGATCGATTAAGCTCGTTAGAGGCAAGCGGGGTCGCTTCCGCAGCAACTGTACCTGCAATTAATACTGGGAACACTGCTAATACTGGAAATCTAACTAGAGCTTTAGAAGCTCCTAGAAATGTACCTTCTCAGATTAGTGACTCTTCTGGATCAGTTTCGGCACCTACAAGTATTGATAGAAGTACTTTGAGCAACACTGCACCAGCAGTGCCGAATCGCAATGCTGGCAGAGCGACTTTGGAACCCGCTGTTTTAGGTGAACAGCAGCTTTATCAAATGGCTTATGATTCAGTCATTAATTCAAATTTTGAACGTTCAATCGCTGAATTTGATCAGTATTTGAATATATATCCGGCGGGAAGGTTTGTTACCAATGCTCACTATTGGAAAGGACAGGCGTATCTCTATTTGAACCGTTACAACGAAGCTAAAGAAGCCTACGAGATTATTCTCAATCAATATGATGATTCGGCTAAGCTTCCGGACGCTATGTACGGGTTAAGTCTAGCTTACCAAGGCTTGGGAAATATCCCCCAAGCTCGGCAGTTACTTAACGAAATAAAACGTCGTTTTCGCAACACAGGTGCTGCAAGTCTCGCAGATACCAGACTACTGCAACTGGACTAACGCATTTACAGATTGATCAAGGTTCAATCCTTTGGGCTGGGCTTTTTTGTGCTTTGAAAAATGACTACCAACGAAAACCTCCGCATTACAGAAGTATTTTATTCCTTGCAAGGGGAGTCGAAAACTGTCGGCAAACCTACCGTTTTTGTTCGTTTAACGGGCTGTCCGCTGCGTTGTCAATATTGCGATACTGCTTATGCATTCGAAGGTGGGGAAATAGTTTCGTTTGAGAGTTTAATTGCCGACGTCCAGAGCTATAAATGCAAGTATGTCACTGTTACGGGGGGAGAACCTCTAGCTCAGCCAAATTGTTTACTCTTACTGAAAATGCTGTGTGATGCTGAGCTGAATGTTTCCCTTGAGACAAGCGGAGCACTGTCAATTGAGGGTGTCGATAATAGAGTATCGGTTGTTATGGATCTGAAGACACCTAGCTCTTTAGAGAGTGATCGTAATGATTATGGAAATATCTCCTACCTAAAAGAGAAAGATCAAGTAAAGTTTGTGATCTGTGATCGTGGTGATTATGACTGGGCTAAGGCCAAATTAGATCAATACGATTTACAGGCAAAAGTAGGAGAGATTCTTTTTTCCCCTTCGTTCGAACAGCTGGCAGCAGCGGACTTGGCTCAATGGTTACTAGATGATGCACTTGCAGTTCGAATGCAATTGCAATTACATAAAATATTATGGGGGTCTGAGCCCGGCCGATAAAAATTTGGCCTTGAGGTTCGTTAGCTGATTTTGAGTTTAGGTTTAAACAATGCAGTGGTTTTAGTATCTGGAGGTTTAGATTCTGCTACCTGTTTGGCGATCGCGAGCGCACAAGGGCACGATTGTTATGCTTTGAGCTTCAATTATGGGCAACGTTCAACCAGCGAGTTGTCCGCAGCAAAAAAAGTTGCTAGGTCCATAGGAGTGATGGAACACAAAATCATAGAATTAAATATTGGTGAATTAGGAGGATCCGCTTTAACTGATGAGGAAATTGAAGTGCCTGAAGCGGAATCGGAAGGAATACCAGTCACTTATGTGCCGGCTCGGAATACTCTATTTCTCTCCTATGCCCTTGCTTGGGCTGAGGTAATTGGTGCGAACTCAATTTTTATAGGTGTAAATGCTTTGGACTATTCTGGCTACCCAGATTGTAGGCCAGAATATATTGCGGCGTTTCAAAATTTGATGGATATTGCGACAAAAACTAGTGTTGAAGGCAAGCATATTACATTGGAAACACCGTTAATTAATCTCAGTAAGGCTGAAATAATTAAAAGTGGACAAAGCTTAAGTATCGATTTTGGTGAAACGGTATCCTGTTATCAGGCGATGGAAGATGGCAGTGCCTGTGGCAAGTGCGATAGCTGTCGTTTCCGGATGAAAGGTTTTTATGACGCTGGCGTTGAAGACCCAACAAGGTATTTCTAGGCATTCCGCAAAAAATCACAACTTAGCTTGAGTTTTTCTAATTTGATAGTACCATGTCGCACCGCGTGGGCCGTTAGCTCAGTCGGTAGAGCAGTTGGCTTTTAACCAATTGGTCGTGCGTTCGAATCGCACACGGCCCACCATTTTTTCACATTGAGTAGTTGTTGTTCACGTTTTACTGTAACTAGACCGATGGTTGTGTTTGTTCCATCGGTACTGCGGGTTTTAATTGTAAAAAATCTATCCTTTGCTCTCCAGAACAGTTTCCTAAGCTGCCCCTTCCGTAATATAGGATAAGCAGCGGATTAATTGATCTTTATGATAAAATGAATTTTTGTGTGATTCATTTGATTTTCTATGTCAGACATTAGTTCAGCATCAAACATGAGTTCTCTAGCCGCAGACTTGACAATAGTCCGTGAGTTTCTTGATCGAACTAATATACCAGCAGAACTCAGAGTGACTGAGAGGGACGCTTTAATTTCCCAAATTAAGGAATTACTGCAAACTCGGCGCGCGAAATTGGTCGCTCACTATTACACAGATTCCCTATTGCAAGATCTAGCAGAGGAAACTGATGGCTTTGTGGGTGATAGTTTAGAAATGGCGAGATTTGGAAGGGATTGTGAAGGAGAAGTATTAATAGTGGCCGGTGTGAAGTTTATGGGAGAGTCGGCAAAGATATTAAGTCCAGAGAAAACAGTTTTGATGCCCACTATCGAGGCGACTTGTTCTTTAGATATTGCCTGTCCTATTGATCGATTTTCCGAATTTTGCAATGAACATCCGGATAGAACAGTTGTTGTTTATGCAAATACATCGGCAGCCGTCAAAGCACGATCCGATTGGGTGGTAACTTCAAGTATTGCTCTGGATGTTGTTGATCATTTACAAGCTAACGGAGAGAAAATTCTGTGGGCGCCAGATAAGCATTTAGGGTCTTATATTCAAAAAACTACTGGTGCGGACATGTTGTTATGGGATGCAGCCTGTGTCGTTCATGAAGAATTTAAGAGTCGCGGATTAACTGATATGCAACAAATATATCCCAACGCAGCAATTCTGGCACACCCAGAATCCCCCGCTGCAATTTTAGATGTAGCGGATATCGTTGGGTCAACTACACAAATCATTAAAGCGGCTAAAAATATTTCTAATCAAGAAATAATTGTTGCCACAGATAAAGGCATATTTCACAAGTTGCAACAAGTTGCGCCAGACAAAAAATTTATAATTGCGCCCACCGCTGGAAATGATGCTACATGTCGAAGCTGTGCTCACTGCCCCTGGATGGCGATGAATTCTTTACAAGGGGTAGTGAATTCTTTATTAAATTTTACGAATGAGATTAAGGTTGATGACTCATTAGCATGTCGAGCTATGGTCCCTTTGCAACGCATGTTGGATTTTGCTAACAGCAACAAATTAAAAGTCCAAGGAAAGGCTTAACAGCAAATTACTGCTCGTTTAATGCTACAAGTCGATCTTCTACTTCTTTAACTTTTTGTCGCAGTCGAGACTGCTCCGCGGGTGCAGCGCCGTTGTCCGACTCTATTCTTAAGGCAAACTGTAATTGCTCCCGAGCACTGCGAAAATCATAATTTAGCATAAAGTATTCCGCGCGGGATTGATGCACTTTACTGATGTTGCCTGCTTGCCCCCATGTTTCTGCCAACTGAAACCATAGATGATGATCGTCTGGCCGGAGAACAGAATGTTCTTCCAGCATCTCGGCGGCTTCTGTATAGGCACGTGATTCTATCAGAGCGTTAACGTAGGCGATCGTTAATGCGTTGTTATTAGGGTTGATTTCCAGATGTCTGGTAAGAAATTCGATTGCTTGCCCTGATTCATTTTGCTCAGTAAGAATTTCCGCTTGCGTAACGACATAACTAATTCGATTCGGCTCTTTTTCAAGCAGTGGAGCGAGTATTCTTGAAGCAATTGCGTAATCCTCATTTTCGTAATAGGCAACACTAAGAGCATATCGGTTTGAATCCCTCGTGAATTCGGTATTACTTTCATCAAGGAGCCTTTGGTTTTCTTGAATAAGTGCATTTTTGTCTGTTGCATAATGTCCAATCACCCTGGCCCGGTTGATTTGATATTCCATATTCACGCCGTATTCGCGGGAGGGGTATCGCACTGCTCTGCCTCTTGCATCAGCAATACGAGATTCGGTAACTGGGTGAGAAAGCAAGAATTCAGGGGGTCTGCTCCTAAAACGATTTAATGCACTTAGGTTTTCAAATAGTGTTCCCATTGCTTTTGGATCGAAACCAGCGGCGAACATATTATCTTGTCCGACTCGGTCAGCCTCAGCTTCATTACTGCGGCTGAAGCGCAATTGATTTTCAACAGCCCGTCCCTGCACGGCAGATATTGCTGCAGCACCATGCCCAGCATCTGATGTTGCCATGATCAATACACTTGCTAACAACGAGGCTAATTGACCCACCTGTCCAGACTGCGCCTCATCGACGCCCCGAGCAAAATGGCGTTGGCTGACGTGAGCAATCTCGTGAGCCATTACAGAGGCGAATTCGGCTTCCGTACGAGCGTTGAGAAATAACCCTGTATTGACCCCTATAATCCCGCCTGGCGCCGCAAATGCATTAAGATCCTCGCTATCTATTATAACAAAAGACAAACGGTGATCCTGGAGCTGGCTCCTAGATGCGAGCTTGTAAGTAACATTTTCTAAATAATTCATGAGCAGAGCATCTGGAATGGTGGGTGCGCTGCGTCTAATCTGGGCAAGAAACTGTTGACCCATGTTAAATTCTTCGCCTAGCGATACTGTCCCAGAGATGCGATCTCCCAGCGATGGCAAATTTTGCCCATATGCAGAGAAACTGCTCAAGAATAGGCTTAAGCAGGCGATCCGAAGCTTTAGATAGGGTTTTCGCATGATTTTCCAAATCACAGGACTGGGAGTGAGATTACCATAAATTCTTTCACAAAAAGAGCAAGTTATCGTTGAAATCGATGGAAATAGGCCATAGTCATAAGGCTACAGAGATTGATAAAATACCTTAATGAAATTTAATCATGATAGAGAACTAGATCTGAGTGGGCTGATGTGCCCAATGCCGTTATTAAAAGCAAAATTAGCGCTCAATAACATGGAGTCGAAGCAGATATTAAAGGTGATAGCTACAGATCCAAGTTCAGAGAAAGATTTTCACTTGTTCGTCGACCAAAGTGATCATCAAATTCTGGATTTTCAAAAGGGCGAGGTCGCTTATATTTATTGGATTAGAAAGGGTTAGAGTTTTGTTGAGAGAATTGCGCTAATGAAAAAACTCCTTAATGATTTTTTTGACCGGTATTTCCATGATGAAGAATCTATAATCCTGGTCATACTGCTGATTGCGGCGCTTCTTGTCTTGCTTTTGCTCGGCAGTATTTTAGCTCCGTTAATCGCTGCTATAGTTATTAGTTACTTAATGCAGGGTTTGGTCAACATACTCCTGCGCTATAGAATATCTGAGAGGCTCGCATTTATTGGTGTTTATGTGCTCTTCTTTGGCATTTTTGTAATGATGTTATTTTTTGTATTACCTCAAGTATGGAATCAGTTGAGGCGCATGCTGGATGAAGTGCCAAATTTAGTAAATCAATGGCAGGCAGCTCTGAGAGATCTCCCTGAAAATTACCCTAATGTTTTTTCTGAACAATGGATTCAACAGGCCATTGATGGAATAAGTGGCGAAATAGGAGGACTTGGACAAACCATTTTAGAATTCTCTCTTGCCAGTCTTCCGAATGTATTTGGTTTGTTTATCTTCTTAGTGCTGGTTCCTATATTGGTATTTTTTATGATGAAAGATAAAACGGAATTGGTACGCTGGGTTGGGAATTTTTTACCTCGCAACCGACCATTAATGAGCACAATTTGGCATGAAATGGATGATCAAATTGCTAACTACATTCGGGGCAAGGTTGTTGAAATTATTATTGTTGGCAGCGTGGCGTATTTGATTTTCGTTATTTCTGGTATTAATTATGCGTTATTGCTTTCGGTTCTAGTAGGATTGTCGGTGATGGTTCCCTATATAGGCGCACTGTCAGTTACAATTCCAGTTGCCGCTGTGGCATATGTGCAGTGGGGAATCGGTGGAGAATTTTACACGCTAATGCTTGCTTACCTGATCTTGCAGGTTTTAGATGGCAATGTGCTAGTCCCAGTTATTTTTTCTGAAGCAGTTAATCTCCACCCTGTCGCAATTATTGCTGCAGTGCTCTTTTTTGGGGGTATATGGGGTATGGCTGGAGTATTCTTCGCCATACCATTAGCAACGCTAATCAAGGCCATTATTAATGCTTGGCCAAGTCGTGTGCACTCGAAGTCATTATCGGATTAATCAACTATAGGAAAGCACGAAAAAGAGAAAACTCAATTTCCCGTTACTGGGCGAACCTTGGTTGATGAATTGCCGATATGGTAAAGTCTAATATCACTCTCGATAATCAAATTATGTCCACAGAAATAAAAGGCAGTATTGTCGCAATAGTGACCCCGATGCACGGAGATGGTTCCTTAGATCTAAGAGCCTTCGATCGACTGGTGAATTGGCATGTTGAAGCTGGAACTAATGGGATAGTTGTAGTTGGCACAACGGGCGAATCCGCCACGTTGAGCATGGAAGAGCATTGTGATTTGGTTGCCCATTGTGTAGAGGTAGGTGGCCAGCGTATTCCGATTATTGCCGGCACTGGATCGAACTCCACTGATGAGGCTCTATATTTTACTGAGTCAGCACGGAAAAATGGGGCAGATGCCTGCTTATTGGTTACTCCTTATTACAATAAGCCTTCTCAAGAAGGCTTGTTTCAACATTTTAAAGCAGTGGCCGAAGGGGTTGATATTCCGCAGATTCTTTACAATGTGCCAAGTAGAACCGCCTGTGATATGGATTTGCAAACTGTAGATAGACTAGCTGGCCTTAGTAATATAGTAGGAATTAAAGATGCGACGGGGAGCATCCCTCGTGGGCTTGAATTGGTCGATAAATGTGGAGATCGCTTAAGTGTTTATAGTGGAGAAGATGCAATCAGTCTTGCTTTGATAGAAGGTGGTGCCTCTGGAACGATCTCGGTTACTGCGAATGTCGCACCAAGCCTTATGGCAGAAATGTGTAGCTTGGCTCTCGCAGGCAATATTGCGGGAGCAGCAGAGATAGATCGAAAGCTGGCTGCGCTGCACAGTACGCTTTTTCGCGAAGCTAATCCTATTCCGGTAAAATGGGCACTAGTAAAAATGGGTCTAATTGAATCGGGTATTCGCTTACCATTAGTGGAACTTACGGGTAAGTATCACATCCAAGTATCAGATGCTTTAAAGCAAGCTGGCATTTCATTCCCGGTGGCAGCTTGATAGAGGAAATAAAGTTTGAAGATTAGAGTTGTTTTGGCCTTGACGGCTTTGAGTATACTTAATTCTTGTAATTATCTAATGGGGGATGACGGTTTATTTCCCAACCGTGATGATGATTACTTAGAGGCTCAAACTTTGCAACCGATGGCTATCCCAGACCAACTCGATAGCTATACTCTAGATCAGCTTTATGTAGTACCTGAGCGATTTTCATCGTTAGCGGCATTTGAAGAGATACCTATGCCCAAACCGATTGAGACCCGCCGGCGAGAAGGCGTGATTATTCAAAGTCTATCTGATAATCGTTGGATCGTAATCGATGCAACGCCTGGTCAGGTCTGGCCTTTGGTTAGAGACTATTGGACCGAACTTCAGATAATTCTAGATCACGAAGATCCGAGTAACGGTATCATGGAAACTTCTTGGGTCGAAGTCGGTAGTGATGACGAAAAGCGCCACAAATATAGAATAACTATCGAACCAGGCCTGCATTCTGGTTATTCTGAAATTTATGTATTGCACCTTGAGAACTTAATTTCAGATCCGGTGCCTATCGCAGCTAGCTGGCCAGAAAATTCTGTTTCTCCGGATCTGGAGCGCCAAATATTAACATCTATCTCTCAATACCTAGCTGATAGAAATGATGTCTACCAGGCGTCATCTGCAAGCTTGTTAGCTGGCAGCATTGAAGCAGCATCAAAAGCCAACATAATCGAAAATGAATCCGGCGAACCCATGTTAGAGTTAAAAGTGGATTACAATCGCGCGTGGGTTCAAATTCGTCAGGCATTAGAGAGTGCGGAAATAACTATTGTTGAAAGTGATCGAGATCAATCATTTTACAATGTTCTATTTGCGGGCATCATTGAAGAAGAAGACGAACCTGGGTTTATTGGTCGCTGGTTCGGGGCCGGAAGTGATGATCTAGCAGAGGCGAAAGGTTTTAACGTGCGGCTAATGGAAATAGATGATGTTATTAATGTCGTTACCGAATCTATTGAAAGCTCTGAGGATTCGAGTCAGCTCACACAAGAATTATTGCAAGTTATTGACGAAAACTTAAGTTAGCATTTTTAACAACTCTACAAAATAATCATGGATTTACTACTTTTGATTGCTGGCTTAAGCATACTGCTTGCGGCTTTGGCTGTTATCACTTTGCTTGTTAAACAACTGCAGACTGCAAGAGTTAATGAGTCAGCGGCTAATGAGAGATTTTCGGCAAAGCAATCAGAAATGGAACTAATTCAGCAATCTCAATCGCGGCTGTCTAGCGAAAATAGTTCTTTGCTCTACGAAGTGCAAACCAGTAGAGAAGAGTTGGTCTCAGTAAAAACAAGCTTAGATTTAGAGCGGAGGCAGTTTGAAGAAAAACTGGCCTTGCTTAACGAGTCTAAGGAACAATTGGGAGTGGTTTTTAAAAATATAGCTAATGAAATCTTTGAGGATAAGTCCAAAAAATTCACCTCAACAAATAGAGAAAGTCTTAATGCGGTCTTGACTCCGCTAAATGAAAAGATTCAACGGTTTGAAAAAAGAGTAGAGGAAACCTATGACAAAGAATCAAAGGAGCGTTATTCGCTAGCAAAGGAAATCGAAAATTTACAAAAATTGAATACTCGCATCAGTGAAGAGGCAGTAAACCTTACAAATGCTCTCAGGGGAGATAATAAAACCCAAGGAAGCTGGGGGGAATTTGTTCTTGAATCTATTCTTGAAAAATCTGGACTAGTTAGAGGCAGAGAATATGAAGTTCAAGTAAGCCTGAAGGATGATCAAGGAGGTAATTCACAACCGGATGTCATCGTACATCTACCAGAATCTAGAGACTTAATTATTGATTCTAAGGTTTCATTAAAAGCTTGGGATATTTATTGTTCGGCTCAAGAAGAGCTTATAAAGGCTGAGGCATTAAAGCAGCATTTAACTTCGATTCGCAGCCATATAAAACTTCTTTCGGCTAAAGATTATCAAAATTTAATTGGGGTTAATTCACTAGATTATGTGTTTCTATTTATGCCAATTGAGGCTGCGTATTCCGCAGCGATTCAGCAAGAACCAGAGCTTTTCCAATTTGCATTTGAAAAAAACATCATCTTTGTTGTACCAACCACTTTATTAACTACTTTGAAAACTGTTCAGAATTTATGGCGTTTGGCACAACAGAATAAGAATGCGAATGAGATAGCTGAAAAAGCTGGAGCGCTCTATGATAAATTTGTAACCTTCGTCGAAGACTTAGATGAAGTCGGTAGTAAAATTGATTCTAGTAAAAAGAGTTTTGAAAAGGCCCATAACAAACTCTTGTCTGGTCGTGGAAACCTAGTCAAGCGGGCAGAAGCTTTACGAGAATTAGGTGCGAAAACTTCTAAAAAGCAAAAAACCGAGCTGCTGGCCAAAGTCGGAGAAGCTGACACGGAAGGGCTTCCAGACAAAAAAACTAATCTGGAGCAGGGTAAAAAAACCCACCATTAATTTCTCTCATTGATCTAAAACGATGGAAATATCTATTTGAAAAATGAGTACCTTTCTCGACTTCTTGTCTTGTGAAACACCTATAGCTTGGATTGAGGCAGCTCTTTCTAATCAGTCTCTATTGCTCATAGATCATGCAAATTGTGAAAAGAAAGCGGCGGCGACTGCTATGAACTTAATGTATCGCCATACGACTAAGCTTGAATTGCTCAATAAAATGTCACAACTCGCTCGTGAAGAATTGCTTCATTTCCAACAAGTAGTGCAGGTCATGACTGAGCGAGAGATTGAGTATGTTCGTCTTGGCCCATCCCGCTACGCAGCTAGACTTCGTGAGCTGGTCAGTGGAAATGAAAAAGAAGGATTAATAGATACTTTGATCGTTGGTGCTTTTATTGAGGCAAGGTCTTGTGAGCGATTTTCTAAACTAGCTCCAATGCTTGATGTGAAATTAGAACGTTTTTACAAAAGTCTTCTAAAATCCGAGGCTCGTCATTTTGAGGATTATTTACAACTCGCGCAGCTGTACAGTGATAAGGACATTGGTGATCGAATAGAGGAGTTCAAAACTCTTGAGAACCAATTAATAAATTCTCCAGACGATAAATTTCGATTTCATAGCGGCGTCCCTGTTAATTAGTTACTCATCACAGGAGGCTGGGGGTGAAAGATTACTACCCAATTTCTGCTCTAGTTCGGCTAGTTCATTGCAGGGTATCCTGTTATTTCCTTCTAGATTAACTGAGCTTAGATTTGGCATATTAAATAGTGGCCCGATATCCATAATTAAGTTGTTCAATAAGTTTACCCCGCTGAGGACAGGTAGATCCTCCAAGGGAGTAATGTTCGTCAAATTATTATTGCCTAAATCGATAAATCTCAATCGCGTTAATTCACTGATCCTATCCAGATTGCTTATCTGTGAATTTGCGCATGAAAGTACTGTCAGCTCAGTTGGGTCAGAGAGGTTCTGCTGTTGTAAGGCGAGGTTAATACAGCCCTGTAGATCGGCATCCGCGACTTCACGCAGTATCAACCTGCCTTCTGGATCATAAACTGACTGCTCGTTGACGGAGACAACAAATTGATTTGAGCAGGCACTAAGTAAAAGCACTAGCATGGATGCCAGGAGATTGAAGTTTATGATTTGCATTGATTTATAAATTAGATCTTAAAATGACGATTTTTCCGATAGTTAGACCGCTTCTTGAAGAAATTACTCCACTGGTAATTAATGAAGTTCCCAGTTAGTATGCGCATCTCGTATTTGTCGAAAAATCACACAAAAACACGGACTTGCGAGGGCAATTGTCCAATGAATCGAAGGAAATTGGTATGAAAACATTAAAAGAAGGTTGTCAGGTACTTGTAGCAATTATTCTATTAGCTATTAGTGCTCCCTTGTTAGCGCAGGATTATGTGGACCTTGAAAATGAAGATAACCAAGTTGCTTATTCAATTGGTGTAAATATTGGTCAAAATCTAGTTGCTCAGCAAATCGTAGACGGTATTGATCTAACTGCATTCATGGCAGGTATGTTGGATGCGCTTTCCGACGACGTTAAAATGGAACAATCTGTAATGATGGAAGTCTTGCAGAGCTTTATGCAACGACAAGCAGACGAGGCACAGGCTGCACTAGGTGAGAGTTTATTGGCCAGTGAGGCATTTCTTGCTGAAAATGCCGAGAGAGATGGTGTTGTTGTATTGGAGTCAGGATTGCAATATGAAGTCCTGGCGTCCGGTGTTGGCGGGGAATCACCGACAACTACGAATACTGTGTTGGCTCACTACCACGGCACTTTGTCCGATGGCAGTGTATTTGATAGTTCAGTTGAGAGGGGAGATCCAGCATCGTTTGGAGTTTCCCAGGTCATAGCGGGTTGGACTGAGGCGCTGCAACTAATGACAGTAGGTGATAAGTGGCGTTTATATATCCATCCTGATATGGCTTATGGCGAAGCATCTCCGACGCCAGCTATACCACCAAATTCTGCTTTGATATTTGAAGTAGAGCTTTTGGAAATTAATTAATTATTTAGCTCTGACGTAAATTCTGATGAGCGTTGCTTCTTTTAATGGTGAGTTGCTGCAATTTTTGCAGCAATCACCGACGCCGTTCCATGCGGTTAATAACCTTGCACAGAAACTTACAGGCAGTGGGTTCATTCAGCTCCATGAGAACGATCACTGGAATCTAAAAGCTAAGCAAAGATATTTTGTAGTAAGAAATAATTCTGCTTTGATTGCATTCAAAACGGGACAGGGTGACCCGGTTGAACAGGGTTTTAGAATTGCTGGAGCGCATACTGATAGTCCTTGTTTAAAAATAAAGCCTACGCCAGAAATTAGAAAGCAAAGCTATTTACAGCTGGGCGTTGAAGTTTATGGTGGTGCCTTACTGCATCCCTGGTTTGATCGAGATTTATCCATTGCAGGGCGTGTGGATTTTCAGACAAAGAAGGGCGATCTAAGAACTAGCCTAATTAATTTTGAAGCTCCTATTGCTTTTATTCCAAGTCTGGCTATTCATCTTAATCGGGCTGCAAATGATGGTCATAAAATTAACAAGCAAAAAGAGCTGCCGCCGATTGTGTTGCAGATCGCTGACAAAGAAAAATTTAGCTTCGATGATTTGCTGTTAAAAACTCTCCGTAAGGACTCCGCTAATAGAACAGCGGATACCATTCTCGCTCATGAGCTTTTTCTTTATGATACTCAAAAGCCTGCGTTGATCGGGCTCAAACAAGACTTTATCGCGTCTGCGCGCCTAGATAATTTATTAAGTTGTTTTTTGGCTTGTCAAGCGTTGATTAAAAGTAATTCGCGATCGGCTAGTGTGTTGGTTTGCAATGATCATGAAGAAGTAGGAAGCGCTTCCACAACTGGAGCCCAGGGTCCATTCTTAAAATCAGTATTAGAAAGAATTGTATATAACTCCGCAGGAGAAAGAGATTCAATGGAGCGGGCTATTCATAATTCAAGCCTATGGTCTATCGATAATGCGCACGGAATTCATCCTAATTATTCGGATAAGCATGATGATAAGCATTCACCTAATCTGAACGGAGGGCCCGTAATCAAGATAAATGCGAATCAACGCTATGCCAGCAACAGTCAGTCGATTGCCTTATTCAAATCTGTCTGCAACAAATGCAAAGTTCCTTATCAATCATTTGTAATGCGCAGCGATATGGCTTGTGGCTCCACGATTGGGCCTATTACTGCAGCGGGAATAGGAATTAATACAGTAGATTTAGGTATAGCTAGCTTTGGTATGCATTCTATTCGTGAGCTGGCCGGTGTGAACGATGCAGATTCACTAGCGAAAATTGTAACCGCCTTCTATAACCGCTAAGAAATCTGTTTTTTTAAGTCTCGTATAGCAAACCTAATCGGGTTCAAAGCGTCGAGAGTTTCTTGCCCAATAGGTAATTGCTCTCCACAAATTAGACTCGCGAGTATCTCGGCGCTATAGCCGCAGGTAGCTAAACCGTTAGAGCCATGGGCGGCACTAATATAGAGTCCGGGCCAATAATTCTGGTCCGTATAAAGGTTATCGAACTTTCTATTCGCATTTCTCTTCAAACCCCCATAACGATTCTTGATTATATTTATATTGGGAACGGCGCCAACTAATGGAACTCTGTCAGGAGTGGAGCTTCGAATAGCTGCCTGTGACTGCAAAATGTCATTATGCAATAACGATTTATTCGTTAGTGATTTTTGAATAGCTTTAAAATTTTCCTCATTATCAAAATCTGAAAAACTATCATTTGGAGTTAAACCATCAAAGTTTCGATAACTAGCCGCAACAAGATGGCTGACTAATTCATGGTCGGTAGAAGGGAATAGGGTGCGCTCACCTGTAATTATGTGGTCAATATTGTTGCTCTCTGCCGTACCTGCAAATCGAGTAACTTGACCACTCACAGACTCAATCGGTAGCTCCCGTAATTGCTCAAACTGCGAAATGTTTTGACTATTGGCGAAAATGACTGCGTCTACCGTATCGATTAGGTCGCCGTTATCTCCCCGCAGTTGCCATCCATTATGCTCTTTATATATGTTAGGGCTTCCTACTTTGATCTCTTTCTGAACTAAAGTAGCAACCGCAGTATTTAAGTGAACGGCAACTTTGCTTAAGGTGCAGTAGGCGGCGCACAATGAAGCAGGAGAGACGAATCCTCCTTGTGGGAAAAATAAAGCAGTTTCTATATCAGCGATGGATCTTAGCTTGGTGCGCGAATAATCAGTTAAATTGCGCAGCACCGAATCGGGGTAAAGTGCAGTTAAGCTTAAAGTTTTAAGAGGGGATTTTTTATTTAGAGCACTTTGCAGTTGTACTACGCCGCATTGATACCAAGTTAATTCACCGAACCGGGTTAGAGATTGCAGCATTTTGCTGCTGAACAAGAAACTATGCAGATAATATTCAGCAATTGCTGAGTTAGCTTGAAATAAGCGGGGTCGCAAAGAGAAGAGAGGTATTCCTGAGGCGCCTGCAGCGATCGTATTGGCAACCTCATAAATTTTAGTCTTCACTCCTCTTCGACTTAAGCTGTAGGCTAAACTGCAGCCTGATAGACCGGCGCCAATAATGGCAATATTTTTCTGAGTCGATGGCAGGGTGAAATAAGGGACTTTATTCCAAGCGTCGCTCAGTGGTTGGTTCTGGATGTCAGTTTGTTCGTAGCTGGCCTGGAGCATATGACGTTTACGTCCAAAGCCTTGAATTTTTTTGACCGTGAAGCCGATTTGATTTAGGTTTCGTCGGAGGGTGCCTGCTACACTATAAGTACTTAACGTGGTGCCTGCATGGCTCAATCGGGCAATTTGTTGCAGGATATTGCTTCCCCAAATTGCGTGATTGCGCTTAGGATTAAAACCATCAAGAAACCATGCATCGATACCTGCTCGCTGTTCTAATTGGTTTAGACGATCCTTGGCATCGCCAAAGTGCAAGTCCAAAATTATCGCATCAGATAGTAAGAAACGATGACAGCCGCTACCTTGATCAGCATATTGGGTAATGAATTGCTCACTAAAAGGTTGTAACTCAGGCCAGAGTGCATGCAGTTTTTGCATCTGGTCGAGTTGTAGAGGGTGCTTTTCGAAAGCAATGTAATGAAGTCTTTGACCTTTAGTCGGCGATTCATTCCATAGTTTGCAAGCGAGGAGAAAATTAAGCCCGCTACCAAATCCCAGTTCAGCTAGTGTGAATTGGTCCCTATCGAGTTGTTGCCATCTTTCAGGTAACAGATTTCCTCGCAAAAAGACATGCTCACTTTCACCAATGGGATCTTCTGCAGAAAAATAGATATCCTTATAATCTTCTGAAAATGGGTGACCATTTTCTTGCCAGCTAATATTTGGAGTTACTAATTTCATTGTGTGGTATGGGATTAATGAGTCGGTATTAATAGGCAGTTGATTGCGAAAATGCCCTAGTACGATTTAACTATTAGAGATTTTGAACTAAGAGTAATAGCTATTTTAATAATTAGGTGACTTGTACTAGTAATTCCACAGCTTTAATATTTTTGACAATATAACTGTTATCCCCGATATCCGCAGCCTCTTCAAATTATTTTTGTTGTCTTTCTTTGCTTCGATGTATCTGAGCCTTGATAAGAAGACTTTCTGTTTTGTGGTTTCGGTTACTTAGGTCTCCATTAAAGCCTGCAAGGAGATAAGTTTTGCTAAGGACTGGGTGCTAGAGCACTATTTTTTGAAAACCAAAAGAGGCGATCGAAGAAGCAATGGGGTAAAATGGTAACCTTCGCGAACCAAGCAGTGGAATTTCTCAAATGTTAGAAATTAATAGCCAACTGAACAAGCTAAAGGAGCTAGAAAATCGCACTGATAGTCTCAGGGGGTATCTTTGACTACGAAGTAAAAAAGGACCGCTTGGCTGAAGTTGAGCTAGAGTTGGGGGAATCCATAGTTTGGGAAAACCCGGAATACGCTCAGGCATTAGGGAAGGAGCGATCCAACCTCGAAGAAATTGTCCGTACCATTGATATTCTCTATTCCGGAATAGCTGAAGTCCAAGAATTATTCAGTCTCGCTATAGATGAGTCCGACGAAGAACTTTATGAAGCAGCTGATAAAGATCTAGTTAGCCTGCTTGAACGACTGGAAGCGTTAGAATTTCGTCGGATGTTCTCTGGGAACATGGACAATTCTAATGCTTATGTGGATATTCAGGCTGGTTCTGGCGGCACTGAAGCTCAAGATTGGGCAGAAATGCTATTAAGGATGTATTTGCGCTGGAGTGAAAATAAGGGGTTCTCTACTGATTTGGTGGAGGTTTCTGGCGGAGACGTAGCGGGAATAAAAAGTGCCACAATTCATATTAGTGGTGAATTCGCCTTCGGCTGGCTTCGCACGGAGACTGGAGTGCACAGACTTGTCAGGAAATCGCCATTTGACTCAGGAAGCCGCAGACATACTTCTTTCGCTTCGATTTTTGTCTCGCCAGAAATTAACGATGACATCGAAGTAGATCTGGATATGTCGGATGTGCGAATTGATACTTACCGCTCAAGTGGCGCTGGCGGTCAGCATGTCAACAAAACTGACTCGGCGGTACGCCTAACTCATGAGTCTTCCGGTATAGTTGTGCAATGCCAGAGCCAACGCTCTCAGCATAAAAATAAAGAGATGGCTATAAAACAACTCAAAGCTAAACTTTATGAGTTAGAAGAATTAAAGCGCAAAGAAGAAGCACAGTCCGTTGAAGAAGCAAAGGCTGATATAGGCTGGGGTAGTCAGATCCGTTCTTATGTTCTGGATTCGTCGCGAATTAAGGATTTGCGCACAAACATCGAAGTTACTAATACCGGCGCAGTTCTCGACGGGGATTTAGATAAATTTATAGAAGCTAGTTTGAAGTTGGGGCTTTAATTGCAAGATTATGAATGAAGAAAATAACAATTATGAAAAGCAAGAAGATGAGAATAATCTGATTGCGCAGCGACGGGAAAAACTCAGTAGCATTCGCATGAAGAGAGAGGCTTTCCCTAACGCCTTTAAGAAAGAATCTAAAGCCGTTGAATTAGTTTCTGCTTATTCAGGAAAAGAGAAGATCGAGCTAGAAGAATTGACAGTTCAGGCTAAAGTGGCGGGGCGGATTATCCGTATGCGCGGCCCTTTTGTTGTTATTAGTGATGAAGGCACGCAAATCCAGCTATACATGAATAGAAAATCATATTCCGAAGCAATGGCTGAAGAACTAAAATCCCTTGATCTAGGCGATATAATTGGCGTCAAAGGTCAAGTGTTTAAAACTAATCAAGACGAATTGACCGTGCGTGTCGAGGAATTCGAGCTGTTGACTAAATCTTTGCGGCCGCTCCCTGACAAATACAAAGGGTTAACTGATATGGAGATGCGTTATCGTCGGCGCTATGTTGACCTTATAGTAAATGAAGAATCTCGCTCAGTATTTAAAATCCGTTCCAGGATAATTCGTTTTATACGTCACTATTTTGAAGAGCTAGGCTTTATGGAAGTCGAAACACCAATGATGCAAGTAATCCCTGGCGGGGCTACGGCGAGGCCATTTATTACCCATCATAATGCACTTGATCAGGATATGTATCTTCGAGTGGCCCCAGAATTGTACTTAAAACGTTTGGTTGTTGGTGGTTTTGAAAAAGTATTTGAATTGAATCGTAACTTCAGAAACGAGGGGTTATCTACAAGACATAATCCTGAATTCACGATGCTTGAGTTTTATCAAGCTTATGCGCGCTATGATGATTTAATGGATTTAACAGAAGATTTATTTAGAAGTATCGCAAAGACAGTTATTGGGAGCACATCGATTTCATATCAAGGGGCCGAGTATGATTTTTCTCAACCCTTTAGGCGGCTCACAGTTCACAATGCAATTGAATCTTACTGTGGTTTACAGGCTGTTGATTTAGTCTCCAAAGTTGCGGCTATAGCTGCGGCGAATAAGCTGGACGTAAGCATTGATGAATCTTGGTCTTTGGGTAAAATTGTAATGGAGATCTTTGAGCAGAAAGTGGAAGCGCAGTTGGATCAGCCAACATTTATCATGGAATACCCTATTGAAGTCTCCCCTCTAGCGCGACGGAAGGAGGGTCAACCTGAAGTCACTGACCGGTTTGAACTAATTATTGGCGGCCGTGAATTGGCAAATGGGTTTTCGGAATTAAATGACCCTGAGGACCAAGCAGAAAGGTTTTTAGAGCAAGCTGCGCAAAAGAGCTCTGGTGACAATGAGGCCATGCATTATGATAACGATTACATCACAGCTTTGGAATATGGATTGCCACCAACCGCTGGTGAAGGTATTGGCATAGATCGATTAGTTATGTTGTTTACAAACACTCCCTCGATAAAAGATGTGCTGTTATTCCCACATATGCGACCACAGCAAAATAGTGATTGAATCGCAAGCTCAGAATGTAAGAGATATCAAGCTGGAAGCGTCATGGAAAAGGGCCCTTGCTGATGAATTTATTTCTGACTATATGGTTCAGCTACGTAGTTTCTTATTACGCCAAAAACAGGCGGGAAAACTTATATATCCACCTGGCAATGAAATCTTCAGCGCGCTGGATTTAACCCCAATAGATAGCTGTAAATTAGTTATTCTCGGCCAAGATCCTTATCACGGTGCAGGTCAGGCACATGGTTTATGCTTTTCGGTCAAATCAGGAGTCGCGGTTCCACCATCATTGTTGAATATCTACAAAGAACTTGAATCAGATACCGGCTTCCTGCCACCTAAGCATGGTTGTTTAAATTATTGGGCCGAGCAGGGGGTGTTGTTGCTTAATGCCGTGCTAACAGTAGAGGCAGGGAATGCCGCCTCTCATCAACGCCAAGGTTGGGAAAGGTTTACGGACAAAATTGTTGAAATTCTCAATACTAAAAGAAAAGGTTTAGTTTTTTTACTTTGGGGAAGTTATGCGCAAAGGAAGGGGTTTATGATTAATCGAGAGAAGCACTTGGTTTTGGAGTCGCCGCATCCATCGCCACTTTCCGCAAACAGGGGTTTTTTTGGAAATCGACATTTTTCCAAAGCTAATGCCTATCTAGATAAGCAAGGTATGGCGCCAATTGATTGGCAACTACCACAAATTCGTACAGATTAATCGAGATACAGATGAGCAAAAAGGATTGTGTAATTATTGGTGCTAGTCATGCAGGTGTTACGCTAGCGATGCAATTACGAAAAGAAGGCTGGAAAGACGGAATTATTCTAATAGGTGAGGAATCAGAATTGCCTTACCACCGGCCACCATTGTCTAAAGAGCATTTGGCTGGAGAAAAGGCAATAGATGCAATACGTTTGCGACCCGAAAAAATGTTTATAGACAACAATATAGAATTAAAACTTGGCTTAACGGTGTTGCAGCTTTATCCCGGTAAGAAAAAGATTATGTTAAGTAACGGGCAAGAAATTAATTATGAAAAACTAGCACTGTGCACGGGTTCACGAGTTAATAAGATTTCAATTGGCGGATCTCTGGATAATATTTTCTATGTTCGGACAGCTGCAGATGTTGCTCTTCTGAGTCAAAAGCTTTCGAATAGTAAAAAAGCGGTAATTATTGGTGCCGGCTACATAGGGCTCGAATCAGCCGCGGTGCTAAGCAAACTAGGGTTAAGTGTAACCGTTATAGAGCTTGCCGATCGAATATTGGAAAGAGTCACGGGAGAAATAATGTCTTCCTATGTCTCGGCGCTTCATAAGAAAGAGGGCGTGAATATTCTGACTTCTACCGCTGTTGAAAGTATCGAAGGTGACGGTCGAGTGGAGAAAGTAATATGTCAGGATGGTAGGGAGCTATTGGCAGATACTGTGATAATTGGTGTGGGCGTTTCTCCTAATATAAGTTTGGCGGAGGCAGCAGGCTTGGAAGTTGATCGTGGAATTGTAGTAAACAAATTTACTCAAACCAGCGATACAGATATTTTCTCTGCTGGTGATTGTACGATCCATCCCAGTCAAATATATAAACGAGATATTAGATTAGAATCTGTCCAGAATGCGAACGATCAGGCTCGTTGTGCAGCTGCAAATATCTGTGATAAACAAGAAGTTTATAATGCAGTGCCGTGGTTTTGGTCTGATCAATTTGGAACTAAACTGCAAATGACAGGCTTGAGTGAGGGCGCAGATGAAACCGTTCTCAGAGGTAATCCATCGCCAGAAAACGAATCAGGATTTGTGGTTTTTTATTTGAAAGAGGGTGTAATAATTGCTGCTGACTGTGTGGGTAGACCAAAGGAATTTATGCTAAGTAAGCAATTGATTAAAGGGGGGGTGCGCATACCTGCTTCGGTGCTTGCAGATGAATCAGTGGAGACGTCTTTATTGCTAGATAAGGCAATTTAATCGCTAGTTAATTATCCCCCGTGTAAATACAGCCGCTAGAACATGTTTCTTTGATTTCGATCTCACAAAGTTCAGGCAAACCGGGTTTAAGCCGGAACCATATCCAGCGGGCAATGTTTTCACTGGTGGGGTTTTCCAATCCTTTGATCTCATTGAGGTAATGGTGGTCCAATAATTTTCTAATAGGTTTAAACGCAGCTGTAATCTCTGCATAGTCCATCACCCAGCCGGAATTCTCTCCCGGCTCTCCCTCTACCGAGACTCTTACTTTGAAAGAGTGGCCATGCAGACGGGCGCACTTATGCTCATCGGGAACATTGATTAGTCGGTGGGCGGCTTCAAATGTAAATTCTTTGTAAATTCGCATTACTTTTCGGGATTAATGGCAAGGAAATCGGGCGCAATGGTACAAATAGATCCATTTTATGTACAGTATCATTGGTAGATAAGTCGTTCAAAATATAAGGCCCTAGGGCCTGTAACCACTATATCTCTATGGCTTTAGTAAACTCCTTCGAGCCTACCTCCTATTTGATCTCTGGTGATCAAGAACCGTTTAAATATTTGAGGTTATTTTTACTGTTCTTGTATAGTAGGTTTTGCCAACTGTCCCTTCTACACATGCTGTTTAGTAGACTTGTCCCGAGTTATAAGAATTGGCTGAACACTGCGTCTTTGTTGACATAAGGGCTTAAATCAGTAAAATTCGCGTTCTCCAACCCGGGGTGGTTAGCTCAGTTGGGAGAGCGTCGCCCTTACAAGGCGAATGTCGGGGGTTCAAATCCCTCACCACCCACCAATCTTCCTTGCATAAATCAGATTCTTAGATGATTAATTGTAATCATGAAGAATGATTCTTAAGAATTTTGCACGCTGTTTCTTCAGATGAGGATCTGCCGTGAGCTGCACAGGTAGGTTCGCAGTGCCGTCACTAGATACGCCAGGGTTTGATCTTAAACATTCTTCACTCCTTTTTTGCAACAAGATTTTCGAACCTGGACCATATTAAATTTTTTTTTCTCAAAAAAGTTAGCATCCTAGGCGTAATTGTTACCATTTCTTGTTATTCGCTTCATTTTATCAGCGTCCTAATAGATTTAGAGACAAACGCACAAAAATCATCTTGTAACTTGTATTAAACTTAAAGGTAGTTTACTAGTAGCTCTGGTAAATATTTACAGAAATGCCTGAGCAACGATAAGTAGTAAATCTAACATATTTGTAAATTACTGGAGAAAATTAATGGCAGAAGAGGTAGGAAAATTTTCGTTAGAGCATGTATCAAATGTGTATACGCAAGATGCAAGTGGTCAGATAAGCAATCATACGAATTGGAAAGGTACTTCAGATGTTGCAGGAACGGTTTACGGTACACTAATATTCGGCCCAAATCCTCTTATGGAAATGAACGATAGTCTTGAAAGTGGGCCAGTTAAATGGATCGTGCAAGCATTCTTAGACAGCGGTAGTACTTTAGCAGGTGTTGGAGTAGGTAAATGGCGTAAAAAGTCTGAGGAGCACATCTGGGAAGTTGACTACGTGATAGACATAAGTGATGGCACAAAGATTAGAAGTGTGGGCGAATTACATTTAGATTCGTTAACCTTTTCTGGGACGGATTATTCTGTTACTTGAAAGCCCTTTAGTAGAAGAAGACCGCAACGCCGCAAAGAGAGCCCGCTGAAGGTTATGAGCAAACGATTAACAGAAATCCTGCTATCTTTCTTCTTAATTATTGGGCTGGTCTCTTGTGGGTCATTGACCGAACCTAATTTTTATCGAATGAGCGAGGAGGAGCTTGCCGCCTATAATTTAACTGTCCTCGGCCCAGAACAGGTAAGATGTGTGACAATGCAGATTACCTTTAATGAGGCAGCTGAAACAGTGTGTGGAACACTGGAAGAAATTCAAGAAGCTTCTCAACCAATAGCCCCAGGGGCAAAAGTTAATCGGTTTTATTTACCGTATTCAAATGATTCCCGATCGCGAGCGACTAATCCCGCCGTAAGACCAACAATTCAACAAGGACCGATTTTATAACGATAGATGACACAGCGGTCAAAATGAAATTTAACATAAAGAGTGTTAAAGCCCTTGCTATAAATCTCAAAATCAGTGATGGCATTCTTAAACGCACTTGACACCTTCCGGAGTTTAGAATTGGAAAGAATATACCCAGCAGCGATAGTTGTAAGTTTATTGTTCGTTATTATATACGTAATGTTAGCTTTATCTGGGTTCGTTTTCATTCATGAGACTGGAGAAACAGTAGGTGCCATTTCTGGCTGGTGCGAAAGGGTAAGCGGAGGAATATTTCGAGAGCCCTCCAATACATTGAGTAATATTGGGTTTATGGTAGCAGGCCTTCTCATGCTGAAGGTGTTATCTGAAGATTATAAAACCGATAACTTTAAAAATAATACCTTTTCAAGTTTAAACTCTGTAAGTGTCTTATATGCCTTGGCGGTAATATATTTGGGCCCGGGGTCTTGGCTTATGCATGCTACTCATACTGAATGGGGTGGCTGGGCTGATAATTTAAGCATGGTTATGTATATTATTTTTCCGTGGCTCTATAATTTAAAAGAGATGGGCCGGTGGAGTACTAATCGGTTTCTTCAAATATATTTCCTGATTATCCTTTTTTATGCAATTTCTAGATGGTTTTTCGGTGGAAGGCTAGGAATTGGTCTAGATCTATTTGGTTTATCGATTGGATTATGGATAATTTCAGAAGTACTTTTTAGGTTTTGGTCTCCTTTTTTTCGTTGGCTATCGGGTTTCGTGGGATTTTTTGTCGCCGCTATATTTGGGATTTTTCCTCAAGAAATATTTGCTGATCTAAATGAATTTTGGTGGGTAATCTTATTCTGGCTACCAGCTATTTTTGCAAAAAAAGCTCCTCAAATAGAAAGAAAATATTCTCCATGGTTCTTTCTAGGAATGTTCTCGTACCTGACAGCTTTTGCTATCTGGCTTCAAGGTTACCCAGAAACGCCGTTTTGCCAGCCTGACTCTTGGGTCCAACCGCATGCTATTTGGCATTTGATAACAGCATTTTCGACCTGGTGCTTTTTTAAATTCTTTAGAACTGAAATTAATCTTGGCGATTCAAGGATTTAAATAAATTGAACGCTCCGTAAATTATTTTGAGCTAAGGTCAAGGCATTTTTTCCCGGAAAAACCAAGGCCTACATAAACAGCTCCAGAAGCTCTATAAAGTTAAAATGAAAATTTAGACCATTTATTTCCTTGATTGCGTAGATGGTTATAAGCGAGTATACTTCCGTTCGCTAAAAAGTGGGCAATACATTTAAAAACAGATACTTAGGTCTGATTGAGATACTATTTTTACAATGCAAAGATCGAGGGTTCAAGTTCTTGATACCCATCAAATTATGCTATAAAGAGTTCTGTTCTATAGCAAATGCCATTTAAGTGGACCGGTAGTTCAGCTGGTTAGAATGCTGGCCTGTCACGCCAGAGGTCGCGGGTTCGAGTCCCGTCCGGTCCGCCACTTAATCGCCTGCTTTAATTTAATATCATTTTCTAGAAAACCCGATTAGTCTCCACTAAAGGATTTTGTTCATTTGCTCAAGAAGTGAATAGTCTCCGTTACGATCTTCGTAATCATCTAGGGTTTTCGTATGAGTAGTTTTAAATACAGTGTTTGAATAATTAGTGACCCGAAGAAGTATTATGAATTCTTCTGCAGTCAATCTAAGCGAGTTATTAACAGCACGTTTAGAGCAGCAATTTAGAGCGCCACCCATCGAATCACTTAGCTTGGATTGGTGTGATGAATATGGAATAGAATTTAAAGTTTTACGCCTAGATTTGATTCATCCTCTTTTAGGGGGTAACAAATGGTTTAAGCTTAAGCACAATATCTTAGCAGCTCGAGAATTAGGAAAGCACACTATTCTGAGTTTTGGAGGAGCTTACTCCAACCATTTGCGAGCACTAGCTGCTGCAGGAAATCTTTTCGGAATACGAACCATAGGCCTAGTCCGTGGTGAGTTGGTCCAGCCGCTCAATCCGGTTCTAGAATTTGCACAAAACCAAGGCATGGATTTAGTCTCAATAGACCGTAAAACATATAGTTTGAAACACACTGAGCAATTTGCTTCCTCCTTACATAAGAGATTTGGGGATTTTCACATAGTCCCTGAAGGCGGAAGTAATGATTTGGGCATTCAGGGGTGTTCAGAAATTCTCGACCTGATACCCCTGCAATCCGTCCGAAAAAATACAGTAATAGCTATGGCTTGCGGCACAGGTACAACGTTAAGTGGTTTAATCCTTGCTGCAATGAAGCGTCGGAAGAATAGCTTAAACTTCTTGGGTATTTCCGTGTTAAAAGCAAAGGGTTATTTGCAAGAAGAAGTAGCCGCAAAATTAATAGATTTTGTTTTGGAGAAAAAATCACGACCTATTCCATGGCAGGTGGTAGATCGTTTCCATGGAGGGGGTTACGGCAAAGTAAGTAAAGATCTTAAGCATTTTGTAGAAGAGTGGAATAGGCAAACCAGATTTTCCATTGAGCCTGTATACACTGGAAAATTATTTTGGGGATTGAAGGAATTAATTAAGGCAGGAGAAATTCCCCGGGGGGCTGAAATTATTGCCATTCATACGGGGGGGGTGCACTGACCTACTGCACTCTCTTACATTCCATGCAAAAGTATATGCGGATGGAACGTTATTCGCTAAAGCAAGCCGTAGGCGACTGTAAAATATAAATATTATTTGGAATTGACTGTTCCTCTTAGCGCTCTATAGTGGCTAGTCATGGTATAATATTATGGATTTTAGTTTGATTATGCTGCAATTTAGGCATAAAGAACGATACGGTTCTAAAGAATTAACTGAATTTAAAACCTAATATTAAGCATATTAAAGCTGGGCAATGACTGAATTTAATCGTATAGGGTTGGTTGGGAGACCAGAACATAGCGGGGTTATTACTTCGCTAACTCGCCTGATTCCCTATCTCCAATCTAAAGAATTAGTAGTCGTCTTGGATCATGATACTGCGTCGTTGATTGATGATTCGACCGTCGAAGTTGCGACGCGTATGCAGCTCAGCGCGAGTTGTGATCTGGTAATTGTAGTTGGTGGCGATGGCAGCATGCTTAATGTTGCCAAATATGTGGCATCTGAAGGCGTGCCAGTTATAGGAATTAATCGAGGCAAGTTAGGGTTTCTTACAGATATATTGCCGGACGAAATTGAGGCTCAGATAGATGAGGTTCTAGCTGGAAATTACAGCGTGGAAAAACGGTTTTTATTAGATGTCATGGTTAATGACGGCAATGAGAGACAGCAATTAGGCTCCGCCCTCAACGATGTTGTTCTACACCCTGGCAAAGCGGCGCAAATGATTGAGTTTGAATTATTTGTTAACGACAAGTTTGTCTATAGTCAGGAGTCGGATGGTTTAATCGTTGCAACACCAACTGGGTCTACCGCTTATTCGTTGTCGGCGGGAGGGCCAATTATGCATCCGGATTTAAACGCAGTCGTTTTGGTTCCTATGTATCCTCATTCGCTTAATAGCAGGCCAATTGTTATTGATGGCGACTGTGAAATAAGGCTTGTGGTTGCTGCGAAGGAATCGCTGCAGCCACAAGTGAGTTGCGATGGTGATGTTCGTTACACAGCCTCAGCAGGTGATGAAATTCTTGTCACGAAAAACTTAGTGCCCCTTCAACTTATTCACCCCCCAAATCACAGCTTCTACCAGGCCTGCCGCAGTAAGTTAGGATGGGGAAGTCGCCTAGTGAGATCCGATGATTAAGGCGGTCAGTCTTGGTATTGATATCGATCTTCTAAGTTATAGCCAATTCTTGAAACAACAGGGCTTGAGACATCGCATCGTCGAAGAGTCTGGCATGCAAATAATCTATGTCGAGAGCTCTACGGAAGTTCAATTTATTCAGCAATCTCTTGAAAGTTTCATTAATGTGGAAGAGGTTTTGCAAAGTGAACGTGTCATATCTAGCGGCTCTGCAATCTCTATAAAAGGCATAATTTATTCCATACTGACTGCTTTTATCCAAAATCCTATAACGATGGTATTGATTGTAGTTTGTTTGACGGTCGCGGTGATATCGTCGTTGGGTACTGCAGTTTCTCGCGTTGATTTTATGTTTTATCCTTTAATCGATAGTTCGAGCCTTAGTGCATTGCTTGGAGACATAAACAGCTTAGGGATTGCCTTTGGCACCTTGGCTCCAATGTTTTTACATTTTGGAGAATTGCATTTAGTGTTTAATTTGCTCTGGCTTTGGTACTTCGGCAAACAGCTGGAATCGTTGCAGCCAGCAGGTATGTTTATTGTCTTAGTTGTTTTGACTTCCTTCGTCAGCAATACAACTCAATACATGGCAATCGAATACAATAATTTTGGTGGTATGTCTGGTGTTGTTTATGGCTTGTTAGGGTATACCTGGATAATTCATAGTTTGATGCCGCGCAGCTATTTATTGATAAATACGAATATGTTCATATTTTTTGTAATAGCATTGGTGTTGATGGAGGTCATAGCGTCTTCATGGATAGCGACTGCTGCTCATGTTGGCGGTCTAGTTTCCGGCATGGCAATTGGTATCGCTACAGTTTTATTCTATCGACTTATTCTACATCGGGATGTTGTAGGCGAGAATGGCTAATCTACTAAAAATCTCATAGAAGTATTTAGCGGTATGGAAGAAATATTTTTGCAGAAGTCAAAATCCATAGAAGTTATGCTCGAGCAGCTTACTCCAGAAATGATTGAGCGGATCAAATCTGCTATCGAAATAGGAAAATGGCCAGATGGTTCATCTGTGAAAGCTGAGCAGTTAGAGCATTGTATGCAGCTTTTAATTCTGTATGAGGCTCGTACCTTATCTGCGAGTGAGAGAACGGGGTCTAAGCTCAAAAATTGCTATTCAGGCTCACACTCAGAGTCAGAAGTTATTCTAGAGTTGCGTGATGATAACAATGGGGAAACGGGATGAAGATTATAGCCCAAGGCACCTTACGGAAAATGAAATCTCGTTTGGAACAACCCGTTTCGTATAGAGTCCCTCTGGGTGATGAGGAGGTTTTACTCAACTCATTATTGAAAAAGAAAATAAGGCTTGAGTACACCGGTAATATCCATTGCGTTCACTGTAAACGTAAGACAAATAAAAGTTTTAACCAGGGTTATTGTTATCCTTGTTTTCAAAAACTAGCGCAATGTGATTCGTGTATAATTCATCCTGAAAAATGCCATTTTGACCAAGGTACCTGTCGGGAGCCTTCTTGGGGTGAGCGGTATTGCCTGCAAGACCATATCGTTTATCTAGCAAACTCATCAGGCTTGAAAATTGGCATTACTCGCGCTACTCAAGTCCCTACTCGCTGGATTGATCAAGGTGCAACCCAGGCACTGGCAATTATGCGAGTTCGAAGTCGATTGCAATCGGGTGCTCTGGAAGTCATGTTCAAAAAACACGTAGCCGATAAGACAAATTGGCGTGAGATGTTAAAAGGGGATGCGAAACCTCTGGATATGTTGGAGGAAAGCAAGCTCCTCGTAGAAAAATGCAAGGCTGAAATTCAAGAAATAGAGGATAGATTCGGTTTTTTTGCCATTACTGTTCTAAACGGAATACAGCCAGTCTTAATTAGCTACCCCGTAGAAACCTATCCTGAAAAAGTTATCTCTTTTAATTTTGATAAACAACCAGAAATCGAGTCAAATCTTGTTGGCATCAAAGGCCAGTACTTAATCTTCGAGGATGGAGTCATAAACCTTCGACGATTTTCAGGTTATGAAATAAAGCTTAGCCATTAAGTGAACTGATATATTTGCTACCATAAAAACCGGTAAACCTGATATCAAATATCAGCATAACAGCCGAACTAGTGAAGGATTTGATGGGAATGAAGAACGCGCAAGCAAGAACTACTTATCTTAAGAATTATAAACCACCTCATTATTTAATAGAAACCACCGAACTTGATTTTGATCTGTATCAAGATCATGCCACTGTGGTTTCAAGGCTGTTATTTAAAAAAAATAGCTCTCTGTTATCTGATATTGAAGATTCGCTGATTTTGCATGGGCAAGAATTGGTGTTGGAAAAGCTTAGCATTGATGGGATGCAGCTTGGTGAGGAGGATTATCAGATTACAGGAGAAGAACTCGTAATTCCTAGTTTGTCAAAAATATTAGGCGGGCCAACCGAACGATTTGTAGTTGAGTGCCGCACAAGAATTGAGCCGCAGAATAATACGGCGCTAGAAGGTTTGTATAAATCGAAAACGATGTTTTGTACCCAGTGTGAAGCCGAAGGATTTAGGAGGATTACCTACTACCTTGATCGACCCGATGTTATGTCCACGTTTACTACAAAAATTACGGCCGATAAGTCGAAGTATCCTGTGCTGCTTTCTAATGGCAATAATATAGATGTTGGTGATGTCGAGGGAGATCCTTCTCGTCACTGGGCGCAATGGCAAGATCCGTTCAAAAAGCCTAGTTATCTGTTTGCGCTAGTTGCGGGGGATCTGGTTAGTCTCGATGATACTTTCATAACCTGCAGTGGAAGAGAAATTCAATTAAAAATATTTGTTAAAGAAAAAGATATCGATAAGTGTGACCATGCCATGGTGTCATTAAAAAAATCAATGGCATGGGATGAAGAAGTTTATGGCAGAGAATATGATTTGGATATTTTTATGATTGTTGCCGTTGATGATTTTAATATGGGTGCAATGGAAAACAAAGGCTTGAATATTTTTAACACTTCCTGCGTTTTGGCAAATCCGAGAACGACAACTGATATTGCTTTTCAGCGAGTGGAAGCTGTAGTGGCTCATGAATATTTTCATAATTGGTCTGGCAATCGTGTGACATGTCGTGACTGGTTCCAGCTTAGTTTAAAAGAAGGTTTTACCGTATTTCGTGATTCCGAATTTTCAGCCGATATGGGGTCAAGAACAGTAAAAAGAGTTGAGGATGTTGCCTTTTTAAAGACTGTTCAATTCGCGGAAGATGCCGGCCCGATGGCGCATTCAGTGCGGCCGGATACCTATATGGAGATTTCGAATTTTTATACGGTTACGATTTATGAGAAGGGGAGTGAAGTTGTTCGGATGATCAACCAGATATTGGGTTCTGAAAATTTTCGCAAAGGAACTGACCTCTATTTCGAACGCCATGATGGTCAGGCTGTCACTACTGAGGATTTTGTTAAGGCGATGGAGGATGCCAGCGATACCGATTTAACACAGTTTCGTCGCTGGTATAGCCAAGCTGGCACTCCCAAACTTTCTATAGAAGGCACTTATGATGCGCAAGCGAAACATTTTACGTTGACTGTGAATCAAAGCTGTCCGCCAACACCGGGGCAATTGGAAAAGAAACCTTTCTATATTCCTTTACGCGTCGGTCTATTAGATAAAGAAGGTAATGAACTGGATTTAATTCTCGAACCTAATGATGAGCCTCTGTCAGTTAAAGACAGAATACTTCTTATTACAGAAAGCTCGCAGGAGTTTGTATTTAAGAATATAGATCAAGAGCCAATCCCTTCGTTACTCCGTGGTTTTAGTGCGCCAGTAAGGATGGAGTATCTTTATTCAAGGGACGAGCTGTATTTCTTGATGGTACATGATAGTGATGGCTTTAATCGCTGGAATGCAGCTCAGCTACTATCTGTAGATATTATGAATGAACTACAGCGATCTGTTGCTTTTGATATGCCTCCACTGCTCGTCAAAGCTTTCGAAGGAGTGTTGGCTAACTCATTCGAGGAAGGAGTTGATAAAGCTATGCTTGCTCATCTGCTGGCGCTGCCTACCGAAGGGATTTTGATTGAGCAAGCCGTCGTCGCAGATGTGGATGCTATACACATCGTTCGAGAACAAATAGCCAATCAATTGGCCAGCACTCTTAAAGATTCTTTTCTCAAAGTCTACACAACCAACTGCACCGATCAAGCATACGAAGCAGATGCTGCTTCGATAGCGAAGAGGGCCTTAAAGAATGTGGCACTGGCCTATTTAGTTAGAACGGGCGATGGGAAATGCTTAATGACTTGTTTTAATCAATTCAGCGAAGCTGAAAATATGACTGACCAAATGGCGGCACTTCGGTGTCTGGTAAATAGTGATACCGCTAAAGGACAAGAGTTAGCAGATCAAGCGCTAGATCGTTTCTATGAGCAGTGGCACCATGAACCTTTAGTAGTAGATCAATGGTTTGCTGTGCAAGCGACCTGTCAGCTCCCGATGACGCTAAATAAGGTAACTAAGTTGCTTGATCACGAAGCCTTTTCTAGCCGTAATCCAAATAAAGTTCGTTCACTGATTGGTGCATTTTGTGGTCAGAATCATGTAGGCTTCCACAACTCTAATGGTGAGGGTTACGAATTCCTAGCAGACCGAGTGTTGGAGTTAGACCAGCTCAATCCACAAATAGCTGCTAGATTATTGACACCATTAACACGCTGGAGAAAATTTGATACTAAGCGACAAGCGATGATGCAATCGCAGTTACAACGCATTAAAGCCAGCCCAAAGCTTTCGAAAGATGTATTCGAAGTTGTAGAAAAGAGTACAGTCTGAGTTTGTAGCCTAAGCATAAAAGGGTGCGTTGACACCCTTTTATGCTTAGGCAACATCTTGCACATTTGTTAGAGGAATACTCTTCGCGCGTTCAGATGCTTCCATGAATTCCTCTATTTGATCAAAGCTGAGGTAGCGATAGATGTTATCTTCCATGGTATTAATTTGAGCAATGTACTGCATGTATTCTTCCATATTCGGAATTTTACCTAATGCTGAACAAACCGCAGCTAGCTCGGAGGATGCCAAATAGACATTTGCCCCTTGGCCTAAACGATTTGGAAAGTTTCGGGTCGATGTAGAAACGACAGTTGAATTTGCTGCGACTCTTGCCTGGTTGCCCATGCAAAGAGAGCATCCTGGTATTTCAGTCCTAGCACCAGCTACTCCAAATACATTGTAAACGCCTTCTTCTGTTAGTTGATGCTCATCCATTTTTGTAGGCGGTGCAATCCACAGTCTAGTTGGCAACGAGCCGTCCACCTGCTTTAGTACTTCTGCTGCTGCACGAAAGTGTCCAATATTTGTCATACAAGAACCGATAAATACTTCATCAATCTTTGTCCCTTCAACTTCAGATAAGGGTTTGACGTCATCTGGGTCGTTGGGACAAGCTAATAGGGGTTCTTTGATTTCATTTAGATTGATCTCAATAATTTTATGATATTCGGCATCAACATCAGGTTCCATGAGTATCGGGTTTTCTAACCAATCTTCCATAGCGCGAGCACGCCGCTCCAGTGTGCGAGCATCTTGGTAACCGTTGGCAATCATCCATCTCAATAGGGTAATATTGGAATGAAAATACTCAATGATGGGCTCCTTTGCTAAACGTATGCTGCAACCGCCCGCAGATCGTTCAGCAGAAGCATCAGAAATCTCAAATGCCTGCTCGACTTTAAGATTAGGTAAGCCTTCAATTTCAAGAATCCTGCCAGAAAAGATATTCTTTTTCCCTTTCTTTGCGATAGTAAGATCGCCTGATTTAAGAGCGGCATAGGGGATAGCATTAACCAAGTCCCTAAGCGTAATCCCTGGCTGCATTTCACCAGTGAAGCGGATTAGGACCGATTCTGGCATATCCAGTGGCATAACGCCGGTAGCGGCCGCAAAGGCAACCAAACCCGAACCTGCTGGAAAGGAAATGCCTATAGGAAAACGGGTATGTGAATCGCCACCGGTGCCTACGGTATCTGGTAATAGCATTCGATTTAGCCAGGAATGGATAATGCCATCACCTGGACGGAGTGATACGCCGCCGCGAGTTTGTATAAAGTCTGGTAGGCTGTGCTGGGTCTCAATATCTACAGGCTTTGGGTATGCTGCTGTATGGCAAAAGGATTGCATGACCAAGTCTGCTGAAAATCCTAAGCAGGCTAGATCTTTTAGTTCATCTCGTGTCATAGGGCCAGTTGTGTCTTGGCTACCTACGGTTGTCATTTTAGGTTCGCAATAACTGCCTGGGCGAACGCCTTCAAGTCCACATGCCTTGCCTACCATTTTTTGTGCTAACGTAAAGCCCTTGTCTGATTTTTGGCCTTGGATGGGCAGCCTAAATATATCTGAAGGCGCCAACTCTAACTCATCTCGAGCACGTTGTGTGAGGCCTCTGCCAATGATTAATGGTATGCGTCCGCCGGCTCTCACTTCATCTAATAGCACTTCGGTTTTTAATTCGAATTCAGTGATTAACTCGTTAGTATCATGACGCGTTATCTTGCCTGCGTAGACATCAATATCAATGATGTCGCCAGTGTTTAGGCCATCAACGTCACATTCGAAGGGTAACGCACCGGCATCCTCCATAGTATTAAAAAATATTGGTGCAATCTTTCCTCCGATACACACGCCACCATCGCGCTTATTGGGTATATGGGGAAGATCATCACCTATGTACCAAAGCACAGAATTTGTAGCGGATTTACGTGAAGAGCCTGTTCCCATTACATCGCCGACCAGAGCCACGGGAAAACCAGCTTCTTCTAATTTATTAATCTGTTCTTCAGCGTTAGTTATTCCATCACGCGGATTTTTGTACATGGCTTTTGCGTGGAACGGAATATCCGGTCGTGACCAGGCATCTTGTGCGGGAGATAAATCATCGGTGTTAGTTTCACCTGGTACTTTGAAAACGGAAACAGTAAGCTTGTTCGAAAGTTCTGGTTTGCTAGTAAACCATTCCGCGTTAGCCCAGGAGTTCATAACTCTTTGTGCTTCGAGATGCCCTTTTTTTGCTTTCTCAGCAACGTCGTAAAACGCATCAAACATGAGCAAGGTGTGGCAAAGTTCGTCAGCTGCTCTTGCCGCAAGCTCCTCATCATCAAGTAACTCAACAAGTGTTGTAATGTTGTAACCACCGAGCATCGTACCAAGTAATTCGACTGCAAGATTTTTGTTAATGACAGGCGAAATCGTTTCACCTTTTGCAACTGCAGATAAAAAAGCTGCCTTCACGTATGCAGCATCATCGACACCGGGGGGCACACGATTGGAAATTAGATCTAAGATGAATTCTTCTTCCCCAGCGGGCGGTTTTGCTAGTAGCTCAACTAAGCCAGCGACCTGTTCCGCCGAGAGTGGTTTAGGAACTACTCCAATTTCAGAACGTTCAGCGACGTGTTTTCTATAATCTTCTAACAAGGGAGACTCCTCATTGGTCTAACTGAAAGTGATATGTAAAGGCAGAAAAGACATTGTTTCCAGCTTAGCTGTGAGTGTCATTTTGTGGAATCACTTACAGGTGGAATTTAGCAAAGAAGCTACTTGTCAGTACAATGAGACGCAGTTTTGAACGAAACTCCAAAGCTAATTTTAGGCCTTGTATCTAGAATCGCGGGCTCTTAATGCCAAAGTAGTCATTTAAATACAGAACGTATTTTATTGTAAATCCAAAAAAAAATCTAGCTAGCCTAGGTTACTTGATTTATGTATATACTCTTTTGGCGCATTTTCAACCCTAGTTTACAAATAATTCAGACTTGCTAAAGTCTGTTTTCAGTTATCCGACTGAAGCAATACAATTAGAATTATTTCCACTATGAAGAATCCCAAGACACCCTGTATCGGAATTTGCTCCACTACTTCTGTCGGCGATGCAATTTGTCGTGGTTGCAAGCGTTATTCCTTCGAAGTAATTAACTGGAATGGGTATGATGCTGTAAGCAAAGCGGCAGTGCTTAAACGAATTGAAAAGTTAGTTTCCCAGATATTGGAGACTAAAATACGGATCTTTTCGGCGCCAAATTTAAAGTCGGGTCTGGAGAGAGCTGGCGTTCCTTTCGATTCTAAGCTGTCCCCTTATTGTTGGTTGCATAATTTACTCAAGAAAGAACATGTACAGATTAATGACTTAACTGAATATGGTGCCTACGTGTTGCCAGAATTTGAAAAATTCTCGTTAACAGAACTGTGTGAACTAATCGAACAAGAGATTCTTATCCTGTGTCAGGCACATTTCGACCGTTATTTTGAATCACCGCAGCCCGGAGTTGATAATTCAACGTGAGGGTTGTTGAGGAAAAGGAAGGGTACGCAGTTCAATTTTTCCGTTCTGAATCTCAACAAACCAAATCGCTTTGTCCCAATCTCCTAAGACGATTCTCTTACCAATGGTTTCGCTAGAGCAATCTTGTTTCAAAGAGATATCATGTATAGCTGGCCTATGGGTGTGACCATGAATGACGTATTTGTGCTGTGTCGAATTAAACAGAGTTTTCACCGCAGTCTGATTTACATCCATGATTTCGGTCGATTTGGTTTTTGCCGCTGCTCTGCTTTGTTCTCTTGCAGCGCTTGCATAAGCGACTCTTTCTTCTATGGGCTTTTTTAGAAATTCGGTTTGCCATTGATTGTCTCGGACCATTGTTCTGAATTGCTGATAGTCAACATCATCGGTGCAAAGGGAATCACCATGGAGTAATAAGATTTCTAAATTTTGGACCTCCAGTGAAAAATATTCCTGAACTAATGTGATGCCACATTGCACTGCATACGATTCTCCAATAAGAAAATCTCTATTTCCATGCATCAAATAGATAGAGCTGCCACTCTTATAAAATTTTCTAAGAGAATCAGCGACTCTTGTCGTAAGCGGCGATTCGACATCGTCGCCTACCCAAACCTCAAAAAGATCGCCCAGAATATAAAGAGCTGAACATTTTCCTCGATTGACCTCTAAAAACTGAGTAAAGGCCTCGGTGATATCTTGTCGTTGCTCTTCAAGATGTAAATCTGAGATTAGTAGGACACGATCCTGCAAGGTTAATCTTCTTGAATTTCAATTGTTTGAATAACAATATCATCAACAGGAACATCTTGATGTCCAGCATTTGAGCCAGTCTCGCAGGCCTTGATAGTATCTATGACTTTCATGCCATCAACAACGCGCCCAAACACTGCATAACCCCATCCTTGCTCAGATTTGTCACGATGATCGAGGAATAAATTATCACTTACGTTAATAAAGAATTGAGAAGTGGCAGAGTGGGGGTCTGAGGTGCGTGCCATTGCAAGGGTGCCAGTTAAGTTTGATAAACCATTATCAGCCTCGTTTTCAATGGGGCTCCCGTTATCTTTTTGTGCCATTCCTGCCTCGAATCCACCACCCTGTACCATAAAATTGTCAATGACCCTATGAAATATGGTGCCTTCATAGAACCCATCTTTAGCATATTGCTTGAAATTCTCAGCTGAAATCGGCGCTTTCTCAAAGTTCAGCTCGACCGTGATTGCACCATAGTTTGTATTTAATACGATCATTATTACTCCTGGAGGGTTATTCCTTTGTAAGTTTTTGTTAATGCTTTGTGACAGAGCAGTTATAATAAGGTTTTTATATATCTCTCGAAAGCCCCGAGTTTTCTAAACCTCACCAGCGAATACAAAGATTATAACTAATGGCAGATTCAGAAAAAGATAGTCAGAGCTCATCTACAGCTCCGTCTAACTTTATACGCAACAAGATAGCTGAGGATCTAGCTTCCAATAAGCATGGAGGTCTCGTACAAACCCGCTTTCCGCCCGAGCCCAATGGCTATTTGCATATCGGTCACGCGAAATCGATTTGCCTGAATTTTAGCATAGCTGCGCAAAACAACGGGTCTTGCAATCTTCGGTTCGATGATACAAACCCCGCAAAAGAAAGCCAGGAATTCGTCGATGAGATAAAAAATAATATTAAATGGTTGGGTTTTGATTGGAGCGGAAAGGTTCGGTATTCCTCTAATTACTTTGAGCACCTCTATAACTTTGCCATGCAATTAATAGAAAATAATCTGGCCTATGTCTGCAGTTTAAGTCCAGATCAGGCGCGGGAATACAGAGGGAGTCTGACAGAGCCAGGAACAAACAGTCCAGACCGTGATCGTTCTCAAGCAGAGAATATTGAGCTGTTCAGGCGCATGCGTGTGGGAGAATTCAAAGATGGAAGTTTTTCCCTGCGGGCTAAGATTGATATGGCTTCACGAAATATCAATATGCGCGACCCTGTGCTTTATCGTATCCGACACATTAACCACCATCAAACGGGGGACAAATGGTGTATTTATCCAACTTATGATTACACCCATTGTATTTCCGATGCGATAGAAAACGTCACTCACTCGTTGTGCACTTTAGAATTCGAAGATCATAGGCCTCTGTATGACTGGATATTGCAGAATCTTGCTATTGAATCTTTAGAGAAAGTTAGTGATCTGGCAGGAAGCATTGACAATTATGTGTTACCAGAACAAACAGAGTTCGCTAAGTTAAAGCTTAACTACACTATGATAGGGAAACGGAACTTAAAGGAAATGATCGATACTGGTGTTGTCAAAGCCTGGGATGACCCTCGTATGCCGACTCTAGCAGGTATGAGGCGGCGTGGATTTACGGCAGCCTCTATTCGTAATTTTTGTGAAAGTGTGGGAGTGAGCCGTTCAGAAAGTGTGGTGGATATGGGGATGTTAGAGCATTCTATTCGTGAGGACTTGGACAAAACCGCCCCACGAGCAATGTGTGTATTAAACCCTTTGAAGTTAACGATAGAAAACGTGGACGCAGATTTCGTTGAAAAATTAAGTTTGCAGAATCATCCTAAACAAGAATCGATGGGTCGGCGGGAAGTTCCTTTTACTCGAGAAGTTTTTATTGATCGGCAGGACTTTGAAGAAAAGCCACCAGCAGGTTTTAAACGGTTGGTACTCAATGGAGAAGTACGCCTGCGTGGTTCCTACGTTATAAAGTGTATTGAGGTTATTAAAGATTCCGCTGGGGAAGTGATAGAGCTCGTTGGCTCTATCGATAAAGATACGCTGGGTAAGCGTCCCAAAGGAAGAAAGGTCAAAGGAGTTATTCATTGGGTCTCAGCCAGCGCAAGCATCCCCGTTACAGTCCGACTCTATGACCGCCTCTTTAATGTGGAAAACCCGGATTCAAAGGATATTGATGATTATCGACAATGTCTAAACCCAAACTCGTTGCTGACACTCGAAAACTGTAGGGTTGAACCATCAGTCATTGAAAATGGGTCTTCGAGTTTTTTTCAATTTGAGAGAGAAGGCTACTTCTGCGTGGATGAGAAAGATAGTAGAAATAATAAGATGGTTTTTAATCGCACAATTACCTTACGTGATTCTTGGTCCAGCTAAGCGGCAGTTAAATAGATGCTTCAGATTTACAACACAATGACCCAGACGAAAGAAGAATTCTGTCCTATTGATGAGGGCAAGGTTCGTATTTATGTGTGTGGCTTAACTGTCTATGACTATACCCATTTGGGGCATGGGCGCATGCTTGTTGCATTCGATGTAATAGTGCGTTACCTGCGAGCAAAGGGTTTGGATGTCACATATGTGAGAAATATTACTGACATTGATGACAAAATATTAAATCGTGCGGCAGAAAATAATGAACTGTTTTCTGATTTGACTGAGCGCTTTATTGAATCGATGCATGCGGATGAAAAGGCACTAAACGTATTGCCTCCAGATCAAGAGCCAAGGGCTACAGGCCACATTGATCAAATTATCTCTATGATAGAGGTGCTGCTAAAAAAAGAATTTGCTTATCGGGCAGAAAATGGAGATGTCTACTTTTCTATAAAGCGCTTTCCTGATTACGGGAAATTATCAAAAAAGAAAATGGATGAGCTCTTAGAAGGTGCTCGAATTGAAGTTGGCGAGCTGAAAGTAGATCCTAGAGATTTTGTATTGTGGAAATCTTCCCCGGATGATGGGGTGGGTTGGGACTCTCCATGGGGTTATGGGCGGCCAGGTTGGCATATCGAATGTTCAGCTATGTCTACAAGTGCTTTGGGTAATAATTTCGATATTCATGGAGGTGGGACAGATTTACTTTTTCCACATCATGAAAATGAAATTGCTCAGTCGGAGTGTGCTACAGGAAGTAAATTTGCAAATTATTGGATGCACAATGGTCCCTTGCGCGTAGATAGCGAGAAAATGTCGAAATCATTAGGAAATTTCTTTACGGTTCGCGAGGTTTTAAAAAAATATGACGCAGAAGTCGTCCGGCATTTATTAATTGCCAGCCACTACCGAAGCCCAATCAATTACTCTGAGCAAAGTTTGCAGCAATCAGCTAAAGCGTTAGAGAGATTCTATATTGCTCTTCAAGATTTAGATTTACTCAATGCAAAAACTTTAGTTAATAGTAAGTTTGAGAAAGCATTTTTTTCTGCAATGGATGATGACTTTAATACAGCGGAAGCTTTTGGTGTGCTTTTTGAGATAGTTACAGAGATCAACAGGCAAAAAGGAGAGAATAGCGAACTGGCAAATCAATTAGGAAAATTATTGGTCAGCCTGGGGGAGATTCTTGGCATATTACAGGCAGTTCCAGACGACTTTCTGAGAAGTGATCAATCCTTTGAGATTGATGAAACCACTATCGATCAGTTAATCGCAGAGAGAGAGAAAGCTCGTTTAGACAAGAATTGGGGTAGGGCTGATGAAATTAGAGATCAATTATTGGCCATGAAAGTAGTCGTTGAAGATGATGTTGGCGGAAGTAACTGGCGCATCGATAGATGAAAAGCGAGGCAGGAAGTCATTATGCGCCTTATTTTCGCCAAGGGCAGAGATCTAAACATCAATTGACGGGCCTAAATGACGCGAGTATTATGCCGTCCTCTTAAAAATGATGTCGCGATTTATCGGGGTATAGCGCAGTCTGGTAGCGCGCTTGCTTTGGGAGCAAGATGTCGGGAGTTCAAATCTCTCTACCCCGACCAATTTTTGATAGTTAATTTTGAAAATGATTCATGGATTAATGGTGACTGTAGCTCAGTTGGTAGAGCCCTGGACTGTGACTCCGGTTGTCGTGGGTTCGAACCCCATCAGTCACCCCATTTCTCGTATCGATCTAGCGGATTGCCCCAATATTGAATTGGAATTAGGCAAAATTTGTTCTTAATCTTTAAACTTCACTGAGTGTGAATCGAAATTGGCCGAATCTGTTTTAATAACGTTAGGCGGTGAGCGGACTTGATTAGAGGACATGGAGCTAGATGCGCCACGTGCAGTTTTTACAGATCAATCAAGATTGTTAGCTAGCTTTGCCAAGGTTCTCAAAAGCCTCACGTTAAGTTATGGCCGGCATGCACCAATTGCTACGGCACCCGTTATGCGCATCGAAAGGGCGATGCTCTAAAGAATAGGCCAGACAATCGTCTTATCTAACACGCGTTGGCGTGGTTGAGCCTTAAATTTCGTGTAAAATACGCGGCTTTCCGGTACTTGTTGATTCTCACCGCAGACGGATTTGGTCACTACAAGCTATGCGCCCGTAGCTCAACCGGATAGAGCACCGGCCTTCTAAGCCGGGGGTTGGAGGTTCGAGTCCTCCCGGGCGCGCCAAATAACAAAACCCTCTCCAGCCGGGTATTAATAAGCTCGGTTTCAGGCGGTAAACAGCAAATCCCTAGTTAGAAAGGACTACAGGTCGGTAGATATTGAATAATGCCGCTCTTAGGCGATCTATTTGGTTGAGCTAATTATTGAATTAGCCCTGCTGCCGCTCTCCGCCGCAACTGTTTACCAAACTCAGATGCATAGTGGTCCTTCGTAGAAAATCACTATAAACGCAACAAAACACTATAAAACAATAATTTACTAAAGGAACCTAGAGTAAAGCCGACAATATAGGTCGTAACATACTTAAAGTGGCCTAGGTTAGGATTGAGTTCTTAGCGCTAGGCCTTTTTTTTGCCAGTGCTAAACTACTTTTCTAAGTAATCCCGGAATTAACCTCACATTTTCAGCGGGGACTGCGATGATGTCGTCCTGTCCAGACTCTCTCCAAGCTTCAAATGGAATTATTCCATAGAAACCCGTTCGTTTTGCTTTGGAACCGCGCTTCCTGGCCTTGCTGCCGTCTGCATTTCGAGTGTCGAACCGATATAGCTCATAGTTATCAGGCAGAAGTGACATTAATTCTGCTGAAGATCTGAATGAAAGCTGTTGGTCATAGCTAATTTCACAAACTAGGACAGGTCGATAAGCTTTGAGGGTGTTTCGTAAACCTGTCAACACTTTCTTTTCAAATCCTTCGACATCTATCTTCATTAGTTCGATTGAGTGGGGTTTGTTTCTTTCAAAGTAGTGATCGCCCTTAATTAACTGTAATTTGGTTTCAGCAACGTTCCCTTTGTCTGCAGTCGAAGCATCGAACGATCCAATACCTTTGTTTCGCCCCGTTGGAGCGAAGAATTCCAGCAGCTCTTGCTGATCACTCAGGGCAATTTCTTCAAGAATAATGTTAGTAATTTCATTCAAAGAAATGTGGTACTTTAATTTTGAACTAACGGCCTTGTATGGCTCGAAGGCAATGACAAAGTCAGCAACATTAGACATAAAGAGAGAGTGCTGGCCGATATTTGCTCCTATATCCACAAAAGTACTAGAAGAAGTTTTTTGATTTAGTTGTTGTAATGTATCCCGCATGAAGAATAAGAGAGATTTTTCGAAAGCACCATAGAAAAAAATATTTGCCTCAATGCTGTTGTTTAGATTCCCCTCATACTTAAGACCGAAAAAGTTTACGTCAAATGGATAGTCAGGTGTACTTTCGATCTTGCAAAGTTGTCGATACAGGGTTTTTCTCCAAGTCAGATTAAGCCCGGCGGTGGACCAAAGTGCATGTAAAAGTTGAGTCGTTAGCGCCATATCGATTAATTCCTCGAATCAGCCACCTCGTAGGGGAATGGAAGAAGATTGGCGCGCAAGTATAGAGGATGGGCAGGTTGCTTATCTTTATTTAATTGAAGGCATTGTAGGCCGTCCAATGACTTGGCAACTTCAAGAGATCTCTGCATAAGAGATCCTGTAGATCCCCAGCATGCAATTGTCCGGTCACTTCGCTGCTGAGCTTCGTGAATCGAGAGATCGTTAAGCTGGCCGACAGGATCGTCGGCGCTTAGAAGATCAATTTGATAAGTGGCGCGATAAGCGAAAAGGTTAACGATTTCCATACCATTAAATCCCCAGGATTTAGCAAACCCAACACAGCGCCTTATCGTGGGGTCATCTTTCTTGTGATCGGCAGTTGAAGGGTTTAAGCCAATAAACAAAACTCGCCCTTCGCCACCATTCCAACTCCGTTCTAAACTATAACGGTAGCGCTTGCATAATGAAAACTGTGCATTTTTTGAAACGTATTGCATTGTAAGACTGGTAAACTTGCCGACGACTAATTATGACGGGAAAGCGAATAGTAATTAAATTAAAGACGCGATAATACTAATCTTTAATAAACCGTGCTTGGGTCGCCTAAATATCAATCAGCTTACCAGGACGCTGTCCAATTCTGGCGAATTAGCTCTACTATTTCTGTCCCAAGCTTTTTGGTCGTTATTTTAACAAGAATGCGACTATCCTTGCGGTGTAAACTTTGCTGGTTTAATGTTCTTGCGCCTAAAGCAGATTAACTGGGAATTAACAGGCGGGAGCTATGTTAGCGATTATCGGTGGAACGGGCCTTTCTCAAATGGAAGGGCTAAAGTCAGCGGGTTTTAAGCGCATTGCTACGCCATATTCAGAAAAACGTATCTCCATTGAATTATGCCAGTACGCAGGCCAAACTATTGCATTTTTGCCGAGGCACGGTAAAGGCCACACAATTCCGCCTCATAAAATCAACTACCGAGCCAATATATGGGCATTGTCGACGATAGGTGTTAAACGAATCGTTGCTATTAATGCTGTAGGAGGTATTCATAAGGAAACTGGCCCAGGAAATTTTGCATTACCTGATCAAATCATTGACTACACTCATAGCCGTGCAGCAACTTTTTTTGAAGACGACCTCGAGTTTGTAACGCACATTGATTTCACCGAACCTTTTTCATCAACACTTCGCGCTGAACTAAGAATAGCGTTTCAAACAGTTAATGAGGGTCTAGGCCTAAATAAGCGCTTATTTGCCAAAGGCGTTTATGGATGTACGCAGGGACCGCGACTTGAAACTGCGGCTGAAGTTAAGCGTCTAAAAAATGATGGCTGTGACATTGTAGGTATGACTGGAATGCCTGAGGCTGCGCTCGCGAGAGAACTTAAACTTGAGTATGGAATGTTGGCGCTTTCTGTAAATTGGGCAGCTGGGATAGGTGAAAGTGAAATTCTTATTTCAGAAATTGAATCTCATGTCAAAGCAGGCATGGGAATTGTTACTGACGTTGTGAAAACCCTTATAGAACGAAGCTAAATTTAAAATTATCACTCCGTCTAGAAGTTAACTACTGATTGATGTGGGGCGGGTAGTTCATAAGGTTCAACTTGTATCACAATTCCGAGGGCTGGGTGATCAAGATAATGAAACTCGTTACTACGCATTTCACGGCTCTGATCCATTTTGTAAATCTGAATTGGGTTGTAACGTAAATCAGTATTTATGGAGTTTTGTGAATTTTGCATAGCCAGAGGCCTTTGGGGTAGTGTCCATAGGTTTTCGGTATTTTCAATAATACTAAATTCGGTCAACCAGAGATTTGTATCAATAACTACGCGATCTTCATTTTCATTGAAGTGGATGGTTAGACTCCCTTGAAGTTCGTTTTGCTCACCATAGGTCAGCCCGCCTTCGATATAAACAGGCTGAGATTGGGCAGTTTGAACTACGGCTTGTCGCCACAATCCATGAAAAAGCAAGCGATGTTCAGCAGATCTTGTCAATATGCGATTAGTTTGCTGGAAATCACTTTCTGAGGTTGGCAGTTGGGTAAAGTCTTCCCGGGCGAAATCAAAAAGCTTAAAACCCGCTCCGTCGCTCGCAGGCGATGGGCCGACAGCGAAGATCGATTCGGCGCGTATCTCAGCTTGAATTTCTTCCGCTGACAGCTCTTGGCGATTGAGCTGTTCTGGTATTGCTAAACTAACGTTAGCTAAGGTGAGGTTTTCAGTGTGAAGTAGGTCAGATAACAAGTCTAGCCGACGGAGGTTTTGCGGATAGGTCAATTCAATGCGTTCAGCCTGCCAGGCTTCTTCGCTTCGATCGATTGAAGACTCATTGGTGAATATGGAGACTTCTATTTGATACCAGCGTTCTTGGGCAAGCGCGCTTGATGTCAACGACAAAAGTAATATTCCGATTATTAAAAAAAATTGTGGGCGTAATAATGTCATGGTTTATTCTAAGCTACTTTTATCTCATTGATTCTAAATTTATCCAACACCGAGTTGATAAAAGCAAGCTTTGAATCTGCATCGTCACTCTCATGAGAGAATTGTAGTTGATTCGCGCCCGTCAATTTAAAATGTATTGGGTCATCTTGGATGAGTTGTACAAGAGATAGAGGGTCGACCTCAGTGCTTGCGCTAAATTCAATTCTGCCATTACTTACATTAGCATCGATCTTTCTTATTCCATATTTTTGTCCGCGCAATTTCAACTCGGTTAAACTAATTAGCAATTTTAACGGTTTAGGTAATAATCCAAACCGGTCAATCATTTCAACCTGAAGCTCCTGTAAATCTTCACTGCTGCGAGAAGAAGAAATTCGTTTGTACATAATCAATCTGGTATGCACATCAGGTAGATAGTCGTCAGGAATGAGGGCTGGAATTCGTAGATTTATATCAATTGATTTATCAAGGTCTAGCTCAGGATTTGGTGTTCGTCCGGATTTTATCGCTTCTACTGCTTCTTCTAGCATTTCTGTGTACAGAGAAAAGCCGATTTTTTGCATGTGGCCACTTTGTTCGTCGCCAAGTAATTCGCCAGCACCTCGTATTTCTAAATCATGACTCGCCAAGGTGAATCCTGCACCCAAGGTTGTTGCAGCTTGAATTGCCTCAATTCGCTTTTGTGCATCACGACTTAATCGCCCCTGGTTGGATAATAATAAATAGGCATAGGCTTGATGGTGAGAACGGCCCACTCGACCCCGCAGCTGGTGTAGCTGCGCCAGGCCAAACTTATCGGCCCGATGAATTAATATCGTGTTTGCGCTTGGGATATCGATACCTGTTTCGATGATAGTAGTACAAACTAAAATGTTGTACCGCTTATGGTAGAAGTCAGCCATGACTTTTTCGAGGTCTCGTTCCGCCATTTGACCATTGGCTATACAAACTCGAGCTTGAGGAATTATCGCTTGCAGATGTTCTGCGGCACGAGCAATGGATTTAACTTCGTTGTGAAGATAAAAAACTTGTCCGCCTCGTAATAGTTCGCGGGAAACTGCTTCAATTATTAAGCTGTCTTGTTGTTCTCTAACAAAAGTTTTAACTGATAGTCTTCGCGCAGGCGGTGTAACAATTAACGACAAGTCCCTAATGCCAGACAGTGCCATATTGAGAGTTCGGGGAATTGGAGTTGCAGTTAGGGTTAGAATATCTACATTAGAGCGCAGTGATTTTAATTTTTCTTTTTGGTGGACCCCGAATCTATGTTCTTCGTCAATTATGAGTAGTCCAAGATTTTTATAGATGACATTGCCTTGCAATAACTTATGTGTGCCAATCAAGATGTCGGTCTTTCCCTCAAGCACATTTTGCAAGCTCTCTTTTTGTTCTGCGCCAGATTTAAATCGAGAAATAACGTCAACAACCATAGGCCAGTTAGCGAAGCGATCTTGAAAGCTTTCATAATGTTGTTGTGCTAACAACGTGGTTGGTACTAAGATGGATACCTGTTTGTTGTTCTGTACTGCTACAAAAGCTGCGCGCATAGCAACTTCGGTTTTTCCGAATCCAACATCGCCACAAACTAGTCTGTCCATAGCCCGCTCGCTATTCATATCATCGATGACTGAATTAATGGCGCTTTCTTGGTCCGCGGTTTCTTCAAAAGGAAATGCCGCGGAAAATTTCTCATACTCAGAGATTTCTATTGCATAGCGGAATCCTTTACGCGCCATCCTCTGGGCATAAATATCTAATAATTCAGCTGCAACATCGCGTATTTTTTCCGCGGCTTTGCGTTTTGTTTTTATCCAGTTATCAGAGCCTAAATGATTAATAGGGGCAGCATCTTGCTCAGCCCCACTGTATCGACTAATAAGATTTAAGGAAGCGACGGGCACATAAAGTTTAGCTTCATTGGCATACTCTAAAGTGAGGAACTCTGTAGTCTGCCCATCTGTAGTGATTGTTTGTAAGCCTCGATACCTGCCTACACCATGATCGAGATGCACAACAGCATCATTGATGCGTAACTCCGTTAAGCTCTTTACAATAAAATCGGTATTATTTTGAGTTCTGGATCTTCTGCGTCGCTGAGCAATTCGATTACCAAACAGCTGTGTTTCGGTAACTAGAATTAATTTCTCTTTCGTCAGCCACATGCCCCGGTCGAGAGGCGCCACAGTTATGCCTAAACGCATATCATCAGCGATAAATTTAGACCAGTGTTTCACAGTAATAGGCTCAATACCTATGTGCTTAAGTAACTCGATGAGTGTTTCTTTTCTGCCGGCCGACTCAGCAACGAAGAGGATTCGAGAGTTTTGAGTGGTTATGAATTGTTCAATTTGAGAAAATGGCTTGGCTAGATGAGAATTGCTAGCTAGGTGAGGTAACTGCATTGAGCCAAGGTCGAAAGCATTGATATGCTTCTTGAATTCTATCTGCCGAAAGTTTTTCGCCTTAGACAAAATTTGTTCTACTGGGATAAAGATATCTTCTGGCTTTAGAATGGGTCGGTAGCGATCAATTAAACGATCTTCGTAACGCTTTTTAATATCTAGCCAAAACTGTTCTCCCGCTGATTTTAATTCACCTACTTTGATGACCACGGTGTTTTTGGGCATGAAATCAAATAGTGAGTCCAATCCATCGAAGAAAAGAGCAAGATAGTATTCCAGTCCCGGGGAGCTAATCCCATCGCTGACATCCTGGTAAAGCGGACATTGCCTTGGGTCAATATCAAAAAGTTCATGAAATCGATTTCGAAAAGAAGTGATTCCAAATTTATCTAGGGGAAACTCGCGTCCAGGTAGCAGCTTTATTTCGTTTACTAATTGGTCCGAGCGTTGAGACTCTGGGTCGAATGTTCTTAAGGTTTCAATTTCATCTTCGAATAGATCAACTCTATAAGGAGCTAGTGAGCCCATCGGGAAAATATCAATAATAGAGCCACGGACTGCAAATTCACCGTGCTCGAGTACAGAATCTACAGATTGATAGCCCGCATCAATTAGCTGCTTCCGGATCGCGTCAATTTCCAGACTTTGCCCCACTTCTAAATCGAGACTATTAGCTATGATGTACCGATGAGGAGGTAATCGATGCATTAAGCTAGTAATCGACAACACTAAAATACCCCGGGTTAGCTGGGGGAGGTGGTAGAGAGCACTCAGGCGTTCGGAAATTATGTCTTGATGGGGTGAGAAATTGTCATAGGGTAGCGTTTCCCAATCTGGTAAAGAGAAGACTGGGAGTTCTTCTTTGGGGGCGCAGAAATATTTTAATTCTCGTATTGATTGTTCGACGATTTCGTTGTTCTCGCAGAGCAATAATATAGGTCCATCAGCATTTGCAGCGGCATTGCATATGGCGAGACTGCTGGCACAACCAAACTCTCCTTGCCAGAAACAGTTCTGAAAGGGATCGACGGGGATTGCTGGGTTTTGGATCGACTTCATGATTTGAGTATCAAAGGCAATCAACTTTTCTCTTCTCGAATTGAGATTGAATTGCTAAGTTATAAAGACTGCTTGGTCCAGTGGCTGCGACGGAGTGCGGATTGTAGCTCAATAATTAGATTTACCTGACTAATTATTCTGATAAATAGCCGAATATGGCGATTCATCTAAGACTGGCTGGCGGTTTGTTGCATAGGCAATCCTTTCACAAGATAATAGCCGACTTTCTAGATCCGGTAGTTTGAAAAAGGGAGAATTTGTGGAACGTCCTAGCGTAGAGGATTACTTTGCCGACTGGAAACAGCGCGAAGCTTTAGTTCAGGAAATGATTCCTGTAATCGGTCGGTTATTTAGCCAGCGCAATGTTGGTATATATATTTACGGCCGTCCCTTACATAACCGCTCAGTAACTTTCATCATGAAATCTCATCGTTTCGTCCGTCAGGTAGAGCGCAACGAAATGTCAGAGTTCGAGACGCATCCCGTCCTAATTGCAATGGCTAAACTTGACCTCTGGAATGCTCAGATCGACCTGGGTAAGTTAACCGTAAGCTATATGGGTCATTTGGATGAGCAAGGGGAGGGCGCTAGCTCGGTGGATGATTTTGTCCGCCAAGAGATGACTTATCTAGATGGGGTCAATGAAAAGCCAATAGAAAAGTCTCAGGATATCGTCCTTTACGGATTTGGCCGAATTGGGCGCTTAATGGCTAGGCTGTTAATTGAACGAACTTCCACCGGCGATGTGATGAGGCTCCGAGCAATCGTAATCAGACCCGGCGAGGAGGGGGATCTAGATAAAAGAGCTAGCTTATTTGCTTCTGATTCCGTGCATGGTGCTTTCCAAGGAACACTGCGTGTTGATGAAGAGAGCAAATGCCTAGTAGCAAACGGTAACGTGATTCAAGTGATTTACGCTAATTCGCCAGAAGAGGTAAATTACAATGACTATGATATTGATGATGCCTTGGTTATTGATAACACAGGTCAGTGGCGAGACGAAGAAGGCTTGTCCTTGCATCTTAAATCTAAAGGTGCGGCAAAAGTCATTCTTACTGCACCTGGCAAGGGAAGCCTAAAGAATATCGTTTATGGGATAAATGATGATCAAATGAGCCCAGATGATAAAATCATTACGGCTGCATCATGCACCACTAATGCAATTGCTCCTGTTCTTAAAGTAGTGAATGATAAATTTGGTATTGAACATGGTCATGTAGAAACAGTTCATGCTTATACTAACGATCAAAACCTAATTGATAATTATCATAAAGGTAGTCGTCGAGGCCGCTCTGCCGCTCTAAACATGGTCTTGACCGAAACCGGAGCTGCAAAAGCCGTAGTTAAGGCGATACCTGAACTTGAAGGAAAGCTCACAGGCAACGCGGTGAGGGTTCCAATCCCTAATGTTTCCATGGCAATAATGAATCTTTCTCTTTCTATGCCGACTTCCAAGGTTGAGCTAAACGAGTTTTTAAGAGATATAGCATTACATTCAAACTTGCAAAATCAGATAAGCTACACCCAGTCTCCTGATGCAGTTTCTTCTGACTTCGTAGGAACCCGAGAGGCTGGCATTGTAGACGCAAATGCCACTATTGTTAGGGATAATCATTGTGTCTTGTATCTTTGGTATGACAATGAGTTTGGTTATTGCTGTCAAGTTGCAAGAATGGTTTACAAAATGGCAGGAGTTAAGTTCCAAGTTTACCCACAAGATGAATGAGCTTAGCCGAATCCTAGAAAGTAACATTCTTGTACAATGAAGATGCTAGAAAATAGCAGTCTTCCATTTAAGTTGTTCGTAATAAGTGTCCATCTAAATTATAGCTAAAAGAGTTTTCGTGCTCGAAATAATCCGTCGCCATAGTTTTTTCATTGCATTCTTCACTTTGTTTTTGGTGATATTTTTCTATGAGTCAATAGAGGGGGCTGTGATTGAGCGCATTTCTGGGTTTACGATGGGAACGAGTTATGAAATTCAATTAGTCGATATTCCTACCTCAACAAACCTCGAGGAGTTAAGCGGTGGCATTGCCGAACTCTTATTGGAGCTAGATCGAGAGGTTTTTTCCACTTACGCCGAAGACTCAGAACTGTCAAAATTTAATAGGCATGGCATCAACAGTCCTTACGCTGTATCCAATGACCTCTTGGCAGTTCTTAGGCTTTCTAAAGAAATTGCAATAGAGTCCGGCGGAGTTTTTGATGTAACAATCGGGCCTGTCGTTAATCTATGGGGATTTGGACCAGGCAGATTTGAGCAGGGTAGCCTGTTACCCAGCGATAATGCCATTAAAAATGCAATGACCAATGTTGGTGTCGAAAACTTAATACTGAATATCGCTAACTCAGAGATTAGTAAAACCAAGTCTATAAAAATCGATTTGAGTGGAATTGCGAAAGGTTATGCTGTCGATCAAGTAGCCGTCTATCTAGAATCTCATGGAGTGACCAATTATTTCATTGAGATCGGAGGGGAAATCAAAGTCAGCGGATTAAAGCCAGGTAATTTGGATTGGGTGCCTGCTATTGAAACGCCATTGGATGGTCCTGTCAAAGTTTATGAGGTTTTAACCAATCGGGGAGAAAAGATTGCTCTTGCAGGTTCTGGTGATTACCGGAATTTTTTTGAATTAGATGGAGTTCGCTATTCTCATGAGATTGATCCAAGGACAGGAAAGCCAGTCTCTGATGTCCTAGCGGCAGCATTTGTACTCGATGACTCGGCAGCTCGCGCAGATGCATTGGCTACGGCTCTAATGGTATTGGGTTTAGAAGAAAGTCGGCGTTTTATAGAGCGCAACAACTTAAAGGCTTTTCTAATTTATCGCAGCGAAAGTGCTGAGTTCAATCACTATGTAAGCCAAGATTTTGACGGATATATCAATAGAGCTTTTTAGCGAGGGCTAATAACTTTCCGCAGTTATCCTAATCTAAAATTCCAGTTCGTATAGTATTAATTAAGTAGCACAACGAGTGCCACAAAATGTCAGTCAATTTATTGACAGAAGAGAGCCTCAAAACAGCGACATGGCGCGGCTTTGCAGTGATAAAATGCTTGCTATCAATGGCCACTACGTGTACATTTCCAACCGCTCAAAAGGCCGCCTCGATGTGTATTTGCACGTCGCGAAAAAAGCGCAAAAAACGTTTTAAATAAAGTTGTATAACAACGCTATGGGAAGTGACATTCAGTCCCTGGTACCTGGTACCAATGCTTTTAGTCCTATCGGTTCTATCATAGGACAAATTCCCGCTGAAGAAGAGCAAACCGAAGGATGCCTCTTTCACTCTTTGACCCTGATCATTTTTAGGCTCCGAATGACTCACCTACGATCTCAACCTCTAACTGCGTGATTCAGGTACTGGAGTAAAATTTGGAACTAACAAACACATTTCTAGATGGCCTTAAGCCATTTTTGTTTTATTCAGCGCTGGTTCTCACGGTTGTTGTGACGATGTTGGGCCTTTCTTTTTTCCTTGGCCAACGTATAAATCGCAAGTATAAGAATACGCCTTTTGAATCTGGCATTGTATCGGTTGGCTCTGCGCAATTTAGAATCTCAGTGCATTTTTACTTAACTGCTATCCTATTTATCATCTTTGATCTAGAAGTAGTCTTCCTTTTTGCCTGGGCAGTAGCTGTTAGAGAGGCAGGGTGGCTCGGCTTTATCGAGATCAGCGTGTTTATCTTTATTCTTATTGTCGCCTTGTTTTACTTATGGCGAATTGGCGCGCTTGATTGGCGCACTGGTATTCAGAAACGTGAACTGCAGGGTATATCAGGTCCAGGCGGAGTTACCAACAGAAAGGAATTTAAACTATGAATTGGGAGCTTCAATCAGTAAATGAGTCCAAGTCACCCCAGCCAGGCGGAAATTCAGTAGACGACTTCATTCGCCAGAATGTCATGATGGCAAAATTAGAAGATATGGTTTCCTGGGGTCGTAAGAACTCTATTTGGCCTTTCAATTTTGGCCTTTCCTGTTGTTATGTGGAAATGGCGACTGCTTTTACTGCCAGGCACGACCTGGCCCGCTTTGGTGCGGAGGTGATTCGGGGTACGCCTCGTCAGGCTGACATGATTGTTATCGCTGGCACTGTCTTTCGAAAAATGGCGCCGGTTGTAAGGCTTCTTTATGACCAGTTGTTAGAGCCGAAATGGGTAATATCTATGGGCTCGTGCGCTAATTCTGGGGGAATGTACGATATCTATTCGGTGGTTCAGGGAGTTGATAAGTTCTTGCCAGTCGATGTTTATGTGTCTGGATGCCCGCCGCGTCCAGAAGCGCTGCTACAAGGTTTAATTCTATTACAAGAATCCATTGGTCGAGAAAGAAGGCCATTGAGTTGGGTGATTAATGAACAAGGAATTATACAGAAAGAAGATCACCCTGTGCAGCGTGAAGTGCGTGGTCCTGAGCGTATTGCTGCCACTGAGTTAAGAGCACCAGATAAGGTTTAAAAAACTATAAAACAAATAGTTAACTTCGTACCTGAAAATAGATAGTCACAATTAGAGAAGCAATGGAAGTCGCTACGCAATCTACATACCCAACAAGCAATTCAGATGAATTGCTGGCTAAGTTACGCCAAAAATTTGGGGATCGAATTGTGGCGGAGCAGTCTACTTGTGATGGTATTCCTACCGTCTGGATTGATCGACAGCATCTGATCACGTTTCTTAGAGCTCTGCGCGACGATATTCAGCCTAAATTTGAGATGCTTTTCGATATTACGGCTATTGATGAGCGCCTGCGGGTACACCGGAGTGATCAGCCGCCCTCAGAATTTACGGTGGTCTACCACCTCATGTCCTTTTCGGGTAATTGTGACATCCGCATAAAAGTACCGTTGATAGATGCAGACCTAAATCTGCCTTCGATTATTGGGCTTTGGCCGGCTGCGAATTGGTATGAGCGAGAAACTTGGGACATGTTCGGCATCAATTTCGAAGGACACCCTAACCTCTATCGCATTGTGCTTCCGCCAACATGGGAAGGTCATGCTCTGAGAAAAGAACATCCAGCTAGAGCTACTGAGATGGAACCATTCTCACTGGATGATGAGAAGGCAGATGTCGAACAAGAAGCCTTGTTGTTCAAACCAGAAGAATGGGGTATGAAGCGCAAGTCAGAAGATTCAGAATTTATGTTTCTTAACCTCGGACCCAACCATCCCAGCGTGCATGGCGCATTTCGTATTGCTCTGCAGTTAGATGGTGAAATCTTAGTCGATGCGGTGCCAGACATTGGTTATCACCATCGAGGTGCTGAAAAGATGGGAGAGAGGCAATCCTGGCATACGTTTATTCCTTATACCGATCGTATTGATTATCTCGGCGGTGTAATGAATAACCTCCCTTATGTCATGGCCGTCGAGCAAATGGCAGGCATACAGGTTCCTGAGCGAGTAAAAACAATTCGTATCATGCTGGCCGAGATGTTCAGGATTTGTAGCCATTTGCTGTTCTACGGAACCTTTGCCCAAGATGTGGGGCAACTGTCACCTATCTTTTACATGTTTGTGGAGCGCGAACGGATATTCAATATTATTGAGTCAATTTGTGGTGCTCGAATGCATCCAGGCTGGTTTCGTATTGGTGGTGTTGCGCAAGACCTCCCTCAGGGCTGGGAGAAGAGAATTCAAGAGTTATTAGATTTTATGCCGCCAAGGATCGATGAATATGATGCCATGGTGCTTAACAACGGAATCTTAAAACGTCGCACCCAGGGTGTTGGCTGTTATAACACTCAGCAGGCGTTCGACTGGGGTGTCACCGGAGCGGGACTGCGAGCAACTGGATTTGAATGGGACTTTCGCAAAGACCGACCATATAGCGGTTATGAGAATTTTGAATTTGATGTGCCTATAGCGGTTAACGGTGATTGTTATGATCGTTGTGCGATTCGTGTTGAAGAAATGCGTCAGAGTCTGCGTATCATTAAGCAATGTCTCGATAATATGCCGAGCGGTGATTATAAAGCAGACCACCCGTTAACTACACCGCCGCGAAAAGAGAAGACAATGCAAGACATCGAAACGCTCATTAATCACTTTCTCAGTGTGAGCTGGGGCCCTGTTATACCCCCAAACGAAGTCACTACGGCGATAGAAGGGACAAAAGGGATTAATAGTTATTATCTCGTAAGCGATGGTAATACCACTTCCTATAGAACACGCATCCGCACACCATCATTTGCACATTTGCAGATGATTCCTGAGATCAGTAGAGGTTTCATGGTAGCTGATTTAATTGCCATTATTGCCAGTATCGATTTTGTTATGGCGGATGTAGATCGATGAGTTCAAAAGGAGCGAACATGCAGGCAAGTGTGATCGCGAGCACTGCAACGCAGGCGCGCAAACTTTGTGCTGAAGAAATTAAAGAGATAGAACATGAGATGCAGCTCTACCCGGACAAGCAGGCGGTCGGGTTAGAAGCATTGAAGATTGTGCAAAAGCACCAGGGCTGGGTGTCAGACGAGAGTCTGCTGGGAATTTCCAAATTTTTGGATATCCCGGTCAGTGATTTAGAGAGTGTGGCGACGTTTTTTAACTTGGTTTATCGTCAACCCGTTGGGCGTAATGTGATCCTGTTTTGCAATAGCGTGAGTTGCTGGATTATGGGTTCTGAATCTATGCGTTCATATATAAATGGCAAACTTGATATTGATTTTGGTGGTACTACAGATAATGGTGATTTCACATTCTTGCCAGTGCCATGCTTAGGTGATTGTGACCATGCGCCAGTAATGATGGTAGGTGACGATCTTCATAGAAACCTCACTGAGGGAAAAGTTGATGAGATTTTTTCTGAATACAAAAGTAAAGAATAAATAGCGGGATATAAAGTGGTAACAAAACCTTTAACAAAAAACATCGATATGTCTAGGCCGCCTTTAGATATTGCCGCTTATGAAGCCAGCGATGGTTATCAAAGTATTAAGGCAATAGCAGAAGGATTGAGCCCTGACAATGTCATGCAAATTGTCAAGGATTCTGGTTTGAAGGGCCGAGGTGGAGCAGGATTTCCAACTGGTCTCAAGTGGAGTTTTGTGCCCCGGGGCGATAGCGCACCGAAGCAAAAATATTTTGTAGTTAATGCGGACGAAATGGAGCCGGGCACATTTAAAGATCGGCTATTGATGGAAGGGGATCCGCATTTACTTATTGAAGGCATGATAATCGGTGCTTACACGATTCAGGCCAGCACGGCTTACATTTTTTTAAGGGGCGAATATAAGGTTTCTGAAAAGGCACTAAAGAACGCTATCGCTGAAGCTTATGAGCGTGGCTACCTTGGTAAGAACATTCAAGGTACCGGCTTTGACCTGGATATTATTCTACACACGAGCGCTGGCCGCTATATTTGCGGCGAAGAAACGGCGTTGTTGAATGCGCTAGAGGGAAAGCGAGCTAACCCAAGAGCAAAGCCTCCTTTTCCTCAGGTTAGCGGCCTTTGGGGTAAGCCGACCATTGTCAATAACGTGGAAACAATCTGCAATCTGCCAGGTATTTTGACTTATGGTGTGGATTGGTATCACGGCCTGACAAAAGGCAATGATCATGGCACCAAATTATTTGGAATTAGCGGCAAGGTAAAAACGCCCGGTTGCTGGGAGTTACCTTTAGGTTTGCCAATTCGACAGTTAGTTGAAGAATACGGTGGTGGCATGCGCGATGGCTTGGAGTTGCGAGCCTTTCTTCCGGGTGGCGGATCTACAGATTTTATGTTGCCTGAACACCTTGATCTAAAATTAGATTATGACGAGATTGCAAAGGCCGGAAGCCGTTTAGCAACTGGCACAATGATACTCTTAGATAACGAGACCTGCCCAGTTGGTATGGTAGGCAACTTGATGAAATTTTTCTCCCATGAGTCTTGTGGTTTCTGTACGCCGTGCCGTGATGGTCTGCCGTGGGTGGATGAGATCTTTAATGAATTCGAAAGTGGTCGTGGCACGAGAAAAGACTTGCAAATACTTCATGAGCACGTTGATTATTTGGGGCCTGGTCGCACATTTTGCGCATTGGCTCCTGGAGCTACAGCTCCTTTAGGTAGCGGGCTTAAGTATTTTGCGGATGATTTTGATAAACATATTAAAGAGAAGCGCTGTCCTTACAGGCATTAGTAATCTGAATGTTAGCAAGGGGCGAGGTGAGCACTTGGTAACACGAAAGTATAGAAAGATATTAAAAGTATAGTGGAGTAATGAATGGCCAAAATTGTTATTGATGGGATCGAATACGAAGTAAATCCCAATAACAATCTGTTACAGGAATGTCTGTCGCAGGGTCTTGACCTGCCTTATTTCTGTTGGCATCCCTGCATGGGCTCTGTCGGTGCCTGTCGTCAATGCGCAGTGAAACAGTATCGTGATACTGAAGATAAAGAAGGCATGCTGGTAATGGCTTGTATGACGCCAGCAAGCGAAGGTTCAATAATTTCAGTAGAAGACCCCCAGGCTAAAGACATGCGTGAGCGTGTGATCGAAAGCTTGATGATCAGTCACCCTCATGATTGCCCAGTATGCGAAGAGGGTGGCGAGTGTCATTTGCAAGATATGACACTAATGTCTGGCCATAATTATCGTCGCTATGACAAAAAGAAAGTTACTCATAGAAATCAATATTTAGGTCCGTTCATTAATCATGAAATGAATCGCTGCATTACTTGTTATCGGTGTGTGAGATTTTATGATGACTATGCAGGAGGTACAGATCTGTCTGCACAGGCATCGCATCACCATACCTATTTTGGGCGTCATGAAGAAGGCGTCCTTGAAAGTGAATTTAGCGGCAATCTTGTCGAAGTTTGCCCAACCGGTGTGTTCACTGACAAAGCTTTCAGTTCAAATTATGCCCGGAAATGGGATTTGCAAACTGCACCGAGCGTATGCACTGGTTGCGCAATTGGTTGTAACACCACTCCTGGTGAAAGATACGGCTCTCTGCGTAGGATTGTTAATCGTTATAACTCAGAAATTAATGGTTATTTTATTTGTGACAGAGGTCGATTCGGCTTTGACTACGTAAATAGTGAAGAAAGAATCGAAGCCCCGCTGGCGAGAAAAGAGGGCCAATTAGCTGTTGTGCCGAAAGGTCAGTTGCAGTCTGCTATCGATACCTTTCAAGGTTCAGACGTAATCGGTATTGCTAGCCCTAGAGCGAGTAATGAATCTAATTTTGCCTTGCGTTGTTTGGTAGGTGACGAGAATTTCTATTCAGGGATTTCTGACGCTGAGCACGAAGCGACACAGCTTATTCTATCTTTGGCAAAAGATTCGGCGTTCAATGCTCCTTCTGTTAGACAAATTGAATTGGCGGATGCTGTCATAATTGTTGGTGAAGATGTTACTAATGTTGCGCCGAGGATTGCACTAGCGTTGAGGCAGTCTGTTAGAAATAAAGCGAAGGAGCTTGCTGAAGGTTGCAATATTCCGCAGTGGCAAGATGCTGCTGTAAGGGAGTTAGCTCAACATGATCGCAGCCCGCTAGCTATTTTGAGTAGCTATGCCACTCGCTTAGATGATATTGCTTCCGATATAGTAATCGATTCACCTACGGAAATTGCAAACATCGCGTCAGCAGTTGCAAATAGGATATCTGGTCATGCACCGGCGGCGTCCAGCGACGAAGCTTCTGTTGCGCAAATCGCAGCACAATTAATTGAGGCTAAGCGACCATTAGTCATTGCCGGCAGCACCTCTGGGAGTGTCAGTCAATTACAAGCAGCAGCCAATATTGCTAGAGCACTTAATGAGAAACGTGGAGATGTTATTGATTTGTGTCTTCTTGTTTCGGAAGTAAATACGATCGGTATGAGCCTTTTGGTGAATGAGCGAAATAGTTTAGGAGCGGCATTGGAAAAAATTTCTAATGGACAAACTAAAAAAGCGATAGTTCTAGAGAATGATCTGTACCGCCGAGCGGCGAAACAAAAGATTGATGAGGCATTTCAGAAAGTAGAAATGCTCGTTATTGATCAATTACCTTCGGCGACAACTGCAAAAGCAAGCCTTGTCCTGCCAAGTACGAGTTTTTCCGAACAGGAATCAACTTACGTTAACTACGAAGGACGAGCACAATTAAGTTTTCAGGTACATAGAAATCATGCTGCTGCCTTGCCAGCATGGCGCTGGTTAAGTGATCAACAATCCGGTGATATAGAATCCTTGATAAATCGCTGCGCAGAAGAAGCAAAGAACTTTGATAAGCTAGACGATCTACTCCCTGACCTGAACCAATTTGTTGCGGGAATGAAGATACCTCGCCAATCGCATCGTTACAGTGGGCGCACTGCCATGAAGGCAAACCTAAACGTTCATGAACCAAAACAGCCTGTGGATGATCAATCGGTAATGTCTTTTTCTATGGAAGGAATCCCCGCGACTAAGGATTCAGCAGTCCTGGGTGCTGCCTGGTCACCGGCTTGGAATTCGAATCAGTCCATCAGTAAATTTCAAGAAGAAATCAATGGTGATCTAAAACAGAGCCATGTTGGCGAGCTGCTGATTGAGCGAAATGAAACAGGCTCATATTTGTCTTTGGATCAACGGCCGAACAACCTAAATGAAAATCTCCAAGTAGCAGTCGCTTATCAGATCTTTGGCAGCGATGAATTAAGTGCTAAGTCTAATACTATTCAAGAACGAATGACCGATGCCTATGTGGCTTTATCGCCGAAGGACGCAAAATCTCTAGATCTTAATCAGGGTGATAGTGTAAGCCTTGATGGTAATGGCAATATCGCTATCGCTTGTATTAGATCAAAAATGAAACAAGGAACGGTAGCAGTGTACTGCGGCGACAATGACATTGATCGCCATTCTTTGGGTACTACCATCGCATTAAGTAAAGTCACAGAAGCAAAGATGAAGCGTGGAATCCAAGGATTGATCGTGAGCGATCTTTGCGAGGAGGGGTACTAGTTATGAGTCTGGAGATCGGTTCACCCTTAACTGTTGGCCTTATCTTGTTCGCCGTTATTATTACTGGCGCTTTATTGATTACAGTAGAGCGACGACTACTCGGTTTCTGGCAAGAACGATTGGGTCCAAATCGCGTCGGCTGGTTTGGATCTCTGCAGGTAGTAGCAGATATGATTAAAATTTTTACTAAGGAAGATTGGATTCCTCCATTTGCAGATCGATTTAGTTTTGTAATTGCTCCAGGAATAATTATGTCGGTGGTGCTGTTGAGCTTTGCCGTCATTCCTTTTGCCCCAAATGTAGGTGTAATTGATTCAAACATTGGCGTCTTATTTGTATTGGCGATGGCATCACTTGGTGCTTATAGCGTGATGTTGGGTGGGCTTTCTTCCGATAACAAGTATGCGCTGCTTGGAAGTTTGAGAGCTGCGGCACAGATGGTGAGCTATGAGGTCTTCATGGGCATATCATTACTAGGTGTTGTCGCTCTTGCCGGAAGCTTTAATCTTCGGGAAATTGTTGAAGCACAGTCTGGTGGCTGGTACATCATTCCGCAATTCATTGGCTTCGTTATTTTTCTTATAGCAGGTGTTGCGGAAAGTCATCGTTTGCCATTTGATATCCCTGAAGCAGAGCAAGAGATTTGTGCCGGCTATCACACTGAGTATTCGGGAATGAAATTTGGCATGTTTTTCGTTGCAGAATATGTCGGCTTGGTTCTGATCGCATCTCTTATTACGGTTTTGTTTTTTGGTGGTTGGTTAGGCCCAACTTTCTTGCCGCCTATTATTTGGTTCGCCATTAAAGCTTTTGGGTTTATCGCTTTTTTTATATTAATGCGAGCTGCGGTTCCACGTCCGCGTTATGATCAGTTAATGACTTATGGCTGGCTGTTCTTGTTGCCGCTTTCGTTAGTTAATCTGTTAGTAACTGGCGTGATAATTCTAAGTACACAGTAAGGCGGCTGGGCGTTGCGAGTAGATTGCGCGATTTTGCTGGAGACATTATGGTTAGATTAATTGTTGATACGCTGCTCAGTCAGGTGCGGACACTTTGGTTAGTGTTCATGAAGTTGTTCCAGAAAAAAGATACTGTTGAGTATCCGGATCAACAACCTTATATGTTCCCCCGTTGGCGTGGACGCATTATTTTAAGTCGTGACCCAGACGGAGAAGAGCGATGCGTTGCCTGCAATCTTTGTGCGGTTGCTTGCCCTGTTGATTGCATTGCCTTGCAGAAAGGCGAGATGGAAGATGGGCGTTGGTATCCAGAATTTTTTCGAATTAACTTTTCACGTTGCATTATGTGTGGGTTTTGCGAAGAAGCCTGCCCAACTAACGCAATTCAGCTAACGCCTGATTTCGAAATGGCTGAATATGTTCGTCAGGATATGGTGTGGGAAAAAGAAGATTTGTTAATTAATGGAACAGGCAAGTATCACGATTACAATTTTTATCGTGTAGCTGGTAAGAAGATTGAAGGCAAAGACAAGGGTGAGGCACTCAACGAGGCTGCGCCCGTTGATGTGAGGAGTTTGTTACCGTGATTATACTTTTCTACCTAGCAGCAGCAGTTGCGATTATTGCAACCGTTGCTGTGGTTTTGCAAACTAATATAGTACACGGCCTTCTATATTTGATTTTGTCTCTACTTGCTGTGGCAGTGATTTTCTATGTCTTAGGAGCTCCTTTTGCGGCGGTTCTCGAGGCAATTGTGTATGCAGGAGCAATCATGGTTTTGTTTCTGTTCGTGATCATGATGTTGAACTTAGGACAACATACTCAAAACCAAGAGCGCACGTGGCTAACTCCGCGTGGCTGGATTGGACCTTCTATAATGGCCGCTATATTGCTCGGTCAATTATTGAATGTAATTAGTGGGATTGATTATGAAATAGTGCCCACTCAAGTCGGTGTCATGCAAGTTAGTGCACTTTTATTTGGACCATATGTGCTGGCAGTTGAGCTTGCATCAATTTTGCTCTTGGCAGGATTGGTAGCTGCGTACCATTTAGCAAAAACTAAATAAAGAAGAGTTGATAATAAAAAGAAGATGGAATCTATACCTATAGAGCATGGACTCATACTGGCGGCAATCTTGTTCTCCATAGGATTGATTGGTGTATTGACTCGGCGCAATATCGTATTCGTCTTGATGTCACTGGAAATCATGTTAAATGCTAGTGGATTGGCATTCATCGTGGCCGCTTCCCGTTGGGGCCATGCTGAAGGTCAGATTATGTTTTTAATGATTCTTACATTAGCCGCAGCGGAAGTTGCTGTTGGTCTAGGGCTAATCATTCAGATGTTTCGGCGTTATAAAACCGTAGACATTAACGAACTTAGCGAGATGAAGGGGTAGGGCAGCTAATTACCATGTTAGATTTAATTTGGTTATTACCAACTTATCCGCTACTAGGCTTTCTTGCATTAGTGTTGACCAGTGGTCGCTTGCCTAAAAAGATTGTGGGAATAATCGGCGCTGGTTCTGTCGGACTATCGTTTTTAACCGCAGCGATAATTGCTACGCAATTCCTTGCTGGTGGCGAGGACTATTTTGTCAAAGAAGTCTGGGCCTGGATGGCTGTTGGGAGTTTTACTCCTGGTTTCAGTTTTTATCTAGACGGCTTGTCATTGGTAATGATGCTGGTTATTACTGGCGTTGGCTTCCTGATACATCTTTATGCCACGGGCTACATGGCAGATGATCCAAGTTTCAGCCGTTTTTTCTCCTACATGAATTTGTTTGTTGCTGCCATGCTAATGCTGGTTCTAGGTGACAATTTAGTACTACTTTATTTGGGTTGGGAGGGTGTGGGGCTGTGTAGTTATTTGCTCATTGGGTTTTGGTATACCAACCCTGCAAACGGTTATGCGGCTCGTAAGGCATTTATAGTGACCCGTGTCGGAGACACCTCAATGGCCATTGGTCTATTCTTGCTCTTCGCTCAGCTAGGCACCTTGAATATTCAAGACGTGCTGCACGCTGCGGAAGCTGAATGGGCAGTAGGAAGCGGTTTGGCGATCGCGGCAGCGCTATTATTGTTGGGAGGAGCCGTTGGTAAATCGGCACAGCTGCCGTTGCAAACTTGGTTGCCTGATGCGATGGCAGGCCCTACACCAATAAGTGCATTGATTCATGCGGCGACGATGGTTACGGCTGGTGTTTACTTAATTGCTCGAACTCATATTCTTTTTGAGATAGCCCCAAGTGTACAATTATTGGTTGCCTGGATTGGTTTAATTACTGTGTTGATGGCTGGTTTTATAGCGCTTACACAATCTGATATTAAGCGCATTCTAGCATTCTCCACGATGAGCCAGATCGGCTACATGTTTTTAGCGCTCGGCGTCGGAGCCTGGTCAGCTGCCATATTTCATCTAATGACCCACGCATTTTTCAAGGCCTTACTTTTCCTCGCTTCGGGCACTGTCATTTTGAGTGTTCATCATGAGCAAAATATTTTTAAGATGGGTGGATTACGTAAGAAGCTCCCTGTTTCTTTTGCCTCTTTTCTAATTGGCTCATTGGCATTAACTGCTTTTCCTTTTACTTCAGGCTATTTCAGCAAGGATGAGATCCTACTTGCCGCGTTAGAGATGGATGGGCCTGGAACAATTTTATGGGTGGGCGGAGTGCTGGGTGCATTTCTAACAGGTATCTATACCTTTCGCTTATTCTTTATCGTCTTCTTTGGCGAGAACAAAGGTCACGTCCCGGAAAATGAAGTGGGCGGAATCCATATGAATGGGCCGCTTTTTTTGTTAATGATTCTCTCCCTAGTCGGTGGGTTCATCGCTATCCCGGTAGAGTCAGTGTTTAGTCATGGTGAGGTCCATGAAGAGCATCATGTTTCGACCCTAATCCATGGCTTTATGATAGCTGTTCCACTTATTGGTATCGTAATTAGTTATTTATTCTTTTATGCGAAAATATTCTCTATTGAAAAACTTATGTCTATCCCTATTTCGCAGACTTTGCATAGATTCTGGTTCAGCGGTTGGGGTATGGACTGGCTATACGATCGATTGATTGTATTTCCGTTCCTTTGGTTGTCGAAAATTAATAAAGCTGATTTGATCGATAGTTTTTATGCCTTCATCGTAAAATTCGCTCGGGCTTCAAATGCAATGATTGTAAGAACGCAAACTGGTTATATTCGCTGGTATGCGTTAAGTATTGCTGCTGGATTGGTCGTTTTGATTTCCATAGGAGTGTTGCTGTGATTTTGGTTTGGCTAATCAGCATACTCTTTGTTGGAGGTATAATCGCTTGGCTGTCGGAGCGAATTAATCCAGCTTATCCTCGTATAATTGCCCTTATCACAGTAGTGCTTGATTTGCTGCTTATGCTAAGCGTGCTGGGTTCAGAGCCGAATGCAGGAGGGTGGATTGCCTCCGTTAATGCAGAGTGGGTGCCCCGTTTTGGTATTTCGTTTTATCTTGCACTAGATGGATTAAGCGTACTGCTAATTTTACTAACCGGCTTTCTTGGAGTTATTGCTATTGGCTCAGCCTGGGATGAAATAAAAGAACGCGCAGGGTTCTTCTATTTTAACCTTTTGTGGACCCTTGCTGGTGTTTTAGGCGTGTTTACCGCGTTAGATTTATTTCTATTTTTCTTTTTTTGGGAAGTGATGCTCATACCGATGTATTTCATCATCGCGATATGGGGGCATGAAAATAAAAACTACGCAGCAATGAAGTTTTTTATCTTTACTCAAGTAACAGGTATGTTGATGCTTGTATCAATCTTGATGTTGGCTTATTTTCATTTAGTCCAAATCGGCAACCTTAGTTTTGATTACCATGATCTACTCAGGATAGAAATGGGTAATCAAATTGAAATGTGGGTCATGCTGGGTTTCTTTGTTGCCTTTACGACTAAGCTACCTTCTGTTCCGTTTCATTCCTGGCTGCCTGATGCTCATAGTCAGGCGCCAACTGCAGGCAGTGTCATTCTTGCTGGGATTTTATTGAAAACAGGCGCCTATGGATTGATTCGTTTTGCTGTTCCCTTGTTTCCAGAAGCCTCACTCAGTTTTGCTCCTATCGCGATGACTCTAGCAGCAATCAGCATCCTCTATTGTGCGAAAGTTGCTTTTGCCCAAACAGATATCAAGCGGCTAATCGCGTACACCAGTGTAAGCCATATGGGTTTTGTAACTTTAGGGATTTATGCCTGGAACGAACAAGCGCTGCAAGGTGCAGTGATGACCATGCTTGCGCATGGTTTAAGTGCTGCAGCTCTGTTTATGTTGGCTGGCGGCTTGCAACACCGAATTCATACTAGAGAAATGCCAGATATGGGCGGTTTCTGGGTTAAAGTTCCGCGAATGGCTGTAGTCGCTCTATTCTTTTCGGTAGCGGCGTTAGGTATGCCTGGTTTAGGTAATTTTGTCGGCGAATTTCTGGCTTTGTTAGGCGCGTTCCAGGCGAATATTCCCATAACAGTAATTTCCGCTTTCGGACTAATTTTGGCATCGGTTTATTCATTGTGGGTTATTCAAATGATTTTTCATGGCGAATACACTGACAAAAAAATTGATGATAGCCACTTAACAGATTTAAACGGTCGAGAAATGTTTTATTTTGGGGCAATGATGCTTGGGTTGGTGTGGATGGGGATGTATCCACAATCATTCTTAAATTTATCGCAGCCTGTTTTGGTGGAATTATTAAATAATACTCAAAGTATTTTTGCTGCGGTAGTACAAAACTAATCATGATTACAACTTTAGCTGATTTACTACCTTTAATGCCGTTACTAATAACTACAGCGACAACGATTGTTGCAATGATAGTTATAGGTATTAGAAGAAATTATGCAGTGACTGCAGGTATAACTATTGCTGGTCTATTGATAGCAAGCCTAGTTGCTGTTTCTATGATTTCGACTACTAATTCTCAGGTAACACCACTATTAATTGTTGATCAATATAGTCTGTTCTTTACTGTGCTAATCTGCGTAACAGCGATGCTGATTACTATATTTAGTTTTCCTTATTTGGCAAATTTAGACGATAGTAAAGAAGAGTATTATTTGCTATTAAGCATAGCGACTATCGGCGCAATTGTGATGGTAAGTAGTAATCACTTTGTCAGTACGATTCTCGGCCTAGAAACTTTAAGCATGTCTCTTTACGGTATGGTGGCTTATCCGGTTCATAGTAAGCTCGCTGATAAATTTCCGCTGGAAGCATCAGTTAAATATCTTGTGCTATCCGCAGCGGCCTCTGGAATATTATTGTTCGGAATGGCTTTAATCTATGCGCAAACTGGAACCTTAGAGTTTTCAAGCATCGTAAACGTTACTAAAGAGACGCCGGGTTTGGGTACGGGGTTTGCAATAGTCGCACTGATAATGGTTTTTATTGGCATTGCATTTAAGCTATCCCTGGCGCCCTTTCATATGTGGACCCCGGATGTTTATGAGGGCTCGCCGTTACCAGCAACAACCTACCTTGCAACAATTGGTAAATCAGCCATGTTCGTAGTGTTGCTTCGATTCATCGTAACGACAGAGGCATTGTCGTTCGATTCTATAATTTTGGTAATTTCTCTTGTTGCTATAGTGTCAATACTGGCAGGCAATCTATTGGCGTTATTACAGAATAGCCTGAAACGTATTCTCGCTTACTCCTCAATAGCGCATATGGGCTATCTATTGATTGCTCTGGTAGCTAGCTACTATGTTCAGGGTGCAATTAGTGTTGAAGCAGTAACTTTTTATCTTTTCGCATATATGGTCATGTCAATCGGGGCTTTTGGTGTGATCTCTATCGTTTCTTCAAGCGAAAAAGAGTTTGATGATATCGATGATTACCAGGGTCTATTTTGGCGAAACCCGTGGCTGGCACTAGTATTTACTGGAATGTTATTGTCTCTAGCTGGTATCCCTTTAACTGTAGGGTTTATTGGTAAGTTTTATCTCTTTTTCGCGGGTGTTGAAGCAGGCTTATGGACTCTGCTGGTGGTTTTGATTCTCGGCAGTGGAATTGGGCTGTATTACTATTTGCGAGTTGTTTATCGCATGTTGCTGTCTCCCAAAGGTGGCGAAAGGTTTAAATCTGGCGGAAGTCAGTACATGGGTGCCCACGGAGTGCTCGCTTTCGTGTTAGCGCTTTTACTGATTCTTGGGGTTTATCCAACACCACTTGTATCAATTATAGAGACTATCTCGCTCAACATACTTTAGTAACACTTTTTTAGTCTTGACCTGCAAAAGAGTATGTCTAAATACCTTGCTTCTTGCTTAGTCGTTTCTGCAGTAGTTTTTTTATTACTCTTGGGGGGCTGGGTAATGATGGAGTTAATGCCAGCACACAAGAATTTCATCAACAAAATTTACAACGACTTTTCGATCAAGGCGGCATCAAAGGTGATATTGATTTAGCACCATTTCTTTTGCACTCAGTAATAAAAAGAACGTGTTAATAAATCCGCATTTATTAGGTTTACTGCGAGATAGCTTTGTTTAGATAGCCAGGTAAACAGGGGAAGCGATAGCGGTTGTGGTTCCAGCAGCAGCTGAAGACGGATTGAATGTGACAATCAATTTACTGATAGCAATTGATATATTTGGATTCATTACTGCTGCGCGAGTATTAGAAGATTTGGGTTCTAATAATAATTATAGTGTAGTTGATGTGATTGAATCCAAATGGATCAAAGAATTTAGTGGCAGCTCTATGCGAGACATCCAAAATCTAAGTTGGCAAACTATCGATGATGAGGGTGAATATGATCAATCCGTGGGGGTATCCATAGCGCCGCGAGCAATCGCTGACACAAATATACGATGTGTTTGTTTTTTAAACTAATCGAATGACATTTAGGAGGCATTGCGGCTTAGGAATTCAAGATACCTTGGTTCTGGATCTCAATCAGACTATCATGAGCGCCCAGTAAAGCGGCGCAGGGATAGACAAATTTTGAGCAAAATATCGGTAATTGGAGGTGGTAGTTTTGGTACTGTCATTGCAAATATTATTGCTTTAAATGGGCATGATGTTCAGTTCTGGATGCGCAGTGATGAGCAAGCAGATCAGGTCAATGAGCATCACGAAAATGCTCAATATCTTCCCGGATACGGACTGAGTGAAAAAGTCGTAGCGACAGAAGACATGGAGAGCGCTGTGGCTGCCAGCAGCGTAATCTTCGTGGCAGTACCGAGCTCCTCATTTCGTGAAGTTGTCCAACAAGTTGTTAAATTCGCTCCTGCGGACGCAATTTATGTGAGCACTACCAAAGGAATTGAAAGCGGAACCTTTCAATTTATGAGCCAGATACTTTCTAAAGAGGCGCCTTACTCAAAAATTGGAGTGCTTAGTGGGCCAAATCTGGCTAAAGAAATAGCCAATCAACATCTTACGGCTACTGTTATAGCAAGTAATTTTGAAGAGGTTCGAGAAACTGTAAAAGAGTACCTTCGTTCAAATTCATTCCGTGTGTATACCAATGACGATATGTTTGGCGTTGAGCTTGGGGGCTCTTTAAAAAATATTTATGCCATAATTGCGGGGATTGCAGCAGCGTTGGGCATGGGGCATAACACCAATAGCATGCTGGTTACTCGTGGCCTTACGGAGATGGCACGATTCGGAAGGGAGTTGGGGGCAGATCCCATGACCTTTTTAGGGCTTGCAGGAGTTGGGGATCTGGTTGTAACTTGTTCTACTCCTTTAAGTCGAAATTATCGGATTGGTCAGGCGCTCGGCGCAGGAAAGTCAGTTGAGGAAGCTATATTAGAGGTAGGTCAAGTAGCGGAAGGGGTCAATACGGTAAAACAAGTTAAAGAAAAAGCAGATGAGTTGAAGGTTTATATGCCCTTAGTATCTGGTTTGTATAATATTATCTATGGGAATGAATCCATAGATAATATTATTTCGTCTTTGATGTTAAGTGAAAAAGCTTTAGATGTAGAATTTGCTGCAAATGAAGAGAAAGTGTTAAATGGTACAGAGGTCTGATAATGCCAGATGAACTAAATGAAATTGTAGATAACCTCCGTAAGCCTGCAGTATGGTTTCGCATAGTATTTATGGTGGCATTTGCTGTTGTGCTTTATCTGATAATCGCCCCAGTAATCCTCGTTGTTATAATAGCTCAGGTTTTTTTCGTGTTTATTACTGGTGCTCCAAATTCAAATCTGCGAGATTTTAGTACTGCTTTAGTTAATTATATTTTTCAAATTCTAAATTTTCTTCTTTATGCTGCTGATAATAAACCATTTCCATTCTCAAACTTTCCATCGGCACAAAACGGAAGATTTAATACAAGTAACGAACCTGAGATTGAAAAAAACACTAAAGTGATGACTGAGGAAAAATCAGAGGAAAAGGATAAAGATATAGAAATTGAAATAAAACCTGCTAAAAAATCCACTGTTAAAAAACGACCAAAAAAGAAGTGAGTTCGTGTAAAAAAATCTTCAGATTTGCGTATTAGCGCTTTTGGCACTTAGTGCTCGAAGTCAGTTCCTAGTAGGGAGCTTAGTATAGAAAATGCTAGTTTATTTGATGCGCCATGGTAAGGCCGAACGAAGTGCAACTTGGGATGAGGGGCGAGAGCTTACAGTGGAGGGTGTCTTGCAGAATAGGTCAGTGATAAAAAAATTGTTTTCGCGGTCTCCGATTATTGACAAAGGGTTTGTGAGCCCTTTCGAGCGAGCCAAGCAAACAGCGGCCGACTTTCATTTGGTATTTCCTGGTGTGGAGCTAGAGGAAACTAGGCTACTTATCCCACAATCTGACCCTTACGATGTGTTAAATCTACTTGAAGAAAAGCAGGATCATCACTTAATCCTAATTGCCCATAATCCTCTATTATCGCGTTTATTTTCATTGTTGGTGGATGGAACTACAGAAGGCGCTAGGCAAGTGGAAACAAGTAATGCTCTTTGTATCATGATGGATATTATTGCGCCTGGTTGCGGAGAGCTTAAATACGTATTAAGCCATGATTAAATTATTTATGAAAAAATCTATTATAGTTTTAACATGCTTATCTATGTTGACAGTCACTTCACTGTTATCTGCTCAAAGTTCACTCATTTCGCGCGACCATCCGTTACTTTCTCGATTTCCCGATTCAGTGATTGCTAGCGTGGAATTCGATGAAGATATAAATTATCGATTAGTATTGAGTAGTCTACAGCGAACTCGTGGTTTGGTATCCTCGGAGATATCCGAGAGACTTAGAGGTGATGTTACAAAAATAGTTTACGAGGTGTCTGAAGAGTTTAACGGTCAAGATGTTTATGATTTCTTTCGTGAACAACTTCAAGAGCGTAATTATGAAGAGTTGTTTAACTGCTCGGGAAGAGAGTGTGGAAGCAGTAACTATTGGGCTAATGATATATTTCGTAATAGGATTCTTTATGGGCCAGAAAGAAATCAATATTACCTCGCAATGCGCACTGATCCGACTGTCGAATTTTCACCTCACATTGCCCTTTACATTATTACAAGAGGGAATAGGCGGCTATATGCTTATATGGAGATCATTGAAGTCGGGGGTGCCGAAACTCGTATTGATATTGCTAACCCCAATAACTTGCTAGAGAGGCTAAGAGAGCGAGGTTTTGTTATCGTGCCCGACATTGAGTTTCAAGAAGATTTGGCATTAACTTCCGAGTCGAATTTATCTGCGATAGTATCTATGCTTCAAGCTGATCCCTCGACTCAGATTTATCTTGTATCTCACTTAAGCGATGAAAGTGATATCGATACTTTGTTAGAAAGATCTCAGCAGCGGGCAAACGTATTGAGACAATTGCTTATTGGTAGGGGGATTAATGGTAACCGAATTATAGCTAGAGGCGTGGGCCCGCTGGCTCCCAGTTGCAATGGTGGTAATTGCGAAGATCGAGTCGAAATTGTATTGCAGCAAAGCTCTGCTATCGACTGATCAATGATAAAAATTCGTTTCTGGTACTAGCGCTATTTCTAAATGCACCCAGCATACAAGACGTAGTCATCACCGAATTTTGCTTCTCTACACCTCGCATCATCATACACATGTGCTGTGCTTCAATGATTACTGCCGCTCCAGACGCGTGAGTTTTTTCGAGAATACAATTAGCAATTTCATGAGTTAAATTTTCTTGAATCTGCAGGCGTCGAGCGAACATATCAACCACGCGAGCAATCTTAGATAATCCTATTACCTTGCCTCTGGGTAGGTAGGCGACATGGCACTTGCCGATAAAAGGCAGCATGTGATGCTCGCACATTGAATAGAGCTCAATGTCTTTGACGATGACCATTTCATCAGAGAGAGAGGGAAATAGAGCATCGTTGATAACCTGGTCGATATCCATTGTGTAGCCCTGCATCAGAAACTGCATTGCATTGGCTGCCCTTTTGGGGGTGTCTTTTAACCCAGCTCGCTCTGGGTTCTCGCCAATTTCTTGAAGGATATCTAAATAGGCTTTTTCCATGAGATTTATTTGCTCCTTAGCACTTAAAAGAGGACGCTACCCTACGATAACTATAACTGATGGTAAAGAGTTTTTTGTTCATCCATTAAATCATTTGGGTAAGCTATTTTGGACCTAATTAGCTATATTAATAATGTCTCTTCTCAATTCGAATCTGCAGAATTGTTCTTTGGTCATGGAACTGATAACGCGTTTGATGAGGCAGTATTTTTAGTCTATGGCATGTTAGGCCTTAACTTCTACTATGAATTAGACGAGGTAAATAGAGAGCTGAAGGAATCCGAAATAAGCATGATTAATGAGAAAGTTCGGCAAAGAATAGAGAAGCACGAGCCAGTAGCTTATCTATTGAAGCAGACACTTTTTGCTGGCCTAAATTTCAATTGTGATGAGCGGGCGCTCATCCCTCGCTCACCAATAGCAGAGTTAATTCTTAATGGCTTTCACCCTTTGTTAAGTTCGACACCAAAGAGGGTGCTGGATTTATGCACTGGAAGCGGTTGTATTGGCATAGCAATCGCAAATCAATTTAACGAATGCGATGTTGACTTAGCCGACATAGATGAATCGGCTTTGGAATTGGCGAGTAGCAATGTCGTCCTTCATGGGTTTGGAAATAGAGTGGCTACCTTCCAGTCGGACTTGTTTGAAAATTTGGAGGGTCTTTATGATCTAATAGTCTGCAACCCTCCCTATATATCGACTTATGAGTATGAAAATCTACCTGAGGAATACATGGCCGAGCCAGTTTTGGGCTTGGTAGGGGAAGAGCGAGGCTTGGCAATTCCATTAAGAGTATTGAGAGAGGCTGCGAAGTATTTGCAGCCTGCTGGGTTGCTAATATTAGAAGTAGGATTTTCTAATGAACTATTGAGTCAGCGATTGGCGGGCGTACCTATTCGTTGGCTGGAGTTTGAGAATGGGGGAGAGGGCGTACTTGCAATGGATTCTGGGGAGCTCCAGCAGTACAGTGGGGAGTTTAATTAGTGTACAATGCGCTGCTTTTTTGTCCGCAGCTAATCTGCATCACTCAGTGTGAGCGATCTTATGTCCGGTAATACATTTGGTAGGCTATTTTCAGTGACGAGCTTTGGTGAAAGCCATGGCCCTGCACTCGGCTGCGTTGTAGACGGTTGTCCTCCAGGTTTGGAGTTGACAGAAGCAGATATGCAGATTGATCTAGATCGACGCAAGCCCGGGCAATCCAGGTTCACCACTCAGCGTCGTGAAGACGACGCGGTTAAAATTCTCTCTGGTGTGTTTGAGGGTAGGACGACCGGCACACCTATCGGTTTGTTGATTGAGAATATTGACCAACGCCCTAAGGACTATAGCAAAATTAAAGACCAGTTTAGGCCGGCCCATGCTGACTACACTTATTGGAAAAAATACGGAATTAGGGATTATCGCGGCGGTGGTAGGGCTTCAGCTCGAGAAACCGCGATGCGAGTTGCCGCGGGTGCTATTGCCAAGAAATTTATGCTGACACAGCACGGAATACAAATTCAGGGTTATTTGAGTCAGTTAGGCCCAATTAAGATCGAAACCATTGACTTTGCTGAAATTGAGAATAATGCATTTTTCTGCCCAGATGCTTCTAAAGTAGCGGAAATGGAAACATTTATGGCCGCTCTTGGCAAAGAAGGTAACTCGATAGGTGCCCGGATTACAGTTCAAGCAAGCAACGTTCCTGCGGGGCTTGGTGAGCCAGTATTTGACCGACTTGATGCGGATATAGCCAAGGCCCTAATGAGTATTAATGCGGTTAAAGGTGTCGAAATAGGAGCCGGTTTTGACTCAATTGACCAGAAGGGATCTGAGCATAGAGATGAAATTACACCAGACGGTTTTTTAGGCAATAATGCCGGTGGAGTGCTTGGAGGCATCTCGAGTGGCCAAGATATCTTGGCTAGTATCGCGCTTAAACCTACCTCTAGTATTAGGATCCCAGGCAAATCAGTTAATGTAGATGGCGAGTCAGACGAAGTGGTCACCACTGGTCGCCACGATCCCTGTGTGGGTATTCGTGCGACACCTATCGCTGAAGCCATGTTGGCCTTGGTATTAATGGACCACCTGCTCAGAGATCGAGCACAAATTGGTGTAACCCGGAATTCCACTTCCAGCATCGCTTAAATCTCGAACTTCTAGAGATTTAAATTTATTTAAAAACAGTAGCTTATGATCTTAGGTTCAATTTATATATTAAATGGGTAAGAACATGACAGGTAAGACGCTTTACGACAAAATTTGGGACGCCCACTTAGTTAGCCAGCGAGAAGACGGAACGGCGCTGATTTATATCGATCGTCATCTAATCCACGAAGTAACTTCGCCTCAGGCCTTTGAGGGTCTGCGTATAGCTGGGCGAAGGCCATGGCGTGCGGGTGCTAATTTGGCTGTTCCTGATCACAATATCCCAACAACTAAAGAAGAGCGAAGTCAGGGTTTGGCAGGCATTAAAGATCCTGTATCCAAGATCCAGGTGAAAACTCTTGATGAAAACTGTATAGAATTCAATATCTTTGAACTTAAAATGAATGATTTACGTCAAGGTATCGTTCACGTTGTTGGCCCAGAGCAGGGAGCTACTCTACCCGGCATGACTATCGTTTGTGGAGACTCCCATACCTCCACTCACGGCGCTTTGGGAGCGCTCGCGAATGGTATTGGTACCTCAGAAGTTGAGCACGTGTTAGCCACTCAGTGTCTTATGCAGAAAAAGATGAAGAATATGCTAGTTCGAGTTGACGGTACTCTCAGTGTAGGAGTCACGGCCAAAGATGTCGTGCTCGCAATAATAGGTGAAATTGGCACTGCGGGCGGGACAGGCTATACCATTGAATTTGCGGGAGAATCTATCCAATCCTTGTCGATTGAAGGGCGGATGACTGTCTGTAATATGGCAATAGAAGCGGGGGCTAGAGCAGGATTGATTGCGGTCGATGAAAAAACGCTTAAATACATCAAGGGCCGGCCTTTTGCTCCAGCAGGTGAATTGTGGGACAGAGCTGCCAATGCCTGGAGAGAATTGGTTTCAGATACGGATGCTTCTTTTGATCGTACTGTTGAGTTAAACGGTGCGGATATTGAGCCGCAAGTCACTTGGGGAACCTCTCCAGAAATGGTCGCGTCTGTAAATGGGAGCATCCCTGATCCGCTAGCCGAAACGGATACCATAAAGCGCGGAAATATTGAGCAGGCACTTAACTATATGGGACTGAACGGCGGTACACCCATTAAAGATATTAAGTTGGATTGTGTATTCATTGGTTCGTGCACGAATTCTCGCATCGAAGATCTAAGGGAGGCAGCACAGGTTGTCGAAGGAAAACAGGTAGCAGACTCGGTGGAGCTGGCTATGGTTGTGCCTGGCTCTGGGCTGGTAAAGCAACAAGCTGAGGCAGAAGGCTTACATAAAATATTTCTGAGTGCTGGTTTGGAATGGCGTGAACCTGGATGTTCGATGTGCTTAGCTATGAATGCTGATCAGTTAGGCGAAGGTAAACATTGTGCCTCCACGTCAAATCGTAATTTTGAAGGTAGGCAAGGCTTTGGTGGTCGCACTCATTTGGTAAGCCCAGCGATGGCCGCAGCGGCAGCAATTTATGGACATTTTGTGGACATTAGAGAAATTAATATATAGCAATATCAGAATATTACGAGAGTATTATGAGAAAATTTACTAAAGAAAAAGGAGTTGTGCTTCCACTAGATCGAGCCAATGTTGATACTGATTTCATTATCCCGAAGCAGTTTCTTAAATCGATCAAGCGGTCTGGGTTTGGTGTCAATTTGTTCGACGAACATCGATATCTCGATAAAGGGGAGCCTGATGTAGACAACAGCAACCGCCCCATAAATAAGGACTTTGTACTTAATCTTCCAAGATATAAAGGCAGTCGTGTGTTGCTGGCACGCGATAACTTTGGTTGCGGATCGTCTAGAGAACATGCTCCCTGGGCCTTGGATGATTATGGGTTTAGGGTAGTAATTGCGCCGAGTTACGCCGATATCTTCTTTAATAATTGTTTTAAAAACGGTTTGTTGCCGATCGTACTCAATCGGGACACAGTTGATCAGTTATTTATGGAAGTGGAAGCAAATGAAGGCTATCAGCTAGAAATTGACTTAAATACTCAGAAAATCATCAAACCTGATGATTCTCATCTAGAATTTTCAGTTGATGCATTCCGTAAGCATTGTTTATTGAATGGGTTAGATGATATCGGGCTAACCCTGGAAGATGCTGATGCGATTAAATCTTTTGAAGCTAACTGGCAGGCGCAGTCGCCTTGGTATTTTAGTGAGACGGAAACGCGTTAAGAAGCTTTAAAATAAACTAACTCAGGTAGTGTAAATCTAACTAATGATCGTGAGAATAAATCATGAGTAAATACAATGTTGCCGTAGTGGGCGCAACTGGCGCGGTTGGAGAGGTTTTGCTAGAAATACTGGCAGAGCGCAATTTCCCCATAAAAGAACTCTATCCCCTAGCGAGTGAGCGCTCAGCCGGCAAGACTGTGATGTACAAAAACAAACCCGTGTTAGTTGGTAATTTGGCGGAATTTGATTTTTCGAATGCTCAAATAGGTTTATTTTCGGCTGGCGGAGAAGTTTCTGCGGAATTTGCGCCTAAGGCTGGTGAGGCGGGCTGCATCGTCATCGACAATACTTCCCATTTTCGATATGACGAAGATATTCCATTGGTCGTGCCAGAAGTAAATCCGGATAAAATTGCGGATTACACTAACCGCAATATTATTGCTAACCCGAACTGTTCAACTATTCAGATGTTAGTCGCATTAAACCCCATCCAAGAGGCTGTGGGTATTAAGCGTATTAGCGTAGCTACTTATCAAGCGGTCTCTGGCTCTGGAAAGGAAGCAGTAAAGGAGTTAGCAAAACAGACTGCGGAGCTATTAAATGGTCGCGAGGCTGAATATAGGGTATACCCGCGTCAAATAGCCTTTAATGCCATTCCTCATATCGACCAATTCATGGAAAACGGTTACACCAAAGAAGAAATGAAGATGAATTGGGAAACCCGAAAGATCTTTGCTGATGACAGCATAGAACTTTCGGCGACCTGTGTTCGTGTCCCGGTGTTTTTTGGGCATTCTGAGGCAGTGCAACTAGAAACCTATAAGCCGATTAGTGAGAAAGAAGTTAGGGAGATATTGTCCGAAGCAGCAGGAATTACAGTAATTGATGAGCGAGAAGACGGTGGTTACCCGACAGCAGTTCATGAATCTGCTGGTCAGGACTCAGTATTTGTAGGGAGAATTCGACAGGATATATCGCTTCCTAATGGCTTAAACCTTTGGGTGGTGTCTGACAATGTGCGAAAAGGGGCGGCCTTGAATTCGGTACAAATAGCCGAAGAGTTGATAAAAAGCTACTTATAATGAATACTTCAAAGCACTAATAAAGGAAAGAAATTAATTCGGGTTTAGATGCCTCTTAATTTCCAATACGCATTATAACGCTCTAATTAAACTGTAGGATTTCAGGAAAAACGGGCAATCTATTGAGAGAAAATAGGCACGATGCTGCGTAAATCCGTCGTTATCTTAGCGATGTTGCTAAGCAGCATGGCGATACAAACCTTTGCTTTGGAACTTGGTGCTGTTAGCGTCGAATCCAGTCTTAACCAGCCACTTATTGCCCGTATAGAAATCTTGGATCTTGGCGATACGCGTCTGCAGGATGTCGTTGTTCAGATGGCTTCTGTGGATGGTTTTGAGCGTTTCAATATTGATAGAGTTGCCTTTCTAGCTAGCATCCGTTTTTTGGTAGATGCCTCGGGTCAAGACAATTACGTCATGCTTAGGTCGGACCAGATAGCAGAAGAGGCGAATCTCACTTTTGTATTGGATACCCGTTGGCCGAATGGACGTTCGTTAACCGAACATTCTGTTATTCTAAGCTCTCAAATATTTCAAGATCAAAACGCTGATATTGTTCGCCAGAATCAGCAGGCAGTTGACGCACAGCCTTTAGCAACCCCGGCAGTCGCAGCGCCAGATCAAGAGGAGCGTACCAGCGGGCAGCTTAGTATAATAACTACTGATCCAGATACAATTGGAGCTAGGAGCGCGGCAACCGAATCCGTTGCGCTCGATCGTCGTATAGTGGAGCTGGAAAATCTTTTAACCTTGCGTCAGGAAGAGGCTGACCGGGCGAGGATTGAACGCGAAGAATTGGACTCGCGTTTAGCTGATCTCGAGGCTCAAATTGATGCTTCCCAAGAAATAATTAGATTGCAAGATATGCAGTTAGCTCAGCTACAAGCCCAGCTAGCTGAGGCCGCAGCATTAGCGGCGGCAGAGGCAGCTAGAGCCCCTCGATTACCAACTACCCAGGCCAGCTTAACTAGTAACCTTATGCGAATTCTATCTGGCAACACTATGATGGTATTGCTTGGCGCGGGGTTAGTTATTTTGCTATTGGTGATATTTTTGCTGCGGCGCAACAAGGTAATTAGCTCTAATATTGAAGATTTCGATGAATTAGCAGAAAAAGAATTTCCAAGTGACCCGATCGGTCGAGATATAAATAATCTGGCCAGAGTTGCTGATAGGAAAATGGAATCAGAAGATAATGCCAGCGTAAGTGAAGCGAATGAATTAGTAAGCAAAATGCAGATTGATGAAGCTGTAACAAGCAATGACGAAGAAAAATTAAATGAAGAAGGGACTGCCGCTGAGGAAATGCCGGTAGCTTATTCTGATAGTTTCGGTCAGAAAGAAAAAGAAAGCACAGTTGATAGACGTGAAATTTTAGACGGTTTCGATGATAATTTAGAAATCGATATAGACGAAAATAAGTCAGAACTAAGTGTCATTGAAGTAGAAAATGATATATCAAGTTTGGGCTTTTTATCTGAGGATGATGAGCTTGAAATAGGGTTTACGGAAGAAGTAGAAGAAGTCGACCTTCTGTCAGGTGCTGAAGAGACTGCTACTAAATTGGAACTAGCTTATGCCTATCAAAAAATGGGTGATGCTTATGGCGCTAAAGAGATTCTGCAAGAAGTTGTTAAAGAAGGCACCGATGAACAGGCCAGAGAGGCGGAAGCGCTTATTTCCTCGCTTGATAAGTTCGTAGAATAATTCAGCTTGTCTCAACATGCCTTCTACCGAATCACTTTCTAGTCTTAATAATCATCGTACGGCATTAGCAATTGAATACAATGGCTCGAAATTTTCTGGCTGGCAAAAACAAGCCTCGCCTGATCTTTTAACGGTGCAGTCAGTTGTTGAATCTGCTATTAGTCAAATTGTAGATTCGAAGATTACTAGCACTTGCGCTGGCAGGACAGATGCTGGAGTCCATGCTACATGTCAGGTAATACACTTTGACTCTCCGATAGATCGTGGTGAAAAAGCTTGGACTAGAGGCGTAAATAGCCTTCTACCGGATTCAATCCGTGTAATTTGGTCGAAGTCAGTTGGCTCTGATTTTCATGCGCGATTTTCAGCCACAGCGAGGCAATATAATTACGTCATTTATATAAATAAAGTCAGTTCAGCGATTTTAAGTAAAAAAGTTACTCATATCCGTCGACGGTTAAATTTTGTAGCAATGGAAACAGCTGCCCAAGCGTTGCTTGGCGAACAAGATTTGACTTCTTTTCGAGCTGCCGGCTGCCAATCTAAGACATCGTTTCGTAATGTTGAATATGTTCATGTTAGGACGCAAGGCTCTTTTCTGGTGCTGGACATCAAAGCCAACGCTTTTCTGCAGCATATGGTGAGAAATATCACTGGCGCTCTTATAGAAATTGGGCTTGAGAAGAGGAGTCCCTCTTGGATAGAAGAACTACTAGAAGCGAAGGATCGGAATCTGGCGGGAGTGACAGCGCCGCCTGAGGGACTATATCTTGTCGGGGTGGATTATCCAAAAAAATTTAGACTCCCTGAGAGTCAAAGAATTCCTTTATTTCTCCCTGTAACCGTAGGCTGATCACGACAGATTTGATAGAATCGTTCGCTTTTACGGCGAAGCTGATCTGCCTTGTCTAAACTCTGGATTAAAATTTGCGGGATCACTCTTAACAGCGACGCAATTGCTGCTGCTGACTATGGAGCAGACGCGATCGGATTGGTATTTTATCCCCAAAGCCCCAGAGCTGTGAAGAAGAAAAGTATTGCTGAAATTACAACTGGATTGCCAAGTTGGGTAGATGTTGTCGCCCTGTTTGTAGATCCAAGTGAAGATGAGGTGCGACAAGTATTGGCAACAAATACCATTAACTTGTTGCAGTTTCATGGCCGAGAATCAGAAGCTTTTTGTAAGTCATTTAATGTGCCCTATATAAAGGCGATTAGAGTAAAAAGTTACGATACAATTTCTAAAAAAATTAATGCATATACATCTGCAAAGATGCTATTGCTAGATAGTCATAGTAAAAAAGCGCCAGGTGGAACTGGAAGTAAATTCGATTGGAAAATCGGGGAGTCAGTAACAGCAAAATCTACAAATAAGATTGTTGTAGCTGGCGGTCTGAGTCCAAATAACGTACAAAAAGCAATTCAGAAAATCAAGCCCTATGGCGTTGATGTTAGTAGTGGTGTAGAGCAAAGTCATGGGGTAAAAGAATTGAGCAAAATGAAAGCTTTTATAGAGGGAGCGAGAAGTGTTTAAAGTTGGTGTCAAATCAGCTGATTATGATGGGCCAGACGAATCAGGACATTTTGGGCCTTATGGTGGAATCTTCGTCGGTGAAACACTAATTGCTGCGGTTGAAGAGCTAGCTGAGGTTTATGAAAAACTTTCCAAAGATTCTGATTTTTGGCATGAATTTGATCAACAATTAAAATTTTATGTAGGGAGGCCATCTCCGCTTTATTTTGCACAACGAATTACAAATCATTGTGGTGGTGCAAAAATATATTTAAAACGAGAGGACTTGAACCATACAGGTGCGCATAAAATCAATAACACGATCGGTCAGGCGTTATTGGCGAAATATATGGGTAAATCTCGCATTATCGCTGAAACTGGTGCGGGGCAGCACGGGGTGGCGAGCGCGACTGTTGCTGCGCGCTTGGGTTTGGAATGCCACGTCTATATGGGTGCGGAGGATATCATAAGGCAAGCACCTAACGTCTATCGTATGAAGTTACTGGGAGCTACTGTTGTTTCTGTAGAATCGGGTTCTCGTACACTAAAAGACGCAATGAACGAGGCATTGCGAGATTGGGCGACCAACGTAGATAATACTTATTACATAATTGGAACCGTAGCTGGTCCTCACCCTTATCCAATGTTGGTGCGAGATTTTCAATGTGTAATAGGTCGTGAAGCGAGAGAGCAATCGTTAGAACAAATCTTGGGGTTGCCAGATGCCTTAGTTGCCTGTGTTGGTGGTGGCTCAAATGCCATTGGATTATTTCACCCTTTTTTAAATGATAAAAAAGTTTCTATGTACGGTGTTGAGGCAGGGGGAAGGGGGCTTGAAACGAATGAGCACGCAGCGCCACTCAGTGCCGGGCACCCAGGAGTCCTCCATGGGAATCGCACCTATTTAATGACGGATACGAGTGGACAAATTATGGAAACCCATTCCGTTTCTGCAGGCTTGGATTATCCTGGAGTGGGCCCAGAGCATTCGTGGCTGAAAGATATTAATCGAGTAAGGTATGTGGCTGCTACTGATGCAGAGGCACTTGATGCATTTCATAAACTAACTCGCTTAGAGGGTATAATTCCTGCTTTGGAAAGCAGTCATGCTGTTGCCTATGCCATGAAATTAGCTGCGAATATGAATGACTCCCAGTCAATAGTGATCAATTTGTCAGGCCGCGGAGACAAGGATATAGAGACCGTAGCAAAAATTGAAAAAATTGCACTTTAATCTAGAGCCATGAGTCGTATTAAAGACATAACGGAAACAGCAAAAAGACAGGGATCAAAGCTATTAATTCCCTATCTCATTGCTGGAGATCCAAATATTACGGTTACCCTGCAGCTCATGCATCAATTGGTCGCTAGCGGGGCTGATATTATAGAGCTTGGTGTTCCGTTCAGTGACCCTTCATCGGATGGCCCGGTCATTCAGCGGGGCGTAGAACGCTCTCTCTCTCAGGGCACCACACTAAAAGATACACTTGAAACAGTGCGTTCTTTTCGCGAAAAGAATTCATCAACCCCTGTTGTGCTTATGGGATATTTGAATCCTATTGAGATTATGGGCTATGAATTGTTTGCTGAATTGGCGGCAGATGCGGGAGTAGATGGAGTGCTCATCGTTGATATGCCTCCGGCCGAGTCTCAAGCCCTGCGCCAAGCTCTTCAGAAAGCTGAAATAGATACGATTTATTTAGTGGCTCCTACGACCAAGGCGACTAGAGCGAGATCGATTACAGAGGTTTCTAGTGGCTATTTATACTATGTGTCTTTGAAGGGTGTCACCGGAGCTGCGTTAATAGACAGTGACTCAGTTCGAGAAAATATTGTCTATTTGCGAAAATTGTGTGATTTACCCATCGTAATTGGCTTTGGTATAAAAGATGGTCCCAGCGCAAAAGCAATGGCGATGCAGAGTGATGGTGTCGTAATTGGAAGCGCTTTAGTGGAGAAAATTGCTACTTTGCCTACCGGCTCAGTACTTACTGAAATTGAGTTGGGTGTCACTACCGCAATTATAAAAGAAGCTAGAGAGGCTATAGATACTCTATCTTAATATATGGATCTAAAAAGGAATTAAAGTGAGTTGGATAGATAAAATCCTGCCCTCGATTGCAAATACGAGATCTGCATCAAAGAAACGTGTCTCGGTGCCGGAAGGTGTGTGGAAAAAATGCCCCCGCTGTGAAGCGATGCTTTACAAGAAGTCGCTTAATGAAAATTGTGATGTCTGTCCAAAGTGTGAACACCATTTACGTATCACTGCACGCCGGCGTATTGAGTTATTTTTGGATCAAGGTGAGCAAATAGAATTAAATACGGAGCTAGAGCCGGTTGATTTGCTTAAATTTAAGGACCTTAAACGTTATAAGGACCGCATTTTTGCTGCTCAGAAGGGCACCGGAGAAAAAGATGCTTTGGTGGTCGTAAAAGGACAGGTCAAGGGCATTGAAGTCGTGGTGACTGCTTTCGAATTTGCTTTCATCGGCGGCTCTATGGGAGCCGTAGTCGGCGAAAAATTCGTCCAAGCGATAAATGCCTGTATCGAGCAAAACTTACCTTTGATTTGCTTTTCAACCAGTGGTGGGGCGCGCATGCAGGAAGCTTTGGTTTCTCTCATGCAAATGGCAAAGACTTCAGCGGGTTTAGAGAAGCTAAAGCAACATTCATTGCCCTATATTTCCGTTTTAGTAGACCCGGTCTACGGCGGGGTCTCTGCAAGTTTGGCAATGCTCGGAGATGTAAATATCGCCGAACCTAATGCTTTGGTGGGATTTACGGGGCCAGATGTGATTCGCCAAACCGTGCGGGTGAAACTTCCAGAAGGATTTCAACGTAGTGAATTCCTGCTGGAACATGGTGCCGTAGATATGATTGTTCATCGACGTGACATGCGGGACAAGATTGCCTCTATTCTCGGGAAGCTTTTGCCCTACAAAGCTACAGCTTCTTAATGCCTCCCAGTGGCGCTGAAGTCCCAGGCCTAGACTCCTGGTTGGACTATATTTCTACTGTACATCCCAGTGAGATAGAGCTTGGACTAGATAGAGTGCGGACGGTTGCGAACAATATGGGGTTGGGTAAAGTTGCCCCAAAAATTGTAATTGTAGCAGGGACAAATGGAAAAGGATCGTGTGTCACTTTAATGGAGGCGCTACTGATTAAGTCAGGGCGTTCAGTGGCGAGTTATACATCGCCTCATTTAAGCCATTATACAGAACGAATTAAAATAGATGGAAAACCAATAGATGAGGCATCTATCTGTATTGCATTTTCTCATATAGACGAATGTCGTGAAGGTGTTTCCCTTAGCTATTTTGAATTTTCCACTCTGGCTGCATTATGGATCTTTTGCCAAGCTAATATTGATGTTGCCTTGCTCGAGGTTGGTCTAGGTGGCCGGTTAGATGCTGTAAATATTGTTGATGCCGATGTGACGGTTATTTCATCAATTGCTTTAGATCATCAAGATTGGTTAGGCGATAACTTGGATTCAATTGGCCGCGAGAAAGCCGGTATTTTGCGCTCTGGTGTTCCCTTGGTTTATGGAGACGCAGAACCAGTCGGTAGCATTATTGAGTTGGCCCAGAAGCTAGGCGCCCCACTCTATTTGATTAACAAGCATTTTCAATGGGAAATAACTAAAGACGACTGCCATTGGCGGTGGAGTGGCTGTAATGAGAATGGAGCTTTATCGGTGCATGAATTAGCAATTCCTGCGCTACATCTTAATAATGCTTCAATCGCTTTACAGACGCTTAGTCTGCTCAATATTGATCTGACCAAGGTGAGTGTTCAGAAAGCGTTTAAAACCATACAGTTTCAAGGTCGCCAAGAGCACAGACTTGATACGGAAACTGGGGTCGATGTAATTCTTGATGTGGCGCACAACCCAGCGGCGGCAAAGTTTTTGGCAGCTGCTATGAGTGCTAAAAAAGCTCAATACCCAGAGTTTTCCCAAATATCTGTAGTGATAGCAGTGATGGCAGATAAAGATATAGAAGGAATCGCTCTATCCTTAGAATCCTGTGTAGACATCTGGTATATTTCGCAAGTTGAGGAATCCCGGTGCATGGCTTCGGAAGAGGTCGAGAAGCGGCTCCAAAGTAGCGGGCATTTGCGACAATGGGTTAGGACAGAGTCAGTTGTCAATGCCTACAGGCAAGCATGTAAAGATAGTTGCTCCTTTGCTCGCGAGAATCCAGGCAAGAAGCAATTAGTTGTGGTGATGGGATCTTTTTATACCGTAGCGGCTGTCCGAAATTTGAGCGACTCAGTAGGGTGAAAATTGCTTTTTAGCGATTCAAACATAGAGCGTACTATTGTTAGTTTAGTCGGGGACTCTCCAGATTGAACCAAAGCACTAAGCAGCGAATAGTAGGAACGATCGTGCTACTCGCTCTAGCATTGATATTTTTACCTATTATCTTTGATGGGCAGGGGAGTTATCAGGCTCAATTGTCCAGCCGTATCCCCGATGAACCAATAATCCCTGTCTTTCCAGAGCCCACCCAGTTGAGGCCTATCGTTATAGCTGACGTCGAAGTTAGTTCATCAACCGAGCCGGAAGAAGTCGGAAATACTGTCATAAATGAAACTGAAGACCCCGTTCCAGTAATTACTTCGGAACCCGCTTATACGCGAGAAGTTCCTCGTTTGGATGAAGCAGGGCTGCCTCAAGGATGGAGTGTCCGCATGGGCGCTTTTGCAGAAGAAGACAATGCCTTGAATTTAATGGAACGCCTCCGGGCTGCCGGTTACAAAGCTTATGTGCGGAGTGGAGAAAATAGTCAGGGCAGTTTGACGAGAGTTTTTGTTGGTCCTTGGCTAGATCGGGAACTTGTTGATCAATACCAAGAAGAGTTGCGGAATGAATTCAGTTTGGCGGGTGACATTGTGCGTTTTGAAATTGAGCAATTGTAAATAAGGAATTTAGTCGCGAGTAATGAACGGAGTAGATACCGCAATATTAGTAATTACTACTCTGTCTTTTTTGTTCGGTTTGTGGCGTGGATTGATTAAAGAAGTGCTGTCATTGTTGACCTGGGTCGCAGCTTTGATAGTGGCAAGGTTATATAGTGAGACTTTATCAGAGTTATTAGTAAATATAATAGACAGTAGCAGCATTCGTTATGTGAGCGCATTTGCGATAATTTTCATAGTAGTGATGATGTTGGGTACATTTCTAAACTACCTGATGTCGAAACTGCTAACTATAACTGGATTAAAATTCGCAGACCGATTGCTGGGCGGTGTATTTGGTGTTGCTAGAGGGGTCATCATGGTTTTAGTTATTTTGTTCATATCTGGGCTGTTCCTGTCTGAAACTGAGCAATGGCAGCAGTCAACTCTTATCCCTTACGGGTTGTGGATGACAGAATGGTTACGAATGTTTGTTGAAGACACGAATAGTGTTTATTTGACACAATAACGTTAGGGCTAGGGACGGAGTATTCTATGTGTGGATTGGTTGGTGTGGTTACTAGTAAAGATGTTGGTGTTTGTATCTATGACACACTAACTGTCTTGCAGCATCGAGGACAGGATGCTGCTGGCATTATGACCAGCGACAATGGTAAGTTAAATTTACGCAAGGATAATGGGCTCATAAAAGATGTGTTCAGGACTCGACATATGCGTAGACTCACCGGTCAAATGGGGATTGGCCATGTCAGATATCCAACTGCTGGAAGTTCCAGTCCAGCATTAGCCCAACCTTTCTATGTCAACTCGCCTTATGGTCTTTCCTTGGCCCATAATGGGAACCTTACCAATGCTAACGAACTTAGCAGAGAATTATTCAAAGGCGACCTGCGTCATATCAATACTGATTCAGATTCAGAAGTTTTGTTAAATGTTCTTGCCCACGAATTACAACTAAAAGGGAGAATTAAACCGACGCCAGAAGATATTTTTGCCGCAGTGTCCCGCGTCTTTGATCGTTGTCGTGGCGGGTTTGCAGCAATAGTGATGATCACGGGTTATGGGATTTTAGGTTTTCGAGATAAGAATGGTATCAGGCCTTTGGTGTTTGGAAGTCGTCAAACTGAGCGTGGCAAAGAATATATGATAGCTTCAGAAAGCGTCGCGTTAGATTCACAGGGGTTTTCTATCGAAAGAGACGTAGCTCCGGGCGAAGCGGTTTACGTTGATGTGCATAATAATTTGCATTCGAAGATCTGCACTGAATCCGGCGAGCATACACCTTGTATATTCGAACATGTTTATTTCGCGCGACCGGATTCCTTGATGGATAGTATTTCAGTTTACAAGGCGCGTTTGCGAATGGGTGAAAAGCTTGCCGATAAGTTGGATAAATTACGACCGAATTATGATATTGATGTGGTCATTCCAATACCTGATACAAGTCGAACCTCCGCGCTAGAGCTTGCTAATCGTTTGGGCATTAAGTATCGAGAGGGGTTTGTAAAGAATCGCTATATTGGCAGAACCTTTATAATGCCAGGACAAAGCCTGCGGAAGAAATCAGTCCGTCAAAAACTTAATGCCATTGAGTTAGAGTTTAAGGGAAAAAACGTATTGCTAGTCGATGATTCAATCGTAAGAGGCACAACCAGTAAACAAATAATCCAGATGGCTCGAGATGCTGGTGCAAAAAAAGTGTATTTTGCATCTGCTGCTCCCGCAATTCGCTACCCTAACGTCTATGGTATAGATATGCCTGCTGCTTCTGAATTAATCGCTGCAGGGAAGACTGATTCAGAAGTTGAAGAGTTGATTGGAGCAGATTGGCTTATCTATCAAGACTTAGAAGATCTTATTTCCGCGGCAGCAGAAGGGAATCCAAAGATCTCTAAATACGAATGCTCGGTTTTTAATGGTGAATACGTTACCGGTGATGTTGATGAGGTTTATTTGAAGCGTCTGGCAAATATTCGCAACGATGCGGCAAAGATAGGCAAGAAAAAAAATAACCAGACCCGTAAGCAAAATTTAGTTGCTGATCTTAATACTGATGCTTAGAGCTGTGTATCGGACTTAAAAGAAGAAAAACCAAAAGACTCTTTTGTATCGGCTGGGTCTTTAGTGGCCTGGCTTTGTTAAGATTGGCTGAGGGGCGGGCTTAGCCTCCAGATAATTTTACTTTCTTTCCGCCTTTTTCGAAAAAATTTTTGATGATTTCTCTTTTATCTCCCTGAATTTCAATTTGACCGGATTTAGTAGTACCTCCGGCGCCGCATTGGATTTTGAGCTTTCTGGCAATTTCCTTTAATTCGACAGGATTGATATTCAAGCCAGTTATTACTGTAACGCCAGCACCCTTTCTGCCTTTGGTCTCTCTCGAAACTCGCACAATGTCATCTTTAGTTGTTGATTGGGTTTCTGTGCATTTGCATTTTCGGAAGACTTTGCTGCAGGTTGAGCAAATATTGCTTTCATCAGTCGAGTAGACAAGCCTCGAGTTTGCCACGACTAAGTTCTATAGAGTGGAGGCAGGGCGAAGCGCTTATCTCTTGCAGCTAATTTGTCAGCATAGAGTTTCGATCTGCGTAACTGAGAAACTTCGTTGAGAAATTCTGAAGGGTTAAAGTCCTTAGCTTGCTTTCTTTCGTCAACATTGTTGAAAAGGTCAGTTTGAATTTGAGTGACATATCTATGCAATTCAATACATTCTCTTTGCTGTAATATGTCATCCATGGTTATTACGACTCTTGTATCCAAGAAATGGTTGCACCATTGAGTTAGCGCTTCTCTAATACTATTTAAGTCGGATTTCCGGCAGGCAGACTGAAGTAGCTTAAAGGCTGTACGCTCATTATTTGCTGGGCTATACCTAGCTTCAAACCTTTCTCGTTTGTCTGCCATGTAGTCGCTAATCTCTTTGGTGTGTGGCACGATTACTAGGCGGTAAATGCTGTAAGCGACAATAAAAAAGGCGAGGGCGATGAAGTAGTTCATCCAGGATGCATCGACTTCAATAAACTCGGCTTCGCCTTGTTCGTCGATCATACCTTGATCGACCACTGGCGCAGATGCGAGTAATTCTTCGATGTTCTCTGAGCTCACTAATGCTTGTTCTGATGGGATATCTCCCTCGATAGTAGCAACTTGAATTCGCGTTGCAGGGACAATTGTTGACTCTATTTGATCTGTATTTATGTTCCACCATGGGATAGTAATTTGCGGAATCTCTATTTCGCCGGAAGTTATTGGAACAATGGTTGAGGATTCAATACGGGTGCCGACAATACTTCCATCGACAAATGTTCGTTGAATATCAGGTGGGTCTGAGTAGACATTGACACCTTCGAACTCTTCGGGAGTAAAAGGTGGAAGGACTGCGCCGTCGAGCCCATCTGCTACCATGGTTATCGTTCGGACGACAGAATCGCCGATTCTTAGATTGGCTATATCAGTACTAAACTCTTCTTCGAGTGTTAGATTGCTAACAGGTAACCAAAAATTTTCCCCTTGAACGGCTGGTGGTCTTTCGTCCACATTGATAGTTATTCCATCGATAAATGCGGTCACCCTGCGGGTGTTTAGATTTCGAAACACAAAGTTACTTGACCCGTCAGTAACTTCACCCCGAAATAATATGTCAGGAATTTCTAACGGGCCACTGCGCTGCGGGAAGATGACATAGCGTTTTTCATAAACTCCGAACCGTACTCCCTCGATTAGTTCTTCGTACTGGTTGGGTGAGCCAATCAGCTGAATAACCGTATCGGGCATCTCCAGTTCTGTAAATTGCGGATTTCTAATTCCATTAATGGTGTAGAAGAGGCGAACAGTAAATAATAGTTGCTCTTGAACATAGACTGAATCTTTGTTGACTTCGATATCCAAGTATAATTCGTCGCTGTTCTGATTAGATCGTGGCCCTTCGTTTACAACAGAAATTACAATTGAATTCGTTACAGCATTGTTTACTTCTATTGAGGGTATCGTGAGCTCTCCCTCAGCGAGAGGGAAGAGGGTGACGATGTAATCTGTCCATGACTCAACGGAGCCATTCACGCTTCGAATTTGACTTGAGGTGCGAGTACCTAAAACATCAAATTCATCAGTTAGTGGAGTTAGGTCTAATTGCATTCCCTGGCGTTGGTCAAATACACGAATGGTATAAGTTAAAGTCTCTCCCCGGGCTAGTTCATTGCGATCGACTGTTACTTCTACTTCCTGCGCATTCGCGGCAAAAGTGATTAAGAATAGAGGGAGTAGCAAGAGCTGGAGGACTTTGGTCATGTGTTTCACCAGATCTGACCTCCATTTTGAATGCTGTTCGCTGTGCCGTTTAGCTGGCGTTGGCGATATTGATAGCGAAATTTCCGACGCAATAGTTCACCAGGGTCATCTTCAATTCTGCGTAACCATTGTTCGAGTGCTTGCTGCTCTTCAAATTCTTCATTGCTAGATTGACTCGGAGTATTTTGCTCGCTATTCGATTCAGAGCTTTCTTGCTCTTCAGGCGCTTCATTTTGTTGCTCGTTTTGTTGCTGATCTTCGTTGCCTTCTTGGCTTTCTTGGTCTTGGTTTTCAGAGTTTTCGTTCTGTTCTTCTGATTCGTTTTGCGAATTTTGTTCTGACTGGTTTTCTTGATTCTCACCTTCTTGATTTTCGCCTTGCTCTGACTCTTGTTCTTCAAGGAGTTGTTCGATAATGGCTTTATTGCTTATTGCATCTGAATGTTCCGGCTCCAGGCTAATAGCTATATCGTAAGCAGCAATAGCTTCTGCATAATTTCCCGCGAGAGCCAATGCATTGCCACGATTGTAATGTCCGTCTGGAGTATCGCTAGCGCTAAAGGCGGCTATAGCGGATTCATAGTCTTGGGCGCGATAACTTGCCGCACCGCGCCAATCACTCGTGTCAAATAAAGCAGCAGCAAGGGAATGATCGTTAACTGCAAATGCCTCTGCAGCTTGTTGGTCTTTGGTCTTCCAAAGATCTCGCCATTCAAAGGCCTGAGCCGGTTGACTTGGGAACAGCAGACCGCCGCCTGTGAGTAAGACAATGCTAAAGAGCCAGCCACGCCGAAAAGTAAACGCAGCAAGCGGTAAAACTAATAATAGGAGAAAGGGCCCAGCTTCATTCCATACATCGAACTCTTCTTCGACTTCTGTTAATTCCTGATCATCAAGTAATTGGTTTTCAGACAGTAAGAAAGCTAAATCTGCATTAGAGAGTTGGATGTCGTGATAGCGGCCATTAACTCGATTGGCTAATGATTGCAGTACGTTTTTGTTTAGCGTAGGTACTACCATAGCGCCATTTTCATCCGTTAGAAAACTACCATCGCTAGTTCGGATTGGCGCGCCTTCCTCGGTGCCGATGCCCATGACCAATAATTCATAGCCAGTTTCTTCGAGTTGTTCAGTAATTAAAAGTTCTTGATCGAATCCACTGATGCCGTCTGTCATTAACATTATGCGCCCATCTGTGGATTCGACGTCGTCGAGTAAACCTACTGCCATGTCGATAGCTGACATTGGATTGCTACCAAACAAAGGCATGATATTTGGGCTAAGTGAGGAAACTAAAGCGTCTATGGTCACTACGTCATCTGTTAACGGAGTAACTGTATGAGAGTCCCCTGCATAAACAACCAAGGCGGTCTGTCCTTCCTGACGCAGTGCCAAAATATCTCGTAGTTTACGTTTAGCCAAATCGAGGCGAGAGGGGTTATGGTCGGGTGCAAACATGGATAGTGATAGGTCCATGACTATTACCAAAGCATCCTCTCGTTTCTGTACTGGTTGAGGTAATTGCTCCCATACCGGTCCAGCCATAGCGATAGTGGATAGTACCCAGGCACAAAATAGAAGTAACAGAGGGGTGCGTTGCGCAGCATTTTTGCTACGATCTAATAAATAGGGAAGTAAGTTCTTGTCGATAGCCTTATCCCAAGCCGTGACCACCGTATTAATTCGCCACATGGCTATAAAGAATATTAAAGCGGGTATCAGCCCAAGTAACCAGATAGGGCGCAGAAAATGGAAATCATTAATAATATTTGCGGGGATTAGAATATCCATTTAGGCATTCCCACCGCTGGCGGCTACTTCGTTATCTCCTTCTAGGTCGTCTTCATAATCCTCAATACGTGCTCTTCCTGCCAATGACAACCAGGGAATAGAAACTAAAGCGAGTATGAAGCTAATGATGATCGAAGCCCCAAGTGGCCAGTAAAACAAAACGCGTGTAGGGCGATAGGTTTGTTCGTCTTGCTCGATAGCTTCGAGGAGGTCTAACTCTTCGTAAATATCGACTAAATCATTTACATCGCGAGCTCGAAAATATCGACCACCAGTTGATTCGGCAATACGAGTTAATACTGCTTCATCAAGTTCGGCAGAAGGATTGATTGCACGAGCACCAAAGAAGGTTCGTTGCACTACTTGATCCGCACCAATACCAATTGTATATATCTTAATATTTTCCTGTTGTGCTAATTGACCTGCCTGTTCTGGTGAAACAGCGCCCGCATTATTCACCCCATCGGTCAGCAGTACCAGTACACGGCTATTTTCCGGGCGTGTGCGAAGATGAATGACCGCGAGCCCAATAGCATCGCCAATTGCTGTAGCCGACTCTTCGATGATGCCTATCTCTGCTTCTTCCAATAAAGTGCCAACGGTTCCACGATCGAAAGTAAGGGGTGCTTGAATGTAGGCGTGGGCGGCAAATAGGATAAGACCAAGTCGGTCGCCTTCTCTGCGCTCAACGAAATCACCGACCACTGCTTTTACCACGTCTATTCGAGAGGCTTGGCGATTACCAACGACCATATCTTGAGCTTCCATGCTTCCCGATATATCTACAGATAGCATAAGGTCTCTGCCTGTAGAGGGCAATTGGACAGGTTCGCCCAGCCACTGTGGTCTGCTCGCAGCAAGTATGATCAGTAACCAAATCAAAGTGCAGCAAATGAGATTTAGTAAACGGCCGCTAGATAGGTTTTCATTGTCGGACTGAAGACGCGATAGTACGCTAAAAAAGGGCACATAGAGTGCCGCATCTTGCCTCGGAGCGCGGGCAAAAAGCTTATATATAAGAATGGGTAAGGGTAGAGCTAGAAAGACCCAGGGCCAGGTGAATTCAAGCATTAGCTACTGAGCCCCTGTTGATCTGAGTCGGTCTGCTTTCCTAAATAAAGACTGGTGATCCATGCTTTTCCAAGATCGTTCATTTTATCTACGTCAACTTCACAATGTGTCTGAAAACGCCCGAAGCTCAAGGCTGCGGCAATTTCTTCGTTTAGCTCTGCAGAGTCCCCTTTTTGTCTTATAAAATCAACCCAGTCTTTACCGCCGAGACTGGCAACTTTAGCATGAGGAAAATGCACTAACGCAACTCGCCGCAGGACGGAATTAACTTCATTTACATAGCGGAGTTGATTGCTGGGGTCGCTGGAATCGATTTTAGCAAGTTGCGAATAACAACTTTCGAGCTCTATTAATGCGTGTCGGCAAACTTGCTGTAAATTTCTAAATTGAATAAATCGGAGAGATAGGAATATCCCGCCTACTAATAGCATAACGGCGAGTATCCACCACCCAGGTGCGGGAGGCCAGTAGCTGATTTCAACTGGCAAATGAATATCTGCGAGTTGTTCTAATAGCTCTTCGCTATCCATTGTCGAATTTGCTCCACCACAAGCTGGTTGGTACGCATTTTGATTAATTGAATCTGTAATTTATCAAGTTCACCACCAAGGCGCTCGATACGCTCATGGAATTGTTGTCGATATCGCATTCTTGCCTTGCTGTTATGAGTATTTAAGGCACCTTTGCGGTTGCCATCTGTAATGCTATAGATACCAGGAACAGGCAAAGATTCCTCTAAAGTGTCATATACCAAGCAACAAATTACATTGTTATGACGAGACAGTTGATTAAGATATTGCAATGCTTTTTCGTCTAAGCTAACGAAATCTGAAATTATATACAGAGTGCTGCCGGGTTTTGTAATTCGTCGAATTTGCCCAAGAGCGTGAGCTAAACCGGGACGAAAACTAGAGTCTGTCGGTTCCTGATTCTCAGGGTCTCCGATCTCGGTGAGTTTTTGGTTGTATTGGAAAACCTGATTCAGTAAGTGCAGCGCCGAACGACGACTCCGTTTTGGGCGCACCAAACTGGAATCAACATCTGAAAAAACGAGGCCACCAACCCGATCACCATTGTCGATGGCAAGCCAGCAGAAGAGCGCTGCTGCCTGCGCTGCAATAACGGATTTAAAGGCAATCTGGCTGCCAAAATACATATTACGAGTTTGATCTACCGCAATGATGACGGGTCTTTCTCGCTCTTCTCTAAATACCTTGGTGAATGGGCGGCCTGTGCGCGCGGTGACACGCCAATCGATTAACCGTATATCATCCCCTGCCTGATAGGGTCGAAACTCTTCAAAATCGATCCCACGCCCTCTCATCTTGGATAGATGCAGACCGGAGATCCCCGCAATAGATCTGGTATGGGCAATGTATTCTAAATTTTTAGCGGCATAGCGCTGAATGAGCAAATGTTGCAGGCTAACTACAGCCCCTTTGCTCTGATAGCGGGACTGGTGTGGGTCAATATGAATCTTCGCCGACATAAGCGTGTCCTTGCCGAATTAAGCTGAAGGCACACGTTCGCGAATTGTCTCTAAAACCTTGTCTGGGGTCACCCCACTGGCTTCAGCCTCAAAGCTTAGCAATATGCGGTGGCGTAGAACGTCAAACATGATTTCCTGAACATCGTCAGGGCTAACAAAATCGCGTCCCTGGATCCAGGCGTATGCTCTTGAGCATCGATCGAGTGAAATTGTTCCACGGGGGCTGGCTCCATATTCCAGCCATGAAGCTAAGTCGTCCCCGTAAAGGTCAGGTTGTCGAGATGCCATAATTATCTGGATTATGTATTCCTCAACTTCCGGAGCCATGTGCATGGACAGTATTTCCTGACGTGCCTCGAATAGATCTTCTTGAGCAATTTGTTTTGGCGGCTCGCTTTGTTGATTTTGTGCCTCGTTTCTAACTAAGTGTAAAATATCCCGCTCTGCTTCGATCGCTGGATAGTCAATAGTAGCGTGCATTAAAAACCTGTCTAGCTGAGCTTCGGGCAGTGGATATGTTCCCTCTTGCTCGATAGGATTTTGTGTTGCCATCACAAGAAAAAGAGGAGGCAAGGTGAAGGATTCTCTGCCGACACTGACTTGGCGCTCCCCCATGGCTTCTAGCAACGCAGATTGTACTTTGGCTGGAGCCCGGTTGATTTCATCGGCCAGCACCAAGTTATGGAATATAGGGCCCTGTTGAAAGCGGAAAGAACCATCTTCGGGCCTGAATACCTCAGTGCCGGTTATATCACTAGGCAGCAAATCAGGCGTGAATTGAATTCTATGGAAATCGCCTTCAACGGCTCGAGAAAGATCTTTAATAGCTTTAGTTTTCGCCAGACCAGGAGCACCCTCAACGAGTAAATGCCCATCGGCCAATAATGCAATTAACAAACGATCAAGTAGACGTTCCTGTCCTATAATCTGTTGAGATAACCAACTTTTTAGCTCTGTTATTATTCCATGATGGCTCATATGAAGAATTCTCTGTTGTAAATGGACCACGTAACGCGAAGACAGGGATTGTAAACGTTTTATGAGGGATGTCTAGACGAACATTGTAGCGGAATGTAGCGCAACTTCAGGGATGTAGCTCGGTTTGGGTAGTGCTAATCCAAACCTTTTTAAGTCAGTCAACATGCTAATTTGCTGAATTTTTACTTGTTCAAAAGGGGGAAAGGCTATGAGTGGGCAGATCAAGCTGGAAATTGATATTAGCTTTTTCTCCGGGCATGCTTGTAATTAATGCAAACCCTGATCTTATACACCACTGACGGCTGTCATCTGTGCGAATTGGCAGAAAACTTATTGATTGAATTGCGATCTTTCAAAGAATTCCATCTTGAGTCAATTGATATCAGCATAGATGAATCAATGGTTGAAATTTATGGGATTAGAATTCCAGTGGTTAAGAATAAGCAAACTAAAGAAGAAATAGGTTGGCCATTTCAATTGGAAGATCTTCTTAATTTATTTTGATATATCAAGGTTTGGGGCGGAAACGAAATGATCTGTAATCCAGAAATCGATTATCGAGATCTAGATAAGAATGTCCTAGAGGATAGAGAGAACGAGGAGCTAGAGAGAGATTGCCACTATCTCCTATGAGTTTTCCAAGCTCAAACTGACGGGCAGCCTAAACAGGCGGACTGCGTTTTCTGTGGAGCACCTCACTACATCGTCTAGTTCTCGGCCGCTATGCAGAGCAATGCTTTTGGCAACTTCAATCAAGTGAGACGGCTCGTTTCTGCGGGATTTTGGTTTTGGGTGTAGGCTGCGAGGCAGTAAATAAGGAGAGTCGGTTTCTATAAGAAGTCGATCTTCGGGAACCTTGCCTACGGCTCGTTGTAGTTCTTGCCCCCGTCTTTCATCACAAATCCAGCCAGTGATGCCGATATACATGTCTAATTCCAGATAATCATGTAATGCTCGAGCAGTATCGGTAAAACAGTGGACAACTCCACCCACTAAATTAGGTCGGTATTTCTGCAGCAAAGGGAAAAACTCGTCGTGCGCATCTCTTTGATGCAAGAAAACGGGCTTTTGTAACTCTGCGGCCAACTCTAGATGATGCTCAAAAATCCGTAATTGATCTTCTTTCGCTGAAAAATTCCGATTGAAATCGAGTCCTGTCTCTCCAATCGCGGCAACATGATCAGCACAGCTGAGGAGTTTTGCAGCAGATAGGTCAATTGAGCTAACGGATTTGGCGACATGAGGATGAAAACCAACGGTACTACTGAAAAAGTCAGGTTGCTTTGCTGCTATCTTTTGAGCGGCTTTACTGGTAGCTAAGTCTGTTCCTGTAATAATGATGTGTCTCAGTTGTGCTGATTTGGCGTCAGCAACTACCTGCTCAAAATCATTCTCGAATGATTCATGAGTGAGATTTGCTCCGATATCTATTAGATGCATAAGTTCTTAGCGTCTGAAAAGCGCCAGAGTCTATCTGAAGCGCCGTAGCATCGCTACTCAACCACAAGTGGGCATCGTAGATATTAATGAACTTATGCCGGATAATATAGTTATGATTACTTCAACAATCGAGATATTTTGGAATTGGACGCAAAAGTGAAAAAGAAAGCCCTTAATTGGGCTCAATTAGGATTTCAGTATTCAAAAACTGATTATCGGTTTACTGCATCCTATGAAAATGGGACTTGGAATGCAGGGTCTTTAGTTAATGATGAAATGATATTAGTTCATGAGGGTGCGCCATCACTACATTATGCGCAACAATGTTTCGAAGGCATGAAAGCTCAAACCGCTGAAGATGGTCGAGTGTTGTTGTTTCGCCCAGATTTAAACAGCGAACGGATGAATTTAACTACACAGCGGCTATTGATGCCTGAAGTCCCAAAGTCATTGTTTATTAGGGCTATTGAAGAAACGGTGCGTGCTAACTCAGCTTGGATTCCCCCTTACGGGTCAGGTGCTTCTTTATATATACGACCTATGTTAATTGGCGTTGGCGAAAACCTCGGACTTAATCCTGCCCAACAGTATGAATTCCGAGTATTTGTGTCGCCGGTAGGTCCCTATTATAAAGATACAGGATTGGCTGTGATTAGCCTTGCGGTTTCAGAGATGGACCGCGCTGCGCCAGCAGGAACTGGTAGTTTTAAAGCAGGTGCTAACTATGCTGGGGGGCTATTGGCCACCTTAAAAGCAAAGGAATTAGGTGCTAATGAGGCTTTATATTTAGATTCGGCCGAGCATCGTTATATTGATGAAGCTGGTTCAGCGAATATTGTAATTGCAATGAAAGATGGTTCTTTTATAACACCTTCCTCAAACGCAATTCTTCCAAGTATTACGCGACGGTCATTAATGGAATTGGCTGCAAAACAGCTATCTATGAAAACTGAAGAGCGTCCAATCGACTTGCGTAAAGAGTTTTCACAATTCGAAGAAGTTGCAGCCTGCGGCACAGCTGCTGTGTTATCACCTGTTGGAAAAATTTGGTTTGATGAAAAATGGCACACTGTTTCTCAAGATGGTCAAACTGTTGGACCTATCATGCAAAAAATGTATGATTTTTTAGTGGGTATTCAAAAAGGTGAGCTTGCAGACGATTTTAATTGGTTACATGAAGTGGAAATCTAAGCTTTTAATTGACTCTTTAAGAATTCCTCTTTGGAATATTTAGGCGTCATGTAGCATTGTTTTTATCCTAAGTTATAAGTGGCTACAAGCAGATATTCTCTCATATATCATCATTTGAAATTTGACCAAATAAGGTTGTGTGTTTTTTTGCGCTGGGTGTGAAAAGCTTCTAATTTCTCTCTTTCATTTGTATAGATTTTGCTCATTCGAGCTATTTCTATTTTAAATAGTTGTGCACTTTTTTCAGAGAAAACTTGACCGGGCGGAAACTTGCCCTTATATATGTGCGCTGTTTGAGGTGGCAGAATTCAATTTTGCTCAAATTTTCGACAAATCCTTAGTAAGCAAACCATTAGATGCCTAGATCGCTTGTCATAGTAGAGTCACCCGCAAAAGCCAAGACTATAAACAAGTACTTAGGTCCTGAATTTGTGGTGAAGTCTAGCGTTGGTCATATACGTGATTTGCCGACTAGCGGCAGCGGTAAGCCTATAGATACAAAGGCCCGTGCAGCGGCGGCGGCAGCTACGCGCAAAATGAAACCAGAAGAAAAGATAGCTTTCAAGAAAAAGAAGGCTAAACAACAACTTGTAACCAGAATGGGAATAGACCCAGGCAAGGACTGGAAAGCAAACTATCAGATTCTGCCAGGGAAAGAAAAAGTTGTCGCTGAATTAAAGAAGTTGGCGAAAGACGCAGAAAATATTTATCTGGCCACGGATTTGGATAGGGAAGGAGAGGCTATCGCTTGGCATTTGAAAGAATCGATAGGCGGGGACCCAAATCGCTACAAGCGGGTTGTTTTCAATGAGATTACCAAGCGCGCAGTTGCTGAAGCTTTTTCAGAACCTGGCGAGGTTGATATGCGCTATGTTGAAGCTCAACAGGCAAGACGATTCCTTGATAGGGTGGTGGGCTTCATGGTTTCACCATTGCTGTGGGCAAAAGTTGCCAGAGGGTTATCTGCAGGCCGCGTTCAGTCAGTAGCTGTTCGCTTGGTGGTTGAGCGTGAGCGAGAAATCCGGGCCTTTATACCCGATGAATACTGGGAAGTGTTTGCAAATTTAGTTACTCCTGATTCTGCTAAACTGCGGTGTCAAGTTACTAAAGATAAGGACAGAAATTTTCGTCCTGACAACAAGTCTGATACTGATGCGGCCTTGGCGATCCTAAATGCGGCAGAATTTAAAGTTCTAAAGCGAGATGATCGACCAACCTCTTCGAAAGCGAAGCCTCCTCTGATTACCTCTACCCTGCAGCAGGCCGCGAGTACTAGATTGGGGTTCGGGGTTAAGAAAACGATGATGATGGCCCAGCGCCTCTATGAGGCTGGCTACATTACCTACATGCGGACTGACTCGACGCACTTAAGTAATGATGCTGTGTCTATGTGTCGGAATTACATTGAGTCTAATTTTGGAGATCAATACTTACCTGAAGCGCCTCACAGTTATAGTTCCAAAGAAGGGGCACAGGAAGCACACGAAGCAATTCGCCCAAGTGAGGTAAAAGTAGAGGCTGATCACTTAATGGGTATGGAATCAGATGCAGTTCGTCTCTATCGCTTAATTTGGCAGTATTTCGTTGCCTGCCAAATGCCTCCAGCTAAATATTTAAGTAGCAGTATTACTATTGGTGCAGACAAATTCTCACTTCGTACAAAAGGTCGCATTATGCAGTTTGATGGTTATTTAAAAGTTATGCCATCACAAGAAGAAGACATAGTGTTGCCGCATGTAGAGGTTGGGCAGACTCTAAAATTAGATACGTTAGAGCCTTTTCAAAATTTCACTAAGCCTCCGGCCCGTTTTACCGAAGCGAGTTTAATAAAGGAATTAGAAAAACGTGATATTGGTCGACCATCCACTTACGCCTCGATTATTTCAACTATTCAGGACCGAGGTTATGTTCGAGTTGAAAGTAAACGTTTCTATGCATTGAAGATCGGCGACATCGTCGCTGAAAGGCTGCACGAAAGTTTTACTGACCTGATGGACTATGATTTTACCGCAAAGATGGAAGAATCATTGGATGAAGTGGCTGCAGGAGAGAAAGATTGGAAAAAACTACTGAATGACTTCTTCGAGGGGTTTACTAGCCAGCTCGCAAAAGCAGAAGCAACTGATGGAGGCATGCGCACGAATGACCCCACAGGCGTTGATATTCCCTGCCCTGAATGTGGGCTTACCATGCAAATAAGAACAGCATCTACTGGCGTATTTCTAGGCTGTTCGGGGTATTCTTTACCTAAGAAAGAACAATGCAAACATACTATTAACCTGACTCCAGGTGAAGAAGCTATCCGCACGGATACGGCTGAGGAAGCGGAAGCACAAGAAAATATCCTACTCCGCACGAAGCGACGGTGCACAGAGTGCAATACAGCAATGGACTCTTATCTAATAGATGAAAAACGTAAATTACATGTGTGCGGAAATAATCCAGATTGTTCTGGGTACGATGTTGAAAATGGCGTATTCAAAATTCGTGGTTATGAAGGGCCGGTTATCGAATGTGACAAATGTGGCGCTGACATGCAGCTTAAAACTGGACGATTTGGCAAATACTTTGGATGCGGTAATAAGGATTGCTCTAATACGCGTAAGTTATTGCGTAATGGTGAAGCAGCTCCGCCAAAAATGGACCCAGTGCCAATGCCAGAACTTATATGTGAGACGGTAGAGGATCATTATATCCTGCGAGATGGAGCATCTGGTTTGTTTTTAGCGGCGAGTAAATTTCCCCGCAATAGAGAAACGCGAGCGCCATTTGTTGAAGAGCTGCTTCCCCATAAGGATAAAATTGATCCAAAATATTTGTTTCTATTTGATGCGCCTACTCAAGATGATAAAGGAAACAAGACTCTAGTTCGTTATAGTCGAAAAACAAAAGAGCAGTACGTTCAAACTGAAGTAGATAAGAAAGCAACTGGATGGAAGGCTATTTACAAGGATGGTAACTGGGAGATAACCAAAGCGCCGAAGAAAAAGAAAGTGGCTAAAAAGAAAACCACAAAATAAAGATTACAATTTCTTGGTCGTTCTGGAATTGGTAGCCCAAACTAGTATGTTGGTCGTTGGTGAAGATCCTTTTTCAGTGATTGATTATAGCGGTCACAGGCCCCGGCGAATTACACCGACGCTTATTCCTTCTATTGCAAAATCATTACTACGCACATCTACTTCTATAGGGGAGAAATCAGGATTCTCAGCTATTAAATTCACTTTATATTTGCTTCGGTTAGTCTCTAATCTTTTTACGGTAACCTCGTCATCAATTCTGGCAACAACTATGTCTCCATTATTGGCACTGTCTACTTTGTGTACAGCGAGCAAATCGTCTTCATAAATTCCTATTCCCACCATACTGGTACCTTTTACCGTTAATAAGTAATCAGCCTTTGGTTTAAACATATCCGGTGGAATATCACAGTAATCAGCGATAGATTCTTCAGCTAAAATTGGGCTGCCTGCTGCAACCTGACCAATGATAGGTAGGCCTAATTGTTCATTAATGGGCAATTTTATACCTCGAGAGGTACCTGGCATCATCTCAATGGCCCCTTTTCGAGCGAGGGCCCGGAGATGCTCTTCTGCCGCATTAGGTGACCTAAAGCCCATTTGTTGCGCTATTTCTGAGCGAGTTGGTGGGAATCCTGTATCTTGTAAATAGTCTTTGATATAGCAGAGTATTTCTTCCTGCCGGGAAGTTAACTTGTGCATCCGAGAACCCTCTGTAAGCAAACAACTGTAATTATATACAGTTGTCTGTCAATCTCAAGAGAACTTTAATGATACCTAGCTAAATAGCTTCTTAGGTGGAAATAAACGATCACGGAAACTAGCTGTCAGAGAGAAAGAATCCGGAAGCCCTTGCTGAGCTGGATTAGCTAATAAATAGCATTGGAAAGGACCTTAATTGTGTTCTCTGACAGGATGGATTCATGAGTGTAAACCTATTTTGGATTTCAATTTCTATGAGCAGGGCTAATTTTTAGGTGAGTCTGCGGCTGCGGGAAAGAGTGTTTCTATCTAGAGGCATTAGGTTGGCCAACTTTGCTTTCGATCATTTGGTTTTAAGCAGTACTACTAGATTGCTCTGCTGCGTATACTTATATGCAGTCTATCGCTAATCCAAGGGTCCACTTACGAGATTTTTCATAAAAATAACCTATGCTAAAGGCACAATAGCTTTTTTCTAAACAGCTAAGAATTTTTCTCTCGATTACTTGTGTTGAATACATCTTTAAACAAAACATACTATTTGAGAAAAATTGTGGCAAGCTTACGTGTTGAATTAATATTAGTAGCTAAACTATTGAGTGTTTTAAAAGTCCAATTTCTTATTACTAAATAGGGTCAATGAATAAACAAAATAATCCTCCGGGTGTGCTTATGTTAGATCTGGAGGGAACTTCAATTTCTTCCTTCGAATATGATCTCTTGCAAAGGCGATCAGTGGGTGGATTAATTTTATTCAGCCGTAATTATGAGTCACCGCTGCAGCTCAAAGAGTTAATTGCAGCAGTGCGAGAGTGCAGAAAAGAATTATTAATAGCTGTTGATCAAGAGGGCGGCAGAGTTCAAAGGTTTCGTGAGGGATTTTTAAAATTGCCAGCTTTGCAATTAATAGGAGAGGCCGTAGCGGAAAATAAAAAGCGTGGTTTGGAAGTAGCAAAACAGTGTGGCTGGGCAATGGCAGCTGAAGTGCTCCATTACGGCCTCGATCTCAGTTTTGCGCCGGTATTAGATTTGCTTACCACAAAAAGTCAAGTTATCGGAGATCGTGCTTTTGCAAATAATGCGGATGCGCTAGTGTTGACTGCATCGTCTTATATCGATGGAATGAATGCTGCTGGCATGAAGGCCACAGGCAAGCATTTTCCAGGTCATGGAACCGTCGAAGCTGATTCTCATATTGAACTTCCTTGCGATGACCGCACCTCTGAAGAACTGCTAAATAACGATTATCGCGTATTTGCAGAGTTAGCTCCTAAATTAGGTGCTCTCATGCCAGCACATGTCAGATATCCTGCTGTCGATGAAAATTGTGCTGGTTATTCAACGCTATGGATTCAAGAAAAAATCAGAGATGAGCTAAAGTTCGAGGGAGTTGTATTTTCTGATGATTTATCTATGACTGCGGCGCATGGAGCAGGCGATGCGGCAGATAGAGCTGCCCTCGCGCTTAATGCTGGCTGTGACATGATACTAGTATGCAATGATCGAGCAGCGGCTTTGAATGTTGCGGATTGGATAGAGTTTTCGGGTATCGAAGGGCATTCAAGAATCTCAGGTATGCGTTCAGAACCAGCTGCAGAGATTAGTGATTTATACAATGAGCCGAAATGGCATGCAGCAAAGGACATGGTTGCGTCTTTAACATCGAATTAGCAAGAGGAAGAAATTGTGGATTGGTTATCTCTAGACAGTTTGAGTGATCTTGGTTGGGGGGTAGAGGTATTTGCTGTCGTCACCGTTACCTTAATAGTGCGCTACCTAGCGATGCGTCTACTTAATATTCTAGAGCATCACCTGCAGAAAACTGACAATGTTTGGGATGATGCTTTGTTTGAAGCAGCCCATAAACCATTATCATGGTTTATCCTGATTTTCGGTTTGCTCTGGGCAGTGCGAATTAGTGCAGGCTACATAGAGTCTGATCTCTTTGCCTCAAGTAATCTGGATTTGGTGGGGCAGCTTGCGTTTATCGTTCTTATTATGATTTTTCTTGTGCGCTTTATTAGTTCTGCTGAAGCGCGAATTCTTGAAAATCTCCAAAGGCAGCCAGACTCAGAGCAAACTCGCTTTGATCCGACGACTCTTCACGCGCTCGCTAAATTACTACGCCTTTCCACTGTAATTTCAGCTGCACTGGTGGCTTTGCCCACTGTAGGCATTGAGATTACCGCCTTGCTGGCATTTGGTGGTGTCGGTGGTTTGGCTGTGGGTTTTGCGGCGCAAGACCTTCTTTCTAATTTCTTCGGAGGGTTGATGATTTATCTCGACCGCCCATTTGCGATAGGTGACTGGATTCGGTCGCCTGACCGAAACATTGAAGGCACAGTAGAAAGTATAGGTTGGAGGCTAACAGTAGTTAGAACTTTTGACAAAAGGCCTTTGTATATACCTAACTCTGTTTTCACCACCTTGGCTTTAGAAAACCCTTCGCGCATGACGAATAGAAGGATTTACGAAACTATCGGTATTCGTTATCAAGACGCAGAGAAGATGGCGCGAATTGTCGAGGGGATAAAGACAATGTTGCAAAACCATGACGATATTGATTCCTCTCTAACTCTGATTGTTAATTTTAATACTTACGCTGCTTGCTCTCTGGATTTATTTGTATATACCTTCACCAAAACCACTGATTGGATTCAATTTCATGAAATCAAACAAGATGTCATGCTGAAAATTATTGAGATAGTCCATTTTCATGAAGCGGACTTTGCATTCCCAACCACTACTCTCGACGGCATTGATGGGCTAGTTCCTGAAATGCGCTCGTGATATTTGCAATGGTGCTTATTAAATGCGGAACGTAACGACTGCCGGTATACAAGAAATCGCGAATCGGGCTGATCGTCTTTATTCAGATACACAGGTTGGGGCGGCAATAGATAAACTAGCAGAACAGATCTCGGCACAGCTGTGCAACAAAAACCCAATAGTGCTATGTGTCATGAATGGAGGCCTAATACTCTGCGGCAATCTCTTAACACGCCTTAATTTTCCGTTGCAAATAGATACCATCCAGGTCAGTAGATATCAAGAGAGAACCACTGGGTCGGAATTGCAGTGGAATAGTTACCCAATGCTGGAGCTGAGGGAGAGAACAGTATTGATTGTCGATGATATCTTCGATGAAGGCGCGACCATGGAAGCTATTGTGAAGCATTGTAAAGGGGAAGGAGCAGTAGAAGTTTACACAGCGGTTTTGGTGAACAAGGTTCATGATCGAAAGCTGACAGAAATGAAAGCAGATTTTGTAGGGTTGGAAGTTGTAGACCGTTATTTGTTCGGCTACGGTATGGATTACAAAGGCTATCTTCGCAATGCTAAAGGCATATTTGCTATTGCAGACGAAGATAAGTGATCAGCATTTACAAGTATCCGATGTTAAACTTCAATAAGTTTTTGAATGCTCGTAAATAAAATCGCGGTTTTGGTTTTTCGATTTTCTAATTCGGCAAACAAAGATCTGTATCGATATAACTGAGATTCATGCGCTATCTTTTGCTTAATGATGAAATCTGCTTCCTCTTCGTTAACTGGGATTCCAGTTTTATAGTCAATAATCCAGCGTACACCGTTATTATCAACCAAAGTCCTATCAATAATATGCTCGTGGATTTTTCCTTGGGATATTGAAGTGATCGGATATTCACTGTGACACTCTGTGTAATCATGGCTAAATATCCATTTTAGACCATTGTCCTGCAGTAGTTTTTCTAGAGTTTGTTCTATAAAAGTTAGCGATTCAGTTAGTTCAAGCTTCGATGTTACTCTATGGCGGAGTAAAAGTTTCCAGTAGGCCTTTTGTGTATCGAGATTGGATAGAAATTTCTCCTTGTCCTTACTATTAGAATAGTCTTCCAAAACTGAGTGAATAAGGCTGCCAATAGCTGCATTTAAGATTCCTTCCTTTTGGGATGATTCCTGTATCAGAGTTAAGTCTGTTTCAGCGTTTGGTAGTTGTTGTCGCAACTGGAGGCGCTCTTTTGGCTCGAAGGCTGGAGATTTGGTGAATCGTGTAATTAGGGTCGGTAAGGGGACACCTAGTCTTGCGGAATTATCTTTAGAATTGCACTTTGATGCTAGGAGATCTGCAGAGTGAACCTGAAGAGAGTTGATCCTCTTGTGTGCTTCACTCTGAATTTCCGGCCAAATTCTACTCAATAAACTACTGGATGGAATCTGTAATTCCTGCTTTTTATTTACGCCTACGGTTGCGAATAGTTTTGCTGATCTTCTCGCTCGGGTAATTGCTATGTAGAGTAAGCGAGTGTTTTCCAAGAAAGCTTTATAGTTTTTTTCATGGCGCAAGAGAGAGTACAGTTTGTCTTCTTCCTCGCCAGTTTCGGTTAATGCCGCCATGAAGAGCCTGGCTTGTCCTTGACTATTAATTCTTTCATGCCATTCAAGGAGAGGGTTGTTATCACTTCTTGTAAGCTTAGCCAAACCGGGCGTTATTATATGATCAAATTCTAATCCTTTGGCTTTATGCATTGTTAGTAATTGGATTGGAGTGCCTTTGGTAGATCTTTTATGCTGAATGGAAGGGGGTATAAAAGCGCTAAATACCTGCTCTTGAAACTGAGTAATATTACCTAGCCCGCCAGCGACTTCATGCTCATTAAGTAAATCAAAATAGTGGCGAGCACTAGTTATTTCCCGCTCGCTAGCCAGAGTGGCCGCACCGCGTAGAAGGCACCATGTCGTTTCAATCAGTACTCTTAATGAAATACGATATCTATATTGCATCCCATAACCAATAGCCTCTATAAAGTGCGGAAGTCGCTCTCTGGCATCTTTTGATAGTGAGACTAGGTGATCCAAATGTTGAAGGGAGTCCCAAATACTTTTCTCGTTAGCTTTTTTCGCAATGACAAGAAGGTCTGAGGTTCGCAGGCCTAACCAAGGCGCTCGTAAAAGCGCTAACCATGAAAGACGATCGGCGGGGTTGAGTAGTGCTTTGGTTAGACTGAGCAAGTCTTCAATAGATTGCAGGGCTTGCATGCGATCGATATCGGTAGATTGCCATTCAATATTGTGCTCAGTAAGAGCAGGGATTACTGCGTTCAGGTGAGCTCGGTTGCGCACCAGTATGGCAATCGATTCACTGGGGGCATTATTTTTTAATGCCTTTATGTGATCAATTATTTTTCTTGCTTCTTCATTATTGGCTATTGATCGATCTTCCTCGTTATAGCAGATAATTTCAGTAGTAATTGCGGTTGAGAGATATTCTGGTTTTACTGCTTCTGAAGAGGTGTAAGGGACTGCTCCTCTAGATATATTTACCTGTGCCGGAAAAGCAGTAGAAAAATGTCTGTTAATCCAGTCGACCACGCCAGAGTCGGAACGAAAATTAGCACTAAGTTGAAGTTTTTGTAAGCTGACTTGTGGAAGGCCATGCTTTTGGACATTTAAATAGATGCCTACATTGGCATTCCTAAATCCGTAACAAGACTGCATAGCGTCACCGACTAAAAATAGAGAACGATGATCCCCAGGCTCCCAGCCACTTGTGATTTGTTGCAGGATTTCGAGTTGTAATTTTGATGTATCCTGAAATTCATCGACAAGAATGTGATTTATCTTATGATCTAGGGCAAGAGTAATGTCGGTGGGATTTTCTTCGGTCCCCAAAGAGCTTCTCGCCGCTGCACCAGTTTCTGTGTGGTCAACTTTGCGATATTTTCTGAATGAAAATAGTAGCTCGCCACTCAGATGAACGAGTACACGAGTTAGTGCTGTTAAAAAACTCCATTGATTATCGTCTAGAGGAGAGTCTGGTAAAAGTCGAAGAAAACTAATTGATTCTAGCAAGTCATCGTTGCTGACTAGACTCTGATTCAATTTGGCAAATTGTTGTTTGTGTAATTTGCAAAGTGCCTGATGATCTGAGTCTGTCTCATCACCGGTCGGAAATCCGATGTTTTTATTCACTACTCTTCGCCAAGTTCCTTTTTTGGTTGTCAATAGCTCGATAATAAACTGCCAATCAGACAAGGCATGAAATGTCGATTCGGGTAAACTATCAAGAGAAATGAAATTTGGGTAATTAGATGGCTTATTTTGTTGTAAATTCATCACAGAAAAATTGACTAACTCTATCAAATCGTCTGAGTAGGGTTTCAATGCCTCTCGGGCTTCATCGATAGATTCGACAATTAGTTCGTTCAAGCAGCTTTGCAAGTAATTCTTTGCTTCGTCACTGCTATTCCCTAGTTCTAAAGTATAAGGGAGCCATTGATCACGGCTTTGAAGCAGGCCAATTAACAATCTTTCAATTCGAGCAATGTCGTTGTCCAGTTGACTTAACACTCGTTCGACGTCTGAGCTTAATGCTGAATCACTTTCCAAGTGTAAAAGCGTATTGGCAATGGCATCTCTAAAACATAATTCAACATCCGTGCTTACATTAGGGTTACCACCAATTTGACTTAACACTGGCAGTCTGTTTGCCAGATAAAAACAAAAACTGTCAATTGTTTGAACTCTTAACCGTGAAGGATTGTTAAGAAGCTGCCATTTGAGTTCCTGGTCACGACTAAGTACAGCTTTAGCTATTTTTAATCTCAGTGCGTCGTAGTTGTTTTTTATAGACGTACTGTTGCCAATATATTCCGCCGCCCACCAAAGGGTGTTGATAATGCGATCTCGCATCTCACTCGCGGCTTTTCTAGTAAAAGTAATAGCAAGAATTTGTTCTGGTTGCTCGCATACACTCAGCAACCTAAGAAACCTCAATGTGAGTAGGCCTGTTTTTCCAGAGCCAGCGGGTGCTTGGACAATGAAAGACTTCTTAATATTCAAGGCCTGATCACGTTCGAGCTGGTCTGCTGGTGTTATGTTTGTTTGTACTCCCATTAGCTTACCTGGTTGGAGGGGTCATCATTACTAGCCTTGGTAATTATGTTTAGCTTATTAGAACTTAGTTCTTGAATTCGGCATAAGGATTGAAGTCCGCAGTAAGTGCAGGTAGCAGTGGAATCGGTAGGGTTAACATCTGCAACGCCTTGATTAAATTCATGGGCAAGATATTCGACCTTGCTCGACCATGATTTTGTGACCTCACTCCATGACATCTCTGTTCCCTTTTGGGATCCAATTGATCGGACCTGATGTGAGAAATTATCTGATGCAGAGATACCTGAATGGCCAATTTTCTCAGCATGTAAATGAGCTACTGATACAGTGTCAATAGGAGAGATATCACTTGCAGATGCTACGGAGTGATAAAGAGGGAGTTGCATATCTTTTGGCCTTTCATCCATCCAGCCTTTAGGGGAAACGCTGTATTTGCCAGTTTTATAATCAATCAACGCCAATGTTCCGTCGTTAAGCTGGTCGATTCGATCGATTCGAATATTAAGTACAAAGTTGTCAAATTGCTGAGTGAAGGCTTGTTCGCGAGCAAGCACTTGAAATGGCGGTCGATTTCTTTCTACTTGAACGAATTTGCGCAATAGTTTCTTTATTCTGCTCTGTTCGATTAATTGAAATTTTGGAGTCATTATGTCGCGATGGTTTAAGCTGAGATACTCAATGGCTTTAACCGCAGCTTGATTACATAACTCTAAAATTTGATTTTCAGTTTGGCTGGTTAATTCACCATGGTTCCGAATCTCTGCAAATAGATATTCCAGGGCGATGTGAATTGCACTTCCTCTGGCCATTTTGCTGAGGCCTGCTTCTAGCCTGGGAGGGGAATAGGCCTTTAAGCGATTTAGCGCGAATGCTCGGAATGGGCAGGCAGATTGATCACTGAGAATACTGGCACCTCCCTGCAAACTGTCCTCAACTTCAAGCCTAGCAGATTCATCAATGATGGTGGAGATTGGTAAACTATTAAATTGCCTTGTTGCCTTGTTGCTTAACTCTTGTAGTTGGACAGCATCAGTTTTATGTTCTACAAAACATTTTATGAAACTACTCGGCCGATAATTTTGCTCTCCATCAGTCGAGTAGTAACTGGCCTGAATGGAGACCCGAGTTGATCTAATGAGTTGATCAAATTGCTTCTTTGCGATTGAGATTTGTATGTCGTTGTGGCTGCCTGGTATGTTTGCCGTTTTTTGTATGTCATAGGGTAAAAAAGGTGATGGATTGACTGGTTCCGGCCACTGTTGATCGTTTAGCCCTAGAAAACGAATGTAATCAAATTCCAAGCCTATCGATTCGGTTGCCGTGTAGTAAGAGAGGGCTAGAGAAGAATCAAATGGTTTGTGTTGTTTATCCTGCGCGCAAAGCAAACGAAGTTTTGCTAGTGCCTTAGAGTAAGTTAGTGGGGCCATTAGCTTAGAACTACCTTTATACTCAGAGAATAACTTATCCCATTGGATTAAGAAGCGGTGCTCCTTATTGCTAGCAATTGGCCCAGGCCATCCCAGAATTTCAAATATTGCCTCAAATACTTTGCTCCATACTAATGGAGACGCGAGATTTTTTATTTTTCGAATCTCAGTCCTCACCTCAACTAGTTTTTGAGAGAAAGACGGGCAGCTGTAAGCCTTTTCTTTACTGCTGGCAAGGTAAGAAATATCTCGGCCGCTAATAGTGGAAGAACCTTTTACTTGTAGCTGGGCAACTAGGTTGAAACGGTTCTCAGGCTCTTCGTCACTAAAACTCAAATATGGTGATTGTAGTACCCTGCAAATATCTTCTGTATTGTGCTGATCTTGACCTAAACTGAGCAAGAGTAAGCCATCGTAAATTATAGGCGCATCAAGTAAATTCCTACTTGCCGAGGTAGTATTGAAGACTGCTTGGTCGTCAATGTTAGCGAGCATCCCATTTGGGAAAAAATCGTCGGCCAGTAGTTGTTCTAATTGCCTCTGCTCTAACAATTTATTACAAGTTATTAAGCCAATATGAGCTGAGGGGTTTTTGGCTAACAAGTCTTCAACCCAATTAGCACAATGGCGTAATTCCGACTCGGGGCTGCTAAAGTTAATTTTAACTTTAGGAATTTTGTCATTAGGTTTGCGCTTGATAGTAAGAACTGATTCTAATTGTGGTACTACAGAAAAGAAGTGCTCGTAAAGCGGTGGCGGTTCGTAAAAATTTACCAATACGGTTTTCTTGGGAAAATAAGTCAGTTTTTTCTGTTCTAGTAATTTTGACAGCTCTTTAGTGCAATCTACTAAACTAATTCGCTGATATTTGTCGCAATAGTTTTTAAACTGAAGAGTCCATTTATCGAAAACAGCAATATCTTTGATCGCAGAATTTGCTCTGAGTTCATTGTTCAAGATGTCTGGGTCAAGCCATTGCCTGCTAGTCTGGTAACTGCGCGCAACAACCGACGCAGTTTCACCAGGGTTCAAGAGTGGAATATCAGTTAAGCTAGACTCTATGATTTCATGCCAAACGAGGAATTCTTCGACTGCTGACAAAGGCTGTAAATTGGCACAGGGTGCTACACCTAGCCGAGCATTCTTGCTCCAGCATTTAAGAATAAACACATCGACGGCATATATCTTAGGAGTAGGTATAACGTTTTTCGTTAAACTATCCAGATATCCGGCAGTAATAGCATCTTTTATTCTTAAATTAGGAACAAGTATGGTGGCGCCATTAACGATATGGGGTCGAATTTGCTCTATATCTATTCGTTTAATGGCCATTCCGTTATTTCTTATAGTGCTTTATCAATGTGCATCGCCCAAGTGAGAAATTCATCTTTGCAGCCTCGAAAAACTATGCGGGCTGATTTTTTAGCGATCTGGTATTCATACATGGGGTCATAGTAATTCGTTAGTAATTTTTTAATCCAAATCCAATGGATTTCCCTTTCTTTAACGGTTTCCTCCATTGCTAAGGCTTGATCCATAAGCGCTTTAATTTCAGAGTAATTTTCTTCACCTAGTCGGCGCCGAATCCTGGATAAACTAGTCAACAAGAACTCCGAAAAAAGTCTTGAGCCTTGTTCAGGTGAGAAGACTTCAAATTCCCTGTAATTGGAAATTATGTAGTCATCAAGAATTGTGGTGATTCGCGATTCAATTGTTTCTTCGATAAGTGCAATTGGAGACATTTTCATTTCGTGAATTAGCAAAGATGGGACGCTGAGCGAGCCTATGGCTTTGCTTTCGTCTTCTAAAAATATTTTGTTGGCTGTTTCAAATCCTATCTCTAATAATCTGCTAGCAATTCGATTTTCAAAATTTATTTGATTTGGTTGGTTTAGTACCCGGCGTCCAAAAGCAGAGCCACGATGATTGGCTATCCCTTCCAAGTCTATTGAGTGGCATAGCTTATTGAGCAAATGGGTTTTTGCAGAGCCAGTTTTCCCTCCAATAACGAGAAAGTTTTTCAGATTAACGGCTTGCTCAACGGTATTAAGACTGAATCTTCTGAGAGATTTATAGCCACCCTTAACTATGGGAACTTCAATCCCTTCAGCTGCGAGCCAGCTTTGAACTATTTTTGACCTTAGACCTCCTCGAAAACAATAGAGAAGAGTATTGGGGTGAGTGTTTATAGTGCGACACCACTTTTCCATACGCTCGATTTTAATTTTGCCGGAAACTAGCTTTTCTCCTAAGAGAATTGCAGCTTCCTGCCCCGATTTTTTGTAACAAATACCGACGTCTTTTCTTTCCTGATCAGTGAGTAATGGCAAATTTATGGCATTAGGGAAAGCGCCTTTATTGAACTCTGTAGGGGAGCGAATATCCAGAAGGGTTTGTTTTCTTTTGGATAGAGCGATGCTTGCTGCAACTGAGTTAATGTCAGGCATGAAGGAGGACTGATGTTAACCTGACATTGGAAGTGATCACTTATCAAGTGTAACACTGGCTATTGCTGCATCCCTAGAACAGATTAACTCATGATCAAATTTCGCTTTATCTATAGCTCTCGATAAGTCATCCTGATTTCAAGCTGGCATTAAATGAGTATAATCCTATCTTCTGGTACAAGATATTTCTCGCAACTAGCATTTTCCGAAGGGTAGTTAGATTACAAAGCCAAAGTTGGGACAGGAAGGTCAGCCGTTAGTGCCGATAGACCCTTTTAAATTATTGGCCCGAGTTAAAGATAGGGGTCCTGCTCCTCTACACCTATGGGATCCACCTTTTTGTGGTGACATTGACATACGCATTGCCAAGGATGGGACTTGGTTCCATGAAGGTAGACCTATTCGCCGTCAAGCCATGGTGAAACTGTTTTCCACTATTTTGATGACTGACGACTCGGATGAGTTCTTTCTCGTTACCCCTGTGGAGAAAGTCCGGATCCAAGTTGAAGATTGCCCTTTTATTGCCAATCAAATGGATATAACTCAACGTGATGGCCAACAGCAGATTTTATTTACTACAAATATGGGAGAGAGCCTAGTTGTCGATGCCGATCATCCAATAGTAGTAACAAATACCGATTTGAGCTCTGAGCCACACCCTACAGTGCATGTGCGGAACGGGTTAGAGGCTTTGATAAACCGGCCTGTTTTTTATCGCCTTGTTGAAGTCGCCGTAAATAATGCCAGCAATGAATTGGGAGTTTGGAGTGAAGGCAAATTTTTCAGTCTTGGAAAAGCGGAGTAAGTGACCCCTGCTTTATTTCACTTCATTCTTCAAGTATTGATAATAACTCTGGGGTTTATATTGCCTTAAAGTCCGATTATTTTATGGTGTCTGTGATTGGCAGAATGGTTTGGTTCGATTTGACCTAACTCTCTAAAAGCGGCATTATTATCCCCCTTTTTTTGGGCCTGACAATGGAATAATGTCTAGCCTACCTAACAATCTATCTTTCGTTATTATTTGTGTGGGGAATCCATGAAGATTCTTGTTGGTGTTAAGCGCGTTGTAGACGCGAATGTGAAAGTCAGAGTTAAATCTGATGGTACAGGAATGGATCTCGCTAACGCGAAAATGGCAATAAATCCGTTCTGTGAAATCGCTGTTGAAGAAGCTATTCGCATGAAGGAAGCAGGTGTTGCCGATGAGATCATTGCTGTTTCAATAGGCCCTCAGGTATGTCAGGAGCAAATTCGCACAGCGCTAGCTTTAGGTTCAGATCGTGGAATTTTAGTTGAGACTGAGGACCAAGCAGAACCGCTGGCAGTAGCTAAGATATTCAAGGCGATTATTGAAAAGGAAGAAATTAACCTGGTAATACTGGGTAAACTTTCAATTGATACGGATAACAATCAAGTCGGCCAAATGATAGCGGCTCTATGCAATTACCCTCAGGGAACTTTCGCCTGCAGTGCGGAAATAAAAGAAGGAAAAATTGAAGTTAGTCGTGAGATTGATGGTGGCGAGCAGACTGTATTGCTAGATCTGCCGGCCATAGTCACCACAGATTTAAGACTCAATGAACCCCGCTACGCATCGCTTCCGAATATTATGAAAGCAAAGAAGAAGCCTATCGATATCATCCAGCCTAGTGATTTGGGTGTCGATATTAGTTCGAATCTCAAAACCTTGGGAATTGAAACTCCAGCTGAGCGTTCCGCTGGCGTAAAAGTGGAGTCAGTTGCAGAGCTGGTTGACAAGCTTCGTAACGAAGCGAAGGTAATTTAAGGACAGGAATACCACATGGCAATTTTAGTAGTTGCAGAGCACGATAATAGTTCACTTAAGTCAGGTACCTTAAATGCGGTATCTGCAGCTCAACAGATAGGTAGCGACGTTAACGTATTGGTAGCCGGGAGTAACTCTAGGGCAGTCGCAGTATCTGCAGCTCAGTTAACCGGAGTCGTAAAAGTAATTCATGCAGACAATGCTTGTTACGAACATCAGCTCGCCGAGAGCGTAGCGCCACTAGTGGCAGAGTTTGGAAAGAGTCATACTCATGTGTTAGCTGCTGCGACTACTACTGGGAAAAATTTACTGCCCAGAGTGGCGGCCCTTTTAGACGTTGCACAGATTTCTGACATTGTGGAAGTAAAATCTGAAGATACTTTTGTCAGGCCTATTTATGCTGGTAATGCCCTAGCAACTGTGCAGTCTTCGGACTCGATAAAAGTTCTAACTGTCAGAACTACGGCATTTGCAGATGCGGCAACCGGTGGCGAAGCGATAATCGAAGATACTGATTTCGGAGTAGAACAGGCTTCCACGAAATTTTTGGGTGAAACCCTCTCCGTTTCTGCACGACCTGAGCTCACTTCGGCATCAATAATTATTTCGGGTGGGAGAGGAATGCAAGATGGTGAAAACTTTGTCTTGCTAGAAAAAGTAGCTGACAAGCTTGGGGCAGCTATTGGTGCTTCTCGCGCTGCTGTAGATGCAGGCTTCGTGCCCAATGATTATCAGGTTGGGCAAACAGGTAAAATTGTAGCGCCAGATCTGTATGTTGCAGTTGGAATTTCAGGAGCGATCCAACACTTAGCCGGAATGAAAGATAGCAAAGTTATAGCAGCTATTAACAAGGATGAAGAAGCTCCGATTTTTCAGATTGCTGATTATGGTTTAGTGGCTGATTTATTTAAGGCATTGCCGGAATTAGAAGAATTACTTACCGAGTAAAAAGTAGTTGGTAAAAAAGCCCGGATAGCCGGGCTTTTTTTACGTCACTATTCTGAGTTTTGTTTTTGACGCTTACGAACCTCTCTAGGATCGTTAGGTGCGCGACCGCTACTGGGTGGCTTAGGCACTTGAGCTTGTTTTTGGGTTACTTCCTTTGCTGTATCGGCGTCGAGCTCAACCGAATCAGTGGGATCTAAAGCAACATTCACGTCAGTTCTAGAACCTTCTTCCTGGATGGCTTCTAATTTGTTTTCCGGAATCATAGTTGATTGTTGGGCTTCATCAGAATCAGGAGAGTGGCTTGACATTACATTTTCACTGGCAATTTTTCTGTCTACTTTTTCGGATGTTGTATCTTCCGCTTGGGCTACTGTATTAGGCATTAAAGAAAGATCTTCTATGTTAGAAGCGTTGTTAGTATCAGCTGATGATATTGCTGCAGGAGCATCATTGTGAGATGAATCATCTTTTCGAACATTTACTGTAGTTGAACCGACTGTATCCTTCTGACTAGCGGAGATTCCCCCTCCTACAGAGAGTATCTGAGTTGCTGTTTGGGTTTCACTTGAAACACTATCAACAATTGTAGGTGATGTATCATTCGCGCTAAATTCAATAGGGCTGTCAGCTTTGCTAGATGAGTTCTGCTGAAATGATTCTTGGTTGGTCTCTGTGACCATTGATGTCGCGTCTTGGTTTGCTGTTTTGTTCTCAATTGCTGTTTCAGTGCTAGCTGGAGCTGTGTCCTTGACTGTATTTGACGTTTGCTGCCTAGGTTTGCTCGAAGGCTTTCTAGAGTAGTGATTTCCTGCTTTTTTAGATTTGTTTTCTTGTGGTGCCTGAGTGGCTGCCTGATTTACAGCAGAATCATTTTCTGTATTCTTATTTCCGTTGACCTCGGCTTGAGGCTCAGGGCGCGCTCCACGCCTTCGCTGGTTTGTATTTTTGGACCTCTTGCTTGGCGGACGACGCTGTGCCTGGTCACCAGATCTGTCTTGTTTTTCATTCCGATTATTGTTGCTGCCGTCCTTGTTTTGGGGACGTTCATTGTTGCTTCTGGACTTTTGTGCAGAGTCATTGGTTTTATTATGATTTGGTTTGCGACGCTGTTGATGGCCTTGTTTGTTCTGGTTGTCGCGGTCTTCCCTTCGTTCATTTCGCGATTGATTGCCTCGTGCTTGCTGGCCTCTTTGGTTCCGGTTATTTTGTCGATTTCTATTGCGATTTTGCTGTTGTCGATTTCGACTTTGAGGTTTTGCTTTCGTCTTGGTGCCGCCACCAAACAAGGTCGCCAAAATTGTAGCAAATAAGCCTTTTTTGGGAGGAGGTGGTCTTTGCGCAGACCCGCCGCTAACCGACGGTTTTTCCACAGCCGCTATTTCGACTGATGGTTTTAAGTTAGGGGCTGGTTCGGGCACTGCAGTTACTTCGACATCATAAGTCTCGGCCTGCTGATTTAGTCCAGTTATTTCATAGTGGGGCGTTTCCATATTAGGACTAGGGACAATAATGATACGAGTTTTACTTTGTTGCTCTATTTCGGAAACAGTGAAACGCTTTTCGTTAAGTAGATATGACGAGACGACTAATGGAACAGTAGCTTTTACTTCCTGGCTTTTTTGCTTATTCGCTTCTTCTTGAAGGATTCGCAGTATTGATAAGGACAGAGACTCTACATCCCTAATAGTGCCTTGACCACTGCAACGAGGGCAAACAATGGCGCTTGTTTCGCCCAGTGATGGGCGCAGTCGTTGGCGGGACATTTCCAAAAGACCGAAACGAGAAATTCTTCCAACTTGAACTCTGGCTCTATCAGGTTCAAGTGCGTCTCGCATGCGATTCTCAACTTCACGTTGATTACGATTCGACAACATGTCAATAAAGTCAATAACCACTAAGCCGCCCATATCACGGAGCCTAAGTTGGCGAGCAATTTCGTCTGCAGCCTCCAGATTGGTGCTTAGTGCTGTTTCTTCAATATCGGAACCACGCGTTGCACGTGATGAGTTGATGTCAATAGAAATCAGAGCTTCTGTTGGGTCAATTACTACAGATCCACCAGAAGGGAGCTTTACCTCTCTTTCAAAAGCGCTCTCAATCTGACTTTCGATTTGATAGCGATTAAACAAAGGTAATTTCTCTGTATAGAGTTTGATACGATTTTCATACTGGGGCATTACTTGATTTATAAATGAAATTGCCTCTTTGTAAGAGTCATCAGTGTCAAAAAGTACCTCACCGATATCTTTGCGAAGGTAATCACGAATCATTCGGATTATTACGTTACTTTCTTGAAAGATTAAGAAGGGGCTTGATTTTTCTTCGGAGGCTTCTGCGATTGATTGCCAAAGCGCTAATAAGTAGTCTAAATCCCATTGTAATTCTTCTTGGTCTTTCCCAACACCTGCGGTGCGGACAATCAGGCCCATGCCATCCGGGATAGTGAGGTTGCGCAAAGCTTCTCTTATTTCAGAGCGATCATCACCCTCAATTCGACGGGATATTCCTCCCGATTTAGGGTTGTTTGGCATTAATACTAGGTAGCGTCCCGCAAGGCTGATATAGGTAGTCAGCGCCGCACCTTTGTTGCCGCGCTCTTCTTTTTCAACTTGGACTATAACTTCAGTGCCTTCTGGGAGAAGCTCCTTGATATTACTCCGGTCTCCGCTTCCCTTAACATCCCGGGCATAGTATTGCCGGGATATTTCTTTTAGAGGAAGGAATCCATGTCGTTCAGCACCAAAGTCGATAAATGCAGCCTCTAAACTAGGCTCAACACGAGTCACTTTACCTTTGTAGATGTTCGCTTTTTTCTGGATTCGGGTGCGGTTTTCGATGTCTAAATCGTAAAGTCTTTGGCCGTCGACGAGCGCGACACGCAACTCTTCTTCTTGCGTCGCGTTAATTAGCATTCTTTTCATAATTAGTTCACATTCCGTATAAATTACAGAGAGTAAACTTAGGAGGGAAATTCAACCTAATGCAGACAGCTATTAGCTCTTTTAGCTACTTACAAAGTGCATGAAGAGGTATTCGTACTATCAACCCAAAAAATTGGGACTATGACAACAAGTGTAGACTAGGTTTGAGTGTGTAAACTCAGTGGTAACAGTACCTATAAAGGTGTTTTATCTACCATATAACTTGCTGTTTTAATTAAATAAAGCCCAATATTTTCGATCTTGCTTCAGGCCCCGCTATACCCTTTGTGGGTTATAGCTGGGGTTTCAAATTTGAATTCCTAAGTTCTCTCTTATTAAAGCCTTTTCAAAAGACTTATTTTTGGTCATGCTCAAGGCATGAATAGTAAATATTTAGTTATTTTGGCGGTGCTGGGCACTTTCTGCTAGCTGTCTTAGCCAGTCTTAAGAAGATTCGAGCCCACCAACAATGTCTATATCGGCTGCTTGCCTCATTTCCAGATGAGCGCTTTATTTGGCGGAGATCAGAAAATGGTTCAACATCGCTAGCTACATGTTCAGAACTGCAGGAGCGATAAGCACAGCTCTTACCCAAATTATGGGTAAGATGTGTTCGTAATATAACAGTTCAACCCGACTATAACAACTTATAGGACAGATTTTTTATTCAGAATTTCCCGTAAAAACAATAGCATGCGGAAATGATTGAATATCCCTCTCAAAGTGAGGATTGAAGGTAAATCGATTGCTTGATTATGAAAATAGCATATGGTTAAAATACTGGTCTACGTGGCTTTGTCAATACGCAGACACATAGATCTATAGCCATAACAAGAATGATTTAGGGCACGTAACCAAGACTATGTAGTAAAAACGATTTTTGGTGATGGAATTCCTATCGCCATGCCCGGTTTCCGCTTTAAGTTTTGCGGAGGGCGCTGATTTTGTAAGGTGGTGGACAAAATAATGACAATTTATTCTTATTGCCGAACATCCGAGCTGGAAGCGACGTTCGAACAGGATCAACTTGAAGCAATCTTAGAGCCAGAATTACTTGCCATTCAAACATATTGTTTAACTAAGCGTTGGTTTATGACAGAAACCCTGAGGGATTCAGATTGCAGTTGGGGCCTTGAATTCAGAAAGCGAGAAAATGGCAAGAGGTTAATAGGAATGCTGCAGTCAGGAGACGTTATACTCTGTAGCAAGCTAGAGAGAATAGTCAGCTCAAGCCAGGAAGCTGTAAAATTATTTAGTATTCTGAGAGAAAAGCAGGTTCAGCTGCATGTAGTTGAACTAGGCGGAGATATTACTGATTTAGAATTCAATGTTAATTTTACAGAAACTGCGATTTTGTTTTCTTCATTGGAAAAACGTAAATCAGCAGAACGTATCAAGAGCGTTAAGCAGCGGCAGCGGAAGCAGGGAAGATATCTTGGAGGTAGTCGCCCATTTGGCTTCATGATTCATCAGAATGGGCGGCTAATTGAGAACCCATCTGAACAACGTGTCTTGCAGAAAATTATAAATTTGAAAAAGCAAGGCAAGTCTTTGCGCGTAATCTCTAATGAAGTGTCTACTCCTGTAACGCCGATCAGCTTTAAGACGGTACAGCGGCTATTGCAGCGCCACGCCGATCAATTTTAACGTTGCTGGTTTAATGCCCTTGGTTGGAGTCTAGGGAAAAGCCAGGCTGCTCGTTGCCTTTTATTAAAACAAGTTGCAAACTGCTCTGCATGTTTAAACCTTACTCTGTGTTTATCGGCCTTCGATATTCTTTAACGAAAAAATACAATTTTCTCCTTTCGTTTGTCTCCTTAATCTCTATGCTCGGAGTAAGCCTTGGTGTCCTGATTCTGATTGTTGCGCTTTCAATCATTAATGGATCGATTGCTACGATGCGTGGTGAATCTCTTAAGTCTGTCCCCCATGTTACGGTCGCGAGTGTGAACATGCTTGATGAATGGCAGGGACATGTGGCTCGCATCGTGCGCTCGCCGGATATATTGGCGGCTGCTCCATTTGTAGAGGGGGAGGCAGTGATACGGTATCAAGGGGAGAATCAGTTTATTCGACTGAGGGGTGTCGAGCCAGAATTAGAGGCAGACGTTGTTGAAAATAGTACCGCGAGATACCGGGAGCTACTTGAAACTTTATATCAGACGGAAAATGGCATTGTTCTCGGTACGCAGTTAGCGGGTTCTTTAGGGATTTACAGCAGTGAAGAAATTAGTATCACAAGTCTAGGCAGTTTATTGCAGAGGTCTTTAGATGAGACTCAGTCATTTAAAGTGGTCGGCTTTGCAGATTTTGGTATTTATGGAAACAACAGTATTGCTTTAGTAAACCTGCGTCCGGCACAAGAATTATTTGCAAATGATCCCTCTATTGAAGTCCAGCTTCGATTGAAAGTAAACGATGTTTTTCGAGCACAACAAATAGCTCAATCGGCATTTGCTGAGAGTGAACTCGATTCAATAGTCCCGTGGAACGAAGCCCAAGCAAATTTATTTAATGCTTTAAATATGGAGAAGGTCTTAACCGGTTTCATGTTATTGATGATCGTTATTGTGGGTGCTGTAAATATTATTTCGACTCTGGTTATGGTGGTTTCAGATAAGAGTGCAGATATTGCAATTTTGCGAACTATGGGGGCAACTCGAGCAAGTGTTATGAAAATATTCATGCTACAAGGTATGGTGGCAGGAATTTTTGGCACAATCGTAGGGGCTATCTTGGGCTTACTATTAGCAGCCTATATTACTGATTTGAGTCTGTTGGTTGAGCGTTTAATAAATTCTATTTTCAGTGATGCGGATATTTATTTGATCTCTCATCTTCAAACTAAAACTAACTTTTCAGAAGTTGCCTTAGTCTGTATTGCGGCTTTGGGAGTTACTTTTTTCGCTACCCTATATCCTGCTTATAGAGCCAGCAAGATACAGCCTGCAGAAGTGTTACGTTATGAGTAGAGAGCAGAACAAATCAGGAAGCTTTCAGGATGAATGAGGAGCAAGTAGTTCTTAGCTGTAATCATTTGCAAAAAACATATTCTCAAGGACCTCAGGTTGTTGAAGTGTTAAAAGACATTAATCTGCAGATCTTGCCTGGTGATCAAGCAGCCATTGTCGGTAGTTCGGGCTCCGGTAAAACAACTCTGTTGAACCTTCTGGGTGGTTTAGATCTTCCTACGGGCGGTGCCGTGTACGTGGGAGGGAAAAGCCTTGCAGAAGTGAATGAAACCGAACGCGGTTATTTGCGTAATAAGTATCTAGGGTTTGTTTATCAATTTCACCATTTGTTAGGAGAATTTTCGGCTCTTGAAAATGTTTGCATGCCTATGTTAATTGGTGGTCTTAGTGTCGAAGTGGCAACAGAGAAGGGCGCCGAAATGCTGGCAAGAGTTGGCCTAGGCAGTCGAGAAGAGCATAAACCTAGCGAGCTTTCTGGTGGAGAGCGGCAGCGGGTTGCAATTGCAAGAGCCTTGGTTACACAACCCCGGTGTGTGTTATTGGATGAGCCTACTGGGAACCTTGATCGCCAAACCGCGGAAGAAATCAAGGAGTTAATGTTAGAGCTAAATCAAGTTCTGAACACTAGCTTTATTGTAGTAACTCATGATGAAGTTATGGCCAATTCTATGAAGAGGAAACTTGTATTAGAAGATGGGCAATTACATGAATGAGAGCCCGGTTTCTATTCCTAAATATATTGCGTTGCGATACGTGAGTGTCGGGAAACATTCACATCTCGTTTCGTTCATGTCGGTAATATGTATTGCCGGTTTATCTTTAGGTATAGGGATTTTAATTACTGTGCTTTCGGTAATGAACGGTTTTGATATTGAGATGCGAGAAAATATACTTGGAATTGTTCCGCACGTTACAGTTTCTTCTGACGAAAATCTAAGTAGCGAGCAGTGGCAAAATATTTCTCAAATTATCCATGAATCGTCGACAGTTATTTCCTCTGTGCCGGTGATAGAGGTTGCTGGAGTGATAGCGACAGAGCAGAGTAGTAAAGGTGTGTTAGTAAATGGCATTAATGCTGAGCTGGAGTCATCGGTTTCCGCAATCAGAAGATTCATAAATAGTGGCAGTTTGTCAGCCCTTGAGGAAGAACGTTGGGGAATCATAATAGGACAAACATTGGCTGAGAGGTTAGATGTGAGCCTTAATGATCGAATAGATCTTTATTCGCCATCAATTACATTAAATCCACTTACTCCTCTCGCAAATTTTAGGAAGTTTGAAGTAGTGGGTATTTTCCGTGTTGGCGCACAGGAATTAGACAATGAGTTAGTAATGATAAACATTGATGCCGCTAGGGCTTTGTTCCGATTAAGAACTCCCTATAACGGTTTACGTATCCGGACTTCGGATGTATTGCAAGCAGATACAACCCGATCCCAGTTGGCTGCTGAATTGCCAGGAACAGTAAGGACCTCAAGTTGGACAGCACAGTTTGGCGCTATCTATGAAAATATTCGATTTTCCCGCAGTATTATTAGTTTTATGTTGTGGCTACTTATCGGGGTGGCGGCTTTCAATTTAATTGTTAGCCTAATTATGATTGTTCGGGACAAAACTGGCGACATTGCGATACTCCGGACTTTAGGGGCGAGCCCAAAACTTATCAATCGAATATTTATGTGGCAAGGTTGTCTTATTGGTGCCATAGGAATAGTAATTGGAGTGGTGCTAGGAATAATTGGCTCGCTACAAATTACTAATATCGCAGAATTTATTGAGCGCAGATTGTCGATACAATTATTAAATGCAGAAGTCTATCCAATAGATTTTCTGCCTTCACAGCTCAGCGCTATCGATGTGTTTTTGGTTACCGTGGGTGTTTTTTCTCTTTCGCTCCTAGCAACTATTTATCCGGCTCGACGAGCTGCAGCGATTCAACCAGCTGAAGCTTTGCGCATAGAGTAATCCTATCCGAATTTGGGATTCCTAGATCTCTAAGTAATACGAGGATATGGTAATCTATCGGGCCGATCGGAGGGAGATTTTAAGTGGTAGAGATAGTTAGAGCAGGGGGGTGGTTAATGCAGCCTATACTGCTCTGTTCGATATTGGCTATCGCCATCGTCATAGAAAGATTTTGGACGCTTAGCGCGGCACGTATTTCTCCGAAATACGTGTTGGCTCAGGTTTGGACTTGGCTAAAGAATAATCAACTTGACTCGGTGAAATTGACTGAATTACGCTTATCTTCACCTCTTGGTCAGATACTTGCCGCCGGTTTGTTGAGCTCCAAGTATGGTCGTGCAGCAATGATCGACTCTATTGAGCAGGCTGCCGCCCAGGTTGTGCATGACATGGAACGATATTTAAATACACTTGGGACCATAGCGGCCATTACGCCCCTTCTTGGTTTATTAGGAACTGTAGTTGGGATGATTCGTGTATTCAGCGAAATCATGCTGCAAGGGACTGGAAATGCAAATGCCTTGGCCGGCGGAATATCTGAAGCCTTGATAACAACTGCTGCTGGATTGACGGTGGCAATACCGACTTATATGTTCTACCGTTATTTTTCTCGCAAAGTGGAATCTTTGGTGCTCAGCCTGGAGCAGGAATCGATGAAGCTTGTTGATGCCATTCATAGTGATAGGCGGGTAGAAGTAAAACAATAAATGAAATTTAAGCGTACATTAAGAGAAGAGTTGTCTATCAATATAACTCCACTTATTGATGTTGTTTTTTTGCTATTAATTTTTTTTATGTTGACAACGACGTTTAGCAGAGAAACTCGTCTTTTGATAAATTTGCCTGAAGCAAACGCTGATATTGCAGAAAACCAGTCGCCTCAAATTGAAATAACAGTAGCTCGTGAGGGTGGCTACACTATTAATGGTAGGGCTCTGATTAATAGCAGACTAGAAACGTTGATGCGGGGATTAGAGTTAGAATCTGGCGGTGATCTTAATGTCCCGATCATTCTGATTGCGGATGCGGAAGCTACTCATCAATCAGTAGTGACCGCCATGGATGCAATTAGCCAATCTGGATTCACAAGAATGAACATAGCAACTCAGCACTCTGAGGACCTTGAACGAACTACAGTGGATCCAACAAGCTTCTAATGGGCAAGCAAAAACTTAATCATCATAAATACAATGGCTGGCAGCTTTATGGCAGGTTATTTGCCTACGTTAAGGTTTATCAACTGGCGTTGATTGGCAGTATTTTCGGATACATTGTGTTTGCTGCAACGTCGCCGCTTACAGCTTGGTGGCTTGGGATGACTGTCGACGCAATCAATGCTGAGAACTATGAAGAACTGCGAATTATTAGCCCAATACTGTGCGTTTTAATAGTTATAGTTAGAGGAGCGGGTGGGTTTCTAGGTAGTTATTCTTTGGCGACGGTCGCAAATAATGTAATTCATAAATTGCGCTGTGAATTGATAGATCACTTGATCACTTTGCCCTCATCCTATTTCGACAAAGTAACATCAGGTAAGCTTGTGTCGAAATTCACTTACGATGTAACTCAAATTACTGGCGCCGCATCAAATGCCTTTGCTGTTATCGTTCGAGAGGGGTTCACGATAATTGGTTTATTGGTTTATCTAATGATAGTGGATCTGCAATTAAGCTTAACTTTTTTAATTATCGCGCCGTTCGTTGCGCTAATTGTGAATTTGGCCTCTAAGCGATTTCGGCGCTATAGCACGCAGATGCAAGACTCGATGGGAGAGGTGACTCAGATTACCAGCGAATCAATAAAAGGTCATCGCGTTATCCGAACTTTTAATGCAGAAGATTTCGTAGGTGATCGACTGTTAGAAGCAAGCGAAAAAAATCGACGGCAGAATATGAAAATGGCTTTGACTAGAAGTGCCAGTACTCCTTTGGTGCAGCTTATCGTCAGTATGGCGCTGGCTTTGCTTGTTTGGTTGGCGATGTCTCCGGAATTCTTTGCAGATAAAACGCCAGGTGACTTTGTTGCTTTTCTTGGTGCCGCAAGTTTGCTAGCTAAGCCCATTCGTCAGCTAACACAAATTAATTCAGTTATACAAAGAGGACTCTCTGCGTCTTATAGTATTTTTACTCTGCTAGACGAAAAGCCCGAGACCAATGACGGTGACTTTCAAATTGAACGGGCAAAAGGCGATATCAAGTTTAGTAATGTAAGTTTTAACTATAATGAGTCCTCTCCCGCACTTAACGAAGTAAGTTTTAATTCTAGAGCTGGCCAGACAATCGCATTAGTTGGCAAATCGGGTAGTGGTAAATCTAGCCTGGTAAGTTTAATTCCGCGGTTCTATGACACTAATTCCGGCGTTATTTCTCTAGACGGAATTCCTATTGAGGAGTACAAGTTATCGAATTTGCGAGATCAGATATCTTTGGTGACTCAACAAGTGGTGCTATTCAATGGCTCAGTTGCAGAGAATATCGCTTATGGAGAAAAGGAACTGGATTTTCAAAAAATTGAAGCGGCGGCAGAAAATGCCCATGCAATGGAATTCATCAAGAATCTGCCAGATGGGCTCAATACTCAAGTAGGCGATGACGCAAGCTCGCTTTCGGGCGGCCAGAGGCAACGAATAGCGATAGCTCGAGCATTACTAAAAGACGCACCAATTTTGATATTTGACGAAGCGACGTCAGCCCTGGATTCGGAATCGGAACAACATATTCAAGATGCATTGCAAACCTTGATAAAGGGACGCACAACTTTTGTGATTGCGCATAGATTATCTACTATTGAAAATGCAGATTTAATATTGGTTATGGATCAAGGAAGAATTGTGGAATCAGGAATTCACGATCAGTTGCTTAATCAAGCCGGGCATTATGCCAGATTGCACAAGATTCAGTTTTCGGAGAACGATACGGCAACGGGCGAATGAATTTTCTAGAGAGAGCTTGGTACAAAAAAGCGGGGTGGTTAATTCTCTTATGGCCAATAGCTTTTATTTTTCAAGGCTTAACGAAATTACGTCGCATCTTTCAACAAGAAAACTCTCCTCCTACAAAACACAACGTCCCGGTTGTCGTGATAGGTAACATATCTGTCGGTGGAACTGGAAAAACTCCATTACTCATCGCAATCGCGCAGCAACTGCAAGCTGCGGGCTTGCGTCCGGGTATTATCAGTCGTGGCTTCGGGGGCGAAGGCGCTGACTATCCAATGCAAGTTAATGGTAACGACAACCCCGCAATAGCGGGTGATGAACCAGTGCTCATTGCCCGCAAAACTAACTGTCCGGTGGTGATAGACCCTGACCGAAGATCGGCTCTTGATTACCTATTAGATTCAAACAAAGTAGACGTTGTGCTAAGCGATGATGGCCTGCAGCATTATAAGCTTTTTAGAAATATTGAAGTTATTGTAGTGGATGGTCAGCGCCAATTTGGCAACGGGATGTGTTTTCCCGCGGGCCCCTTAAGGGAGCCTATTAAGCGTCTGCAGGAGGCAGATTTTATCGTGGTTAATGTTACAGGGCTGACTAGTGCGCCGATGGTTAGCTCATCGGCGTCAATGACTATGGAGCCTAAAAGTTTAGTCAATATGGTAACCGGAGAGAAGCGTCCTTTTGATGGAGCGCCATTTAACATGGGAAATAAGGTTCAGGCAGTTTCAGGTATTGGTAATCCGAAAAGATTTTATAACTTATTAGATAAATTGCCGTATCGAATAATTCCATTGGAATTCCCAGATCATCATCAGTTTGTGGAAAGTGATTTTCAGTCTGGTATATTTGATGAGCATCAACCAATAGTTATGACAGAAAAAGATGCTATTAAGTGTGAAAAGTTTGCAAAGAGTAATTTCTGGTATTTGCAAACTCAAGTCAAGCTTCAGGGTTCATTCTTTGAGGAGTTTACAAATAAAATAAAAACATTTACTAATAAAAATAATTGAGCCTCATCATGCTGGATAAGAAACTATTAAGTATTTTGGTCTGTCCTTTATGTAAAGGAAATTTGATCTATAATAAAAGTTCTCAAGAATTGATTTGCTTAGGAGATGCTTTAGCGTATCCGATTAAAGACGATGTTCCGGTAATGCTTAGTAATAAGGCAAGACAAATTTCTTTGGAAGAGCGAGAAAAATACTAGTGAGCTTTACGGTAATAATTCCAGCACGCTATTCAGCGCAACGACTCCCAGGTAAGCCATTATTAGATATTAATGGCAAGCCCATGCTGCAACATACCTATGAGCGCGCTTGCTCTAGTGAAGCTAAAAATGTCTACATTGCAACTGATGATGATCGTATTAGACGCACTGCAGAAAACTTTGGTGCGAAAGTATTTATGACCTTACACACTCACCGTTCGGGCACAGATCGAATTCAAGAAGTTTCCCAGCGGCTTCGGTTAGAGGATGATGAAATTGTTGTAAATGTTCAAGCGGATGAGCCCCTTATTCCGTCAGTCGCTATCAATCAAGTTGCAAAAAATTTGTTAAATAGTGAAGATGTGGGAATTGCGACATTGTGTGAAATAATTTCTTCTCAAGAAGAGATAGAGGATTGCAACGCTGTAAAAGTTGTAATGGATGAACGAGGCCATGCCTTGTATTTTAGTCGTGCAACCATCCCTTACCAGGCAAGCGCTTCTGCAAAGAACTCTTTTCGGCATATTGGTATCTATGCTTATCGAGTGAAGGTTTTAAATAAATATGTAAGATGGCCGCCTTCTGAGCTCGAAATTTCGGAGAAACTTGAGCAGCTGAGAGCTCTGTATAACGGAGTAAAAATGCACGTCGATGTAGCCGGCGTGCAGATCCCGGCCGGGGTCGATACAGAGAAAGATCTTAATGCAGTACGGGCATTGCTTTCTTGCGAGTGAGCACAGGTTTAATTAGCCTAAATCTATCAATGTATTAGTGGTTTGCTTAGGCAATATTTACCCTATCACCGGCATGCCAAATTATGAAAATCCAGCGAACAATAGACCTACAACAATTTAATAGTTTTGGTGTCCCAGCAATAGCCACCTTTTTCGCTGCTGTGGAAAATCAAACTGATTTAGAGGTAGCCTTACGTTTCGCTGAGACTGAAAGCTTGTCCATTCAGGTGCTTGGCGGCGGCAGTAATACCCTCTTTGTCCAAGATTTTCCAGGCCTGTTACTGCACGTCGCAAATAAAGGTGTTGATTGGGGTGATCGATCAAAAGGCGGTGCCACTAGTATTCGAATAGCTGCAGGTGAAAATTGGCATGAATTGGTTGGTAGTTGTTTACAAAAAGGCCTGTATGGGCTCGAGAATCTCGCGCTTATACCCGGCACCGCCGGTGCCGCACCTATTCAAAATATTGGTGCCTATGGAGTTGAGTTAGCAGACTTCTTCCTAGATGCAACGGTGTACGACCGTGAAACTGGAAAATGGCGAGTTATGGGTAAGCAAGATTGCAAGTTTGCATATCGTGACAGTTTATTCAAAGGTGACGGATTCGGTAGATACATCATATTTGACCTTCGCCTTAAATTGGAGACGCAGTGGGTGCCGAATTTGAGTTATCAAGGTTTAGAAGAAGCATTGGCTAGCTCTAAACCAACCCCCGAAGAGGTATTTGAAACAGTTTGTCAGATTCGCCGTTCGAAGTTGCCAGACCCAAGTGAAATAGGAAATGCAGGTAGTTTTTTTAAAAATCCAATTATCTCTATTGAGAGGTTTAAAGCGCTTGAAAAGCAATTACCAGGATTGCCGAATTATGCTCTCGAGCAAGAAGGTTTAACTAAGATTCCAGCGGCTTGGTTATTAGAGGAACTTGGTTGGAAAGGCAGAACTCGAGGTGCTGCTGCCGTTTATAACAAACATGCTCTAGTAATAATAAACTCTGGTGATGCAAATGGAGAGGATATTTTATTGTTGGCCCAAGAGATGAGCAGTTCGGTTCTGGAGGCCTATGGGATTGCACTGGAACCGGAAGTTCGAATTCTTTAGATGGGGAGACTAAAAATTAGAATAAAGTCGCTAGTTCAGCCTTTTCCAATCTCCAATGCTTTTGCCATTTTGATGGCCAAGGTGGCTCAGTAAGCGTATGCCCACAGACGAACCTAAAAAATTTGATCATAAAAACTATCTTGCCACATTAACCCGTCGGCCAGGCGTTTATCGGATGATAGATGCTAAAGGTGGCGTCATTTATGTTGGTAAGGCGCGCAATTTAAAAAACCGCGTAGGGAGCTATTTTAGAGCTTCTGGACTGGCCTCTAAAACCATGGCGATGGTTGAGAAGATTGCTGCTATTGAAGTTACTGTCACTGGCAGTGATACCGAAGCGCTTTTGTTAGAGCAGAGCCTAATTAAAGACAATCGACCAGCCTATAATATTCAGCTAAGAGATGATAAATCATACCCTTATATACTTCTCACTGATGCTGACACTTATCCAAGATTAAGTTTTTATCGCGGCAGCCGGAAGCGCAAAGGGCGCTTTTTTGGTCCGTACCCCAGCGCTCATGCAACTCGAGAAACACTTCAAGTTCTACAGAAAGTATTTCGAGTAAGACAATGTGAAGACACATATTTTAGGAATAGGTCACGACCTTGCCTGCAGTACCAAATTAGACGTTGCACTGCTCCCTGTGTTGACCTTATAGGGCCGGACGAGTACGCGAAAGACGTGCGCTACTCGACTTTATTCCTACAAGGTAAAAGTGACCAACTCACAAAAGAGCTTACTCTAAATATGGAGGCCGCTGCAGAGCAAGAGGATTTTGAAGCCGCTGCAATTTTGCGCGACCAAATTATCGACCTAAGAAGGATTCAAGAGCAGCAATTCGTGGCTAATCATGGCAATGACGCAGATATTTTAGCGGCGGAGTTAGAACAACCCTATGTTTGCGTTCATGTAATCTATGTTCGCGGAGGAAGAGTCATTGGGAGCAAAGCCTTCTATCCGCGCTTCAAGCTGGCTGAAACCGCTGCAGAGGTGCTCAATGCGTTTATTTCTCAGAATTATCTCACCGATGAAAAAGCAACGACTATCCCGACTGAGGTCATTGTGCCTGGGAATTTAGAGGAAGCGGAGGAATTGCAAACAGCACTGTGTTATGTGGCCAAGCGGAAGATCAAATTATCTCAACGTGTTCGTGGCTATAGAGCAAAATGGGTGCAATTGGCGGCTAGAAACGCTTCCCAGTCCTTGAAAGCTCATATAAGTGATAAGCAAAATATCCTTCAGCGTTTCAGAGATTTACAAAAATCTATTAATTTAGAATCTCAACTATTTCGTGTTGAATGTTTTGATATCAGTCATACGTCCGGAGACAGTACTGTGGCTTCTTGTGTGGTTTTTGACGATACAGGTGCTGTTAAAGCGGATTATCGCCGCTTTAATATCACGGACATTACCCCTGGGGATGATTTTGCGGCTATGGAACAAGTGCTTGATCGCCGTTTCACGAGGCTGAGTAAAGGTGAGGGGAAAGTTCCCGACATTCTTTTAATTGATGGTGGTAAAGGGCAGTTAACGCAAGCTAAGCGAGTGCTGGAAAAGTTTCAATTGCCGGAGGTCTGCTTATTAGGCATTGCGAAAGGTATTAGTCGTCGTGCAGGGCAGGAAACTCTCTTTTTAGACACCGAACATGGCTATCAGGAAATTGTCTTAGCTACTGACTCGCCGGCATTGCACTTACTGCAACAGATTAGAGATGAGGCACATCGTTTCGCAATTACTGGTCACCGGCAACGTCGTGGCAAAGCAAAGAAGCACTCCCTACTGGAACAAATTCCTGGCCTTGGCCCCAAACGACGGCGTGATTTACTTAAACATTTTGGAGGGCAGCAGGAAATAAAGAAGGCGAGTGAGGCAGAAATGACAAAAGTTTCTGGGATTAGTAAGAAATTGGCCGAAAACATCTATGCATACCTTCATAATAATTAACATCGGCCGGTTATTAATTCCATTGCAATTGATTGGGGTTAGTAAAGCCTTTATAACCGACCTAGCTTTTAGAATGTAAAAGTCTGTTTTAACAGATAAATTCCGTGATGAGTTATGAATTGGGCTAATCTAGCAACATATTTGCGCATATTACTAATTCCAGTTGTAATTGCCTGTTTCTACTCGACGATTCCCTCCGCAAATATATGGGCCGCTATCTTGTTTTCTATCGCCAGTGTGACTGATTGGCTGGACGGCTTTTTAGCGAGGAAGTTAGATCTAGGTTCAGAGTTTGGGGCATTCTTAGACCCAGTGGCTGATAAGTTATTAGTGACCGTGGTTTTAATCATGTTAGTCACATCCTATCCGGTATTGCTGTTTGCCACGTCAGTCATCATTACTCGGGAATTATTGATCTCAGCATTACGAGAATGGATGGCAGGGAAAGGTAATCGCGGAGTTGTCGAAGTTGCATTTTCTGGAAAACTGAAAACCACTGTACAAATGATAGCCATCATCGCCTTACTGTTAGCTAATGACGATTATCCGCGGTGGATTTGGGATATTGGTTTTTATGCCCTGCATTTCGCAGCCCTTCTTAGCGTATACTCGATGTTGCTATATTTTAAAAATGCCTGGGGTTTCTTAAAAGAAGAATGATCTTCCCTTGACTCGGTTGGCTTTGACATTAAAATAACGCCTCTTTTGTGACAGCGGCTTATGAAGAAGAATATTACAGGACTGCGAAAGAAGTTTAAGCTGCCATAATTGATTGAAACAAAGCGGGAATAGCTCAGTTGGTAGAGCACGACCTTGCCAAGGTCGGGGTCGCGAGTTCGAATCTCGTTTCCCGCTCCAATTTTTTCAACTTTATCTTAATTATTCCCCGGTGTATGAGTGCTGATACTGTTGAGTTTTGGGATAGTTCAGCGGCTTTCAGAATATAGAAAAAATGGCTGGGTGGCAGAGTGGTTATGCAGCGGACTGCAACTCCGTGTACGCCGGTTCGATTCCGACCCCAGCCTCCAAAAGTAGCGTAGTAATAAAGTCCATTCCGTATTGCCCGGGTGGCGAAATTGGTAGACGCAAGGGACTTAAAATCCCTCGGTGGAAACACCGTGCCGGTTCGATTCCGGCCCCGGGCACCAAATCTCTGTAACTTGCAAGAACATCCCTGTCTTGAGATTGCCCTCAAAGCCCTGATACATCTACCTAGGCGTCCATAAAAAAATTTCCGGGAGGAGCTGCGGTTCAGATCCATTGAGCGAGCGATCCCTTACTGGGACGCTTTCGCCCGCCGCTTGCGCTATCGCACGTCTACTTTCAGCGGCACGAGGCGACCAAAGTTCGAGCATCGGCAGTCGATCATCGCCAAGGATTTCAGTAGCCTGCATTGCAAAAGTTTCATCACCAATACGCAGCCAGCCTTCGTTTCGACCTTCTCTCACGCGCTGCGGCCAGTAGCCTCCATCTGGACGGGTTCCAGTGATCACGCCTTCAGGAGTTCCTATATACGCGAGGTAGACCACGAACGGTGGAAAGCCATCCAACTTCATAATTAGATTAGTTCCAACGTCATTGAATGAGCTGAAGTCTTCGGGTGCGGCAGTAAGCGTGCCACCGATTCTAACTCCGGGCATGCGCGAAAGCCCTGCATTGCCGGCATAAGGGGCTGTGTAGATATAGCTCGTCCCGCTGACCACGAGAACCATTATGATGGCGATCGTTGCGATGCTCAGCTTTCTAATCATCTTAGTAATTTCTTCTATATGCCTTGGGTGCCCTTGGGGGTCGCCTGCCTAGAACCATCTGGATTTATTGTTACTTCAAGTGGAAACCATTCTTCCCCATCACATATAAAGAGTAAGCAGCCCTCGACAAGTAAGTTTCCATTTTCTAGCAGAGCTAGCTCTGCATTATAAAACTTGCCTCTTCTTGGGTCATATATTCTTCCGCCTTTCATGGTTTCATCTGATAAAAGCTCTTTTGCAAACCCATCAAATAAATTAATACCGATCAAAGCTCTGCTTCTAAGTTCTTTGTCATCATTATTTTCGTCTAAGACAGTTAATGGGTCCGTTCCTTCCTCAGTAATTATATGCACTACTTCCGCGCAAATAAATTGTTGACAGGCCTTAATTTCAACAATTGAGCCTGAAGCAAACCAAAAACCTTCTATTGAATTTTCCAAAGCTTGCAATGAATAAAATGAACTCAAAAAATAAACAGCGATAAGTGATATCTTTTTCATAATAAATCCGCATTAGCAACAACAGAAAAGCAGAGTAGGGTTATTGTTGCTAGCAATTTGCTCATTTTAGTTTGCACATTCGTCAGGTAAGGACTCTACAATCGTTCTAAATGGGGCTGCAAAAATAGGAGCTCTACGATTATATATCTCCCGTACATCACAGTACCCGTATATAAGAGTGATGCCTTCAAGTTTTGCAGTCCATGTTTCTTCATCCATCAATCCCTGTGTATATTGATAGAAATCATTTTCATGCAAAGACCAAGCGATATGTATCTGGTTTCGATAGGCAACTTCTTCAGTAGAAAGACTATTTTGAAAGTTTCTTTCCCAAAATATTGATTGAAAATCCACATCGGCTTCAGTCAACCCCAAAACCATATCATTTAATATACCAGCTCTGGCTTGCTGCTGAGATGCCAAGGCGATTCTCTGAGTTTGCATCATTTGTAAACCAACGAAAATCAAACCGGCAACTACGCTCAACATGCCAAACAACTGAATCCAAACATCTATACTTACTTTTTTCATAACTTACTCAGAGCATTCATCGGGAAGGTTGTTGATAATCTCTACAAATCTAGTTGGAAACCAATTTTTCCTGTAATCCATCAGATCTCGCATATCGCACTGGTTATAAAAGAATGATAGCGCTACTAGCTTCGCATCCCATACGCTTTGGGGCATTAATCCCTGGGAATACTGAAAATAGTCATTTTCATAAGTAAATAAATGAGCATGATAGTTATTGCGGCGGACAATCTCCGGTAAAGTAAATTCTTCACCATATTCCGAATTCGCTTCATAAACTGTAGATTGCCAATCTACGCCAGCCTCACTATTTGCACCAAGTAGACCAAAAAATGACGCAGTTCTATCCTGCTGTTGTCCTGCTTGCGCGATTCTCTGAGATTGTCGCAATTCTAAGCCAACAAATATTAACGAACCTATAATGCCTATCATTGCTAAGAGCTGGATAAGAGCGTCAATCATTGCTGAATCAATTTTTTTCATAATAAATCCGCATTAGCAGGAACAGAGAAGCAGAGTAGGGTTGTTGTGGGTAGTTATTTCACGATTGTAATATTAATCGAGTAAACAAGATTGCAGATACTATTAATTGCCAAATAAGAGCAATAAAAAAATGACCTGCGGCTGGCATCAGCGCCAAAAGGAAAACAAGAAATACGTTAACCCAGAGGATTAATACATACATATACCCTCTTAATTTTTTACGTTCTTCTTCATTTAGTAAAAGCCTAGTGCTTAAATAAGCGCCAATAACAGTAGCTAGTAAGATACAAGATAGAGCATAACTTGAAAAAGTCCATATTTTTGAAATTCCAAAAGATAGAGCAAGGGTGGGCAGCAATGATCCAAACGCAGCAGCGAAAGAAAGACTTAACAAGCAGAAGGTTCGATGTTTTGTTAATGGATTGCTACTTCCATCTTTCGAGCCAATGGTGATAACTAATCCGGAGAAACCTGCCAAAACAATTGCAAATTCCGTAATGTTGGAGGTATAGGAGGCATCCATAGTAAATCCTTAAGTAGCGCCAACAGAAAAATAGGGTATGGTTGTTGTTAGTAGTTTGTTCATTAATTGGTACAATTATCGGGCAGCGCTTGAATGACTTCCCTGAAGTCTTCAGAAAATATTGGTGCTCTAGAATTATAAATCTCTCTTCCGAGGCAGATATTGTATATTCGTTCGATGCCAGCCAATTTGGCTGACCAAGTCGAACCGTCCATTAATCCTTGGGTATATGAGTAGAAATCATTTTCGTACATATGCCATGCATTATGCAGGTTGTTCCGGTAAATTATTTCTGGGCCGGATAGGTCATAATCAAAATTCACATCCCAAACGATTGCTTGATGATCGAATCCACTTTCGATAAAAGCATTCAATGTATCCATGTTTGCTGATGCCCTAGCTTGTTGTTGCCCCGCGATTGCGATCCTCTGGGTTTGTCTCATTTCTAACCCCACAAAAATCAGGGATGCTATGATGCCAGTCATGCCTAGCAACTGAATCCATACATCTAAACTAACATTTTTCATAATAAATCCGCATTAGCAACGAGAGAAAAGAAGAGTAGGGTTATTTTTGTTAGTGGTTTCCTCATGGATTAATTTAAGCAATTATCAGGAAGAGAATTAACAATGTTTCTGAATTCTAGGGAGAATATTTGCGCTCTAGAGTTGTAGATATTTCTCACATCGCAATAATTATAAATTTGTTGGATCCCATTTAGTTTCGCCTGCCATGTAGATTCATCCATCAGTCCCTGTCCGTATTGATAAAAATCATTTTCATAAAGAAACCAAGCTTTATGGATGGCATTTCGGTAGGCTATTTCTTCAGTCGAAAGTTCATAGGAAAAGTCTCGTTCAAAGTATGTATATTGGAAATCTACATCAACTTCATAAAAAGCATTTATAATATCATTAGTGATAGCTGCTCGATCTTGTTGTTGCGCTGCTACCGCTATTCTTTGGGATTGCTGAAGCTCAAGTCCCACAAAAATTAATCCCGCTAATACACTTATCATTCCAAGAAGCTGAATCCATACATCTAAGCTCACTTTCTTCATAATAAATCCGCATTAGCAGCAACAGAAAAGCGAAGTAGGGTTATTATTGTTAGTAGTTTGTTCATTCACAATCAACTCTTGGAGATTTGGCTATCAATGATTAACCGCAAGCAAGTGGCCTGCGGTAATCAGTAGAAAGATACGTCAGAATTGAATATCGGGAAGATGCACCTTGAAATAGTACGGCAGCTATATGCGGGCGGTTAAGCCTTTCTAGAGGTCCGGATATGGTTCGTATACGGTTATACGAAAAAATATTAGGATTAACCTTGAAAAATCTTCCCGCTAAAAATTAGTGTTTCCAAATCCATAGAACCTTCAGATCGATGCTTTTCGCCATTAGAAAGGTCTATATTCAAAACCAGATTCCATTTGTGATTATCACTCGATTTTTCCCATGTTCCATTGCCGATCCCTCCGAGCTGTGAACCATCATTCAAAAATGCAGTCCCAACCCACTGACATTCTCCGGCTAGAACATTGGTTTCAGTCAGGGGCTGCGAAGAAATGAGCGTACCCCAAACTGGTCCAAAGCCTGTAGCTTCTCCTACAAAGTTATTATTATTGACTATGTCACCCTTGGAATTAGTCCCAAACGTACAGCCGGTGTGCTTTAGTGTAAATTCACCAATTTGTTCTGACATATTATCCTCTTCCAAATAAATTTATTAAGTAAAAATATGTTTCCTTGTCGAGTCTCCAATATATAGGAGGAATTTAGAGGTTGGCAACTGTAATTTTTAGGGAAGAGAATCAACTCAAAAAAGGCTCTAGCAAACAACTAACGGCAGATTAGCAAAACGTCCAGAAAATCCAGCTTAGCTGTAAAATTCCCTAATACTAAAAATTGCTGTACTTTATTCTGACCCGTTTTTTTGGTGACCGCTTTTTTAGTGAGACCATAGATGAACCAATGCAACAGTCCGCAACGCCCGGAAGCAAAAACCACGCTCTTTGCCGCGATCACCATCATCCTGACAAGCATGTCGACAACAATCGTGACTGCTCAGGAATCAAACCAATCTGACGGTTTCACTGTAGACCAGGCATCACGAGGTGGCGAAGTTTACGAGCGTGAATGCGCGGCCTGTCACCGCTCCGATTTTCAGGGCAGCTTTGAGGCGCCACAATTAGCTGGACCAAATTTCCTCAACAATTGGGCTGAGCTGAGCCCGGCTGAGCTGTTCGACCGCATCAAGGCGTCTATGCCCGTTGACCAACCGGGCAGACTCAGTGATCAGGCTTATGTCGACATCGTGGCATACCTACTTGGGGCCAATGGCGTTAGCGCTAGCGACTTTGAACTTAGCATTACAGCAGCAACTTCGATTAGTGCATTGATAGCAAGCCGAGCGACAGTAAGCGACGTCCGTGAACCTGAGGAAAGAGCACAGCTTCGCCCACCACAGGGACAACCACAAACTGCGCCGGCTGGGCTCAGGATTTCCGGCACGGTTCCGAATTTCACTCCGGTCAGTGATGCGATGCTGCGGTCTCCGTCTCCTGAAGATTGGCTGATGATCCGCGGCAACTATCAGGCCTGGAGCTACAGTTCCCTTGATGAGATTAACCGGGATAACGTGCAGGATCTCGAGCTTGCCTGGACCTGGTCCATGGCTGAAGGCGGATGGAATGCGCCGTCACCCCTGGTGCATAACGGCATCATCTATTTGACAAATTACGGAAATATTGTGCAGGCGCTGGACGGTCGCACTGGCGACCTGATCTGGGAGCATGAATTCGGCATTGAGTCTCAGGGCTATTCTGGCATGAGTCGCAATCTTGCGATTTATGAAGACAAGATCTTTTTTGCTACTTCCGATACGCGGATGGTTGCCCTAGACGCTGCCACTGGTGAGTTGCAGTGGACAATGCGATTTGGTGACATCACACAGGGTCACCAGAGTACTAGCGGTCCGGTTATAGTTCGGGGAACGATTGTACAAGGGCTCAATGGTTGTGAGCGCTTCAGCCCGGTGGGATGTTACATCAGTGGTATTGATGTTGACACAGGCCAATCACTCTGGACCTTCAACACGGTTGCGCAATCTGATGAACCTGGCGGCGACACCTGGGCTAACCTGCCCAATGAGATTCGCGGCGGCGGCGATACCTGGATTACCGGCAGCTACGATCCGGAGCTGGATCTGGTCTACTACGGCGTGGCACAGCCAAAACCGTGGGTGGCGGCGAGTCGTGGTATGACAGTAGAGGATGCAGCGCTCTATACTAATTCTACTCTGGCACTTCGCCCAGAAGACGGCTCGTTAGCATGGCACTTCCAGTATGTTCCGGGTGAAACCCTCGATCTCGATGAGGTGTACGAGAGAGTATTGGTGGATGTTGGTGGGCGTTCCGTGGTCTTTAGCATCGGCAAGCACGGAATCCTATGGAAGCTCGACCGCGCAACCGGTGAGTTTCTCGATTTCAAGGAAACGATCTATCAAGACGTGTTTGAGAACATCGATCAGAATACTGGTGCCGTCACTTATCGCGCTGACATTCGCAATGCCGGAATTAACGAAGCAATATCGTCCTGTCCCAGCACTGCTGGCGGCAAGAACTGGCACCCCATGAGCTATCACCCGGGTGAAGGAATCCTGATTATCCCTCTAGCCCAGACTTGTATGCAGATGACGGGTGCAGAAATCTCACTGGTAGAGGGTTCAGGCGGAGTCGGCATTCGCTCGCGACCTTTTCTGGAGATGCCGGGTACCAATGGCAACCTGGGAAAACTCGCTGCATTTGACGTGGAGACAATGGAAGAAGTCTGGAGTTTTGAACAGCGCGCGTCCTTTCTGACCGGCGTACTCTCAACCGCGGGTGGCGTCGCCTTCGTCGGCGATCTTGACCGCCGCTTTCGCGCCGTCGACGTGAAGACCGGAGCAGAATTGTGGCAAACCAGACTGGGCACCTCGGTGCAGGGCTTTCCAGTCTCGTTTCAAATAGATGGCACACAGTATATAGCCGTGTCCACCGGACTCGGGGGCGGTAGCCCGCGATTGGGTCCGGCGTCACTCGCACCAGAGATTAATTACCCCCGATCCGGTAATGCGCTGCATGTATTTCGGATCAGAGACTGAAAAAGGTGAAAAGACTTACGCTTATTGCGAACTCTGCAAGCATGTGCTCAGCGTACAAGAAGTAAAAGCCATTGATTAATTATGCAGTCCCCACACCAACGAGCACTTTATCTGGAAAGAGGTAACTGCCATCGGGCTGTTTATACTTTTGAGCGTTCTCTCGGGTACGCTTGCGTACACGATCTTGGAGATCCTTCGGTTTATCGTGAAGTGCCATAAAGTCCCAACCCACTGCGAGCACCGGGTCAATAGTCGATAACGTGAGTGGCTTTTCCTGTTTTTTGGCGGAAACATTATTGAAACCTGCACTGGTCAGCACTTCGATAAGAACCTCAGGACTCTCTGCGTCCAAAAGCGGACCCCCAGGTGCTTCGTCTGGTGATATTTCTTCAAAAATAGCCGACATAACGCTGGCAAAACTAACTTGTTCCCGTTGTACGGGCATTACAACAACCACCCGACCATTAGGCTTCAATACGCGCTTAGCCTCCTCAAACACCTGTTGAGGTCTTGCGAAATGGTGTGCTGTATAGTTACTCACTACCACATCGAACGAATTGTCAGAAAAAGGTTGTTGCTCTGCATCCGCGGTTTGAAACTCAATATCAGTGAATCTTGATTTCGCGACACTGATCATCTCTTCAGAAAAATCGATACCCACTACTCGATCTGCGAATTTAGCCAGTTGATTTGAGACATCACCGGGACCGCAACCAAGCTCTAGTATTGTATCTTTCGAGGAAATGTCACCGACTTCTCTCAGCAGCGGGACTTGGCCAGAAAAAGCCGTAAACAGACTCATATTCTCGGCATAGGTCGCTGCGGCACCCTGCCAAGTGGCATGCTCATGAGCAGATACCTCATCTAGATAATTCGTCATAAAAAATGCTTCCTTAAAAATATATTTAATTTTGATAATACCGTGGAACTCAATGAGCCAGCCCTTGGGTTGCCACTAAACTGAATCACAAGGCTAGCTGATTGGTTCCTATGCCTTATAAACTGTTCCCGACCAAGTCAATGTCTCAAGGGCCATATGACTCTCAGAATAAACGTCACCATCCCTTGAATCCCGACCTCTCAATGTTATTTTGATTTTGTGATCACCGTCTTTCCGCCAAGTTCCTTTTTGCAATCCTATTATACGAGTTCCATCCGGTAACATGCCTTGCCCAGCCATACTAACTTCGCCAGATTCTGCGTCTGGATCATTTATGCTATGCGTAAAAGTAGTAGTACTAAAAACAGCCCCATAAATTTCATGACCAGATTCGGTCGCCCAGTTAGCATCCACAACTAGGTTATCGCCGTCTTGCCTCTGAGTACTACCTTGGAATTTAAGTTCAAAATCAGAAATTTTTTCACCCATTTTTTATACCTCTTAAAAATTGCTATTAAAATTAAGTAAATGCAGTATTCATAATTTCTTTGCCCACGAAGTGAGCGCTTCGAATAGAAGACATTTCTATTCATACTTGAACGATACTACAAATATCAGCTATCTGGGATGCCAAAATCGATGGTTTTCAGAGCATAAGCCCCAGACAGACATCAATGTCATTCATCTGGACTGGCTAAGGACTGATTATCCTCAGCCCCCACCACCGTGACCCGAAATAGGAAGTCGGTACCAAGACTAATTACAAGCTTTATAAAAACGAGAGTAGGAAAAGTGACAGTGCGGGGTGGTTCTTTACCAAATAAGCAGTGTTTTTCATTATTCGCAAGGGCTGATGTTCGTATCGTCTACTAATATTAATAAGTCTGCGCTAGAAAAAGATAATGCTCTTTCTGTAATCTCTCTGTATTTGCATCGACTATAAATGTTGCGCATGGATGCTAATTTAGCTATCCAAATATCTTCATCCATCAATCCAAGTTCATATTGAAGATAATCATTTTCATACACCATCCACATCCGATACATGTATGTCTCGGCTACTGCTCGATTATTTTGGTTTGACAAATCTAAGGTGTCGTTTAGAAAATCTAAAAAGCTTATAGCAGGATTAGCTTCCGCGAAAGTTCCTATTATTTCAGTTACTAATGATGCTCGTTCTTGCTGCTGAGCCGCTAAAGCTATTTTCTGTGATTGCCGCATCTCTAGGCCAACAAAAAGTAGAGATGCAATAATGCCAATTATTCCAATTAGTTGAATCCAAGTATCTAAGCTAACATTTTTCATCATTCTAATTGGCTCCACTCCTGGAATTGGTTTTCTAGCTCGTATGTGAACTTTTCCAAGTATTCGCGAGATTTTTCTGAACAGCTGCCAGACAGGTTTTGATTTTTTACGCCTGAATCTATTTCTTGAAAGGTTTTATTCATAAAATCTATCAAAAACTCCCTAGAAAAATTGCTAGTTGTCAGTAAGGTGAGCTTCAAGTCATTTTCATGAACCCAGCTTTGGGTATAATAAGAATTATCCAAAACGTCATGCGATAGAGTTTGAAAGAAATAATGTGTATCACCGTAAGTTTTTAGCCTGGCTTCTTTGGTATGTATAACGTCATACAACCACCCATCATCTCTAATCATAAAGAGCAAGTATTGATACTCAGGATTATTTGTTTCAGAGCAAAGTAAGAGGATTGATTTTTCTGAAACTAAATCGGCTTTAGTAGCAAAAGAAAAAGAGATTAGGGTCATTGCTGTTAGTAGCTTTTTCATGATTCACTCTAAACTACCCGATATACGTTCTTGAGGAAGTGTTTGCAGATTACTCTTGGCATTGGGAAGGCATGCTATCTAATATTCTTTTAAATCCAGCTTCCACTAATTGGCTTCTCAATTCATATATTTCAGGATATTCACATCTTTTTAGGTTAACCTCCATCGCACGTAATTTTGCCTGCCAAACTGGTTCCGTCATTAAGCCTTGAGAATATTGAAAGTAATCAGCTTCATAAAAAAACCAGCTCTGGTTATTAGAATTTCTTGCCGCTTTTTGTTCAGTTGTAAGGATAGACTCCGGTGCTATGCGAAATTTACTAGAAAACCAATCTAGATCTGCTTCTGTGAATGCATTCGTCTCAGCAGAGGCTGCGTAAGATCTTTCTTGGATTTGACTTACCAGCGCTATCCGTTGAGATTGCCGTAGTTCAAGGCCAACAAAAATAAGTGACGCCGTAACTCCGGCTACTCCTAGTATGTTTAGCATCCTCTCTATATTCATACTTAGAATTTACTAAATTTATTGTAAAGAGACACCTAAAAAGATCATTTTAGTGTTATTTGTCCAATCCTATTCTTAAATAATGGTTTAAACTATCCCCAATTAACTTAGGAGAAGGATAATGGAACTAATTGCAGAATCAGAAATGAATATTACTTCAGTCATTCCCATGCCAGGTGGCTCAACATTGATCTCTGAAGGAAACGTTGGTAAATACGGAAAAGTATTTTCAAGCGTTAATTTGTACTCAAACAGTGCTACTAAAAATGCTGGTAATTTTGATGGGGAGGCAAGAGCTTTGATGGAGGGTGGGGAAGCTATAGGTGCTTCGCTCCAAGGGATTTGGAAGCGTGACGGTAATAAGATAACCATTCACAGCCTTGATGATGCCTCGAATGGTGACCAAAATTATACGGTTATAGAAGTTGATATGATTTCAATGAAGAGCGTGGTTAAAGTTCACGCTTTGTAATTGATTTAACGCGGGGTGTGGCCAGCCCAGCCCCCCAAGAATCTCGTTTATATTTTTGAGTCACCTAGGCAAGAGTAAAGTTATAGATCAATAAATTCTTCCTTTTCGTGCTTAGCGAATCAAGCCTAGAGAGCCCGAAATGGTCGCCTCTGAACTAAATAAGCTATCTATTACGTATAATGGTCTAGGAGTAGATAGATTTTATCGCAATAAACTTCCAGAATCTGGAGGCACGCCTTTCTACATCGAGATATTGTGACAAACAAGTCAGCCTCGGGATAACCTGTAGTTACTCCAAAAAATCGGCAACACAGCCTTTGCAATTAGGAATGAAAATTTAGATGCAAACGAAAAATTTAGTAAAGATAACATTGGAGCTAATCTTAGTAGTTCTTTTTACATCAAGTGCGTTGGCTCAGTTGCCGGAACTGAGCGCACCCTCAACTGTCAGTGGTGCGCCCACCACAGCTAGATTTTTTGGAGGAGCATCAAGTGATAATCAGACTTCATTTGCGAGTAGTTTTGATTACGATCAAAAAATAGATATCGATGTAAAATTTGAAGTAGAAAGCAGTCAAGTAAATACTATGGGTAACCTTTATTTATTTATACTTTGGAATAATCAATACTTTATCCGCGTTGAGTCAGGTGGTTATGAAATATGGGATTTAACATTAGAGAATTTAAAGGCTGCATTTCCAGCGGTGACATTACAGAAGAGCCATGAGTTTAACGTGGTTGATGATGTGGCGTTTGGTCCAGCTGGAATTTCTGATACGACATTAGGTATATATCTGGCTTACGACAGCATGGCAGCAGAGGGCGAGATTTATTACAGTGGCTCACCGCTTAGTGTGATGATTAATCCGCCACTTACTGCACTGGAAGGGTGTGCGAAGGTTTTTTATTCTGATTTTCCAATTCCGGTAAGCTCAGATAACGTTCATCGTTATTATAAGTTTTCATGGCAGAGCGACCCTATTTTCTGTGCTAATTTTTATGGATCAGTTCCAGTCGATCTTAAAGATAAGATTAGAAGAGCATTAAGTTTTGCAAAAGGAAAATTGGGTCTTCTCGCTCCCTTTAATGGTTTTTTTGTCAATTTGGAAATGACCGACAAAGCTCAGTATATAGCTGACGTATGCGATACTCTGCCGGCGAGGACCTATGATATAGAGGACAAACAATTTAAGAAAATATCCAGAGCACTTTGTATTCAGAATGCAGATCCCGTAAATCTAGAAAATCCAAGAGGTGGCGGAGGAGCAGGACAGGAAGGTTTTCATAATGGAGGCGGGTCTGAGGTTTCTATAAATACTTATTTTGAATCTAGTCAATGGTTAAATGCTGGCTATTCTAGTGAAGAAGCGGCAAAGAAATACTATAGTGATGACATAGCTAAGGTAGCAGTACATGAGTTTTTTCATGCTCACCAACAAACATTAATGTGGTATTTTGAAGAAAAGAAAGAATTTGGAATACCTATATCTTTGATGGAAGATTTCGCTAGTTATACGAATGAAAAATACGAGCATGATAAAGTCCTTTACACTCCGCATTGGATAGAAGAAGGTTCTGCTGAATTCGCTGCATATTTATTAATGTTGCAATACGATGCTACCTTTAACGCTAGAGATTTGTTCCTTCTACAACTTGATAATGCTAGGGATAGAATTAGCGCAGGAAAACTAGCAAATGATACAGTTAGCTTGCAAGATTATGAGTATCAGACTAGAGAAGAGCTTGTAGAATCTGAAAATAACCCATCTGGTGTTGCGCGAACACCTAGGGGAAAATTTGATATGGGTTTGTGGGCTATGGTGTACTTATGGCATAAAGATCCTAATAACTTGCAAGGGATCATGGTCGACTATTTCAAAAACTGGGGTGAGCAAGAAAATCTGTACCCTAGAGAAGGTTGGAAATATTCTTTTCAGAAAACATTCAATATTTCTATAGAAGATTTTTACGTAGAGTTTGATGCATTTATGGAGAAGCCTCGTGTCGACCAAGTGTCTATTTTAAAGACGAATGATGAGTTTATAAAAGCGACTTTTTCTCCAGGAGCTCCGTAAGCTATCAGCACATTAGTTTAAAGCGAGAATATCATTCGTGTCCGATAGGTTGGGCGCTATGATGAGCTTCATTTAATGACCAAGCAGTTAATAATAAGACTGCAGCTAGAAATATACGGATTAAGTCTTCACTATCTAAATTTACAATTAATGCTCGCTCGCCGGGTGGATTGTTAATCGTAACGACAATACTTATTAAAGCCCTTGTAATGGGTGCTATAAAAGAGCCATAAAGCAGCATTAAAGTGAATTTATGTAGTAACTTGAGGTGTTGTTTCTCGAATCGATAATTCTCCTTTAGCAGTAAGCATAATTCTCTAAGTTTAATTAAACCTACCATAAGAAAAGATATAGGTATCATACTTAAGATAAACCCTATGCCTCGATTAAACGGGTCTAATTCTTGCGGCATGATGTGTCCTCCTAGACTGCCTAAGGCGTCTACTAATCGCCCGACATCTATCCATATCCAAACTTGTAGCAATGGAAGACTGACTAAACCTAGAATACATAATTTGCTTAGCAAGCTGGAAAGCAGATGAATATTCTTTATAGGTTTCATAGAGGAAGTCTGTTTAAGTAAAGCCTAACGGTTGTTATAGTTTATTTCTGTTCTTTTAGGTTTAAGTCGTGATACTCATTAATACGTTATTCTAGGCTTTATCCAAATCACCTATTTTCGTCTATACCAGGGCAATAATCCCACTCGTCGGTAGGTAGGTAGCGAGTCAGTAGTTGATAAAGGCCAGGATGATTAGCTGCAATATAGGCCCTTGTCGGGAAAATTTCCTTAAAGTCTGTACCTTTATTCATAATATAACCTTCTACGGCTTGAGCCCAATATTCGCCCAGTGGAGCATCGGCGGGGTATGTTCCGTTTTCCCTTGCCGCATACGCAAGAGGGGTGATGCGATCGTACCAATACGTCTCGTTCGTCTCTTCGAATATGAGATGATTTATGACATGCCCCAATTCATGAATCGCAGGGTTACCACCAACGTCCCAGTTGCCTGGATAGCAAAGCCAAGTGGCATTCGCCGTCATATTGGCGTCAGATGTGCCTTGTGCAAAACCCCCTATTTCGCCTTCCATGTCAGCTCCATATTCAGGTAATTCAGACGCGTTTTCTGTAAATAACGAAACCCTCGCATGACTTCTTCGCAGTATGCCTCTCATTTCTGGCCTAGCTGATGTCATATAGATAAAAGCATCTCTGGCCGCAAGTAATGCATCGTCATCAACTTTTGCGCCGGCCACAATGATTATCCCAGCACCGGTTGTGTACTTTGTATAATATTCAAGGCCCGCTGGACTGGGAGATTCTATAACCTTGCGACCTGTATCAATATATTCAAATTGTCGCCATTTTGAAGCATGCCCTGACCAGCCGGTCTTTCCGAGGAATACTTCAGCTTCGATTATCAAGGCAGACTTAGCATCTTGCTCCAGATAAACGTTGCATAGAGCATTAAAATATTTCTGGTATTCCGCCCAGGAGACTGTCTCATAGTCAGCCACTATTTCGACACCATCAAACTGCTGTAAGTATGCAGTGCCAGCATATTCGAGCGCTGCTTCAGAAAACCAATGCGCCACGGGTCCATATTCGGTTTTCTTTGTAGGGTCGTCGCTAGGATTATCAATATATTGCGTTATGGAATCGTTTTGAGCTTTTTCAAACATAGCCCGCACCTCATAAAAATAAGTCTGAGGACTGACCAGAGAAGCATTTTTAGATATATCTGTACAAGCTTTAGTGGTAGCAACGCTATAATCAATGGCATCAAATAAGTATTTTCCGGTTTCAGCCATAGGTTTTCTGAGCTCGCTAAAACCGGCACTCAAATTATAGCTTGTTGAATCTCCACCGCTTATAGTTAGGGCGGAAGTTGAAAATAGCGCAGAAGTGAGCGCACCTTCGGCGTTCAAACTAATTTCTAGCACATCATTACAGCCGACAAGAGGCCGGCGATCTTTTAATTCAAAAGAATCTATTTCGAGCATCCCATTGTCTAATCTGAAATCAATCGAAAGTGCCTCGGCTAAACCGGTCACATTTGAATCCACATAGGAACAACCAGAGGAAAGCACTGAGGTTTCACCAGAGTATGTTGTTTTTGACAAATAAGGCTCAAGTGGGTCAGCTGCGATTGAATATGATACTGAAATAATGAAATTTACGATAAGAAGAATTTTCAAAAATAGGATAAATGTTTTAGAACTTGCCATCGATTGACTACCTTTAACGATACCGTAACAATCTTCAACGGGCAGATTTTGAAGTACCACAAATAAGCTGGTCATCATTATAGTAAATAACCAAATAATTCAAAGATATTTTTGATCTTTCCTAATTCACTTTTAATGAGAATGTCATTTTCATAAGACTATTTGCCATTAACAATAAATAGGCTATTTTAATTTCGTGTTGTTATGGTGTTATGTTTGCCACTGAAATTATGATTAATATATAGCGCGACGAACAAATTACTCTAAGTATGAAAGTGAGTCGCAGAATAATCTAAAATTAAAGTTAGCTTTAATCACTGGAGGTAAAATGAGTATTCAAGATATTGGTTCCCTTGGAGAGTTTGTGGCTGCATTAGCGACTGTTGCTACGCTTATGTATCTTTCTGCCCAAATTAGACAAACAAATTTGACCACTAAAGCACAATTTGGTCACGGGCTCACTCACCGGCTATACGATCGTTTTTTTAATACGGCGAAAGATAAGGAATTTGCTGAGTTTATCGCTAAAGATTGGGCAGCTGAGGACCTCGAGGATAGCGAAAAATCGCGGGTTACTTGGTTTTCGATCATGCTCTTAGTCGATGTTTTTGACGTTTACGACAAAGTTAAGCAAGGGTTGGTTGAAGAAAAACACCTAGATATGAGAGTGCATATGCTAAGCACTGGTATTTTTAGATCACCTATTGGAAACCGCGTTTGGGAATTTTGGAGCAATGTTCGAGATGAAGAATTTGTTACATGGTTCGAAAACAATGTTCTTGATCCCACTGCGGCGAGAGAAAAGCTGGAGAAATTAAGAACAAAAAATCCTGAGCTTTATGAAAAATCAAAATCAGGTAATACAGTTTTTAGAGATCTAGATTAAAGCTAATCAAGTAAATGAATGTAATCTTCCTGACGATATAAGGATAGCCTCAGCTAGATTGGTATATTAAATTAACGTAGTCACGAAAAGTAAGTTATTAAGCTTAGATTTTATAAAAGAGTAAAGAAGGATAATGCAGTGCTAAAAAAACTACGAATGGATGGTTTTCAATTGATACGTTTCAGCAGAATTGTTTTTACAACAATTCTAATGTTATTGCTATCGTCGTACTCGCATTCCCATGGAGGTGGCTTGAGTTCTTATGGGTGTCATACTCAAGCGAGTAATGGCTCCTATCATTGTCACAGCGGGAACTATTCTGGGCTTGCTTTTGCGTCACAAGAAGCATTTTTGTCACACGTACAATCTCAAACTGGTGTGATCATAGCGCAAGTGAAAACTCCTTTGGGTGATTTTTCTATAGAATTATTTGAGAAAATAACTCCTGTTACAGTTTCTAACTTTCTTAGTTACGTAAATTCTGGCCGCTATGGTGGCGTTTTATTTCATCGCTCAGTGAACTCTTTTGTCCTTCAGGGGGGTGGATATATATTTAACCAATCCGGTTACACTTTAGATTCGGTCAGAACTGATGAACCGATCCAAAATGAATTTAATGTGTCCAATACTCGAGGGACGATTTCCATGGCAAAGCTCGGGGGAAATCCTAACAGCGCTACCAGTCAATGGTTCATTAATCTTGCAGATAATAGTGCAAATCTTGATGAGCAGAACGGAGGGTTCACAGTATTCGGTAAGGTTATCGGTGATGGCATGGACGTTGTAGATAGAATTGCAGCGCTACAGACATATACGGTCGCAGGGCTGTCAGATTTTCCTTTAAATAACTATACAGGAGGTACTCTGGTTTCTGATAATTTTATAGAGATGACTATTACTCAAACTGATAGTGCATCTACTTACAGTAGGGACGATTATCTTCCCTACTGGATGGACGAAGATGAAGATTGCATAAATACTCGCCATGAAGCATTGATTATAGAGTCACGAATTCCAGTTACGATGAGTGAGAGTGGTTGTTCGGTTCTCAGCGGGGAATGGCTGGATCAAGCAACAAACCAAATTTTTACTGAACCTTTAGATCTTGATATTGATCATACTGTTTCTCTCGCAGAGGCTCATGTTAGCGGCGCTTCACATTGGCCGATAGAGAGGAAAAGAGCTTTCGCCAATGACTTATTAAATTCAGAAGTGCTAAAGGTAATGGATGACAGCAGTAATGCCTCTAAAAGTGACAAGGACCCGTCTGAATGGCTGCCACCTAATGAAAATTATCACTGCAATTATGTAAAAAACTGGGTTGAGGTTAAAACTTTATATGGGCTTACTTTTGATAAAGATGAAAAAAATGCAATTGAAAAAATATTAAATACGAGCGTTGAATATGGGGCAAGAAAAGGGGTAGTGGGTATCCAAGCCTCCACAGGTAAAGAGATGGCTAGATTTGCTATGGGCATAACTGAGGGTAATAATTGTGGGTATTCGTCTGCTGGAAGTTTGTATCAAAACACGCTTATCGATTTCTCCATTAGCCCAGACAAAGCTCACCTAGGACAAGCAGTCGACATTCTTGTCGTTGCAGTTTTAGGAGATGATATCTATTCAATTAGTGATACAGCTGAACTTGTACCTTTCACTGGAGATGCGAGCAGTTTAATGCCATTCATTCGTTCAACTGTATTTCGTGAGAACTTTACCTTTAGATTAGTAGAATCTGTGTTTAGTGAACCGATAAATGTTTCTATTTATATAGCTTATCGCTTAGATAGTGGCGACTTAATTTACTCGTCAGCCCCATTTGTCGTAGATATTAAATAGAAAGCTAAAAATCGAGTCTGCTGAAGAAAATAACCAACCTAGTTTACGATCAAATAGAGGAGTGTGTTGAGTAGTTACTCCCTAAACCAAACGGTTCGATGACAATCAAAATTGTTATGTAAGCATAAGCCTTTATTTTAGTGCTTTAATTATCACGCCATAAATGACTAAATTTGGTGTAGATCTAAATAGTTACTATCTATTTTCTATAGGGGGGGTGCTGTGGGTAAATGATCATCCTTGATCACTACATACTTGATTATACTTATATTTTCCTTTAATGCAAATGATAACTATTATCGTTTGAATTAGTGGAAAGGTAAGGTGATGTTTTTATTTTCTGCCCTCAATTATTGATTGTGCCTTGACATGGAGCCTGGTTGTTCAATTCCCGCTGCATCGCGTTCGGCAGAAGACATTTGATTCGTCCCCAATACGCCGAGTAGACTCTGGACCCTAGTAAGCTCTGCTTCACTTAAGTCAGCGATAAAGTTGTCTGCAGCCAAAATCCAGGCTTCCCGGTCATCGGCGCGGGCGGCAGAATCCAATGCTGAAAGCATTTCAGTTCGATCAACGCTCGGAGCCTGTGAATAATTTGACGCGCCAGCGGCACCGTCAGTAGATGACGCGCCAGCAGTGCCATCCGGTTCTGCCCAGGTTTGAAGTGGGACGAGTGCGAAAGAGACATTTCGAATACGCTCAGCATCGTCTTCTTTCGCCATCCAGCAAGGATTGGGAATTTCAATACCTGCAGTTTGATAGGGTAGCCAGAAATTAAGACCGGCGAATGGTCCATTGGAGGAGGGAACGAACCAAACATGTAACATATGAAGAGTTTCACCGTCCCGGGCAAATTGGGGATGGTCGTGCCAAGAAGCGAGGTCGCTAGCAAATGGCAAAGGAACGTCAGTATCGGGTACGTCGGTGAACGAGTATGCAGCACCCACGAGTTGATCTTGGCCATCAATGCTAGCGAACAAAAGCTGATCTGGCACATCGACATCTAAATCTTTCCCTCGTTGAGCGCGAGTAAGGTTCACATAATGAACGCCCATTCCAGGGATATCACCGAATACGGGAAAGAACCCTGCGGCTTTGGCTGCCTCGGGCGTACTCAGGTCGGCAAGGTCCTGTTGTAAACTAGCCATTTGCCGACGATCAGTGTCGGGCAGTCCATTCCACGGCGGTGTAGCCAGGTTTGTACAATCCACAGTTACATCTGAGTGCGCGTGGCTGTGACCATCGGCACCGTGTGCTTGAGCAAGTGCTGTGTTTGAAATTGATGTGACGGTGATCGCTATTGCTGCATAAATAAGGGGGCTAAAGTGCGACATTTGGGGTCTCCTATAGGCCGTTATACTCGTATTGGCATCTTAGTAACCGTGTAGCGTAGGAAGCTTACCATAATTAACCTTATATCAAACCTTAAGCTAATCTAGATCCATTAGCAGATTCTTTATCAGGTACTGCAAGTATTATGGAGCCATCTTGCTGGGTAAAACCGGTAACAAGACATTCAGACATAAAAGGCCCTATTTGTTTCTTGGGAAAGTTGATTACCGCTGCTACCTGCTTCCCCAAAAGGTTTGTCGGATCATAATGATCAGTAATCTGAGCAGAAGATTTTTTTATGCCTATTTCGGTGCCAAAATCTATTTCCATCTTGATTGCCGGTTTAATAGCTTCTTTAAAGATTTCAGCAGAGGTTACTGTTCCTACACGCAAATCAATTCTCTCAAATTCATTCCAAGTTAAATCATTCATACTCCCTTATTGTCTCCTTACTAGGCTAATTGGTATTAGAAGTTTGAATTTCGATTAAAACGCATCGAAATATATGGGTCCTTATGATTATTTACGTAATAGCAGGTATTGAGGAATAAGCCTATTCTAGACTGAATTTTTCAGAGTCCTTAAGAGAATGGAAAGAAGTTATATACCTTCCGTTTTTAACTTTTTAATTAAGCCGTAACACATCAACACCATAATAAAAGCAACAGGCAAAGCACTGCTGAGAGTGGCTGCTTGTAGCGCTGCCAATCCGCCACCAACAAGTAATACTGAAGCTACAATACCTTGAGAAACCGCCCAAAACACTCTTTGCCATACGGCAGCATTTTTGTTGCCGCCTGAGGTTATGGTGTCGATAACTAATGAGCCGGAGTCCGAAGATGTCACAAAGAAGGTAACAATCAATAAGATCGCAATCATGGAAACCAAAGCCGTCCAAGGTAATTGCTCTAGCAATACAAACAATGCTGTGGGCATATCGCCTAGTGTCGCAGCTGAAATATTACCTCCTTCAGCGCCTAGCTCGATAAACAGGGCAGAGTTCCCAAAGATGCTAAGCCAGAGAAAAGTAAACCCTGTAGGTACCAACAACACCCCTAGAATAAATTCTCGAATAGTGCGCCCTTTGGAGATTCTAGCAATGAACATGCCTACAAATGGTGACCACGAAATCCACCAAGCCCAATAGAATAGCGTCCATTCTCCCATCCAATCATTTGGTTGATAGGCATAGAGATTGAAGGTTAGCGATATCATGTTGCTCAAATAGTTTCCAATATTTTGGATAAACCCACCCAAAAGCGCTGCCGTGGGCCCTACCAGTAAGACAAAGCTAAGTAAAAGAATTGCTAGTATTATATTTAATTCACTAATTCGCTTAATGCCGGCATCGAGCCCAGAGACAACGGAAATAGTCGCAAAACACGTGATTACTGTTATCAGTATCACTTGTGTATAGACAGATACATTTATGTCGAATAGATAATTTAGACCCGCATTGATTTGCATGGCACCAATACCTAATGATGTGGCTACTCCGAACATTGTTCCTAATACTGCAAACACATCGACGGCATGCCCGATGCGACCATGAATTCTTTTGCCGATAATTGGATAAAGTGCAGAGCGCATGGTTAGGGGCAACCCGTGACGAAAAGAGAAATAAGCTAGAGCTAAGCCCACCACGATATAAGTTGTCCAAGCTTGTAGGCCCCAGTGAAAATAAGTGAATAACATAGCGTTGCGAGCAGCTTCCACGCTATTTCCTTCTCCTACGGGTGGGGCATTAAAATGAGTTATTGGTTCTGCCACCCCAAAAAACAACAACCCAATCCCCATGCCGGCGCTAAACAACATTGAAAACCAGCTCCCATAAGAATAATCCGGATTAGAATTATCAGCCCCGAGTTTAATGTGCGCATACTTACCGCAAGCAAGGTAAATGATAAATATAAAAAATAGGGCCACGACGCTCATATAGAGCCATCCCATATAGGTAACCAGCCAAGATTGGATGTTAGCGAAAGTGGCAGCAGCATGCTCATTGAATGCACCCCCATAAAAACTAAAGAAGGTAATCAGTCCAGCGGAGGTAAAGAATACAGGCTTATGTATCGTCCCTAATATATTTCTGGGCATAGAGATTCCAATTGTTTTTTACTCATTATGATTAAATCCCCATAGAGCTATTAAGAATTTCTTTGCCAAGAGATTCTTTTAAAGGGGTTAAAAACTCTTCAAATGGTTTCCAGTTATCGACGCCAGATCGACTTACAGGTTGTCGTACTTGTTCTGCACTCGGTGTGCGTACATTTCTTTTGGTTTGGTGAAAATTCAAACAGGATTCCTGAAATTTTAAACCGCAAAAGTCCAACATGCGACGTACCTGTCCTTCAAGGTCATCGATAACGTCTTCATTATTTACGCGCAGGATAAATCCTGGGAGCACTTCATTCCAATGATTCATCAGGTCTAAATAATTGCAATAGTACTGACCAATGTCGTGCAAATCATAAGTGAACTCTTGACCTTCGGCGAATAACTGCTTAAAACCGCTAAAGCAGCAGTCTAATGGGTTTCGGCGCGCATCGATTACCTTTGCATTAGGTAATATTAATTTAATTAGAGCAATATGTCGGAAATTATTTGGCATCTTGTCAATGAATAAAGGGGCTTCGAGGCGGTGAATTTGCGTATCCTCAATAAATGCCTGTCCATACTCTTTGAATTGTTCGTTTTTTAGAGATGACAGTATCTGCGGATAACCAGGAACCTCATTTTTAAAAGATAGTCGACGGAGTCGCTGAGACAGTGAAAGAATATTTGGCAATTCGAGCGTCCCATCAATTTCACTATGACTCGACAGAATTTGTTCCAATAAAGTAGAACCAGCTCGGGGCAAGCCAAGGATGAAAATAGGGTCTCTAGTTTTGTGCCCAACATTTTTATGACGGGAAAAAAAATCAGCATTACAAAATTCTTTTTGGGCTTGCAATTCCTGAGTCATTTGTTCAGCTTTGTACCGACTCTGAGATTTCTTCAATAAGTTGCCTTGTTGATAATATTTGAAGGATTCCGCGTAATTTCTTGAATCCTCAAGGCCTTTACCCAGAGCAAAGTTTAGATATACGCGATCCATAAAAGAAAGATTACTGTCCTTTACCATTTCCTGCATTGAGGATATTTCATTGCTATTGAACTGGTAGGTTTTTAAATTGGCTAACGAATAGTAAGCTTCCCCATGTGAGCGATGATGGTGAATAGCCCTACGGTAAGAAGAGATGGCCTCATCACCGTCACCTTTTGTCTTAAGCGCATGGCCTTTGGATGTTAAGGTTACTGGGTCGCCTGGTAGTCGCTTTAATATATCATTAAATTTTTCGATTGCAGTTTCGAAGTCGCCAGTTTGCATGCATTCAATGGCGAAAATAGATTGAAATTGAAGATTTTCTGGCGCTGAAATCGTTAACTGTTTAGCTTGATCAAGAGCCTTAGTATATTTCTGTCGTTTACGGAGTGCCTTAATATAATCTATTCTGGCTTCAGTATTATTTGGTTCAAATGCGACTGCAGACTCAAGAAGAAATTCGGCATCTTCTAAAACACCCAGCCGAATACCTATGTCTGCAAGCAAGCGCATGCCGTCGATATTACGCGGAACTTTTTGCATAAATTTGCGGCAGAGATCTTCTGCTTTAAGTAGCTTGCCCTGCGAAATAAGGTCCATCACGGCTATCAGGGGTTTAGGAAGTTTGAGCAATCGATCCAGTTGACTTTGTGTGCGTCGGACTCGATCAGCTTCATCTCCTTTGCTTAATAGCTCAATTTGAGAACGTAAACTAGATTCAAGCGCTGGATTGTAAAAACTGGCGCGCTCATAGGATCGTAGCGCAAGTTGTGTTTTACCCAACGCACGGTATGCGTGACCTTCTTCTTGATGAGCTCGTCCATGATCTGGACTGATTTGTTTAAGTCGCAGTAGGCTTTTAAGTGCTAGCGACGGCTGATTGGTGTAGCGGTAGCAAACCGCCTGCATATATAGAGATTCCGGATGGGGTTCCTTTTGCGTCACCAAGACATCAAGCGATTCCAGGGCCGACTTAAATTCTTTGGCGATTATTCTTCGCTGAATCTCTTCAAGCGTATCTGCCACGTTATTTTCCTGCTAGATCAAAGCTGCAAAAGCAGCAGGCACTCAGTAGTGCCTGCTGTGTGGAGATATTTTGCCTAAAAATCGTATGTTAATCGGATGCCGCCAGTAAAAGGCCTTGCATACGAAACTCTGTGCCGATCATAGATGAATGATCGAGAGATTTCCGCCATTTCGTCTGTGATATTCTCGGCGAAGAATTCTGCCGACCATTGGTCTTGTGTGATTCCTGCTGTAAAGCCAAGCATCAGCCAATCGTCCACTCGAGCCCGATTGATCGTAATAATGTCGCTGTATGACTGGTCAGAGTATGTCGCGTGAGGCATAAAGTGAGCGGTTCTTCCAGAGCCTACACTCCATTCATAACGTGCCCTCAGGCTAAACTGAAATTCTGGCGCGAATGCTAGTGAATCTCCTTTAGTTACGTCATTAGTTGGCGTAATAACACGTGTGATTTCGGAATCATTAAATGAAAAAGCACCAGACACGGTTAATCCATTTATTGAATCAGGCATCCATAAAATATCACCCTCGAAACCAGTTACTTCCGCATCAGCAGCATTATCCGTAAAAAACAAATTGGTTATGCTTGCATCGAAAATTCCGGTTTGTAGGTCCTCTATGTCGGAGAAAAAGACTGCAGCATTGAAGCGAAGAGTTGAATCTAAAAGATCTAGCTTCCACCCTAATTCATAATTAGTAAGCTCGTCGGTATCAACAGCGAACGGAACAGTAAAAGTACCGGCTGGGTTAGTTGCCCCGCCAGGGCGATTTAGTAAGCCCGGTCGAAAACCCTCTGAATAGGTTGCATAGAAAAGAGAATCACTATTAGGTGTCCAACTTAAGCTTAACTTAGTTATAGTGCCATCAGTTGAGGCTGTATCAGGATTAGCGCCACTGAATAATGTGTCCAAATTATTTCCGGCATTATTGTCTTTGCTAGCACCAAAGTTTCCGAATGAGCCAGCGGCACTGCCCTCTAAATCAACTTCGATGTCATACCAGCGGGCACCAGCAATAAGCGAAAATTGCTCACTAAGATCGAAAGCGACTTCACCAAAAATGCCTTGCTGCTCGTCGGTCCTCATTATATCGTTCCGCCAGATGACGCCACTTGGCCACTGCCCTGTATCCTTCACGTTAGCGCCTTGAGCCGAAAAGTTTGGCCCAAATCCGGTGTTACCGTTAAATGCTGTTGCTTGGGTTGCGCCTAAATAGGTAAAGCTGTTTAGCTCGCGGAGTTCCAAATTACTATAGAACCCACCAAAAGTAGCTCTAATAGGTTGGTCCGCGTCCGTAGAGAAACGCAACTCATGGGTATTAATCTCTGTCTCAGTCAGACTATTGACAAACATATCGGGGGCCTGACATGTGCCGGAGGGTAGGCCAGATGGATAGGTCACACTCCCGTCACAAACGTAATAGGGAAGGTATTGCCCGACAAACATATAATCGGCGTAATCCACGATCTGGTCTGTTTCCCGATCAGTGTAGGCTCCGGTATAGAGCGCCTCAAGCGATCCGATTCTTCCTTCTAAAGTCCAGCTAGTATTATTGAAAGAATCCTCTAGTCGATCTTCTTGATAGCGCTGGATTTCGAAATCGTCTAAGAGTGGGTCGGAGAAGAAAACACCATCTGTTTCAAGGTCTTGCCGTGCGTGGGCAACCGTCAGGCTCCAGTCAGGACTAAACTCCCAAAGTCCTGTCATTCGGAAGCCAGAATATGTAGCGTCGTTAAAGTCTTCTTCGATCCTATTGGAATTATCAGCATCGATAAAATTCACGCCACTCAGGTCTGCAGTTGATTGAAATCCTGCTCGACCCGCACTTACAGGTAATCCGTTTGCTCTCACAGTTCCTTCGGGTCTGAATCGAGCACTTTCCGTGAGGTTCAGGCGACCCGGAACATTATCGATGTAGCCACCTTGATTATCGACATAGACAACCCCTCGAAGAGTAAATGTGTCAGTGATAGGCATATTAACCATAGCTTCAACGTTATTACTCATTTCCCCATTTTTCGTGAAAGATGTACCAAATTTCACATTTGCATCAGACGAAGAGGGGTCGGGCTTGTTAGTTATAAGCCGGACAGTTCCGGCCTGGGAGCTTGCTCCGAATAATGTACCTTGAGGGCCAGAAAGAACCTCCACTCGCGACAAATCCGCCGCGTATACATCCAGATTGCGTCCAGGTTGGGCTAGTGGTTGTTCGTCAAGATAAAGTGCTACGTTCGGTGCAAGACCTGCTACGCCTGCGGTAGTCAGGGCAGGCGTCGTAGATGCCACACCTCTTATGTAAATAGTGTTCTGTCCAGGACCACTTCCCCCTGCCGTAACATTGGGCATTTGAAGTAAGTAGTCTTCGAAATTTGATACGCCTAATTGGTCAAGAAACTCTTCTTGGAGGGCAGATACAGCGACCGGTATATCTTGCATGCTTTCAGGACGTTTTGTGGCCGTGACAATTACTTCTTCGATTTGGCCATAGACTGGAGTTGTACCGATAATCCCTAAAGATACTGCTAATGCGATCGGTTTTTTTCTAAACATAGATAGCCTTTATGATTATTTTGATGATAAGACTACCTTAATATGCGGGTCGCCTCAAATTACCACCTTCGGCATGCTGATCTTATTAGGCGTTTAGGTAGGCGTGTATGAATAAACTTGCTTAAAGACAGAGTAGGCAGTTCAGCAGCATTGAAACCAACAATTAATTCTGTTGTTCTATGCTATTGGTATTAGAATATTTCTTCCTGCAGTGAAGGTAATACATCTCTGGTAAGCCCAAAAGATTAAATACCAACATAAATACGAACCACTTAAATTCACCAGATTTAGCGGCCTTCCAGCATGCTCTGACAGTCCAGTAGGCTTCCCAGGCAACTAAAATCAAAATTAACAAAATAAACAAAATTGACATAATGTAACTTTTTGTAATTTAGTTTTAGATATCGGAATATTAACAAGAATAGAGCGGGCGAAAAGCAATTAATTAGTAATATTCAACTTATTCTTACAAATAATCCATCATGCCCAAAATTTATTTATGTGAACTTGTAGTTATTAAGCAAAAAGGATGCCTGTTGAGTAGAACCTGTCAGTGCGAGGATAGTTGCATCACTCCTTTTGCCATACTATTTTGATTAAATAGACTGTCATTTTCAGGACTTCAAATTAAAAGGATTAGATATGTCAGATACCATAGAAGGAGGTTGCCTGTGCGGTAATATCCGATTTAAGACAACTGAAAAGCCTAGTTACCAGCTACTTTGTTATTGCACTGACTGCCAAACAATAAGTGGAGCGGCAAATTTTGCGGCATATGGAGTTCCGATAGAAACTATTTCCATAATCAAAGGTGAACCGAAAATATTCGAAGTAACTGCAGATTCTGGGAGAACTAATTCACGGCGATTTTGTCCAGATTGTGGAAGCAGAGTATGGGCTCAAATCGATGAACTTGGCCTAGCTAGTGTTAACGCATTCGCTTTGGATAATCGAAGCCACTTCAAACCTGCATCCAATCATTGCCCTGAGAGTGCCCCTGCTTGGTGCGAAATAAATGAGACCCTCGAGTTTTTCCCAAGGATTCCAAGGGAGCCGATCTCGTAGAAACAAATAGGCTAATGGCCTGTGATGGATTGGAGACAAGCCAAACCGATTTAGTTGAAATTCACAAACGAAATGTGAAGCAACACAGCCATGGTAGCCAGAAGCTGCAGTCCATTTATGATCTCCGAACGACGATGGAGCTTATTAAATATTTTATTAGCCACTTCCTCGCCCGAGTTAGAACGATCACGATGATCATTTATGCTTGGCATTAAGCTCTGGCGGCAGTAGATCGCTGAAATAGTTACCAGAAATAGGAGAGAAGCATTTAGGGGGGCGATAGCGACTAAAGCTATACCTCCGAGCCCAGAGAGTGCTATGACTACCAGGTAGTACCAGGGGAAAACAGCACGTACGAATTTGCCCGCTTCTCTGATTTCCAATTTGATAAAAATCAGTGGTGCCATCACGAAAGAGAAGAATAACATGGAGCCTGCAAGTAGCCCGGTAATAACAGTTGCAATGCCTTGGAGAATATTAGAAAAATCCATGTAAAGTTATACGCAGCAAACGTCTTGCCAGATTACTCAAGAACAAAAGTATGAAAGTAAAAGTAGCTTCGGCAGACAGAATTAGTTCGCCACTCAGAAAGCCCAACATTTTTCAATATTACTGACTAAACCATCTTAATGATGAGCTTATGTTATTAAAGCATTTAAAGCGCAGCCACTTTTAGTCTCTAATTTTCTTCAGATTCAAACATCTCTTTCATTTCTTTGAAGTCATCAAAGCCTACTGCCAGTTCAACTTCATTGTTTTCGTTGAGGATTTCATATATTAGCCCATTACTATATGGCCTTAAGCTAAATAAAATAATGACATCCTCTTCACCACCGCCTTCTCGATGAGGCTCCATGCTAGGCAGCCCGACTTTATAGGTACCAACAGGCCTGACCTCCGTAAGCTCGCCATCTAAGTCATATAAGCGATGTTCTCCCTTAATGACGAAAGTGTTAAATACTGAGCTATGTCTATGGAGAACGATCTTTTCATTAGCAGCAAATTTCAAAAGTATGTCTACGACTTTAGCTGTCTCATCAATATCTAAAATTGATATCCACGCATGTTCTACGTTAGGCATTGGATTCCAATTAATTTTAGATTCATCGAATGAATATAGATTGTTCATAAATTATTCCTATAGTTTGGTGCTTTAAGTATTGGTTAATGAAATTACGTTTCGGCCTTTTTTTGATTTTAATTTTAAGTTCGCTAAAGAATACCTGATGAGTTTTATTGGAATATTTTTAAATAGACTTAGGGCTGTTCATTGCTGAGCTTCTCTTTCAGCCAAAACTATAGGTAGAGCGCCATTATCATTATAACCTTCGAGGTTTATCCATCCGTATGCGTTTACAGATTTTTCAATAATGTTTCTAAGAGAAACAAATCCTTCTGGAGTATTAATTTCTTTAGATTGTGCTTCGATGATTGTCGGTATCACTGAAGGCCAAATTTGGCTTTCCTCCGGACCTTCCATAAAGCGAGGACCTTCGAAACTTTGACAAATAGCAGCTTCTCGATTGCTAGGGACATCTTTCTCAAATATTTGAGCAGTTATCTCGCATGGTTCGGCACCGTTTACTTGACAGAAATCAACATCTATACATGCGATATTTGGTCCCAGGATAGATAAATTTTCTACGAATAAGGACGAATAGCAACATACCGCTAGACCTCGCAAGCATACAGAATCTTCAGTTATCTTTATCCACCTTAAATTCTGTTCGCCTTTAACAATTTTTAGACTATTTTCCATGTAAATTTTATCTATTCCCTGAAAGGCCGGGTAAAAAGGACGGTTTTGTTTCCATGCGGCCCAATGGAGAATGGTGTTACAGTCATTGCAACAACAAATTAATCTGAATAAAGGCTTTGTGCTTGAAAAATGAGCCTCAGTTTCTCCACAGTTGCATGTGATGACTGTCATTTCAATTCCACTTATCCGGTCTTTTAAGATTTATTGATTTAAAATGCTCAATTATACTAATAGCAAGAAAATATCTGGTTCAGGCTACTTGTAAGAAATACAATTTTCAATGCTTTTACAAACTAGTATGGACACTTTAATCGTCGATCCTAAAGCTGATTGATTCGTTTTCTTTCCATTTGGGATCTTTTTCGTTCATTTCATTTACAAGCTGTTCAATCGCTCGTTGATCAATGATGTTGTGCTCAAACCATTCAACAAATGTTTTTTCTCTTGTTATTTTCCAAAAATTCCATGCCCTTAAACCTAGTGGTGATCTAAAAATTCCTGTTCTCAGAACATGGGTTCTAAAATCTAAATGTTTCTTTTCGACTAGGCCCTGATCTACCTTGTCATAAATATCAAATAAATCAACTAGTAGCATGACCGAGAAATTCAAAACTCTTTGCGTTTCTGATTTATTAAGGTCTTCTGTGGCCCAGTCTTTTGCAAGGAATTCAGAAAACTCATTATCTTTGGCAGATTGGAAATATCTTTCATAAGTCCGCTCTGTAATTTCATGACCAAAACGCGCTTTTGTAATTAAATTGGTTTGTCTAATCTGGGCGGATAGATAAATTAGAGTCAGTACGGTGGCTAAGGCTGCAATTAATTCGCCTAGCGAACCTAAATTACTAATATCCATGATTTCATCCTCGGGTGAAGTTACTTTTATAAAGATTTAAAGTGGGGCAATAAAGGCCCCAGAAAGATGGTGTAATAATAGAGAAGTGATTTTTTGTTTAGAATAGCATCTAGTGGGTTAGATAGCCGGTGAGTCTAATTACTCAACGCATTCGTCCGGAATTGTATTGATTATAGATATATAGCCCGAAGGGAAAAACTGTTGTCTAGAGGTCCATAACTCCCTCATATCACATTGGTTATAGAAAAAAGCCAATGCCTTTAATTTTGAATCCCATAATTCTTGGGGCATAAGTCCTTGGCTATACTGAAAGTAATCGTTTTCATAGGTAAATAAGTGTGCATGATAGATATTTCTGCGGACGATTTCGGCCAAATTGTATTCTTCTCCATAATCTGAATTAACTTCCATAACAACAGATTGCCAATCTATTCCAGCCTCACTGGTCGACCCAAGCAAATTAAAAAATGAAGCTGTTCTGTCTTGTTGTTGGCCAGCTTGCGCTATCCTTTGTGATTGGCGTAGCTCTAAGCCAACAAATAACAAAGATGCTACGACACTTAACACTCCAAGCGAATTAATAATTTTTTCTATATTCATTTCAACTTGCCATTAATGGGATAGTCGATATAGCAGATTAATAGTTTGATCAGAATTTTGATTCAGGCTCCAACGCTAAGAGTACATTAATTGATAGAAATTAAATGAAAAAAACCTTAAGCTGTGTTTTGTCGCTATAACATATATTATAGGGTAATTACTTGGTCAGGCATATTAGTAGAAAGTGCACTATACAACTGAGGAAAGCAGCCAGCTACAACTCCTTTAACCGTATTCTTAGCCTTTACTTCACCGGAACCGCATTGCGAGAATTCTCCATTCGCCATGCCTCTCCGGAGAGCACATTGATCACAAATCATTAGAAGAATATTTTGTTGCTCCGCAACGATAGATAATCGTTCGCCAATTGTATTATTCCCACTTAGTGAATAAACATTGTCGTCAAAAAACATCATTCCCACAACTTCTACACCGTGGTTACCTTGTTCGAGTTGCGGAAGAATCATAGATGCTAATTGGAAGGTCGCTGACATATCATTCCTAAAAATATATGCTACTTTCATTGATTACAACTCTCTCTAGAAATATGAAAGTTCCCGACTATAAAGATTTTAACAGCTTATTGAAAAATATTTTCTGCTAAAGAGGTGCTTACTTAGTCTGGTTCTATTTTTCGGGCTTAACAGTAGTCCGATTAAATAGGAATGAGCTAATCGCTGTACATGTCCGATAACTGCCCTGGTTATATGGATGACTAGGGCAGTGCTAAATCGGTTTGTAGGAAATAGCTAGAAAAGTCGATTATGTTTGTCTAAAAATATTTTTTGCCAAAAAGTGACCGGTTAGACCGTGCGTATAGTTTTAAATTAATTGATTCTTGAAAGCCTATAGATCGACGAGTACTTTAGAAAATTTTCGGATGCAGAAGTATTAACAAATTCTGGATAGTCTGCCTCATATTTAACTAACCAATGCTGACGAATTTCCTCTTCACCTGCATTAACAGCATTAGCCTGTAAAGAGTAGGTCGAGTCTTGCAATCGCATTTGAACGAGGTCACCGTTTTCTAACATTGAGACCCAGCCACTATCAGTTTCTCCAACTATATATAATTCGTTATCGATTGCTACAAACCAGATTATTACAACCCTAGGAATTGTACCTTCTACTCGCAATTTTATTTCATGTATCGACGAAGTGTCTGGCCAAATAACCGGAGTTGGGCTTGCGTTTCCACCGATGAAAAAGCCAGGCGTCGTTGCAATAGGTAAACGAATTATTAAAGCAATAAAAGCCACAGAGGCAAGTGCAACAAAAATTTTCCAAGCTTTCACAATCTATCCTTTTTTGCCCCTGATATAGAAATGACGTTTCCAAAACGTATTTTGATTGTGAGGTAGTGATGCTCAGTGCGTCATTAGTCAGCAGAAATTTATAAAAAGTTATTTGGCCATATCATGCTTCGCCACATATGCGCGACAGGCGATCCATCAAACCCTAAACCTTCTTTAGGCTGCCTGAAGTGGCGTCCGATTATGTCGGTAAAATCATCTACGTCTACTACAACTCCTTCTTCAAAAGAATACAGATCGTTTAGAGTAATTAGGCGGGATGTCATGTACCAGCGATGCTTTTTCGCTTCTTCCCAGGCCTGAATGATGTACGGTTCGGGTTTATAGTCTGCGCCAAAAAATTGTATGTACTGATCGGGATACTCATAGCCTACAGATTCATCGGCGAAAAATCGCAAGGCCTGATGTTTTTCTATTGCCCAGGCCACTTCTTCATCGACGTAGGGTGCAACCATCTGTGCACACCAATATCCGTGATCAGTACGAATAAAATTCCCAACGCAAATATCATGTAAAAGGCAAGCTAAAACTATTTTTTCATCCATGCCATTTACTTTGGCCAATCTCGCGCTTTGCAACACGTGATTGGCTGGAGCAAATCGGAGTTTAAAGAAATCAATAAGCGTAGGCGCTTCTGGCATTTTTGGTAGTCGTGGGTCGTCATGCTGATACCAAGGCCTGGTATCTCCAGCGACTGGTTCGGGCGTGGGGTCGATACTGCAAAACCAAGGCGTGGCGATACGTTTGTCGAGCTCGTCGCTCATGGCATCTTCGAGGGCGTCAGCTTTAGCACTAAGTGTGCTGGCTCCAGTTATAGAAGCTACTGTCGCAGCACTCATGTTGCTTAGGAAAGATCGGCGATCCATATCTCATACCTCCTTCGGGGATGAAAACTGGCAAGGTTACCTTCAGATTCGGATAGATGTAACACAAAATCTGAACCCAAGCCATGGCTTTTAGGCCTAATTTAGTCTAATTGAATGATTACAGATTTGAGATGGATTCTCTATACTCAACAAGTATCACTGTGGGTAAGCATTGCCGCCGAAAAACCAGCTGAAAAGGAAACAAAAAGGTCATGTACGAGCCGAATCTTTTGTCTATTGTGCCGCCTTTGTTGGCTATCCTTTTGGCGATCCTAACGCGACAGGTAATTATCTCTCTGAGCATAGGTATTTGGATTGGCTATTGTCTACTTGCATCGGTTAATCCATTGTCAGGATTAGCACTTGGTATAGACGGAATAATCACGGTCTTCAGTGATGCTGGAGATACGCGAGTTCTGATTTTTACGCTTATCATCGGAGGCTTGATTGCCACTATCGAGAGAACAGGAGGCGTTCGAGGTTTCATCTATCTGCTTGAAAATAAAAGTTGGGTTGATAATCCTGGCAAGGCACGATGGTTAGCCTATTTTATAGGCATTGTTGTCTTTATTGAATCAAACATCACGTTGCTTGTTGCGGGATCAATTTCAAGGCCTTTGTTTGATCGTTATAAAATTGCCAGAGAGAAACTGGCCTATATTATCGACTCTACTTCGGCGCCAATATGTATATTGATTCCTCTTAATGCTTGGGGGGCAGTTATTATTAGCCTCACCGCTTCAGCCGACATCGAAAATCCTCTACAGGTATTTGTCGCAGCGATTCCTTTGAATTTTTATCCGATTACTGTGGTGATATTTTCTGCGATAGTCATCTGGCGAAACATCAATATTGGGCCTATGAAGGCTGCGCAAGAAAGAACAGAAAAAGGATCTTTATTGTGGCCCAATGCTACGCCTATGGTTGATCCAACGATTCTATCTTCTCAAGAATCTAAAGGACCTGAAGACAAGGCGCGATTCATGATAATGCCAATTCTCGCCATGGTCTTCGCTATGCCTGTTTGTTTATATATTACAGGTGATGGTGTTATAAGCGATGGCTCTGGTTCTACATCAGTATTATGGTCAGTGCTTTTTGCTTTACTAGTTTCTTGGACAATAGTTTTACAAGCCAAGCGAAGTAATGTGGATGAGTTGATGCTAACTTTTTTAAAAGGAGCAGGGGGTCTTTTGCCTGTTGCAATGATTTTGCTATTCGCTTTAGCGCTCGGAGATGTTGCAAATTTGCTTGGCACCGGAGTTTATGTTGCTGGGTTAGCAGAAGAGACTCTTCCCAAAGGCTTGTTATTGCCTTTGCTGTTTTTGGTGTCAAGTGTTATCGCATTTTCAATAGGTTCCAGTTGGGGGACCTTTGCCATAATGATTCCCCTTGCAATGCAGATTTCGATCTCACTTGAGCTAGATCCAGCTTTTTTTCTCGCGGCAGTCTTGTCTGGGTCTGTATTTGGTGATCATGCGTCACCTATTAGTGACACTACCGTAGTTGCATCGATGGCATCAGCAACAGACCATATTGACCACGTACGAACACAATTACCTTACGCCTTGATTGCGGCCACAATCGCTACCCTGTGCTTCTTAGTGCTTGGAGTAATCGCGCTTCATTGAAGTGATCGTACTCGGGAGAAATTATCTGTATTTGGAAAGACCTTTAAAGAATGAATATTCTTAAGATTTCTTATAGATTTTTGAAAAATTATTCTACTCATATATTGAGTATAAACTTTAGAAAACGCTTGCTTATAAAGTCGCTAGGATAGGAAGGCGAGTAATTCGTCGCCTGATCATTCCTCAAAATATTCAGATTTCAGATAGAATCGCATATGCTTTTTTCTTCATGCTGTAACTTGTTAGAGTTTGATGCTCAAGTATTTAATATTTTAAAGCGGAATAAATATGAAGTTTAACAGAATAGATATTGAGGCAGCACGTAAAATGCTGTCGCCACCTGAATCGGGTAGTGACCTGAAGAAAACTATCCAAATCGTAGACATTAGGGATGACGAGTCTTTTTTGGCAGGGCATATTGGCGCAGCCCTGCATCTTCATAATGGGAATTTACAACAATTTATTGAAGAAGCTGACCTTGACGCTCCGGTTTTGGTCTATTGTTATCACGGTCATATGAGTCAGGGTGCGGCGGCTTATCTTGCAGAGCAAGGCTTTGTTGAAACCTACAGCTTGGATGGGGGTTATGAAGCTTGGAAAATATATTAATAAGGATTTATCAATCTGTTAGGGATTTCTCTTGATCTGCCTTATCTAGGACCCGCTTCACTGTCATAACGGCGACCATATAAATCATATTGAGCATTGCCCAGGTGAATATTTCGAACGGCCAGAGTTGATGCGAATCAGAAGATTGCAGACGTCCGAATACGATGATTGCAATCCACAGCAGTAACACAGCGAGGGGCATAATTGCTGAAACGCGCCAATTACCTGTCCATTGCTTGCTTGCCGCGATAGGCAATGCGGCGCTGGCAGAAGAAATTGCGATAACTATGACTGCAATTATCATATTCCAGCCCCATTCTGAGGAATCTGCAGCTTCAATTACTCTTGATTCGGACCCAGCGGCTAACGAAGAAAAAACCAATAGAATAGTTGTGACCACTAAAGCAAAAAAAGGTCTGGGCAAAGAAGAAGCTTGTTGAATGACTAGCTTTAGCATTGGGTCTTAGTGTTTTTCATTGCGATATCTCGATAGTATGGATTAAAGCAAAGCTGGGTACAGAGTAAAAGCTTTAAACATAAATCAGAGCTTAATAACCGGCTATATTGCTTTCTTCTTTTTGCTAGCATAAAACGGCAAGTACGTCTTGATTTTTATAAGAAACGCAATCTGTTATTCTTGGAACCGCTGCTAATCTTTTCTGAAACCTTTTAAGAATTGTAATTATCAATGACAGATAATCCCGTAAAAGATCATTATGAAAATTTAGTGGAGTTAAAGTATCAGCTCTATAATAGCTTATTTTTAACTTTGCCTTTAGATGCTGTAGAGCAAACGAGCCTGCTACTTCCTTTGCTAGATGAAGCAAGTCATGCAGGCCTTAAAGCAGGGCTTAGTCCTAAGCAAATATTAGATGAGTTTTTTAAATCCCATCGGCCAGACCTAGATGAGGAGAAGCAAGCACAGTTTCTGTTTAAGATTATTCAGTATATAGAAAGGCAAGTAGTGTTAATCGATGCCTTGGAAGATGCAGCTTATGAAAAAATTCATCGAACAGAAGAGTCTAATAAGTTACGACAATTAACTGAGCGGGTGGTATCTGAAGGGCAACAAGAACAACTAAAAAATATACTCTCTTCGTTCGGTGCTAGAGTCATATTAACGGCTCACCCAACTCAATTTTACCCCGGTACGGTATTAGCGATTATTACCGATCTTACCGATGCGGTTCAAGCGAATGACATTGGCTTAGCGAGAAGTCTGCTCCAACAATTAGGTAATACGCCTTTTTTTCAAAAAGAAAAACCTTCCCCTTTAGATGAAGCTGGTCAGCTAAGTTGGTATTTAGGTAATGTATTTTATCCAGCCATTGGAGATGTTCTGGATTATCTTAATGATTACCAAGAAGATCGAGAGGCAACGGAAGACCAACTTCTTAGCATTGGCTTTTGGCCTGGAGGAGATCGGGATGGGAATCCTTTTGTAACAACAACAATAACTCGTCAAGTGGCAGATAAATTACGGGCTCGTATTGTTGAGTGTTATCACAAAGAAGTGCGAGAGTTAAAAAGGCGTTTGAGCTTTGTTGGAGTTGCGAGCGAAATAGAAGTAATAGAGAAACAATTGTATAACGAGCTAACCCACGAGCGAGGTGATTGTTTTTCTAACCCAGAAGCATTAATACAAGATTTGAATCGTATTCAGCAGACATTAGAAAAAGATTTCCAGGGTTTATTTGTAGATAGGCTTATTTCTTTCAAACGCAAAATAACTGCTTTTGGTTTTCACTTTGCCAGTCTAGATATCCGTCAAGATTCACGAGTGCTTCAGAGCACTCTGGATAACATAGTTACAAGCAATATTGAGCTTTTACCGAGTCACTTTCCCACCTTAACTGAGAAAGAAAAAATTCAGGCTTTGCTTGCTGTTTCGAGCGGGATTGATGTCAATAAATTGAGCGAAATGATCGCAAGAGACACTTTAGATTCATTGCGTACCATTCGAGAAATTCAAGAATCCAATGGTGAGCGTGCCTGCAATCGTTACATTATTAGTAACTGTCGCGAGCCTTTGGATATTGCTAGATTAATTGCTCTGTTCCAATTATCGGGTTGGAGTTTAGATAATTTAACAGTCGATATAGTCCCCTTATTTGAAACTATCGATGACCTAAAGAGCGCTGGCGCCAATCTGGGGGTGCTCTATAGCGTGCCAGAATATCGGGCTCACTTAGCAAGGCGTGGGAATAAACAAACGGTCATGCTGGGTTTCTCAGATGGGACAAAAGATGGTGGTTATTTGATGGCTAACTGGGCTATTTATGCAGCCAAAGAGTCTTTAACTAAAGTTTCTAGGTCGCACAATATTGAAGTATGTTTCTTCGATGGTCGAGGAGGTCCCCCTGCGCGCGGTGGAGGTAGCACTTACAAGTTTTATGCTGCGCTAGGCAAGAGTATTGAATCTAACCAAATTCAATTAACGGTGCAGGGCCAGACAATTAGTTCCTATTATGGAACAAAAATTGGTGCTACCCACAACCTAAGGCAGCTGTTGGCGGCTGGGCTAGAAAATAATCTGTATGATAGACCACAGAGAGAGTTTACTGTTGAGCAGAGAATGCTGATGTCAGAGCTTGCTGAGCATAGCCATAAAAAGTACGTGGATTTCAAATCTCATCCGCTTTTTCTGCCATATCTCGAACAGATGAGCACTCTCAACTACTATGGCCAATCTAATATTGGGAGTCGCCCAACAAAGCGCGGATCTAGACAAGAATTACGATTTGAAGATCTGCGAGCTATTCCTTTTGTCGGTGCTTGGGGTCAATTAAAGCAGAATGTTCCTGGATATTTTGGTTTAGGTACAGCGCTAAAGGCTCTAGAAGAGCAGGGCAGGTTAGAAGAGTGTCGCGCACTCTATCAAGAGTCAGGTTTTTTTCGTGCCCTTGTTGGAAATAGTATGCAGAGTATGAGTAAAGCTAATTTTCCTCTGACTGAGTACATGAAGAGCGATGGGAAATTCGGAGTATTTTGGCAACTCATTTACGATGAGTATTCCCTGAGTATGGAGATGGCCTTAAAAGTATCAGGTCAAACAGTTTTGCTGGAAGACCATCCTGGTAGCCGTTACAGCATCGGTTTACGCCAAAGAGTGGTACTGCCACTTCTGATTATCCAGCAATTTGCATTGATGAGAATCAATGAATTGAATGACAGTGATTCAATTCATGATGCGCAAATTGAGATATATGAGAATATGATAATAAGAAGCCTCTTTGGTAATATTAATGCTTCTAGAAATTCGGCTTGATGGCTATTTAGCCAAACCTTGCATTTTATAGTTTTGTGCTCGGTATCCAAATATCTGCATAAGATTCCGCTTTAAACAGATCTTGTTCTATGGTTGATTCAGATCGGCCAAGCTTATCCAGGGCCTGGTTGGTTCCCCACAAACCCCAGATATTATGCGGATGCTCGATTAAATCTAGTTCGTATTGTTCTAAAGCCTTATCGAAGACACCTAACTCCATATAGGCAGCACCTAGCCAATGTCGGGGTGAGAAAGGCAGAGGCTCAGGTTCGTCATAGTTAAGGTTTTCATAATAGTCCGTAGCGCGTTTAAATGACTCTGCCGCTGCCTCCACTTTTCCCTCGCTCCAAGCTATTTCACCCTCTAGAATTCCAGCCATAGTCCCTACAATATCTTTGCCCGCATGAAATCTGAACCTTGCTGCGGTAGTGTTTGTTAATTCCCACAAGGCATTAGATATGGATTTGGCCTTCTCCATGTTGCCTAACTTTAGTGCTGCATAACCTTGAGAGAAATCATACATACTTATATTTATCTCACCATTAGGTTTGTCTCTAACTTTTAATACCTCGTCGAATCGGCCAAATCTAATTAGAGCAAGCGTATGCATAGCCGTATTACGATTCAATTTCGCTAAATCTTTTGCAGCTTGGATTGCCACAGCACTTTCTCCACCCATACTGGCAGCGTAATAGAGCATCGTGAGGTTGTGTGTGGGATAGATCGCGAAGCCTTTGCCTATTGCAGCTTTCTGGTCTGAATGCCAGGCAATAGTATTAGCTCTAACGGCTTCATGCCAAAGACCCATCTCATTCCATGTATGACTTGGCATATGGTTGATATGGCTCGCACCTGGAATAGTTTTACCTAAAAATTTGGCACACGGTGCTGCGATTTCGGGGGTTGGTGTTGATTCTGTTGCATGAATCAGGAGATGGCAGGCACCGGGATGTCTAATGTCTTTTTCGAGAACTGAAAGGAAAATGTTATGTATTCGAATCACATTGGGATTTTCTAAAGATCGATAACCTCTCCGTTCTTCCAGTAGGAAAAGTGCATCCCCATAAAGTGTAGCCAGATCTAAATCATCAGGATACTTTTTGGCGAGTTCTCCCATTGCGTCTGCATAATCTTTATCTTGGAGTCGCCTATTCGCAGGATCAAAATCTTCAATGTAGCGCACTTCTAATGCGCGAATCATGTCAGCCTCTTTTTCGTTGGCCGAATCAATACGGAGCAGCGCTTGTTTTAGAGCGAAATAAGCTCGGGGTGCTTGGGCCGAAGTCATGGCGCCATTTAAATATGATCCCCAAGCCCAAGATTCTCCCCACCAACAAACTGCGCAATCTGGATCTGCAAGGTGTGAGGCTTGAAATGACCGTACTGCATCCTCTTTGGCAAAAGAATACATTAACTGAAAGCCTTGATTAAAATAGGCCTGAGCTAAATCATTTTCTGATGAAATAGGGAAAAAGAAATCCCCCATTGCGCCTGGGAACAATTCCATTGGTTCATTAAAAGAGTCAGGGTAGGCTAATTCTTGTGCATTACTCAGGCCGATTAGGCCTGCGTATAGTGTAAGAACAATAAAGACGTATTTCATTTCAAAATCCAAACAAAGAGTAAAACAAAATTCTTAAGTGGTCGGTGATTCTGCAAAAGTGAAAATTTCTTTTATTGCAAGGTAAATTGCACCGGAGCATTTGGGCCTAAAGGAATACCAAGTACTACCCATACTATTGTCAATATTATTCCTGATCCCAAAAGTAGCATAGAATAGGGGAGCATTGTTGCAGCCAAACTGCCGAGACCGAATTCTTTTTGCCAGCGTTGGCAGAAAACAAGAATTAATGGAAAGTATGGCATCAAAGGAGTAATGATATTGGTAGCCCCGTCGCCCACCCTGTAGGCTGCCGTGCTCATTTCAGGACTTATCCCGATCAGCATTAACATTGGCACTAGAACTGGTGCTAATAATGCCCATTTCGCGCTAGCAGAGCCTAGAAACAAATTAATAATTGCGCCAAACAATATGATAAATGCGAGCAGAATAGAATCAGGGAGATTTGATCCTTCTAGAATTGCTGCTCCATTGATTGCGAAGATTAATCCAAGGTTAGACCAGTTAAACATTGCAACAAAATGCGCTGCTGTGAAAGCAAGCACTAAGTAGTAGGCAAGATCTCCCATAGCTTCACTCATCATGCGGACGATATCTCGATGATTTTTAACGCTGCCTGAAGCGCTGCCATATGCCCAGCCGGCGGCCAAAAAGAGAACAAAGAAACCGGCTACTAATGATTGTAAAAAAGGGTTAAAACGCGCTACTCCTGTGGCAGTATCTTCAATTAAAGGTGTACCGGGTGCTATGCAGAGAATAACCCAAAATGAAATTACACCTAAACAAGCAAACCCTGCCCTACGCAGTCCTCTAAGTTCATGACTATCTAGTTGCGAGTTGGGCGCTTTGACCATTCCTGCAGTCGTGCTCTCAGCTTCTCCGGGTGCTATTGGGTTAAGTCGTGGTTCGATAATTTTATCTGTGACAAACCAAATCACTGGTAGAAAGACAAAGGTCATAGCACTGATAAAATACCAATTACCTACCATGTTTGCGTTCCAGGTCGGATCTAGAGTTTCAGCTGCTGCCTCAGTAATGCCGAATAATAAAGGCTCTAATTGCCCGGGGAATAGGTTTGCCGAAAAACCACCAGAGACTCCAGCAAAAGCTGCCGCAATCCCAGCAATAGGGTGTCTGCCGGCGGCTGCGAAAACAACACCCGCAAGCGGAATCAAAACCACATAGGCTGCATCAGCAGCAAGGTTACCTAACATACCGATTAAGGCAACAGCTGGTGTAAGCATAGATTGTGGCGCTTTAGACATCGCACCGCTCATAGCTACGGCAAATAGCCCTGACCGTTCCGCAACCCCTGCACCGAGCATCACTACTAGAACGTAACCCAGGGGATGAAAGCTAGTAAAAGTCGAAGGCATTTCGACTAATAAGCGCTGTATGTTTGATGCTGACAGCAAGCTCTCAGCGTTAATGACAAGCGCGTTTCCTGCAGCATCAATTAAAGTTGGATGAGGCGCAGATAAGCCTATTAAGGCGGCAATAACGCTTATTGCTATTACAGCTGCAATACACCATAGGAATATGAACACAGGATCGGGGAGCTTGTTCCCAGACCTTTCTATCCAGGCGAGAATACCTTTTGTCTCATTAGGATGCTCTTGGGTTACATCAGTCATTTTGAACTCTAGCTTTATTGATTAATCTAAAATAAAAAGTCGACCGCTTTTAGCGGAGTAAACGGAAAAATTCGCGCAGATCATTTAGGTAGAGCTCTGGCTGTTCTAAGGCGGCAAAATGTCCTCCTTCTTCCATGACGGTCCAGTGTCTCAGGTCATATGAAGCCTCTGCCCATGATCTAGGAGTTATGAATATTTCAGCTGGGAAAATAGCGGCACCCGTAGGTACATTTATGAACTCCATCGGTTTTATCGCTGGCGTATTTCGATTTTCTAAATAGATGCGCGTTGATGAAGTAATAGTATTGGTAAACCAATAGATAGCAATATTGGTAAGCAATTCGTCTTTGGTAAAATGATTGTCAAGATACCCATCAGCGCCTTGTGGCATATCAGTCCAGCCGTGAAATTTTTCAACGATCCATGCAGCAACCCCGGCAGGTGAATCATTCAATCCATAGCCCAAAGTTTGTGGTTTTGTACCTTGAATTTGTTGGTAAGCAACTTCATTCTGCATATAATCCTGTCTTGATGTACGCGCTTCATTTTCCTCTTCGGTTACGTTTGCCCTTTGCTCAGTGTCGGAAGGAGGGCCGGCTAACATCATATTGGAATGGAGGCCAATGAGCCGATCAGGATAATGGTTGGCAAGATGTCGATTTATGATTGCACCCCAATCGCCTCCAGCAATAGCGTAGCGCTCATATCCTATCTTCTCCATTAGCTCAGCTAGCAGAAGCGCAATCCGCTCAGGTGAGTACCCAGTTTCATCAGGAATACCAGAAAAGCCAAAACCAGGTAGTGAGGGCGCTATGACATGAAAAGAATCAGAAATGTCCCCACCATACGCTAGCGGGTCAGTTAAGGGTCCGATAATTTTGCTGAATTCGGACACAGAACCTGGCCAACCGTGAACAACCATTAATGGTATAGCATCAGGATTACTCGAGCGCTGGTGAATGAAATGCATATTTAAATCATTAATTACCGTTTTGAACTGATCGAACTGATTTAATTGTCTTTCTTGTTCGCGCCAATCAAATCCATCTTGCCAATAACCAATTAATTCACGCATATAGTTGAGATCGGTGCCATATTCCCAGGAAATATTATTCAACTGGTCGGGTAATCGTGTGAGGGATAATCTAAGCTGTAGGTCTTCAAGATCTTCATCGGAAATGGAAATTTGAAATGGAGTAATACTATTATTTGCGAGGGAGTCTGCTTGGCTGTTCATTGTCGAAGTTATTGCATCTCTATTATTTATAAATTGTTGACTTAAGTCTAAGGGATCGCCGGTTACTGATGATGCGTAGTAAAATGCAAGAAAAGATACCGTTGATGTAGCGATTAATCGCTGAAAATTTGGAGTAATTGATATCATGAATGCCTCAAGAAGATTGAATACCGTTTGACAGGATAGAATAAAACAGCTGAGAAAAAATCAAAACGTTAAGAGGTCCTTATTCGATTCGCCAGTCTGCGCTACAATAGCTCTGGGCTACGGGTTTTAGCTAATTTTCAGCATCATGCATTAATCAAATAGATCTATCAATTCAATCAATCATCTTGGAATTAAGGATAGGAAAGTTTTTATGCTATTTGAATTAAGTAATAAGCTAGTTGAATTGCCAACAAAGGAAAATGCCGCACCCGACAGGCCGGAGCCGCCAAAATTTAGGATGCAGCATTTCGTTTCAGCTAATCCCATAGCTGAGCCTTTTCCTGAGCATCTATCCAAAGCTATTTTTGGTATGGGCTGTTTTTGGGGCGCAGAGCGCTTATTTTGGCAACTCCCTGGTGTTTACAGCACGGCTGCGGGCTATGCCGGCGGTATTACCGTGAACCCGAGCTATGAAGATGTATGCTCGGGTATGAGTGGCCATACGGAGGTGGTTCTTGTTGTTTTTGATCGAGAGCAGATTAATTTTGAGGATTTGCTTACTATATTTTGGGAATCCCATGACCCGACTCAGGGTATGCGGCAAGGTAACGACAAGGGAACGCAATATAGGTCTGCCATTTATACGACTAGCTCTGAACAACAAATAGCCGCTTTAAATAGTAGCCAGAATTTTCAAAAGGCTTTATCCAGTAAATCTTACCCTAGTATTACGACAGAAATCAGTAATATAGATATATTTTATTATGCTGAAGATCATCATCAGCAATACCTTGCTAAAAACCCAAATGGTTATTGTGGCTTAGCGGGCACTGGTGCCTGTTATAAAACTGAGTAATTTTCGATGTTGTCGAAAAATTAAACTTTAGTAGCGAAATTAAAGCATTGTCAAAAACGCAAAATCCTAAAATAGACCCTCTGGCTATAGCAATTTCTTCCCGTGCTTTGTTCGATATGTCTGAAAGCCACCGGGTTTACGAAGAAGAAGGATTGGACGCCTATCAGAAATACCAAATCGCTCACGAAGAAGAGCCTTTGGAACCTGGGGTCGCCTTCCCGTTGGTTCAAAAGTTACTGAATTTGAACAAGTTGCTAGATGAGTCTCCGGTGCGGGTTATTTTGCTCTCTAGGAATTCTGCAGATACTGGTTTGAGGGTTTTTAATTCAATCAAGCATTACAGTCTTGATATTACCCGAGCCGCATTTTGTGGCGGAGACAGTCCCTATCGCTACATAGCTGCCTTTAACAGCCATTTATTTCTATCGTCTGATGGCGCCGATGTGCGTCAGGCATTGGAACTCGGAGTGGCAGCAGCCACGATTTTACCGTCTAAGAAATCTTCTGCGCCACAAGAGATTGTGAAAATAGCCTTCGACGGTGATGCGGTTCTTTTTTCAGATGATTCAGAAAAAATATTTAAAACCAAAGGCTTAGAAGCATTTACTAAGAATGAACTTGAATCTGCAAATGATCCTTTAAGTGGGGGTCCTTTCAAACCTTTTTTGGCCGCGGTGCAGCAGATTCAAAGTGTTTTTGCGGCTGGAGAGGTGCCTATTCGAACGTGCCTGGTCACTGCGCGTGCTGCTCCCGCTCATGAGCGCGTCGTAAGAACCCTAAGGGCGTGGAATATTCGTATCGATGAGTCATTGTTTTTAGGCGGTCTGGACAAGGGGCAATTTCTTAAGGCTTTTGACGCCGATGTGTTTTTTGACGATCAACAGGGCCATTGTGAATCAGCTAGAAACCATGTGGCAACAGGACACGTTCCTCATGGTGTTGCAAACGAATGAATATCTCAATTAGATACAATGTCCCTATTAAATAAAGCTGTAATAAATACCTAGTCCTAGTAGAAGTACAACTAATATTTGCTGTAAAACTTTGTCAGGCACTTGATTGCTGGCTTTGGAGCCTAAGTGAATAGCAGGCAGAGAGCCTATTAATAAGCTTACCAGCAGCATTAAATCAACATACCCACTGCTCAAGTAGCCTAGCCCGGCAATAAAGGTTAAAGGCACTGCATGGGCGATGTCAGTTCCTATGATCTTAGCTGCTGAAGTTTGGGAGTAAATGGTCATCAATATCGCAGCACCAAAAGCTCCAGCACCAACCGAGGAAAGAGTAACGCAGGCTCCCAAGAGTAACCCCATCAAAAAAGTAACGGTGCTGCGGCTCCGATGAATAGTATGCATGAAAAATTCTGGCTTCTCTTCGACTGCACTTAATCTTATTTTATCTCTAAATATCAGTATAGTGGCGGTAACTATTAACATTATTCCTAGACTAAAAGTAAGAAGACTTTCAAATTCGGGAGACTCTTGAAAACTGATGTCTAGAAAAAAGGTGTGGAGTAAAATGGAAACAGGAATGCTTCCAGCGGCTAGTAAGCCGACTATTTTCCAGTCGACATTACCTCGCCGATGGTGCGATATGGCACCGCCAGCCTTTGTTATTGCGGCATAGAGCAAGTCAGTCCCAATGGCCACAGGAGCAGGGTAGCCAAAAAGGAGCAGTAATGGGGTCATTAGGGAGCCACCACCCACTCCGGTGAGGCCAATGGCGAACCCGACGGCTGCCCCAGCCAAAATATATAGCAAAAAGTCCATGTTGATCTACATTGGTTAAAAACAGTTAATCGAGATAATCGAATTGATAAAAACTAGAGCTTATTATCTCTTCTGAAGAGGGCTATTTTGCCATAATTTTACAGCCAGATAGAGTGCCGACTGAGTTTATAGTAGTTCAATCAGCTAACTGTCCGCCGTGTTGTCACGGTGTAGCCCACATTCTTTTATGGTTGCTTCTTCCCACCACCATCGACCTTCGCGTTCATGCTGATCAGGTCTTATAGCTTTTGTGCAGGGTTCGCAGCCGATGCTTACAAATCCTCTATCGTGGAGCTTGTTATAAGGAACATTTAATCGCCTGATAGTTTTCCAAACCTTTGCAGAACTCCAATTCGCCAGCGGGTTGATTTTAATTACTTGTTGCTCGGAAGAAGAGAAAATTTGGTCAATTTCGATTATTGGAACTGCGGCGCGAGCAGGGCTTTGGTCTCTTCGTTGTCCTGTAACCCAGGCATCTAAATGTTTGAGTTTTTTGCGGAGAGGTTCGACTTTTCGGATGTTACAGCATTCTTCATGACCGTCTTTATAAAAACTATATAAACCTTTGTTATTTATAAGTATATTTACCTTTTCTTGGTTTGGGAGTAAGGCTTCAATTGATCTGCCATAATGATTTTTGACTTCCTCTATAAAACGAGAGGTTTCAGGGTGAAGCCGTCCTGTATCGAGGGTAAATATTTCAGGGGGTTTAGTCTGATTTTGCGTGAATTCAATTAACAATACGTCTTCTGCGCCGCTAAATGAAATAGCTGTGTTGGGAAGTAAAGCGACTAACTGGTTAAGTATCTCTTTCGGATCGGCATCCTGCAGCTGGTCATTCAATTCGATAATTTCTAATTGATCTAGCATGGTAGGGGCTGCCTATCGGTTAACGGAAGAATGAGTCTAGTGCCAGGCAACCTTAGAACGGGGAGGGCATTTTCAACTATTTTTGGTATTGGGTAAAGCTGTGGGTCATCAGCGGCTTAGCTTCTATCATCGAGCCCCCCCCCGGTATGTGTTATGTAAAAGAACAATAAAACCTTCTATTTAAAATATCTAAATGAAGCTATGAACCAATCCAAGTGAGCTTTTTTATCTCATAATGAGACTTCTTCTTGCTGCACCATTTCAGCGCTACCAGGGGTCAGTGTGATCTGATAAATTGGCGTTTTCTTTTATGCCCAAAGGCTCATTTAGAGGAGCAGTAAAAACAATGGAGCTAGCTTGTCTTGATTTAGAAGGTGTACTAATTCCAGAAATCTGGATTGGATTCGCCGAGAAAACTGGGATCGATTCTCTCCGAGCCACTACCCGTGATATTCCTGATTATGACGAGCTTATGCAGCAGCGATTGAGGATTCTTAAGGAGCATCGGCTCGGTCTCCCAGACATTCAAGAAGTGATTGCAACCATGGCGCCTTTGGAAGGAGCTCTAGACTTCGTAGAGTGGGTGAAAGAGCGCTTTCAGTTAATCATATTATCAGATACTTTTTATGAGTTTTCACAGCCATTAATGCGTCAGCTAAACTTTCCCACATTGTTCTGCCATCGATTGGTTGCAGATGAGAGCGGAACGATCGTTGATTACAAGTTGCGGCAAAAGGATCCCAAAAGGCAATGTGTCATAGCGTTTCATGGTCTTAACTTTCGAGTAATTGCTGCTGGGGACTCATATAACGATACAACGATGCTCTCGGAAGCTGATGCAGGTATTCTGTTTCGGGCTCCAGACAATGTAGTTTCAGAATTTCCACATTTTCCATCGGTTAGTAGCTATGACGAGTTGCGCTTGGAATTTATCAAGGCGAGCAATCGAGGATTAATTTTATAGGGAGCTGGAGTAAGTGGAGAGGGGCGGTCGAGAAGTTATTTAGTAAAGTTGTTGTTAAATAGGGTCGCTGAGTAATAAAGAACCTTCTCTGAGCATGTCTAGTGCAACATAGATTAGTTCATCATTATTATTTAAAGTCAAAAATATTTCTTTGAATGAGTATTTTAGATTACATATTGTAGATACAACATTAAGATTGGAAGGTGGCAATACGTAAACACGGCCATCCACAAAAAAGAGTAAAGTCTGCTCTTGCGGCAGATTGGCATAAGCCATGCGCGAAGCAGAGTTAATCTCCATTAGGGTCCGATTGTCAATCAGCGCTCCTTGCAGCTCCAAATATTCCGGCACCTCATCAAGCTTGCAAAATAGATCAGGGTTTTTTGGCAGAGTCATATGGGCTCCAAACCATTTATTGAATGCTAACTGGTTTGTTGTTTTTTGTTGCAGCAGGGAATAGGCTTTGTTCAAGTCTTTAATCGTGATTTCTGCTGAATCATTTGAGCTAAATCCGAGCTCATTTGTGAAGCGCTCGGCAGGATTTGCTCTTTCGATTAGGCCTTCCGAATAGCCTTCTAGCATGTCTGCAATAGAAGGGGCTCGAAAGCCAATGGAGTAGCAAAAGCTGTCGCTTATAGCCTCGCCCCAATGCGCGAATTGAGGAGGGATATAGAGTACGTCGCCCGCGTTGAGAATTACCTCTTGCTCAGTATTAAAAGAATTTAGAAGGGCTAGTCCTGAATTTTTCTGCAATTTCGCGTTGATTTGACACTTTCCCCCTAGCCGCCAGCGTCGCTGACCGCTTCCTTGCACAAGGAAAACATCATAATAATCAAAGTGGGGACCAACGCCTCCTCCAGGGGAGGCAAACGACACCATGACGTCCTCGAGTCTCCATTTTGGGATAAATGTAAAAAGACTTTGCAATTCTTTAAATGCATTACTGTAAATGTCCACAGACTGGACCAGCAAACTCCAGTTATTCTCTGCTAGTGAAGTAAAGTCCGATTCCTGAAATGGGCCGTGTCGGAGAGTCCATTCTCGCGCGCCGAGGACTAAGCGACTTTCAACCTCTTCTTCACAAGCTAGTCCGGCCAGTTCTTCAGCAGATAAGGGGTCATCGAATTTAACGAGTTGCGGTAACAACCGTGGTCGCTTCTGCCAGTCCTGGGCAAGAAATTTAGAAATGTTGAAGCTCGCGTTAAGCGTTGCCTGGCTCAAACACTAGCAGCCTGATCGACTGCGTTGCCTAAATAAGTTCTTGGTCTAAGTTCTAATAATTGTTGTTTTGCCGATGATGGGATATCCAAACTGGAAATAAAGTCTTGAATCAACTTTTGATCAATAGCTTTTCCCCTGGTGAGCTCTTTGAGCTTTTCGTAAGGCTTTTCAATTCGATGCCGGCGCATAACGGTTTGGATCGGCTCAGCGAGTATTTCCCAGCAATTGTCGATGTCCTTGTCGATGGATTCTGCATTTAATTCTAATTTGCTGAGCCCTCTTAATACTGAGTTATAAGCAATAAGACTATACGCGAACCCAGTACCGAGATTTCTTAAAACAGTAGAATCGGTCAAATCCCTTTGCCATCGAGAAATAGGTAGCTTGCTCGAAAGATGTCCTAACAACGCGTTAGCTAATCCTAAATTGCCTTCAGAATTTTCAAAGTCTATAGGGTTCACTTTGTGCGGCATGGTAGAGGAACCGATTTCGCCAGCAATAGTTTTTTGTTTGAAAAAGCCAAGTGAGATGTATCCCCAGATATCTCTATTAAAATCTATAAGGATGGTATTGAATCTGGAAAAAGCATCAAGAATTTCTCCAATGTAATCATGGGGTTCAATTTGGGTTGTGTAGGGATTCCAGTCTAACCCTAACTCAGTGACAAATTCCCGGGCCAAGCCTGGCCAATCGGTGTCCGGGTAAGCGCATAGATGTGCGTTAAAGTTACCAACCGCACCGTTGATTTTGCCTAAAATATTTTGGCTTTCAATCTGCTTGAGTTGGCGGCGTAAACGATATACGACATTAGCAAATTCTTTGCCTACAGTTGTTGGGGAAGCGGGTTGCCCATGGGTGCGAGACAGTAAAGGTTGATCAGAGTATTCTTTTGCTAAGATAGAGAGTTGTTGAATGATTTCTTGCATCACCGGCAACATGACGAGGTCACGACCTTCTTTCAGCATAAGCCCATAGGCAAGATTATTAATGTCTTCAGATGTACAGGCGAAATGGACAAATTCCAGATGTGAGTCGAGTGATCTTTTATCTCCCAGTTTTTCTTTGATGAAGTATTCTACTGCTTTAACGTCATGGTTGGTTTTCTTTTCAATGTCCTTAATTCTTTGAGCGTGCTCAAGAGAGAAGTCTTCATATAAATTATTTAAGGCCTGAATATCGTCTGCGTCAATTTCATCGAGTTCTTGAATCGATTTAGAAACAGCCAATTTCTGTAGCCACTTAACTTCCACCAATACTCGATAGCGCATAAGTCCATATTCACTAAAATACGGTGTTAATCCCTCGCACTTAGTCTTATAACGACCATCCAGAGGAGAAAGTGCTGAGAGAGGGTTGGACTGCAAATTAGACATGTGTAATTCCTGATTGGCCTGAAATAGTTAACGTTTCTAGACTGCAGTTAATAACTTACGGCGGATATTACCAGCTGTTTCATGTACGCGCTTGCGATAGAAAACAAGGCGCCATCGGCGTCCACCAAGTTGGTACCATAAAACAGCTGAACGTAGACCTCCTAATAACAAAGCTCGAATTCGGTTTGTTACTCGTTCATTTCTTAGGTTTTCTTTCTTGCCTTGAACCTGAATACGGTACGGCAGCTTGCTAATTGTATCCTGATAGAGTGTCGCTAGCTGCTCGAAAAGAATATCTTGCTGTAGATAACTCATTCCGCTTTTTGATTCTTTAGTGTCATTAAGGTTAGAGGTTTCAGCTATCCCTTGTAGGCCTTCCCTTATTCTGGTTTGCATTTGTTGATTAGCTATTAATTTATTGCGGAGTAATAATAAGCTGAGAGTATGGCGCACTACGTGTGGGTCTTCTTGATTCTCGCCATTACTAAAAGTCTTTTGTATTATGCGCAGCCCTAAACCTAGATCTGTGATCCTGGGATAAATATCGGAAATAGAATTGGGATCAAATACCATTAATGGCTTAATTGACGCAATCAATTCGATGTTAGGAGCTGTACCATTTGTCGCGAGACTATTGGCTAGTGAAGCGCACTGAGCAACAGCGGCTAAAGCTATATTTTGACTCTCCCACCGATTGAATCTATCGAAAGAATAGTTCAATTATTGCGCCTCCTAAACAACGATCTTCGTGGTAAAACACAATGTATTGTCCGGGCGTGACAGCCCTTTGAGGTTGATCAAAAACTACTTCAATTTGTGTATCTGAAAATAGCTGTACTTGACAGTTCTGGTCAGATTGACGATATCGTATTTTAGCCGTGCAGCTCAGAGGTAAAAGCGGCACATTTTTATTAATCCAGGAAGGTATACTAGCGAGTAACTTAGTGGAGTATAGGTCTTCATTTTCATTGCCTTGTGCGACGATTAATAAATTCTGAGCCAAGTCCTTATCCACAACATACCAGGGCGCATCCGCTTTATTTTTTACCCCGCCGATACCTAAGCCTTGGCGTTGGCCGTAGGTGTAAAACATGAGTCCTGCGTGAGTCCCTAAGGTCTCTCCGATTGAATTTTGGATGGATCCAGGCTTTGCGGGCAAGTATTGTTCTAGGAAATCTTTAAATTTTCGTTCTCCAATAAAACATATTCCAGTGCTATCTTTTTTGTCATGTGTCTGCAGATTTAAGTTAGAAGCTATCTTTCTAACCTTTGCTTTTGGAAGCTCACCTACAGGGAATAAGCTTTTATTAATGCAAGCTTCGGGAACTTCGCAAAGGAAATAACTTTGATCTTTGTTGCTATCGGCGCCTTTTAATAGAATGGTCTCTCCCGCTGCTTCCAGTTTGCGAACGTAATGGCCCGTTGCGATTTGCTCGGCACCTAACTCAATGGCATATTCTAAAAAGGCCTTGAATTTGATTTCACGGTTACAAAGCACATCTGGGTTAGGTGTTCGGCCGGACTTATATTCATGCAGAAAGTGTTCGAAAACATTATCCCAATATTCTGCAGCAAAATTCGCGGTGTGAAGAGGGATATTGAGGCTATTACAAACAGATTGCGCGTCAGCAAGGTCTTTTTTAGCAGTGCAATATTCGTTTCCGTCATCCTCTTCCCAGTTCTTCATAAATAGGCCTTCCACCTCATAGCCTTGCTGCTTCAACAAATAAGCAGCAACTGAAGAATCAACCCCACCAGACATGCCAACGATAACAGGAGCGCTAGATTTGGGTAAAGTTGTCGTCGCCATTATTTCTTCGAATTATTTACAGAGGTTGAAAGCTTGCTCTAATAAAATCATGTAACATTTTAAGGACTATTGGACTTCTTAATTCGGCGCTGAGTGAGATTGTTTCTTCACGAGTTAACCAGCTGATATCTAGAATGTCACTATCGATCTCGGCTATCCGCCTGGCAACGAAACAATGTCGCTCATAATTAATTTCGTCTTATGGCGAGGTGTATTGGCAGATGCCAAGAAAGCAGTCGACTTCGAATTTCCAGTCTGTTTCCTTGAGGCACTCTCATTGTGCTTCAGCTATCAAATATTTAGCGGACTCAAGAAAGGCAGCAGACTGATTATATATGATTTTTCCAGCAGATTTGTCTCTCATGAGGAGAAAGTGATTATCTTTATAGATTGCGCTGGGTAAAATGACGTGTGACGCTTCAGTCACCACTATCAAGGTCTAAAAAAAGAGCGATTCTAAGCATTAATTAGTTTTTTGGACAATATTATAAAAGTTTTACCAAAGTTGTATTGTATATTGATGACTTTAGCTAGAAGCAATAAAAGTGGATAATCGGTTCATGAGTAAATTAACGCACTTAGACAGGTATGGAAATGCCATGATGGTTGATGTCGGAGAGAAGACATCTACGCTCAGAGTTGCCATCGCTAGAGGCGAAGTGATTATGGCATTTGATACCCTTAAGCTCATTGCTGAAGGCGGCCACAAGAAAGGAGATGTCCTCTCCGTAGCCCGAATTGCTGGTATTCAGGCAGCTAAAAATTGCTCCCAACTCATTCCGCTCTGCCATCCACTGATGTTGACCTCAGTGGAGGTTGTCATGAACCTTGATAGCGATAATAGCCGAGTAATCATTGAAGCCACCTGCAAAGTTAATGGGCCTACGGGTGTTGAGATGGAAGCGCTTACGGCGGTATCAGTGTCTGCGTTGACTATCTACGATATGTGCAAAGCAGTTGATAAAGAAATGACCATTGGCGATATAAGCTTGCTAGAAAAGCAAGGTGGCCGCAGCGGTCATTATAAGAAAGTTGTATAGATGCTATGGCTATAATTAAAATTCACTATTTTGCAAGTGTTCGCGAACGGCTCAATCAAGCAGAAGAGCAACTAGTGCTGCCTGAAGAGGTTTCGAGCATCGAAGATCTAATTGAGCATCTGCAGATTATAAACCCTTCATTTAAATCAGTTATGGATTCCAGTAAAAAAATATTGGTAGCAGTAAATCAAACAGTTATCGTAGACCTCGATTACAAGCTTTCCGAAGGTGATGAAGTAGCTTTCTTTCCGCCTATGACAGGAGGCTAGTTGAGCTAACTCTATGAGTTTCCAAGTAAACTATTCGAATCCATAATGATTAGCATACAAAAAGAAGATTTTGATGTTGGTAACGAGTATAAGCTGCTAAAAATAAAAGCAGGAGATGCTGGTGCGATTGTCATCTTTACCGGGCTTGTTCGAGAAATCTATAACCTCGATGATCAATGCGTGGAGCCTGTCAAATCGTTGTATTTAGAACATTATCCTGGAATGACAGAAAAAAGCCTCCAAGCAATTATCGGTAAAGCAAATGATAAATGGACATTGCTTGGAACACGGATCATACATCGAATCGGCGAGCTTAAACCTTCGGACCAAATCGTATTTTTAGGCACTTCCAGTACGCATCGGCAAAACGCATTTGACGCAGCTCAATTTATTATGGATCACTTAAAAAGCGAAGCTCCGTTTTGGAAAAAGCAAAGTTCAAAGCTAAATAGCGAATGGGTTGAAAGCAGGGTTTCGGATACAGACGCTTTGGACAGTTGGCGAGATCGCTAAACTTCACACTCTAGGTAATGACCTGGTTCTAGGTCATTAAGGTTCCAGGATCCGATTGCAATTCGGACTAAGCGTAATGTAGGAAATCCAGCGGCGGCAGTCATGCGCCTCACCTGTCGATTTTTCCCCTCATATAGAGTGATTTTTAACCAGCTAGTAGGTATATTTTCTCGAAATCGAATAGGGGGCTCTCGTTTCCAGAGAGTCGCGGGTTCATCGATTTTGCTAGCTTGGGCAGGTTGAGTTATGCCGTCTTTGAGTTTTATACCACTCTGAAGTTTGTCAATGGCAGCATCAGTAATTAGTCCATCAACTTGAGCTATATAAGTTTTGCCGGTATTAAAGGCGGGGTCAGCGATCCTTTGCTGCAGTTTGCCATCATTGGTCAGTAGCAGGAGTCCTTCGGAATCCTTATCCAATCTGCCGGCTGCATAGAACTTTTTCTGGAAAATATAACTGGAAAGCGTTTTTTGATCCTCTTCTCCGGTAAATTGGGAAAGCACGCCGAACGGTTTGTTAAAAAGTAGCAACTTAGACATTACTTCTACGCCATAAAAATGCTTTGACTACTAGCCATAAGCGATCCCCACGTATCTAGTTCGCGCATTAAAATCATTTAAGAGTCTGGTGCCAGTTTGCCTAAAGCTTTAGCTCTTACTCGGGGTCAACAATCGCTTCTTCTTCTATTAGAGGGGCCGCGGCTTGCTCTTCAGCATCATCTACTTTTTCTTGGGGTTGTTCTGGAAGAGATTGTATATTAGCTGCATGCAATCCTTTTGGCCCTTGAACTGTATCAAATGATACTAATTGTCCGGCCTTAAGGGTTTTATATCCTTCCATTCCGATTGAAGAATAGTGAGCGAATAAATCATCACCACCGTCATCAGGTAAAATAAAACCAAACCCCTTAGCATTATTGAACCATTTTACTTGCCCGGTACTCATTGGAATCACTCCGTACTTCTTATTATTATTTAATATTTTGAGTGTAGTCGAACCACTACTCGATGCTATACACCATCAATGTGTCAATGTCAAAGTCTCCTGTCTGCTTTTAGATGCTTTAGAACTATTGTATGTACTTGAAATCCACAGAAATGGTCTTATTTCTGAGTATAACCGTGAAAATAGGCATCGAAACCGCTATGCCAGATAAAAGGCTTTTCATAACATTGAAACTGACGCAAAATATTAATGTTCGCAGTGACACTAATATCTGATTTCCCGGTTTTTCAATGGTTATGAACAACAAGCATCGACGAAGCGTAAAGATGACAAAATTACCCGCGCACCCTACTGTTTCTCAAGGTGATGATGATCAGAGCACCGGTTTTGCGGCGACAACTGAAAAGCCCAAACTAAAACAGCCACCGCTTTACAAGGTCGTTCTTATTAATGATGACTACACCCCTATGGACTTTGTCGTCGAGGTGCTGCGCTCCTTTTTTGATTTGAATGTAGAGAAAGCAACTCAAGTAATGCTAAAGGTTCATACAGAGGGAAAGGGTGTATGTGGTGTTTACAGTAAGGATGTTGCCGAGACTAAATCTGCACAGGTGAACGATTACTCGAGAGAGTGTGAGCAGCCGCTTCTTTGTTCTGTTGAAGTGGACAGATAGGTTTTCAGTAAGAAAAAATAATTAAGGTTAAGGTTTAAAATTAGGGATCGAAGTTTTCTAATATCTAGGGCGACATATGCTAAGTAAAGATCTAGAAGTAACATTAAATTATGCGTTTAAAAGTGCGCGAAAGAAGCGCCATGAATTCATGACTGTAGAGCATCTTTTATTGGCATTACTCGATAACGAAGTAGCTTCTAATGTGCTACTTTCTTGTGATTGTGATTTGGGTCAATTGCGTGATGAGTTGGCAGAATTTGTCGATAGCACAACTCCGCTAATACCTGAATCTGAAACTACCCGCGAGACGCAGCCAACATTGGGATTTCAGCGTGTGTTGCAACGCGCAGTATTCCATGTGCAATCCTCAGGTAAAAGAGAGGTTACTGGAGCAAATGTTTTAGTCGCCATATTTAGTGAGCAAGAAAGTCAGGCTGTCTATTTTCTGAAACAACAAGACGTTTCGAGGATTGATGTCGTTAACTTTATTACTCACGGCATTTCAAAAATTCCCGGTCATATAGACAATGATGATTCTTCCACTGATCAGCAAGAGGAAGAACCGGTTGCTGACTCTCCAGCCAACCCTTTGGATAGTTTTGCGACAAACCTCAATGCAGAGGCAGAGTGTGGTCGTATAGATCCACTGATTGGAAGGGAAGATGAGGTGACTCGTGTTGTACAAGTTCTTTCTCGTAGGCGGAAAAATAACCCGCTGCTTGTAGGCGAGTCTGGTGTTGGTAAGACAGCAGTAGCTGAAGGTTTGGCAAAGCTGATTGTTGAGGACAATGTTCCAGAAGTCTTAAAAGGAAGTATCATTTATTCGCTAGATTTAGGGGCTCTATTAGCTGGGACAAAATATCGCGGTGATTTTGAAAAGCGCTTCAAGGCGTTATTGGCGCAACTAAAGAAAAATGAGCATGCAATTCTTTTTATCGATGAGATTCACACAATAATAGGTGCCGGAGCTGCATCCGGAGGGGTAATGGATGCCTCAAACTTATTGAAGCCCGTACTCACTTCAGGTCATTTGCGCTGTATCGGTTCTACAACTTATCAAGAATACAGAGGCATCTTTGAAAAAGATCGTGCTTTATCTCGCCGATTTCAAAAAATCGATGTCAATGAGCCTGATGTCGATACCACTTACCGAATTTTGAAAGGACTTAAATCGCGTTTTGAAGAACATCATGATTTGCGCTATAGCGATCGTTCCTTAAAAGCTGCCTCAGAGTTGGCGGATCGCTATATTAATGATCGTTATATGCCCGACAAAGCAATCGACGTTATTGACGAAGCTGGGGCCTTTCAAAGATTGCAACCTGTGAGCAAACGTAAAAAACTGATTCAAGTAACAGACATGGAAAGAGTTGTAGCGGCTATTGCAAAAATTCCGCCAAAACACGTTTCCAATTCTGATATTGATGCACTGAAGAATTTAGATGTTAATTTAAGAATGGTTGTCTTTGGCCAGGACAAAGCGATAGATACTCTTGCTACCGCCATTAAGCTTTCTAGAGCGGGCCTGAATGAAGGTGAGCAACCTATTGGATCCTTCCTATTCTCCGGCCCAACGGGTGTTGGTAAGACAGAGGTCAGCCGTCAACTTGCGAAAATTATGGGCATAGAGTTAGTGCGGTTTGATATGTCTGAATATATGGAACGGCATACGGTCTCACGATTGATTGGAGCGCCTCCAGGTTACGTTGGTTTCGATCAGGGCGGCTTAATGACGGAAGCGATTACTAAGACCCCTCACTGTGTATTGTTATTGGATGAAATAGAAAAAGCACATCCAGATGTTTTCAATTTGCTCTTGCAGGTTATGGATCACGGAACACTAACTGACAATAACGGGCGTCAAGCAGATTTCCGCAATGTCATCCTTGTAATGACGACTAACGCTGGAGCACAGGAAATGTCTCGAGCATCAATAGGGTTTACGGAACAAGATCATAGTACCGACGGAATGGAAATTATCAAAAAAGCTTTTACACCTGAATTCAGAAATCGTCTAGATGCTATTGTACAATTTGGAGCTTTGACTCCCGCAACAATCCGTACAGTGATTGATAAATTTTTAGTTAATCTCCAAGTTCAGCTAGATGAAAAGAACGTTCAAATACATGTTGATGAAATTGCAGTAGATTGGTTTGTTGAACATGGCTACAGTGAATCTATGGGTGCGAGGCCCATGGCGCGCCTAATCCAAGAAAAACTAAAAAAGGCTCTAGCTGAGGATATTCTGTTTGGGAGACTTGCTGACAATGGTGGTGACGTATTTGTTACGGCTGTTGACAAGGACATTAAGCTCGAAATTACAAAGCGAAAGAGGCAAGAGGGAAAGGAATTAAGCAAAGCTAAGAGCTAACTCTCTTTTTCAACCATTACGCCTTGAGAAATTCAGCGTTTTATCTGGCGCGGTAAGTGATTCTGCCTTTGGTTAAATCATAAGGGGTAAGCTCTACCCTGACCTGATCTCCAGTCAATATCCGTATATAATTTTTCCGCATTTTTCCAGAGATATGAGCTGTAACAATATGCCCGTTCTCTAACTTTACGCGAAACATCGTATTAGGAAGGGTGTCAACCACCTCTCCTTCCATTTCAATTTGATCTTCTTTGGCCATAAGAATCCTCTATCGTTATACAGCGGCCGCATTGTGCCGGAATTTAGGCCGAGAAGCAAAGCGAAGCAGGTCAAAAATAAGTAATCTATTTAACCAATATCCAGTTTCCATCTACCAGCATTTCCATTGGCCGGAAGAGGCTTTTGTATTCCATTTTTTTGCAGTTTTTTATCCAATAACCTAGGAATAGATACGGGAGGCCAAATTCTTTTGCTTTATTGACTTGGTGAAGAACTGAATGAATTCCCAGGGATCTTTTGGGCTCGGCTGGGTCAAAAAAAGTGTATACAGCAGACAGGCCGTGTTCTAAAACGTCCGTAACACTGACTGCTAACAATTTGGTGTCTCGATAAAACAGGTAGAAGCGGGTATCGACTGTTTTGGTTTTTATAAAGGCTTCGAATTGCTCTGGTGTGGCTGGATACATGTCTCCATCAGCATGACGATTGTTGATATAACGTTCATATAATGAAAAGGACTCATCACAAGTGAGATCATTTGTCTCAACGACTTCCAGGTCCTTATTATTAGTTAATATTCTCTGTTGGGAGCGCTTAAAGTGATAAAAGTCGACAGGCACCCGACAGGAGATACAGGCACTGCAGAAATCGCAATCCGGCCGATACAAATGAGCGCCACTGCGGCGGTAGCCTAAATCACTTAATTTGCTATTTAGGGACTTATCGATCGCCAAATCTGGATCCACAAACACTGTAGCCGCGCGTTGATTTTCCTTATAACTGCAGGGGTGTGGCGAAGTGCGAAACAATTTTATTGAGCTAATTATTTTAGAGTTAGTATTCATGCTGCAGTATTACTCGATCGATTCGTTGCGACCAGTTTCCTATTATGTCCTGGCTCTTGTGCCTTTCTTCATTGTTAGCTTCATGAGGTTCCTGCTGCGCAAATGCATTTACTTTTTCAAGGAATTCGGTTCTGGGTATTTCGAGAGCGCCAAGTGTAAATAAGTGATCACTAGAAACCTGGCAATCGATTAATTCAAAATCCCAGAGCTCTAGTTGCTTAGTCAGATATACAAGAGCTAGTTTTGAGGTATTATTTCTTTTGCTAAACATAGACTCGCCGAAAAAGACTTTACCTAAAGCTACACCATAAAGCCCGCCTACAAGGGCTCCATCAGACCAAATTTCCACCGAGTGAGCGTAACCTTGTTCGTGAAGTGCGATATAAGCAGCTTGCATCTCTTTTGTTATCCACGTGCCATCGCCTTGGCGCCTTGACTCAGCGCAATGATCTATAACTGCAGTAAAGCTAGTATCAAAAGAAAACTGGTAGTTATGTTTTTTAAGCAATTTCTTAAGGCTTTTCGATATCTTTAGCGTCTTAGGTGTTAATACAAGTCTGGGATTAGGAGACCACCATAGTATTGGTTGGCCAGCTTCAAACCATGGGAAAATTCCTTGGCGATAAGCGCAAAGCAGCCATTCAGGGCTTAGCTGACCTCCCGCGGCCAGCAAGCCATTTGGTTCATCTAGCGCCATCTCAACCGGTGGAAAATTTATCTCTTTTTGTTCGAGCCAGGGTAGGGGCATGACCTCGCCATTATTCGTCTAGGAATTTCTCAGCATCTAAAGCAGCCATGCAGCCAAAACCAGCGCTAGTAACTGCTTGGCGGTAAATTTGATCTGCAATGTCTCCTGCGGCAAATACTCCGGGCACGGAGGTTTCGGTTGCATTTCCTCCTAGTCCTGTATTAACCACAACATAACCATTCTTCATCTCTAGCTGGCTTTGGAATATTTCGGAATTAGGGATATGGCCAATTGCGATAAAAACACCATCCAATTTGAGGTTCTCTAATTCGCCATTTTGTGCATGTTTAATGTTTATGCCAGTAACTCCCATATCATCACCTAGTACCTCATCTAAAAGATGGTCCCAAGCGATCGTGACCTTGCCGGCATCCACTCGCTCGAAGAGTTTTTTTTGCAGAATTTTTTCTGCTCGCAGCGTGTCACGTCGATGCACAAGGGTCACGTGGGAGCATATGTTTGATAGATAAAGTGCCTCCTCAACCGCTGTATTCCCACCACCAATAACGGCCACTGGTTTATTTCTATAAAAAAAACCGTCGCAAGTTGCGCAGGCGCTAACCCCTTTGCCCATAAAGGCTTCTTCAGAAGCTAGGCCGAGGTACTGTGCAGATGCACCGGTAGCGATAATCAGTGCATCACAAGTGTACGCTGCACTTTCGCCGTTAAGCTGGAACGGCCGGCGATTTAAATCAACTTGATTAATGTGATCAAAAATTACATTGGTTTCAAACCGCTCTGCATGGTTTTTCATCCGCTCCATCAAATCAGGACCCTGTAAACCTTCAATATCTCCAGGCCAATTATCGACATCAGTCGTCGTCGTTAATTGTCCCCCAGCAACCATGCCAGTTATAACAACGGGTTTAAGATTCGCCCGAGCAGCATAAACTGCAGCGGTGTATCCAGCGGGGCCAGAGCCAAGAATTACTAATCGATGGTGTTGAACTTCACTCATAAAAACTGCTTCCTAAATAGGGGTGATAGCTTACTGCTTTTGTATGTAATGGTATTTTTCTACGTCTAAACTCGAACGCTATTCTACTGATTTAAGTAACATTATTCGCCTTTAGTTCCTTATTTTCTGTGCTATTTGCCCGATAACCTATAGATAGAATTAAATATGCTGAGGAATTCTGGACGAGTCCCTTGAATTACATTCTAATCAAGCTAGAATCTATTCTAAGATATACTTTCAAGTAACTGAATAAATTGAAGATAATAGTATTTTGAAATCTGATCAGAAGACTGAGATAAGAACACTTATGCAGCGATTGGTGCGCGAAGGTACTTTGATCGTTTGTTTTTTGTTGGCGCTTTTCTTATTAATTGCCTTGTTGAGCTATTCACCCAATGATCCTGGGTTTACCACTACGGGTAGCGGAAATCTCATTAATAACTCTGTTGGGGTTTATGGTGCTTGGATTGCTGATATTTTACTCCACTTGCTTGGTTATTTGGCGTATAGCGTTCCCGCCTTGCTTAGCTATAAAGTTTATACTTCATTTAGAGAATCTCAGCTTGAATCCGCATTTTCTTGGCCACTTTTTGGGTTGAGATCTCTTGGTTTTTTCTTGCTAACTATTTCTGCCTGTGGCTTGGCTACTTTGCATTTTGAGATTGCAGAAGACCTATCTTATTTGGCGGGAGGAGTGGTTGGTTCCCTGGTAATTGATCTGAGCACTCCTGTCCTAGCAGCTTTAGGTACTACTTTGCTGTTATTCGCTATCTTTTTATTTGGTTTAACTATTACCGCAACTATTTCTTGGCTGAAGGTAATCGATAGAGTAGGAGCTTGGACTATATCTGGTAGCTCTTGGATAGTAATTAAGTTTCAGAAATGGATAGACAATAAGAACCAGGAGCGCGCCACTAAAGAGCGCTTGGAGACTAGGAAGAAAGTGCTCGATATCCATATCGAAAAAGAAAAAAAACGCGCTCCTCCAACGATCAAGGCACTGCCTAAGAAGAACCTTGCTAAAAGCCTTAGAGTCGAAAAAGAAAGGCAGGGTACTTTATTTACGGCTTCTTCTATCAAGGAGTTACCAGCCATTGGCTTACTCGATGCGTGGCAAGAAACCAATGATTCTGGATTTTCGAAAGAATCCCTTGAAGCCATGTCGAAACTACTGGAGTTAAAATTAAAAGACTTTGGAATAGAAATTGAAGTTACTGCCGTTAATCCTGGGCCGGTGATTACACGGTTCGAGGTACAACCAGCGCCTGGGGTTAAGGTCAGTCGAATCAGTAATTTAGTAAAAGATTTAGCCCGGTCCCTCGCCGTGATTTCAGTAAGAGTAGTTGAGGTGATACCCGGTAAAACGGTTATAGGTATCGAAATCCCTAATGAAAAACGCGAGATAATTCAATTGAGCCAGGTGCTTTCTTCTGCAGAGTTCGATCGAGCCAGCTCGACACTTAGCATGGCTCTCGGTCACGACATCGTAGGCAAGCCAGTTATCGTTGATCTCGGCAAGATGCCGCACTTGTTAGTTGCTGGAACCACAGGGTCCGGCAAGTCAGTGGGTATCAACGCGATGATTCTTAGTCTGTTATTTAAATCTACGCCCGAGCAGGTCAGGATGATCATGATTGATCCTAAGATGCTGGAGCTTTCTGTTTATGATGGTATACCTCATCTGCTTACGCCTGTGGTGACCGATATGAAAGATGCGGCGAATGGGCTTAGGTGGTGTGTGGCAGAAATGGAAAGGCGCTATAAATTGATGTCAGCTTTGGGTGTTCGCAACCTTTCAAGTTTTAATAAAAAAGTAACGGACGCTAAAAAAATTGGTAAACCAATTTTTGACCCTACGTGGCAACCTGATCCGATGTTGCTGGAAGAAGAACAAAGCCCCCCAGAGTTAGAAGCTTTGCCTTGTATTGTTGTAATCGTAGATGAGCTAGCCGACATGATGATGGTAGTTGGCAAGAAAGTCGAAGAACTTATCGCTCGTATTGCCCAAAAAGCTCGAGCTGCTGGGATTCATTTGATCCTTGCTACACAACGTCCCTCAGTAGATGTGCTTACTGGCCTTATCAAGGCAAACGTCCCAACCCGGCTTTCCTTTATGGTGCAATCAAAAGTCGACTCGAGAACAATTCTCGGAGAGGGTGGAGCAGAGCAATTGCTGGGCCACGGTGATATGTTGTTTCTGCCACCAGGCGGTGGAGTTCCCACTCGTGTCCATGGTGCGTTTGTTAGTGATGAAGAAGTCCATAGGGTTGCAGCAGATTGGAGACAGCGCGGTGATCCGGTGTATATCGATGCTGTTACCCAGAGCGTGGAAGATCTTGATATGGGCACATTTGGCACGCAAAATGGAGATGAGGGTGCAGAGGAGGACGCTTTATATGATGAAGCCGTGCGCTTTGTGACCGAGTCGAGGAAAGCTTCGATTTCAGCGGTACAACGAAAACTCCGTATTGGGTATAACCGAGCGGCGCGCATGATAGAATCCATGGAAGCCACTGGGGTAGTATCTGAAATGGGTAATAACGGTTCTAGAGAAGTTATTGCTCCGTCACCACCTCGCGAATAAACCTATTGCTGAAGTTCATAAGTCTATGTCCCGCGTAGCCGTTTCATTTTTTATTGTATTTAACCTGTCGTCAGTTATTGCTCAAAATAACGCAGTTGATGAGCTCGATGGATTGTTAAAAGGCATCGAGTCCCTGTCTGCAGAAGTATCACAGCTAATTGTGGAATCTGACGGTGGCATCCTCGAAGAAAGTAATATTCAAATGCACCTGAAAAAGCCAGATGGGTTTTATTGGGAGACTGTAGACCCATTTCCAGAACTTATTGTTACCAATGGTGTTTTATTGTGGAACTACCAGCCTGATCTAGAGCAGGTTGTCATTGAGAATTGGGATAACAGCGAATCTGAATTAGCTGCGCAACTTCTCAATGGCCGCACCGAAAATCTAACTGACGAATATACTATTGAGTTGATTGCAGACTCTGACATCACTGAATTCGAATTAACGCCTGTCGCGCTGGATAGTATCTATGATCAAATCACTATTAGCTTTATTGCTACCAATTTAGACATGATTCATCTTGATAATAAAAATGGCGAACAAACTGTATGGCAATTTAAGAACATGCAAAAAAACCATCCTCTAGCGGATAGTTTGTTTGAATTTGAGCCACCTACTGACATTGAAATAATTAATAACGTCAGGAAAATCCAAAATACAACAACTAATTAAATTTAGGGTCAAGTCATGAACACTTACCTCGCTATTGCTTTAGGCGGCGCATTCGGCGCCATGTCTCGTTATTGGATAGGCCAGTCAGTACCGCGACTTGATGGTTCCGGGTTTCCGTTAGGGACATTTACAGTTAACTTGGTAGGCAGTTTTCTAATTGGAGTATTATTTATTTTATTCGTCGAAAAGTTGCAGGTAGCAGAACAATGGAGCCCTTTGTTTATTGTTGGGTTTTTGGGTGCCATGACAACTTTCTCAACTTTTTCACTCGATGCGTTATTGTTGTTTCAGCAAGGTAACTACAATGTCGCGTTTTTTTATATTTTCAGTAGCGTTGCAGCCTGTTTGTTTGCCGCTTACACCGGCATGCAAATCACTCGAATTTTTCTCTGAATACACTTAGGAATTTAAAATGTTAGATCCGAAACGGGTTCGTTCTGAACCTGACGTTATTGCTTCAAAGCTACGCAGGAAGAAGTTTGAGCTTGATACGGAAAAACTCGCTTCTCTCGACAGTCAGCGAAAGGAGCTTCAATCCCAAACTGAAGCATTGCAGAACGAGCGAAATTCAAAATCTAAGCTAATTGGAAAAGCTAAAGCTGCGGGAGAAGACGTTAACGAGATATTGGCCGGTATGGAATCGATCAGAAGTGAATTGGATGAAAAGAAAGCAGCCCTAGAGATTTTGCAGAGTGCGCTGAGTACTTATCTTCTGGGTGTGCCTAATCTTCCAGACGACGATGTTCCAGAGGGTGATGATGAAACTTCAAACCTGGTCCTGGAAAAGTGGGGTTCCCCCCTCAATTATAGCTTCGAAGTTAAAGACCACTCTTTTCTTGGTGAAGCGTTGGCAGAGGGTTTGAATTTTGCTAGTGCTGCTAAAATTACTGGTGCTAGGTTCGTTGTATTGGAAGGGCAACTTGCCAAGCTGCATAGAGCGCTCATCCAATTTATGCTCGACATTCATACCGATGAACACGGCTATTGTGAGTTAAACGTTCCTTATATTGTCAATGAAAATTCATTAATTGGAACTAGTCAACTTCCTAAATTCGAAGAAGATCTTTTTAGTCTCGATCATGACCCTAAGCTTTATCTTATTCCGACAGCGGAAGTGCCTGTGACTAATTTGGTACGTGATGAAATAATTGAGGCAGATTTACTCCCTTTAAAATTTACATCGCATACACCTTGTTTTCGTTCCGAGGCGGGGAGTTATGGCAAAGACACAAAAGGTATGATTCGACAGCATCAATTTGAAAAAGTTGAATTAGTTCAGATAGTAAAACCAGCGGATTCTAAAGAGGCATTAGAAGAACTCACTCATCACGCTGAAGTCATTCTACAGCGACTGGAACTACCTTATCAGAAAGTACTTCTGTGTGGTGGCGATCTAGGCTTTGGGGCTTCTAGAACTTATGATTTAGAAGTTTGGCTTCCTTCACAGGAAACCTACCGCGAAATATCTTCCTGCAGTTGCTATACAGATTTTCAAGCGAGGCGCATGCAAGCTAGATGGCGTAATCCAGAAACTGGAAAACCGGAAATGGTTCACACGCTAAATGGGTCGGGTTTAGCTGTAGGTAGAACCTTGGTCGCTATTATGGAAAACTTTCAGGAAGAAAGTGGTCATATCCGGATTCCAGATGCACTTAGGCCTTACATGAATGGATTAGAGTTCCTCGAATAATGGACTTTCTGCCTATATTCCTAAATATTAAGGAACGGCATTGTGTATTAGTTGGCGGCGGCGAGATTGCTTATCGAAAGGCTCTACTACTTATTAAAGCTCATGCAAAGCTGAAAATTGTGGCGACAGATTTCTGTGAGCCACTTATCCAATTAATCAATAATAACTCCTGTGTAAGAATAGACTCAGAATTTTCTCCCTGCCACTTACAAGATGCCGTTATCGTTATCGCTGCGACCGACGATAGGCGTATAAATGCGCTAGTAGCAAAAGCTGCTAGTCAAGAAAACATACCGGTAAATGTCGTCGATCAGCCAGCTTTGTGTTCGTTCATCATGCCTGCAATTGTAGATCGCTCACCTGTGGTTGTTGCGATTTCTTCTGGTGGAAAATCTCCCGTCTTAACTCGCAAACTGAAGACTTTAAATGAGTCAATGATTTCAGACCGGGAAGGAGATCTCGCGCTATTACTGGGTGAATATCGCGATGCGGTGAAAAAACGATTCAGCGGCTTTAATGAGCGCCTTAGGTTTTGGGAAGAATTATTAGAAAGTGAATTAACTGAATTAGTCTATAGCGGCAAAACAGATGCCGCAAAAAAATTAATTGTAAGGTATTTAACAACACAGAAAAAAGAACGAATAAGTGGTGAGGTCTACCTTGTTGGAGCCGGCCCTGGCGATCCGGACCTACTTACATTAAGGGCGCTTCGATTGATGCATAAAGCCGATGTAGTGCTTTATGATCGATTGGTCTCTCCCGAGGTGATGAGCAAGCTGCGACCGGATGCTGAGAAAATCCACGTCGGAAAAGCCAGGTCTAATCATATAGTGGAGCAGGAATCTATTAATCACATGCTGGTTCGGTATGCGCGAGAAGGGAAAAGAGTCTTACGCTTAAAGGGTGGTGATCCTTTTATATTTGGCAGGGGAGGTGAGGAATTATCATCGCTTGCGAATGCCAAAATTCCGTTTCAGATAGTACCCGGTATAACCGCTGCGTCTGGTTGTGCGTCCTATGCTGGCATTCCGTTGACACATCGAGATTATGCACAGTCTGTAAGGTTTTTAACCGGGCATCTGAAAGATGGAGAACTAATATTAGATTGGAAGAACTTAGTCCAAGAGCACGAAACTCTCGTGTTTTATATGGGGCTGCTTGGGATATCCACTATATGTGAACAATTAGTCAAGCATGGGATGGACGCATCGATGCCAATCGCTGTAGTGCAACAGGGAACTAGAAGGTCTCAGAGAATTCTTTCAGCGGAATTAAAGACTATGCCGGCATTGATCGAGAATTCAAATCTGAAACCACCAACAATTATTATTATCGGCAGGGTAGTTGATCTGAGAGCGGAATTAAGTTGGTATAATCCTGAGTAATCTATATGCAATTATCAGGCTTCGGCAATCCAGCTATTTTATTCGCTGTTTTTGCTGGGCTTCCACGAAAAAGCTTCATTAAATAAACGCTCCGCCCTTTTTTTGTGCCGAGCTCTCGTTTTACAAGATTTATCAGGGCACGTGTTGCTGGAGAAGCTTGGTGACGACGGTAAAAATTACGTAATAAATTTATAACTTCCCAGTGTGAAGCATTGAGCTTTATATTTTCCTGTTGCGCCAAATACTCTGCAACTTCTTCATTCCAGTCGGCGAGTTCTCGAAGGTAACCTTCTTTGTCAACTGCAGGATGGGTATGCACTTTTAGAACCAACTGATTACTTTGTCAAATTCTTCACACATTTCAACAAAAATTTGGTAATTGATTATCTTTATAGTTTTTATATCATCCAGTTTTAATCCTCTCGCGTCTAAATCTTCTTTTAATCCATACCAAGTAACATCTGACTCAAAGTCATCTGACACTTTGCTATTCGCGCAATAATAGACCCCATCTTCGATGAAGAGAATTCCATCCCCTTTGTTTACAAGTGGAAGGCATTCACTTAAGAGTTGCGATTTTGGTGATTTACTAATTGTATGTAAAGTGCTCATAGGTTGATTACGGTATCACTGGAGTTCAATAGAGTCTTTAGCTCGTTAGCGTTAGTTAGCTTAGATTCAATAACCAAATCCCCCAAAAGTAGCCCCCTGGACTCTAGGGACTCTTTGCAAACATAGATACTTTCTATACCGTATAAATTCAGTGTTTCCAATATTCTACCAATTGTCTTTGTGTGAATTGCTTCGGCGTCCTGGTTCTTCAATAATTGATAGACACCGTCTTCCATAAATAGGTAGTTCACTTGTTGCTCAAAGACTGCCGCAGCAAGGGCAGTATCTAAACAAAGTTGTGGTCTATTGCTTCCATAGGGAGCGGTTCGGCTGATAAAGGTAAATGTTTGTTTCTGTGTAGCGTTCATTGCTATCCGAAATTAAGCAAGCGATCAGAGTTAATCGCGGCATCTATTAGTTGACCTAAACCAGCTATATCCGAACTTTCAAATAAACTCACTGCAGACAATTCATGCCTCTCTGCTTCTTGTTTGTCTACTATGCCACGTTTTATAGCTGAGCTTACACACACCGCAGAGTCCAAGTCATAGTCACGGATGAGGTCATCCCAGCTAGCTTGCAAATTAGTTTCGCCCTGAGGGACTGTTGCTAACTTATTTGTATTATGTGCGCCATCAGAAAAAAAGAAGAGTCGATAAATCTCATGCCCTTCACTCAGAAGTGTTTTGGAAAAATTGAAAGCAGTAGCTGCCGCTTGGGAGGAGTAGGGCGCCGCGTAGACGACTATTGTAAATTTCATTAATAATAATATTTACTAGTTTCAATGAAAAAGCCCCGATTAGACCGGGGCTCTGTAAATTTGGAGTGTTGTATTGAGTCTAATTTCTGCCGGTCAGTGAGCTTAGCAAATGAAGTAGGTGAATAAAGATGTTAAAGATACTTAAGTAAAGACCAACTGTTGCGATTATATAGTTACGCTCGCCACCGTTTATTATGCGGCTAGTATCAAACAGAATGAATCCAGACATTAGCAAAATTACACCAGCTGATAGCGCGAGGCTGAATGCTGGGATCTGTAAAAAGATGTTGGCTATCATTCCGACTATGACTACAAGCATTCCTGTAAATAGAAACCCTCCGAGATAACTAAAATTAGATCTCGTGGTTAGGGCGTAGCCAGAAAGTGAAAGGAATATAAAAGCTGTTCCCCCTAATGCCTGGGCAACGATTGCAGATCCGTTTGCGTAGGCCATCATGTAAACAGAAATAATCGGTCCTAAAGCGCCTCCCATAAGTCCGGCAAAGACAAATATTGCCACTAGTCCTTTAGATGAATTAGCGTTCGCTCTAATGACAAATGTCATTATAAATCCGCCAATAAACATCAGGAAGCCAGTGCCTTGACCCACTTGCATGACCATTGTTAAGACAGCAGAAATAGCACTAAAAAATAAGGTCATTGCTAGAAGTGAATAGGTGTTTCTAATTACCGTATTAGTAGCCAACACTGATTCTTGAGTACGCGAGATATTCAGACCAACTTCATTCATTGCTTTCTCCAGCAGTTTCTTCGGCGCCAAGAACTAATGATTTAGTGGCTACCTGGTTAATTTAGTTAACGACCAATATTATAGATGCTTTATAAGAATATTGGGCTTCATGCGTTTGATTTCAATGGCTTAGATTCTTATAAACCATGTGACTGATACGAATTATGATACTCTGTAACTGGACAAAATCAACGCATTTCGGTGCGCAAATTAATCTCTTAGCGTCTATTCGGGCCTTATTTCACTGAAGCGGGGATTAGTGTAAGATTCTGCTCCTACCGCGGAGGGGTGGCAGAGCGGTTGAATGCACTGGTCTTGAAAACCAGCGAGGGTGAAAGCCCTCCGAGAGTTCGAATCTCTCCTCCTCCGCCACTATTACTTCAATTAAATCAATACTTTAAATTTTTATAAACATCATTTTTAGCGGTTTGTCCCTAGTGACGATTTATTCTGAGACTCTAAAAGAGAGTTATCGGTATTAGAGTATTCATCTATCCACTCAGAATACGTGTTGAGAAATACTCCGACTGAATGTCCTAAATTGTTCAGCTCCTTTTGCTGGATGACAACAACTTTGCTACACAGAGTCTCTGACAGATAAATTCTCTTTTGAAGGTTCATTTACGCAGCCGATGCTGAATGATAGGTTGACTGATACAAAGTATCTTTTTCAACGTAGCTAAATTAGATAAATCAGAACAAGGCTAAATAATGAATACCGATTCCAAACTTCGATCGCCTCGAATTTTTCCAATATTCCTTTTTGTTTTTGCCACACCGCTAATAATTGGTGGAGTTCAGCTGATTACTTTAGGGGGATCGTTTTATTATCTTTTAGCTGGAATTCTAATAGTCGCAACTGCCAAACGCATCTGGGTCTCTGACCCGCTGGCGTCGAAGTTTTATGGTGGATTGATGATCGCGACTATAGCTTGGTCCTTTATGGAATCAGGCACAAACTTGTGGGCCTTGGCTCCGCGGATCTTGCCCTTAGCTGCAATTGGTTTGTGGTTTCTTCTGCCCTGGTATCGCAATGCGGTTTATCACAGGAATCCTCCACCATTATTTGCTTCGACGATAAGTAAGTCAGCCGCCGGTTTGACGGTAGTAATAACTCTTATTGTTTTTTATGACGGCCTCGGCTACGACGTTAATCCTCTGACCCCGCGCAGTGGAATTAATACGGTAAATACCGCTACAGATTGGCCCAGTTACGGGAACACATTAGGTGGGAGTCGTTATTCTCCGCTAGATCAGATTAATCGAGATAATGTAGAGGAGCTTGAAGTCGCGTGGACTTATAGGACTCGGATCGGTGGGCCTTTTAAAGCAACACCACTCCAAATTGGAGAACTATTATACGTATGTGCTGCAGGCAACGTAATTATTGCTTTGGATGCGCAAAGCGGAGACCTAAGCTGGCAATTTGATCCTTTAATCGACCCTGAGCATTTGGCCGCAATCCCTTATTTCACCGCTGGATGTCGTGGAGTTTCCTATTATGCTGCGCCAGAAGGCTATCGAGGGGAATGCCCCGAGCGAATCTTAACTGCTACTACCGATGCGAGGCTAATTGCGGTCGATGCCCATACAGGAGAGCGTTGCTTGCAATTTGGTGAGCTGGGTGAAGTTAGTTTATCGGAACACATGGGCAACGATCCTCGAATATTTAATTTTCAAACTTCCCCTCCTGGAATTGTTCGCGGTAATGCAGTTGTGGGCGGCTGGGTATTCGATAACCAATCTGTCGGTGAACCTTCAGGTGTCGTGCGAGCATTCGACGCTCTCAGTGGAGAGTTCGCTTGGGCATGGGACATGGGTCGCCCTGGCATTAACACAGAACCATTACGTGGAGAGGTTTACACCAGAGGGACACCGAATGTTTGGAGTCTGTTCAGCGTAGACGAAGAACTCGGCCTCATTTATGCCCCTACCGGCAATGAAACCCCAGATTATTTTGGCGGTCAGCGTCTAGAATCTAGCGAGCAATACGCCAGCTCAGTGGTTGCCATTGATGGTGAAACTGGGGCTGTACGTTGGTCATTCCAGACAGTACATCATGATCTTTGGGATTGGGATGTGCCATCACAGCCTGTATTAATCGATTTGCCTGGAGACGAAGGCGAGAAAGTGCCCGTTGTCCTGGTTCCGACGAAGCGAGCAGAAGTATTTGCGCTGAACCGAGTGACTGGTGAGCCTTTCTTCGAAATCGAAGAAAGATCAGTACCTACTACTGGGGGCGTGCCCGAGGATTATGCTGCAGCAACACAACCTTTCACCGTCGATATGCCGAACTTCCGCCCCGATATAACAGAGGCGATGATGTGGGGTATCACTCCAATAGATCAGATGTTATGCAGAATTGAATTTAAAAAAATGCGTTATGATGGGCACTTCACTGTGCCTGGTACTGACACTATTTTTCAATTTCCAGGTAATGCAGGTGGGCATAATTGGGGCTCGGTAAGCGTTGATCAAGCGAATAACATCATGGTGGTGAATCCGATGCTAGTCGGCAATCAACTTACTCTGATTCCCCGCGATGAACTTCCGGAAGGAGTGCAGGGAAACCAATTGGGTACACCTTATTCCCATACCACGATTCGTTTTCTATCTCCGTTAGAAGTCCCTTGTAATCAGCCTCCTTTTGGCATGCTGGCAGCAATTGATCTAGAAACAAGGCAGTTGTTATGGGAGCGTCCCATAGGTTTGGCGAAGGATAGCGGGCCTTTAGGTATAAAAACACGGCTACCTCTTACCATCGGTACACCGCAGTCTGCCGGTACAGTTACAACTGCGGGAGGCTTAATATTTCAAGCCGGTACTTTTGATAATACGATGCGTGCCTCTGATATATTAAATGGTAAAGAACTTTGGAGTAGTCCAATTCCATATCAGGCTACTGCCACACCCATTAGTTACTTATCCCCGGAGGGACACCAGACGGTTGTAGTAACAATACCTGTTTGGAATTCAACAACAGGCTCTGGATTTAGGACGCTTCCCGCTGATCAAGAAGATCCAGAAGGCGGATATATCATCGCCTACCGACTGCCTGAATGAGATGAATTTTCTGAGCTTACATTCTAAAGCTTTATCCGAAAGTGTCAGAAAGAGGCTGGATGATACGACATGATTTATTTGTCAAATTAAAGCAAGTTTTAAACCCAAAGATCATGCATACCCAAAAAACTGCCGCCTGTTTGTATTTTTATGCAGCGTGTTTTTTATCTTCTCTGCTATTTAATTAAAGGTAAAGGTTCTTCTTCTAAATAAAGTTTATTATGTAGCCTGATAGGTAAATTAACTCGCCAGCGAATAACTTTGGTTACGGGGTAACCCCAATTATAAAACCTTATGCATTCTTTTATATGCCACTTGAGAAATCTTTTCATTTTAATTGCCCGTTTTTACATAGGCTAAAAACTTCTTATTTTATTATCAAGTTTTAGTTTTCGTTCGTACACCGTGGGTCCGTCGCTTGGGCATCTCGAATTTGCTCAAGGGTAAATGCAATCGGTGCACAGCCGTGATCTACGCCACAGACAAGGTCCCACTCGGAGCGTGCCAACTGATGGCAACCAAAACAGCTTCCCGATGGACTAGCTACTTCAGCGCCTCCTCGCGCCAAAATACTCGTGCCTTCTGCGGATAGACCTAGCAGGAAAAATTCCCAGTCGTTGGTGGCTGGATTCCACCCTTCCTGATGCTTAATCATCGCTTCGTCAGGAACTAGTGTCAGCAAAGATCCAGGCGGGTAATTGCCTCCGCTACTGGAATTGGCAACCGACAGTGTTGCATCCAGGTCCCCCAAAATATTATCGACAAAAAATCTGCCACTCGCCGCTAACGCACTTAAACATTTAAAGGTAGATTCTGATACATCGACTTTCTTGCTGTCATCAGCCGAGTAACTTTGACTAATAATTAGCGAAGAAAGGACGATTACGGAAAGTGTTTTAAGTTGTGATTTAAACATAATTGCGTCAAGTCCCGGTTAATGGCAGTAAATGATTGTTTACTTTGGATAAAATCGCATCTCAACGGAATCATTTTGTAAATTCATCGTTGTTATGCATATGTACTGATTGCCATCACTAACATCATCTAATGAGTAAAAAGAATACATATAACCATCTCTACTCCAAACACCTTGACGGGACGAGCTTACTCTTGATCCGTCATTGTTAATAGCGGTGGCCCTTCCTTGGAAAGAACCTTGATCCACTGAATTGGGATTATCCAAATTTATATTATAAGTTAACCATGTTTTTCCATATATTTCATTGTCAGAAACGACATTGATGACTCCACCTTCGTCGGTCAATACCACAGAGTTTATTGTGCCTGAAAGGTTTACCCTTTCTCCCGTCACCTCAAACCCATAAGACATCCACGGAACAGCGACAGCAAAACAGAGAAAAGTTATTGTAGAAAGTAGTCTATTCATTTTAAATCCTCGTTTGTTAAAAATTCACCATTCCAGAATGGATAAGGTAACGGTCAAGCAAAGTAGAGTTATTTATTGTTTTAGTTTTTGATCTACATAAATGTACACGAATGATTATATAGAGGCGATACATTTAATTTCAATTTTACATTCTGGAGATACTAGTGCCGTAATTCCTATTAGTGTCTGAGAAACTTCTGGCTTACAACCATAGATTAGCTCTCTCGCCTGAAAGATTTCACCAACATTATCCATGCACTCACTAACATCAGTAACGAACCAGGTTTCATCAATCACATTATCAAGGGAGGCTCCAAACTCTTTGAGAACGTTTTGGATATTCGCGTAGCAATTTGCCATCTGCTCTTTAATGCTTTCAGGAATTTTTCCGTCTTCTCCATCTCCAAGTTGACCGGCAAGAGTTAAAATATTTCCTACTTGTACGCCCTGAGAAAAGAAATCTGAATAAGGGCCTTCTCTGAATAATTTTTTTTCTATTTTCATGACCTATCTCCAAAATAATGAACACCTATAAAACCGACATTGTAATTAAAAATAGGTGAGCTATTCTATTATTCAACACAACCATATAAAGTCGATGGAAGTGCAGAGAAACACTATGAGCAATAACAATAAAGACTCGCGTCAGGATGACGAAGGTAATGATAAAGACAGCAATACTACCGCGCAGGATGGCGTGTGGAGGGTAGAGGCTGGATGCATAGAGTTTGGTACAACAGAGCCTTCTCCTACTCTTTAGGTCGGCTAGGTAAGATCAAGAAAACATCAGTAAAAATGTGGTTAATATTCTTAATCTTTTGGGTGGTTTTTTTTATTGGGGTATGCTCCAGAGGGGTCGTTGCCTGCCCCCCGATTGATTACACTTTAGGTTAGAAAAATCGCGTAATCCGTAAATAACAGACCTGACGAGCGTGCGCATCAACTAAGTTGTTATATTCTGCTCTGGCATCGTTGAATCTAGTAGGGGAGCAGGGCTGTTTTATTTTTTAACGCAATCGAGTTACGTAACTCACGTGCATGAGCGGTGAATGTGTCTGACGAGCACTTTAACAATGAATTAAAAAGGCAGGAAACAATTGAAAGTATTTAAATGGCTAGGAATAGTCGCTGTAGTTTATATTGTTTTTGTTCTCCTATTCGAATCCGTATTTCTGGGCATGTATCAACCGTCTTTTGAGGATCCAGAGGGGTGTTCAAATGTAGATGGACAAAACCCACTAAGGAGTGATTGCGGTATACCAATGATTGTGATTACTACGACGGATGACAAAGGGGAATCTAATAACACAATGGTTGCACGCTTTATTACTGAAGGAAAACTATATGTTTCAGCTCACCACTGGACTAGAGGCTGGTACAAAGCAGCCCTTAAGAACACTAATGTACGCGGAGAAATTCAGGGAAATGTTGAAGATTACACCGCGGTGTCAGTGGAAGGAGAGGAGTTTGAACTGGTGGCTGCTGGATTTCCTTTGCCGTTTTCAGCAAGGTTTTTAATGGGATTTCCGCCGCCTAGACAAATCCTCCGTCTGGACCCCTACTTAAAATGAAAAAATGTATTAACGATTACTACAATAATATTCTCTATTTAGTTGGTTTCAAGCTATAAAGTTTTCATGAAGCAGGGCGGGCACCATGCGATCCACCAAGTATTGGTTCCAGCATAAGCAGGTTTAATATCTAGAACCTTTTGGTGCATGGGTTGGTTATTATAAGAATGGACGGATATATGTGCGAACAATCTAAACCTGGTAAAGCTGTTTCGACAGTCTTGATCGAAAATGAACGTACCTGCGTCACAGAATGGCGTTTCAAAAAATATGGAGACAACACTGGATGGCATCGGCATGAATATGACTATATCGTTGTGCCTTTATTTAATGGTGAGCTCAAGATTAATCTAGGTAATAGTGAAAACATTAGTGTACCAATGAGAAGCGGTGTGCCTTATTTTCGAGAGGTAGGTGTTGAGCATGACGTTATTAATGGAAATGACTTTGAATGTGCATTCATTGAGATTGAATTTTTAAAATAAATTCAGACAGTGGCGAGTTAGATTGGAGTTAATTTATGTCCAAGAAAACAAGGCACATCAATCTAAATAATAGTAGTAACAGAAAAACAGAGTAGGGTTGTTGTTCGCGGTTTGTTCAAAATGAACTCCGCGCTTTATATGCCAATATATTTGCCGTCATTATTTACTGGTAGAGTTTTTTCGTTTCTCGTTGGGGCTAGTCGCCTCGTTTTTCTTTCATCCTTTCGCCACGGAGGATATTAAGCATGCCGTAATTGCCTTCATTGCAACCAAATTCATAGAGCAGTCCCCCTACTTTAGTCATTGGCATAGTAGCGACAATTTTGTCAGAAAAAGTAGAAGGGTCCTCCAGCGTCCACTCGTACTCGATTGTATATCGATTAACTCGCGTAAATCGCTCAGTCAATGTCTTGTCCTCTGAATTTCCGAAACGACTAAAACTAGGCGTTAGATCCGTGAAATTCTTAGTTGTCACTACCAGGGTTTCACCGTCCCAATAGCCCCTAGAATCTCCAGACCATAAGCGAATATCATCGTCGAGTGGAGCCCGGTCAACTAATGGAACGATTCGAGCATCATGTACCATTTCAGTCAGAATAACTGCATGATCCTTGTTCTGAAAGATCTGCGCATTGGCATTGTAACCGCCACCGCTAAAGGGAGGGCCAGCGTTAAAGCCAATCAGGCAACGTTCAGACAGGCCACGGTCCTCCGGTCCATCCGCGCTAATACCGCCCAAAACTGCAAGAACGGGACGTTCACCTGGAACGTCTGGTCCCACTTTATTTGCCCCATGCTCGGCAGCGCCTTCGACTCTGGCAGGAAGCCGACCATTTTCTGGATGGATAATCAGAGAAGTACGAACATTTTCACCGATACTGGCATTCTCATACCAAAAAGTGTTGTAGCCTCCAGGGTCAGCACCGACTGGTGGAGCTTGCGGGTCTACTACCAGTTTGGCTTCTGCTGCATCTAATGCGCGCCGCCGTTCCGCTAGCCGAATGCGATCTTGCTCGACTTCTTCAGGCGTCAAAAACTCCTGTGTTCCAAATTGTTCGGGTCGCTGCAATGGTGTGCTGGAATTAAAATTCCACACACCCTGCAGATCGGGCTGACCCCATTCCGTGCGGGGGGCCCGATAATCATCATCTGCTTGGGCAATAGATAGACTGACCGAGGAGATCAATATAAATATAATGAGTAGTAATCTGATTTTCATAGCTTACTCAGCGTAATTATCCGGAATAGTGTTTAAAAAATTCTGATAGGCCGCCTCAAACGCCGTTTTAAAATGTGCCGCCTTTCACAGATACCATACAAGCCTTTTCTTGAGATTGACGCATCTACAACCCAACAAATATCAAACCTGCTAAAACGCCCAACACGCCAATTGGCTGAATCCAAACATCCAACCTAATTTTTTCATAGTTAACATCCAAGATATATTTTTTCCGGTATTCTAAGCAATCGCATTCTATTAAAATTAAGCTATTCAAAGTCTCGGTGGCGGTAATTTGCCCAGTATTGACTCAATCGCAACCCCTATTCCCAACAGTGACTCGTCACTGCCGGCTGGACCGTCCAATTCAAGGCAGACCGGCAGCCCGTCGCGATTGAGGCCCGCCGGCACGACAATGCCTGGCAGGCTCCCAGTGCTGCCAGGCGAAATATTTCGGCTTATTAGATTCTCAAATGAGACATTTTGGCCATTTACGGTCATATTTGGGTTTTGCCCAATTAAAGGTGCGGTAATTTGCGCCACAGGGAAAACCATCGCGGCCAGGTTGTTATCATGGTAATAACTCGCAAGAGTTTTTCTAAGCGCTGGTAGATGCTGATCTCGCGCAGCGGTAAAGTCTTCGATGCTTGGTGAGAGTTCGCTTCCGGGCAATACTAATTGCGAGAAAACAGCCAGTATGTCCGGGCTCACTTGGGCCATCAGCTCGTCGAATGTCACACCTGTATCAAAATCTGCCAAGAATTGAGTTAGCATTGGCAAAACATGATAGAGCTGCACTCTGGCGGTAGTCAGATCGATCAATCGCTTTAAATCGGTTATCTCGGCTTCAACCAAAATAGCGCCGGCATCAGCTAGCCGAAGCAGCGCCTCTTCGCAGATTCGTTCAACTTCCTCCTCTAACACGTTGTAGAAATATTCACGCGGCACACCGATTCGTAACCCCTTAATTGAAGTCGAATTATTCGTCATTGGCGCACCGCTTATGACATGATCGAACAGCGCGAGATCGCCAACATTACGAGCTAGCGGGCCAACTTGATCAAATAGTGGCGTGATTGGTATTACCCCTTGGTTTGGGTAACGATGGAGAGTCGGTCGGAAGCCGGTTAGGCCGCACATGGCTGCGGGGACTCTGATTGAGCCTTGTGTATCTTCAGCAATACCGATCGGGGCCATCCTGGCGGCTACGGCCGCCGCTGTGCCACCACTACTACCCCCGGGAATGCGGTTGATATCATAGGGATTCCGCACTGCCCCGAATTCCTTATTATCGCTGGTCCAGCCAAACGACAGTTCATGGACGTTAGTTTTGCCTAAAACGATTGCACCAGCTTTTTTCAATTTCTGCACGAGGGGTGAATCCTCGGCCGGATAAAAATTTCTCAGCGCTCTGGTGCCGCCTGTAGTCGCATATCCTGATACGTTAACACTATCTTTGATAGGAATTGGCAAGCCATGCAAAGGTGGGAGTTCAGCACCCATTGAACGATTAGCGTCGGCTTTTTTTGCTGCTTCGAGTACTCGTGCTGCATCGAAATTTATGAACGCGTTTAAATGCTTGCCAGATTCGCAGCGTCTCACTAGGGCTTCGGCATATGCTTCAGCACTAATATCGCCTCTCAGCATTGCCGAAACAGCCTCACTTGCCGTTAAATCTATGAGGGATGTCGTATTTGTTTGACCAGAAATGTCCTCTTCTATCGAGCAAGACATAGCACCGGTTGCTAAGGCGGCACTCCATGTTAAAAACGTCCGCCGAGTTGTTCCAGAATTACCAGTCATTTCACTCCTCCTATTAATTCGGTTCTACTGCAATTTTGCTGCATTAGCGGCAATGGAAAAATAGATTATTAGTGCCTATGGTCTGTGCACATCCTACCCAGAGAAAATGTCAGGGATAACTAACAAGAAACGCTATGTGAAAGTTCTCCATTTACAAAGGTTATCAATTCACAAGAAATTCAGGTATTTTTATGGCTGATCAGAATAAAGGGAAACCGAAATGAATCGATTTCTAATGATTATTGCGGCTCTTTGCTTTCTTAGCGAAGTTAATGCCCAACTTGATACTGCCCAATTAGCACGGGCAATGCAAAACAATAGCCGCCCAGCGGCCGATCTAGAGCGGGATCAGAACCGAAATGCGCCAGAGGTACTAGCATTTCTAGGGCTGGAGGAAGGCATGACAGCTTTAGATTTAATTGCAATTGGTGGCTGGTATACGGAGGTACTTTCGTATGCTGTCGGTACCTCTGGCGAAGTAATCATGCAAAATAATCCGGGTCGCGGCGTAGACAACAATATTGAATTAATTAACGATCGGTTAGATAGACGCTCCAATATCGCGCATCATATTGGGCCAGTATCTGAGCTAACGGCAAACTCTGTTGATTTCGCATTAACGGCGCTTAACTTTCATGACGTCTATAACCGCAGCAGCGATGAGGCACATGAACGCTTCACAGAGGTTTTTAATGTTTTAAAACCCGGAGGTATATTCGGCGTAATAGATCATGAAGGCACCTCTGGAGCTGATAATGCAACTCTGCATCGTATTGCGTTCGATGATGCTGTTAAATCAATTACATCGATGGGCTTCGCACTCACGGGAGTAAGTGACTTGCTAGAAAACCCTTCTGATGATCATACACTAGGACCGTTCGACCCGAGCCTTGAGAGAAACACTGATCGTTTCGTGCTGCGATTTATTAAACTCTAGGGCAAAGAATAAGTTAACGATACTGGAAATAATAAGCATTAAGTTAGCTATAGAGGCGCTTATCGCTCTGTTGTATAGTGATGGCGCGCATAAACGGATAGCGTAATAGCCCAACACGGATGAAAAAGCGGCTGGATGTGAATATTAATAAATCCATTCTGAATCCTTATCTAAAATCTCTTGAGCTTTGTTGTTTCAAGTGATTGATATATTTTTGTAGAAAATAATTTTATATAAACGAGGTAAATTGATATGAAAAAAATGCTATTAACTCTGGCCAGTTCCTTTTGTGTAGTTGTGCATACTTCATTACTCTTTGCACAAGACTTCTCTGCGGGTGGTCCACTTGGCGCCACTAATCAAGCCGGAACTTTTGTACCTATGAGTGATAACGTCAAAGTTTATGGGAGTTTTCACTTTACGGAGAGTTGTACGTTTGACCCAGAAAGGAATTTAATTCTCTCTATGAATAGAGGCAATGATGCCGGATCGGATGATGGGTACGTATCATTAATTAATCCCGATGGAAGTGTACACACTTCGAAATGGATCGGAGCAACTCGAGATGGTCTTGAATTGCGGGATCCAATTGGAAGCGCTATTTCAAATGGCATTTTATATACAGCAGATAATGGCTCTAGACATCTTAGGTCTTTCGATCTAGAAACAGGTGAGCCAATGACTTCGATTTCTATCCCCGGGTCAGGGTTTATTAATGGTGTAGCAGCTACTGCTGCAGGGACAGCTTATCTATCAGATACTCCTGGAGGAATAATCTATGAGATTTCTGCTGATGGAGATGTTTCAGTCTTTACGCAAGGTGCTCCGTTGAACAGCCCTAATGGTGTTGCTATGGATAATGATGGCAATATTGTAGTCGTAAATATAGGCGATGCTGCAGTCATCACATATGACCCTAATGGTGAGGTTGTGAAGCAAGAAAGCGCAATAGAAGGTGGTAATGATGGAGTGGTTGTTCTGGAAAATGGAACAAAATACGTAAGCAGTGTGCGGTTTGGCAGCGTATCTAGAATTGATTCTAGCGGTAATGCTCAGCTGATAGCTCGAGGGATCCCAAGTGCTGCTTCAATGTGTTACGACTCTAGGCAAAGACAACTCGTAATTCCTATGAATCCGCATTACGCAATGGCTTTCATTCCTCTTTAGGCGGCTTGGTATTATCTAAAGGTTTAGGGTAATAGGGGAGGTCGATTTAATTATCGATCGTCCCCAGATTTTTGGTTGTAAATAAAGCCTGCAAAATTTTTATTTGATCTCAGCCAAATGCAAGAAAAGTCTAAAGCTATTCTTCGAACTGCTGGTTGTCAAAAACTTGAAACACATTCCTGTCATAATCAATCATGAGATCGTCTTTATTAGGACATTGCTTCGCTAGGTTTGAATGATTTAATAAAGCCTCAATCAACTTCAAATTGATTGAATCCTCCTAAAGCTCAACCCCGCTTGAAGGCCCTTTTTAAGGGCCTTTTTTTTGCAGGCTACATTTGAGGCTTCGCATTCAGTGAAGATCGGGGGCGGCGATTTACTTAACCACCGCGGTGTTAAGACAGAGAGATAAAATCGGCAAGTATGCGAGCACTTTCCAAAATAAGAGGGTCACCTTCTTCTTCTTCTTCTTCTTCGTTATCTACAAGAATAGTTTCTTCGTCAGTAAATTCCGTAGAACCTTCTTCTGCATCTTCTTTCCACTCTTCCAATGGAATACCTTTTAAAGCTCGGCGCATATTTTCCGCGTCAAACTCTTCTCGACGGCTATCTTCACGCTCTTGTTTAACAACAAGCTCATTAAGGGAAAATGTTTCTTTTTCTCTCAATGCCCGAGTACGCTCTATCTGGCCAAGTAAATAAATGAAGTCCGGTGAAGTTTTTGCTCGTTCATCGTGTAAATTTTGTAACTCTGGCAGCATAGTCTGTATTGAGTTATAGGTCCGATATTCAACTGGCCTTACTGTATCCCAAGGGAGTGCACCATCAAGGCTGCTCTCGCCAATATCTTCATAGGCGTCATAAAAATCAGGAAATGTTATATCTGGTATTACTCCTCGGTGCTGTGTGCTGGCGCCCGAGATTCGATAAAATTTTGAACGTGTTAGTTTGACCTGACCGTAATCCATCGGGATAATTTCTTGGACAGTACCTTTGCCAAAGGTCTGTCCTCCAAGCACGACACCCCTTTGATAGTCTTGAATTGCGCCAGCAAATATCTCAGAGGCAGAGGCACTTGTACGATTAACTAGAACTGCTAATGGCCCGTCATAAGCGACTTCAGGATCGTTGTCACCAAACGGTCGAGTGAATCCATTGCGAATACCTGAATATCGAATTTGAACTGTGGCGCCAGTTTCAATAAATAATCCGACCAATTGATTAGCTTCACTTAAGCTGCCACCTCCATTGTTACGAAGGTCGACTACTACAGCATCGACTTCCTCTTCTTTTAATTCTTCCAACAAGTTGCGCACATCGCGGGTAGAGCTTTTGAAGTCTTCTTCGCCGCGACTAGCAGCTTCAAAATCGAAGTAAAATGTGGGTAAATCTATAACACCAATCTTGTAATCCTGCCCACTATAACTCAATTCAATCACTTCTTTCTTTGCGGACTGATCTTCGAGTTTTACGGTGTCACGAGTAATACTAACTACGGTTGCACTGGATTCAGTTATTGCGTCGGCAGGGATAACATTTAATCTTACGACTGTACCTTTTTCCCCACGTATCTGTGATACAACGTCATCGAGCCTCATGCCTACGACATCCTGAAGATCTCCATCTACACCTTGCCCGATTGCAATTATCCGGTCGCCTGCTTTCAGTTCGGCACCACGCTCTGCTGGCCCACCTTTGATCAGCTCAACCACTTTAGTGTATTCGTCTTCGCTAGTGAGTTGTGCGCCAATTCCCTGCAATGACAACGACAAACCCATGTTGAAATTTTCAGAATCTCGTGGAGAAAAATAGGCAGTGTGTGGGTCGACTGCTTTTGCAACTGTAGAGAGGTAGGTCTGAAAAATATCTCGCTCGTTGGTTTTAAGAATTTGACTTAGCTGATTTCGGTATCGTTTTGAAAGCTTTTCTTCGATTTCTTCATTAGTATCGTCGGTTAGGCGCAAGCTAAGAACACTATTCTTGAGTCTTAGTCTCCAAATCTCGTCAAGCTCCTCCACAGTATTTGCGTAGGGTGCATCTTCCCGGTCGATACTGATAGATTCATCTAAAGTGAAATCCATTTCTGGAATATTAGTTTCTATACGATTAATTGCATAAATGAGACGTTCCAAGACACGCTTGTAGTAGCGGTTATAAATTTCGAATCCCGGCTCAACGCTACCTGCTTTGAGACTGTCATCCAAGGTATAACGATAAACGCTTAATTCATCTACATCTGATTTTAAAAAATAAAGATGGGAGCCATCCAAAGTATCTAAATAGCTATCGAAGGCTGCTGATGAAAAGTTATCGTCAATATTAATTTCGGAATAATGCTTGGTTTGCAATTCTTCAAGTAAACTAACAGCCGTTTCGCCATGGATCTGCTGACTGGCGACTGGCTCATAAAGCTCTTCAATGTCTAAAACTAGATTGAGCTGCTCTAAGTCATCTTGAGCAAATATTGAGGTAGTGAAAACACCAAGAAGATAGAGCGGGACTAGAATAATAATTCGAGCCAAAGGGGAGTTGTTAGTCTGCATGATTCCTCACAAATTCCTTGCTAACACTCAAGTGACAGACAAAAGCGTTAATACAATTCAGCCAAGCCGGCAAGTAGGAAGACTATGCTAATTTCTTTATGGATAGAAGCACTTTTCAGCAATTTTAAGAATAGATTGGCCAGGTAATGTATAAGAATTTATTTGATTAGTTTGCTGCGTGCCGAAGCGTGTCGCTCAGTTCTTTCTACGTCAATATAACGATCGGTAATAGCGCTTGAACCGTGGCCTGCATCATCTCTGACATGTTCCCTTGGTCGATGTTTCACGTCATCTGAAATACCAGTATGCCGAAGCCAATGCACCGTAGCAGCGGCGAGTCTGTCCGAGTCTTCAACAAACCCTTCTTTACGCATTTTTGCGGCGGCTAAATCGAAGCAAGTCTGCACTATCCCCCGAATCTGCCGGGTACTCGTAATTCCTCCTCTTCCCCTGGTTTTGTGAATTAGTGGGTTAGATTCGCCGGGGCTCGGAAGAGGTGAGAGGCCTCGGGAGCTACGGTAGCGTTTCAAAGCTGTTAACATGGCGTCAGAGACAGATATTTCCCGCTCTTTGTTACCCTTTCCAACCGTGACAAACCACCAATTTCCCTCTTGATCCGGCTGGAAGTGACCCATTTGTGGAAGCCACCTCGATGTTTCTACAAGTTCAGAAATTCGTAAATACATAGCATAGAGTGCATTCATGATGAACAGCGTACGTTCATGTCTAATTGGGTCTTGTTTTGCAAGGATCTCAGCAGCCTCTGCAACATATTCCCACTGGAGAGGCGAGAGTCGACGAATTTTCCCTTGTGATTGATGTTTGCGCAGGAATTTACTTTTTTGACGTATTTGGGATATTGGGTTCGCTGCGATATAACTCTCCTGAATGAGAAAGTTAAAGTAGCTGCTTAATACGCTAAACAAGGACTGGGTCGCCGCTTGAGAAAGTGCGTATTCACCACCTTTAGAAACATACGGGCGCCAATTCTTATTTGGCAAGCGATCACCAGACTTACAGAGGAAGCGCGGGACATTCTTATTCCCAATCCATGTAGCAGGGGGTTGTTTCGCAAACTCAACGTAATTTTCAATGTCCTCTCTCAATATTTGGTTCACAGACTTTTTAGCCACTATCCAGCACCAATGAAGAAAATGCTCTATTTCTCTGCGGTAGGTACTAAAGGTATCTGGGCTGCCCCGATAACTATAAATAAATTCACTGGCATATTGATAATCCTGCAGAGCATCAGCTGGCGCGCCTTCGATTAAGTGGGGGAGGGTCGTGATCTGACTCTTAAATGGGTTCGGCATTTCCTCAAGAGTATCAAAGAAAGCGGCTGGGGATTTATCGTAATGCATTAAATATATTCTATATATATTTGTATTATATGTAAAAATATAATTCATTTATCAGTAGCCGATCAAAATAACGGCAGAACTGTAGAATCGCGAATACTCGTTAGAATAGTCGGTGGTTACTGCTTTAACTTTACCGATTACGAATAGCGGAGGATGTTCGAAAGACGGGGATTCAGTCCTCCCGGCACGAATAACAAAAGACATAACCATTAAGTATTAAACACGGAGAAGGGTAACCATAATGGGCAGAAATCTACCTATCTGATTAATAATCTGATATTTCTGCTTTCTAAATTGATAGTGATTGGATAAGTTGTGTAAAGCTAAAAGCTAGGCTGACAGGACTACGGAACGTTGGTTTAGATGATCTCTGAAAATAATTAGTTAGGAGTAAGAAGATGCGCAAAGCCGTGTTACTCATTTTAGTAGCTGGTATTTCGTCTATTGGACTCAATGGGTCAGCTCAAGACTGGGAGATTCCAAGAACGGCAGAAGGCAGACCGGATTTACAGGGTGTATGGACTAATAAAACACTTACACCGCTTACGCGGAGCAGGGAGCTCGGCGAACAACGAGCACTAACGCGGGAACAAGCGAGCCGACTGGAAGATGGTCACCAGAATTATCTTGATGCTGAATTTGCCGACAGCGACCCAAACCGGGGTGCAGGTTTTGGTGCTCAGGCTGGGGATGATGGTAATACGGAAGACGGTTATAACGAATTTTGGAAGGATCTTGGCACTCGCATTCAAATTATAAATGGGGAATACCGTTCTTCAATAATCGTTAACCCTTCCGATGGACAAATTCCCTATGCCGGTGATCCCCGAGCGCGCTTTCGTCGCGATCCTAATGAGCCCGGCCCCTATGATGGTCCAGAAGCAAGACCGCTCGCTGAACGCTGCCTGCTCTCTTTCGGCTCACATTCAGGGCCGCCTATGCTGCCTGTGATGTACAACAATAACTATCAGTTTGTGCAAACAGCTGAATACGTAATGATCCTAGCGGAAATGGCTCACGATGCCAGAATTATTCGCCTTAATGATAGCGAGCATAAGTTAGCAATGAACAAATGGATGGGTGATTCTGTGGGTCATTGGGAAGGGGATACTCTAATTGTTGAAACTAAAGGCTTTAACCCTCAGCAAAACTTTCGAGGCGCATCAGAAAATCTTTCGGTAATTGAGAGATTTAGTCGCATCTCTGAGAGTGAAATCTTATATAACTTCACGGTTGAGGACTCAAGCGTATTTAGTCAGGCCTTCACTGGGGAGTTGGTATTCAATGCAAGGCCTAGCCAAGAGCCTATCTACGAATACGCTTGTCACGAAGGAAACTATGCTTTATCTGGAGTTCTTGCAGGTGCCCGTGAACTTGAGCGGCAAAATGAAGCAACAGAACAGTAACCCTTGGTAAGGGGATTGATGTAACATTTTTGAGTTTGATTAAAATTTATAATTATCTATTAAATACATGTGTTTATAGCCACTATCTAAGATGCAATACAAAGAACCGTTAGAGCTTATGGGCGTGCCAGGGTCGCCGTATACTCGAAAGATGCTTGCACTGCTCCGCTACCGGAGAATTCAATATAAATTACTCCCAAGCCTCAGAGGACAGCTCCGACCTGAACCAGATCGATATAGAGAAAGACCTCAACCCAAAGTCCCTTTATTGCCAACATTCTATGGGACCGATGACGCTGGAAATGAAATTGCAATTTGTGATTCGACACCTCTAATACGTGAATTGGATACAGAATACCCGACACGCGCCGTTATTCCCGAAAACCCCCTACTAGCTCTAATTAACTCAGTAATTGAGGATTACGCTGATGAATGGTTAACGAAGGCCATGTTTCATTATCGATGGACTTATCCTCCCGATATTAAAAAAGCGGGACAGATGCTACCTAGGTGGGCCAATATTAATTCACCTGAAGCTACCATGAGAGAGCGGGGGAGGCAGATTTCGGAGCTTCAAATCTCCAGATTGCGCTATGTAGGCTCTAACGAGATAACCAAGAAAACGATTGAGTCTAGCTTTCTGAGATTCATAAAGTTGTTAGATGCACATTTAACCAGTAATACCTTTCTGCTGGGGATGAGGCCAGCAAGTTGTGATTTTGCAGTATATGGACAATTAACTTGTTTAGCGTTGTTTGATCCTACACCTCAATCGATAATTTTAGAATTCGCACCTCGGGTATATGCGTGGACCGAAGTTATGGAGGACTTATCGGGGTTTGAGATTCTAGATGACGACTGGCCATTCGAGTCACGGCCTGCGGAGGAATTAGAATTACCCAAGTCTCTATTAGACATCCTTTTAGAGATTGGGAAAACATATATCCCTTATCTTCTAGCAAATGAACAGGCGATCAAATCCAATAAAGATTTACTTAAAACAGAAATTGAGGGTCTGGAGTGGGTGCAAAAACCGTTTCCGTACCAATTTAAATGCCTGCAGACATTAAGAAATGAGTTCCAGCAGTTAAGTATTGAGCAGAGAAAAGGTTTTAAAAACATCTTTTTAGGCATTGGAATATCTGAATTGTTTGATTGATGCACTGCTAGCGGCTCTTCTTCAACCTGCGTAGAGCGTTCTGTGCAAATAACAAATTTGAAGCAAGTTGGTCAAATTGTATTCTTTACCGTTGTTTCCTCAGACTGGTGGTGTCAAAGCGGTCCAAAGAGGAGGCGGGACCCCCTCCTGGATCAAGAGTTTTAGCTGGCTATTCGTGAAAAATCAACTTTTATACTGTCGTCTCTAAAATCGATACTCACGACTGCTAAGTGAATCATTCCATCTGAAATGTCGTCTATACAATAGATCTTCATTACGTGTCCTGTGCGCTTCCATACACCTTGAAGAGCTGCAGTATTACTCACACCTTCGTCATCAATAGCACTAGCATTTCCAACCATTGCACCTTGTCCTGGTGTCTTAGGGTTCATGCTGAGTTCATAGTTCACATATACTGAGCCATATATTGAGACTTTTATTTTTCCAGTAATAGTACCACCCGAGTCCCCAAGTATTACCGAAGAAATGCTTCCTTCCGCAGATAAGAGTTCATCTTCTAATTTAATTAGGTTTTCTAAAGCCATTTCGTTTTCCTTAGTTAAGTTTAATAATAAGTGTTTGCGTTTGATTCTAAGCGCCTGTCTACCTAAAGGGGAGCCTCAGAGCTGGTACATATTTGGTTATTTCCGGTAATCTTTATTACCGGAAATAAGAGGGTTGCAAGTATTAAAGGTTTGCAGGGAGATGGACTACTAACTCTGGGTTTTACGCTATTCATTAATCTATATTTTGTCGCTTAGCTCGCATAGTAACGAACTCTTCTGCGAATGTTGGATGTATTCCAATTGTTGCATCAAACTGCTGTTTAGTTGCACCAGCATTCATAGCTACGGCTAGACCTTGTACCAGTTCACCAGCATCAGGTCCTACCAGGTGTACTCCGATAACTCGATCTGACGATTGTTCGACTAAAAGCTTAATCATACCCATCTCTTCATTTCCGCTTAGAGTATTTTTTAGAGGTTTTATGGTGGATGTATAAACATCAACTGCAATACCCTGATTTAATGTTTCTTCCTCAGTCAAACCACAAGTAGCTATATTTGGATGGCAAAACACTGCAGTAGGAATGCATTTGTAACTCATTACGTCAAACGAATCTGAAAATAGTGCTCTTGCCACAATTTGGCCTTCTGCAAGCGCTACGGGTGTCAGAGCAATCCTGTCGATAACGTCACCAACGGCAAATATGCTCGGCTCTGTGGTTTGAAATCTATTATTCACTACAACACTGCCACTAGCGGAGAGTTCTACATTGACGTTTTCTAGCCCTAAACCGGCTGTAAGAGGTGTTCGACCTGTTGCCGATAAAACAGCATCAACCTCCAGCTCACTTCCAGAATCAAAAAAAACACGCAACCCATTGTTATTTTTTGCTATTTTAACTATTTCTGTTTCTAGTCTAAGATTTACGTCACGGCCTATTTGTTTTGTAATAAATTGGCGAATATCCCCGTCGAACCCCCTCAATAATTGGTCCCCGCGATAACTTAATGTGGTTTCACTGCCTAGACGGGTAAATATACTGGCGAACTCCACCGAAATGTAACCTCCCCCGACAACAAGAAATCGTGGGGGTAACGTTTCCATGTGGAATACATCGTTTGAAGTTAGTACATGCTCAGAACCTTGATAGTCCGGCACCCAAGGCCATCCTCCGGTTGCAATAAGAATGTATTTCGCAGAAATGAGCTGTCCATTTACCGCTACAGTGTGCGAATTCACAATGTGAGCGTGGGCTTCGAACACTGCAACTCCATTATCTTCAAGTATTGATTTATATATTATATTTAATCTATTGATTTCTTTATTTTTATTAGCTAATAAAGTGCCCCAATTAAAAGACCTTTCTGGGATATCCCATCCAAATCCTCGACTATCTATTATGTCGTCACGATAGTGTGCGGCATAGCTAAAGAGCTTTTTCGGTACGCAGCCCACATTAACGCAGGTGCCTCCAAAATAACGCTCCTCTGCTACTGCTACGTTTGCGCCGAGACCTGCGGCGATTCGACTAGCGCGAACTCCACCAGAGCCAGCGCCAATGACAAATAGGTCATAATCAAAATTAGGCAATTTACTGTATCCTTAAAATCAGCCGATAGCAGAAAAGCAGGCATTATGCACTAGCTGCGACGCTTCAACTACGGGATTTAATCACTTGGAAGAACAAAACGAATTGTTCTTAGATCAGAGAAACTCTTCAGCTCATCTGACTCATGAATTAGGTAATGCAATTATCCAAGAATTTCCTTTCGCCTTTAATGAGCGAGAATCTAATAGATATCTCAAAAGCTTAATTGACAAAACTCCTTGGCAGCAAGATAGTCTGCGGATTGCTGGTAAAGAAGTTTTGATACCGCGATTGCAGTGTTGGATGGGCGATCAAGATTCTAACTACAGCTATTCAGGTATCCGTTTACAACCAAAGCCATGGTCTGAAGATGTTTTAAATATTAAGACTCGCATTGAATCCCTTGCTGAACACAAATTCAATTCAGTGTTACTTAACTATTATCGAAATGGTCAAGACAGCGTGTCCTGGCATGCTGATGATGAAAAGGAATTGGGTGACAAGCCAGTTATTGCATCAATATCATTTGGTGCTGTTAGAAAATTTCAATTTCGCGCTAAGTTTGGCAACGGTGTCCAAAAATTTAACATGGAGCTGCGTAATGGCAGTTTTTTATTGATGGGTGATACATTGCAAAATCATTGGCTTCATCAATTACCTAAAGTTTCTGGATTGAAAAAACCCAGAATAAATCTAACCTTTCGTCGCATTTACTAATTGAGTAAAAAATTAAGTTACTGATTTTGAATATTAACAACTCCTAATGAATTCTATTTGTAGAGATAATTATCATTGGCTTAGACCTCATGGATAAGTTTGATGTATGTATTGCTGGAGCCGGCGTTGTAGGACTGGCCATTGCCTACCAGCTGAGCAAGTCTGCCAGATATGCTAATGCATCAATTGTATTGTTAGAAAGAGAACCTAGCTTTGGGCAAATAACAAGTAGTAGGAATAGCGAAGTAATTCATGCTGGGATCTACTATGCAACTGATAGCTTAAAAGCAAATCTATGTGTAGCCGGAAAAAAATTACTTTATGATCATTTGCAAAAATTTGAACTTCCACATAGAAAACTAGGAAAATTAATTGTCGCGCAAAAAACCGAAGAAGAAGCTCTGGAAGCTGTAAAGGAAAAAGCGCACGAAAACGGTGTTACTGATCTGTGCTGGATAGATACTCATCAGCTCCGCAAATTGGAGCCAGAAGTTAGGGGTCATGCCGCCCTGCTATCTCCCTCGACTGGAATTATCGATAGTCACTCCTATATGCAAAACCTTTTGAATTTAGCCGAATCCCAAGGAGTCATCTTCGCTTCTCGCTCAGAAGTAATAGCTGTTCATCAAGAACCGAAAAGCTTCTTGATAAACACTGTTCTTACCCACACACATGGACTTGAACCCTATGACTTTCACTGTACTGAATTTATAAACTGCGCTGGTCTTAACGCGCAAGAACTAGCCTTAAAAACCGAAGGGATGAACCCTAAATATGTGCCTAGGCTGCATCTTTGTAAAGGTGACTATTTTAGCTATTCAGGTGGAAGTCCATTCAGCCATCTCATATACCCAATGCCTGAAGCAAATCATATTGGGCTCGGCATTCACTCCACTATAGATATTGCAGGACAATTACGTTTCGGCCCTGACACAGAATTCGTAGATAACCAGAGTTATACCATCGATGCTGGCAAATCCAATCGATTTGTTAACTCAATTAAGCGTTATTTTCCGACGGTGGACCCGGCAAAGCTCCATCCTTCTTATGCGGGAATACGGCCTAAAATTGTTGGGCCTGAAGATGATGCTGGCGATTTCCAGATCCAAGACAGCAGCATTCATGGAATCAAAGGTCTAGTGCAACTTTTCGGAATGGAATCTCCAGCACTTACAGCGAGCTTGGCCATCGGTGAGTATGTGATTGATCAGATGAATAGAGAAGCTAGAAGATGAGTCAGCTAAATCTAGCAGGCCCACCCACCCTATCTAAATCTATTTTATCGTGTCGGAATAGAACGACTCAATTGACTCCAGCGCCAAAGCAAAGATTCCATTATCAGCTGTGGATTAGGATTTGTGTTGCTTAAAAGCTGTCTATGAGACTCTTGGGCCTGATCATAATATCCCATCAAACTTAATAGCAAAGAGATTGAAACTGCTTTTCCTGGTTGAAACATCGAAAGTAACTCTTGTTGTCCGGGCTCTAGCTCACTCGACTGCTGATTAGTTAGGAGATATTTAACTAAGATAATTGAAATTTGTATTAAATACCTAACTACGATCTGTTCACCGATCTTTTTTGACAAAGCTACGGTAGCCTGGATGCTGGTTTTTCCAGCACTTAGTTGCACTAATTTGTTGAGGAACTGTTGCTGGTTCTCAAGGCCATCGGTGTGTGATAATTCAAGACCATATAGTGGCCTATTTTGCGCGGATCTCGCCAGCGCTAAAGGGTCTTCCTGGTCCGGGATATGCAGAGATAACCAATCTATAGCGGTCTTTTGATCAGGGGTTTGCATAGACACCTTGTGACAACGACTTCGAATAGTAGCCGGCAGAGAGCCCGGTAAATGAGTGCTTAATAGTAGGTAAGTGTTTTCCGTTGGCTCTTCTAAGGTTTTTAAAAGAGCATTAGCTGCTCCAGTATTCATTCGATGTGCGTTGGCGATTATAGCGACTTTCGCTCGACCTGTATGACTGGTTTTCTCTAGGAAGCCTGACATAGATCGAACTTGCTCTATCTTAATATCACGACTTCCCTCTTCAATTGTTAATGCAATCGTGTCTGGGTGCCCCCCTTCTCCACTGTATTTACAGTTTGTGCAAGAACCGCAAGCCGATAATTTTTCTGGAGCACTACACATTATGAATTTAGCTAATCCATAGGTGAATAGCTCTTTGCCAATTCCTTGCGCACCCGAAATTAGATACGCATGTGCGAGTTTTCCCACTCTAAATTCCGATGTGAGTTTGTCCCATAGTTCTTTTTGCCAAAGGAAAGGTATCTGTTGCAATAAGCTCATTATTCTTCAAAAAGTCTTGTTTTTAATAATAATGCAATATCTCGGCTCACTTCACCCAATTCTTTTCCGGCATTTATAACTGCACATCTTTTAGGAAAGTCCGTTGCGATTTGCAAATAGGCTTCTCTTACTTTTATAAAAAATTCTACATGTTCTCTTTCAAAACGATCAAGCTCACCTCGATTTCTCGCCCGACGTAGCCCTGTCTCGGGATCGAGATCGAGAATTATTGTCAAGTCTGGTCGTAAACTTCCTTGTACCATGGTCTCTAATTCAGAAATTAATCCAGTATTCATGCCTCGACCCCCTCCTTGGTAGGCATAAGTTGCATCAGTAAATCGATCACAAATTACCCATATACCTCTCTCTAATGCCGGCTCAATTACTTTTTGTATATGCTGAGCGCGCGCAGAAAATATTAGCAATAACTCACAAAGTTCCACTGGCGAATCATCGTCAATACTTAATAAAAGGTCTCGAATATTTTCTGCTAAAAGAGTTCCACCTGGCTCGCGTGTAACGAGATAATCAATATTAAGATTGTCTAAATATTTTTTAATAAATTCAATGTTTGTACTTTTCCCTACCCCTTCAACACCTTCTATTGTTATAAATATACCTCGATTCATCTTTGTCTTACTCGATTATTGTGATTACTCTTGCGGGTTAATTTGGAATCTGTTTACCGCTGCGTTATGTTCTTCTAAAGTACTGGAAAAGTAATGGGTACCATCGCCTTTTGAAACAAAGTAAAGTTTTTCCGAGAGCACGGGATTTAAACTTGCTAGAATTGATTCCATTCCTGCCATAGCTATCGGCGTTGGTGGGAGACCGTCTATTCGATATGTATTGTATGCTGTTTCTTTGCGTAAATCCTCGCGTTGAATGTTTCCTTTATAGTCTTCACCCATACCGTAAATTACCGTGGGGTCGGATTGCAATCGCATTCCTAATTCCAATCGTCGAACAAAGACGCCTGCGATATCCCCCCGCTCACTTCTAGATCCTGACTCTTTCTCAATGATGGATGCCATAATTAGCGCTTCATAAGGGTTTTCATAAGGTAAAGCCCCTAGACGATTCTTCCATGCCTCCGTTAATACCTCATCCATTTTTTGATTAGCCCTTCTTAATATTTCGATATCTGTAGAGCCCTTTGCATAAAAATACGTATCCGGAAAAAATAGACCTTCTGCAGATTTAAAATCTAACTGTAATTCTGCAGGAATACCTTCTTTATTTATTGCTTCAATCTCCCGCCGTATATTAGGACTCTGCCAGATTGCTGTTAATGCTTGGTCTAGAGTCCATCCCTCTATCAGGGTTACACGATACTGGGCTATATCGCCAGTCACCAACATGTTTAAAAAAGTCTTAACACTAATACCTTTACTTATTTCATACTCACCCGCCTGGATTGAACTAGCATTGCCCCTGAGCCTTGCATACATTGAGAATATCTGCGGATATTCATAAATGCCTTCCTTTGCTAATTTACGAGCTATTCGCGCAACCGAATATCCTGATTCAACCTCAAAGTAGATTACATCTGCTTTTAACGATAATGGTAGGTTTATGGCTCTAAATAGATAAGCCACAGTAAAAAATGCGAACAGCAAGAATATAACGCTTATTTTTTGCAATTTACTTTTGCTTGATTGTGAAGCGAAGAAACTCGGCGGCATATGCAGTTAATTAACTAATTATGGCTAGTGAAAAGTTAACATCTTATATTCACTATAGCATCGGCCCAAGGTGATTCAATCAAAGAAATAGTTCGATACTTGTAGAGTTTATTACTTAGAAGACTAATCTGAAATCATCGAGTCAAGGTCATTAAGAATATTTAGAGAAAATCAAACTTCCGTTGGTGCCACCAAAACCAAATGAATTGGAGAGAACAACGTTTATTTCTTGCTCGCGTGCAGTATGAGGCACGTAGTCCAGATCACATCCTTCATCGGGGTTATCCAAATTAATAGTAGGTGAGATTACCTGGTCTTTTAGGGTAAGCACGGAGATTATAGCTTCGGCGGCGCCTGAAGCACCTAACAAATGCCCTATCATGGATTTTGAGGAGCTGATCGCCAATTCTTTAGCATGGTTAGAGAAAACAGTTTTAATCGCCTCGGTTTCAGCGATATCACCAGCCTGCGTTGAAGTACCATGAGCATTGATATAATCCACATCCTGAGGAGACATCCCAGCGCTTAGTAACGCATTACGCATGCACAATACTGCTCCATAACCACCCGGAGCCGGAGAGGTTATATGGTGAGCGTCACCACTCATGCCAAATCCAGAAACCTCTGCATAAATGTTCGCGCCCCGATTTTTCGCATGCTCCATTTCTTCTAGCACCATTATTCCGGCACCGTCACTAAGCACGAATCCATCACGATCTTTATCCCACGGACGACTCGCTTTTTCTGGATCATCGTTGCGTGTCGATAGCGCTCTTGCTGCACAAAATCCACCTAGTCCTACTGGTGATGTAGACATCTCCGCTCCGCCAACGAGCATTATATCTGCTTGATTATTGGTGATCATATTGCCTGCCAGGCCAATATTGTGGGTTCCTGTTGTACATGCAGTAACAACTGCGATGTTTGGCCCACGCAGACCGAATCGAATAGAGAGATTTCCGGATATCATATTGATGATTGACCCAGGAACAAAAAATGGAGAGACCTTTCGTGGACCAGACTCGTATATCTGTAGACTCGTTTCTTCTATGGTTTTTATTCCACCGATACCAGACCCAATCGCAACACCTGCCCTTTCTTTATTGATTGAGGAAACATCTAGGCCCGCATCTTCAAAGGCTTCCACGCCAGCGGCAATACCATATTGTATGAAGTCATCCAGGCGCCTGGCTTCTTTAGTAGCCATAAATTCGTTGGAATCAAAATTTTTAATAGCGCCACCAAAGCGAGTGCTGAAGCCGCTGACATTAAAATGGTCTAAGTCGGATATGCCGCTCTTTCCATTTTTAATAGCTTCCCAAGAGGTATTTACATCATTACCTAAAGGTGTCAATAAACCTAAGCCGGTAACAACAACTCGTCTATTACTCAAGTTGGTCTCCTATCTCAATTGCAACAGGCTAAACAAACAAAAGCCACCCTAGAGTGCTCCAGAGTAGCTTTGTTATTTACATCAGTTAAAACTTAGAGGTGTTGATTGATATAGTCGCAGGCGAGCTGGACTGTGGTGATTTTTTCAGCTTCCTCGTCAGGAATTTCAGTTTCAAACTCCTCTTCTAGAGCCATGACTAATTCGACGGTATCTAACGAATCAGCGCCTAAATCTTCTACAAATGAAGCAGAAGGTTTTACCTCGTCTTCCTTGACTCCAAGCTGTTCACAGACAATCTTCTTAACGCGCTCTTCAATGCTGCTCATATTTATTATTAGCTCCTAATACTTTGTTTCATAAGGCTTTTATATTAAGTCTGTCTGTTACATTTGCGTCGCAGCGGGTCACCCGCGTAAATCAGAGACGCGATTCTACCTCTATTTTACGTAGTTGTAATGTTTAATTACAAATAAAACTCGTCAATCGATTGGTTAATATTTGACCAAGTTACTCTTGATTTAAGCTCGGCCTCTGCGGATCGTCGAATATTGTTCAAGCCATATACATTCCACCATTCACATGGAGTGTTTCTCCAGTGATATAGGCACCTTTATCAGAGGCTAAAAAACCAACCATATTCGCGATTTCCTCGGGCTGACCGAGACGAGCAAGGGGAATCTGAGCCAATAGTGCCTCAGCCTGTTGTTTTGGTAATTCTCTTGTCATGTCTGTCTCAATAAAGCCAGGGGCTACCGCATTGACAGTAATACCCCGTGACCCAATTTCTTTTGCTAATGAGCGCGTAAAGCCCTCTATGCCGGCCTTCGATGCTGAGTAATTTGTCTGACCGCCATTACCGCTGGAACCAACGACTGATGAAATATTTATAATTCTTCCCCATCGCGCTTTTGTCATCGCTTTAATGCAAGCCCTGCTTACTCGAAATATAGAGCTAAGATTAGTTTGTATAACCTCCGACCATTCCTCAGGCTTCATACGCATTAACAAACTATCTCGAGTAATACCGGCATTGTTTACCAGAACTCCAGGGGGGCCGTATGACGCGATTATGGACTCATATAGTGCCTTTACGGATTCATCGCAGGCCACATTGGCTTTAAGACCTTTGCCCTTGAAGCTAGCTGATTCCAAATAAGTGCTAATCTTAGTGGCACCTATGTCAGTTGTAGCTGTCCCAATGACTTTATAGCCCTGTTTTGCCAAATCTAATGCTATGGCTTTTCCAATACCGCGACTGGCACCTGTGACCAACGCTATTTTTCCGTCACTCATATAGACTCTCTCTATTCACCGGACGATTTTTTAAATTTTCTTGTAAGCTAAACAGATATTTTTAACATAGCGCTATCAAAATTAGTCGCATCATCACTTCCAAAACATTGGATTTCTGATTCGATACGCCTGATCAAACCACTAAGTACTTTTCCTGGCCCACATTCAACCACTTTATTGACACCATTTTTATACATTAGTTGCACGCTCTCGACCCAAAGTACTGGTTCGTAAAGCTGCTTTACGAGATTTTGCTTAATTTGTTGCGGCTGCTCAATTATTTCTGCGTTGACGTTTTGCACTACAGCGATCGTGGGAGTTTGTATTCTTATATTCTTAAGTTCCATCTCTAATCTCTCAGCTGCAGGGCGCATAAGTGCGCAATGCGAGGGTACACTAACATTAAGAGGTAGTGCTCTTTTTGCTCCAGCTTCTTTACATAATTCAATAGCCCTTTCAACTGCGGCCGTTTCACCAGCGATAACGGTTTGTCCTGGAGAATTAAAATTTGCGGCTGATACTATGCCGATTTCCTGAGCTTCAGCGCAGATTTGATGCAGTTTTAGAGTTTCGAGACCGACAATGGCAGCCATTTTCCCTTTCCCTGCGGGAGCCGCTGACTGCATGAATTGGCCTCTTAGATGAACAATATTTACGGCGTCTTGAAAATTGATAGCGCTTGCGCAAACTAATGCAGAGTACTCGCCTAAACTATGTCCTATCAAAATAGAAGGTCGAAGCTGGGAAAGTGACTCCCACAGCCTCCAGATCGCTACCGAGGCAGCAAGGAGTGCAGGTTGAGTAATATCTGTCTGATCTAAGGTATTTTGGCCATCAAGTTGTGCTATCTCCCAAAGATCCTGACCTAGTACTTCAGAAGCTTCTGCAAATGTTGCCTTAATAACTGGAGATCGCTCCGCTAGCGTTGCCAGCATCCCCAGTTTTTGTGAACCCTGCCCAGGAAATACGAATCCAAACTTTTGCATACAAAACCTATTAAACTAATCTTCGAAATGAACTGTTATCCAATTTTCATGACGTTCGCAACATTTAAGCTTAAACGGCTTTTATAATGATGGTGATCTTTCGCCAATCAAGCGAAGCATAATGTCTTTAGTTTTAGTAAAAATTCAATGAGTTGTGCTACCACCCTATGTGACTTCCCGAATCTATGCTTTGAGGATACTGCATGGAATGACTTTATTGTCAGACATTAACGTTTCTGTTTGGTTTGCATCGCCAACCAAAATGATAGACAGATCAGGGTAATTATCTAACGCATGTATTAAAGCGGGGGCTATTAATCTGACACCGCTCTCTCCGAGCAACTTTAATTACTATTCGGTTACGGAGCCCGAATTTATTCGTCGCCAAGATCCAAAACTTTTTTGCCTTTATAAAAACCATCCGCAGTCATGTGATGACGGCGATGCACTTCACCTGTAGTTTTGTCAGTAGATAAAGTGGGTCCGGAAAGTGAGTCATGTGTTCGCCGTTGATTTCGTCTTGAGCGAGTCACTTTACTTTTTTGAACAGCCATTTGAAGCTCCTGGGTGTTTCCTTATATCATTATATATCAATAATTTAAGCTTTATTTTTTAAGTTCTTGAGTACCGAAAAAGGGCTTTCTTTAAAGGAAGCCTGCGAAGAGCTATTGGTTGATAGCTCTACCCTTTTATACTCTAATTGCTTTAAGCAATCTTCAGTTTCGTGATAATTCACTATTGGCATACATAGCATAAGTTGCTCATCCACCACTTCGGTCAGCAACAGCTTAAATTCGCTGCAGATCCAAGGGTCAAACTCTGGACCTAGACTCGCTGCTGCGCTTTCTTCCTCAAGTAACACTAAACATATGTCGTCCTCTAAATAAATGGCTAAAGGCTCCAAACACCGCTGACACGCGACTTCTACATGAGCAGAGATGTTTCCCTTAATAATCCGTTGCTTTGAATCATTAACTGAAAAATAAAGAGCTATCTCCACAATTCCTTGATCATTTGCCAAAGATTCTTTAAATCTCGGTAAACTTTGTAAACTAACAGTCCCTATAAGTTCTTCATGCTGGTGAAATACTTTGCGGGTATCTACATAAGCTGGAATTTGGGTCTCCGACATAGGCGCGCAATAATAGGCCCAGAGACAGCTGGTGTCAAAAATATTTGTGCGAGTTTACACATTAAATAATTTAACTATACAGTTGATATTATTAGTTATTATGAAATTCGTTTATAACGCTCTGAAAGTATTTATCTAAAGGGGCTTCTACTTCTAGAGTTCCGTGCGTAACAGGATCAGGAAAGCGGATTCTTGCCGCATGCAAACACAGTTTGCTAATCCGTTTAAACATGTTTTCAGGGCCTTTTGGACCATATTTTAAGTCTCCGATAATTGGGTGACCCGCATACTGACAATGAACCCTAATTTGATGGGTACGGCCTGTGACTGGGCTAGCTTCCAGCAAACTCGCCCCCTGAAACCTTTCTAAACACTTAAAAAGGGTCTTTGAGCTTTTGCCATCAGTATTAACCTTAACTACCCGCTCCCCCGAATTTAGCTGATTCTTCTTGAGAGGGACGTCTATAGCAAGCAAGTCTTGCGGCCACTCACCGTGGACCAGAGCAAGATAGGTTTTACCTACAGCATTTTTTTGAAACTCACTCTGTATTGTCTTTAAAAATTTGCCTGTTTTGGCAATTACGAGACAGCCAGAAGTGTCACGATCGAGCCGATGAGCAAGTTCTAGATCAGACCACTCATCCTTAATTTGACGCATGGCTTCTATCAATCCAAGCCTTACACCGCTGCCCCCATGTACTGATAATCCAGCGGGTTTGTTCAAAACTATCATCATGTCTGACTCCAATAGAATGCTATTGGTCAACAGCTCGCTTAATCCGGGGGTAATAATCTTTGATGAAGTCTCTCTAACATTGCTTACAGGGGGTATGCGGATATTATCCCCAAGGCTTAGCTTAGTATCTGGTTTGCAGCGCTTCTTATTTACGCGGACCTCGCCTCTGCGGATTAACCTGTAAATACGTGACCTAGGAACACCCTTTAATTCTCGAATTAGGAAATTGTCGAGTCTTTGCCCAACATGCCGCTCTGTGATGGCAACTAATTGAACTTTGTCGGTAGAAGCCACTAGTAGAATTTACTCAAAGTAATGCTCGAAACAATCAATTGGTTATATTTTAATCAGCATATATCTTGTCAATATGCACTGCTATTAGGAATTGAGTTACGAAAAACGACCAAGCCCATCGTACTTTAATCTGTTTCGATCAAGATAGTGTACAATCCTCTGGATTTTCACTCTGACACTATTTTATCTTTGAATGAAGGCAACCTTCAAACAACTACTAAATCTGCAAGTGGGCGCCGCCATTAGCGAATGCTCAGGAATAGAAAACTGCAATGGTAACGTGATCACCGCCTCAAAGCCGGAATTTGGCGACTATCAAGCTAATGGGATAATGTCGGTCGCAAAACAGCTAGACCGAAACCCAAGAGAGCTCGCGCAGCAAGTTGTCGAGCACCTAAACGCCCTTGAAAATAATATTGTGGAATCTTATGCCATAGCGGGCCCTGGGTTCATAAATATACGAATTAGTAATGTCGCTCTACTGAGCCTAGCCAACGTTGCTCTATTAAAGCCGGAAGCTTTAGTGACTCGCGTAGCATCACCAGCAACCATCGTAGTCGACTATTCCTCTCCCAATCTCGCTAAGGAAATGCATGTTGGTCACTTACGAGGCACTATCATAGGCGATAGTTTGGTACGTGTTATGGAAAAAGTAGGCCATAAAATAGTTAGACAGAATCATGTAGGGGACTGGGGAACGCAATTTGGAATGTTGATCGCGTTTATGCAAGAACTGCAGAAGCAAAAAACTGGAGAATTACCCCAACAACTTTCTGATTTAGAGCAATTTTACCGCGCGGCAAAAAATAAATTTGACGCTGATCCGGAGTTTGCCGATGAGGCTCGCAAGAGCGTAGTCAAACTACAGAGTGGAGACCCTAGCTATAAGCAAGTCTGGAATCAGTTTATTGAAGAATCACTTACTCACTGCGAAGAAATATATGACAAGCTAAACATCACCTTAAGTCGTGATGATCTCGATGCAGAAAGCCGTTACAACGATGATCTAGAAGGGGTTACTGAGTTACTTAATAGCAAAGGCCTGCTATCCGAATCAGATGGTGCCAAAGTTGTTTTTTTATCAGAATTCGTAGGTAAAGACGGCAATCCATTGCCGGTAATTATTCAAAAATCTGATGGGGGTTACTTGTATTCCACTACTGACTTAGCCGCAATCAAATTTCGCTCTGAAGAGCTTGATGCAGACCGTTCTTTGTACGTGGTTGATGCACGTCAATCCTTACATTTCCAACAAGTATTTGCAGTATCTAAATCAGCGCAATTAACTTCTGATAAGATCTCTTTAGAACATATCGCCTATGGCACGATGATGGGAAGCGATGGCACGCCTTTCAAAACTCGCTCAGGCGATACAGTAAAGTTAATTGATTTACTGGATGAGTCTGTGCGTAGGGCATATGATTTAGTTACGGAGAAGAATCCTGAGCTTGATAAAGAGCTATGTTTATCCATCGCAAAGAAAGTCGGAATCGCATCTGTAAAATATGCAGACCTCTCTAAAAATAGAACATCAGACTACATTTTTGACTGGTCCATGATGCTCTCATTCGAGGGTAATACCGCGCCTTACTTAATGTATGCTTACGCGCGAATTAAAAGTATTTTACGTAAAGGAGAAGCGGAAGACTTTGAAGAAGAAATTATATCTATCGACGAAAATGAAGAACGCTTATTGATCCTGAAGATACTCCAGATTTCGGACATAATTCACTCCGTTAGTGAAGACTGCTTCCCTAATCAACTCTGTAATTATTTGTATGAATTGGCTGGTTTATTTATGCGTTTTTATGAAGCTTGCCCGATCTTGAAGAGTGACCCCCTTAAGAGAAACTCAAGGCTTTCACTCGCCAAGTTAACTGCCTCGGCTCTCCAGCAAGGGCTCGATTTACTTGGTATCGAAACCCTTGAACGCATGTAGGTTATCCATCCAAAGCTTACCCTGTTAATTGCATTAGCAATTTATTCAAGCGCGCTGAAAACTCTCCCGGATCTTCAAGTTGCCCTCCATCGGCTAGATTTGCTTGATCGAAAAGAATTGATACCAAATCGGCGAAGCGCTCTTCATCGGCCTCTTTATCTAGCTTAGCGACTAGCGGATGCTCGGGATTTACTTCAAAAATCGGCTTAGATTCTGGCACAGCCTGTCCTGATGCTTCCATAATTTTGCGCATTTGAGAACCCATATCATGCTCATCTATAGCAAGGCAAGCAGGAGAATCGGTAAGCCTGTGGGTTATGCGAACCTCCTTCACTCTTTCGCCTAATATATCTTGTATACGAGTCACAAGGTCAGCAAATTCCTTTTCAGTCTCTTCTTTTTGTTTTTTATCACCTTTGTCTTCCAAATTCCCAAGGTCAAGCTCGCCTCTTGCTATGTCTTGGAACTGTTTTCCATCAAAATCCTGAAGATGTCCCATCATCCACTCGTCAATACGGTCATGCATCAGAATCACTTCAATACCTTTCTTACGGAATATCTCAAGCAACGGGCTATTCTGTGCAGCTTTTAGAGACTCAGCGGCTACATAATATATTTTCTCCTGCCCCTCTTGCATGCGAGCGACATACTCTTCGAGCCCTTCCTCTTGAGTTTCAGATTCAGAACTTGTTGTTGTGAACTGTAATAATTTGGCTATTTTTTCTTTGTTAGTGAAATCTTCTGCTGGCCCCTCTTTAAGAGCTTGCCCAAACTGCCCCCAGAAATTATTGTATTTCTCTTTATCTTTTTTACGTAGTTTTACTAACATATCCAGAGCTCGCTTGGTCAATGCGCTGCGCATTGAGTCCACGACAGGATCTTTTTGGAGTATTTCCCTGGAAACGTTTAAGGAAATATCGTTTGAGTCAACCACACCTTTCATGAAGCGCAAATATAAGGGCATGAACTGCTCAGCATCATCCATAATGAAAACACGCTGAACATAAAGTTTTAAGCCTCTAGCTGTATCTCTATTCCATAAATCAAAAGGTGCTCGACCGGGAATATATAAAAGACTTGTGTATTCTAGTTTCCCTTCTACTTTATTGTGGCTCCATTGAATAGGGTCTTCAAAATCATGGCTGATATGTTTGTAAAATTCTTTATACTCTTTAGCTTTCACCTTAGCCCGAGAACGAGTCCATAAAGCTTTTGCATCATTTACTGATTCGTACTCTACTTCCTTTGTATCTGCTTTATCGTCCCCAGTATCGCCGTCTGCAGAGTTAGCCTGTTTTGCCATCATCACAGGTATAGAAATGTGGTCCGCATACTTTTTTACTATGCTTCTTAGGCGATAGTTCTCGGCAAATTCTTTGTCATCATCTTTCAAATATAATGTGACTGCAGTACCTCTATGTTCTTTAGTCGAACTTTCTATGGAGTATTCCGCCTCACCTTTTGATTTCCATAAAGTAGCCGTTTTTGTTTTTGTGCCAGCTTTCCGAGTGAGCACTTCAACTTCATCAGCGACTATAAAAGCGGAGTAAAAACCAACTCCAAACTGACCGATTAGTTGAGAGTCTTTTTGCTGATCTCCGGTTAGAGATTCAAGAAATTGTGCAGTGCCTGACTTTGCGATAGTACCGAGATTGGAAATCACTTCTTTTTTGTTCATTCCAATACCATTGTCAGAAATAGTTATTGTTTTCATTTTTTCATCAAAATCAATCTGTACTTTAAGATCAGAATCTTCACCAAGTAGCTCTCCATTAGATAGTGCCTCAAACCGTAGTTTGTCCGCAGCATCTGAAGCGTTAGATATTAACTCTCTAAGGAATATCTCTTTGTTACTATAAAGAGAATGAATCATTAGTTGCAGTAACTGTTTCGCCTCTGTTTCGAAACCGCGTGTTTCAGCTTTGGTACTCGCATTCATCGTCTTACTCCATCAAATTCTTATCAAAAAAAAACCTGACTATTAATTCATAGGCAGGCTTTTAATAAGGCCATTTCTCAGAAATTCAAGCGCTTAGCACGCTATTTCTGTGAAAAACTATTCCAACAGTGAAGGATAAGGTCGATAGAAATCAATCGCATCGGCCTTCCTTTCTTCAATAATGTTAAACCGTTCTTCAGTACTATCAATGAACCGTATGTAGTCGTTAGCGCTTCTTTGTTCGGACTCATTGCCCGCATCTGCTGAATCAACTGCCGCGTTCCGTGCGCCTTCAAAGTCATCTAGTTCTATTAAAGACCGTGCTAAAAAGAGTAGCGTGTCGGCGCTATTACTTAAATTACCCTTGTCTACGGCCATCTGAAATGCATCTGCAGCATCCTGATAATTCGCCAAAGCATAATGGATGTAGCCGTATGTATCGTAGCCATCGCCGCTGTCAGACATTTCTGCTACCCGTCGAGATGGTCCTAACGCTCCTTCGAAGTCTGCGCCTATTAAATGCATCTGCGCTAGTGTCTCAAGGTTTTCTTCGCTTTCTTCAACGATTTGCTTTTCCATTCCATCCACGATTATTTTGGATCCACTTAAAGGAACGTCGATTCCTCCCATAGATTGGCCCAAATTAAGAAAGCGGTTTTCGTCCTCTATCATACCCTTGAGATAGGCAACATTGAGCGACCGCACTCTTCTTTCCTCATCATCAAGGCCGGAATAGATTGCGCTTAGATTCATCCAATCCGTCTGATTATCAAATAACATAATCATTGTTTTGGTTAGCTCTAGAGCGTTTGGAAAGTCTTCCAAAGTAAAATAGAGCCCATTAAGATATGAATAGTCGTCTCGACCTAGCGGGAATTCTTGCGGTTCTGCTGGCTGGAGAACTCCATCTACTTCCACTGGTAGCAAGCTCTGCTCATATCGCTCCAATAACAATTCCATATAGGCTATCCAATATGGTAAAGCTTCAGTAAATTCATCAGCTTGGTAATGAGCGTATGATAGACCCCGATATACAATGTCATCCTCAACAAGAGAGGCTTCTCGCCAGAGCTCATAGTACTGAATAGACTCTTGCCATACTTCCTCTGCAGCGGTCAATTGACCAAGTGACTTGAGAGTTCGTAGTCTTGTATCCTCGCGTAACGCTTCGATTTCGAGTAACTGCTTAAAGGTATTTATCGCTTCAGGATAATTTTCTAGCGTTAGCCAATAATTAGTGTAAAAGTTTAAGACTGTCTGCTTTTCGAAGTCGTTCATGCGCTCCCAGCGTCTGTCATAAAGCTCGTCTAGTTCAAGCTTCGCTGCAGCTAGATCGGGTTCGTCTTCCTCATCCTCAGGTTGCATTAGTTCCTGTATAGAACTAATAGCCCGCATGACTTGAGGGCCAAGCGTACCCGCGGTGCGTGCTTGGGGTGGAGCGCGCTGTTCTTCCCCTGCCAATACGATTTGCTGAGGTAGCACTGGTACGGCTAAGACTGCTGAAAGAAAGACTAGTTTTAATTTACTAATTTTAGTCATATTTAGTTGTCCTCAAGCTGATATCTAAAGAGATATTGGACACCATCAACATTTACACCCTCGCCGTCTACTACGCGAGGCTGAAATTTGAACCTAGCCGCAGCACGAAGTGATGAGCGGTCGAATATGTTTGCCGGTTCAGCGTCGACCACCTCAATCGACTCCTCCACTACATTGCCGAGGCCATCGACAGTAAAGCTTACTAAGCACCAGCCTTGTATGCCCCGCTGGGCAGCTCTTGTTGGATATTGTGGCGCTATCGCGACCAACGGAAGATAATCTCCATCGGTAGCTGCAATTGACGCATTAGATAACTGCAGGCCTGTATCTAGTTCGACAGAGGCCCTTTGGATATTTAAAGCTGGCCCAGAATCAAGGTTCGTTTGTCGTTCTTGTATTTCTGGCTGCTCTTGGACCACTTCTTCAATTGGTTCGGGTTTATCGATTTCCTCAATAACTTCAAGTTCGATTTCAGGCATTGTTGCATCAACAATTTTAACTACAGAGATGCGCTCATCGAATGCCTCCCCAGTTGCAATCAAAAACTGCATGAAATAAAAAAGACCAAGTGTGATACCACCGGCCATTGCCATAGAAAGTGTCCATCTGACAAATATCATTATTCTAAGCCTCCGCCGAAATACTAACGTCGTCTATATTTGCTTCACGTGCTGCTTCCAGTATTAGCATCACCTGCTCGTTATTCGAACTTTGGTCAGCTTGAATTATAACTGCGGAGTTTGGCGCATCTGCTAAACGCAGTTCGAAGCGCGACCGAATGAAGCGTGGATCTATCTGATCACCATCAATCCAGATATCGCCCGAAGGCCCAACAGCAATTAGGATTAAGTCCCCGGATGTATCTTCGACTGTAGAAGCCTCTGGCTTGGATACATCAATTCCAGCCTCTGTGACGAAGACAGAAGTTACGATAAAAAAAATAAGAAGGATGAAGACCACATCGAGCATCGGAGTGAGATCGATTTCTCCTGCTTCATCTTGCCCCTTCTTTTTCATTATTCCTGATTTCATTTTAGTAAGCCCTTGTATTTCGCCATGGTTCCCTAATTAGAAAGCGGTAAGTTGTCTTCAAGCAGTTCTATGTCTCGATCAACTTTGGACTTGAGGTAGTTGAAAGCAAAAATACCAGATATGGCACCGACCATGCCGGCCATAGTGGGAATCGTTGCTTTAGAGACACCACCTGCCATTGATTTTGCGTCACCGCCACCGCTAACTGCCATCACGAAGAAAACTTCAATCATGCCTGTAACTGTGCCGATCAGTCCTAACAAAGGACAAATTGTAACTAATACTTCAATGATAGGTAGTGTATTTCGGACGTCCAATGAGATCTTTGAAATCATCATGGTCCGAATCTGGTGAGCGCTCCAAGATTTAGTATCTTTTCGCGCGTTCCAGTCTGCCAATGTGTTCTTTACATTCTTCTTGTGAGTAGTATTTAGATACCATACTCTCTCAAAAACTAAAGACCACTTAATAAGGAGGAGCCAGGCAATTACCCAAAGTACCGGCCCACCCCTCTGCATGAAGGTATTTACTGCATCTAGGATATCTAGAAATGCAAAATACATATCATTCTCCTTCTGAAATTAAGACTGGCTATTCGCGATTTGTTCTGCCTTTTGCGCGATCATACCGGTCGCTTGCTCTTCCAAAACATGAATGATGTTATCGCTTCGACTCTTCACCACCGTGTGCATAAAGATGGTCGGAATTGCTACAACAATCCCTAGCACAGTAGTCATCAAGGCTTGTGAAATACCCCCTGCCATGATGGTTGGATCACCAGCACCATAGACTGTAATTTGCTGGAACACTTGAATCATACCGGTAACCGTTCCCAGAAGGCCCCCTAGCGGTGCGATTGTGGCAATCATCTTAATTAGTGTGAGCATACTTTCAAGTCGTGGTGTCTCTTGAAGAATCGCCTCACCTAGCTTTAATTCCAATGTCTCAGTATCTGCGCCCGGATTATTTTCAGCCACTAATAAAACACGACCTAGTGGGTTGTTCTTCGCAGGCTTATCTCTCTTTAACTGTCCTCGAACTTTAATTGACGTTAGGCTCAACATTAAAAGGCGGAGGAAGCCAATTAAAATTCCAACAATACCAACACCGATGATGATAAATCCGATAACGCCAGAATTGTTGCGGACTTGTTCTTCGACTGTAGGGAAATTAACGAGGTTAGCCATTACCTGCCCGCCTACGCCGCCAGTTGGGTCTATTCCAACTTTCGTGAAGCCAGTGGATGAGCCTTGCAAGCTTGCGGCGCCGTTCATGATGGCTGCGTCTGGCTGTCTTGGTAAAACTTGCAAATGTCCTATATCACCGCTGTAACTTAGGTAGTCTCCTTCGGAAACAGCGTTGAATGCACCGACTCTAACAACACTTCTGTTTGCTGTATCACCGTTTGGCAAGGTAACGTCGGCATTAAATGAAACAACTCTTCCTGATTCGGTAAGCTCCTGATGCATGAAGAACCAGAACCGTTCCATTTCTTCGACATTAAGTTGCTCTACCGTCGAACCAGCTCTTGCAATAATTTCTTCCAACTGCCCAGTTCTGCCCGAGTGTTGCGAGCTAATAAGAGAGTTCTGAAAATTACTCAAAAAATCCCCAGCTACTCCCTGCAAAGTACCAAACAATTCATTTAAGTCACCACGTCGATCTCTGAGGATCTCACGTTTGTCAGCAAGAATAATTTGATTTGCTTCGAATTCATCACTCAAGGCATCTGAATCAGTTTCCTCAGTCGTGATTCGCTGATTAGTTGTATCAAGAATATCTTGCTGCCGTGCAGCATTCTGCTCAAATTCCTGAACACGAGCTTGATATTCTTCTGATTCAGCAACACGATCGTTTTCTACTAGATCAAGCAGATTTGCGAGCGATGTTGCCTGGCCTGCAACTTGAGCAGAGGCAATGGATAAAACAAGAGCCGTTAAGAGGCTTGTGATATTTGTTAATTGTTTCACTGTGCTGCCTCCGGTGCTAATACTGGTAGTTCAATTATGCGTGGTGCATCAAGTTGAGATGCAACGCGAATAGCTGTCTGCACCTGCGTTCTGTAATCACCTGCTGGGAGTGGGGTCCAGTTACGTGCACGATTATCCCAAGCGCCTGTCTCTTGACGATCAGTGGTTTGGTAAAGCAGCGCCACTCTCCCGATACGAGCAATATTAACGTCACGGTCAGCACCATTGAGCGAAATCGTATCTGGATAGGTTTCGATAGTTCGACCATAAGAAGTTTCTGTTTGATACATAACTAGTACCTGACGGAATTTCTCAGCGATAGAGACGTCTGGATTGTCTATCGCATCTCTGGCGAATTGCAGCCTATTCTCTCTTTCATTGACATGGAAAGGGTAGTCAAGTTCGATAAATTGCTCGAGACTGGAAATCATTTTTTCCATTAAAAGAGGAATGCCCTGCGTGATTTCTTCAACCCCAGCAATAGATTCGTCGAGGGTAGCGATTTGTTCTACCTGCCCGGAAATTTGTTTGCGCCAGCCAGCATTCAATACTAGCAAGGTCTCTAGAGTGTCATTCGAGCGCTTAAATTCTTCAAAATTTGAGCTAGCACTGTTTTGGAGTCTAGAAATTTCTTCTTGTGCTTCTGCAGACGCCTCGTACTTCTGTGCGACGACATCCATTGCTTGATCAATAACGTCACTATTGATAAGGATTTCCGCTGCTTGCGAAACTCCTACTAAGCATGTTGTGAGCAGTGCCAGAGTAGACATGCCCACCTTGTTAATTCGACGGTTATTCATGTGCCATCCTATTTTTTTGTTAATAATTCCGGTCAATCTAGACACCCTACAGAGTTCTTGCAGTAGCTAGCGAGACGCGAATAACTATATTTTGTTGTTCTTCCTTATCTACTTTAACTGCCCAAGTGTTCCGTGATTCTTCATATCGCTTGGAGTCGGCAGTTCTCCCTGAAAATGCCAGCCAACAGTTACCAATCTACTCAATTTTTAACAAATTGAGAAGCTTTGTAACTCTCGACACAACTATGACATTTAAAAAAATCAAAATGCCGAACAGTCCCTGAAATTAAGCGTTTTAAGCCGAATTTGCGGCTAAGCCTATCACACTACCTTTAGTTATTTGAACCTTTTTGCTCGGCTAAAGTTAGACGGATAACATACCTAAAGTTTTAAACACAACCGAAGATCGTTATGATTAAAAGCCCTACCAGCCAGTGATTTCACCGAGCCCTTCGCCAATATCTGCAAGGCTACGAACCGTTTTTACGCCAGCATCCTTCAATGCTGCAAACTTCTCATCTGCAGTACCTTTTCCACCAGAAATGATTGCACCAGCATGACCCATTCTCTTGCCAGGGGGTGCAGTAACACCTGCTATGTACGCCAATACCGGCTTAGTAACATTAGATTTGATAAAAGCCGCTGCCTCTTCTTCTGCTGTGCCTCCAATTTCACCTATCATTACAACCGCTTCCGTTTGTTCATCCGATTCAAACATATTCAAGATATCGATGAAATTGGAACCCGGTATAGGGTCTCCACCTATACCGACACAGGAGGACTGACCAAAACCATGATCTGTAGTCTGCTTTACCGCTTCGTAAGTTAACGTACCGGAACGGGAAACAATGCCGACTTTACCTGGCAAATGAATATGACCTGGCATGATACCGATTTTACATTCCCCAGGCGTAATTACTCCCGGACAGTTCGGACCGATTAAGCGCACTCCTGCCAGATCACATTTTTCTTTGGCTATTAACATGTCGAGGGTTGGTATCCCTTCGGTAATGCACACTATTAACCCTATTCCAGCATCAACCGCTTCAAGAATTGAGTCTTTACAAAAAGCCGCCGGAACGTAAATCACTGTTGCATCAGCATGCGTCTTTTTAACAGCATCTCGAACAGTGTTAAATACAGGTAATTCAAGGTGCGTTTGACCTCCCTTCCCAGGCGTAACGCCACCTACCATTTGTGTTCCATATTCGATTGATTGCTTTGAATGGAAAGTGCCCTGAGACCCTGTAAACCCCTGACAGATTACTTTTGTTTGTTTGTTAATCAAAATACTCATTAATTGACTCCAGCCGCAGTTACTACCTTTTCAGCAGCATCGGCAAGACTGTCAGCCGCAATTATGTTTAGGTTACTTTTACTCAATACCTCTCTACCAATATCCGCATTGTTGCCCTCCAAACGCACAACTACGGGCACTTCGACCCCGACTTCTTCAACTGCACCAATTACTCCTTCTGCAATTAAATCGCAACGGACGATACCACCAAAAATATTGACCAGTACGGCTACCACTTTTTCATCTGACAAAATTAGCTTGAATGCTTCAGTAACGCGCTCCTTGGTAGCACCTCCTCCTACATCAAGAAAGTTAGCCGGACTACCGCCAAACAATTGCACGATATCCATTGTTCCCATTGCCAGCCCAGCACCATTGACCATACAACCGATGTTTCCATCTAACGCTACATAATTTAGATCCCACTGTGCGGCTTGCACTTCCCGATCGTCCTCTTGAGTGGGGTCATGCATTTCACGCAATTTTGATTGGCGGTAAAGCGCATTGCCATCTATGTTAATTTTTCCATCAAGGCAAAGAATATTTCCTTCTGATGTAATAACTAGAGGATTAATCTCAAGAAGGGCTAAATCAAAATCAGCAAATAATTTAGCAAGACCTAAAAACAGTTCAGTAAATTGCTTTATCTGACCCCCTTCCAAACCTAACCGAAAAGCAAGATCCCTACCCTGAAAGGCTTGAGGTCCGGTGAGGGGGTCTATGGTAACTTTTAGAATTTTCTCAGGTGTTTCGGCTGCTACCTGTTCAATTTCTACCCCACCTTCTACGGACGCCATAAAAACTAACCGTCTCGTCGAGCGATCAATAACAGCACCTAAATAAAGCTCGCTTTCTATGTTTGAGCATTCCTCGACAAAAACTTTTGAAACCGGTTGGCCGGATACATCGGTTTGATAAGTAACCATATTCTTACCTAACCATTTTTTAGCAAACGCTATTGCTTCTTCTGCATTGTCTACGAGCAGAACACCGCCCGCTTTTCCCCGACCTCCAGCATGCACTTGAGCTTTGATAACCCATTTATCACCCCCGATTTCCTTAATCGCATCCGCAACTTTATCAGCAGAGCCTACTGCGATTCCTTTAGATACAGGCAACCCGTATTCGGCAAATAATTGTTTTGCCTGATATTCATGTAAATTCATTTGAGCTCCATGTCTGCGAAATCTTTTTTAATTTATTTTTATGTAGATAACTTTGATAATTCTATTTCCGACGTTTTCTATTACTAATATGTATCGCATGACCATTTACTGCTAAGGCAGCTTCATGAACCCCTTCTGACAAAGAAGGATGGGAAAACATTGTTAATCCTATGTCTTCGGCACTAGCACTGAATTCCATTGCAATCACTATTTGCTGTAACAAATCTGCAGCGCTAGCACCAATAATATGACAGCCCAAAATCCGATCGGTTTGAGTATCAGCCAGGAGTTTGATTAAACCATCTGAATCATTGGCTGCCAGCGCCCGCCCGCTCGCAGCAAAAGGGAATACCCCTATGTTGTAGTCGATACCAGATGCCTTTAGTTCTTCTTCGTTTTTGCCTATCCAGGCGATCTCAGGGTGCGTGTATATTACGGAGGGAATAAGGTCGTAATTCACTTGCATCTTTTTGTCCGCAATACGCTCAGCAACCATAATTCCTTCTTCCATTGCTTTGTGTGCAAGCATCGGGCCTCGCACTACGTCTCCGACCGCATGAACACCTGGAACATTGGTTTCACATTGATCGTTAACTTTTATAAAACCTCTTTCGTCTAGCTCTACTCCTGCAGATACCTCCAGCAGATCATCAGTAAATGGCCGTCGACCAACAGCGACGATCAGTTTGTCGAACTCCGCCTTTTGATCCCCTTGAGTGTCGGAAAAGTCAATTGTGACAGTTTTCTTAGCACCTTTGCTTAACTTGGTGTCAGTAACTCGAGCTCCTAGTTTTATTTCAAGACCCTGCTTTTCGAGAATTTTTAACGTTTCTTTTGCGATTTGTTTGTCAACAGCAGGGAGGAAATCTTCAAGTGCCTCTAAGACTACAACCTCAGAACCTAAACGTGCCCACACACTCCCTAATTCAAGTCCGATAATCCCGGCACCAATTACCCCCAAGCGCTTTGGCACTTCTTTAAATTCTAGAGCACCCGTTGAGTCAACGATCGTCTCTTGGTCAATAGGCGCTGAGGGAATGTTTATTGGCACTGAACCGGCAGCAATTATTATATGCTTCGCTGTTAACTCCTGCTCTTCACCATCGTGACTTATCACCTTTACCTTATTTTTACTAACAACCTTTCCAGCACCGGCAATGTCATCAATTTTGTTTGCCGTAAAAAGCCCCTTCACACCCTGGGTTAATTGACTAACAACTTTATCTTTACGAGCAATCATCGCGGGTACATCAATCTTTACATTTTGTAATTTGATTCCATGGACATCAGAGTGTTCTTTTGCTTCAAAATATTTATAGGATGAGTCGAGTAAAGCCTTTGAGGGAATGCAGCCAACATTTAAACATGTGCCCCCGTGAACAGTTTCTTTATTACTGTTGCGCCACTTTTCAACAATCGCAGTCGACAGGCCTAGCTGAGCACACCTTATAGCGGCGACATAGCCTGCTGGACCGGACCCAATTACAACGACGTCATATTCTTTACTCATACTAGTCTCTCAATGTGCTCTTAAATTTCCAACAAGAATCGCGTTGGATCTTCTAATAATTCTTTAATAGTAACTAGGAATTGAACTGCCTCTTTGCCATCGATCATTTGATGATCATAAGAAAGGGCAAGGTACATTATGGGCAAAATCTTAACTTCCCCTTCCACCGCCATAGGACGCTCTTGAATTTTATGCATTCCCAATACAGCTGTCTGAGGTGGATTTAGTATCGGTGTCGAGAGCAAGGAGCCAAATACACCACCATTTGAAATTGTAAAGGTGCCACCTTTCATTTCTTCAATCGACAATTTTCCATCTTGCGCCTTCTTGCCAAAACCACTAATCTCCTTTTCGATTTGTGCAAGACCCATATTGTCAGCATTTCTTAATATCGGGACTACTAATCCACGTGGTCCCCCAATGGCTACGCCGATGTCCTGATACCCATGATAGACAAAATCGTTGCCGTCTAGAGAGGCATTAACGGCTGGATATCGCTTAAGAGCTTCAATTGACGCCCTTACGAAAAAAGACATAAAGCCTAGACGCACACCTTCATGGGCTTTTTCAAATTCTTCTTTATATTTAGTCCGGATGTCTATAATGGGCTGCATGTTGACTTCGTTGAAAGTTGTCAACATTGCAGTACTTTGTGTTGCATGGAGCAATCGTTTAGCAACCGTGGCGCGAAGGCGGCTCATAGGTACCCTTTCTTCTACCCTACCTTCCGAAGATATTGGCAGACCAGAACTTATCCCGGCCATGGATGAGCTGCTGGGAGTCGGCGCCTCAGCTGCAAGATGACTAACGACATCTTCTTTAGTTATCCGACCATTTTTACCACTACCCTCGATAACCTCAGAGTTCAGATTACTCTCCTCAATAAGTTTTTTTGCTGCAGGGCTGACAATAGGCTCCTCGTTACTCTCTATGTCTTTAATTGGCAAGCTCACTTTCGCCTTTCCAGAAATCAGATCATTAGATCCTTCCATCAAAGCGCCGATTGCCTCATTGCTGACAATCGTGTCGCCTGAATTTTTTATAATTTCTTTTAAGATACCATCCTTTGGTGAGACAACTTCTATGACTACTTTGTCTGTCTCAATGTCGACTAAAAGTTCATCACGGCTTACATTGTCTCCAATATTTTTATACCAGGTTGCGATCGTTCCATCGGGGACGGATTCCGGTAAGGTTGGTGCTTTTATTTTAATTGTCATGATTAGCCAAGTGCCTCATCAATAAATTTTTGTTGTTGACTCATATGTAATGCTGGATAGCCTGCGGCTGCGGCTGCAGACGCCTCTCTCCCAGCATACTCAAGCCAAATTTCAGGGAAATGTTCGTTAAGAACGCGGCGGATGTGATGCTGACTAGAATACCAGGCGCCTTGATTCATTGGCTCTTCTTGGCACCACGTAATGGTCTTAACGTTCTTGTACTGAAGCAGACAGTTTTCAAAATCTTCGTGAGGGAAAGGATATAATTGCTCTAAGCGTATTATGGCTATATTGTCTAATCCTCGAGCCCGCCTTTCCTCTCTCAAGTCGTAATAAACCTTTCCACTACAAATTACGACTTTTTCTACTTTTTCCGCATCAAAGCCATCTGTTTCATCAATTATGACCTGAAAACTTCCTTCCGCCATCTCAGTCATCGTGGATACTGTCTCTTTATGACGCAACAAGCTTTTAGGAGACATAACAATGAGCGGTTTACGTAAAGGGCATAATACTTGCTTACGTAACATATGGAACACTTGAGACGATGTGGTTGGCAAGCAAACTTGAATGTTATGCTCTGCACTCAGCTGAAGAAACCTTTCTAACCGAGCGGATGAGTGCTCAGGTCCTTGACCTTCATATCCGTGAGGTAGTAGCAAAGTTAGACCGCATAACCGAGACCATTTATGTTCACCACTCGCAATAAATTGATCAATAACTACCTGTGCCGAATTTGCGAAGTCACCAAACTGTGCTTCCCAAATCACTAATGCATTTGGAGTCGTTGTCGAGTAGCCATATTCAAATGCAAGAACGGCAGCTTCTGACAACAAAGAGTCATAGATAGTAAAGGATCCTTGGTCTTTCTCCATATTTTGTAAAGGAATGTATTCATTACCAGTCTGAGCATCATGAACAACTGCATGTCTATGAGAGAAGGTACCACGACCTACATCTTGACCGGTGATGCGCACTTTATTGCCGCTGGTTAAAATGCTCGCATAAGCAAGACTTTCTGCAAAACCCCAGTCAACAGGGTTTTTCCCTTCCGCCATCTTAGAGCGATCATCAAATATCTTCTTTACTTGGCGCTGAAGAGTGAAACCATTAGGAATTTCTATTAGTCTTTTTGCGAGAGCCTGTAAAGTGGCAAGCGGGATTGAAGTATTATAATTTGGGCTCCAGTCATGGCCTAAGTAAGGACTCCAATCAACAAATAGTTCCACTGAGGGTTCTTTTACTAAGCTTTTTACAACGTGCTCACCTGTATCTAATTCAGCACGAAAGGCAGCATTCATTAAGTCCGCATCCAAAGCTGTCACTATATTTTGTGCGCCGAGCTTCTCCGCATAGAGCGCGCGAGTTGTTTTATGTTGCTTAATAGCGGAATACATCAAAGGTTGTGTGATTGAGCCCTCATCGGTTTCATTGTGCCCTCGTCTTCGATAACAAACTAAATCAATGACCACATCCTTCTTAAATTGATATCTAAAATCCGACGCCAATTTAGTCACGAACAAAACAGCTTCAGGGTCATCAGCATTAACATGAAAAATAGGAGCCTGAACCATTTTTGCAACATCAGTGCAATATTCAGTCGAGCGAGCGTCATCCTGTCTACTGGTCGTAAAACCGACCTGGTTATTGATTACAATGTGAATCGTGCCACCAGTGCCATATGCACGAGTTTGGGACATCTGAAATGTCTCCATGACAACGCCCTGTCCAGCAAGTGCCGCGTCACCGTGCACGAGTATTGGTAATACAAACCTACCCTCTTTATCATCACGACGAGATTGCCTCGCGCGCACGGACCCTTCTACAACCGGGGAGACAATTTCTAAATGAGATGGATTAAATGCCATCGCCATATGCAATTCCCCACCAGCCGTCATAATATTTGAGGAAAACCCCTGGTGGTATTTTACGTCTCCCGAACTTTGGTAGACCGCTTTACCTTCAAATTCATCAAATAATTCCGCAGGATTCTTTCCTAAAATATTAACCAAGACATTTAGACGGCCACGATGAGCCATGCCAAGGACTATTTCTTTAACTCCGTATGCGCCAGCGACTTGAACTATTTCGTCTAAGGCCGGAATGAGGCTTTCGCAACCTTCAAGTCCGAATCGTTTGGTGCCTGGATACTTGGAGTCTAAATGTTTTTCCAATCCTTCGGCCGCAGTTAATCGTTCAAGTAGGTGTCGTTTAACTTCATTTTCAAACGAAGGGATTCCATCATTGCTTTCGATTCGTTGCTGGATCCATTGTTTCTCTTCTAAATTGACGATATGCATAAACTCATAGCCAATCGAATTACAGTAAATGCGCTCCAGGGTATTAATTATGTCTTTCAATGAAGCTCTTTCTTTGGTTATAAACAAAGAGCCAGTTTGAAAAATAGTGGAAGTATCGATTTGAGATAAATTGTGGAAGCCCAGCTCGAGGTCCGGCACTCTCTCTCGATGCATTAATGATAAAGGGTCTAAAGAAGCTTTCTGGTGCCCCCTAACCCGATAAGAGCTGATTAATTGTAAAACTTGTACTTGTTTACTTTCATGCTCAGAATTAACGACCGCATCATTGCTCAGAACTTGCTTGTAGCGGCTAATTTTTCCGAGCGCTATAAAATCTTTTTTTATCTCTGCGTGCGATACTTCGACCTCGTCAGATCCGTTTATAGCGGGCAGTGATTGAAAAAGTTCTCGCCATTGTTCTGGAATAGAAGCTGGGTCAGACAAAAAACTTTCGTAGAGATTTTCCACATACTGTACGTTGGAGCCTGACAGGTGCCCTGTACTCCACATTACTTCCATTAATTTATCTTGCATATCTCAACCTCTAGTACTGCAACCATAGTAGTAATGATTTGCTATTGAGTCCTTTCGAGTTGTTACGCTCCTTGAGAGATCAACATACTCCTAATATGGCCAATTGCGCGGGTTGGGTTTAAACCCTTAGGACAAACAGCTACGCAGTTCATGATGCCACGGCAGCGAAACACGCTGAATGGATCCTTGAGGGCTTCGAGTCTTTCCGTACTAGCAGTGTCGCGGCTATCCGCTAGAAATCTATAAGCCTGAAGAAGGCCAGCAGGCCCAATAAATTTATCCGGATTCCACCAGAACGAAGGACAACTAGTATTACAGCAAGCGCAGAGAATACATTCATACAGTCCATCTAATTTTGCGCGATCCTCCGGTGTTTGTAATCGTTCAATTCCGGGAGGGGGATCATCATTGAGAAGGTACGGTTTTACTTTTTCGAACTGTTTATAAAAGATGGACATGTCCACCACTAAATCCCGTATAACGGGCAGTCCGGGCAAAGGGCGTAAGATTAGTTTTTGTCCGGGCATGACCACATCAGATAAAGGGGTGATGCAGGCGAGCCCATTACTTCCATTAATATTCATGCCGTCAGACCCACACACTCCCTCCCTGCAAGAACGCCTGTACGCTACTGTAGGATCCTTCTCTTTCGCGAGTGCTAAAACATCCAGAACCATTAAGTCTTTTCCAGACGGGACTTCGATATCGATATCCTGCATAACGGGCTTATCGTCGGTTTCTGGATTGTAGCGATATATGCTGACTAACACGGCATAGCTTCCTTAATAAGTTCTGATTTTGGGTTCGAAAGTATCTATGGTTTTCGGTTTGAAATTTACTACTCGCTTACCAACTGATTTGTCAGCAGGAAAATACATAGAATGACATAGCCAGTTTTTATCATCACGCTCCCTAAAATCATCACGCGCGTGTGCACCACGACTTTCAGTTCGTGCTTCAGCAGCTACTGCCGTAGCCTCAGCGACTTCAAATAAATTTTCGAGCTCTAACGCTTCAATGCGTGCAGTGTTAAATATACTGCTCTTATCTTTAAGGTGAACATTTGCAATTTGCTCCCTGAGCTCTTCCAATTTTTTAATGCCTTCTTGCATAAAGTTACCTTTTCGAAATACGCCGAAATGATTTTGCATAATATTTTGCAATTTTGATCTTAACTGAGGAACGCTTTCCCCTGCAGTAGATTCGTTTAGTCTGTGTAACCTAATCATAGAACTATCAATATCTGATTTGCTTGCATTGCGCTGCTCAATACCCTGAGCCAGCATCTCTTCAATGTATTTGCCCGCAGCACGGCCGAAAACTACGAGATCTAGCAAACTATTTCCTCCAAGACGATTGGCTCCATGAACTGAGACACAGGCGGCTTCGCCTACTGCAAACAAGCCAGGAATTATTTTGTCTTCGCCAACAGCGCTATGTGTTAATGCTTGACCGTGAACATTGGTTGGAATCCCACCCATCATGTAATGACAGGTTGGTACCACGGGAATTGGCTCCTTAATGGGATCAACGTGAGCAAAGGTACGCGATAATTCGAGAATTCCAGGCAGTTTGGAATTAAGTACTTCCTCACCTAAATGATCAAGTTTAAGCATAACGTGATCGCCGGCTTCACCACACCCTCTGCCTTCTAAAATTTCTAACACCATCGACCGCGCAACTACATCTCTGCCCGCCAAATCTTTTGCCGTCGGCGCATAACGTTCCATAAAACGTTCACCGTCCTTATTAATTAGATACCCGCCTTCTCCGCGACATCCTTCCGTAACCAGCGTTCCCGCGCCATAAATGCCAGTCGGATGAAACTGCCACATCTCCATATCTTGTGTGGGATATCCGGCACGCAAAGCCATACCAACTCCATCGCCAGTATTAATTAGAGCATTTGTTGTCGATGCATAAATACGCCCTGCGCCGCCTGTGGCGAATACCGTTGCTTTAGAGTTTATGAAAACGGTTTCGCCATTTTCTATATTGATTGTAATTACACCAACAATTTCACCGTCTTGATTTTTCACCAAATCAGTCGCATACCACTCATTAAAAAATGTAGTATTGTTTTTTAAATTGGCCTGATACAAAGTATGCAGTAAAGCATGCCCAGTTCTATCTGCAGCAGCGCAAGTTCGTGCAGCCTGCCCGCCATTACCGAAGTCTTTTGACTGACCGCCGAATGGTCTTTGATAAATACGCCCATTATCTGTTCGAGAAAACGGCAATCCCATATGCTCTAATTCAAAAACAGTTTGCGGCCCTTCACTACACATGTATTCGATGGCGTCTTGGTCACCGATATAGTCAGATCCTTTAACTGTGTCATACATGTGCCAACGCCAATCATCATCCGGATCGTCACTAGCGATGGCGCAGGTGATACCTCCTTGAGCGGAAACTGTATGCGAGCGAGTGGGGAATACTTTTGAGATAACAGCGGTTTTATGTCCTGATTGCGCAAGTTGCAGGGCAGCCCGCATCCCAGCTCCCCCGCCACCAACTATCACCGCATCAAATGAAATAGTTCTAACCTCAGCCATCTAACTTCCCCAAAAAATCTGAACGCCCCAAATCAAGTAACCCGTAACTATTAAAAATACAAAGAACTGAAAAACAAACCGCAAGACTGTCGCATTCTCACCAAATTGTACTGACGTAATGTAATCAGTAGTTACCGTCCACATTCCAATCCAAGCATGAGCACAAAGCGCAATTAATGTAATGATGCTAAATACGCGTGTAAAGATTGAATCAAATATGGATTTCCATGCATGAAAATCCATATCAGCGTGCAGAAGGAAATTACCAAGGATAAAAATAGTGTACGCTGCGAGAACCACAGCACTGAATCGTTGAATGATCCAATCGAAAAGTCCTGAGTGTCGGAAATTTATAGCTCGATTTACCATAGCAGCCCCACCGCAACTCCTGTAACAAGCACAAACATAATCCACATAATTATCGTCCCTGTCTTTGCTCCCTGCTTCGATTCACCTATACCTAAGTCGAGTAACAGATGTTTTATTCCTGCAATCAGATGGTAGATCACCGCTAAAAGTATCAGCCCTAAAAGCGATGTCATCAAGAGACCATCAAGCAATACAGCTACTCGGTCAAATTCTGCCTCGGACCGCAGCGATATCTGTAAAAAATACAGTAAAATTCCGACCCCAAAAAAGAGCCCTATTCCGGATATGCGGTGGAGAATAGAAGCAATTGCAGCCAGGGGAAATTTTATTGTGGTTATGTCGAGATTTACGGGTCTTTTATCTTTCACGTCGTGCCTATAAATTGGAACTTTTTTAAGCCGAAAAATGTTATTTGCGGATTTGGAGAAAAACGCAAACTAATTGAAATAATTACACAAATTGGGGATTTAAGCCGGAGCAAAGTATATTCCGATCACCCAATTATTACAATAAATCACCCTAGCCTAAGGTAGTTAATGACAGTAGTTTGTCAATTGTCAGAAACGTCACTATGAAAAATTAACTTCACCTAATTTTGGATGATTACAACCCTCAAAAAACTTAGGACAATATAAGCGCCTCAAGGAAGGGCCGCGTTAATTCATAGGATAGCACCCGTTATTTTAAGTAAAATCTCGACAAAAATTTGACAAAGTACGGGGTCTCTACCTAGTATTGCCGACCCTATTTAGTACTAATCGAGCCACATATTGAGTCAAACATACACGCCCATATGTCTGTTTTATATAGCAATAATACGTAGTCTAAGAATAATTCACAGGAGTCAAGAATGAGTGAAAGAAAGGCTCAGTTAACCATTGACGGTAAAGCAGACCCCATAGAGCTCCCCGTTTATGAAGGCAGTACTGGCCCTGATGTAGTTGATGTGCGCAGCTTGGTAAGCAAAGGAATATTTACTTACGACCCAGGATTCGTCTCAACTGCAGCATGCGATTCAGACATTACTTACATTGACGGTAGTGCGGGCGTACTTCTGCACCGGGGCTATCCTATCGAACAATTAGCTAAAAAATCCGACTTCTTGGAAGTGTGTTATTTGTTGTTACAAGGTGATCTTCCCAATACATCTGAAAAAGAAGTATTTGAGAACGAAATTCGTTATCACACTATGGTTGATGAGCAAATCCATTTGTTTTTTAAAGGGTTTCCTCGAAACGCACACCCTATGGCAATGCTTTGCGGTGTCGTTGGGGCTCTTTCTGCTTTCTATCATGATGAATTAGACATTGATAATCCCGACCATCGGATGGCTGCAGCTATCCGTGTTATAGCCAAGATGCCTACTCTGGCAGCTATGTGCTACAAACACGGGGTCGGCCAACCGTTTATGTATCCTCAAAACAATATGAGCCTGGCGGAAAATTTTATCCACATGATGTTCGGTACGCCATGTGAACCACCAAGAGTCTCCCCGACTATTTCAAAAGCAATGGATACTCTGTTCCTTCTTCATGCAGACCATGAACAAAATGCGTCCACTTCAACTGTACGTTTGGCAGGTTCTACGGGTTCTAACCCTTACGCTTGCATAGCGTCGGGTATTGCCGCGCTTTGGGGCCCCGCCCATGGGGGTGCCAATGAAGCTGTGCTGGAAATGCTTAATGAAATTGGAGATGAGTCACGTATTGATGAATTCATTCTGCGGGCAAAAGACAAAGATGATCCATTTCGACTAATGGGTTTTGGACACCGCGTTTACAAAAATCATGACCCAAGAGCTACAGTAATTAGAGGGATTTGTGCAGACGTCTTGGACGAGTTAGGTAGTGATAACGACCCATTGTTTCGCATTGCTCGAAAATTAGAACAAATTGCCTTGGAGGATGAATATTTTATTGAGCGTAAATTATTCCCAAATGTTGATTTCTATTCTGGAATTATTCTGAAGGCCATTGGCATTCCGACTAGTTTGTTTACTGTCATATTTGCAACAGGCAGAACCCCGGGTTGGATAGCACATTGGCATGAGATGTTAAGCACTGGTTATAGGATCGGCAGACCACGTCAGCTCTACAAGGGCTATACGAAGCGGGATTATCCTGATTAATGGTCTAGCGACTGAGTCTTCGAAAAGGGCCCAGGACTTATTCCGGCACAACTTACTATTTATAATAAAATATGGTGGAGCCTACCGGGATCGAACCGGTGACCTCAACGCTGCCAGCGTCGCGCTCTCCCAGCTGAGCTAAGGCCCCATCTAGCAGGAAGGAATTTTAAAGAACGCGAATTCTAAGCACAGAAAATAAGACTGTCAAACGAGCTTAGTCTAATAGACGGTATTCCTTTTCTAAATTTTTCGCTAGCTTCTTTGAGACACCTCCAAGTACAGTAATTCCATCGCGCAAACGCGCACGACTAATATCCAGGCCCAAGATAGCAATCGATTCAATTACAGAAATTGAAACCCCTTTTCCAGTAATCGCTATAAATAAAGGGAACAATAAATCTCTAATCTTTAATCCAAGAGATGTTGCCAAGCCTTGCAATACACTTTCAACTGATTCCCTATTCCACTCAGTTAAAGCCTCTAGGTGCCAAAGCGAGAATTGAAGTATTTTTAACCCTAGCTCAGGTGTAATTGATTTGTGTTCAAAATCTCCAGATGCAATAGAAACATCTGCGCTAATAAAAAATTGACCAAGATCTGCAACATCACTAAAACGCTCTACACGCTGCTTGATCAGAGGAACTATAATCGCCATTTTTTCGCTTTGGAAAGCCCAGCTTGCAAACTGAGCCATGAACTCAGCATCACTTAAATCTTCTCTGATATATTTGCCATTCAACCAGTCTAGCTTTTCGCGATCAAAAATAGGCCCGCCCAAAGATACCCGACTTATGTCAAACTCTTTAGCCATCTCATCAAGGGAGAATTTTTCTTCACCTGACGGCATAGTCCATCCCATCATGCCAAGATAATTGGTCAACGCAGCTGGCATATAGCCCATTGCTCGATAATATCCAATACTCGTAGGATTTTTGCGCTTACTTAATTTACTTTTATCAGGATTACGAAGCAAAGGCATATGACAGAATATTGGAGCTTCCCAACCAAAATATTCATAGAGAAGCACATGCTTTGGCATCGAATTTATCCACTCCTCACCTCTTATTACATGGCTAATTGCCATTAGGTGATCATCAACAACATTTGCAAAATGATAAGTTGGAAGTCCGTCTGACTTCATCAATACTTGCATGTCTATCTGTGACCAATTGATACGCACCTCTCCACGTAACAAATCGTCAAAAACACATTCACCCGCTTCAGGAATTTTCATGCGGATAACATGCTCTTCTTTTCTTTCTAGTTTCGCTTTCACTTCACCCGGAGTAAGGTGCAAGCAGTGGCCGTCATAACCGACTTGTTGCTTGTTTGCAATTTGTTCTTGTCGGAGTAGGGTAAGACGCTCACTAGTACAGAAACAATGAAATGCACAACCATTTTCAAGTAAAATTTGGCTATGTGTTGAATATATTTCCGATCGCTCACTCTGCCGGTAAGGCCCATAATCGCCACCATTATCAGGACCTTCATCCCAATCTAAGCCAAGCCATCGTAAAGCTTGCAGAATATCCTGTTCCGACCGAGAACTACTTCTGGCTTTATCCGTATCTTCGATACGAAGAATAAACTTGCCTTGTTGCTGATTTGCAAAGCATCGATTAAATAATGCAATATAAGCCGTACCAACATGAGGATCGCCCGTTGGTGACGGGGCTATACGTGTTCGAATATTGCTCATGTTAAAAATTACTTAGAGAAATAAAGACAAAGATTATACGCGAATCGTATCCATTTCCTATCTGGCACCCACACTTAAACATATCCATCAGACGGGCTATCAATATCTAATCTATTGAGATAGATGGGCACTATCGCTAAATAGATCTCTACTTTGTATGACAATTTATGAATCATGCACAAACATAAATTTTGTATCGCACCAATGATGGATTGGACCGATCGTCATGATAGGGTGTTTTTGCGTCAATTTACCAAACATGCCCTGCTGTATACCGAAATGGTAACAAGTGCCGCACTAGAACATGGCGATGCTAATTACTTATTGCAACATCATGCTGACGAGAACCCAGTAGCCTTACAAATCGGTGGGTCAGATCCTATAGAACTAGCACGGGCTGCAAAGCTTGGTGAAAAAGCCGGGTTTGACGAAATAAACTTAAATGTTGGATGCCCCAGTGAGCGGGTACAATCGGGGTCGTTTGGAGCTTGCCTGATGACTGATCCTCCGCTAGTTCGGGATTGCGTCAGCAAAATGATGGAAGCAGTAACTGTTCCAGTTACCGTTAAATGCCGAATAGGAGTTGATGATAGAGACTCTGAGGAAGACCTCATGGACTTTGTTAACACGGTTGCCACTGCAGGCTGCAATCTTTTTATTATTCATGCCCGCAAAGCTATATTGAGCGGATTAAGCCCAAAAGAAAACCGTGAGATACCCCCCTTAAATTACGAAAGAGTGTTTGCCATAAAAAAAGCTTTCCCAAAATTAGAAATAATCATAAACGGTGGGATAACTAATATAGACGAGGTAGACCAATTTTTACTAAAAGTAGATGGAGTAATGCTAGGCAGAGAGGCTTATAAAAATCCTTACTTATTAGATCAAGTCGACAGAAGATTATTTCAGGAAAAAAAGAACAATAAATCACGAATTGATTATCTTGAGGAGTACTTCCCTTATATGGAATCAGAGTTAGCAAAGGGAACGCCTCTGATACATATGACACGGCACATACTCGGTCTGTTTAAGGGTCAAAAAGGCGGAAAACTGTATCGTAGGCACTTAAGTGAAAATGCTTACCGAGAAAACGCAGGCTTGGAAGTAGTGAAAGATGCAATAACTTATGTTTACTAAAGGAACCCTAAAGTCGATTTAAAAACAAATAAGCACAATTAGTCAATTTTCTATGGCATTATCCATGAGTTTTGAGTGGAATCTAAAAATTGAGATTGAACGCTAATTCATGGAACAATGTAAAAAGTATATTGACTCATACGTAATAAGAGAATTTATAGGCGAATTAGAAGTTGTTATGCTAAACAGAATTAAAGTTTTTTTTGATAAAAAACTCGCTCATAATGAACAGGAAAGTCCTCGTACAAAGATTCGCAAGGTCGATTTAGTTTGCGCTGCGCTATTAATTGAAGTTATCAAAAGTGATCATGAACTAGATAAAAGAGAGTCAAAAGAATTTTTATTAGTCCTTAGCGAGAGCCTAGATATTTCTGAAAAAGACCTTCATGAAATAGTTGAACTCGCTGAAGCAGAAGCAGATCAAGCAACCTCACTCTATGAATTTACTCGGCTTATCAATGACGAATATGACTATGCAGACAAATTAGGCCTCATAGAAAAAATGTGGCGCATAGCTTTTTCAGATGAACAGTTAGACAAATATGAAGATCATTTGATTAGGAAAATATCTGATTTGATTTATGTGTCTCACAGCGACTTTATTAAATGTAAATTAAAAATTAAAAATAGTATTTGAGACATACACCCACACTTAAACGCAACGATATTTTGAAACTGCTAAGCTAAAATTTCCCAGCATCAATTAGAAATCACCAAATTCATCTTCAATTTGCCCGTCATTAACAAGATACTCCCTATTCTGAATAGATGCTTCCCTGAAAAATATGTATTTATCTCCACTGACTAATTCATCAAGAGCTAAGAGCCTCGATCGAGAATCGATTTCCTCAGCAGAGAATAGAGCTAGGCGAAGCGATGCTTCTTCTAAGTATTGAATTGGATTCAAGGCCGTATCCAAGACCAGACCTAACGCATCACGCAAATTGCTAGAACCAAAGACTGGTAATACTAGATAGGGCCCAGTGCCCAACCCCCAGGCACCGAAAGTTTGGCCGAAATCTTCCTCATGTTTATCCAGGCCCAGCGAACTTGCCACATCAAAGATTCCCGCTACCCCTATTGTAGAATTAACGACTACTCGTCCAGCATCTGAAATCGCCGCCTGAAATTTAAATTGTAGTGCATTATTTGCGGCAATATTGATATCACGGCTATTGCTGAAAAAATTTCCGACTCCCTGGCGCACTAATCTTGGCGCAAGTGAGGTATAAGTTAAAGTAATTGGGCGTACAAGAAGCTGATCAAAGTAATCGTTAAACGCAAAGATTCTTTGATTAGTATTTCGCCAAGGATCATATGACTGTGCGTTCACATTTGGCAAAATCAAGAAGGATGTGAGCAAAATCAGAATCGCTATCGGCGAAAGCCTTTTACCGTAGACTTTTGTTTCAATATTCACGCAGTTTACTTTGCTACAGACAGAATAACATGTCAATTTCCTTATCGCTTAAACCAAACCATTCATCTAACCTGTTAACTTTGAATTAATTCAAACTGTTTTTCTAACCGTTTTCCAGAAACAGGTATCTTCGTGCCCAAATTTTGAGCAAATAGAGAAACTCTATATTCTTCAAGCATCCATCTTAAATGGGTTAATTCACCAGGGTTCTTAACAAGGTGTTGTTTACACAATTCCTCGTATTTAAGCCAATGCATAGTAAGTTCTTCTGTATGCTCTCTATCTTTGTTACCTAGGTGTGGGATTCTGCTAAGGCGAAACTGAATCGCATTTAGATATCTAGGATATTGTCTTAACCAATCAAATTTAGTCTCTAACAAACTTTTTTCAGTCATTAAATGGTGCAATTGCCGTTTTATGTCGTCAATGAAATAGCCAAATTCTTTACTATTTAGCTCTGCTAAACTCCTTAATAACCCATACCTCGTATTAAAAAACTCTTCTAAGATATATGCTATTTGTTCACCAGCTCGATGCAAATCTGATTTGCCAGAATTAAGCACTTTTTCGAAGCTTTTTTGATCGCGAGGTAGGAAATCTTCCAATTTAAAAGCACTGAGATAAGATGCAACCACCGCACTTTTCGCCATCTCTTTTAATTGAGAAGGAACTAATAAGGCATTTTTCTCCTGCAGTTTTTTAAATTTCTTTTTCAACATATTATGCTGAGAAGTACTGCGGAGTATAAATAAGCGTATTAAGCCAAATTTATGGGATGATTCGGCCTGTCTTTGATCTGCGAATAGTTTGATCTCGACTGAATCCTGTCGGTCTACTAAAGCGGGGTGTCGAATCATAACAAGCTCTTCACCAATTTCAACTCGCTCAGGCAGCTCCCCAAAATCCCAATCTCTTAACTCTTGCTGTTGAATGGGATGGATTTTCTCTTCAGATTTTTCAAGACTTTTTCCCTCCCCATTTGGAGTTATATTCTTTCTAATCAATGAAAGCTGATCACCAAAATCCAATATCTCACCTTTTTCATTACTAACTTTGATTTTGATCCTGAGGTGCGCGGGCAAATCTATAGCCTCAAAATCTTCGCGAGACAATTTAACCTGTTTTACCTTTACAACATGGCTTACCAAAGCGTCAACCAATTCACCATCCGCAGAGGTCATGCTCGGAAGGATATCGTCGACTAGCGTACTGATCGGAATTAGCTTCTTACGTAGAGATTTAGGCAACCCCTTAAGCAAAGCTATGCATTTTTCTCTCATGATACCTGGCACCGCCCAATCTATATCCGCTTGCTCTAACTGATTAAGTATTTTTTCAGGCACTTTCACTGTCGCACCATCTCGGACCGAACCAGGATCGAATTCGTAATTTATTGAGAGCCGATTTTTTTGGACAGCCGTGTAGTCCGGGAAATAAATAGCTCGATCATGCGCAGGGTCTTTAGACAGAATATTATTTCGCGTCATTAGTAAAATATCTTTCTTGTCAGTAGATAAATTGTTAAGCCATGTTTCAAGCTGCCTAGTTGAATTAACACCCTTAGGTATTCTTTCTTCATAAAAGCGTATTATTTCTCGATCGCTGATGTACAAATCTGGTCGTCTTAGTTTTTCCTCTTCCTTTGTTAAGGAAAGCAAAAAATCAATATTTCTTTTTATAAACTGCCTATTCGAAATGATTTCTCCCGCTACCACGCCCTCAGCAATAAAAAGTGACCTGGAGACATCAGCATTTATATCGCTATAGTTGACCAGAGCTTTTTCAATAATGGTCAAGCCATAAAGCTGCACTTTCTCATACGCCATAACAGCTTGGGACTTTTTACTCCAATGGGGTTCTAAATATTCTCGTTTAACTAAGTGAGGTGCCATGGACTCTACCCATTTCGGTTGAATTTTCGCGGCCATGGAAGCGAAGGTTTGCGATGTCTCAACTAGTTCGCCAGTAACTATCCATTTGGGATTTAAGGATGTGACTACTGATGTTCTCGACACCGTAAACTTTTTATTTCTCGAACCAATATAGGTTTTATTGTCTAATTTCGTTGCAATTTGATTTAAAGATCCCGCGATAATAGATCTATGTATTGCCTCATAGGTACCAGGTTCTTTGTTCACGCGGAGACCGAGCTGTTTGCAACTAAGTAATAATTGTCTGTGTATTTCCCGCCATTCGCGCATTCTCATAAATGACAGAAAATGCGTTTTGCAATGTTTCTTCAGTTGATTTTGAGTAGATTCCTGGCGTTTCTTTTCATAATCTGCCCAAAGATTGACTAGACTGAGGAAGTCAGAATCCTGATGATTGAATTTGGCTAATCGCTCTTGAGCTCGCTGGGAAAAATCACCATATAGTTCTCGGGGGTCTTGGATACTCAAAGCACTAACTATGATTAAGACCTCATGCAGACAAGCTTGAGTATTGGCCACTACCAGCATGCGAGAAAGTTTTGGGTCAACAGGCAGTATTGCCATCTTTTTCCCGATGGCTGTGAGCCCTCGATTTTGATTTATAGCATTTAATTCGTTTAGAAGCTTGAATCCATCATTAATTGATTTTGTTTCGGGTTTCTCTAAATAAGGAAAGTTTTCGATATCCCCTAAATTCAATGACAACATCCTAAGAATGACTGATGCTAAATTAGTTCGTTTAATTTCGGAGTCTGTATAGTCAGCTCTCTCTGTAAAATCTTGTTCTGAATAGAGCCTTATACACACGCCATCTGATACCCTGCCACACCTTCCCTGCCGCTGATTTGCGCTAGCTTTAGAAATTGGTTCTATTGGAAGCCGTTGAATTTTGCTTTGAATGCTGTAACGACTGATGCGCGCAAAGCCTGTGTCTATAACATATTTTATACCCGGAACAGTAAGTGACGTCTCCGCGACATTTGTTGCCAATATAATTCTACGACCTTTATGCTCACTGAATATTTTCGATTGCTCTGACTGACGCAATCTTGCATAGAGTGGAAGTACTTCGCAATGTCGAAACTTTCTCTTTCTTATCGCAAGAGCGGTTTCTCGAATTTCACGCTCACTACTGAAAAAAACTAAAACGTCTTCACTACCTTTCTTATCCTTATCTCCCTTTGTAATTATTTGTTCCAGAGCGTCTAAGATTCCATTAAGCTGTAATTGATCTGCAAGACCTTCTTCCAAATATTCCAAAGGCAGATAACGAGTTTCGACTGGGTATGTTCTACCAGAAACAGATACTATGGGAGCTCTCGAAAAATGCTGAGAAAATTTTTCAATATCTATCGTCGCGGAAGTGATAATTAACTTAAGATCAGTCCTCTTTTCCAATAACTGCTTCAAGAAGCCAAGTAGAAAATCAATATTCAGCGAGCGCTCATGTGCTTCATCTATTATGATGACATCGTACTTGTTAAGATATTTATCGTTTTGTATTTCGGCAAGAAGAATCCCATCAGTCATTAACTTTAGATAAGTTGACTCTGATAAGATTTCATTAAATCTAATCTGATAACCTACACCATCCCCAACCTCAGTATTTAGCTCTTCTGCTATTCGATTAGCCACAGAAACTGTAGCTAACCTTCTTGGCTGCGTATGCCCTATTAGTCCGCGACGACCAAAACCGGCTTGCAAGCATATTTTAGGAATTTGAGTAGTCTTGCCTGAGCCTGTATCCCCAGCGATTACGAGCACTTGATTGTTAGTAAGAAGTTGTCGAATTTTATCGACTTCGGCGGTAATCGGCAGTTCTAGAGGGAAATCAATAATGTCAGGTATCGCTCGCGCACGTTTTTGACAATTATTCTTTGAGTCCATTATATCAGCGACTAATTTATCAACCTTGGAGTCGAAAACTGATTTTGATAATTTAGATTTTTCAAGATTTCGGATTTGACGAGCAAAACGGAACCGATCGCTATGCTGACATTTATCGAGTTCTTTTTTTAAGGATTTGAGCACTGCCTATTCTCGTTTCGAATGGCATCAAAAAATGATCAATCTAATCGCGCAGTTCGCGACGTAATATTTTGCCTATAATCGATTTTGGCAGATCATCAACAAATGCAAAATCTCTTGGGATTTTGTAAGGAGTGAGCCCTTCTCTGCAATGAGCTTCTAGCACTTCGATTGGAATTTCGTCGTTTTTAGTCACAACAAACAATTTAATTGCCTCACCAGTGCGCTCACTAGGCACCCCAATCGCTGCGCATTCCAGAACTTCTGGATGTCTGTTAACCCAGTCCTCTACCTCATTAGGAAAAACATTAAAACCAGAAACAAGAATCATATCTTTTTTTCGGTCAACAATCGTAATGAAGCCTTCTTCACCCACTTCCACATAGTCGCCAGTTTTTAGCCAGCCATCTTCACTAAATGCCTCTAGATTAGCTCCTTTTTTCTCCCAATAGCCAAGCATTACTTGTGGGCCTTTAATCAAAAGCTCACCTCGCTGACCTTCAGGAACATCGATACCGGAGTCATCTACTACTCTCAATTCAGTCTCTGGAACCAGCGGCCCCACAGTACCGAACTTAACTTTTCCAGGAATATTTACCGCAACCACAGGCGAGCATTCTGTCAGACCATAACCTTCAATAATTTCACATCCAGTTACTTCTTCCCATTCTTCAGCTACGGAAGTGGACATGGGCATTCCTCCTGCACCACAGAACTTCATCTTATTAAAATCCACAGATTTAATGCCTTTATGTCTTAACAACGCAGAATAAAGAGTATTAATTCCGACAAATCCATTAATGCGGGTTCTCTTCAAAAGCTTAATTAGTGAGTTCAAGTCGCGGGGATTTGTAATAAGAATATTGTGATTGCCAGAAAAGGGCATGGCGAGACAATGTAAAAGAAAAGCGTAACTATGATAAAGAGGAAGCGGCGCAGCTATATTTTCTACTTTATCGCGAATTAATAATAAACAGCGAGATCGTAGTTGCATCATATTCGCAATCAAATTGTTATGGCTAAGCATTGCTCCTTTTGCAAAACCAGTTGTACCGCCCGTATAAAGAATAAGAGCAACGTCATCACCACTGCCTCTGCTTGAGTCTTGTATGTAGTTATTTGCTCCTTTTACAGTTTGTAAAAATGCATAAGTATTCGGCAGGTTATGGTTTGGCGCCGCTCCCTTAAGATATTTCGCCCCTAGATTTAGAATTTGACGACGGATGACGTTTTGCAAGTCTCCAAATTTGGCGACAATGATGGTTGAGATTTGAGTTTCTGGTAGCACCTTTTCAAGCTTGTCACAGAAAGCTTCCAGTATGACTATAGCCTTAACACCGGAATCTTTGAACTGATGAGCCATCTCTGTAGCCGTGTATAGGGGATTAGTATTAACCACTACTAGTCCTGCCTTTACCGCCCCATAAAATGCAATCGGAAACTGCAGAAGGTTAGGTAATTGGATAGCAATACGATCACCTATTTTCAGCTCTGTTTCACTTTGGAGGAAAGAGGCAAATCTGCTACTTAAATCATCAATTTCTGCGTAAGAAAGTGTTCGGCCAAGGCAGCTAAACGCAGGCAAGGCGGAATGCTCATTGGCAATATGGTCTATAACATCAACGAGTGATTGGTACTTTTCTGGCCGAAGGTCATCGGCTAAGGATTCAATCATGACTAATCATTTAGTTAGAAGACTCATCGCTTCTTCTAAGCCCTTCACTGTTAAAGGAAACATCCTGTCTTCAGTTAGCTCTTTTACGATCTCAATGGAGTAACTGTGCTCCCAATAATCTCTAGGTGTTGGGTTTATCCACACCACATGATCAAAGGCATCCGATATTCGTTTTATCCATACCGCCCCAGCCTCTTCATTATAGTGTTCGATACTGCCACCAATGTGAGTAACCTCGTAAGGTGCCATTGTCGCGTCACCCACGAATATTACTTTGTAGTCTTTAGAAAATTTATTAATGAGCTCGAAGGTTGATGTCGTCTCGGCATGTCGCCTGTGACTTTTTGTCCATACAGATTCATACAAAAAATTATGAAAGTAAAAATATTTTAAGTGTTTAAATTCACTTCTAGCCGCAGAAAACAATTCTTCACACAATTTCACATGGGGGTCCATTGAGCCACCTACGTCAAAGAATAATAAGACTTTGACCGAATTATGCCGCTCGGGGACCATTTTAATATCAAGCAACCCAGCATTTCTCGCCGTCGAAGAAATAGTATCATCCATATCTAATTCTTCTTCCGCACCACTTCGAGCAAATTTTCGTAGTCGTCGTAATGCCATTTTAATGTTGCGTGTGCCAATTTCGATTGAGTCGTCTAAGTCTTTATAATTTCGGCGATCCCATACTTTTGCTGCTCGCTGATTCCTTCCCTCTTCTTGCCCTATACGAACTCCTTCAGGATTATAGCCATAAGCGCCAAAGGGCGACGTGCCTCCAGTTCCAATCCATTTGTTTCCGCCTTCATGACGCTTCTGCTGCTCTTCCATTCGTTTTTTAAATTCTTCCATAAGCTTGTCCAAACCGCCTAAGGCTTCTATTTTTGCCTTTTCCGCATCGGACAGCATAGATTCTAGTTGCTTACGTAACCATTCGTCAGGTATTTGATAGAGGGACAAATCATCTAGAACGTCAATGTTCTCAAAGTATTTTGCAAATGCGAGATCGAACTTATCGAAATTCTTTTCATCCTTTACTAGACAAAGTCTCGAGAGATGGTAAAAATCTTCGACGTTCCCAAATATAACATTTTGCTTTAAGCACTCTAGTAGTGCGAATAATTCAGTGAATGACACCGGGAGTCGTTCTTTTTTAAGTGTCATAAAGAAGTTTATTAACATTAACGATTCGCTCTATGCATAAACGCAAGCTTTTCCAAAAGATGTACATCTTGTTCATTTTTTAATAAAGCTCCATACAAAGGAGGAATCGCATTCTTAGCGTCATGGTTTTTAAGTATGTCAGCCGGAATATCGTCGGCCATCAACAATTTTAGCCAATCTATTAACTCAGAAGTTGATGGCTTCTTCTTCAGGCCTGGAATCTTTCGCACGTCGAAAAAAATATCCATTGCCTGACTCACGAGATCATTTTTGATCTTCGGGTAATGAACATCAATAATTTTTTCCATAGTTAATGTGTCAGGAAACTCAATATAATGAAAAAAGCATCGACGCAGAAAAGCATCAGGTAGCTCTTTCTCGTTGTTACTAGTAATTACGATGATTGGGCGAGTTTTAGCTTTGATTAATTCCTTCGTCTCATAAACAAAGAATTCCATTTTATCCAGCTCTAACAACAAGTCGTTAGGAAACTCTATATCTGCTTTATCGATCTCATCAATGAGCAATACACATTGTCCATCACTCTGGAATGCCTGCCAGATTTTGCCTTGTATAATGTAGTTAGAGATATCATGAACTTTTTCGTCACCAAGTTGGGAGTCTCTAAGCCTCGAGACTGCGTCATATTCATACAGCCCTTGCTGAGCTTTAGTGGTTGACTTGATATGCCATTGAATGAGGGGTAGTTCTAAAGCTGTGGCAATTTGCTCAGCGAGCATTGTTTTGCCAGTGCCTGGCTCTCCTTTAATCAAGAGAGGTTTTTGTAACTGAATTGCGGCATTCACTGCCATTTGTAGCTCATCAGTAGCCACATATTCTTTAGTGCCGGTAAAGATCATCGGTATATTTCCACTGCTTATAAAAATGCGCGTATTGTAAAGCTCAGACCAAGATTAATACAGAAAAACTCAGGACGAATACTCTGGATAGTTCATAAAAAAGTGGATAGAAATCCGAGTTTTTATATTCCTAAAAGTCGCACCCTGAGTGAGCTAATTATATCTAGGACAAAGTATCAAAGGCCTCACCTAAACTGCTAATTAATCGGGCACAAACCTTTGGCGAAAAGGGCCGCATAAATAACAAACCAGCTGTTTTATAAAATATTAGAAAGAAGAATAAAGAATTTTTTTCTGTGTAAAACACCTTAATAAATCTAGGTATCTTTCTGAATAGGCTAAATATTTAATTTTTTATTATTTTAGAACATTATCTTCGTTTTTGAACAAAATAAAATAAAGTAGCCGCCACTTCAGCGCTAATCACTGACAATAATAGTGGAATTGCAGCCCTACTAGTCGCCTCTCCACCAATCGTGATTAAATCAAGGGTCATTACCATTAAAGCCGGCGCAAAACTCTCGCCCTGCGCATTCGCATACCAAGGGGTCAATATCATGGCAGCGGCTACTGATCGGAGCGAGTAGGAGGACCACACTGCAGACTTGAATGCGGTTAAGAACCAAAACAAAGAAAAAAATACTCCGCCCGCCGCAAGGTAAATCAACCAAATTATCCAATAGTTAGCCTCGGCGACCATAATTTAAGATTCCACCCAAGTGATAATATGCTCTTCATACCCATCTGGATGCACGTATTCTTCAGACAGTATTTTCTGTTTTACCGAAATTCCTGCAGTTTCAATACTATTAGATGAACCTGCCAACAGTGGGTGCCATTTGAATAAAGGTTTATTTTCAGCCCTTAGCCGGTAAGCACAAGTATTTGGCATCCAGTTTGAGTTTTGACGATACATTTCCTTTACGTTTAAACAAGCAGGGACCAAGGTAGTTCTTTGATCATAACTTGTGCAACGGCAATCCGTTTTACTTAGATATCGACAGGCTACTCTCGTCCAGTGCACCTCTGAAGTTTCTTTATCTTGAACCTTCTTAAGACAACAGCGGCCGCAGCCATCACAAAGCATTTCCCATTCTTTCTTAGACAGTTCTTCTAGGGGCAATTCCCAAAATTTCAGTCTTAATGGTTTATCTTTAGTCACAATTTATTCTACCGAGAAAATAGCGGACTGATTTCTTCCTCGAGAATCTCTCTTCGCCAACCTGAAAGGTCGTCTTCCCAGAGCAACTCTCCTGTATTTTGATAATTTCGTACTAAGTTTTGCAACTGACGCTTACGAGCAAGCAATTCTGGTGCGATCGTTAATCTTTCCGCAATTTCAGCAACCACTTTCTGACATGATTTTAATTTCTTCCGTAACAAAGGACTAAGTGGAAAATTAAGTATTGAACGATCTACTTCTGAAACATCTCCAACCAAAGAATCTATTATCTCGATAATTTCATTACCGTAACGAGAGTAAAACCTTCTATCACTGAAGGCAATAGACTTGAAATTCTTTACTGAGCCTTCAAGAGACAGGTTTAAAAGGTCACTGTCTTTCGCTATCCAATTACGAGGCTTATTTAAACACCTTGCTTTTTCTTCTCGCCAAAGACAAAGACCTCGTAACTTTGCCAAATCCTGATTGTTTAATTTCCAAGCATTGCTGATACCGGCATAAGCATTTTTCCAATTTATCTGATTTTCAAGCTCAAAAACCAATTTAGATTGAAGTTTGCACTCTTCTTCAAACCACGCGGTTCTATTCTTAGCTTCCAATTGCTCAAGCAATTTATCTTGAAGAATCGATAGGTAACATACATCATTCGCGGCATAAACCAATTGCGCATTGCTTAGTGGTCTTTTTCTCCAGTCCGAACGAGTTTCGTCTTTCGCGATCTCACTATTCAAAAGCAACTTAACTAGGCCCTGATAGCTTATGGAAAAACCTAAACCATTAAATGCTGCAGCTAACTGAGAATCAAAAAGATTAGATGGGGTGCATTGAATAGAGGTATGCAGTAAATTTAAATCTTCGCTACTCGAATGGATAGCAAACTGAAGCTCAGCCATGTTTAGCAAAGCACAAAATCCACTCCAGTCAGAAACACATAGAGGGTCAACTAAATAACAAGCAGTGGCATCTGCTAGCTGCAATAAACCAAGCTTAGGGTAAAAGGTATTGGTTCTTACAAATTCAGTATCGAATGAAATGGTATTAAGTTCAGCCCAGCTTTTACAAAGCAAATCAAATTCAGTTTGGCTTTCAATTAAGTGTATAGGGAAATCATTGGCAGCCCTCATAACCTAATTACTTTTCATAACTTTTCTTCCAGTAAAGGCATGACTCAAGGTGCCACCATCAACAAATTCTAATTCACCACCAACGGGTACCCCATGGGCTATCCTAGACACTGTCACATCGAAAGGCTTTAATTGCTCGGCGATATAATAGGCTGTTGCATCCCCTTCCACCGTAGGGTTGCATGCTATGATAACTTCATCGAATTTTTCAATTTCGATTTTGTCTAAGAGCTGACTTATTCCGAGTTGTTCAGGACCAATCCCATCGATCGGAGAAAGGTGGCCCATTAAAACAAAATAAAGCCCCCTAAAAGTGCCAGATTGTTCGATAGCAAATATATCAGCAGGCGACTCGACTACGCAGCAAATCTTTCTATTTCGTGAATGACTAGCGCAGATTCGACAAATGTTTTCTTCGGTCAAGGTACGGCATTTTTGGCAGTTTCCAACCGAATCTAATGCTGCTGCAAGTGACTGGCCTAGCTTTACACCGCCGCTGCGATTTCGCTCTAACAAATACAAAGTCATTCGCTGAGCAGATTTTGGCCCTACACCAGGAAGGCAGCGAAACGCCTCAATTAACTGATCTATTAATGGGCTAGACTTCATAATAATCAAAATGGAAATTTGAAGCCTTCTGGCATTTTCAGATTCCCTGTCATACCGCCCATTGCTTCTTTATTTTTATCTTCAAGCTTACGAACAGCATCATTTACCGCCGCAGCCAATAAGTCTTCAATCACTTCTTTTTCTTCAGACATCAATGAGTCGCTCAGGTTTACTTTCACCACATCATGACGACCATTCATATCGACTGTAATCAAACCAGCTCCAGCCTCACCTTTGATTACGATATTAGCGAGATCTTCCTGTGCTTTTTGAAATTGTTCCTGTATTTTTTTGGCCTGCTTCATTAACTCATTTAAATCTGTCATCTCTTTACTCTTTTATAGGAGAAATACTTTCTTTTGCTAACTTCGCTGAAAAATGACGCAACAATTCCTGAACATTTTCATCATTTTCAAACT